>NZ_RKID01000001.1:0-1507825 GCF_003751725.1 Frigoribacterium sp. PhB118 | reverse complement strand
GACGCCGCGTCGCTGCTGAACCAGACCTTCAAGACCGATGCCGTCCAGGACGAGATGCTCGTCGGCGTCGCGAAGATCACCGCCGCCACGGAGTAACACCTCCGCTCGACCGATCGGGCACGTAGCCGATCAACGAAGAACCCCGTTCGCGAAGAAGAACCCCGATCAATCGTGGTTCGTCTTCGTGAACGGGGTTCTCGGCGTCCGGGTCAGGAGGCGCGGGCCGCTACTCGGCCTTCTCGGTCTGCCACTTCTCGGGCGCCCGGTCGCCGTTCGGGCGCACCGGCCGGACGTCGCCCACGATGGGGATGGCCCGCTTGCGGAGCGCCCAGAGGTAGCGCACGAAGAAGTGCGTGAGGGTCGAGAGTCGGTTGCCGTTCCCGAGCAGGCTCGTGATGTGGACGAACACCCACAACAGCCAGGCGACGGGGCCGGTCAGCGTGAAGCCGTTGGGCAACTGCACCACGGCGGCGTTCGTGCCCACCGTGGCCATGGTGCCCTTGTCGTGGTACTTGAACGGCGCGAGCTTCTTGCCGGCGAGCAGGCGGACGATCTGTTCGCCGATGTGCTCGCCGCCCTGGATCGCCGGCTGGGCGAGCTGAGCGAGGGCGTCGTCGGTGGCGGCGATGTCACCCGCGGCGAAGATGCAGTCGAAGCCCTTGACCGTGAGGTCGTCGTTGACCTGGATGCGTCCGCCGTGGGTCTGCGGCACGCCCCACGAGGCGACCTCGGCGTGGGCCGCGACGCCGGTGGCCCAGATGACGAGCTCGGCCGGGATGAACTCGCCGTCCGCGGCGACGACGCCGTCGGGACGGACCTCTTCGACACCCGTGTCGAGCCGCAGGTCGACGCCGCGCTTGCGCAGCACCTTGGCGGCGTACTTGCGCAGACGAGGGGAGAAGGGCTTGAGCAACTCGCCGCTGCGGTGCACGAGGGTGATCGTGATGCTCGACGCGTCGATCTCGGGGTAGGCGTCCTTCAACGCCTGGTCGCGCAGTTCGGCCAGCGCGCCGGCCATCTCGACGCCCGTGGCACCGCCACCGACGATGACGACGCGCACCTCGCCGCTGCCCACCGAGGCCGCGGCGTTCTCGAGCTGCGTGAAGAGCTCGTCGCGGATGCGCAGCGCCTGCGAGCGGGAGTACATCGAGTAGGCGTACTCGTAGGCGCCCTTGGTGCCGAAGTAGCTGGTGTTGACGCCGTTGGCGAGGACCAGGGCGTCATAGGCGATCTCCTCGCCGTCGCGCAGGGTGATGATGCGCTCGTCGGCGCGGATCGTCGTGAGCAGCCCGTGGCGGAACTCGGCGTTCGACTGCTTGGACCGCAGGCTGCGCAGGAAGTAGGTGACGTCGCCCGCGTTGAGGCCGCCGGTGGCGACCTGGTACATGAGCGGCTGGAACATGTTGTAGACGTGGCGGTCGATCAGGGTGATGCGGACGTCGGCGTCTCGGAGGGACCTCATCGCCGCGATGCCGGCGAAGCCGCCGCCGACGATGACGACGTGGGGGCGGGGGTCTGCGGTCATGGGGTTGCTCCTGCGGTGTCGATCGTGTCGTCGGATCGTCGTCGACCCCGGTTGGCCGGACCCTGGCGCCGAGTCCGCCGCGAGTTTACTCGCCTCACGAGTCGGATCGTGCACCGGATGCATCGACGGACGACCCGTGACCGGGGGACTTCCGGGGCCCGTCCACCGATGGTACGATCATCTAACTACTTGGTGATCGAGTTGCTCGTTCAATAAGCGACATGTGTCGCGCAGTCGTCGGACGGGACCCGAACCCCGGGCCGAGGTGGACGCCGTACCCGATCCGATTCCTCCCGGAGACCCGATGACCCCCGCCCCCGACGCGCAGACGACCGTCGCGCCCCGTTCCGACACCCGTGCCGACACCCGCCCTGAGCCGCGGACCGACGACGTCACCGCCGTACTCGTCGCGCTGCAGCGCCTGCAGTCCCGGATCGCCTCCGTCAACGACCGGTTGGCCAAGGGCATGGGCGTCGGCGCCACGGACTACCTCGCCCTGGTGCACCTCTCGGTGCACGGCGACACTCCGCCGAAGAAGGTCGGCGAAGCCCTGGGGCTCTCGTCGGGTGCCATGACGGCCCTCGCCGACCGCCTCGAGGCCGCCGGGCTCGTCGTCCGGCTCCAGCACCCGACCGATCGACGCAGCTTCGTCCTGGCGCTCACCGCCGAGGGGTCGAGCGGCGTGGACGAGGCCGGCATCCTCTACGGACGAGTCGTGCAGGAGGCGCTGTCCGCGTCCCGTCGTCCCGTCGCCGAGGCGGTCTTCCGCGACCTGGGTGACGCCCTCGGGGTCGCGACTCCGTGAGGACGACCGACGCCGCGCCTCCTGGTCGGGAGGTCCGGCGGAAGCCGGTGGGCGACGCCCCGGCCCCCGCGGCCCGGCGACCCGCTAGGGTCGGCTCGTGAGACTCTCGGTGACCTGGACGGCAGGCGGTGCGCAGCACGGCATGCAGGTGCACGACGATCGTCTCGTCTACGTGCTCCGTGACACCGCCGGACGCCCCACGACGCACGAGATCCCTGCCGGTTCGCTCGAGACCGTCGACTACTCGACGGTCGCGGATCGACCGGTCATCACGCTCAACGAACGAGACGGCACGAAGACGTCGTTCCCGTGCCCCCGCAAGATCGCCCGGGTGCTCTACCCGGCGATCAAGTGGCTGACCGTCTGACCGCGACCGCTACGACGTGCGCTCGAGGTCGGTGACGTGGGAGCGCCGACGGACCGCGACCTCGCGCCTCCGCGCCTTGACCGCCCCGCGGAAGCCGACCTCGGCGGCGATCGCGCCGGCGATCATCAGCGAGAAGCCGGCGAGCCCGGCGGGCAGGCCGAGCATCGTCGGGGCATCCCAGTCGAAGGTGAACGCCAGGACGGCCAGGCCGATCGCCACGAGGGCGAAACCGGCGACCGACAGGCAGACGCGGCGGGCTCTCGGTGCACTCATCCGATCAGCGTAGGCAACACCTGACGTCCGGCGACGTCGTTCTCAGGGGACGCGGATGGTTCTGCCGCGTAGCCCCCAGCCGCCCCGGTGGGAGGGCGGGTTCACAGGATGCGTGATTGCACTCCTGGCGCGAAAGTGCAATCATCGTCTTCGGCCGCGAGGCCCCCGGCGACGTCGCCGATCACGAGAGCGACGAGACCAGGAGGCGCGCGATGGCCACGACCGCCGGCAAGATGGCCCAGCGTCGACTGCGCACCCGCGTCGAGTTGACCGCTGCCGCCCGGCGCCTGACGGCCGAGCACGGACTCGCCGGCTTCACGATCGAGGAGCTCTGCGCCTCGGTCGGCATCTCGCGTCGGACGTTCTTCAACCACTTCGCGTCGAAGGACGACGTCGTGGTCGGCGTCGCGCTCGACGACGACGACGAGGCGCTCGACGGGTACTCGTCCTCGCGACGCGACCCGCGCCTCCCGCCCTTGTCGACCGTCTTCGACGACCTGGGCGCGCTCGTCGTCGAGCGTGTCGAGAACGTCGGCCTCACCCGCGGGCAGGCCGCGCACTTCAAGGCCGCACTCGACCGCGAGCCCCGCCTGTTCGGCGCCATGATGCGGCAGGGCGACGAGCAGCGGCGACGCGTCGTCTCGGCCGTGGCCGCACACGAGGGGCTCGACGGGGGCGATCCCCGCATCGACGTCGCGGTGACCCTGCTCGCCGGGCTCGTCCAGCGGGCCTTCGAACGGTTCTTCTCCGCCGAGGGGCGGGACGACGAGCGCTTCGACGCCGTCCTCGCCGACCAGCTCGTGATCGCCCGCGAGCTCTTCGCCGCCGCCGCGCCTCGTGGCCCCGCCTCCCCGCCCGCCCCGACCCACCCTGCCGACCACGACCGAAAGGCGCTGTGACCCAGCCATGACGACCACCACCGCAGCGAAGGCCGACGCGCCCTTCCTCTTGACGAAGAGACGCATCTGGATCATCTTCGGCGCCCTCATCTCGGGCATGCTGCTGTCGAGCCTCGACCAGACGATCGTGTCGACGGCCATGCCGACCATCGTCGGCGAGCTCGGCGGCGTCGAGCACCAGGCCTGGATCACCACGGCGTACCTGCTCGCCACGACGATCGTCATGCCGATCTACGGCAAGTTCGGCGACGTCCTCGGCCGTCGCAACCTGTTCCTCGTGGCGATCGCGATCTTCACCCTCGCGAGCATCGGCTGCGCCTTCGCCACCGACTTCTGGATGTTCGTGGTGTTCCGCGCGATCCAGGGCCTCGGCGGCGGCGGTCTGATGATCCTCTCGCAGGCGATCATCGCCGACATCGTGCCCGCCTCGGAGCGCGGCAAGTACCTCGGCCCGCTCGGCGCGGTCTTCGGCCTGTCGGCCATCGGCGGACCCCTGCTCGGTGGCTTCTTCGTCGACCACCTCACCTGGCAGTGGGCGTTCTACATCAACATCCCCGTCGGCATCGCGGCGTTCGCCATCACCTGGGCCGCCCTGACGCTGCCGAGCAAGAAGGCCACCAAGCGCATCGACGTGCTCGGCGTGGTGCTGCTGTCGGCGGCGACCACCTGCCTGATCTTCTTCACCGAGTTCGGCGGTCAGGACGACCACGGCTGGGGTGCGCCCGAGACCTGGCTCTGGGGCGCCGGGGTCGTGGTGGCGGCGTCGCTGTTCGTGCTCGTCGAGTCGCGTGCCGACGACCCGATCATCCCGCTGTCGTTCTTCCGCAACAAGGTGTTCGTGCTCGCGACCGCCGTCGGTTTCGTGCTCGGCATCGGCATGTTCTCGGCCATCGCGTTCGTGCCGACCTTCCTGCAGATGTCGTCGGGCGCGTCCGCGGCCGTCTCGGGCCTGCTGCTGCTGCCGATGATGGTCGGCCTGATCGGCACGTCGATCCTGTCGGGCAACCTGATCACCCGCACCGGCAAGTACAAGGTGTTCCCGGTGGTCGGCACGATCCTGACCGGCATCGCCATGGCGCTGTTCACGACCCTGACCGCCGACACCCCGCTCTGGCTGATCTGCGTGTTCCTCTTCCTCTTCGGTGCGGGCCTCGGCCTGATCATGCAGGTCGTCGTACTCGTGGTGCAGAACTCGGTCGACGCCCAGAACGTGGGCACGGCGACCAGCACGAACAACTACTTCCGCGAGGTGGGCGCCGCGCTCGGCGTCGCGATCTTCGGTGCGTTGTTCACGAGCCGGCTCACATCGAACCTGACGGACGTCTTCACGGGCGCCGGGGCCTCGGCCGGTGACGCCTCGCAGGCCACGGCGACCCTCGACCCCGCGACGCTGAACCAGCTGCCGGAGCAGATCCGTCGTCTCGTCGTCGAGGCCTACGCCGACTCGCTGGCGCCGGTCTTCGCCTACCTGATCCCGTTCATCGCCGTGGCGTTCGTGCTGTCGCTCTTCCTGCCGCAGATCAGACTCTCCGACGTGGCCGGCATGGTGTCCCGCGGCGAGGCGCTGTCGGGCGACGAGGCCGAGCAGCTCGAGGCCGCCGAGCGCGCCGCGCACGGTCGTGGCGCCGGGCGGGCCGGGAGGCGCGGTGCCGGGACGGCGTCCGAGGTGGCGACCGCCGGTGCGGTGGCGACCGGGGCTCCGGTCGCGCCACTCGACGGGGTCGACGAGCGGGACGACGCCGACCGCCCGTAGCCGGTCGGATCGCGCAGGCGCCGGGTCAGACGGCGGCGGGGCCTTGGGCGGGCAGGGCCGCGGCCGCGGTCGAGGTGCGGGCGGGGGCGGACGCGAGTCGCGCCTCCTGGGCGGCGTCCCAGACGACGCCGTCGACGTCGTCCTCGCGCAGGCGAGTGGGGGTGCTGTGGGTGCTCATGGGTGTCTCCTCGGGCGGGCCCGTCGGGTCGGACGCGTCAGACGATGGTGCGGCACGGTGGGGTCGTGCCGCGGCCCCCAGTTCGTGGGCTGTGATCGATCACCGTAGCGGATGCGCGCGGGGCGTCGTGACCGGTGGCCGTGGCCGGCGCCGCGCCTCCTCGTCCACGGTCCCTAGGATCGTGCGCATGAGCACGTCAGGTGAGGACCGATGATCCACGACGTCGCGCTGATGGGGCACGGCGTGCGGCTCGATCCGCTCGCCGTCGAGGATGCTGCCGCGCTCTGGCCGCTGACCGACGACGGGCTCTGGGCGGGCATGGTGACGCCGCGTCCGGCGAGCGTCGCGGCGTACGCCGAGCACGTGGAGGCGCAACTCGCGAACCCGACGACCCTCGCGTTCACGGTGCGCGGCGAGGACGACGGCCAGGTGCGGGGCACGACGACCCTCTACGACCTCGTGCCGGCGCAGGGGCGGGTCGAGATCGGCAGCACCTGGTACGGCCGCCCCTTCTGGGGAGGACGGACGAACCCCGCCACCAAGCTGCTGCTGCTCACGCACGCGTTCGACGCCCTCGGCCTGAACCGGGTCGCGCTGCGCTGCGACGCCCGCAACCTGCGGAGCGCGGCAGCGATCCGGCGGCTGGGCGCCGTCCCCGAGGGGGTGCTGCGTTCGCACCGCGTCGCCGCCGACGGCACCCTGGGCGACACGGCCTACTTCTCGATCGTCCGCGCCGAGTGGCCCGACGTGCGGGCCGGCCTGGAGGCGCGGCTCGCCTAGTCGCGGGTCGCCGGCGCGGCGACCTCCAACGCCTCGAAGAGCTCGTCGGCGACCAGGTGGGACTCGTTCGACATGAGGGTGATCGGGGCGCCGCCCTCGGCGTCGACCATCACCCAGCGGCCGCCACGGCGCCGACGGCGTTCGTCCACCGGAGTGACACGGACGTCGTGCAGCGCGGCGACGGGCCACTCCTCGGCCGTCACCCCCCGGAGGCGCGAGACCGGGTCGGGCACGTAGCGCAACCGCGTCGTCGACAGGGCGAAGCGACCGGGGTAGGCCGCGCCTCCGGTGGGCAGGACGCGCTCGGCGAAGGTGCCCCAGAGGAGGCGCTCGCCGGGGTCCACGGGGAGGCGTCGCCACGACGAGAGGGCGAGGGTGCGCAGGGCGAGCACCACGACGGCGGCGGCGAAGAGGACGGTGCCGACGAGCATGACGAACCACGAGCCGTCCCGGCCCTCGGACTGCGCCCGCCAGGTGAGCTGGGCGACGAACAGGAGGGTCAGGAACGCGTACAGGCTCACCATCCAGGCCTGAGCGGCCCGCAGTTTCTGCTCGGAACGGTGGCGAGGCGGGTCGGGTACGGCCTTGTCCATGAGGAATTGTCTACACCAGGGGAGCGGCGGGGTCGTCGCCGACGCCTCGGGGGCACGGACCGGTACGGTGACGGCATGTCCGACGAGACCTGGATCGTGTTCGACGACGAGCCGAAGCAGCGGGTGCTGGTGCGGGCGATGCGGGTCTTCCTGCCGGCGAGCGTGATCCTCGGGACGGCCGGTGCCTTCTTCTCTCGAGGGGGCGAGTCGCTGGTCGATCTGTTCGGCCCGATCGCCGTGCCGATCTCGTTCGTGTTCTGGGCGACCGCCGCCGCGGTCGGGTGGAACGTCGTGCTGTGGCTCAACACCCCCTTCGCGATCGACCTCGAGGGGCGTCGACTGCGCATCCGCCATCGCGTCGTGCCGTTCGACCAGATCGAACGGGCCGAGCTCGTGGGGCTGAGCGACGGCGACCAGGCCGGTCTGCTGCTGAAGATCGGCCGACGTCGGGGGCCGACGGCGTCCGTGCTGCTCAGGGAGCCGTCGACGCCCGCGCTCGACGACGCCCGACGCGACCTGCTGATCGAGGTGATCCGCGCCTCCTCGATCGCCCGCCCGGTGAGCCCGCACGACCCCACCGGGAAGTTCGGGCGGTTCACCTTCCCGGGGACGCTGGACAAGGCCGCAGCCGAGCAGGTCGTCCGCGACCCGCCCGGCCCCGGGTGAGCCCGCGCCCTGACGGGTGGCCGCGGCGGCGCCGCGCTGCGCCCCGCCGCACGCCGCCACGATGTACACAGCCCGCCACGAGATCTCGTGGCGGGCTGTGTACATCGTGGCGGCCTGAGGGGCCCGCCGGGTTCGACTCAGCGGCGACGCAGGCGCAGGCGGCCGACGACGAGCGCACCGGCCCCGGCGAGGACGGCACCGAGGGCCCAGGTCAGCGCGCCCGACGGCTCCGACCCCGTGTAGGCGAGCGACGTCGCGCGGGTCGCCGTCACGGCGGCGACGTGACGTGCCGGCAGTGCGGTCGGAGCGACGGTGCCCGGGGTCGTGACGGCGGGCACGACGACGGCCGGGGCGACCGAGAAGACGACGGCCTCCGAGAAGTCGCTCTCCGTCGTGAAGTCGGCGTCGAAGGTGTAGGCGTCCGTCGCGAAGTCGCCGGCGGGCAGGACGAAGCGGGCCGCGAAGCGTCCGTCCGCGTCCACGGGCACCACGGCCGTCGCGGAGCCCGAGACCTCGTAGGGGACGGGGTCGACGTCGACCTGGATCTCGAAGGCGATCTCGTCGCCGGTGGGCTCGGCGTCGGACGTCGGGTCGAGCTCAGTCGTCGGGTCGGGCTCAGTCGTCGGGTCGGCGTCCGGCGACGGCGCATCGGTCGACGGGTCGGGCAGATCGGTGACCAGATCGTCGGCGTCGTAGACCTCGACGAGGGCGTAGCCGCCGGGGATGCCGTTCTGGCCGTTCACGGTGACGACACCGGCCGTCGCGCCGACCGGTGCGACGAGCGCGGGGGCGGGGGCGGAGGCCGTCACCGGCACGTCGGACGAGGTCGAGAGGCCGCTGCCGTCCGTGACCGTGACCGTGACGACGCCCCCGACGGCGAAGGTCGCCGGCAGCTCCACCCAGAACACCGTCGATCCGTCCTCGTCGAAGACGGGGGAGTCGTCGAACGAGACGTAGTCGGCATCGGCGGGCACGCCGTCGCCCGACACCGTGACGTCCACGACGTCACCGGGCGTGAAGCCCTGGGCGACGACCGGGAAGGCCTGGCCCGGGTGCGCGGCGGTGACGGGGATGAGGACGAAGAGGTCGTCGGCCACCACGTCGGCCGCGGCCCCCGCCGGAGCGACCTCCTGGGTCGAGGCCGAGGTCTCGACCGGCGCGTCGACCTCCGCTGCGACCGCGTCGGTCGCCTCCTCCGACGATCCGCTGGTGTCGGTGGCGTCGCTCGCGGGTGTCGTGGGGGTGACGGCCGGGGCGTCGGGTCCGGCCTGGTCGGGCACCGCCGGTGAGGCCTCGCCCGGGACGGTCACGGCGGTGGCGCTCGTCGAGTCGGCCGACGTCGAGTCGGTCGGCGTGGAGGTGCCGGCCGGGGCGTCGGTCGACACGGGGTCGCCCTCGGCGGCGAAGGCCGTGGCGGGCGTGAGGACGAGGGCCGCGGCCAAGGCGACGGCGGGCAGGGCGGTGGCGGCGCCGAGGCGGCGTGATGTGGACATGGTTCCCCCGGGACGAGTGGTGCCGCGCGTCGGGTGAGCACGGTCGGTCGACTGTAGACAGCACGGTCGGGCCGGTCGACGGGCGGAGTCGGCTGCGGGCCTCGTCGTGACGAGACCGTGATGCCGTTGTCCCCCGTCCCGCGGCGACCGGGTACGACCGTTGCGCGATCGAGACGGCCCGCGCCTCCTCTGCTCGGTAGCGTCGGGGCATGGGGACGACGACGAAACGGGTCGGGGCGGCGTTCGCGTGGACGCTCGCGACGACGATGCTGCTGGTGGCGTGCACGAGTGGCGGTGCGGGCGGTGACGACTCGGAGCCGTCGACGCCGGTGGCCTCCGGGCCGACGGCGACGGCGACGCCGACACCGGTCGCCGACTCGCCGGTCACCGAACTCGGGGTGGACTGCGCAGGTCTGTTGTCCGCCGAGACCGCCGGTGCCTTCGACGCGTCATGGACTCCGCGGGACTACTACGACCGCGACTCCGTCAGGCCCTCGGACTACGCGATCGCCCAAGAAGGAGGGCTCTCGTGCACGTGGAACGACGGAGGGTCGTCGGACGGCAAGAACAACCCGACCGGGGGCGGCGGCTACAGCGGCCTGCTCGTGCAGGTTCTCCCGCACGCCGGTGACACGTGGCCGCGGTTCGTCGAGATCTACGGCGACGACCCCGACGGCCGGTGCTTCGGCGACGAGACCTTCCGGGGCTGCACCTTCGACCAGCTGGTCGGCGACAGCTGGGTGTCGATCATCGCGACGGAGTTCGCGCCGTCCGTCGAGGCCACGTCCGAGCAGCGCTTCGCACCGGTCGTCGCCGAGGTGACCGAGGTCGTCTCCTCGGCCGACGTGGTGGACGACCCCTGGCCGCTCGGCGGCCCGGCCCGGCCCTGGTCCTGTGTGGCCGACGCCGCGCTCGAGCGCGAGGCCATGGGTGCGGGCGACGACCTGTTCGTGTTGACCCCGGGCGGTGGTTGGTCGGTCTACGCCGCGGCCTGGAGTCGGGCGGTCGCCACGTCGTGCTCGATCCTCGACGACACGACGCCCTACAGCAGCGAGAGCGTCCTGGCCGGAGGCGCCTGGGCCCTCCATCAGCGCATCGAGTTCGGTCTGCTCGACCCTGACACGGCCGTGACCGTGCCCGGGCTCGCGGACGGTGACCGGGCGTACCGGTCCTGCTCGGCGACGGAGTGCGTCACCGACCTCGTGCTGGGCGACGACTGGGCCCGGCTCACGGTCGAGCGCGCCACGGTGCCCGACACGGAGGCCGCCAGCGAGCGGCTCGTCGAGGGCTACGTCGCGCGGGCGGCGGCCTCGGTCTGATGGTGAGTGCCCTCCGTCGAAACGGGTGATCGTTGGAGGGCACTCACGGGCCGATGGTCTTCGGGAACCGATCGGCCACCCCTCGCGAGCCGGGTTCAGGCCGGCCCGCGACGGGCTCGGTGAACAGACTCGCAGTCACGTCGCCCCCTGAGAAGGGGCTGGACAAAGTTGGTCGTCATCGCTTGAGCAGGTCCGGCGGCCATGGCGCGGTTCGCGTTGGAGGTCAGAGTTCGAGGCGGCGCTCGACGACGTCCCGGGCGACGTCGGCCAGGCGGGCGTTGTGGTCACGAGCATGGCGCCGGAGTACGTCGAAGGCGGCGTCGGTGCTGACGCGGCGGGTCTCGGACACGACGCCCTTGGCCTGCTCGATGACGACGCGCGTGCCGAGGGCGGTCTGCAACTGTCGCTGCACGACGTCCCCCTCGCGCACCGTGCGCTCGTGCAGGATGCCGATCGTGGCGACGTCCGCCAGCGCCTGAGCGGCGCGGATGTCACGGGGGTTCAGATCGCCGGTCTCTCGACGCAGGAGGTTGAGCGTGCCGATCGTCTCGGCCCTGAGTCGGAGGGGGATCGCGAACACCGAGGCGAAGCCGTGCTCGGACGCGGCCCGGGCGAACGGCAGCCACCGGTCGGGCACGGTGCCGAGGTCGGGCACGCTGACGGAGGCGCCGGTGACGTAGCAGTCGAAGCAGGGGCCCTCTTCGGAGTCCAGCTGCATGACCTCGATCAGGTACGACGCCTCGCTGGTCGAGGCCACGACGTCGAGCGCCCCGTCGGCCTCGGCCAGCAGGATGCCCGCGGCGCTCACGTCGAACAGGTCGACCGTGGTGTCGACCAGGGTCTGCAGCAGTTCGACGACGTCGTAGTCGGCGACGAGGGTGTCGGCCAGGGTGGTGAAGACGTCGACGAGATGGGTCTCCCGGTCGGTGTTACTCATTGCGGTGTTCCTCGATTCCGTGTTCTGAGGCCGAGAACGTCAACCGCCCACGGAGGATGTCGGTGGCCACGTCGATCACGCGGGCCCCGGTCGAGAACGCCTAGCCCTGCAAGAGGAGGTGCGCATCGTCGGCCGACACCCGGGCCTGGACGAGGATGCGTCCGGTGGCCTGGTGCACGATGCGGCGCGAGTGCGCCCCGACGGGCTCGACTTCGAGGTTGTTGTCGCGTCGCTCCCGTTCGAGCGTGTGGCGGAGGACGGCGCGACTGACGGCTCGGGCCAGGATCTGGGCCCGCACCACGGCCTCGCCCGGCATCTCGTCCGGCCGGTCGCTGTACAGGTCGATGGCACCCAGTTGCAGGGGGCCCACCCGGACGGGGAACACGAACATGGCCTGGACGTCGAGGTCGACGATCGCGGGGCCGAACGTGGGCCAGACGGCACTGGACGACGCGCGCGCGTCGGACACCAGCACCGGGCTGCCGGTGCGCATGGCGTCCCAGCACGGGCCCTCGCCGAGGTCGAACTGCAGCTCGTCGAGCCGCAGGGCGGTGTCGTCCGTCGCCGTCAGGGTCTCGCTGCCGAGGACGGGGCCCACGGTGGCGATCGAGACCCCGGAGACGGGGAAGAGGTCGAGGAAGGGCCGTGACAACGAATCACCGATCGGCGCACGACTCATCGCCTCGACCGCGTCGTCGAATGTCGTCATGGTCACCGCCCGGTTCTCTGGATGAGTCTCGTCGAGCTCAGGGAATCTCGGGTCGTCGCGGGCGACCAGGGCGGAGGCGCGTCGACCCGTCTCGATCAACTCTGGGTGAGGTCGGGTTGGCAGTACGCGCTGTCGACGTGCGCCTCCGTGTCGAGAGGGTTGGCCGACGGTGCGTGCCGCAACGCGTCGAGGCGCCGCTTCATGTAGGCGAGCGCATCGGCGTTGTCGGGCTCGGGCAACTCGGTGTGGGCGCTCTCGGCCATCAGCGGTGCACCCCCGCCGAGCAACAGGATGGCTCGCACCTCGTCCCCGTCCGAGCTGATCGCCGCGAGTTCGACGTCGTCCGCGTCGTGGTGGTGGGCCAACGCGGCGGCGTACTCGAGGACCGTGACGGCGGTCTCGTCGCCGAGCAAGAACGACTTGTCGGCGAAGGTCATGTGCTTCACCGGGTGCTCCCTCGCGAGGACCTGCCGTCGTGGGCGGGACGGGGCAGGAAGAAGTCCTCGTAGGCGGGCAGTCGGTACGCACTGCTGCTCCGGTCGATGCCGGTCAGGCCGATGCTCACGCGGTGTGCTCGAGAGATGCCGGGTTTGGGGTACGTGTGGATCACCGCGGGTCGAGCGAACGGATTGGTTTCGTAGGTGCTCATGACCGACCTTCCTCCCGGGGTGACCGACCTCCGCTGGCCCGGGGATCGGCCTCCAATCTATGAAGACCCCCCCGTTCTGGTGAAGAGGGTTGACCTGTCGTCAGTTCTGTGAGATTGGGGATTATCGGGGTAGAAGGTTCGGTGTCGGGGGACAGATGTCGTGTAGCGTCTGGTCGCATCGGTCGTCCAACGACCAGTGCGTCGAGCGGCCGTCTGGGCCCTGGTCGCTCCGATCTCGCAGAAGGCCAGACATGGGAAAACTCGCTTACGACCGCTCGTTGACCATCGATTTCGACGACCGCACCCTCGCCCATCTCCAGATCGTCATCGGCATGAAGATGCGTCGCGGTGAGTCGTTCTACTTCTCGTGGAAGGACGACCAACAGGTCGGGGACGGCCGCACGAGCATCTGGCTGCACCCGACCATCCCGCTGGTGTACAAGTACTACGGCTCGCGCAGCCCGGCGATCAACCCTGCATGGATCCACGCTCTCGAGGTCAGTGCCAACACCAACTCGGGTCTCCACATCGTGCCCGAGCCCTCCGTACCCATCAACAAGGCCATCTGATGAACCGCATCGACATCGTCTACGACGGTCATGCCTACACCTTGTCGAACACGTCGCTCGAGGACCTCAAGGCCCGCGTCCTGGCCACCGCGACCGGCGGCGAGCCGTTCTGGCTGACCGTCAACGAGGGGGCCGGCACGCTGAAGGCCGTCGAGGTGCTGATCACCGCGTCGTCGCAGCTCAGCCTGGCCGAGATCCGGCGAGAGCCGGACGACTACGCCGACTCGGCGGCGTAGTAGTCGAAGTCGGGGAGCTCCGCGACGGAGGCTGCCGACGGATCGTCGACACGGTCGTCCGTCTCGAACCAGATCTCGGTCCGGGTGGTGACCAGGACGGACACATGACTGCCCGACGCGGTCTCGACGTCGACGAATGCTGGCGCTCCGCCGGATGCGGCGACGATCCGACCCTTCAGGGCGTCGACGTCGCTCTCGGGCGACAGGCGGATGGCTTGTTGACGTGTGTACAGCGTCGTCACGGGCATGGGATGGACCTCTGATCTCTTGGTGGGGGGTGTCCGCCCGGTCTCGTCGTGTCCGAGGTCTGGAGACACGATGGTCGGCCGGGGCGCGCACTGGTCGTCACACTAGGCCGCAGGCCTGTGAGGGGCCGCGACCCCTAGGGCGGGTCGCGGCCCCGCGACGCGACGATCGTCGCATCGGTCTCCGCCGACACGGCCGTGTGACGAGACCGTGCCGCCCCTGAAGCACTGGCAGGAGATGCTCCATCCTCTCCGGCCCGGAGAGGATGCGCACCGGGCTTGACACGGGACGCGACGTGCCCCGAGTCGTGCTCGCGTCGTCGGTTCAACCGCCGATCAACTCGAGGGTGATGCGCCCGGCCCGCAGGTCGCGGTCGCGCATGACGGTGAGCTCGGTCCGGATCTGCGCCGTGAAGGCCGTCGTCATGGGGTTCGGCCGGCCGGAGAGCCAGAGCATCGAGAGGGCCGTCCGCGCCCAGTCCTCGGCGATCGTGACGAAGCGGACGCCGGGGATCGGGATGTACGACGAGAGGTAGGGCATGAGCGAGACGCCGAGGCCGCAGGCGACCGTGCTCAGCATCGAGAGGTCGTTGACCGCGTGGATGGGGATGCGGGGGTTGAACCCGGCGCGGACGCACGACATGACGATGCGGTCGTAGGCCTGGGGTGCGTCCTCGCGGTTGAACATGATGAAGTCGTCCTCGGCCAGTTCGCCGAGCGGCACCGAGGTCTCGCCTGCCAGGCGGTGGGTGTCGGGCAGGGCCACGACCAGCGGCTCGAGAGCCAGCTGCTCGACCTCGAACCGGTCGTCGATCGACCGGACGCGCGTGAACCCCAGGTCGACCGACCCCCGCACGAGGTCGGACAGGATCGCCTGCTCCTCGCTCTCCTCGACGAGCACCCGGGCACCCGGGTGCGACGCGGAGAACGCCCGCACCACGGTCGGCAGCAGGCCGGCGAGCACCGAGCTGATGCTGCCCACCCGCAGCGGTTGGACGTCGGCCACGACCGAGTCGAGCAGCGACTCGGTCTGCTCGATCTGGTGCAGGATGCGCTTGCCTTCGCGCTTCAGCAGTTCACCCGCGGGGGTCAGTCGGGGGGCCGTCCGCGCCTGTCGCTCGAACAACCGCGTGCCGAGCTTCGCCTCGAGTCGTGAGATGGCCTGGCTGAGCGGCGGCTGGCTCATCTGCAACCGTGCGGCGGCCTTCGTGAAGGACAGGTCGTCAGCGACCGCCATGAAGTAGGTGAGCTCTCGGATCTCCATGACGGGCCTCTCGTCGGTCGCGCCTCATATGCAGCGCGTATCAGATCATCCCTTTTTGGTATTTGAGGGCGCAAGTGCCGACGCAATAGACAGGGGCCATGAACGACGCCACCACCGCCTCCTCGGTACCTGGACCCACCGACCCGTCCCTCGACGCCGACGTCATCGTCGTCGGGCTCGGCGCCTGGGGGGCACAGGCGCTCTGGCGACTCGCCGAGCGGGGACGGCGCGTGATCGGCGTCGAGCGCTTCGGCATCGGCCACCCGATGGGCTCGACCCACGGCGCGACCCGGCTGTTCCGCATCGCCTGCATGGAGCACCCGGGGCTCGCCCCGATCGCGACCCGCGCCCGCGACCTCTGGTACGACCTCGGCGAGCGCACCGGTCAGACCCTCCTGCGTCAGACCGGCGGCGTCATGGTCGGCCCCCGCGACGGCCACGTCGTCGCCGGCACCCTGCGTGCCGTCCACGAGGCCGGGCTCGAGTCGACGGTCTTCGAGCACGACGAACTCGTCGCGCGGTTCCCGCAGTACGCCGGCTTCGGCCCCGACGACATCGGCGTGTGGGACCCCGCCGCCGGCATCAGCTACCCCGAGAAGGGCGTGCGGGCCGCCGTCGAGGTGGCCCGGTCGCTCGGCGCGACCGTGCTGACCGACACCCGGGTGACGGCGATCGACCCCGTCGACGGGGGAGTCGAGGTCACGGCCGGGGGACGCGTGCTGCGGGCCGCCCGCGTGGTCGTGACGCTCGGTGCCTGGACCCCGCAGTTCGTCGACCATCCCCTCGTCGCCCGCCGCACCCCGCTCTTCTGGTTCGAGGGCACGACCCCCGAGGCGACGGCACCGGGCGGCGACTTCGACCTCGCGGCCTTCCCGGTGTTCATCCGCCAGCTGCCCGACGGCACCACCCTCTGGGGCCACGGCGCCGACCGGGGCGACGGTGACGGCTACGCCGTCAAGATCGGCCTCGAGGACTCGGGCGGTGCCTTCGAGGACGCCGAGGCCGACACCGTGGACCGGTACATCCACCCCGCGGCGGACTACGGCATGCTCTCGGCAGCCGTGGCCCGGGCCTTCCCGGGGCTCGACCCGACCCCCGCCAAGGCGATCGCCTGCATGGTGACGAACTCGCCCGACCGGCAGTTCGTCATCGGCCACCCCGGCGGCGACCCCCGCGTCGTGGTCGCCGGCGGCGACAGCGGCCACGGCTTCAAGCACGCCCCCGCGATCGGGGAGCTGCTCGCGCAGCTGGCCGTCGACGAGGAACCGTTCACCGACATCGACTTCATGAGCCCCGACCGCGGCTACGACGGCACGTCCTGGCTCGACGAGGACGACCACACGGCTGCGGCCGCCACCGACACGGTCGACCGCCTGGCCGTGCCGTCCTGATCGACCCGACCCGCGCCTCCCGAACCCACCCCGCACTCCCCTTGCACCGCCCTGACAGGAGAGAACCATGACCAGACGAACGACCACCCGCCTCACGGCCGCCCTCGCCGCGGTCGCCGCCCTCGGCCTCGCCCTGACCGCCTGCTCGTCGGGCGGCGCCGAAGCCGGCGCCTCGAACGAGCTGGGCACCGTCTCGGCCGGCACGTTGCGGGTCGGCACGACCGGCGACACCAAGCCGTACGCGTACACCGAGGACGGCGAGCTGCAGGGCTTCGACGTCGAGATGGCGAAGGAGGTCGCGAAGCGCCTCGGGCTGAAGACCGAGTTCGTCACGCAGGAGTTCTCGGCCCTGCTGCCCGCCGTCGCCAACGGGCAGCTCGACATGGCGGCCGCGTCCATCAGCGACACCGAAGAACGCGAGAAGACGGTCGACTTCAGCGACCACTACTTCATCGGGTACATCTCGGTCCTGGCCGCCGACGGCTCGGGCATCACCGACGACGAGTCCTCGCTCGACGGCAAGCGCCTCGGCATCGTCCAGGGCACGATCCAGGACAGCTACGCGCAGGAGAACTTCACCGGTGCCGAGCTCGTGCGCTTCCCCGACAACAACAGCGCCGTCGCCGCGCTGGGCTCGGGCACCATCGACGCGCACTTCCTCGACTTCCCCGTGGCCGAGGAGTACGCGGCGGCGTCGAACGGCTCGCAGACCATCGCGATCAACGTCGCCGTGCCCGAGTTCCCGGTGGGCTTCCCGATCGCGAAGGGCAACGACGCACTGAAGACGGCCGTGGACGGGGCCGTCGCCGACATCGTCGCCGACGGCACCTGGCTCGAGATCGACCAGGAGTTCTTCCCGGACCAGCCCGTGCCCGACGAGTTCCAGCCGAGCGAGTGAGCAGGGGGCGACCGTGAACTTCTCCGACGCGCTGGCCAACATCGGCCGCAGCTTCTTCGACGGTGAGGCGATGCTGCGCACGCTGCCCGACATGCTCGCCTACGGGGTGTGGAACACGCTGCTGCTGGCCCTCTGCGCCACGGCGATCGGCATCGTGGTCGGGCTGCTGCTCGCGGTGATGGGCACGAGCCGCCATCGCCTGCCGCGCGTGCTCAGCCGCATCTACACCGACGTGTTCCGCGGCCTCCCGGCCATCCTCACGATCCTGCTGATCGGCACGGGCCTGTCCCCGCTGTTCAACCTGTTCACGCGGGGGAACCCGTACCCGCTGGGCATCCTCGCCCTCAGCCTGATCGCCAGCGCCTACATCGGCGAGATCTTCCGGGCCGGCATCCTCGCCGTCGACCGTGGTCAGCTCGAGGCGTCCCGGGCGCTCGGCATGAGCCACGGCGACTCGATGCGGCTCGTCGTGATCCCGCAGGGCATCCGCCAGGTGCTCCCGTCGCTGGTGAACCAGTTCATCGCGATCGTCAAGGACTCGTCGCTCGTGTACTTCCTCGGCCTGATCACGTCGCAGCGCGAGCTGTTCCGCATCGGGCAGGACGCGGCCATCACCAACGGCAACCTCTCGCCGCTCGTGCTGGCGGGCGTGTTCTACCTGATCATCACGGTGCCGTTGACGCACCTGGTCAACGTCATCGACCGTCGGCTGCGCGAGGGCCGCTCGTTCGGGCGGCGCCCGTCGGGCGGCGCCCGTCGGGCACGGTCCCCCCGGCCGCCCCGCCGACGTCGGCGGGAGCGGTCGCGACGGCCGCCCCCACCGCCTCGGCCGCACCCGCCCCCACCGCCGAACCCCTCGCCCCCGCCACGTCTGGAGCCCCTCGATGACCGCCCTCACCGCGCCTCCTGCCGTGCCCGCGGTCCAGACCGCCGGCGACCTCGAGATCCGGGGCCTGACCAAGGACTTCGGCGCCACCCGGGTGCTGCACGGCATCGACCTCGTGGTGCCCGCCGGCACGACGACCTGCATCATCGGCCCCTCGGGGTCGGGCAAGTCGACGGTGCTGCGCTGCATCAACCGCCTCGAGGAGCCCTCGGGCGGCGAGGTGCTGCTCGACGGGACGGACGTGCTGCACGGCTCCGAGGACGCGCTGCGTCGTCGGGTCGGCATGGTGTTCCAGCACTTCAACCTGTTCCCGCACCGGACGGTGCTCGACAACATCGTGCTGCCGCTGCGCCGGGTGCGTCGGGCGTCGGCGGCCGAGGCCCGACGGGTCGCGCTCGAGCGCCTCACCGAGGTCGGGCTCGCCGAGAAGGCCGACGTGCGGCCCGCGTCCCTCTCGGGAGGCCAGAAGCAGCGCGTCGCCATCGCCCGGGCCCTGGCGCTCGGACCCGAGGTCATGCTCTTCGACGAGTCCACCTCGGCCCTCGACCCCGAGCTGGTCAAGGGCGTGCTCGCCCTGATGAAGGGGCTGGCCGGCGCGGGCATGACCATGGTCGTGGTCACCCACGAGATGGGCTTCGCCCGCGAGGCCGCCGACCAGGTCGTCTTCATGGACCGCGGCGTCGTCGTCGAGGCCGGGCCGCCGGCCCAGCTCTTCGACCACCCGCGCACCGACCGGCTGAAGACCTTCCTCGACCAGGTGCTCTGACCCGCAGGACCCGAGGAGGCGCGGTGCCGGCGCGACCGGCACCGCGCCTCCTGCAGTCTCCGCACTTTTCCCGCACCCCCCCCCGTTCGCGTACTGGACAGGAGGGTCTTGTTTCGTCGTGGAGGCGGGCGTAGCGTCCGGATCGGGTGGCAAAGACGCCACCGGAGACGAGAAGATCATGCACAGACGGATGAGGACTCTGATCGCGGCGGGGGTCGCCGCGAGCGTCGTGGGGGCGGTGGTGCCCGCGCTCGCCGCGCAGTCGGCACCGACCGTGACCACCAGCGACCGGCCGGACTTCGGCCCGAACGTGACCGTGTACGACCCGAGCGTGCCGGCCTCGGCGATCCAGGCCGACATCGACGCGGCCTTCGACGCGCAGCTGCGCAACCCGACGGCGCAGTTCGGCGGCCAGCGCCACGCCTTCCTGTTCGAGCCCGGCACCTACGGCCGGGTCTTCGCGAACCTGGGCTTCTACACGGCGCTGCAGGGGCTCGGCAAGGACCCCGACGACGTCACGATCCGGGGCGCGGTCAACGTCGACTCCGGGTGGAACGCCGGCGACGAGAAGAACGCCACCCAGAACTTCTGGCGGTCGGTCGAGAACCTCGCCGTCGAGCCGGAGTCGGGCGTCGACCGCTGGGCCGTGTCTCAGGCCGCACCCATGCGTCGCGTCCACATCAGGGGCGACCTGACGATGGGGCCGTCGAACCAGGACGGCGGACAGGGCTACTCGTCGGGCGGCTACATCGCCGACAGCAAGGTCGACGGCACCGTCAGCTCGGGGTCGCAGCAGCAGTGGTACACGCGCGACTCGACCCTCGGTTCGTGGCAGGGCGGCAACTGGAACATGACCTTCTCGGGCGTGCAGGGCGCGCCCGCGAACGACTTCTCGAAGAGCTACACGACCCTCGCCACGACGCCGGTGACGCGCGAGAAGCCGTACCTCTACCTCGACGACGCGGGGGACTACCACGTGTTCGTCCCCGCGCTGCAGCGGGACTCGGCCGGGGTCACCTGGCCGGGCACCCCCGGCACCGACCTGCCGATGCGCGACTTCTTCGTCGCGCACCCGGGCGACTCGGCCGCGACGATCAACGGTGCCCTGGCGCAGGGCCTGAACCTGTTCTTCACGCCGGGCACATACCCGCTCGACCAGGCCATCGAGGTCGCGCGGGCCGACACCGTCGTCACGGGCATCGGGTTCCCGACGCTCGTCCCGACCAGCGGCGACGCGGTGCTGACCACGGCCGACGTCGCCGGGGTGAACGTCTCGGGGCTCGTCGTCGACGCCGGCACGCAGAACAGCGACCAGCTGATGCGACTCGGCACGACGGGCTCGCACGTCGACCACGCGGCGAACCCGCAGAGCGTGCAGGACGTGTACTTCCGCGTCGGCTCGAGCATCCAGGGCAACGCGACCACCACGCTGCAGGTGAACTCGGACGACACGATCATCGACCACATCTGGGCCTGGCGTGCCGACCACGGCGGCGCCCCCACGGGCTGGACGGTCAACCGCGGCGCGACCGGCGTCGAGGTGAACGGCGACGACGTCCTGGCCACCGGCCTGTTCGTCGAGCACTACCAGCAGTACCAGGTGGTGTGGAACGGCGAGCGCGGCCGCACGGTGTTCTTCCAGAACGAGCTGCCGTACGACGTGCCCGACAACGCCTCGTGGCAGAGCCCGACCGGCGAGGGCTGGGCGGCGTACAAGGTCGCCGACGGCGTGACCAACCACGAGATCTGGGGTGGCGGCGTGTACTCGTTCTTCGACGCCAACCCGCAGGTGCGCCTGGCGCAGGCCTTCGAGGTGCCCCGGGTGCCGGGCGTGAAGGCCCACGGGGTCTTCACGGTCTCGCTCGGTGACGTCGGCACGATCTCGAGCGTCATCAACGGCGTCGGCGACTCGGTGCCGACGCCTGCGGGCAACACCGTCCCGAGCCGGGTGGTGACGTACCCGTGACCGGACGCCCTGACGACACGAACCGACTCACGGACACGAACCGACGCACGACGACGAGCGGAGACATGATGAGGACCGACCAGCACCTGACGACACGCACCCTGACCCGTCGCACCCTGACGCGTCGCACCCTGACCGGCGTCGGTCTGGCCGCCGCCGCGGCGCTCGCCGCGACCACGGTCGCCGCCGCGCCCGCCCCGGCCTCGGCCGAGACCTCCGCCCAGCAGGCGATCGTCTGGTCCCAGGAGTTCGACGGCGGGGCGGGCAGCGCCCCAGACCCCTCGGTCTGGAACCTCGAGACCGGTGGGGGCGGCTGGGGCAACGGCGAGTTGCAGAACTACACGAACTCGCGGTCGAACTCGGCCCTGGACGGCAACGGCAACCTCGTGATCACCGCGAAGCGCGAGGGCGACGGGTCGTACACCTCGGCCCGGCTGACCACGCAGAACAAGTACACGGCGCAGTACGGCCGGGTCGAGGCGCGCATCCAGATCCCGCGTGGCCAGGGCATCTGGCCGGCCTTCTGGATGCTCGGGGCCGACCTGCCCACGAACGCCTGGCCGAGCGCGGGCGAGATCGACATCATGGAGAACGTCGGCTTCGAGCCGCACCGCGTGCACGGCACCGTGCACGGCCCCGGCTACTCGGGCGGTGAGGGCCTGACCAGCACGTGGCAGCACCCGCAGGGCTGGTCGATCGCCGACGACTTCCACACCTTCGCGGTCGACTGGGCACCCGGCTCGATCACCTGGTCGGTCGACGGGCAGGTCTACCACCAGGTCACGCCGGCCAGCACGGGCGGCGACCCGTGGGTCTTCGACAAGCCCTTCTTCATCATCCTCAACGTCGCGGTCGGAGGTGCCTGGCCCGGCTATCCCGACGGCAGCACACCGCTGCCGCAGCAGATGAAGGTCGACTACGTGCGCGTCTACCAGTAGGCGACGACCCGAGGAGGCGCGGTGCGAGGAGGTCTCGCACCGCGCCTCCTTGCGTCGCCACGAGGTCTCGGCGGCTCAGCGCGAGCCGGGGGCGCCGCCGCCACCGGGTGCGGCGCCGGCGGTGGGTGTCGTGCCCGTGTCGACGCGGACGGTCAGCGCCAGTGCGTAGCCCGACGTCGCGTCGCCCGTCACCGACGGCAGCTGGAGTGCCCCGCTGTCGTCGCTGAAGACGTTGTCGTCGGCGAGGCTGACCCGCCCGAGGTTGGCCGTCGAACCGTCGTAGTCCGAGAGGGCGTAGACGGTCCGGCACGCGTCCTCGGGCAGGGCGAGCTGGGACGTCGCGATCGCGTTCGTCGAATCGGTGATCGACCCCACGTCGGGGTAGACCTCGAAGTGGATGTGCGGCCACCGCCCCGAGTAGCAGGCCGGGAAGACCGACGAGAAGGTCACCGTGCCGGAGGCGTCGGCGACCTGCACGCCGCGCAGGTAGGTCTCGCCCGTGATGCCGTCCGAGTACATCGAGTACCCGCCGGCCGCGTCGCAGTGCCAGACGTAGACGGCGACGTCGGCGAACGGCACGTCGCCGTTCGCCATGTCGAGCACCGTCATGCTCAGCGTGATCGGCACGCCCGCCGCGGTGGTGCCACCGTCGAGGCTCGACCGGATGTCGCTGCGCACGATGCCCGACCGCTCGAGCACGTCGGCTCCGTTCGAGCCGTCGCCCGGGTAGGGTCCGGCGGTCTCGTCGGGGATCTCGCCCGCCGGCAGCGTGGTGGCCGCGCCCGCGGAGGCGCTCGGGCTCGGCGACGCCGTGGCGGTCGAGGAGGCGCCGGTCCCGCCTGCCCCCGTGGCCGACGTGCAGGCGGCGAGCACGACGCTGCCCGCCCCGAGCCCGATCAGGCTCAGCACGCTGCGGCGCGAGACGAGCGTCCGCAGGTCGAAGGCGACGCCCTGGTCGACGACCTCGTCGTCGACGCGGTCGAGCAGTCGGCCCTCGTAGGCAGGGCCCTCGGGCGTGCGGTCGGGTTCGGGGATGCGGGTCGGGCGGGTGTCGCTCATGGTCACGCTCTCGGCTCGGGGCTGGTCGCCTCGGATGGGATCACCGTCATCCTGGAGCCCGTCCCGATGCGCCGGCCCTGCGCCTCCGATGAACCGCCCATGAAGGAGGCGCGGTGCGAGGAGGTCTCGCACCGCGCCTCCTTCCGTCGGCCGCACCTGCGGCCCGCCCGGGCACGAGAGAGGGGCACGGCCGCGGAAGAGTCCGTAGCCGTGCCCCAGATGCCGATGTTGTCGCATGAGCTTCACGGGCAGGGATGCAAGCAACACCGGCCAATGAAGACGCAAGAAAACGCCTTCGACCCGTGTGACGCTACGCCTCCGTCGACGATCGTGTTCCCAGCTCGACGCGGGTCAGGCCGAGTTCTTGCCGCCGGCCGAACGGGACATGCCGCCCGCCTCGCCTCGAGGGGCCTCGTGTCGGCGTTCCGCCTCGGCCTGGGCACGGACCCCGGCCCCGGGGTCCGTGGCGTCGAGGCGGGCGGCGATCGCCCGGTCACGTCGTCCGCGCCGGACGACGCCGACGGCGGCCACGACGCCGACGGCGACGATCAGGCCGACGACGACGGCCGTGCTGACCTCCACGACGCTCACGGCGTCGGCACCCCCGACGAGACGACGACGATCACGGCGATGATCGACCCGAGCACGGTCAGCCCGAGGTAGAGCCAGAGCGGAGCGGCGCTGCCACCGACCCGGCGGCGCACGACGACGCTGCGGCCGATCAGGTAGACGAGCGGGCCGAGCAGGGCCCACGCCCAGGAGAAGGGTCGCTCCAGCCCGCGGGAGCGTAGCGTGCGGTGGTCGAGCCAGGCGAGCAGCACGATGCCGATCCAGAGCACGAACGAGGCGATCTGCACGACGCCCAGGTCACCGGCGTCGACGCCCGTCCGGCCCGGGACGGCCAGTTCGAGGGCGCGACGCATGGTCACGACCACGAGGCCCATCGCGATGATCGGCGAGAGGGCGATCGCGGTGACGAACGGTGTCGCCGTGAGGGCGATCCGTGGTTCGACCGGGGTCGTCCCCGCGCCGGTGTCGCCCTGGCCGAGGCCTCGGTGGTCGGTCACGATGTCCCCCTCGTTCCCGGAGGGGAGTGCCCCGTCCGTCGTCCGCCCGGACGTCTGCGTGCCGGACCTGTTCTCGACCCTACGACACCGACCGGTACGACCGACTCCCGCTGTGGACGGAGTGGGGGCCACCGGGGGATAACCCCCGCGCGGGTCCGTGGGTGCACGTGATGTTCCGGTACCGGGCCCCGCGGCGAGGATCGTAGACATGAACGACACGACCTCCGCGACCATCGCGACCCGCGCCTCCTCGTCCCCCACCACCCGCCGCCGCGCCGCCCTCGCGGCCGGTCTCGGCGTCGCGGCGCTCGCCGTCGTCACGCTCACGGGGTGCTCGGGGGCCGTCGACGCGGCGAAGAGCGCGCTCGGTGCGGAGCAGGTGCAGCAGCGCCACTTCGACACCGCCGCCGACGCCCCGAGCGCGGCCGACTCGACCGACGTCGCCTGGTTCCTGCCGGCTTGGGTGCCGAGCGACGCCCGCGACGTCGACGTGCGCCTCGACACGCAGGAGCCCGGCTACGAACTCTCGTTCACCTCCGAGACCGGCCCCGACCTCGCCGCCTGCGTCCCCGTCGACGGCGACCTCGGCGGCCCGGCCCTCGACCCCGCGACGCTGCCCGAGCCGTTGCCGACCTCGGGTCTCGTCAGCTGTGGCGACGGCCGCGTCGTCGCCGAGGTCGACGGGCGCTGGGCCAGCTGGACCACCGTCGACGCGGTGCCCGGCGACGACGTCAACTCGACGTTGCGTCACTGACCTCACCACCGACCACGACCCGCACAGGAAGATCACGATGACCCCCACTCCCCAGCCCCAGCCCGTCCCGTCCTCCCGGCCCGCCGACCCGACCCGAGGAGGCGCGGTCCCCGTCGCCCGCGTGCGGAACGTCACGAAGTCCTTCGGCCAGGGCGACGGCCGCGTCGACGCGCTGCGCGACGTCTCGCTCGACCTGCCGGCCGGCCGGTTCACGGCCGTCATGGGCCCGAGCGGCTCGGGCAAGTCGACCCTGATGCACATCACCGCCGGTCTCGACTCGGCCACCTCGGGCCGGGTGCTGCTCGGCGACACCGACATCACCGGCCTCGACGACACCGAGCTGACGCTGCTGCGCCGTCGCCGCATCGGCTTCGTCTTCCAGGCGTTCAACCTCGTGCCCACCCTCGACGTGTCGGCCAACATCGAGTTGCCGTTCCGTCTCGACGGGCGTCGGGCCACGGCCGACGAGCGCGCCTGGATCGACTGGCTCGTCGCCACGCTCGGCCTCGGGGCCCGGCTGACGCACCGACCCCACCAGCTGTCGGGCGGGCAGCAGCAGCGCGTCGCGATCGCCCGGGCCCTGGCGACCCGGCCCGACCTGATCTTCGCCGACGAGCCCACCGGCAACCTCGACTCGAAGGCCGGCCGCGACGTGCTCGACGTGCTGCGCACCGCGTCGACGGACCACGGCCAGAGCATCGCGATGGTCACCCACGACCCGGTCGCGGCGAGCTACGCCGACCGCGTGGTGTTCCTCGCCGACGGCCGCATCGTGCACGAGATCGACCACAGCAGCGCGGCCGAGATCTCGGGCGTCATGCTCGACCTGGAGCGTGTCGCGTGAGCGCCCGCGACCAGCTGCTCGAGCACCGTCCGAGCATCCTCGTGGCCGCTCTCGGCACGACCTTCGGCGTCGGCCTGCTCGGCGTCACCCACGTGCTCGAGCAGATCGTCGCCTCCGACGCCGCGGTCGCCGCGAGCGGCATGGTCTCGACGATGCTCGGCTTCGTCGCCGCGGTCTTCGTCGGCCTCGCGCTCTACGTCGGGGCGATCGTCACGGCCAACACCTTCGCCACCGTGGTCGCCGGCCGGACGCCGACGATCGCCCTGATGCGCCTGCTCGGCTCCTCCGCGCGGGACCAGCGTCGGGCCGTCGCCCGCGAGGGTCTCGTGGTCGGGGTCGCCGGGGCCGTGCTCGGGACGCTCGTGGGTCTCGCCCTCGTCGTCGTCGCCGTGAGGGTGCTCGTCGGTGGGGGACGGTTGCCCGACCTCGCGTACTCGTACTTCTCGGTGGGCGGTCTCGTCCCGGCCGTCGCCGTCGTGCTGACCACGGTCGCCGCGGCCTGGGTCGGCTCGCGTCGCGTGCTGCAGGTGACGCCACTGCAGGCGACCGACGCCGCGCAGGACGCCCCCGTCGCGGGCCGGAGCCGTCGCCTCGTGCGGACGGTCGTCGCCGCGCTCCTCGTCGCCGGCGGTGGTCTGCTGCTCGTCGCCGGGGTCGTGGTCGGGCTGGTCGACGCGATGGGCGTGCTGATCGCGTTCTTCGGTGGCGTGCTGTCGTTCACCGGGGTCGTCGTCGGCGCCCACGCGCTGATGCCTGCCGTGCTGAGCGCCGTCGGCCGGACCTTCGGCACGAGCCAGGTGGCCCGCCTCGCCGCCGAGAACGCGGTGCGTCAGCCCGAGCGCAGCACGCGCGCCACGATCGGCATCGTGATCGGCGTGACCCTGGTCACGACCCTGTCGGTCGCGCTCGAGACGCTGCGCAGCTTCATCTACTCGATCGAACAGGACCCGTCGTACGCCGCCGAGCTCGACCAGGTGTTCACCACGACGCTGCTGATCGTCGCCGCCCTCGTCGGCTTCTCGGCCGTGATCGCCGCCGTCGGCATGATCAACGACATGTCGCTGAGCGTGATGCAACGGAGGCGCGAGCTGGGTCTGCTGCGCGCGATCGGCTCGACCGCGGGTCAGGTGCGCCGCATGATCCTGCTCGAGGCGACGCAGATGGCGCTGACGGCGATCGTCGTCGGGGTCGTGCTCGGCGTCGTCTACGGCTGGGCCGGAGCCCAGGCGCTGCTCGGGTCGGCGAACCAGGGCCTGCTGATCGCGCCGACGCTGCCCGTCCCGTTGCTGCTCGGCCTGGCAGTGACGGCCGCCGTGCTGGCCGGGGTCGCCGCCCTCGTCCCGGCCCGCCGTGCCACGTCGGTCACCCCGGTCGAGGCCCTCGCCGCGCGCTGACCGGTGCGTCGGCGCCCGGTGCGCCGCTCGCCGGCGGCCCGATGAACCCCGTTCACGACGATGAACCCCGAACCATCGGGGTTCATCGTCGCAAACGGGGTTCATCGGCCGACTCGGGCGTCGTCCGTGGCGGGAGGCGCCGGACGGGGATGCCGGATCGTCGCCACCGTGCCGATGATGCAGATCACCGCCAGGGCGGTCAGTCCGACCAGGAGCAGGGCGCCGACGACGGACGTGCCTCCGTCCTGCACCACCCGGACCAGGGCCTGGACCGCGCCGACGAGCCAGAAGACCGCTCCGATGCCCCAGCCGACGGAGGACCCTCGAAACGTCGGCCGCTGCAGTCGGAGCCGACCTCTCGGCTGTTCCGTGTCCTCGTCCATGCTCGCTCCCTCGACGTCATCGGCACTTTCACCGTACGTCGAGTGCCGAGAGGGATCAAGGAGGTGCGGCGACGGTCGAGCGTGCCGTCACAGTCTGGTGCGACGGCCAGGTCTGGCCGGGCAGAAACCGCTCCGGTGCCTCCTCACTCGTTCTCGTCCCGCGCCTTCGAGAAGAGCTCCTTCGTGCGGAGCAGCCGCAGGGAGGTGACGAGGACGAGCCCGCCGAGGATGTTGAAGAGCAGCGTGTAGCCGAACCACCCCGCCCACTGGGCGTAGCTGACGTCGCTGCCCGCCTGGATGGCCCCGAAGATGAGGAGCGAGTCGAGGATCGAGTGGAACAGCTGCAAGCCGGCCAGGAGGAACGCCCCGGCGACGGCAGCCGCGATCTTCGCAGGGTCGGAGGTGGTTCCGTGCTGCATGCGGGTCATCAGCGTGATCGTGCTGCCACCCAGGACGGCCAGGATCACGGTCTGCAGGGAGAACGGAGCGTCCACGAAGTGGTGAGCCGACTCGTCGAGGGTCGTGTGCCATTCGGGGAAGGCCTGGACGACGAGCCACATGAAGATCCACCCGCCGGCGAGGTTGGCGACCAACGTGGCGCCCCAGAGCTTGAGGAGTTGCAGGAACGTGCCCTCCTTCGCCGCGAGTGCGGCGATCGGCAGGAGGAAGTTCTCGGTGAAGAGCTCCGAGTGCGCCAGGAGCAGGGCGAGGAACCCGATGCTGAACGCCAGGCCCGCCAGGAGGTGGCTGCCCGTCTCGGTCAGGACGGCGAGCATCGCCATGATGCCCAGGCCGACCTCGAGGCCTCCGAAGAAGCCCGTGATGAGCGTGGTGCGGAGGGTGCGGTGCAGTCGCTCGGCGCCTTCTTCCACGGTCGCGTCGAACGATTCGTCGAGTTCGTCCTCGAGGGGTTCGTCCGACTCGCCCAGTTCTCGCCGACGTCGTTCGCTCATCGCTCGTTCCTTTCGCGGGAACGAGTCTCGTCCTCGGGATGAACAGTAGAGACGAAGCGGACTCCGTGTGACGCAGCTCCTCGATCACCCGGGTCAGGAGGGGCGGGCGGCGAGGCGCGACGTCCTGTCAGGTCAGCGCCCGGTCGAGGCGCCGCAGCCACTCCTGGAACTGCGCCGGGCCGTCGAAGTGGACCCCGGGCACACGGAGGACCTCGGGTGCGGTGTCGGCGGCGTCCACGACCAGAGGGTGGCCACCGGTGCTCGAGGCCACCGCGAACGCCGGGAGATCGCCACGGTCGTCACCCGCGTAGGCCACGACGCCCAGTGCGTTCGATCGGATGATTCGCTCCAGCGCCGTGCCCTTGTCCTCCTCCAACGGCATCCGTAGCTCTTCGACGCACTTGCCGGGCTCCCGTCGGAGGCCGTGCGTCCTCACGGCGGATTCGATCAGCGGCGTGATCATCTGCTCTGCGGCCCTCTGATCGGCTGCGCGCCTCCAATGGACCGCGACGGCGAGGGACTTGTCCTCCACGTAGATGCCGTGGACGTCGTCCAACCGACGGTGGAGCTCGTTCGTGGCCGCGGTCACGGCCTCCAGCCATGTCCGGGCCTCGGGCAGGACCTCGACGCCCTGGGGCGTCCACCGTTCGAGGCCGTACGAACCGTACAGATCGACACCCGGGACCGTGGCGCGCTCGGCGAGGAAGTCCGCAGGCCGCCCCGAGAGCAGTGCCACCGTCCTCAGTCGTCCGGCCAGGCCCTCGAGGAGATCCCTCGTGCCCGGCAGGAGTTCGCTGTGGGTCGGATCGTCGGTGATGGGGGAGAGCACGCCGTCGAAATCCATGACCAGGCCCGCGGCGCCGCTCGAGGCCAACGCCTGGATGACATCCGGATCAGAACTCATGACACGACCTTAAGTCCGGCCGTGGCGTCGTGCTCGGGGACGTCGACGCTGCCGCAACGCCCACCGCGCCCGTGAGTATCAAAGGGTTCGGCTTAAGTCCAGATCTTTCGGGCATATCGAGCGCAGGCGCAGGCTGGGCATGTCTTGAGGGTGGTTCAGGTCCTCAAGGCGTGCGCTGGCACCGGTCGGGTCCGGTGCGAGCTGCCGGCGACAGGGTCCCGTTCGGGTCGGGACCCTGTCGCCCTTCCTCGTCGGCGGTCTAGTGTCAGGTCTCGAGGAGAGCCGAGCGGACGCATCACCGATGTGGTCTCGTCACCACGTGTGGCGTCGCGAAGACGGCCGGCGCAGTGCGCAGTGAGATCCGCACACCACCACAGCCCAGACCCTGCTGTCAGCACCGTCGGGCGTTCTCCGTCTCGGAGCAGCCATGGGATACATCGTCTACGACGGCGACGTCCTCGAGTTCAAGGTCGAGGACCGTCTCCTCGCCCACCTCCAGATCGTCATCGTGAACAAGTTCCGCCAGAACGAGTCGTTCATGTTCTCGTGGAAGGAACCGATCGAGACCGGCGACGGCCGGTCGACCGTCTGGCTCTCGCCCCAGATCAGCCTCCGGTTCAAGTTCGCCGGCAGCCGCACGGTCGAGATCAACCCCACCTGGCTCGCGGCGCTCTACGCCAGTGCGTCGTCGGGCCGGGGCCTCTACCCCGAAGCAGAGCCCGATCACGACCCGGCGACCCACCTGCCCGGCGTGACCGGCACGCACGTCGACTGGGCCACCGACCGTCCCGAGCCGTCGAGGACGAGGGCGGCGAGACCGCCGAGTCGCGCCTAGCCCGCGGGGCGCCACGTCTGGCCTAGCCCGCGGGGCTCCACGTCTGGAGGGTGCGCAGGGACCGGCGCGACGCCGGTCACCAGGCGGTCGGGTCTTCGACGCCGCTCGCGACGAAGATGCAGAACGGGTGCCCTTCCGGATCGGCGAAGACGTAGAGGGCCTCGTCGGGGTCGGCGCTCTGGTCGTCGACGACCGTCGCGCCGAGCGAGACGGCCAGGGACCGTTGGCGCTCGAGCGCGTCGGCGTCGGCCACCATGAAGTCGAGGTGGAGTTGCTGGCGTACCGGCCCGTCGGGCCAGGTCACCCGGGGCAGCTCGGGGACCCGTTGGAAGGCGAGGCGGACGCCCTCGGCGGTGCGGAACGTCACCCACTCGGCCCGATCGTCCGACCCGTCCGTGGGTGGCTCGTCCCCGGGTCGGTAGGTGCCACCGACCAGCGCGAAGTAGAAGGACGCGAGACCGCGGGCGTCCTCGGCGTCGAGCACGGTCTGGCGCAGCTGGAGGTCCACGGGGGCAGGCTACGCCTCGATCGGAGCGCTGGCGACCGCCTACCGCGCACGCTATGGTCCGGGCATGACACGACGTGCCGGCCTGGTCTCCCGCCTCGTCCTGGGTGGCGGTCTGGCGGCGTCCGTCGTGGGCGTCGTCGTGCTCGTCGTCGCGTCGGCGCGACCCGTGTCCTTCGGGTGGTTCGCGTACGCCCCCGTGTCGGACACGACCTTCACCGCCGACGGCGTGCACGTGTTCTCGACCGCGAGTCTCGTGGGCGCGGTCGTCCTCGTCGTCGGCCTGCTCGTCCTGGCGGCATGGCTCGGCTACCGACGAGGTGCGCGCCGCAGGGGCTGACGCGGCGTCGTGAGGGTCGCTCGTCGGGCGGAACGCTGCTAGCTTCCCGGCATGACCTGGCCCGCCGTCCACATCTCACGTGCGTTCGACCACGACGTCGCCGCCGTCTCGAGCGTCGCCGGCGACCCGGAGAACCTGCCCGCGTGGGCGGCCGGTCTGAGCGCCGGCATCCGTCACGACGGAGGGCGGTGGTTCACGGACTCACCCATGGGGGTCGTCGAGGTCGCGTTCACCGGGCCGGTGGAGCTCGGCATCCTCGACCACGACGTGACCCTGCCGGACGGGACGGTCGTGAGCAACCCCTTCCGCGTCGTGGCCAACGACCAGGGGAGCGAAGCCGTCTTCACCCTCTTCCGCCGGGACGGGATGTCGGAAGCGGACGTCGAGTCCGATGCCCGCCTCGTGCGTGGTGACCTCGACCGGCTGGCGACGCTGCTCGACGAGCGTCTCCCGCGCGCCCGGTAGGGGATCGGCCGACGGGCGCACGGCTCGGAGGTCGTCCCGCGACGAGCGGGAGCTCGCGTCAGGCGTGCCAGCCCCGTCCCCGTGCGCGGACGGCGAGCACGACGCCGACGACGGGGAACACGAGGTAGGCGACCAGGACGACGAGGTGGGTGCCGCCGAGACCCGCCGAGGCCATCACCGTCGAGGCCGCGAGGGCGAGGAGGACCACACCCACGGCGGCGAGCCACGAGGCCGCCTTCTCCCGTCGGCTCCAGGCTCTTGCCTGGCTGACGAAGAGGAGGCCGGCGAGCGCACCGACGACCGGCACCAGGAACGAGCCGACGATCAGGACGACGACCGCGACGATCGAGAACGTCCGACCGGGAGGAGGCGCGTCCGGGCTGGTGAGAGGAGCCTCGCCGACGGTCTCGGCGCGCGCCCCGGCGGCGATGAAGGCCGGGTCGCCGAGTTGCCGGATGCGCGCGGCTGCGGCCTCGGCGTCGAGACCCTCAAGCTCCTCCCGGATGCCGGTGACGATGTCCCGGTGCAGGTCTGCCGGGAGTTGGTCGAGCTCGGTGTCGAGCTGCGCGAGGTAGGCGGTGGTGATCTCGGGTGTGGTGTCAGTCACGGGTGTCTTCTCCGATGAGTCGGTGTACCGAGGCGGTGAACGGAGCCCACTGGAGGCGGAAGGCACCGAGCTGGTCGCGCCCGAGGGGTGTGAGCCGGTAGTACTTGCGGACGGGCCCCGTCGCGGACGGCTGGTCGAAGGCGGTCGCCAGGCCTTGGGCCCGGAGGCGACCGAGGATGGGGTAGAGCGTCCCGATGCTCGCGACGAGCCCCGCCTCGACGAGATGCTCGGAGAGCTGCCAGCCGTACATGGGCTCACGGTCGAGCAGTCCGAGGATGCAGTACTCGACGACCCCCTTGCGCAGTTGCGCCCCCACGTCCGCTGTCATGCGTCACAAGCTACCTTGCGGTGCAAGACAGGTCAAGGGCTCGCGGGACCGCTCAGGGCGTGGGCGTCTCGGCCACCGCCAGGTGGAGGGCCAGTTCCATGCAGCGCAGGCGGGCGGGGGAGAAGTCGTAGGGCATGCTCCGGATGACGTCCGCCGCGCTCCTGACGCGGGAGCCCGCCGCCGTCTCGGGCGCCGGCGCCGCCTCGGCACCCTCGGTGGGGTGTCGATCGTCCCAGGCGTCGAAGATCGCGTCGTCCTCGTCCCGCTGGCCCGACTCCTCGATCAGGCCCAGCAGCTTGATGTCGAAGGCGTGCCGTTCGGCCGCCACCCGTGCCACCCGGGGGTCGTCGACGGCGACCGAGTCGTCGAGCGCCTCCTCGGCGGCGTCGACGCGGTCGGACTCGGCACGCAGCTCGGGGTGCAGGGCCAGCACGAGGAATCGGCTCGCCTGGAGGACGGCACCCAGCGGGCCGAAGATGCGCTCGGTGACCAGCAGCGTGTCGAGGTCGTCCTGCCGCAGCGAGCCCTCGGGCGCGGCCTCGAGCCGGGTGGAGACGATCTCGTCGAGAAGCCCCAGGCGGCTGCCGAGCATCCGCATGCGCCAGACCGATTCCCTCTTCCGGCGCAGCTCGTCCTCCTGCGCGGCGAGGGTGTCCTCCAGCCGGGCGAGGACGCCGGCGACCTCGTCCGTGGTCTCGGTCACGCCGGTGTCCGCGCCCGGCGCGGCCCCGGTGAAGGCGTCACGGATGTCGTCGAGGGTGATCCCGGCGTCGGCCATCCGGCGGATCCACAGCAGCCGGATGATCTCCGCGTAGCCGTACCGCCGTCGGCCGTCGGTGCCCCGCTCGCGCTCGGGGAGCAGGCCCATCTGGTGGTAGTGGCGGATCGCCCGGGGAGTCACGCCGACGAACGCCGCGGCGTCGCCGATCAGGACCTGACGGGGCGGAACCGGGATGGCATGCATGGCGGGCCTTTCGACGCGGGACGACACGGGACGTGCTTCGAGCAGACCACATGACGCTGCGGCACCTGCAACCCGGGCGGTCCCGGAACGCCCGCCGACGGAGGCGCGGGGTCAGTCCCCGGCGCGATGGTCGTCACGACGGAGGCCGACGATGCCGACGACGATCGCCGCGATGCCCACGGGGATGCCCAGGTAGGCCAACGTCCCCGCGCGGCCGCCCTCCGGCACCGAACCGAACGTGCCGGACAGGGCGAGCGCCGAGAACAGGCAGGCGACGACTCCGAACCCGATGAGCGCCCATCCCTCGGTCGATCCGCCGCGCCTCATGAACATGCCCGTCTCCGTTCCGTCGCGGTGGACTCCTCGGCACGAGTCTGCCCGTCGACGTCCCCCCGGGGCCGACGCGTCACCCGGGGAACTCGTCGGCGAGCATCGCGAAGACGAGGGTGTCGGTCCATTCGCCCTTGCTCCAGAAGTCCTGCCGGTGGTGCGCCTCCTGCCGCATGCCGACCCGGGCCGCGAGTCGGGCGGAGGCCGCGTTGCGGCCGTCCATCTGCGCGGTCACGCGATGGACGTCGTCCCGGGCGAACGCGAGCCGCAGCGCGGCCGCGACCGCCTCACCCGCGAAGCCCTGGCCTCCGTGGTCGGGATCGAGCGTCCATCCGACCTCGAGCGTGCGGGGTTCGGACTCGGTGCGCCACAGCGCCACCGTGCCGATGAGCCGGCCCTCCTGTTCGACGACGAGGGCGAGTGCTCCGACGGGCTCGGCGAGGTCCGTCCGACCCAGGCGCCGGTCGAGCTGTGCCCGTCCGGACTCGATCGTCCAGGGCTCCTCCAGGAGGTACCGCGAGACGTCCGGTCGTGAGTGGATCGCGAGGAGTCGCTCCAGATCGTCCTCGCGATGCAGGCGGAGGGTCAGCCGGGGGGTCGACGCCAGGGTGTCCGTGTCCATGACGTCGATCCTCGTGCATCGCCCGGCCTCGGCGAGGATTCCTGCCGACCGTCCCGGGCAACGTCGGACCGGCCCGGGCACGGCTGCTGCGAGCCCGGGGCGATCCGCCGTCTACATTGGGCCAGGCCCCCACGGAAGGAACCACCATGAGCATGGAAGGCGCGGCCTGGAGCTCGCTCTACAAGATCTCGTCCGCACGGGACGGCGGGCACGGCATCTCGCGCGCGTCCGTCCGGCGGATCATGACGTTCGCGGTGCCCTACCGGTCGAAGCTCGTCGTCTTCATCGCCCTGTCCGTGGTGGGTGCCGTGCTCGCGGTCGCGACGCCCGTGCTGGCCGGCCGGGTGGTCGACGTCATCGTCGCGCGGGGCGAACTCGCGTCCATCGTGCGGCTCGCCGTCCTGATCGCCGTCGTGGCGCTGGCCGACGCCGGCGTCTCGCTCGTGACACGCTGGTTCTCGGCCCGGATCGGCGAGGGCGTGATCCTCGACCTCCGCACCGCCGTCTTCGACCACGTGCAGAAGATGCCGATCGCGTTCTTCACCCGCACCCGCACGGGCGCCCTCGTGAGCCGCCTCAACAACGACGTGATCGGCGCTCAGCAAGCTTTCAGCGGCACCCTGTCGGGCGTCGTCACGAACGTCGTGGCCCTGGTCCTCACGCTGATCGTGATGCTCAGCACGTCCTGGCTCGTGACGGTCCTCGCCGTGGTCATGCTGCCGATCTTCCTGGTCCCCGCGCGGCGCATGGGCAGCCGCCTGGCCGCGCTGCGCCGCGAGGCCGCCGACCACAACTCCGCGATGAGCACGCAGATGACCGAGCGCTTCTCCGCGCCCGGGGCCACCCTCGTCAAGCTGTTCGGCCGTCCCGACGAGGAGGCGGAGGAGTTCCGCGTCCGTGCCGCCCGGGTCCGCGACATCGGGGTCCGGACCGCGCTGCTGCAGTTCGTCTTCGTCACCGCCCTGACGCTCGTCTCCGCCCTCGCCCTCGCACTCGTCTACGGGCTGGGCGGCGCCCTCGCGCTCGCCGGCCAGCTCGACACCGGCGAGGTCGTCACGCTGGCCCTCCTCCTCACGCGCCTGTACGTGCCGCTGACCGGCCTCGCGAACGCGCGGGTCGAGATCATGAGCGCGGTGGTGAGCTTCGAGCGCGTCTTCGAGGTGTTGGACCTCGAACCGCTGATCCAGGAGAAGCCCACCGCCGCCTCCGTCCCCGAGGGCCCGGTGAGCGTGGAGTTCGACGACGTCCGCTTCGCGTACCCGTCCGCCGACAAGGTGTCCCTCGCCTCCCTCGAGGAGGTCTCCACCCTCGACACCCGCGGTGGCGAGGAGGTGCTGCACGGCGTGTCCTTCCGGATCGAGCCCGGGCAGACCGTCGCGCTCGTGGGCACGTCGGGTGCCGGGAAGTCCACGATCGCGCAGCTGATGTCGCGTCTGTACGACGTCGACGGCGGCGCCGTGCGCCTCGCGGGGACGGACGTCCGCGACGTGACCTTCGCCTCGATGCGCCACACGCTGGGCATGGTGACCCAGGACGGCCACCTGTTCCACGAGACGATCCTCAGCAACCTGCGCCTCGCGAGGCCGGAGGCGACCGACGACGAGGTGTGGGACGCCGTCCGCCGCGCGCGGCTCGAGCCCCTCATCCGGTCGCTGCCGGACCAGCTCGACACGATGGTGGGGGAGCGCGGCTACCGGCTCTCGGGAGGCGAGCGTCAGCGCATGACCATCGCGCGCCTCCTGCTGGCGCAGCCCCGCGTCGTCATCCTCGACGAGGCGACCGCGGCTCTCGACTCGACGTCCGAGGCCGCCGTGCAGGCGGCCCTCAGCGAGGCGCTCGAGGGGCGGACCGCCCTCGTCATCGCGCACCGCCTGTCCACCATCCGCAGCGCGGACCAGATCCTCGTGGTCGAGGACGGCTCGATCGTGGAGCGCGGCACCCACGAGGAACTGCTGGCCGCGGCCGGCCGCTACGAAGAACTGCACCGCACGCAGTTCGCCGTGCAGAAGGACGTCGCCGCGGACGAGCAGGCGCCGAGCGCGCCGTAGCCCTACTCCGCGGGCGGCCCGTCGACGGGCGTGGTCCGGCGTCGCCGCAGCACGAGGGCGGTGCCCGCCGCGAGCAGCCCCGCGGCGAGAGCGCCGACCCCGGCGACCTGACCGCCCGTGAAGGCGAGGGCTCCGTCGGCGGAGGGCCGGGCCGTGGCCGAGGGGCGCGGCGTCGAGTCCGTCCCGGCCCCGGCCCCGTCCGTGGGTGCGGGGGAGGGTGCCGTGCCGGGGGCGGTCGGCAGCGCGGTCGGGTCGTCCGTCGGCGGAGCCGGGTCGACCTCGGCGCCGGGCACCGACCAGGTCCCCGCGGCGAAGGTCACGGGCAGCGTCGCCGCGACGACGACCGTCGACGGGATGCCGGACTCGACGACGAGGCACTCCAGCGAGAGCGCCGCTCCGCCCTCCTCGACACCGTCGGCGACCACCTCCTCGAACGAGATGGCCATCGGCACCTCGACCGGCTGCCCCGCGGTCACCGCGACGCTCGGGGACGTGACGACGGTCGCGCCTCCCGACGTCACCGAGAGCCGGGCGGCGTCGTCCGCGTCGGCCGGGCAGCCCGCGGCGAGCAGCGCCGAGGCGAACGAGGGATCGGCGCGTGCGTCGCCGGACACGATCGCGGTGCCGGCGGCGTCGCGCAGCACGAGCGGCGCGGGGTCGACGGGTGCGGGTGCCGGGGCGGCGACGGCGACACCGGGGCCGGCCAGGCCGGCGACCGCGCCGACGGCGAGGGCCGCCGCGACGAGCAGGCCCCGTCCGGAGGCGCGCGAGGGGAGACGACGGACGGCGGGAACGGAGAGGAGCATCGGGACCTTCGGTGGGTGCGTGGACTGCGCGGCGGGGAGCGCGCGGCGACGCCAGGACTGTCGCGCACCCGGGGGAACGGTTCGTGAACGCCCGGTGTCGCACGCGTCCCCGACCGTTGGCCTGCGGTTCAGGCCCCCTCCCTACGGTCGGGACGCCCGCCCGACGAAAGTGAAGCCATGTCCCTCGACCCCCGCCCCGAGCAGTCCGCGCCGACCGGATCGGGCCTCTCGCGCCGGACCTTCCTCGGGGCCTCCGTCGCCGCGACGGTCGCCGTGGGGGCGACGGCCCAGGGGTTGCGGGGAGCGGACCCCGCGCAGGCGGCGCCGCTGCCGTCGGTGCCCGCCGTCGTCGATCCGGCCGCCGTCTCGTGGCTGGTCTTCGACCACCACGTGCACTCGGTCTACTCGCACGACGCGAAGTACCCCATGACGACGATCCTCGATCAGGCGCAGAGGTTCGGGGTCGACGCCATCGCCTTCACCGAGCACAGCAACAAGGGCCACGCCAACGTCGGCGGGGTGTTCAACGCCGCCCGCGAGATCGAGACCGCGCGGGCTGCCCGGCCCGACCTGCTCGTGCTGCAGGGGCTCGAGTGGTACATCCCCGGCGCCGAGCACGCCACCGTGCTCGTCGCACCCGGTCCCGCCACGACCCGTGTGCTGCGCCGCTTCGAGCTCGACCACGACGGCAAGCTGAACGGCTGGGAGAAGCCGCGCCCCGGCACCGACGACGCCGCCGAGTGGCTCGTGCACGCCACCGACGCGATCGCCTGGCTCGGCGCCCAGAAGAGCGCGGGCGTCGTCGACGACGTGATCGTCCTGGCGAACCACCCGAGCCGCCTCGGCATCGACTCGCCCGGCGAGCTGCGGGCCTGGCAGGACGCCGATCCCGAGGTGTTCGTCGGCATGGAAGGCGCCCCCGGTGCCCAGGCCGGTGCCGTCGCCGCGAACGCGTCGACGCGCTCGCGGCGGGGCGAGTACGAGAACGCCCCCAGCGAGTTCTCGTTCGCCGGCTACCCCGCCGAGGCCTACCTGACCCACGGCGGCTTCGACTGGACGACGGCCGTCGTCGGCGGCGTGTGGGACTCGCTGCTCAGCGAGGGCCGGCGCTGGCGGATCACCTCGAACAGCGACCTCCACCTCAAGGAGTCCGACGCCACGCGCGTCGGCGACTTCCCGACCGGGCCCGGCTGGGAGTCCGGCGCGACGCTCGGCAACTTCGACCGTGCCGGCCGCCGCCCCGACCCGGTCGCGACGGCCACGCCCCAGAACGGCGCCGACTTCTGGCCGGGCGAGTTCAGCCGGAACCACGTCGGCGCCGTCGACCGGTCGTCCGCCGCGCTGCTCGACGCGATCCGCGCCGGTCGGCTCTGGGTCGACCACGGGCACCTGGTCGCCGGGCTGTCCGTCGTGCTCCGGGCCACCGGCGGGCAGGAGGCGCAGGCCACCCTGGGCGGGACCCTCACCGTCCCGCGCGGCACCGCCCTCGAGCTCGTGGTCGACGTCGTGCCCACGACGACGCCCACCTCACGGGGCACGATCCCGCGGCTCGCCCACCTGGACGTGATCCGTGGCCGCGTCACCGGACCCGCGGCCGACCGCGACGAGCAGCGCGCGCCCGGCACCCGGGTCGTCGAGCTGCTCGACGTCGCCGACCGGTCCGCCGCTCCGTTCCGCGTCGTCGTGCCGCTCGAGCCCGCCACCGAGGACGGCTACGTGCGCCTGCGCGGCAGCGACGGCCGGGTGCACGGCGTCGGCCCGCTCGGAGCCGACGTCGACCCGCGGGCACCCCAGCCGTTCCCGATGAGCCCGGCCGACCCGTGGGCCGACACCTGGCTGTACGCGAACCCGATCTTCGTCAGCGTGCGCGGAGCCGACCGCGGCCCACTCCTGAGGGAACGTCGTCGCGACCGTCCCACGTCACGCCGCGGGCTGGCACCGCGGGCACCACCAGGCCCGCCGCGTGTGGCCGTCCGGCGTGGGAGGGTCGTCGCGCGCCTCGACGCGGGTGCCGCAGCGCAGGCACGGGCGTCCGGCCCGGCCGACTACCCAGTGCGTCTCGCCCCGGCGCGTCCGGCCCGTCGTGACCTGGTAGGCGCCGGGCGTCGAGACCGAGAAGCGCAGGGCGCGGGCGGCCACGTCGACGAGCTTCACCAGGTCGACCTCGCCGATCGGGGCGGCCGGGTGCAGGCCACGCAGGTACCCCACCTCGTTGACCCAGAGGTTGCCGAGGCCGGCCATCGGACGTTGGTCGAGCAGCGCGGCACGGACCGTGACGTCGGGGAGTGCGGCCAGGCGACGTCGCGCCTCCTCGGGGTCCCAGTCGGGGCGCAGCGGGTCGGGGCCCAGGTGGCCGACCAGCGCGTGCTCGTCCCGGGTCGGCACCAGGTCGACGACGGGCAGGTCGACGCCCCAGAGGGTGTGGCCGTCGTCGAGCCGGGCACGCACCCGCACCTGCCGCTGCAGCCGGGACGGCAGGACGCGGCCGGGGCGCGTGACCGTCCACGACCCCTGCATGCGCAGGTGCGTGTGCAGGGTGGTGGCGTCGTCGAAGCGGGTCAGCAGGTGCTTGCCGTGGGTGTCGACCTCGACGACGCGCCGACCGGCGAGCGACTCGCCCGCCCGGCCGCCCGACCGCAGCTCGCCGTCGACGACGACCCGCCCGACGAGCGAGGGACGGAGGCGCGCGGCCAGCAGGTGGACGCTGTCACCCTCCGGCATGCCGCGATGCTACCCGGCGTGCCCCGGGGCGACCGCCGCGACGAACTCGATCTCGACCCGGGCGCCCTTGGGCAGCGCGGCGACCTGGTACGCGGCGCGCGCCGGCAGCACCCCGCCGTGGAAGACCTCGGCGTAGGCCTCGTTCACGACCGCGAAGTCGGCGATGTCGGCCAGCAGCACCGTCGTCTTGACGACGAGGTCGACGCCCGACCCCGCGGCCTCGAGCACGGCGACCCCGTTGCGCAGGGACTGGGCCGCCTCGTCGCGGACGTCCGGCCCGGCGAACTCGCCCGTGGCCGGGTCGATCGGCAGCTGGCCCGACACGAAGACGAGGTCGCCCACCCGGACGGCCTGCGAGTACGGGCCGATCGCGGCCGGGGCGGCGTCGGTGTGCACGGCGCGGAGGGGGTTCGGGTCGAGGGTCATCGTCGTCCTCCCAGGACGGTCAGGGCCGCGTCGATCGCGGCCGGGGTGGTGGTGGCGTGCACGCTGAGGCGCACGCGGTCGTCGCCGTGGACGGTCGCCGTGACGCCGGCGGCCTCGAGCCGTGCGCCGACGGCGGCGGCCTCGCCCTTGGCCACGCCGGCCACGACGAGTCCCGCCCGTCGTGATCGCTCGACGGGGGAGAGCACGGGCACCCCCGCGGCCTCGAGACGGGCGATCAGGTCGCCCGCCGTGTCCGCCACACGGGACGCCACGACGCCGACGCCGACCGACTCGAGCTGCTCGAGCGCCGTGGCCAGGGCACCCGACGCGAACGGCGACCCGTTGGTGACCGACAGGCGCTGCGCCCCGGGCAGCGGGGCATGCGGCACGCCGTCGTAGCGTGAGGCGCCCTCGACGCCGGTCCAGCCGCCGAGGACCGGACGGAGGCGCGCGAGGGCCCGCGAGGACAGCGCCACGAACCCGGTTCCCCAGCCCGCCCGCAGCCACTTCTGGCCGCCGACGACGAGCGCGTCGGCGAGGGTCCAGTCGGCGTCGAGGACGCCGAAGCCCTGGATGCCGTCGACGACGAGCAGGCGGTCGCCCACGGCCTCCCTCAGCCCGGCGAGGTCGGCGACGGTGCCCGTGCGGAAGTCGACCGCGCTCACCGCGACGGCCACGGTGTCGGGCCCGACCGCGTCGGCCACGCGCTCGGGCGTGACGGGCGCCAGCGGCTGCCCCGGGACGGCGGGCAGCGGCCGCACCGTCGTGAGCCCGGCCTCCTCCGAGCGCCACCACGCGTAGAGGTTCGACGGGAACTCGGCGCTGCTGACCACGACCTCGCCCCGGGGCAGGCCGAACGCGATCTGCATCAGCCCGAGCGACGTGCTGCCGGTGAGGGCGACCCCTCCTCGGTCGAACCCGGTGAGGCGGGCGACCGCGGCGAGGGCTCGCTCGTCCTCGGCGTGCAGGCCCGACGAGGGGACGCCGGCGCTCGCCGCGGAGGCGAGGCGTCCGATCGTCTCGACGACGTCCCTGGACGGAGGCCCGTAGCTGCCGAAGTTCAGGTAGCCGACCGGCTCGGCGAACGACGCGAGGTAGGCGTCGAGCGCCGAGCAGGGGACCGTCGCTCCCGTGCCTGCGCCCGTGGCCGTGCCCGTCGCCGAGCCCGACGTCACGCCAGCACCCGCTGCAGGAACTGCTGGGTGCGCGCTTCGCGCGGGGCGCCGAGCACCTGCTCGACCGGCCCCTGCTCGACGATGCCGCCGTCGGCCATGAAGACCACGCGGTCGGCGACCTCGCGGGCGAACTGGATCTCGTGCGTCACGACGAGCATCGTCATGCCGTCGCGCGCCAGGTCGCCCATCACCTTGAGCACCTCGCCGACCAGCTCGGGGTCGAGGGCCGAGGTCGGCTCGTCGAAGAGCAGGAAGAGCGGCTTCATCGCGACGGCCCGGGCGATGGCCACGCGCTGCCGCTGCCCGCCCGAGAGCTGGCCGGGGTAGGCGTCCACCTTGTCGCCGAGGCCCACCCGCTCGAGGATCTCGACGGCCTCGCGCCGCGCCTCCTTGGCCGACCGGCGCTGCACGCGGACGGGGCCCTCGAGGACGTTGCCCAGCACGGTCAGGTGCGGGAACAGGTTGAAGTGCTGGAACACCATGGCCGTGCGGGCCCGCTGCGCCGACAGGCGGCGCTCGGTCAGCTCGTGCAGCACGCCGTCGCGGAGCTCGAACCCCATCGGTTCGCCACCCACCCAGACCTCGCCCGCGTCGGGTTCCTCGAGCCGGTTCAGGGTGCGGAGGAACGTCGACTTGCCGGCTCCGGACGGGCCGATGATGCAGACCACCTCGCCGCTGCGCACGGTCATCGAGACGTCGCGCAGCACCTCGTGGCTGCCGTACGACTTGCCGATGCCGATGGCCTCGAGGACGGGAGCCGCCTCGGAGGCGGGCACCGCGCCTCCTGCGGTCGTCGTGTCGGTCGTGGTCACGGGGTGCTCCTCACGAGGGGTGCGCGGCCGAGGTCGGCGGCGACTTTGCGGCGGAGGGCGCGGGCGTTCGGCGGCCCGCCGGGGCGGCGGTCCTGGCGGTCGAAGCTGCGCTCGAGGTAGAACTGGCCGACGCTCGCCACGCTGACGATGACCATGTACCAGATCGCCGCGGCGATCAGGGTCTCCATCACCTGCAGGTTGAACGAGGCGATGTTGTTCGCCGCCTTGATCAACTCGAGGTAGCCGATGACCGACGCCATCGCCGTGCCCTTGAGCATGTTGATGAAGTCGTTGCCGGTCGGCGGGATGATGATGCGCATCGCCTGGGGCAGCACGATGCGGGCCATGCGCTGCATCGGGGTCTGACCGATCGACTGGGCGGCCTCGATCTGGCCGCGGTCGACGCTCTTGAGGCCGGCGCGCACGATCTCGGCCATGTAGGCGCTCTCGTTGAGGGCCAGACCGAGGAACGCCGCGACGAACGTGGTCATGACGTCGTTCGTGCTGACGTCGAGGAACACCACGTCGGTGAACGGCACCCCGACGGTCAGGCGCGGGAAGATCAGCGCCAGGTTGTACCAGAGCAGGATCTGCAGCAGCACGGGCAGGCCACGGAACAGCCAGGTGTACCCGGCCGCGAAGGCCTGCGCCACCGGGTTCTTCGAGATGCGCATCAGGGCGATGACGACGCCGATGACCACCGCGCTCACCTGGGCGACCACGGCGAGCACGATGGTGCCGACGAGGCCCTGCAGGATGATCGGCGACACCAGGTAGTACGGGATGTCGCGGTACGAGATGTCGCCCTGCGACGCCCCGTAGACGAGCGCGACGAGCAGCACCACGATCACGACGGCGCTGACCCAGCGGCCCCAGTGCTTCAGGCGCACCTGGGGCAGCAGCTCACGGCCGCCGGCGGGACCGCCGCCGCGTCCGGCCGAGGAGGCGCGGGTGGCGTCGCCCGGGTCGGTGCCCGTCGGTCGTGCGGTCGCCACCTACTTGCCGCCGTTGACGGTGGCCTCGGTGACGCTGCCCGAGGTGATGCCCCAGGCGTCGAGGACCTCGCCGTAGGTGCCGTCGTCGATGAGCGAGTCGAGGGCGGCGGCGATGGCGTCGCGCAGCTCGGCGTCGTCCTTGTTGACGCCGATGCCGTAGGGGGCGCCGTCGATGACGTCGCCGGGGACGACCTCGAAGGCCTGGCCGTCCTGGGCGGTCTTCGAGATGTAGACCGCGCTGGGCAGGTCGTTGACGATGGCGTCGATGCGGCCGGTGCGCAGCTGCGTCTGGTTCTGGCTGTCGCTGTCGGTCACCGTGATGTCGAGGGCCTCCTCGCCGTCGGACTCGCACTGCGTGCTGGTGGCCTCGGCGAACTCCTGCTGGCTGGTGCCGGTGACGACGGCGATGGCCTTGCCGCAGAGCGCGTCGGGGCCGGTGATGTCGTCGGGGTTGCCCTTCTGCACCATCAGCGTGATGCCCGAGGTGAGGTAGTCGACGAAGTCGATCGCCTGCTGGCGCTCGGCCGTGTCGTTCATCGCGGCGATGGTCACGTCGACGCGGCCGGACTGCAGGCTGGTGATGAGCGAGCCGAAGTCCTGGTTCTCGTACTCGACGTCGAGGCCGAGCTTCTTGCCGACCGCGGTGATGAGGTCGTGGTCCGAGCCGATGACGGTCGAGCCGTCGGCCGCGTAGAAGTTGTTCGGCGCGGACTGGACGTTCGAGCCGACCACGAGCGTGCCGGCGTCCTTGATGTCGGAGGGCACCTGGGCGGCGAGGGCGTCGTCGACCTGGACGGCGTCGAGCAATGCGCTCGTGTCGGGGATGGTCGAGGACGACGACGAGGTGCCGCCGGACGCGTCGCCGGAGGCGTCGCCGGGCTGCGGGGCGCTCGGGCCGCCGCACGCCGTGAGGCCGAGGGCCAGGACGGCGCCCGTGGCGACGGTGCCCCAGAGGGCGGAGCGGGAGCGGGTTCGGGTCATGGTCGAGCCTTTCGTGAGCGTCGTCGGTCATCGGAAGCTAGCCGAATGATCGGCGAGATGAGAAGAAATTATCACAGTGCGACGATTTCGTTACATGCCGGTAACCTGGGGGCATGACGAGAGCCAGCAGCGCCACCGTGGTCGACGCCAGCCGGGTCCTGCGGGCCGAGTTCGAGCCCTACCTGCCGCTCATGGACTTCTTCGCCGAGCTGCTCGGGCCGCGGACCGAGGTCGTGCTGCACGACACGAGCGACCTGAGCCGGTCGATCGTCGCCTTGACGAACGGCCACGTCAGCGGGCGCAGCGTCGGCGGGCCGGCAACCGACCTCGTGCTCAAGGTGCTGCAGAACCACGAGCACGACGACCGCGACTACCTGGCCAACTACCTGGCCGAGTCCCGCACCGGCGGCACGTTCCGCTCGTCGACCTTCTTCATCCGCGACGCGGGCGGCGACGTCGTGGGCATGCTCTGCCTCAACATCGACGACGAGCCGTTGACCCGGGCTCGTGACCTGCTCGCGGCCATCACGGCGACGACGGGGCTGGTCAAGGGGGCGCCGTTGGGCTCCGGGTCCGAGGCGGGCCCCGCCTCGACCTCGTCGTCGGGGCCGGTCGCCGAGCGGCTCAGCATGAACGTCGACGAGCTCGCCCTCGACGGCGTCGCCCGCATCGTGGCGGCCCAGGGCGTCGAGCCGCACCGCATGACGCCCGACGAGAAGGTCGCGGCCGTGCGCGAGATCGAACGGGCGGGGGTCTTCCTGCTCAAGGGTGCCGTGGCCCAGGTGGCCGAGGCGCTGCACGTGTCCGAGCCGACGGTGTACCGGTACGTGCGGCAGGTGCGCCAGGGCGGCTGACGGGCGCGGCGCGTGCCCCCGGCGCCGGTCACGCGGGAGTCGCACCGCCGACGCGTCGTCGCACCACCGACGGGACGTCGCACCGCCGACGCGTCGTCGAACCACCGTGTCCCGTGGTTCGACGACCCGACGGTGGTGCGACCCCGACACGGGGACACGCTGGCATCACCACGATCGGTCGTCTGCCTTAGCCTCGGCCCATGAGCTCACCCACCTCGTCCGGGCCGTCGACAGGAACGTCGTGTCCCGTCGCGGTGCTCCTCCCGGGTACCGGGTACGGGGTCAAGGCGCCGCTGCTCTACTGGCCTGCGTTGATGCTGCGGCAGCTCGGTTGGCGAGTCGAGGCCGTCGAGTGGGATGCCCGAGATCTGACGGCCGACGACTCGCGGCCCGTCGTCGAGGAGCGGCTGCAGGATGCCGCGGAGGCCGTCGACGGTCGCGTCGACCTCGTCCTCGCGAAGTCGTTCGGCACCCTCGCGTTGCCGTGGGCCGTCGAGCACGGCGTCGCAGGGGTGTGGTTGACGCCGGTCCTCACCGAGCCCGTGGTCCTCGATGCGTTGACCCGCGCCTCCTCGTCACACCTCGCCGTGGGCGGAGGGGCCGACTCGATGTGGCAGCCGGCGCGGGGGCTCGAGACGCATGCGGGCCTCGTCACGGTCGACGGCGCCGACCACGGCCTGCTCGTCGACGGTTGGGCGACTTCGTTCGACGCGCATCGCGCCGTCCTCACGGCCATCGAGACCCACATCAAGGGGCTGGGCTGACGGTCACACCCTGAGCGACACGGGCGATGATCGCGCCGTGGGGCCTCGGCCCGGACGGTGGTCCCGTGCGGGTGTGTGTCTCGAGCACGTCGAACCCGGAGGCGCGCAGCTCGTCCGCGAGGAGGTCGGGCGCCCAGCGCCACGCGGTCGTGATCGCGTGGTCGAAGGGTTCGACGGTCGTCCCGGTGAAGAACCCGACGAGCAGCCCGCCGCCCGGCCCGAGCACCCGGGCGAACTCGCGGAGCGGGCGCCGGATGCTGCCCGGGTCGTGGTGGATCAGCGAGTACCAGGCGAGGACTCCCGAGAACTCGTCGGGCTCGTACGGCAGGGCGTCCACGTCGCCCAGGCGGAACGAGACGTCCGGGTGGGTGCGGCGAGCGTGCACGACGAAGGCCGGGACCCGGTCGAGACCACGCACGTGGACGCCCCGCGCGGCGAGGTGCCCCGACCAGTGCCCCGGCCCGCAGCCCGCGTCGAGCACGGGGCCCTCTACCGTCGTCGCCCAGGACGTCACCAGGTGTTCGTCGGCGGGGTGCACCGCCGACATCGAGCCGAGGTGGTCGACGTACTCGCGGGCGCGCGCGGCGTAGCGCTCCCCGACGTCGGATGTCATGCCCCGCAGCCTACGAGTCGTGGCTCGTGGCTCGTGGCTCGGGGCTCGGGGCCGGGGCCGGAGCCGAAGTCGGCGTCGGAGTCGGAGTCGCACCACCGTCGAGTCGTCGCACCACGCAACACGGTGGTGCGACGACGCGACGGTGGTGCGACCTCGACCTCGACCTCGACCTCGACTGCGGGGCGTCGCATCGTCAGGGGCGGTGCGGCACCGCCGACTGGACGTCGCACCGCCGAAGTGGGCGGTGCGACGCTCAGTTCGCGGTGCGACCCGTGTGAGGAGGCGCGGTGCGTGCGGGCGAGGACGCGCGGCGCGAGCGGGCGAGGAGGCGCGGTGCGACCCGGGCGAGGAGGCGCGGCGAGAGCGGGCGAGGAGGCGCGGTGCGACCGGGCGCACGAGTCCGGCACCGGCCGGCCCGGGTCAGGACGCGGATTCGCGGGCGGCGGCGTCGAGCGCGGCGGCGATGCTGTCGAGCTGGGGGAGGGCCTCGGCGATCGTCTCGTCCGTGCCCGTGGTCGAGAGGACGTACTGGTACGCCTCGCGCAGGGTGGTCGTGGTGTCCTCGCCCTGCGTGGTCAGGTGGAGGAAGAGGCTGCGTCGGTCGCCCGGGTGACGGCTGCGCGTGACCTGCCCCGACTTCTCGAGCCGGTCGACCACGGCCGTCGTCGCCCCCGTGCTCAGCAGCAGCTGTTGGGCGAGTGCTCCCGGGGTGAGCCCCGGGGCGTCGGCGACGGCGAGCAGGGCCGCCAGCTCGGTGTGGCCCATCCCGAAGACCTTCGCGGCGTGGAGCCGGTAGCGGCGGTGGGCCTCGTCCAGGGTCTGCAGCGTCGCGGCGAGACGCCGGACGGACTCCGGGTGGTTCTCCGGAGTGGCGGGAAGGTCGGGGCTCACGACAGCAGGGTACCGAGCATCGACCCCGTCGTCGGCACCGTTGCGCAGAACGGATGACCCAGTTCGGGGCGCGACGACCCGCTCGGGCGACCCGCTCAGGCGACCTGGTGCACGACGTAGCTCGCGACGAAGCCCAGCACCGTCACGAGTCCCGTGAGCGTCTGCGTCTTGCGGAAGGCCTCGGGGATCATCGTGTCGCAGATCATCGCGAGGATCGCCCCGGCGGCGAACGCCATGACGAACGACTGTCCGCCCTCGGGCACCCCGCCCAGGAGGGCGTACCCGCCGAGCGCGGACAGGGCGCACACCACGGCGATGCCCGACCAGAGGCCGAAGACGTACCCGGCCGACCGGCCCGACGACTTGAGGTCGGCCGTGCTCGACATGCCCTCGGGGAAGTTCGAGATCACCACGGCCACCAGCACGGCGATGCTGAGGGACCCGCCGCCCGTCAGGCTGACGCCCTGGACGGCGGTCTCGGGGACGCCGTCGAGCAGGGCGCCGAGGGCGATGCCCAGGCCGGTGCCCGAGCCGGCCGACCCGCGACGGTGGTGCTTGCGCCGGAACCCGCCGTGCTCGAGCAGCTGGTCCAGGACGACGTAGACGACGGCGCCCGCCAGGAACCCGCCGAGGGTCGGGAGCAGCCCGCCGCTGCTCGTGGCCTCGTCGACGAGGTCGAACGAGAGTGCGGAGATCAGGACGCCGGCACCGAACGCCATGACGAGGGCGACCACCTCGCGGGGCACCCTGACGAACCACGACACCGCCGCCCCGACGACCAGGGAGAGGCCCGAGAGCAGGCCGGCGAGAGAGGCGAGGAGGAGCGGTGAGGGCACGAGGACGTGTCTAGTCCTTCCGTGCGCAGGAGGCGCGGTGCCGGTCCCGAGGACCGGACCCGCGGGGGATGGACGTGTGCCCCGGGCGCCCTGACCGGTCAGCGAGTGCTGTATGGTCAGCACATGCTGACCCTTTCGTCCCGCGTCGACGTGATGAACCGCCTGGGGCGGGCGATGGCCGACCCGACCCGCTCACGCATCCTGCTGACCCTGCTCGAGGGCCCCGGCTACCCCGGCGTCCTCGCGACGAAACTCGGCCTGACCAGGTCGAACGTGTCGAACCACCTCGCATGCCTCCGCGGGTGCGGTCTCGTCGTGGCCGCCCCCGAGGGGCGATCCACCCGGTACGAGATCGCCGACGTCCACCTGACCCGAGCACTGACCGCCCTCGTCGAGGTGGTCCTCGCGGTCGACGACGGTCTGCCGTGTCCGGACGACTCGGGCGACGTGCCGTTCTGCTGCGGGGGCGGTGCATGACCTCCGCCGCACTGTCGCCCGCGCCGATCGCCACGGCCCGTCGCCTCCTGCTGCAGCGACGCATCCGTCTCGTCGTGGCGATCACGATCGGCTACAACGTGGTCGAGGCGATCGTCGCGATCGCCGCGGGCACGGTCGCGTCCTCGACCGCGTTGATCGGCTTCGGCCTCGACTCCGTCGTCGAGGTGCTCTCGGCCGCCGCGGTCGCCTGGCAGTTCGCGGCCCCCGACCCCGAGAGGCGCGAACGGCTCGCCCTCCGCGTGATCGCCCTCTCGTTCTTCGGTCTCGCCGCCTACGTCGGCGTGGACGCGGTCCTCGCCCTGGCCGGCGCCCGCGAACCCGACCACTCCCCGGTCGGCATCGTGCTGGCCGCCGTCAGCCTGGCGGTCATGCCGTTCCTCAGCCTCGTCGAGCGACGAACCGGCACCGAGCTCGGCTCGGCCTCCGCCGTCGCCGACTCCAAGCAGACCCTCATCTGCAGCTACCTCTCGGCCGCCGTCCTGCTAGGCCTGGTGCTCAACCTCGCCTTCGGGTGGACCTGGGCGGACCCCGTCGCAGGACTCGTCATCGTCGTCTTCGCCGTCCGTGAGGGGGTCGAGGCCTGGCGCGGCGAGGCCTGCACGACACCCGTCTCGGCCCTCACGGGCGAACGCGGAGCCGAGGCCTGCGACTGCTGCTGAACGGCCGGCCCACCGGACGCGCAGGAGGCGCGGTGCCGGTCCCGAGGACTCGCACCGCGCCTCCTGCGGTCGCCGCTCAGTAGTCGATGCGGCCCCGGCGGTCGTGGAACTCGCCGGTCGGGCCGTCGGGCCCGAGCAGGGCGAGGGCGACGGTGGCGTCCGTGCCCTCGGTCACCGTCTGGTGGCCGCCGTGCCCGTTGAAGTCGGTGGCGGTGTAGCCGGGGTCGCTGACGTTCACCCGGAAGGTCGGCAGGTTCTTGGCGTACTGCACGGTCAGGGCGATCACGGCCGCCTTCGAGGACGCGTAGGGCACCGCGGCGACGGGGTACTCGTCGTGGCCCTCGGTGCTCAGCCAGCGCGGCCAGCCGACACCCGACGCGACGTTGACGATCACGGGACGGTCGGAGCGGCGCAGCAGGGGCATCGCGGCCTGGGTGACGCGGACGAGCCCGACGACGTTGACGTCGAGCACCTCCTGCATCGTCTCGGGGGTGAGGTCGTCGACGCCGAACGACGACCCGAGGACGCCCGCGTTGTTGACGAGGACGTCGAGCTCGGGCAGGGAGGCGAGCGCCGCGTCGACGCCGGCCTGGTCGGTGACGTCGAGCTGCACGGCGTGGGCGCCGAGGGCCCGGACGGCGTCGCCCGAGTCGAGGTCGCGCATGCCGGCGTACACGGTGTGGCCCGCCTCGATCAGGCGGCGGGCGGTCTCGAGTCCGAGGCTCTTGTTGGCCCCGGTGATGAGTGTGGTGGTCATGGGTCCATGCTGCGCCCGGCCCCGCCTCGGCACCCAGGCCCCGCACGACGGGAGGACTGCCGGTACCACCCTCGGGCGCGCGGGCCGGGGGAGGATGAGGGGCATGAGCGAGTTCGCGGACGTGTTGCGGTCGTGGCGTGACCGGGTCGGCCCGGCCGACGTGGGGCTGCCGGCGGGGGCGGGGCGCCGCACGACGGGTCTCCGCCGCGAAGAGCTGGCGGCGCTCGCCGGGGTGAGCGTCGACTACGTCGTCCGCCTCGAGCAGGGTCGGGCGACCAACCCGTCCCCGCAGATGCTCCGCGCCCTGGCGGTCGCCCTGCGCCTGAGCGACGACGAACGCGACCACCTCTACCGCTCGGCCGGCGCCGCGCCTCCGTCGGCCGGGATCGTCCCGCGCCACGTGGGGCCCGGCGTGCAGCGCATCGTCGACCGGCTCGGGGACGTGCCGCTGGCCGTCTTCTCGGCGACCCACGACATCCTGCTCTGGAACCCCCTCTGGGCCGCGGTGAACGGTGACCCGTCGCGCCTCGTCGGGCTCGAGCGCAACCTCGTCTGGCGTCACTTCACGTCGGGCCACGAGGGCACCGAGTTCGACGCCCGGCACGAGGAGGACTTCGCGAGCGACCTCGCCGCCGACCTGCGGGCAGCGGTGGGGCGCTATCCGTCGGACCCCTCGCTCGGCCACCTCGTGTCGCGCCTGCTCGAGACGTCGCCCGAGTTCGCACGCCGCTGGGCCGAGGTCAAGGTCGCCGAGCACCGGGCCAGTCGCAAGACCGTGACGGGCACCCCGGTCGGCCCGATCGCGATCGACTGCGACGTGCTGACCGCGCCCGGCGACCTGAGGATCGTCGTCTACACGGTCGCGCCGGGGTCCGACGACGAGGCGCGACTCGACCTGCTGCGCGTCACCGGGCTGCAGTCGATGGCGGCGACCTCGGCCGGCTGAGGCCGTGCCGGCCCGGGTCAGCCCTCGCGGGCTGCGTCCCGGGCGGCGCGAGCCCGCGCCGTGATGGCCGTGACGACCTCGGTCTTGGCGTCGGCGTAGTCGTTCATGTCGTCCCAGCGGCGGTCGAGCAGGTCCCGCTTGACGCCGGCGTAGAGCTCGCGGTCGGCGGCGTCGGTGCGCAGGTGGTCGCGCAGCAGCAGGTACCCCGCGATCGCGTCGGCACCCTGCTCGTAGACGTGCACGTGGACGCTGCGCTCCGGCGTCCGCACGAGTCGGTGCCCCGGCTCGCGCACCCGCAGCTCGTAGCCCGCGGCGAGCAACGGGTCGAGGTAGTCCTCTTCCGCGGTGATGTCGGGCACCGCGACCACGACGTCGACGATCGGCTTCGCCGCGAGGCCTGGCACCGACGTCGAGCCGATGTGCTCGACGTCGACCGCGATGCCCGACGCCGCGAGGGCCTCGACGATGCGGCGTCGGTGCTCGGCGAACTCGGCCGGCCAACGCTCGTCGTACTCGTGCAACGAGACGTGGACGGCCTCGGCGCCACCCACGATCTCGGTGGTCGTGACGTCGGGGCGGCGGGGCGTTCGGTCGGCAGGCATCAGGAGATCCTGCCAGACGCCGTCACCCCTGACGCGTGTTCCACCGCGGGTCCTTCTTGTTGATGACGTAGACCCGACCGCGGCGGCGGACGACCTGCGAACCGGGGATCTTCTTGAGCGCCTTGAGCGAGTTGCGGACCTTCACGGTTGCCTCCTGGAGTCGATGGGGTGGAGTCGATGGGGTGGTGTCGGTTGTTAGTGAGAACCATTATCACCTAGCGTGGGGGCATGACCGAACCGACCCGCGCCTCCTCGTCCCCACGCCACCGGGGCGTCGTCCTCGTGACGGGCCAGAGCCCGTCGGCGGTGGACCGGGTGGCCGACCGGCTGCTCGGATCGACGAGCCACCGGTCGGTCTCGGGTCCGGACGCGCACGACGCCGCCGACGCCGTGCACCGGCTCGCGCTCGACCTCGCCCACGACGGGCACCCGGTCGACGTCGTGGCCACGCTCGCTGCCGGCACCCCGAGTCGGGCCACCGGCCTGCTGCTCGGTTCGCTGCTCGACTCGTCCCTGGGGCGGCCCTCGGGTCGGTCGCTGCTGCAGCACGTCGTCTCGGTCGTCAGCGCGGTCGAGCTGGTCGACCTCGTGCTCGGCGGAGTCGACGACCGGTTCCTCGCCGCCGAGCACGTCGTCGACCTCGTCGAGTACGCGACCGTGATCGTCCTGGTCGACACGGCCGGGGTGTCCCCGCGCGACCTGCGGACGATCCGCCGGCTGCTCGCGCGACTGGCGCCGGAGAGCCGCGTCGCCGGCGTCGACGCCGTGCGACGCGAGACCCTCGAGAGCCCGGGAGGCGCGGCGCAGCTCGGCGGCGCCGCCGGCTGGATGCAGGCCCTCTCGGAGCACACCCCCGACCTCGACCACGACGGCGTGGTCACGACGTACGCCTACCGGGACGAGCGTCCGTTCCACCCGGGGCGCCTCGCCGTCGCGGTCGAGCACACCTTCGCCCCGGGCGCCGTCGGCACGGTGCTGCGCTCGCGCGGCTTCACCCAGTTCGCGACCCGCAGCGACCGCGTCGGCTCGTGGTCGAGCGTCGGGCAGATGCTGAGCCTCGACCCGACCTCGAGCCCGTCGTGGCACCCCGACTCGCCCCACGGCCAGCAGATCGCCTTCTTCGGTCTCGACCTCGACGTCGCGACGATCCGTCGAGAGCTCGACACGTGCCTCCTGACCGACGACGAGCTGCTGGGCGACCCGGCGGGCTGGCGCGACTTCGTCGACCCGTTCCCGGTGTGGAGCGGGCCGGGGGCCGGGCCGGGGCACCGGCACTAGGGTCGGAGGACGGCTCGCGGCGGGAGGAGGGGTCGAGATGCAGTTCACGTTCGACGCCGACCTCTGGCGGTGGGAGAGCCGGCGAGCCTTCTACACGTTCGTCAGCCTGCCGCCCGAGGTCGAGGACCACGTCCTGATGGTGGCCGGCGACCTGCTGCGCGGCTGGGGTTCCGTCCGGGTGGAGGCGCGGGTCGGCTCGTCGACGTTCACCACGTCGGTCTTCCCCCTCGGCGACGAGAACGCCTACGCCCTGCCCGTCAAGCGGGCCGTGCGCGACGCCGAGGGCCTCGGCGTCGGCGACACCGTGGGCGTCACGGTGCGCCTGCTCGACTTCTGAGCTGCCGCCGAGGTCTTGACGGCCGACACGGGCGGGGCCACGCTGTGCGTCACCACCCGTGGACCGTTCGAAGGAGAACACCGTGGCCATGATGTTCGTCAACCTGCCCGTGAGCGACCTCGACCGGGCGAAGTCGTTCTACACGGCCCTCGGGTTCACCATCAACCCGCTCTTCACCGACGAGAACGCCGCGTGCGTGATCGTGGAGGAGGACCACAGCGCGTTCATGATCCTCAGGCGTGAGTACTTCCAGACCTTCACCGACCTGCCCATCGGTGATCCCACCACGGCCCCCTCGGTCGCCACCGCCGTCATGCTCGACTCGCGCGACGAGGTCGACACGACGGTCACCGCCGGCCTCGGCGCCGGAGGCACGGAGGCGCGCCCCGCGTCGGACTACGGCTTCATGTACCAGCGCCAGCTGACCGACCCGGACGGCAACATCCTCGAGTTCGGCTGGATGGACCCGTCGGCGGCTGAACAGGGCCCCGAGGCCTACGCCCAGCAGCAGGGTGCGGAGCAGCAGGGGTCCGACCAGCAGGGCGCCTGAGGATCGAGTGGGCAGAAAACGTCCTTCGTGCGAGCCGGAAGGACGATTTCTGCCCACTCGACCAACCGCCTCCCCGGGGCGGGGCGGGGCGGGCCGGGCAGGGCCGGGCGGGGCGGGGCGTCGCTAGCGGGCGAGCGTGTCGCGGGGGTACTCGTCGAAGCGCGCGGCGTACGACCCCGCGAACCGGCCGAAGTTGCCGAAGCCCCAGCGTCGGGCGACGTCCGAGACGCGGGTCTCGTTCGGGGCCGCCGCGAGCAGTTCGTCGTGGACGCGGTCGAGGCGCACCTGGCGCAGGTACGCCGCCGGTGACGTGCCGAGGTGTTCCTTCATCGACGTCTGCAGGGTGCGAGTGTGCATGCCCGACGCCTCGGCGATGTCGGCCGGGGTGAGCGGCTCGGCCGCGTGGGCGTGGATGTACTCGACCGCGTGTCGGACGCGGGCGGCCTCCTGTGTGCGCAGGCCGACGGGCACGTCGACGGCGCGCCACGGGAACAGGTCGAGCATGGCCCGGGCGAGGGTGAGCTGGGCCTCGAGCCGCACGAGCGGTGACGCCTGCTCGGCCACGACGGCCGCGGCGCTCGACCCGACGGCGGTCCGCCAGGCCGCGACCGCCTCGGGGCGCGGGGTGACCGCGTAGTCGAACACGACGCGCTGTGACGGCCCGCCGTGGCGCTCGGCGGCGGTCCGTTCGAGGAAGTCGCTGCCGACCTGCACCATGCCGTTCCTCCGCGGGGTCGACTCGAACGAGAAGGCCTCCTCGGCCGGCATGAGGAACGGCGTGGAGCCCTCGCTCGTGAACGTGTGGCCGCGCTGGTGCAGGGTGGTGCGTCCGCTGCGGTTCCACGCGACGATGTACTGCCCCGGGAAGGGGATCTCGCCCTGCATCGGTGCACTGAACGACGAGGTCTGCATGACGAGGCGGTCGTCGCCGGCGAGCACGTACGAGTACTCGAACGGGCTGCCCCCCGACTGGGACCGGAATCGTCGGCCCCGGTAGTGCGTCTCGAGGCGGCGGGTCGCCTCGCGGAGGTCGGTGCCGCCGTCCTGGACGCGCCGGTAGGTCGACCCGCCCCCGTCGTCGCTGCCGCCCGCGAGGTCGACGGGGTGCGCGGAGACCCCGCCGGTGGGTTCCGGTTCTCCGTCGGGCGCGCTGACGTAGAAGCTCGGCATGGGGTCCTCTCGATCCGTGGTCCTGCGGCGCCGCCGTGGGCGGCACACGATGGAGACGTGGCCCGAGGGCGAAACGTCACGAATTCGTCGGACTCTCCCGGTCTTCGGTGCCGCGGGACGCGGGGACGGGGCTCGAGGTGCCCCCAGAGGACGGGTCGGCGACCGGCGGGCGGGCGGGGCCTGCGGGGTGGGGCCGGCCGGGTCGGCCGAGCGCGCCGGGCCGGCCGGACGAGCCGTGCGCAGCCCCCGACCGCGAAGGAGGCGCGGTGCCCTCGCACCGCGCCTCCTCGTCCCGGGGGTGGTCGCGTCAGTAGGCCGTGGCCACCGCGACCTCGTTGGGCGTGACGTCGAGCTCGCGCGACGACAGCACCTCGCCCGTGGTCAGGTCGACCGCGTGCACGCTGTCCGTCGCCGGCTCGGTGACGTAGCCGACGTCACCCGCGACGACGATCGCGGGGTGGGCGTCCTGCCACTCGGCCGGGCCCTCCCAGGCGCCGATCACGGGCCACGACGCCGTGAGCTCGCCGGTCGCGGGGTCGAGCACGTGCACGGCGCCGTCGGTGCCGATCAGGTACGCGAGGTCGCCCGGGCCGCGGGCGACGCCCCGGAAGGTGTACTCGACGCCCTCGGGCAGGTCGACGACGTCGAGGGTGTCGGCGGCCGTGTCGATCAGGGTGACCGCGTGCAGCAGGTAGCCCTCGGCGTCGGGGTCGTCCTTGTGGTCGCCGACGACGAGCGGGCTGGTCTCGCTGACGTACGCGTTGCCCATGCGGCCGTAGGGCTGCGAGGGCGAGGCGAGCTTGGTGATCGTCCCGTCGTGGTAGACGAGCGCTCCGTCCTCGCAGCCGAGGACGACGGCCTCGTCGGCCGCGGTGCCCTCGCCGTGGACGCCCGGGCACTCGTCGCTCTGCGCGACGACCGCACCGTCGGCGTCGCGCACCTCGATGCCCGTGCGGCCGTCGGAGTCGCCGACCGTCGTGAGGAAGGTGCCGTCCTCGAGCACGACCGAGACGCCGTGGTGGGCCTCGACGCCCTCGATCGTCTCGACCGCGGGCAGCTCGCCGTCGGTGACGGCGTCGGTGAGGTCGGCGGACTCGAACACCGTGGTGTCGCTCGTGCCGTCGGCGTAGAGGATCGTCTTGCCGCCGTGCCGGACGACGTGGCCCGCGGTGTCGGCGTCGAACACGAGGTCGGTCAGGGCGGGCTCGGACGAGCTGCCGGCCGCGGTGTCGAGCACCTGGAACCCTCCGCTCGTCGTGACCATGACGTGTCGGCCGTCGCCGGCCGGGTTGAGGCGGGTGAACTCCTCGGAGTCGAACGCGCCGACGGTTTCGAGGGTCTCGCCGTCGAGCACGGTGACGCGGCCCTCGGACGAGACGGCGAGGCGGGGGCCGGACGAGGAGGCGCCGGTCGCGGCGGCGCCGCCCGTCGCGTCGGACGCGGAGCCGGGTCCGCCGGTCGAGCAGGCGACGAGGGTCGCGGCGACGCCGAGGGCGAGCAGCGTGCCGCCGGTCCGTCGCAGGTGGGTGGTGCGCATGGGTGTTCCTCTTTCTGGTGGTCGGACGCTCACGGGGAGAGTCCGGTGGCGATGCGCTCGGTGTCGACGCGCATCATGGTCAGGTAGTCGGGGGCGTCCCCGTCGGCCGCGGTGAGCGACTCGGTGACGAGCTCGACCACGTCGACGTGGACGTCCGCCTCGCTCGCCAGGGCCTGCACGAGTCGGTCGGGCGAGGACGACTCGGCGAACACGGTCGGGACGCCCGTCGTCTCGACGGCGTCGACCAGGTCGGCGAGGTCGGACGCCGACGGCGCCGCGAGCGTCGTGCCGCCGGGGATCACGGCCCCGACGACGTCGAAGTCGAACCGGTCGGCGAGGTAGCCGAAGACGTGGTGGTTCGTCACGAGTGCGCGCCGTTCGGCGGGGATCGCGGCGAAGGCGTCGACCATGTCGGCGTCGAGTCGCTCGAGCTCGGCCCGGTAGTCGGTGGTGCGCGCGGTGAGCCCCGCGGCGTCGACGCCGTCGACCTCGGCGAGCACGGGCCCGAGGGCGTCGACGACGTCGAGCATGCGGCCCGGGTCGGTCCAGAAGTGCGGGTCGGGGGTGCCGGCGGCGTCCCCGTCGCGGTAGTCGAGGACGTCGATCGCGTCCGCGGCGACGAACGAGGCCACGCCGGAGTCGACCGCCGCGTCGAGGTGCTGCTGCAGCCCCTCCTCGAGGCCGAGGCCGTTCGAGACGACGAGGTCGGCCGCCCGCATCCGTGCCGCTTGTTGCGCCGAGATCTCGAACGAGTGCGGGTCGGCGTCCGGCTTCATCAGGGTGACGACCTCGGCCTGGTCGCCGACCAGTTCGTCGACGACGTCGCCGAGGATGTTCGTCGACACGAACACGACCGGACGGTCGTCGCCGGCGGGTGCGCAGCCGGTCAGGGCCAGCGCGGCCGCGACGGTGACGGCGGCGACGCGGGCGGCGGTGCTGCGGCTGGCGGTGGCGAGCCCGGCCCGGCGGCGGGCCGTCGACGGCGCCGTCATCGGCCCGTCTCCGCGACGAAGGCCGGCTCGCCCGCCGTCTCGAAGCTGCGGGCGATCCGCGCGCCGTCGGCGGCGTCGATCTCGTACAGCCGCCCCTCGACCGGGGCCGAGAGGTACGCGCGCTGCTGGTCGGCGATCAGCGTCGGCGTCCGGCCCGCGGCGAGCGAGTCCGCGACGAGGGGCGCGGTCTCGGCGACGACCTGGCCGGTGGTGCCGTCGAGGACGAGCACGCGGCCGTCCCGGGCGAGGGCGAGGAGGCGCTGGTCGGCGTCGTCCACGGCAGTCACCGTGACCAGCGGGGTCGGCGCCGGCAGCAGCGTCCAGGCCCGGGCCCGGGTGTCGAGCAGCCAGACGCCCTCGGAGCCGGCGAGCCCGGCCACGGTGGGTCGCCCCTCCCGGTTGTCGAACGCGGTGGCCGGGGCCGCCGTGCCGCCCGACGACGGGGTCGAGCCGGCCGGGTAGGGGATGCGTTCGACGACGAGCTCGTCGTCGGCGACGGTCGCGAGCAGGGCGCCGTCCGAGCAGCCGACGACCGCCCCGACGCGGGTCGTGATCGTGCCCGAGGCGTCCGGGCAGGCCTCGCGCAGGCCCGTCTCGTCACCGTCGGCGGTGCGTCCGACGAGCGTCGTCGCCTCGCCGCGCCCCTCGGTCACCAGGGCGTACGAGCCCACGGGGACGACCATGCCGGTGCCCGGTTCGCCGTCGAGGCGGAACCGCTCCCGCAGCTCGCCCCGCGACAGCGCCTCGGTGTCGAGCAGCACGGCGTCGCCCGAGCCGGCGAAGTGGACGCCGGTCGAACCCGAGGTCGACAGGTTCGTGGTCGCGACGGTCGCCGCGCCGTCGCCCTCGACGGTGCCGAGGAGGCGCGGGTCGGCCCGGTAGTAGTGGAAGTGGTCCCCGTGGTCCCACGTCCAGACCCCGCTGTCGACGACCTCGAGGCCGCCGGTGGTCTCGGCGAACAGGTACCGCCCGTCGGTCTCCACGGCGGTGGGGGCGTCGACCGACCCGAGCTCGACGACGCCCTCGTCGAGCAGGTCGAGGTGGGCGACCGTGCCCGACGGGTCGATCGTGGTGAGGCCGAGACGGGGCTCGGCGAGTTCCTCGGCGCCCGCGACGGCGCCGTGGCCCTCGCCGCTGGCGCCGGTCTCGTCGGCCGTCGTCCCGGCGGCGGGGTCGCCGCCCGGCGAGGCGTCGGGCGAGCAGGCGGTCAGCCCGAGGGCGAGCGTGCCGAGCAGGCAGGTCGTGAGGAGGGGGGATCGCATGCGGTCCTTCCGGGTGGGCGTGGGGTGGGTCGGGGAGACGGGCGGGGGAGTGCGGACGTGGGGTCGTGCGGGCGGGTCAGGAGGCGGGGGTCGCGACGGGCGCCGTGCCCGTGCGACTCAGGGCGGCGGTGTCGACCCGACGTGCCCGCCGACGGCCGAGGGCGGCGTGGCCGGCCCCCGAGAGGCCGGCGAACGCGATGGCCGTCGCTGCGATCGAGGCGCCGGCGGCCGTCGCGGCGTGCCACGAGACGAGCAGGCCGACGGCGACGGCGAGCACGCCGACGACCGAGGCGAGGACCATCCGCGTGGGCAGGCGCGTCGTCCAGTGGCCCGCGGCGACGGCCGGTGCGAGCAGCAGTCCGACGACGAGCAACGACCCGACGGCCTGGTACGAGGCGACGACGGCGAGCGTGACCAGGCCCACGAGCACGGCCTGGGCCGAGCGCGGACCGAGCCCCAGCACGGCGGCCAGGCGCGGGTCGAGGGCGAGGGCCAGCAGGGGGCGGTGGAAGGCGGCCGCGAGGCCGACGCCGACGGTCGTCGCGCCGGCGAGCAGGCCGAGGTCCGCCGTCGTGATCGCGAGGACGTCGCCGAACAGGATCGACGTGGCGTCCGTGGCGAAGCTGCCCGAGTGCGAGATGACGACGACGCCGAGGGCGAGCATCGCGACGAAGAGGAGGCCGATGCTCGTGTCGTACGACAGGCGACCGCGTCGTTGCAGCGCCGCCACGCCGAGGCTCATCACGACGGCGCTGAGCGCCCCGCCGACGAGGACGGGCGCACCGATCACGGTCGCGAGGGCGACGCCGGGCAGCATGCCGTGCGCGAGCGCCTCGCCGAGGAAGGCCATGCCGCGGACCACGACCCAGGTGCCGACGACGCCGCAGAGGATCGCGACGAGGCCGCCGCCGACGAGGGCGCGCTGGACGAAGTCGAGCGAGAACGGCTCGAGGACGGCGGTGGAGAGGAAGGGCACGAGACACGACCGTAGCTGAGAATGAGAACGCTTATCAACTAGGCTGACGGCATGACGAGGACCACCGCCGCCGCTCCCTCGTCCCTGGCGCGCCTCCTCGGGGTGGGGTGCACGTTCGGTGACCGGGTGGCCCTGGCCGACGTCGACCTCGAGGTGTGCAGCGGTGCCCTGACGGTGGTCGCGGGCCCCAACGGCGCCGGCAAGTCGACGCTGCTCGAGGTCGTCGCGGGCGTCCGCGAACCGTCGTCGGGCACGCGCTCGACGACGTCGACGATCGCCTTCGTCCCGCAGCGCACGTCGATCCCGGACGGGCTCCCGGTCACCGTGCGCGACGTCGTGACGGTCGGTGCCTGGGGTCGCGTGGGCCGGTGGCGTCCCCTCGACCGTCGAGCCCGCGCCGCCGTCGACGAGGCGCTCGAGCGCCTGCACGTCGCCGACCTGGCGCCCCGACCCTTCGCCGCGCTCTCGGGTGGCCAGCGGCAGCGTGCGCTCCTGGCCCACGGACTCGCGCGCGGGGCCGACCTGCTGCTGCTCGACGAGCCCACGACCGGGCTCGACGCCGACAGCGCCGACCGCATCCGGGCCACGCTGCTCGACGAGGCGGCCCGGGGCACGGGGGTGCTCGCGGTCTCGCACGATCCGTTGCTGCTCGACGCCGCGCACCGCGTGGTGCGGCTCGAGGCCGGTCGGGTCGTGCGGGGCGGCTCGGGGTCCGACACGGTCCGGCACGGTCGCGAGGTCCGGGCCGGCCACCCGGCACGAGGTGGCGCTGGCGACGAGGAGGCGCGGTGCGGCACAGTGGCGTCGTGACCGACCCCAGACCCTCGCCTCCCGCCGGCCCCGCCGCTCCCTCGCCGTCCGCCCCGACCGTCGAGGTGCTGCACCTCACGGCCTTCGCCGACGGACCGGGCGGCGGCAACCCGGCCGGCGTCGTGCTCGACGCGTCGGCCCTCTCGGCCGCCGACATGCGGCTGATCGCCGCCGAGGTGGGGTACGCCGAGACCGCGTTCGTGGTCGATCCGTCCCGCGCCGGCGACGACCGGCACGTGGCCGTGCGCTACTTCTCGCCCGGGGCCGAGGTCCCGTTCTGCGGCCACGCGACGATCGCCACCGCCGTCGCCCTGGCCGAGCGTCGCGGGGTCGGAGCGTTCACGCTCGAGACGGCGGTCGGGCCGGTCGTGATCGAGACCTCGCGTGGGGGTGCCGACGCCGTCGCGGGCCCGGTGACGGCGTCGTTCACGAGCGTCGACCCCGTCGTGCGCGACCTGGACCCGACCGTCGCCGACCGGTTGCTGGCGTTGCTCGGCCTCACGCACGCCGACCTCGACGAGCGTCGTCCGCTGCGGGAGTCCTTCGCGGGCAACCGGCACCCCGTGGTGGCCGTCCGCGACCAGCGGGTCTTCGACGCCTTCGGGTTCGACCCGGTCGCCGTGCGGGCCCTCATGGACGAACGGGGCTGGGCGGGCACGATCACGGTGATCCACGCCCAGGGTGTCGACGCGTCCGGGGCGACCGTGGTCGAGGCACGCAACCTGTTCCCCGTCGGCTCCCTCACCGAGGACCCGGCGACGGGGTCGGCGGCCGCGTCGCTGGGCGGCTACCTCCGCGCGCTCGACCTGATCGCGCCTCCTGCCCGCGTCGTGGTGAGGCAGGGGCGGCACGTCGGGCGTCCGAGCCGCCTCGTGGTCGACGTCCCGGTCGTCGGCGGCGTCACGGTCACCGGCACGGCGACGCCGCTCACCCGCTGACCCGCTCACCCGTCGGCCTCTCCGGCCGTCGCACGGACGCCGCACGACGACGAACCCCGTGTCGAGCGACGCGCCCGGACGCTTCCGGGTGCATCGCTCGACACGGGGTCGTGGGGCGTCGTGCCTCAGTCGCGGGTGAGTCGACGCCGGCGGGCGATCAGGGTGCCCGCCCCGGCGAGCACGAGCAGCAGGGCCGCGGCCGCTGCCCACCGAGCGTCCGAACCGGTGAAGGCGAGCTGCCCGTCGATCGTCGCCGGGGCCGAGCCCTGACCGATCGGCGTCACGCCCGTGCCGGGATCGGCGGGGGCGGCGGGGTCGCCGGGCGTGCCGGGAGTCCCGGGCGTCCCGGGGTCGCCGGGCGTCCCGGGCTCGGCCGCCACGCCGGGGAACGTCCCGGCGCGCAGCGAGAACCCGTCGGTGTCGTTGTCGTCCGCGTAGAACGTCTGGCGGAACCCGTCGACGCTCGTCGCCGCCGGGGCGATCGCGAAGCCTTCGTTGGCGAGCCCGCGGTCGGCGTTCGCCGGTGCCTCGTAGACGACGTCCTCGGCGAACGCCCCCGACTCGTCGACCGAGAACAGCGCCGTGCGGCCCGAGCAGGCCTCGTCGCAGACGACCCAGAGCGCGTCGAGGTCGGCGTCGAACTGCAGGTCGGCGACCAGGGCGAACGACGTCGCGATCGTGGCGACGCGCTCGAACGAACCGTCGTCCATCAGGGCGTAGGCGTAGACGCTCGCGGTGCCCTCGACGCCGACGAAGAAGAGCCCGTCACCGTGGCCGGCGTACGTCGCGGGGTCGTAGGAGGCGCCGGTCGCCTCGTCGACGAACCCCGCCTCGGTCAGCCAGGCGTCGGGCACCCAGGTGATGCCCTCGAGGCCCGCGTTGGCCCCCAGGCCGGGGAAGTCCGCGGCGAGGTTCCACTCGTCGGTGGCGACCAGGGTCGTGGCCGGGCTCGAGGCGTCGTAGCGCAGCACGGAGGGGCGGCTGACCGAGCCCGAGGCGTTGTTGCGCTCGGTCGACACGTAGATGCCGCCCGCGGACGAGTCGTCGGCGACCGTGACGCCCTCGGCGTCCACGATGTCGGTCGCGACCCCGCTCGGGTACAGCAGCTTCTTGCCGGCAGCCCAGCCGTCGGTCGTCTGCGGGGCCCACCCGCCGGCGCCGTCCGGGACGATCCGGTAGAGCAGGCCGTCGCCGTTCTGCACCGCCCAGAGCGTGCCGGGGGTCGCGGTGCCGGTCGGCTCGTAGTCGAGACCGCTCAGGTCACCGGTGAAGGTGCCCTCGTCGTCCAGGGGGACCTCGTCGGGTCCGCCGGGCCAGGCCGTCGGCACGGAGACGCCGGCGAAGGTGTTGGCGGAGCCCTTGGTCGGGGCCGACGTGACGGCGAAGTCGCCCGTGCCGTCGGGGCCGCGGCCGTAGGTGGTGGCGGCGTGCGAGGTCCACGAGTACTCGTCGGCGAGGGTCGAACCGTCGGCCGCCGTCGTGCCGTCCGGCAGCAGCAGGCGCACCGAGTCGGCACCGCCCAGTCCGAAGTCGAAGCCGGCCGAGGTCGGGGTCTGCTCGTCGAGGACGACGAAGCCGCCGGGGGCGACGACGGTCCCGGCGGGGACGACGTAGCGGTGCGTCGGGTCGGAGTCGGTCAGCACGTAGCCGCCGAGGTCGACCGACGAGGTGCCCACGGTCGTGAGCTCGACCCAGTCGCCGGGCGTGCCTCCCTGGCTCTCGACCTCGTTGATGCGCACGGGCGACGAGCAGTCGTTCGCCGCGCCCTTCGTGGTCGCGGTCGTCGTCGTCAGCTCGCCGGTGCCGTCGGGGCAGCGGCCGTAGCTGACGGTGCTGTGGACGCTCCAGGCGTACGACGCGACGAGCGTGCCCGCCGTGTCGAACAGTCGTGCCGAGTCGGGCTGGCCGAGTCCGAAGTCGAAGCCGACCGGGTTCGAGCCCGAGGCCTGGTCGATCACGAAGAAGGCGCCGGGCTGCACGACCGAACCGGTGGGCAGGGTGAAGGGCGTGCGCACGTCGTCCTCGTCGCGGAAGGTGTAGCCCGAGACGTCCACGGGCACCGTCCCGACGTTCGTCAGTTCGACCCAGTCGGTGTCGTCGCCGTTCGACTCGACCTCGTTGATCACGACGTCGGTCGTGGCGGGCACGGCGGGGGTCGTCGGGTCGGTCGGGGCGGGCTCCGTCGGGTCGGTCGGAGCCGGTGTCGTCGCGCACTCGTTGGCGGTGCCTCGCGTCCCGGCGGCCGTCGTCGCGAACTCGCCGGTGCCGTCGGCGCAGCGGCCGTAGGTCGTCGTCGGGAACTGCGTCCAGGCGTACGAGTCGAGCAGGGTCGTGCCGTCGGCGGCGTAGAGCCGGACGGCGTCGGCGCGTCCGAGTCCGTAGGCGGCGGCGCCCCACACGGCGTCGTCGGCGACGTCGACGACCAGGCGCTCGCCGGCGGCGAGGACCGTGCCCGCGGGCAGCGCGAGCGTCCGCGTGTCCTTATCGTCCCGCAGCACGAAGCCCGACACGTCGGTCGGGGTCTGGCCGGTGTTGAGCAGTTCGACCCAGTCGTCGGTCGTGTCGATCTCGTTGACGACGACGTCGGCGTCGGCCGCGAGGGCGGGCAGGGCGCTCGTGGCCACGAGCCCGGCGGCGGCGATCGAGCCGGCCAGGGTCAGGGCGCCGAGGCGGAGCAGGGGCGTGCGCATTCGGGTGTCCGTTTCGTCGGGTGTGGACCGAACCATCTCGGACGGAAGCGACGCCCGGGTGAACACCCCGTGAACGCCGGCACCTCGTGCCCCGGCGGCGCGACGGGACTAGCGTCACGCACATGGCATCCGAGGCGACGACCCTGCGGGTGGGCGACCGCGACGTCCGCATCAGCAGTCCGTCCCGCGTGCTCTGGCCCGACCTCGGCGTGACCAAGCTCGACCTGGCGCGCTACCTGGTCGAGGTCGGCACGCCCTTCGTCGCGGCGAACGGCGACCGTCCGATCTCGCTGCAGCGGTTCGGCGGCGACGTCGACGGCGACCAGTACTTCTCGAAGAACCCGCCCCGCGGCACGCCCGACTACGTGCGAGCCGTCGACGTCACCTACCCGAGCGGCCGCGTGCACCCGCAGCTCGTGATCGACGAGCCCGCCGCCGCGGTCTGGGCGGCCCAGATGAACACCCTGGTCTTCCACCCGTGGGCCTCGCGCGCCGAGCAGCCCGACCTGCCCGACCAGCTGCGCATCGACCTCGACCCGCAGCCGGGCACGAGCTTCGCGGACGCCGTGACGGCCGCGCTCGACCTCCGGGCCGTGCTCGACGAGGCCGGTCTCACCGCGTTCGTCAAGACGAGCGGCAACCGGGGCCTGCACGTCTTCGCGCCGATCGAGCCGACGCACGAGTTCCTCGAGGTGCGGCACGCCGTGATCGCCGCCGCCCGCGAGCTCGAACGCCGCACCCCCGATCGCGTCACCACCGCGTGGTGGAAGGAGGAACGCGGCGACCGCCTCTTCGTCGACTACAACCAGGCCAATCGCGACCGCACCATGGCGGGGGCCTGGTCTCCCCGGGCGCTGCCCCGCGCCTCCGTGTCCCTGCCGGTCACGTGGGACGACCTGCCCGGCATCGACCCGGCCGAGCACACCGTGCTGACGGTGCCCGAGCGGCTGCAGACCCATGGCGACCCGTGGGGCTCGATGCACGAGTCGCCGGGGCGCATCGACACGTTGCTCGCCTGGTGGGAACGCGACGTCGCCGACGGCCTCGGCGAACTGCCCTTCCCGCCGGACTTCCCGAAGATGCCCGGCGAGCCGCCCCGCGTGCAGCCCAGCCGTGCGCGGAAGCCCGCCGCCGACTGACCCGCACCACACCGCGTCTCGTGCACGGCACCGCGTCTCGTCGGGGTGCGGTGCACGAAACGCGGTGCCCTGTGCCCGAGGAGGCGCTCGTCGCCTAGGCGAGCACCTCGCCCAGGTCGTACGCCGCCGGGACCTCGAGCTGGTCGAAACCGCACGACCGCGCCTCGCGGTCGTCGCGCCACCGTTCGACCTGCACGGTGTGGCGGAAGCGGGAGCCCTCCATCTGGTCGTACCGCACCTCGACCACGCGCTCGGGGCGCAGCGGGACGAACGACACGTCCTTGCCCGACGAGAAGCGGCTGCGCTCGGTCTCGGCGTGCCGCACCTCGCCGTCGTCGTCGCGGTCGACGAACGGCGCCAACTCGTCGACGAGCTCGAGGCGACGGGCGTCCGAGAACGCGGACGCGCCTCCGACGTTCGTCAGCTCGCCGTCGGCGTCGTACAGCCCTAGCAACAGCGACCCCACGCCCGAACCGCTCTTGTGGACGCGGTAGCCGAGCACCACCACGTCCGCGGTGCGGTGGTGCTTGACCTTGAGCATGGTGCGCTTGCCGGGAGCGTAGGAGGCGCGGGTCGGCTTGGCCACGACCCCGTCGAGCCCGGCGCCCTCGAACTCGGTCAGCCACCGACGGGCGGTCGCGACGTCGTCGGTGGCCCGGCTGACGTGCAGGGGGTGGTCCGCGCCTCCTGCCGTGCCGTCGGTGCCGCCGTCGGCGCCTCCCTCGGGGCCGAGCGTCTCGAGCAGCAGCGCGCGGCGTTCGGCGAACGGGGTGTCGAGCAGGTCGCGCCCGCCGAGGGCGAGCAGGTCGAACGCGACGAACATCGCGGGGGTCTCGGCGCTGAGCTTCGCGACGCGCGAGGCGGCCGGGTGGATGCGCTGGCCGAGCGCGTCCCAGTCCAGGCGTTCGTGGCCGGGGTCGCCGGTCCGCACGACGATCTCGCCGTCGAGCACGCAGGGCCCCGGCAGGAGGCGGGCGAGGGCCTCGACCAGCTCGGGGAAGTAGCGGGTCAGCATCTTCGACCCGCGGCTGCCGATCTCGACGGTGAGCGGGGCGTCGGGGTCGTCGGCGTCGGAGTCGGCGCGTTCCGCGTAGACGATGCCGCGGAACCCGTCCCACTTGGGTTCGTAGACGAGCCCGCCCTCGACGGAGTCGGGCTCGGGCACGTCGGCCACGGCCTTCGCGAGCATGGGGACGATCGGTTCGGCGGCGGTCGGGATCATGCGCCGAGTCTGCTCTCGCCGGGCGGGCGTGCGGCCAGACCCCGCGAAACCGCCGAGACCCCCGTGTGCGCCGACGGGTCTCGGCGACGTCCTCGGGTGTGAACGCTCGACGTGACCCGCCCCGACCGGGTTGGATGGGCGAGTGCGTGTCTGTGTCGTCGTCCCCGTCCGCGACGACGGAGTCCTGCTCGACGCCTGCCTCCGCTCGCTCGCGCGGCAGACCCGGGTGCCCGACGAGGTGATCGTCGTCGACAACGGCAGCACCGACGACACCGTCGAGGTGGCCCTCCGGCACGGTGCCCGGGTGGTCACCGAGGCCGAGGTCGGCATCGCCGCGGCCGCGAGCACGGGGTACGACGCCGCCGCCGGCGTGGGGGCCGGACCGGCCGCCACCCCACCCGTCGACCTCATCGGTCGGGTCGACGCCGACAGCGTCCTGCCCCGCACCTGGGTCGCCGACCTGGTCGGCACCCTCGTCGACGATCCGGACGTGCTCGCCGTCAGCACGAACGCCCGCTTCTACGACGCGCCCGTCGGCGTCGAGCGCCTGCTCTCCGCCCTCTACGTGGGCGCGTACCACCTCGTGATCGGGGCCGCGCTGGCGCACTGGCCGCTGTTCGGCTCGACGATGATGATGCGCCGCACCGCCTGGCTCGACGTGCGCGACGAGGTGCACCGGCACGAGACCCTGCTGCACGACGACATGGACCTCGCCCTGCACCTCGGCGACCGTCAACTCGCCGGGCGGGGCCGCATCGCCTACCGCCGCGACGTCGTCACGGGCATCTCGGCCCGGCCGCTCGACCCGGGCAACGCCCCCTGGTTGCGGACGTACCGGGCGCTGCACTCGTTCACGGTGCACGGCACCGACGGCCTGCCGTGGTCGCGCTGGTTGCGCGCCGACCCGGCCGGCGTCTTCACGCGGCTCGGCTGGACGCCGTCAGCGGTGGTGGACGCGCGGGCGGCCGTGGCCGACGGCGTCGACCCCGCGTCCGCCGGCACCCGCACCGGCATCGGCACCGGCTCTGGCACCGGCTCCGGACGAGGAGGCGCGCGCGGCTCGGCCGCGGACGTCGCCCCCCACGAGGAACGGCAGCGCCAGCCCGGCCAGCAGCGAGCCGAGGCCTCCCGCGGCGAGGTCGCCGATCGTGTCGTCGTAACCGACGAAGATCGCCGAGTCGACGAGGGTGTGGCCCGCCCACTCGCCCATCTCCCACAGGGTGCCGGCCGCCAGGCCGAACGCGACCGTCGTCAGGACTGAGCCGACGCGGGCCGAGCGACCCGCGCCTCCTCGTCCACCGGTGTCGCCCGACGAGGCGATCCAGCCGCCCCGGCGGGCGAGGACGACGAACACCGCGGCCAGCAGGCCGTTGAGCAGGAAGTGCACCACCGTGTCGTAGCCCGTGACCCGGGTGTAGAGCTCGAAGACGCTGCTCCAGGCGGCGCCCAGGGCGGCGACGCCGACCATCAGGTCGACGCTCGCCCGGAGGCCGAGCATGCGGGGCACGAGGGTGCCGAGCAGCGCCAGCATCAGCACGGCGATCTCGACCACGCCCCAGCCGATGCCTGCGACGACGACGCTCAGGGCCGCGACCACGCGCACCGCGTCGGCGACGTACTCGAGGACCCCGTGCGGGCGGCGGAGGAAGGTCTCGGCGACGGTGGACATCTCAGGACTCCTCGGGGCGGTGTTCGGTGGTGGGGTCTTCGGGCGGACGCGGGGCGGCGTGCCCGGACGGCCAGCGCACGACGGCGTGCACGGGGTCGTGGTCGGAGGGGGCGACGCCGCCGGGACGGACCCCGCCGACGCCGGCCCGCTCGACGTGGGCCCCGGTGTCGACGAGCAGCCAGTCCAGGCGGCGGCCGCCGGTGCGGGGCGGGCCGTAGTTCGAGAACGAGCCCCAGCCCGGGTCGAGCCGCGCGTCGGCCACCACGCGGCTGTCGACCAGCCTGCCGCGGGTCAGCTCGCGGTGCGCGGGGGAGTCGACCCCGGCGTTGAAGTCGCCCATCACGACGACGGGTCCGTCGAGGGCGTCGGTGAAGGTGCGCAGCTGCACGGCGGAGTGCCGTCGCGAGCGGGCCGAGAGGTGGTCGAAGTGCGTGACGACCACGTGCAGTCGGGCCCCGGTCACGAGGTCGTCGAGCTCGGCGTGGACGGCCGTGCGGGGGATCATGTTGCCGTACGAGCGCGACCCCGGCACCGTGGGGGTGGCCGAGAGCCAGAGCGCCTCGTGGCGGACGATCCGCAGGCGGGTGGTGTCGACGTGCAGTTCGACGCGTTCGCCGCCGCGGTCGCGGTCGCGACCCGTGCCGACCGAGGCGTAGTCGGCACCGAGGGCGTCCGCGAGCTGCGCGGACTGGTCGGGCAGCGCCTCCTGGAGTCCGAGCACCGAGGGTCGCTCGGCCTCGAGCAGGAGGCGCAGTGCCGGCAACCGGGTCGACCACCGGTCGGCCAGCGCGTGACGGGTGGTCAGCACCTGCGGCATGCGGCGACGGACGTTGTAGGTCATGAGGTGCAGATCGGGTGCAGCGACCGGCCCGACCGTGGGTACGACCCGGTCGGCACCCGGACCGGTGGCGGCGGCGGGGGCGGGTGCGGGGTCGGTCGGGGGCGTCATGACGTGTGCGACGGTAGGCCGTCGCACACGCCTCCGCCCGGTTCAGCGCACGCGCTTGATGGGGATGACGGCCAGGGCGCCGAGGATCGCCGCGACGCCGGCGGCCCAGAGCATCAGCGTGTAGTTGCCCGAACCGGCGTTGCCGACGCCGAGGAAGAACAGGGCGATCGCCGGGGCGAGCGACTGGGGCAGGGCGTTGGCGATGTTGATGACGCCGAGGTCCTTGCCGGGACGGTCGGCGTTCGGCAGGACGTCGACGACGAGCGCCGTGTCGACGGCGGCGTAGATGCCGTAGGCGAAGCCCATGACGACCTCGGCGACGTAGAAGCCGGTGACCGTCTCGGCGTGGGCCAGCAGGATCAGGCCGACCGCGAAGAGGGCGGTGGAGCCCCCGACGAAGACCTTGCGCATCTTCAGCTTGTCGCTCAGCCAGCCCGAGAGCGCGGCACTCGCCATCAACGCGATCGTGTAGAGCAGGACGCCGAAGGCGACCGCGGCCGTGGCGTCGGCGACGTCCGCGATGCCGAGGTGCTCCTGCATGTAGAGCAGCCGGTAGGTCGTGAACATGAACGTCGCGAGGATGATCAGGAACCGCGACCACCAGGCGAAGGCGAAGTCGCGGTGCTTCAGGGGGTTCGTCCAGAACGAGCTGACCAGGTTGACGAACGTGAAGGGCTTGAGTTCATACTCGGGCAGGTCGTCGCGGGCGACGACCGCGTAGACGAGGATGAGCACGACGGCGAGGACGCCCGGCGCGATGAAGAGAACCGGCAGGTTCGCGACGAACAGGACGGCCAGGTAGGTGCCGGCGAGGACGGCGACGTTCTGGGCCAGGGCGATGACGCTCGAGGCCTTGCCGCGTTGGAACTGCGGCACGTTGTCGGCGAAGCTCGCGGTCAGGGCGGCGAGCACGGCGTTGGCCGCGATCTGCGCGACGACCCAGGCGATGCCGAGCTGCAGCACGGTGGGGGCGAAGGCGAGCCAGGCGAGGGCGAGCGTGAACACGACGATGCCGCCCACCAGGTAGGGCCGACGACGGCCCCACCGCGTGCGGGTCCGGTCGCTCAGCGCGCCGACGAGCGGGTTGGCGAGGAGTGCTCCGAACGCACCGAAGGGCAGGACCAGCCCGATGATGCTCGCCGGGTCGTCGGGGTTCAACTGCTGCGCCTTGAGCTGCATGCTCACGTAGACCGGCGAGAGCAGGGCCGCGAACAGACCGAACTGGGCGAGCCCCAGCGCGATCATGTAGCCCCGCGACACCCGCACGGTGCTGATGGGTTGGGTGAGCACGCCCTGCGTGCCGATGGGGCCTGGGTTGGCCATGACGCCTCCTCGAGTCAAAACCTAGTCGCGCTAGGTGTTCGCAGAATACACAGCGGGTGTCGTCCGGGCAAGAGAATTCGTCGATTCGGGACGAACTTTTGTCATCGGTCGACATAAGTGGCAGAGTTGGGCCCAGACCACCTGAACCCCTCACGACAAAGGAGTCACTCCCATGACCTCGTCACCCTCCGTGCAGCTCTACACGGTCCGAGACGCCGTCTCGGCCGACCTGCAGGGCGCCGTCGCCCGCATCGCCGAGATCGGCTTCACCAAGGTCGAGCCCTACTCGTTCGTCGAGCGTGCCGACGAGTTCGAGAAGGCCTTCGCCGCCTCCGGCGTCACCGCGCCCTCGGGCCACGCCCCGGTCATCGACTCCGACGAGCCCGAGCGCGCCTTCGCCGCCGCCGCCCAGCTCGGCATCGGCACCGTGATCGACCCGTTCATCCCGAGCGACCGCTGGCAGACCGCCGACGACGCCGCGAAGATCGCCGACCGCGTCAACGAGCTGCAGGTGCTGGCCGCCGCGTCGGGCCTGAAGTTCGGCTACCACAACCACCAGTGGGAGTTCGCGAACAAGGTCGACGGCCGCCCCGTCTACGACTTCTTCCTCGAGCGACTGAACGACGACGTCGTCCTCGAGATCGACACCTTCTGGTCGACCGTCGGCGGCATGGACACCCCGGCGCTGCTGCGCTCGCTGGGTGACCGCGTGCAGTTCCTGCACGTCAAGGACGGCAAGATCTCCGGCGACATCGCGACCGCCCTGCCCAGCAGCGAGAGCGCCCTCGAGGTGCCCGACGCGCTGGCCGCCGCCTTCAAGAACCAGACCCCGGCCGGTCAGGGCGACGTGGACGTCGCCGCCGTCCTCGCCGCCGCGCCGCACGCGCTGCGCGTCGTCGAGTTCGACGACTACGCGAAGGACGTCTTCGACGGCGTCGCTGAGTCCTTCGCCTGGCTGCAGGAGAACGACAAGTGAGCGGCGTCGACACGACCGCCGGCCGCACGGGACGCGTGGGCGTCGGCGTCATCGGCGCGGGCGTCATCAGCGGCACCTACCTCGAGAACATGACGCAGTTCGCCGACCTCGAGGTGCTCTTCGTCGCCGACCTCGACCTCGACCGCGCTCAGGCGCAGGCCGAGGCGTACGGCGTCCCGGGTCACGGCACGGTCGACGAGCTGCTCGCGATCGACGAGATCGAGATCGTCGTCAACCTCACGATCCCTGCCGTGCACGCCGAGGTCGGCCGTCAGATCATCGCCGCCGGCAAGAACGTCTGGAGCGAGAAGCCCCTCGCGCTCGACCACGAATCGGCCCGCGACCTGCTCGCCGCCGCCGAGGCGGCCGGCGTCCGCGTCGCGTGTGCCCCCGACACCGTGCTCGGTGCCGGCATCCAGACCGCGATGCGCGCCATCGCCCGGGGCGACATCGGTCAGCCCCTCACGGCGACCACGATGTTCCACGTGCCCGGGCCCGAGTCGTGGCACCCGAACCCCGACTTCCTGTTCGCGCTCGGGGCCGGTCCGCTCTTCGACATGGGGCCGTACTACGTGACGACCCTCGTGCACGCGTTCGGCTCGGCCAGTCGCGTCAGCGCGGTCTCGTCGAAGTCGTTCGACACCCGCACCATCGGCAGCGGTCCCCGGGCCGGCGAGACCTTCCCGGTCGAGGTGCCGACGCACCACGCGGCGCTCATCGAGTTCGCGGGCGGGCAGTCGGCCCAGTCGACGTTCTCGTTCCAGAACGCGCTGCCCCGCATGGGCTTCGTCGAGATCAGCGGCACCGAGGGCACCCTCGTGCTGCCCGACCCCAACACCTTCGAGGGCGACTCGAGCCTCTGGCGGTTCGGCCGGGACGAGCCCGAGACGCTCACCGCCGCGGGCTCGACCTACGGACGCGGTTCGGGCGTGCTCGACCTGGCGCGGGCCATCCGCGGTGGCGACGCCGAGCGTGCCAGCGGGGCCGTGGCCTCGCACGTTCTCGACGTCCTGCTGGCGATCTCGTCGGCCGCCGAGCAGGGTGCGCCGGTCTCCGTCGAGTCCGCCGTGCAGCAGCCGGTGCCGCTCGACGAGAGCTGGGACCCTTCCGCCGCGACCCTCTAGTCCGACGTGCCGGGCTCGGGCCCGGTCGTCCCGGAGACACGACGTGCCGCTCACCTTCGGGGGTGAGCGGCACGTCGTGTCTCCTGGGCGAGGTGGGCGGACCGGGTGGGTCGTGACATCGCCCAGAGGAACGGGTCCGCCGCGCGGATTCAGGTCGCGCGGCGGGCCCGGGTCTGGTGGGGCGGCCCGTCCGGGTCGGTCGGGGAGGGGTGCCCCCGACCGGCACCGACTACGCGGTGCGGATCGAGCCGGTGGCGGTGTGGATCGAGCCCGTGGCCGTCCGGACGGACGCCGTGGCGGCCGAGAGGCGACGCCGCGCGCTGGCGGTGTAGCGACCGATCGACAGGTCGCGGCGTGCCGAGGTGCTCACGTACGAGCCGGGCGCGACGTCGGCGGCGAGCGAACCGACGTAGCTGCCGACCGTCGGGGCGGTGGTGCTGCCGACGTAGCGGCCGCCGAGCGGGGTGGCGGCGGTGCGGGCGGTCGTGGCGGTGGTGTTCACGGTGACTCCTCGGGGATGGGCGGGTCGTGCTGGTCGGGGGCCCGCGATCGGGGGATCGAGCGGGCGGCCAGCGGAGGTGAGGAGGGCGGCGCCGAGGTGCTCGACGGTGGCCCTGGCCTCCGTCGGCGTTGACACCACCATACGCCTTCTTTTGAATGAATCAAAACAATGGGGGCCCCGATCGTCGCTTTCGGGACAGGCCGCACCACGCACGCGTCGTCGAACCAGGCCCGCGGATGGTTCGACGACGCGATGGTGGTGCGTCCTCGCAGCCGTTGTGACCTCGCAGCCGCTGTGACCTCGACCCGCCGCGACCTCGACCCGGTGCGACGTCAGAGCGAGGCGCCGCCGCACACGACGAGCGCCTGCCCGGTGATGCTCCGTCCGTGCGGCCCGAGCACGAACGCGACGAGGGCCGCCACGTCCACCGGGTCGACGAGCGCGCCCAGCGGCGGCACGACCGGAGCCGAGGAGGCGCGGGCCGGGTCGGCGAGCATCGGCGTGTCGGTGGGCCCCGGCGCCACGACGTTGGCGGTCACGCCGCGCGGCGCCAGTTCCGCCGCCCAGCTCCGGGCCAGTGCGACCTGGGCCGCCTTCGTCGCCGCGTACTGGCTCTTGCCCGCGACGCCGACGGCGGTGCGGCTGCCGATGAGCACGATGCGACCGCCGTCGGACAGCCGGTCGACGAGTGCGTCGACGAGCGCGGCGGCGGCCCCGACGTGCACGGCGAACATGCCCTCGAGGGCGGCGGGGTCGAGCCGTCCGAGCGGGGCGGCGACCTGGTAGCCGGCCGCGTGGACGATCGCGTCGACCGACCCGACGTCGGCGACCGCTCGCGCGACGTCGGCGGTCACGGAGAGGTCGCAGCCGAGCCACGAGAACCCGTCGCCCAGGTCGACCGCGCGTCGGCTGAGACCGGTCACCCGCCACCCGTCGGCCAGCAGGAACTCGGCGATCGCCCGCCCGATGCCCGAGCTGCAGCCCGTCACCACGGCGTGCCGGTCGGTGCCGGCACCGCCACCCGCCCGCTCGGTGCCAGCACCGCGACCTGCCCGGTCGGCGTCAGCCGTCCCGTCGTCCGACACGGCTCAGCCCTCGACGTCGGGTCCGGGCAGATCGGCGGCCGACAGTCGCACGTGGCGGATCGCCCGGCGGTGCCAGGTGTACGCCACGTGCACGGCGCCGTCGCCGGTCTGCGTGATGCTCGGGTACGACAGCTCGCGGTTCAGCCCGTCGCGCGAGTTGTTCGAGAGGCACCACCCGTCGCCGTCCTCGAGGTCGACGCGGTGCGGCCAGCTGCGGCCGCCGTCCGTCGACACCGCCAGCGACATCGGAGCCCGGGGCGTGCCCCAGAACGCCATCCGGCCGTCCTCCGCAGGCGACCCGGCCCGCGCCTCCTGGTCGAGGTCCGCGTCCGCGCCGGGTAGCACGGCCTGCTCGACGATGCCGGATTCGTCGATCTCGTCGTAGAGCCCGAGGCGGCGCGGGGTGGTGGCGTCGGCGCGGCGGTGGTTGTAGACGATCGCGAGGCGCCCGTCGGCGAGCGGAACCCACTGCACCGAGGAGTTGTTGTTGGGCAGCTCGGTCGGCACCGGTGCCGACCAGTGGAGTCCGCCGTCGGTCGAGCGCGACTCGTGGACGGCGTCGGCCCAGCGGCTGCGGAAGAGCGCGAGCAGCGATCCGTCGGGCAGCTCGCGCACGTTCATGTGGACGGCTCCGGTGCTCCCCGGGACGGCGACCTCACCCCACGTGGAGCCGCCGTCCCGGGAGATCATGACCGAGCTCGTGTCGTGGTCGCCCACCCACGCCTGCCCGGGGGTCGTCACGCAGCGGAAGACCGGCACGAGCAGGTCGCCCGCGCGGGTGACGACCGGCGGTTGCCGGACGAAGACGCCACCCGTCTCGTCGGCCGCGAAGAGGGTCGCGGGCTCGGCCCAGGTGGCGCCGCCGTCGGTGGAGATGCGGCGGCGCACCTCGGCCGAGTCCTGGTTCCCGGCCCGTTGCGCCGTGTAGAGCAACCAGACGTCGCCCGAGGGGGCCGTGAAGAGCACCGGGTTCTGCTCGGAGCGTGCGGGGTCGTCGCTGAGGCGCACCGGTTCGGACCACACCTCGTCGTCGAGGACCGAGCACCAGACGTGGATGTCCGAGACGCCCTCCTGCGTGCCGCCGAACCAGACGCAGGCCAGGCGCCCGTCGGGCAGCTCGGCGAGGTTCGCCGCGTGCGACTGCACCGTGGCCGTCGGCAGGTACGCCCAGGCGCGACCGGCCGCGTCGGGCCGCAGTCGTCCGTCGGCGACCACGTCGTCCGCGACCACGCCGTCGGCGCCCACGCCGTCGGCGACCGCGTCGTCCGCGACCGCGTCGTCCGCGACCGCGTCCTGCCTGCTCACGCCGCGCCTCCGGCGGTCGCGTCGGGGTCGTCCGTCGCGGTGGCCCGCTGCAGGTGGTCGCGGGCGGCGGCCTCGAGGTGGTTGAGGTCGCCGGCGACCGTGGCGAACGTGTAACCCGTGGCGAGCCGCTGCCGGGCGACGTCGCCGTGCGGCGTGTGGATGCCCGCGGCGATGCCCGCGGCCTCGGCCGCCGCCGCGACGCGGACGAGGGCGGCGTCGAAGGCCTCCTGCACGGCCGGGTCGCCCGGGTAGGCCCCGCCGACCGCGATGCACAGGTCGCTCGGCCCGACGTAGAGGCCGTCGAGCCCCGGCGTCGCGGCGATCGCCTCGACGTTCGCGAGTCCGTCGGGCGTCTCGATCATGGCGAGCACGATCGTCGTGTCGTTCGCGTCCGCCGGCACGGGGCCGATGCGCAGGCTCGACCGCATGGGGCCGTACGAGCGGCGGCCGTGGGGCGGGTACTTCGCACTGCGCACGGCGGAGGCGGCGTCCTCGGCCGTGTCGACGAGCGGCACGATGACGCCGGCCGCCCCGGCGTCGAGGGCCTTGCCGATCGGCGTGATGTCGTTCGCCTCGACCCGCACGAGGCCGGCCGAGGTCTGCCCCGCGTCGATGGCGAGCAGGCCGGTCATCATGCCCTGGTAGCCGAAGAGGCCGTGCTGCGCGTCGAGGCAGACGTAGTCGTAGCCGAGCCGCGCGATGCGCTCGGTCGCCGGCGGGGCGTCGAGGGTGATCCAGTAGCCGACCGCCCTCTCGCGGCGGCGGATCGTACGGGCGAAGTCGCTGGCGGTGCTCATGGTGCTCTCTCTCGTGCGGGGCGTGCGGTCGGTGCGGTGCGGTGCTGTGCGGTGCGGTTCGGGCGCGTGCGGCGCGGTGCGGAGGGTCGGGAGGCGCGGCTCAGCGCGCGTACGGAGGCATCGGCCCCCGCAGCTGACGCCCGACCTCGTCGCACGCCGCCACCACCTCGTCGGGCAGCGGCCCGGCGGCGACGGCGGCGACGTTGGCCGTCAGCTGTTCGGGCCGGGAGCCGCCGAGCAGCACCGACCCGACCTCGGGCCGGTACGCCACCCAGCGCAGGGCGAGCTCGACGAGCGTCACGCCGGCCTCGGCGGCGACGCCCGACAGGCGGTCGATCGCGGCGAACAGATCGGCGTCCCAGTAGCGCTTCGTGTACATCTCGGCGAGGGCCGAGTCGCCGAAGCGCCCGTCGGCCGGCGTCTCGTCGAAGCGGTGCCGACCGGTCAGGAGGCCGCCGCCGAGCGGGTTGTAGACCATCGTCTCGAGCCCGTGGACGCTCGCGAACTCGAGGTACTCGTCGTCGAGGCGGCGGGCCACGAGGTTGCACAGCTGCTGGGCGACGACCGGCCGGGGTGCGCCCACGGCGTCGGCGACGCGCTCGACGTCGCCGATCTGCCAGGCGGCGTAGTTCGAGACGCCGAGCGAGAGCACCTTGCCCTCGGCGACCAGGGCGGCGACGGTCGAGAGGGTCTCGTCGAGCGGGGTCGCCCGGTCGGGCTGGTGCAGGTAGAACAGGTCGAGACGGTCGGTGCCGAGGCGGCGCAGGCTCGCCTCGACGCTCGCGCGGAGGGCCACGGCCGAGAGCGGCGGCAGTCCGCCCGCGTCGGCGTGCGGCATGCCCGCCTTCGAGGCGAGCACGACCTCGTCGCGCCGCCCGGCGAGCAGGCGGCCGAGCATCGTCTCGGTCGTGCCGCCGACGTAGGCGTTGGCCGTGTCTATCCAGGTGACGCCTGCGTCGCGCGCGGTGTCGAGCATGCGGGCGGCGGTGGCCTCGTCGACGGTGTCGCCGAAGGTCATCGTGCCGAGCACGAGCCGAGGAGGCGCGGGGCGCGTGGCCGCCTCGGCCACCGTGTCCGCGGCGTCGAGCGCGGTGGGGTCGACCGGGGTGGTCGCGGTCCGGGCGGTGTCGGTCCGGGTCATGCGGTGGCTCCCAACGAGAGGCTGCGGACGACGTGGCGCGGCTTGACGCCGGTCATCGTCGCGGGGTCGAGGGCGGCCCGGCGCAGCCGCCGCGTGTAGTCCTCGGCAGGCGACGTGAGGACCTGCGCCGTGGCGCCCTGCTCGACGACGGCGCCCTGCTTCATGACGAGGACGCTCTCGCTGATCTGCTGCACGACGCCGAGGTTGTGCGAGATGACGACGTAGGTGATGCCGGTGTCGACCTGGATCTCGCGCAGCAGGTCGAGAACCTGCGCCTGCACCGACACGTCGAGCGCGCTCGTCGCCTCGTCGCAGATCAGCAGGTCGGGGCTCGAGGCGAGCGCCCGGGCGATGCCGATGCGTTGGCGCTGGCCGCCGGAGAACTCGTGCGGGCGACGGTCGAGCGCCGTCGACGGCAGGCCGACGCGGTCGATCAGGCGCGCCGCCTCGGTGGCCCGGTCCTGGGCCGACCGCACGCCCTTCAGTCGGAGCGGCTCGGCGACGATGTCGCGGGCGCTCAGGTGCGGGTCGAGCGAGCCGTACGGGTCCTGGAAGACCATCTGGAAGCGGTGCCTCAGGGGCCGCAACCGCGCCTCCGACAGGGTCGCCAGGTCGGTGCCGTCGAGCACGACGCGCCCGCTGGTCGGCTGCAGCAACCGCATGACCGCCTTGGCGATCGTCGACTTGCCGCAGCCCGACTCGCCCACGATGGCGAAGGTGCTGCCGCGGCGCACCGAGAACGACACGTGGTCGACGGCGCGGTGGGCACTCGAGCCGCTGCCGTAGTCGACGACCAGGTCGTCGACCTCGAGGATGGTGTCAGACACGGGTGGCCTCCGGTCGGTCGGTGCTGGTCGTGGCGGGCGTGGACGGCGTCTCGTCCCAGGCGCCCAGGGTGGGCACCGCGGCGAGCAGCCCCTGCGTGTAGGGCTCGGCGGGGTGCTCGACGATCTGCCGCACGTCGCCGGACTCGACGAACACGCCGGCCTTCATGACGTGGATGCGGTCGGATACGAGCCGGGCGACGCCGAGGTCGTGGGTGATCATCAGCAGGCCGATGCCGCGCTGCTCCTGCAGCTCGAGCAACAGGTCGAGGATGCCGGCCTGCACCGTGACGTCGAGGGCGCTGGTGGGCTCGTCGGCCACGATCAGCTGCGGCTCGCAGGCCAACGCGATGGCGATCAGCACGCGTTGCAGCATGCCACCCGAGAGTTGGTGCGGGAACTTCCCCAGCTGGGCCGCCGGGTCGGGGATGTGCACCTGCTCGAGCAGGCGGACGGCCCGCGCGGTGACGGCGGCCCGACCGCTGGCGGCCCCGGCGATGCGGATGGCCTCGCCGAGCTGCGAGCCGATCGACCGCACCGGGCTGAGCGCCGTCATGGGGTCCTGGGGGATGAGGGCGACGGCCCGACCGCGCACCTTGCGCACGGCCGAGGCCGAGGCGAGCACGTCGAGTCCGGTGATGCGCACGTGGCCCGAGACGACGGCGAGGTCGGCGGGCAGCAGCTGCAGCACGCCCATGGCGGTGGTCGACTTGCCCGACCCCGACTCGCCGATGATCGTGACGGTCTCGCCCCGGGCGATGTGGAACGAGACGCCGTCGACGGCGCGCACGATCCCGTTCGTCGTCATCAGCTCGATCTGCAGGTCACGCACCTCGAGGAGCAGGTCGGGGTCGACGGTGTCGTCGGTCACGGAGGTCATGCGATCGTTCCCTTCTGCGGGGCCGGGGCCGGGGTCGATGCGGAGGTCGATGCCGGGGTCGACGGGCGCAGCCCGACGAACCGACGGAGGCGCGAGGCCGTCGACCGGCGCGGCCGGTCCCGCAGGGCGTCGCCCAGCAGGTTGACCCCGACGACGAGCAGCACGATGAACAGACCCGGGATCGTCACCATCCACCAGGCGGTCGTGACGTAGTCCTGGCCGTCCGAGATGATGCGGCCCCAGGTCGCGAACGGTCGCTGCGGGCCGGCCCCGAGGAAGCTCAGGGCGCTCTCGAGCAGCACGGCCTGCGCGAGCAGCAGCAGCACGACGAGCGTCGCCTGCTTGATGACGTTCGGGACGACGTGGCGCAGCAGGATCGTGAAGCGGTTCAGGCCGAGCGTGCGGGCCGACGAGACGTACGGCTTCTCGCGTTCGACGAGCACGAGCGACCGGGTCAGGCGGGCGACCTCCGGCCATTGCGCGATCGCGATGACGAAGGTGATCACCGGGATCGACGGGCCGAAGAGGGCGACGACGAGCAGCAGCATCATCAGCAGCGGCAGCGACATCTGGGCCTCGAGCAGGCGGCTGATCAGCGTGTCGGCCCAGCGCCCGTAGAACCCGGCGATCGAGCCGAGGACGACGCCGATGGCGCCCGAGACGATGACCGCCAGCACGCCGATCGCGAGCGAGACCTGACCGCCGTGCAGCACCCGCGAGAGCAGGTCTCGACCGAGCTGGTCGGTGCCGAACAGGTGGCCGGCGGTGAACGGAGGCGCGAGGCGGTTGCCGAGGTCCTGGCCGTTCGCGTCGGGCAGCGGGAGGGCCTGGGCCAGCACGATCGGGATGATCACCACGAGGGCGCAGATCGTGCCGACCCAGAGCTTCACCCGTGCGGCGGAGGTCCGCCGGGCCGCCTCGGACCTCTTCAACAGGCGCGGCGTGACCGCGGTGCGTCGCGCCTCCTCGGGGGTGCGACCGGCCGCGCCGGCGGTCGACGTGCCGGACGGCTGTCCGGTGGTCTCGGTGCGGGTCATGCGGCACTCGCCTTTCCGAGCCGCACGCGCGGATCGAGCAGGGGGTAGGCGAGGTCGATCAGCAGCTGGACGCCGACGGCGAGCAGCGACGTGACCAGCACGGTCGCCTGGATGAGGGGGTAGTCGCGGGTCTCGAGCGCCCGCACGATGAGCGACCCGACGCCGGGCCAGGCGAACACGACCTCGACCACGACGACGCCGTTGAGCATCGCCGCGAAGCGCGTGCCGAGGGCCGTGAAGACGGGGATCGCCGAGTTGCCCATGGCGTAGCGCCAGGTCAGGGCCCGCTCCGAGACGCCGCGCGACCGGGCCACGGTCAGGTAGGGCGCCGAGAAGTTGGTCGCCATCTCGCGGCGCACGAGCCGGGAGATCAGGGCCACCTGCAGGATGGCGATCGTCACCGTCGGCAGCACGAGGCCGCCCCAGGTGGCGAAGCCCGAGGCCGGGAAGATCGGGATCACGACGGCGAAGGCGCTGAGCAGCAGGATGCCGGTCCAGAAGTCGGGCATCGACTGACCCGCGATGGCGACGACGTTGACGCCGGTCTCGCTGCGGGTGTCGGTGCGACGGGCCATCCAGACGCCGAGCGGGATCGACACGACCGCCGCCAACAGGATCGCCGCGAACGACAGGGTCAGCGTGTACGGCAGCCGTTCGAGCACGACCTGAACAGCCGGTGCCTGGAACGAGTACGAGGTGCCCAGGTTGCCCGTGAACAACTGCTGCAGGAACACGCCGTACTGCTGCAGCAGCGGGTCGTCCAGGCCGAACTGCTCGCGCACGGCGGCGAGTTGCTCGTTGGTCGCGAGCGGCCCGGCGTAGGCCACGGCCGGGTCGCCAGGGGCGAGGCGGATCAGCACGAAGACCGTCGACACCGTGAGGAACACGGTGAGCAGGCCCTGGCCGAGGCGCTTGAGGATGTAGGTCGCCATGGTCAGGCCCCCAGTCGGACGTCGGCGAGCGGATACGTGTTGGACGACGCGAGGGCGAGGCGCTCGACCCGCTCGCGACGGGCGAGCACCGACTTGGGCACGAAGGCCCAGGCGCAGGGCCAGGTGTCCCAGGCCGCCTGCTGCGCCTCGGCGAGCCGTTGCTGGCGCAGGGTCGCGTCCGGCTCGGTCGACGCCCGGGCGATCGCCTCGGCCACGTCGGGCTGCACGTAGCCCTGGTACGTGTCGCGGGTCTGTTCCTTCTCGGCGGTGCCCGCGTACATGCCCTGCAGGATGGTCAAGGCGAGGCCGGTGGGGGCCGAGAAGCCGTTGCCGAGCAGGTCCCAGTCGCCGGCCTTGCCCTGGCGCCACTGGAGGATGTCGCCGCCGGGCTCGAACTGCTGCAGCGTGGTCCGCACGCCGATCGCGCCGAACATCTCGACGAGCGCCTCCATGATGAAGGTGTCGCCGGCGAACTCGCCGGTCTCCCAGATGATGCGCAACGTGAGGTCGCTCGCCCCCAGCTCGGCGAGCGTGCGGCGGGCGAGGTCGGGGTCGTAGGTGTACTCGCCCGTCTTCGCGTAGCCGAGGAGGCTCGGCGGCACGACGCCGTCGGCCTGCGTGACCGATTCGGTCAGCACGTCGCGCACGAGCGCCCGGCCGTCGATCGCGTGGCTGAGCGCCTCGCGCACCCGGGCGTCGGCCAGCGGGTGCCCCTCGGGCTTGCGGAAGTTGTAGAAGATCTGGTTGATGCGCAGGCTCGAGGCCTCGTCGAGGACGATGCCGGGCAGGCCCTGCAACTGGGTCGCCGAGTCGGGCGTGATCGAGTCGATCACGTCGACCTCGCCGCTGCGCAGGGCGATCACGCGGCTGGACTCCTCGGGCAGGAACCGCACCTCGACCCGGTCGACGCCCGGCGCCTCGCCCCAGTACTGCTCGTTGCGGCTCAGGCTGTAGGTGCCCGCGCCGCGGTTGAACCGGGTGACGACGAACGGGCCGCTGCCCACGCCGTCCTGCAGCTCTTCCGGCTTGTTCGCCGCGGCCGGGGTGATCAGGATGTTGCTCATCAACGCGTCGAGCACCGGGATCGGCTGCGACGAGTCGAGCGTGAAGGTGCGCTCGTCGATCGCGGTCACGGTCGGGAACTCGGGGAAGAAGCTGGCGACGAACGAGCCCTGCACCTGCTCGTACATCTGCAACGCGGTGGCGACGTCGGCGACCGTGACGGGCGTCCCGTCCGAGTAGCGCACGCCCTCGCGCAGTCGGACCGTCCACTGCGTGTCGCTCGTCGGCTCGAAGCTCTCGGCGAGCACGAGCTCGGGCGTGATGTCGGGGCCGATCTGCGTGAGGGCCTGGCGCACCGCCCGCTGCACCGTGACGGCCGCGTCGAACTGGTTCAGCTTGTTGTCGAGGCTGACCAGCGAGCGGTTGAGGGCCAGGGTCAGCGTGCCGGGTCCGGGCAACCCGGTCGGTCCGGCGCAGCCGGCGAGGCTGGTGGCGGTCACGAAGAGGCCGGCCGCGGCACCCCAGCGGAGCAGGGTGCGGCGAGACATCTCGTGGTCCGCGAACGGAACGGTCATCATCGACCTCTCGATCCAGGGGTTCGACGAGGTCGACGGCGCCCGGTCCCGCAGCGCTGCGACGCCCTCGTCCGGGCTGGATGACACTGTGCCACCGCTGCGCGTTTCGCGCAAGACCGGTGGCGCATAACGCGCAGTCGTGTCAGGATGGCGGCATCATGAGCCCGATCACCGTCATCGCCGACGACCTCTCCGGCGCCGCCGAGACCGCCGAGCAGTTCCGGCTGCGCGGTCATGAGACCGTGGTCTCGCTCGGCGTGCCGGCGGGTCCCGCCGCGGCGGTCACGGTCGTCGACGTCGGCACCCGCTCCGGCACCGCCGAGGAGGCGCGGGTCGCGATCGACACGCTGCCCCTGACGGCCGGCGCCCTCGTGCTCAAGAAGACCGACTCCCTGTGGCGTGGCCACGTCGGGCCCGAGCTCGAGGCCCTTGCCGCCCGCGGGTACGACCTCGTCGTGGCCGGCGCGCTGCCCGCCCTCGGGCGCACCGTCGTCCACGGGCGGCCCCTGGTGGACGGGCGACCGCTCGCCGAGACGCCGTTCTGGCATCTCGAACCGCACGGCGCCCCCTCGACCCTGGCCGAACTCGTCGACCGGCCGACGGTGCTCGTCGGCCTCGACGTGGTGCGTTCGGGACCGGACGCGTCCGCGGCGCACCTCGACGCCGCCCTCGCCGGGGGAGCGGTGCTCCTGGTGGACGCCGAGACCGACGACGACCTCGCCGCCGTGGTCGACGCCGTCCTCCGACTGGTCGCCGCTCCCGGAGTCCGACGGCCCGTCGCCCTCGCGGGCAGCGCGGCGCTCGCCGCTGCCCTGGCCGACGCGGTCGCTCCGGAATCGAGCACGGAGGCCGGTCTTCACGCGTCGGACGAGGCCGGGGTCCGCGACGAGGCCGGGCCCCGCGACGGGGCCGGGCCCCGCGACGGGGCCGGGGCCGAGCGGCCCGTGCTCGTCGTGGTCGGTTCGGCCGCCGAGGTGGCCCGGGGCCACGCCGACGCGCTCGCCGCGACCGGTGCGGACGTGCACGTGCTCGACCCGGCGGACGACGCCGGCCTCCTCGTCGAGGCGACCCGCGCCTCCTTGTCCCGGTCGTCCGTCGCCGTGCTGACGGTCACCGCCCGGCGCCTGCCCGACCCGCTCGTCGGGTCGGCGGCCCTCGCCGAGGTCGTCGCCCGGATCGACGCCGACGTCGAGCTCGACCTCGTGCTGACCGGCGGCGAGACCGCCCGCGCGGTGCTCGACCGGCTCACGACGACCACCCTGCGGCCGCTCACCCAACTCGAGCACGGCGCCGTCCTCAGCCTCGCGGGCGACGGGCGGGCGGCCGCGGGCGACGACCGGCTCGTCGCCACCAAGCCCGGCAGCTTCGGCGGCCCGACCGTGCTCGCCGACCTCGTCGACCTGGTGCGCCGCACGCGCGCCGGCGCCGACCCCCACGACCTCACCGCGTCGGCAGCGTCCGGCGCCCCCACGAAACGGAGAACCCCATGACCACGACGACCCCCGACTCGCGGCCGTTCATCGCCGTCACCATGGGCGACGGCGCCGGCGTCGGACCCGAGGTCACCGTCGGCGCACTGCTCGACGAGGCCGCCTACCGCGACGCGCGACCGGTCGTCGTCGGGGACGCCCACCGCCTGCGGCTCGGCGCCGCCGCGCTCGGGGTCGACGCCGAGATCGTCGAGGTCGACGGCCCCGCCGACGCCGTCTTCACCCCCGGACGCATCAACGTCGTCGACCCGCACCTGCTCTCGGCCGACCTGCCCTGGGGCGCCGTCTCGGCCGAGGCCGGCCACGCGGCGTACGAGTACATCCGCATCGCGTGCGAGCTCGGCATGGCCGGTCTCGTGCAGGGCATCTGCACCGCACCGCTGAACAAGGCGGCGCTGCACGAGGCCGGTCACGTGTTCCCCGGCCACACCGAGCTGCTGGCGCACTTCATGGGCGTCGGCGAGGTGTCGATGATGCTCTCGACCCCCAAGATCAAGGTGATCCACGTGACGACCCACATCGGGTTGATCGACGCCATCGCGAAGATCGAGCCCGGCCTCGTCGAGCGCACCGTGCGCCGCGGCTGGGAGGCGCTGCGCCGGGCCGGCGTCGACGACCCCAGGATCGGCGTCTGCGCGATCAATCCGCACGCCGGCGAGAACGGGCTCTTCGGCTACGGCGAGGAGGCCGAGAAGATCACCCCCGCCCTCGAGGTGCTCCAGGCTGACGGCATCCGCGCCGTCGGGCCGCTTCCGGCCGACACCGCGTTCTTCCTCGGCGGCCGCGGCGACTACGACCTCATCGTGGCGATGTACCACGACCAGGGCCACGGCCCGGTGAAGGTGCTCGGCATCGAGGCGGGGGTCAACATCACCGTCGGACTGCCCGTGATCCGCACCTCGGTCGACCACGGCACCGCGTTCGACATCGCCGGCACGGGCGTCGTGGCCGTCGGTAGCATGATCGAGGCGTTGCGCCAGGCGGTCGAGATGTCGCCCAGCCCGGCCGACGCCGCCCGGGTCGGTGCGTCGTCGGCGTGACGTCGCCCGCCCCACCGATCAGGACGGCCATCGCATGAGCACCACCGCATGAGCACCACGGCACGCGAGCGACGCCGCGACATCGTCGACCTGGCCCACACCACCGGCCTGGCGAGCGTCGACGAGCTGAGTCGTCGCTTCGAGGTGACCCCGTCGACCATCCGCCGCGACCTCGCCGAGCTCACCCGGCGCGGCGAGATCGCCCGCACCTACGGCGGGGCCATGCCGCTCGGTGCCCCCGGTGCCGAGCCGACCTTCCGTCAGCGCAACCTCGAGGCCGGGGTGGCCAAGGCCGAGATCGCGCGGCACGCCCGCACGCTGGTCCACGACGGCGAGACGCTGCTGTTCGACGCCGGTTCGTCGGTCGCGGCCCTCGCCCGGGAGGCGCGCTCGGGTCTCGTCGCGACCGTCGCCACCACCTCGATCGCCGTGATCCAGCAGCTCGCCGACTCGGACGGCATCCACCTCGAGTGCCTCGGCGGCACGCTGCGACCTGCCAGCCAGGGGTTCGTCGGGCCGCTGGCCGAGGCCGCCCTCGAGCGCCTGACCTTCGACCGGGTGTTCCTCGGCGCCGACGGCGTGCTCGCCTCGGGCCACGTGGTCGAGGCCGACCTCGTGCAGACCCGGCTCAAAGAGCTGATGTGCCGGCAGTCCGAGCGCGTCTACGTGCTGGCGGACGGGTCGAAGCTCGGTCGCGCGACGTTCCACGCCCGCGCGGCGCTGCCCGAGGGCTGGACGCTCGTGACCGACGCCACCGCCACGACCGAGGCGCTGGCCGAGTTCGCAGCCGCCGGCGTCGACGTGGTCGTCGCGCCCGCCGGCTGAGCCGCTGGCCCGCGCGGCGGTGCGCTGGCCCGCAGGCCCGGCCCGCACGCCCGCGCGCCCGTGTCGCACCGCCGGGTGAACGTCGCACCGCCCGTTTCGGCGGTGCGACGTCCATTCGGCGGTGCGACGTCCACACGGACTCGGGTCGCAGGCCTCGGAGGTCGTGCTCGCCTGATCCGCGATGAGACCCGGTCCGCGGTACGACCTACTCCGCGTCGAGCGGCAGCAGGATACCCTTCACGCGGGGATCGGTCGCGAGGAACTCCTGCACGGCCGGGTCCTGGAAGGCGGCGACGAGCTTCTTCACGGCGTCCTCGTCGGCGTAGTCGCTGCCGATGGTGAGCTGGCCGGCGAACTCGTCCGGTGCGGCGGGGGCGAAGATCTGCTGCTCGATCGGCACGCCGGCGGCGAGGTAGTACTCGGTGTAGCCGACGGCTGCGTCGAGGTCGGGCAGGGCCCGCGACTGTGCGGCGAAGTCGAGCAGGGTGAACTGCAGGTCCTTCGGGTTCGAGGCGATGTCGTCCTGGGTGGCGTGTGCCTTGTCGACGCCGTCCTTCAGCGTGATGAGGCCGGCGCGCTCGAGCACCCAGAGCCCCTGGGCCTCGTTGGCCGGGTCGGAGTACAGCGACACCGTGGCGCCGTCGGGCAGCTGGCCGGGATCGGTGTACTTCGACGACCAGAGGCCGAAGCCCCAGCGGAACACCGGCGTCGCCGCTTCCTCCCGGAAGTCCGGGTTCGAGGCGAGCACCTGGTCCAGCCACAGTTCGTGCTGGTACACCGTGCCGGCGATCTCGCCCTCGCTGACGGCCCGGTTGATCGTGTTGCTGTCGCTCAGGCCCGTGAAGGCGACGGTGATGCCGTACTTCGGGGCGACCTCGTCGGCGACGAACTGGACGAGGGCCTGCTCGGACGCGTTGCCCTCGGCGGTGGCGACGGTCAGCGTCGCCCCGGCCTCGGCGACGGCCGGCCCGGCGGGCGCGGTCAGGGGCACGACGATCGCTGTGGCGACGGCGACGACCGCCACCGCGCCTCCGGCGATCCAGGGCCAGCGGCGACGACGCCTCAGCTCGAAGCCGTGGTCGTCCGTCACGGACGCGGTGCCGGGTGCGGGGGTGGGGGTGTTCTCGGGCATGGCTGTCCTTCGGGAGGGGCAGGCGGCGCCTGCGGGTGGGGGAGGCGCGGTGCAGGACCGCAGAGGGGGAGGCGCGGTGCGGGACCGCAGAGGGGAACGGGGAGGCGCGGTGCGGGACCGCAAGGGGGCAACGGGGAGGCGCGGTGCGGCTCAGACCGCGGCGGCCACCGGGGGCAGGTCGGTCGCGCGGCGCCGCCACCAGCGGCGCCGGCGGACCGGTTCGGGGCTCGTGGCCCGTACGGCGAGGTCGCCGAGCTGTTGGACGGCCGCGACCGTCGCGACGAGCAACACGATCGTGACGATCATCACGGTGTGGTCGAAGCGCTGGTAGCCGTAGGTGACGGCGACGTAGCCGATGCCGCCGGCGCCGATGGTGCCGGCGATGGCGGAGTACTCGATCATCGCGATCGTGTTGATCGTGAGGCCCCCGATCAGGCCGGGCAGCGCCTCGGACAGCTGTGCGGTGCGGACGATCTGCAGGCGGGACGCCCCGCTCGCGGTCGCCACGCGCACCCGATCGCTCGGGACGCTCCGCAGGGAGTTCTCGACGATGCGGGTGAAGAAGGCGATGCCGGCGATCGACATCGGCACCACCGCGGCCGCGATGCCGATGTTGGTGCCGGTCACGAACCGGGTGAACGGGACGATCGACGCCATGAGGATCAAGAACGGCAGCGAGCGTCCGATGCTGATGACGGCGCTGAGCACCGTGTGCACCGGCGCGTTCGGCACGAGGCCCGCGGGGCCGAGGTTGTGCACCAGGGCCCCGAGCGGCAACCCGACCAGCACGACGATCGCCATCACGATGCCGACCATCACGAACGTGTCGCCGAGTGCCGGGAGCACCAGGGCGGGGATCTGCGCCCACGGCACCGAGTTGTCGTACGCGGTCGACGGGCTGGTGCCCGACGCGAGGACGGTCGTCGTGATCGGGGCGACGGTGCTGACGACGCTCATCGGACGAGCTCCTGTTCGGGCGTGGGCGTGGGCGTGGGCGCCGAGGACGGGTCGAGGGAGCGGGCGGTGAGCCCGAGTGCGGCGGCGACCCCGGGCAGGCGCGAGGCGACCGCCTCGGGGACGGCGACGGTCGCGTGCCCGACGGTCGCGCCTCCCAGGGTCTCGATCGAGGCTCCGAGCAGCGACACGGGCGACCCCAGGGCCGATCCGAGCGTGGTCGGCCAGTCGGTCGGGACGTCGGCCGAGACGTAGTCGAGCCGCCAGGTGCGGGAGCCGTCGGGGGCGCCGGCCGCCGGTCGGGTCGGTCGCAGCGCCGCACCGAGCGCCGACGCGGGGTCGCGCAGCAGGTCGAGCACGCGACCCCGTTCGACGATGCGTCCGTGGTCGAGGCGGGCGACGGTGTCGGCGATCTGCAGCACGGTGTCCATCTCGTGGGTGACGAACAGGATCGACAGGCAGAGGTCGTCACGCAACTCGCGCAGCAGGTCGACGATCGAGGTGGTCGAGGCGGGGTCGAGGCCCGACGTCGCCTCGTCCGAGAGCAGCACGGTCGGCCGCAGGGCGAGGGCCCGGGCGATGCCGACGCGCTGGCGTTGACCGCCCGAGAGCTCGTGCGGCCGGGCGTCGGCACGGTGGCCGAGCCCCACGCGGTCGAGCAGCTCGGCGACTCGACGCCTCGTCTCGGCCTTCGTCACGCCCAGGTACTCGAGCGGCAGGGCCACGTTCTGTGCGGCGGTCCGACGGCCGAAGAGCCCGTCCGACTGGAACACCGTGCCGATCCGACGGCGGGCGACCCGCAGGTCGCGCTCGCCGAGCCGGGTCAGGTCGTCGCCGTTGACGACGACCGAGCCCGAGGTCGGTCGTTCGAGCAGCGTCACGCACTGGGCCAAGGTGCTCTTGCCGGCGCCGCTCGGGCCGACGACCGCGGCGATCTCGCCGGTGTCGACCCGGAAGTCGACGCGGTCGAGGACGGTCGTGCGGTGCGATCCGGTCTCGTAGACCTTCGTCAGCTGCTCGAGGCTGATCATGGGGGCTCCAGGGTGTCGGCTGAGGTGGTGGGTTCGGGGTGTCGCCGAGCATAAGGAGGCGCGGGTCGCGTTCGCGAGGACGTGTCACGTCGTGCGTCGCCGCGTGACGCCATGTGTCGCGGGGCCCGGCCGCGGGGCCCGGCTGCGGGGCCCGGCCGCGGTGCCCGGCTGCGGGGCCCGGCTGCGGGGCCCGGCTGCGGGGGCCGGCCGCACCACGATCGCGTGGTCGAACCAGCCCCCCGGGTGGTTCGACGACGCGAGCGTGGTGCGACCTCCTCCGACGGCGGGCGAGGCAGGATGGGCGACATGCCCGCACCCACCACGTCCCTGCCCACCGCACTCGTCACCGGCGCCTCCGGCGGCATCGGCGCGGAGTTCGCCCGGCGGCTCGCCCCCGACCACGACGTGGTGATCGTGGCGCGCAGCGGCGACCGTCTCGAGCAGGTGAGGGCCGAGCTCGTGGCGACCCGCGCCTCCGGGTCGTTCACGGCCGTGGTCGCCGACCTGTCGACGCCCGACGGGGTCGAGACCGTGCTGGCCGCCGTCGGCGACCGCGCGATCGACGTGCTGGTGAACAACGCCGGCGTCGGCTCCCACGGGGCGTTCGTCGAGTCCGACCCCGCCGCCGTCCAGGCGCAGGTGCACCTCAACTGCTCGCAGGTGGTCGCGCTGACGCGCGCGCTGCTGCCGGGCATGGTCGAGCGACGCCGCGGCACGGTGGTCAACGTCGCCTCGACCGCGGCCTTCCAGCCGATCCCGACGATGGCGGTCTACGGGGCGACCAAGTCGTTCGTGCTCTCGTTCAGCGAGGCGGTGCACGCCGAGGTGCGGGGGTCGGGCGTCACCGTCACGGCCCTCTGCCCGGGCGCGACCGAGACCGGCTTCTTCGCCGCGACCGGCAGCGACTTCCTCACGAGCGGTCGCCAGACCCCCGAGCAGGTCGTCACCGCGGCACTACGGGCCGTGCGCCGTCGCCGTGCCGTGGTGGTCAGCGGGCTCGGCAACGCGATCGGTGCCCAGGCGCACCGCTTCCTGCCCCGCCGACTCGTGACCGCGGCTTCGGCCCTGATCGTGCGCGAGCGCTAGGAGCCGGGCGCGATCGCGGGCCGGTCACCGGGCCGGCCTCGGGCCCGGCCACCTGGGCCGGGCCCCGGCCCGCCCGCCGCGGCCGTGCAACGCACCGCCCACTGGACGTCGCACCGCCCACATCGGCGGTGCGACGCTCAGTCGGCGGTGCGACGCGACCGGTCGCCGGCTCGACCGAGGGCGGCGTCGCGCGCGGCGACGAGCAGGTCGGTCAGCACCGTGCCGGTGGCCCCGCGGTCCTCGGGGTGCCACTGCACGCACCACACCGGCGCCGTGTCGTGCTCGACGGCCTCGACCGTGCCGTCGTCGGCCCAGCCCACCGCGCGCAGCCCCTCGCCCAGGCGCCTCACCGCCTGGTGGTGCGAGCTGCGCACGACCAGCGACGTCGTACCGAGCATCGTCGCGAGCGTGCTGCCGTCGGCGAGCCGGACCGGGTGGTCGACCATGCTGTCCTCGACGCTGTCGGGGTTCACGTGGCCCGGGTGGTCGAGGTGCTGCACGAGGTCTCCGCCGAGGGCGACGTCGACCACCTGCATGCCGCGACAGATGCCGACCAGCGGCAGCCGCGCCTCCACGGACCCGCGCACCACCTCGATCTGCACCCGGTCGGCGTCGGCGAAGGTCTGGCCCCGCCCCGGGTGGTCGAGGGGACCGCCGTAGTGGCTCGGGTCGACGTCCTCGCCACCGGTGACGAGCACCGCGTCCGCCTCGGAGAGGGCGGCGTGCACGTCGCCGAGCCGGTTGGCCGGCACCCGGCGCACCGTGAACCCGACCTGCTCGGCGGCGGCGACCACCGAGGTGGACAGGGCGTCGAGCTCTCGCTCGAACGCGGGGTCGTCGCGGGCCTCGTCGGTGACGTCGAGGAGCAACAGGTTCAGGAGGCGCGGTGCGGGCGAGTCGCTCATCGCGCCATCCTGGCAGCCCCGCACCGCACCGCACCGCACCGCACCGCACCGCACCGCACCGCACCGCCTTTCGTGCACCGCACCGCGACGAGACGCGGTGCCGTGCACGAAACGCGGTGCGAAGGGCCGAGGGCCGAAGGCCCGCCGGCTAGTCGGTGCCGTCGATCCCGCCCAGCCGTTCGAGCACGCCCGTGAGGATCGTGCCGGCCGCGTCGGGCAGCACGTGGTGGTTCATGTAGATCGCCTCGAGCCAGGGCAGTACCTCGTCGCGACCCCAGCCCACGGCCTCCCAGTCGACGCCGGGCAGGGCCTTCGTCAGGGGCTGGTCGGTCCGGGGGTCGAGCCAGGCCTCGGCGATCGGCACGCCCTCGGACGCGCCCTGGGGCGTCCAGGTCAGCGCGATCGGGTGGTCGTCGCCCTCGATGTGGTCGTGTTCGACGGCACCCGAGCCGAGCCACGGCAGGGTCAGCAGCTCGCCCTCGATGTCGACCTCGACCAGGTCGAGCTTGCGTGGTTCTTCGACCTCGCAGACGTAGAGGTCGAAGCCGGCGTCGTGCCAGGCCGCCGCCTCGTCGACCTCGTCGAGCAGGTCGGGCATGCGGCGGTGCAGGTCGACGATCAGCCGGGTCGACCATTCGACGAGCACCCGCGTGTCGGCGACGCCGAAGGGGCTGAGGTCGCTGTCGTCGCCGTTCGCGAGGTGGAAGTGGTGCTCGACGTCGCCCGAGGGCGTGGTCTCGAGGTGCACCTGCCCGGTCTCGTAGCCGACGTACAGGGCGGTGATCAGGTCGTCGTCGTCGTACTCGGCGTAGAGGTTCGGCTTGCCGAGCGCGGTCGGCAGCGGCGTCTGCGCGGCCGGGCGCTGGCCCAGGTCGAACACGGCACGGAAATGGGTGGTGGGGAGCCTCAGGCTCATGTCGGTCACGGCGTGGGGTCCAATCGGTTGCTCACGCCAGGGTAGAGGACGCGGCCGCCCGTCCGCGGCCCGTCCACAGCCGAGGAGGCGCGCTCCGGGACTTCCCAGAACGCGCCTCCTCGTGTGGGTCGCCTCGACGGCGTCGGTGCGGGGCCGCGTCGCTGCTACGCGGCGACGGGGCTGCGCTGGCCGACGACCGAACCGGCCTCGGCGGCCTCGGCCGACGCGTCGGCCCCGGCGGCCGCACCCCGGCGGACGAACTTCTTCAGCAGGACGAGCACGAACGCGCTCACGACGGTGCCGGCGACGATCGCCAACGCCCACATGCCCAGGTTGCCGATCGCGAAGAACACGAAGATGCCACCGTGGGGGGCCTGCGACGTGACGCCGGCGGCCATCGAGATGGCTCCGGTCACCGCGCCTCCGACCATGCTGGCGGGGATCACGCGCAGCGGGTCGGCCGCGGCGAAGGGGATCGCGCCCTCGGAGATGAACGAGGCGCCCAGCAGCCAGGCGGCCGTGCCGTTGGAGCGCTCGACCTGCGAGAAGCCCTTGCGGTAGAGGACGGTCGACGCGAGGGCCATGGCCAGCGGCGGCACCATGCCGGCGCCCATCACGGCGGCCATGATCATCAGGGGGGCCGGGTTGTCGCTGATGGAGCCCGCGGAGAGGCCGGCGACGGCGAACGAGTAGGCGACCTTGTTGACCGGACCACCGAGGTCGATGCACATCATGAGGCCGAGGATGACGCCGAGGACGATCGCCCCGGTGCCGCTGAGGCCGTTGAGGAAGTCGGTCAGCGCGACGGTCAGGGCGGCGATCGGGCCGCCGAGCACGAGCACGAGCAGACCCGAGGCGAAGATCGACGCGAGCAGCGGGATGATCACGACGGGCATCAGGCCGCGCAGCCAGCGGGGCACGTCGGGCTTGCCGATCCAGTAGGCGGCGAAGCCGGCGAGCAGACCACCGACGAGACCGCCGATGAAGCCGGCCCCCATGAAGACCGCGACGGCACCGGCGACGAAACCGGGCGCGATGCCGGGTCGATCGGCGATGGCGTAGGCGATGTAACCGGCCAGGGCGGCGACGAGGAAGCCCATCGACAGGTTGCCGATCTGGAACGCGGCGGCACCGAGGAAGTAGATCAGGCCCTCGGGCGGCAGGTTCACGAGCGAGTAGTCGGTCAGCACGGTCGCGGCGTTGCCGGCGATCTCGTAACCCGAGAGCAGGAAGCCCAGGGCGAGCAGCAGGCCGCCACCGGCGACGAACGGGATCATGTACGAGACGCCGGTCAGCAGCCAGCGCTTGAGCGACGAGCCGAAGCCCTGCTTCTCGGCGGTCGAGCCCGCGGTGGCACCGGCGGCACCGGCCGTGCCGGCCACGCGGGCGGCGTTCGGGTCCTTGGCGGCGGCCAGCGCCTCCTTCACCATGGCGTCGGGAGCGTCGACGCCGCGCTTGACCGGTCCGCGGACGACGGGCTTGCCGGCGAAGCGGCCCTGGTCGCGCACGTCGACGTCGACGGCGAAGATCACGGCGTCGGCCTCGGCGATGACGGCCGGGTCGAGGGGAGTGACCGTGCCCGAGCCCTGCGGCTCGATCTGCAGGTCGGCGCCGAGGCGCTTCGCCGCGGCGACGAGGGCGTCGGCGGCCATGAAGGTGTGGGCGATGCCGGTGGGGCAGGCGGTGACGCCGACCAGCTTCGGGCGCCGCGCGCCGTCGCCCGTGGCGTCGGCCGCGGACGAGGAGGCGCTGGTCGCCCCGGCCGCGGAGGCGGCGGTGGCGCCGCGCGTCTCGGCGACCTCGCCGCTGACCTCGTCGTCGACGAGCTGCACGATGTCGGCGGGCGTCTTCGCGGCGCGGAGGGCGGCGGTGAAGTCGTCGCGGATGAGGGCGCGGGCGAGGGTCGAGAGGACCGTCATGTGGTCACCGTCGGCACCCTCGGGCACCGCGATCATGAAGACGATGTCGGCGTCGCCGTCGGGGGCGCCGAAGCCGACCGTGCGCGCGAGCCGGGAGAAGGCGAGGGTGGGCTCGGTGACCGAGGCCGACCGGGCGTGGGGGATCGCGATGCCGCCGGGGACGCCGGTGCCGACCGAGGCTTCACGCTTGATGGCGTCGTCGGCGAGCGAGTCGGCCGAGCCGGCGCGGCCCGAGGCCGCGACGCGCGCGGCCAGGGCGCGGATGACGTCGGTCGACGTGCCGCCCAGGTCTTCGTCGAGACCGACGAGGTCGGTGCTGATGAGGGATGACATGCTGTTCTGCTCCTTGGGGTTGGGCGACGCTGCTCAGAGGTGCCCGACGGCCGCGGGGGCCACCGGGACGACGTCGATGTCGTCAGGGAAGGTCTGGTCGAGGCGGGGGACGATGCTGCCGGGCAGGGCCGCGGCGGCGGCTCCGGACGCGACGGCCTGGGCGAGGCGGGCCGGGGCGGGTGCCCCGGTGGTCTCGGCGAGCAGGTAGCCCGACAGCGACGAGTCGCCGGCGCCCACCGTGCTCAGGGCGGTGATGACGGGGGCGGCGGCGAACCACGAGCCCTCGTCGTCGATCAACAGGGCGCCCGCGCTGCCGAGGGTGAGCAGCACGGTCTCGACGCCCAGCTCGCGCAGGCGTCGGGCCCCGGCGACGGCCGAGGCCGGGTCGGCCTCGTACGCCTCGGGGTCGCCGCCGACGATCTCGGCGAGCTCGTCGGCGTTGGGCTTGACGAGGTCGATGCCGACGCCCGACGCGATCAGGGCCGCGAACGGCTCGCCCGACGAGTCGACCGCGATGCGCGGGGCGGCGTCACCGCAGGAGGCGCGCACGGCCCGGACGACGTCGGCCAGCCAGGTCGTCGGCAGGCCGGGCGGCAGCGAGCCGGCGAGCACCAGCCACGAGGCGAGGGCCGCGTGTTCGACGACGAGGGCCGTGAGTTCGTCCACGTGGGAGCCGAGGTCGGGGCCGAGCTCGTTGATCTTGGTGGTCGTGCCGTCGGGTTCGGTCAGGGTGACGTTGGCCCGGAGGCGCTGGCCGATCGGCAGGTTGACGGTGGGCACGCCTCGCTCGCGCAGGGCGACGAGGACCGGGTCGTCGAGGGCGCCGGGCAGCAGGGCCACGGTCTCGGCACCCGACGCCGCCAGGGCCCGGGACACGTTGACGCCCTTGCCGCCGGGCTCGTCGGTCGTGCTGACCGAGCGCTGGACCGCCCCGCGCTGCAGGGTGCCCGGCAGCTCGATCGTGCGGTCGAGCGAGGGGTTCGCGGTGACGGTGAGGATCATGCGGGTGCCTCCTGGCTGCGGGGCGGTGTCGATCGGGGCCACGACGGGGCGGGGCGTGGGGGTCGGGGCGCTCATGCGACGATCACCTCGACGTCGGCGAGCTCGAGGGCCTCGCCCAGGTCGGGCGCGGGGGGCGCGTCGGTGACCACGGTGTCGATCTCGGCCAGGCGCGCGAACCGCACCAGCGCCTCCTCGCCGTGTTTGGTCTGGTCGACCACGGCCACGACGCGGCGTCCGGCACGGACGTACGCCGACTTGACGGCGCCTTCGAACTCGTCGGGGGTCGACAGGCCGAAGCCGGCGCTGACGCCGTTCGCGCCGACGAAGACGATGTCGGGGCGGAGCGCCTGGATCTGCTCGACCGTGCTGGTGCCGACGGCGGCGCTGGTCAGCCCGCGGACGCGTCCGCCGAGCAGGTGCAGGTCGACGTGGGGGCTGTGCTGCAGCAGCGCGGCGATCGGGACGGCGTTGGTGATGACGGTGAGGACGGTGCCGGGCGTCGCCGGCGTCCAGCGGGCGAGTTCGGCGGCGACGGCGGCGGTGGTGGTGCCGGCGTCGAGGGCGATCGAGCCCGTGAACGTCGGCGGCACGAGGTGCGCGGCGGCCTGGGCCACCGAGGTCTTCTCGGGGCTGTGCCGGGTCTCGCGTTCGCTCAGGCTGAGTTCGCTGACGCTGGAGCGCCCGGCGGCGACGGCACCGCCGTGCACGCGCTGGAGCAGGCCCGCCTGTTCGAGGGCGTCGAGGTCTCGGCGGACCGTCTCGGCCGTGACGTCGAGACGCAGGGCGAGATCGCTGACCGACACCCGGCCGGCCGAACGCAGGGCTTCGGCGATCGACTCGTGCCGTTCGGTGGCGTACATGCGACCTCCTCGTCGTCTCGCGGTGCTGCCGGCATGCGTGCTGCCGGCGTGGGCCGACTGTACGTCGCTTCCACAGAGAAAACAAGACAAAAGCAGAAAAACGAAGAAGAACGCAGATCGCGCAGGCGAGGACCGAGCCATGTCCGCAATGCGCACTCTTCCCGATCTGGCTAGTTCATCTAGCAATCGGCCTGCCACAGTGGTGCACGTACCGGTTCACGGCGGTACGGGCACCGACTTCACGGGCGGTGCCGGAGTTCCAGCAGGTTCCTCAGGCGACGCAGGGTCACCAGAAATGAGAAGAACATGAACACCAGCAGCACCTCGCTCCAGGGCCTCGGCCACGAGCAACTCGTCTCCCTCGTCCGGGGCACGGTCGGTTCGGCCCGCCCCGCGGCGACCCGCCCGACCACCGGTCGCGTCGACGCGGGCCTCTACCGCCGCGACCCCCGCGTCCCGGCCGTCCGAATCGAGACCTACCCCCGTCGTCGTCGGGCGCGAGTCGCGGCCGTCGCCCTCGCCGCCCCGATCTCGGCAGCCGTCTCGGCCGTCGCCCGGGTCGACGAGCCCACCTACGCCGACTTCCTCGTGGCGGCTCCGGCCCACGCGATGTCGGCCTGAGGCGCGCGTCGTGACCTTCGCCCAGCGCATCCTCGCCGACCAGGTCGGCGACCACGTGTCGTACTTCGACACGGGCCTCGACGACACCGACGACCTCGACTGAACGGCCCGACCATGACCTCCTCACTTCCCTCGCTCGACACCCTCGTCCACCCCGACCTCCACGAGTACGTGGCCGACCGCTACCCCTTCGTGGCGGGTCTGGTGGACGACGACCAGATCTGACCGTCCCGGGCCCCGGCCCGGTGCACGACTTCGGACGGGCTGACGCCCGGCCCGTCGACGGTGCGTACCAGCGACCCGCAGCGCGGGACGCCGACGAGCACCCCACGAGAGCCCCCTCGCCCCACGGCGAGGGGGCTCTCGCGTGTCCGCGGACGCGACCCGCGGGGGAGGCGGGTGGTCCTCGGGGCGGACGCCGCGCCTCCTCGGGGTTCGTAGCGTGGACGAGGTCGCACCCACGGGGCGCGACGGTGCGGCCACCCGGCCCGCACCGACGACGAACTCCGAGGAGGCACGGTGTCCGCAGTCGAGGTCGTCCCGCGCCACGGTCCGGGTCGCGTCACCCGGGCGCGCGAGTCCCTGCTCGACCTGCTGGCCTTCGGCCGCGCCCAGGCCCTCTCGTGCGCGTTCGCCGTCGCGATCTTCGCCGGGCTCGCCGTGACCCGCGTGGTCGACGTGGGCGTGCCGCGCTACGACGCGATGCTGATCTGGTGCCTGCTCGTGCAGGTCGTCCTCGTCGCGACGCGGCTCGAGACCCGGGACGAGCTGCTCGTCATCTGCGTCTTCCACGTCCTCGGGCTCGGGCTCGAGGTCTTCAAGGTCGCGATCGGCTCGTGGTCGTACCCCGAGCCCGGCGTGCTGCGCCTGGGGGACGTGCCGCTCTACAGCGGCTTCATGTACGCGGCGGTCGCGAGCTACATCTGCCAGGCGTGGCGCCGGCTGGACCTCCGCGTCGACCCCGTGCCGATGGCGGCGACCATGGCCGTCGCGGTCGGCTTCTACGTCAACTTCTTCACGAACCACTGGATCGCCGACCTGCGCTGGGTGCTGCTCGGCGTCGCCGCGCTGCTGATCGCCCGGCGGTCGGTGACCTTCCGCGTGCGGGGCGGCGACCGCCGCATGCCCTTGCTCGTGTCGTTCGCCCTCATCGGGCTGTTCATCTGGATCGCCGAGAACGCCGCGACCCTGCTCGGTGCCTGGACCTACGCCTCGCAGGTCGACGGCTGGAGCCTCGTGCACCCCAGCAAGATCGGCTCGTGGATGGTGCTCGTGATCTTCAGCTTCGTGCTCGTGCTGTGGCTGAAGCAGCGGAAGGGCGCGTCAGCGACCTCCACGGCGTGACGGCGCGCCGGCGCGCCGGCGTGCCGGTCGCACCACCGTCGCGTCGTCGAACCACGCTCTCGGGTGGTTCGACGACGCGGACGTGGTGCGTCCTCGCCCGCAGGTCGCGGTCAGGGGGCGGCGTGGCGCCCGACGCGCGTGGGGGCCGGGGTGGATGCGGCAGCAGCGGCGACCACGGGGACCGTGCCCGCAGCCGCAGCCGCAGCCGCAGCCGTAGCCGTGGGCGCAGCCGTGGGCGTAGCCACGGGCTGGGGCGCGGCGACGACGCTCGTGGCGTCGGCCACGCCCCGTGCCAGCGCGGCCGCCTGTGGGGCGCGACCCGACACGGCCGCCGCGACCGCCGCCTCCCGGGTCTCGTACATCGTCGGCAGGTCGTGACCGCCCTCGGCCGTCTCGTAGCTCTGCAGCTCGAGTTCGGCGAGCCGGGCGAACTCGGCCAGCTTCTCGGACGACACGCTCTTCGCCTTGCGGGGCCGCGTGTTGTGCAGGCAGAAGGTGCCGATGGCCTCGCCCGACGACGAGTGGATCGGGTGCCCGGCGTAGAAGTACCCGTGGTTGAGGTCGAGGTAGGGGTTGTCCTTGAACCGGTCGTCCTTGCGGGCGTCCTCGACGATCACGGGCGCGTCGGCCGCGACGGTCACGTCGCAGAACGTCAGCTCGCGGGGGATCGAGACCGGCAGCAGCTCGGTGTTGACCGCGTAGTAGAGCTTCTTGCCGTCGAGCAGCGAGACGACGGCGACGTCGACGCCGAACTCCTTCTCGGCTCGGCGGGCGAGGTCCTGCAGGGTGTCCGACCCGCCGCTGCTCGCGAGCTCGACCAGCTTCTCGGCTCCCGACCACTCGAAGGTCGGCTCGGGCAGGGCCCGACGCGGACGGGCAGGAGGCGCGGTGTCGGTCGACGGGGTGGCCCCGGTTCCGAGAGCGGTCGCGGGTGCGTCTGCCGGGGCCGGCGCTGGTGCGGGTGTGGCTGCGGCTGCGGGGGCCGACGCGGGTGCGTCCGCCGGGCGTGCCGACGCGGGTGCGTCCGCCGGGCGTGCCGCGACGGCCTGCTCGGCCTCGAGACGGGCGACGGCCTGCTCGGCCTCGAGTCGGGCGACGGCCGCCCGCGCGGCCTCCAGCTGCGCGACGACCGGGTCGACCGGGGCCGGTGCGGCCACCGACGCCGCCAGTCGGGCCACCTCGAGCTGGGCGGCGACCCGCTCGGGCACGACGGGCGCGACGGACGTGCGTCCGATGTGCTCGACGGTCTCGCCGCGGCGCACGACGTCGAGGGTCGGGGCCACCCGGTCGGCGACCACGGCGCCCCACTGCCGGTACATCGTCTCGCAGCCGTGCGGGCGACCGGGCTGCAGCTCTCCCGGGGGCAGCCGGAAGTACGAGGCCGACGGGTGCTGCGCGGCGATCCGTTCGGTGATCTCGTTCATGCGGGCGGCGTGCCGGTCGGCGACCGATCCGAACGGGTTGTCGAACCGCGTGACCGAGCGCACGGGCTGCACGCCGACCAGCACGATGCGGGCGGTCGGGTGGACGCGGCGGGTCAGGTCGGTGACGAGCGTCGTCACGTCACGTTGCCATCCCTCGAGCGGGGTGAGCATGACGGCGTCGTTGAGGCCGAGCATGACGACGACCGTGTCGTACAGGCTGAGGTCGTGGTCGCCGATCCACGAACGGGCCGAACCGGCGTTCATCATCTCGTCGCCGATGTAGTCGACCGAGCAGGCGCGACCGGTGCTCTTCGAGGTCTCCTTGGCGATCTGACCGGTGAGCGCCTGCTCGTGGCTCGTCACGCCGAAGCCGTGGGTCGGGCCCGTGCCGATCAGCAGCACGGTGTCGGGGTCGGGGGAGTCCGCCCGGTAGGTCGGCCGTCCGCGTGGCGAGGGCACGTGCCGGGAACGCGAGAGCGTCCACAGGTAGAACAGGCGCATGGCAGGCCTCAGCCGCTCGTAGCTGCGCGTCGGGTGCGCGGGTGTGTCGACCGTCCTGGTCACGTGGTGCTCCTCGGGTGTCTCTCGGTGTCTCGTCCCCCTGTCCCAGGCTAGGCAGCGGTCGGCAGCCGGGCTGCCCCCAGTGCGGGTCGACGGTGGCCCCCCTTCTGGTCGCACCGCCGCCCGGAGCCCGTCGACGCGGACCCCCGGCCCGAACCTGGACGCCGGAGGCGCGGGGCGAGCAGGCTGGTACGCGTGACCCCCGCAGACAGCACGACCCCCGACGACGACCACGGTTCCGTCGCCACCGCCCTCGAGCTCGTGGCCGACGAGGTCGACGCCGCCGTCTCGGCGGTGCTCGACGCGGACGCCGGAGGCGACGACTCGTCCGACACGTCCGGCCAGCTCGACGCCTTCGCCGACCTGCTCGACGACGCCGAGCGCGTCTTCGTCCACGGTGCGGGTCGCTCGGGTCTCGCCCTCCGCATGACCGCGATGCGGTTGATGCACCTCGGACTCGAGGTCCACGTCGTCGGCGAGGTCACGACGCCGGCCATCGCCGACGGGGACGTGCTGCTCACCGCGAGCGGCTCGGGCACGACGTCCGGCATCGTCGCCGCGGCCCGGACGGCCGTCGACGCCGGCGCGCGGGTGGCCGCCATCACCACCGCCGCCGACTCGCCGCTGGCCGACCTGGCCGAGGCCGTGCTCGTGGTGCCCGCCGCCGACAAGCAGGACCGCTCGGGAGCCGCGTCGTCGCAGTACGCCGGCGGGCTGTTCGAGCAGACCGTCGTGCTGCTCGGCGACGCCGTCTTCCACGCGCTGTGGAAGCGCTCGGGTGCCGATGCCGACGAGCTCTGGCCCCGTCACGCCAACCTCGAGTAGCCGCCCCGCGCCTCCTCGCCTCCGCGCGGCTTCTTCGCCCCGCTCTGCACGAGGTCGCACCACCGTCGAGTCATCGAACTGCCCCGTCGGGCGGTTCGATGCCGCAGACGTGGTGTGACCTCGTCGTCGCCCTGCCTGTGGACAACCACTGGCGGGCCGCCATGTGACGGCAGTCTCTCCCTGTGATCGAACATCTGCCCCACATCATCCGGTCCGACCGGCTCGAGCACGGGCGGCGGGAGTCCGAGGCCGTGCGTCGTGGTGTCGAGCGGGGTGAGTTCGTCCGGGTGCGTCGTGGGGCAGCCGTCGACGCTGCCGCGTGGCGAGCGGCCTCCTCTCGGGATCGCCACCTGATCCTCGTCCTCGCCGTCATGCCGCGGCTCGCTTCGCGGATGGTGGTGTCTCATGCGTCGGCGGCCGCATGCTGGGAGCTGCCGGCCCTCGGTGAGTGGCCGAGCCGCGTGCACGTCGTCGACCCGGACCGCCGCACGACCCAGACGACGGCGAACGTCGTGCGGCACCCGGGACCGCTCTCCGGTGAGGAGGTGCGGTCGCTCCCTCCACTTTCCCTCACCTCTCCGGCTCGAACAGCAGCCGATCTCGCCCTCACGTCGTCGTTCCGTGACGCGGTGGTCGCCCTCGATGCCCTCGTGCGGAGGGGGCTCGCCACCGCGGATGACGTGCGGCACGTCCTCGACGGACGTGGGTCGGCACGAGGCCTGCCGAGTGCACGCCGTGCCGTCGCCTTCGCGACGCCCGAGGCCGAATCCCCGGGGGAGTCGCTGACGCGGGTCGTCCTGCACGAGCTGGGCGCGCCTCCTCCGGTGCTCCAGCAGCGTTTCACCTGGGGAGACGGCGGCCTCTTCGCCGACGTCGTCGACTTCTGGTGGCCCCGGTTCGGCGTCGTGCTCGAATTCGACGGACGGATCAAGTACGCGGAAGGGCGGTGGAAGAAGGGCCGGTCGCCCGGACAAGTCGTCGTGGACGAGAAGATCCGAGAGGACCGCATCCGCAACCGGCCCGAGGTCAACGGATTCGCGCGAACGGTCTGGGACGAGTTGTCGCACCCACCCCGCCTGGCCGCGAACCTCCGCTCAGCAGGGCTGCCCTTGCCGTGACGCTCAGGTCGCACCACTTCCGAGTCGTCGAACCAACCCCGAGTGTGGTTCCGTGACGCGATCGTGGTGCGACCTCGGAGCGGGTGCGGGTGCGGGTGCGGGCGGTGCGTCTCTGGGCGAGCCGGACCGGGCGGGCCACGTTTTACCCGCGCGAAACAATTCGTATACAAAACTGGGGCGTGCGGCAGGATTGTATGCAATCCACGCCGCACAGACCGATACCACCCGAGCATCGGAGGCCCGATGGCCCGCCCACCCCGCCCGACCCGCGCCGCGAGCGCCGGCGCGACCCGCGCCGCGAGCGCGACCCGCGCCGCGAGCGCGACCCGCGCCGCGAGCTCCCCGGCCGGGCGTCGCCGCCTGCGCCGGGCCCTCGCGCTCCCGGCCCTCGCCGCCGCCGCGACGCTCGCCCTGACGGCCTGCGTCCCGCAGCAACCCGCCGGGACGAACCCGCCCGACAAGACCGACGTGACCACCGCGCCGATCGGCGACCGGACCATCGTCGAGGGGGGCGACCTGGTGATGGCGCTGTCCGCCGAGCCGGACGCCCTCGACCCCACCACGTCGTCGTCGCTCTACACGCGCTACGTCATGGAGACCGTGTGCCAGAAGCTGTACGACATCGACGCCGAGGGTGACCTCGTGCCGCTGCTGGCGACCGAGCTGCCGACGCTGTCGGACGGCGGGCTGACGGTCGACATCCCCGTGCGCACGGACGCCGTGTTCGCGGACGGCACCCCGTTGGACGCCCAGGCCGTCGTCACGACGCTGCGTCGTCACCTCGACAAGCCCGACTCGTCGCGGGCCAGCGAGCTCGGCCCGGTGACCGGGGTCGAGGCCCTCGACGACGACACGGTGCGCCTGACCTACGAGCGCCCCTTCGCCCCGCTGACCGCGGCCCTCGCCGACCGCGCGGGGATGATCATGTCCCCGACGGCGCTCGAGGCCGAGGGCGACGACTTCGGCGACGCCCCGGTCTGCGTGGGCCCCTTCAAGTTCGTCGACCGCGTGCCGCAGACCTCGATCTCGGTCGAGCGCGACCCGCTCTACTACGACGCCGAGGACGTGCACCTCGACTCGATCACCTACCGCATCATCACCGACGCGAGCATCCGTGCGGCGAACGTCCGCGCGGGCGACGTGCAGGTCGCCGACTCGATGTCGACGATGGACGTCGACTCCCTCATGGCGGACGACGGCCTCACGGTGCTGCAGGTCGGTTCGTTCGGCTACCAGGGCATCACCGTGAACATCGGCAACCAGGACGGCGTCGGGACCGACCCCGTCCAGATCGACACCCCCTTGGCGAGCGACGTGCGCGTCCGTCAGGCGCTGGCCATGTCGATCGACCGGGACGCGCTGGTGCAGAGCGTGTTCGGCGGGTGGAACGACACCGCCTGCTCGCCGATCCCGCCGACGAGTCCGTTCGCCACCGATGCCAGCGACGCCTGCCCGGGCTACGACCCCGAGGGGGCGAAGCGCCTCCTCGCCGAGGCGGGTGTGACGACGCCCTACGAGATCGAGATCCAGGCCAGCAACAACGCCGACACGCTGCGCCTCGCCCAGGCGTTGCAGGCCCAGGTCGCCGACGGTGGGTTCCGCCTGTCGATCACCCCGGTCGAGTACTCGACCCTGCTCGACGTCCAGTCGCGCGGCGACTTCGACGCGCTGCAGCTCGGCTGGTCGGGCCGCGTCGACCCGAACGGCAACATGGTGAACTTCCTGCGCACCGGTGGCGGCAACAACTACTCGGGCTACAGCAACCCCCGGGTCGACGAGCTGCTGGCCGACGCCGCCGCGTCCATCGACGTCGACGAGCGTGCGGCGCTCTACGGCGAGGCCGTGACGCAGGTGCAGGAGGACGAACCGCTGATCTACCTGTACCGCACCCGCAGCCTGACCGCGCTGACGAACGAGGTCGCCGGGGTGTCCACCTACGCCGACGGCGTCGTGCGGCTCAGCAACGCCGCGTTCGTCGAGGGGGAGTGACCTGATGACCCGTTACCTGTTCACCCGGCTCTGGCAGTCGGCCGTCACGCTCGTGATCGCCTCGATCGTCGTGTTCTGGGGCGTGCGCCAGCTGCCCGGCGACCCGGCGCTGGCCCTCGCCGGAGAAGAGGCGACGCCCGAGCGCGTCGCCGCGATCCGGGCCGACCTCGGCCTCGACGACTCGCTGCTGGTCCAGTACGGCCGGTTCGTCGGCAACTTCGTCCGCGGCGACTTCGGTGAGTCCACCCGCACCGGCACCCCGGTCACCGAGCTGATCGGGGCCACCCTGCCGGTCACTCTGTGGCTCGCCCTCTACGCCATCGTCGTGGCGGTCGTCGTGGGCGTCGCCCTCGGCGTCGTCGCCGAGCGCTACCGCGGACGCTGGCCCGAGTGGATGGCCAACGCCGCCGCCCTGGTCGGTCTGTCGGTGCCGAACTTCTGGCTCGGCATCCTCGCGATCCTCTGGCTCGCGGCGGGCCTCGGCCTGTTCCCGGCGTCGGGCTACGTGCCGGTGGCCGAGAACCCGGCGAGCGCGTTCTACCACCTGACCCTGCCGGCTCTGATCCTCGGCACGAGCCTCGCCGCGGTCATCATGCGGCAGACCCGGGCCTCGATGATCGAGACGATGAAGACCGACTACGTGCGCACCGCGCGGGCCAAGGGGCTCGGGCGTGGGCGGGTGCTGATGCGCTACGGCCTGCGCAACTCGATGATCGTGGTCGTCACGATCGTCGGCCTACAACTCGGCGGCCTGATCTCGGGCGCCGTGGTGACGGAGCGCATCTTCGCGCTGCCGGGCTTCGGCAAGCTCACGCTCGACTCGGTCTTCACCCGTGACTACCCCGTGATCCAGGCCGTCGTGCTGATCATCACGGTCGGCTACATCTTGATCAACCTGGCGGTGGACGTCCTGTACTCCGTCATCAACCCGCGCATCAGGGTAGGAGGCGCATCGTGACCGTCATCGAGACACCCACCGCCGCAGGGGCGGGCCTCGGGTCGGGGCGGGGACGCGTCTGGCGCGGCCTCGTCCGCAACAAGATCGGCGTCACGGGCGGCGTCATGCTGCTCGTCGTCCTCGTGGCAGGCCTCGCCGCGCCCCTCATCGCCCCGTACGACCCGACCCGGGTGAACTTCGAGCTGCCGTTCCAGGTGCCGGGCACGGTCGGTTACGTGCTCGGCACGGACGACCTCGGCCGCGACATCCTCTCGCGCACCGTCTACGGCATCCGCGTCTCGCTGCAGGTCGGCGTGCTGTCGGTGCTGCTGGCCGTCGTGGTCGGCACGCCGCTCGGGTTGCTGGCCGGCTACTGGCGGTGGCTCGACGGCGTGATCTCGCGCCTCACGGACGTCATGCTGGCGTTCCCGTTCCTCATCATCGCCGTCGCGCTCGCCGCGATCAGCGGTCCGAGCCTGACGAACGCGGTGGTCGCCCTCGGCATCGCGCAGGTGCCGACGATGATCCGCGTGGTGCGCGGCGAGACGCTCCGGATCAAGTCGACCGACTTCGTCCTCGCCGCGACGACCATGGACGCCTCGGGGCTGCGGGTGATCTTCCAGCACGTCCTGCCGAACTGCGTCTCGGCGATCATCGTCCAGGCGACGGTCATCATGCCGGTCGCCGTGATCGGCGAGGCCCTCCTGTCGTTCCTCGGGCTGGGCATCCAGCCGCCGACGGCCAGCCTCGGCATCATGCTCAGCGACGCGCAGCAGTACCTGGCCAAGGCGCCCTTCGCGGCCGTCGTGCCGGGTCTCGCGATCGCCGTGATCTGCCTCGGCTTCAACCTGTTCGGCGACGCCCTGCGCGACGCCCTCGACCCCACCGCCAGCGACCGGAAGTGACCCCCTCGTGACCTACACCACCCCCGACGAGTTCGTCACCCGCCCCGACCTGCGCGGCACCTTCGGCATGACGTCGTCGACGCACTGGCTGGCGACGGCCTCGGCCCAGTCGGTCCTCGAGCGCGGCGGCAACGCCTTCGACGCGGCCGTCGCGGGCGCCTTCGTCCTGCACGTCGTCGAGCCGCACCTCAACGGTCCCGGCGGCGACCTCACGGCGATCTACGCGACGGCCGAGGCCCCCGACGCGCCGACCGTGCTCGTCGGCCAGGGCCCCGCGCCGGCCGGGGCCACCCGCGAGCACTACCTGGCCGAGGGCCTCGAGCTCGTCCCCGGGTCGGGAGCCCTCGCGGCCGCCGTCCCCGGTGCCGTCGACGCCTGGCTGAAGCTGCTGGCCGAGCACGGCACGTGGTCCCTCGCCGACGTCCTGGCCTACGCGATCGGCTACGCCCGCGACGGCCACCCGATCGTGGCGCGCGTGGCGTCGACCATCGAGACCGTCGCCGACCTGTTCACCGAGCACTGGCCCACCTCCGCCGCCCAGTGGATGCCGGGCGGCGAGGTGCCGCGTGAGGGCGACCTGCTGACGAACCCGGCCTACGCGGCCGTCCTCGACGAGCTGGTCGCGGCGGGCGAGGCCCTCGGCCCCGACGCGTCCCGCGAGTGGAAGATCGAGGAGGCGCGGGTCGAGTGGGGCAGCGGACACGTCGCGCAGGCGATCGACGCGTTCGTCCGCACTCCGCACCGTCACTCGTCGGGCACCGACCACGCGGGCGTGGTCACGGCCGCCGACCTCGCCGCCTTCCGGGCCACGACCGAGCCGGCGACCACGATCGAGTTCCGCGGCCACACCGTCGCCAAGACCGGCGCCTGGGGTCAGGGTCCCGCCCTGCTGCAGGTGCTGGCGCTGCTCGAGCCGCTCGACGACGCCCTGCTCGACCCGTCGACCGCCGACGGCGCCCACACCATCGTCGAGGCGCAGAAGCTCGCGATGGCCGATCGCGAGGCCTGGTACGGCCCCGGGGACGTGCCGCTCGACGTCCTGCTGTCCGCGGACTACGCCGACCGGCGTCGCGCCCTGATCGGCGAGCGGGCGTCGCACGAGCTGCAACCGGGCGACGTCCCGGGGCGCGAACCGTTCGCCCTGCCCACGATGCGCACCGAGTACCTGCCACCCGCGCTCAGCGAGGCACCCGCCGGCGTCGGCGAGCCCACCGTCGCCGCCCCCGGTCGGGCACCGGTTCGCGCCGACGCAGCCGACGCAGCCGACGCACCCGACGCACCCGACGCACCCGTCGCACCGACCGAGGACGCCCCGGCGACCGCCACCGCGCCTCCTGCCGACCGTCTGGCCGAGCCGTTCACCGAGCCCACCGGCGAGACGCGCGGCGACACCTGCCACCTCGACGTCGTCGACCGCTGGGGCAACGTCGTGTCGGCGACCCCGTCGGGCGGCTGGTTGCAGTCGTCGCCGACGATCCCCGAGCTTGGCTTCTGCCTCGGCAGCCGGCTGCAGATGTCGTGGCTCGACGAGGGCACGGCGTCGACGCTCGCACCCGGCACCCGCCCGCGAACCACGCTGACGCCCACGCTCGTGCTGAAGGACGGCGAGCCCGTCGTCGCGCTCGGTTCGCCCGGCGGCGACCAGCAGGACCAGTGGCAGCTGCTCTACCTGCTGCGCACGATCGTCGGCGGCTACACCCCGCAGCAGGCGATCGACGCCCCGGCCCTGCACACCACGTCGTTCCCGGGCAGCTTCTGGCCCCGCACCTGGGAGCCCGGAGGCGTCGTGGTCGAGGACCGCCTGGGCGACGACGTCATCGACGCGCTGGTCGCCCGCGGCCACGTCGTCACCCGCGCCGGCGGCTGGTCCCTGGGCCGGCTGTCCAGCGTGTCGCGAGACCCCGAGACCGGTGTGCTCTCCGCCGCCGCCAACCCCCGAGGAGCCCAGGCCTATGCCGCAGGACGCTGAGAACCCGACCTCCCCCCTGCTGAGCGTGCGCGACCTCCGCGTCTCGTTCGGCGACACCCCCGCCGTCCACGGCGTCGACCTCGACGTCCTGCCTGGCGAGCGGGTGGCGATCGTCGGCCAGTCCGGCTCGGGCAAGTCGACGGTGGTCGCCGCCATCCTGCGCCTGCTGCCCGGGGCCGGCCACATCACGGGTGGCACGATCGAGCTGGCGGGGCCCGACGGCGGCACCCTCGACCTCGCGCAGGCGACCGAGGCCCCCATGCGTCAGGTGCGCGGCGCCCGGATCGGCCTCGTGCCGCAGGACCCGTCGACCAACCTGAACCCGTCGATGAAGGTCGGCGCGCAGATCGCCGACGCGCTGCGCACCCACGGCCTCCGCGGCCACGACGAGGTCCAGCGCCGCGTCGTCGCGCTGATGAGCGAGGCGGGCATCCCCGAGGCCGAGCGCCGGGCGGGGCAGTTCCCCCACGAGTTCTCGGGCGGCATGCGCCAGCGCGTGCTCATCGCGATCGCCCTGGCCCGGGAGCCGCAGCTGCTCATCGCCGACGAGCCGACCAGCGCGCTCGACGTGACGGTGCAGCGGCAGATCCTGAACCACCTTCAGACGCTGGTCGAGAGCCGTGGCACCTCCCTGCTCTTCATCACCCACGACCTGGGGCTCGCCGCCGACCGCACCGACCGCATCGTCGTGATGCTCGAGGGACGCGTCGTCGAGCAGGGCACGCCCGAGCAGATCCTGCGTCGCCCGCAGCACGAGTACACGAAGCGCCTCGTCGCGGCGGCGCCGACGCTGGCCTCGGCCACCGCCCTCCGCCGCGGCGAGGCCGTCCTCGACGAGGCGACGGACGCGAAGGAGGCGCGGGTCGACCCGATCCTGACCGTCACCGACCTGGTCAAGGAGTTCCGCCTCCGTGGTCGCCGTGGCGAGCAGGTGCGGGCCGTCGACCACGTCTCGTTCGAGGTGCCGCGCGGCACCACGACGGCGATCGTGGGGGAGTCCGGTTCGGGCAAGACGACCGTGGCCCGCATCGTGCTCGGCCTCGAGTCGGCGACGAGCGGGTCGGCCCTGATCGACGGCGAGAGCATCACGACGAGCCGCGGTGCGTCCCGTCGCGCGCTTCGTCGCCGGGTGCAGCCCGTCTTCCAGGACCCCTACGGTTCGCTCGACCCGACCTCCAGCGTCGAGCGGCTGATCGACGAGCCGTTGCGCATCTTCGGCGTCGGCGACCGTGCCTCGCGTCGGCACCGGGTCGCCGAGCTGCTCGACCAGGTCGCCCTGCCGCGGTCGGTCGCGCAGAGCCGTCCGAACGAGTTGTCCGGCGGGCAGCGTCAGCGCGTGGCCATCGCCCGGGCGCTGGCGCTCGAGCCCGAGCTGCTCATCTGCGACGAGGCCGTCTCGGCGCTCGACGTGCTCGTCCAGGAGCAGATCCTCGAGCTGCTCGGCGACCTGCAGCGTCGGCTCGGCCTCAGCTACCTGTTCATCACGCACGACCTGGCGGTCGTGAGGCAGATCGCGCACGACGTGGTGGTGATGCGCAAGGGTGCCGTGGTCGAGCGCGGTAGCGTCGACGACATCTTCTTGTCGCCCCGCGCCGAGTACACGACCGAACTGTTGGGAGCCATCCCCGGTGCCAGCCTCGCCCTCTGAGGGCCCGACGCCCGTCGTCCTCGTCGACGCCCTGCGTCGCGAGATCGTCGAGGGCGCCCTCGTGCCGGGGACGCGCATCACCGAGGCGTCGGTCGCCCGCCGCCACGGGGTCTCGCGCGTCCCGGTGCGCGAGGCGCTGCGTGCGCTGGAGGCCGAGGGGTTCGTCGAGTCGACGCCTCACGTGGGCAGCCGGGTCGCGGCGATCCCGGTCGACGAGGCCGACGACCTCTTCGCCGTCCGCGAGGCCCTCGAGATCTCGACCGCGCGACGCGCCGCCCTGCGGGCGCGCGAGCTGTTCGGCGAGCCGCGCCCGCCCGAGGACTGGTGGCGCACGCGGCGCGTGCTCGGCCAGCTGCTCGACGACGGGGACGCCGCCGTCGAGGCCGGCGACCTCGACCGTCTCGTCGAGCTCAACGACCGGTTCCACGTGGGCGTGGCGCAGCTGAGCGGGAGCGCCACCCTGGCCACCCTGCTGCGCCAGCTGTCGAACAAGATCGAGTGGCTGTACGCCCTCGACACCTTCTCGCGAGGCAAGCGGCTCTGGCCCGACCACCGACGCATCCTCGCGGCGATCGACGCCGGCGACGAGGCCGGGGCCGCCGAGCTGATGGGCTGGCACGTGCGCGAGTCGCGCATCGGGTTCCTCGCCCGCACCGAGCCGGCCGACCGCGTGGCCGACCTGCGGGCCACTCCGCCCGCCCTGCCGCCGACCATCCCGACGCCCACCATCCCGACGCCCGCGATCTCGACGCCGGAGGCCCCCACGCCGACCACCTCGACGGCGGCGGCCCCTCCGGCCTGACCCGCGCCTCCTCGGCTCGAGGGCGGGTCGACTGCATCGACTGCACGTTCTCAGGCATCGGTCGGGGGATCTGCTTACTGTTCTCGGTCATGGACGAACCTCCCTCTCACATGCCCTGGCCTCTCCCACGCCTGACCGCCCGCGCGGTCGTCACAGACGGGGAGGGGCGACATGAATGACTGGGTCATGGTCGGCATCGGCCTCGTGCTCACCGTCGGCACCGGCTTCTTCGTCGCGTCCGAGTTCTCGCTGGTCAACCTCGACCGGAACGAGCTGGAGGCGCGGCGCGACCGGGGCGAGAAACGCCTCGGTCCCACGATCAAGGCGTTGCGCATCACCTCGACGCACCTCTCCGGTGCGCAGCTCGGCATCACGCTGACGACCCTGCTCACCGGGTACACCTTCGAGCCCGCCATCAGTTCGATGCTGAGCGGTCCGCTCGACTCGCTCGGCGTGCCCGCCGCGGCCGTCCTGGTCGTCGGCAGCGTCGCGGGCATCGTGCTCGCCACCCTCTTCTCGATGGTCGTCGGCGAGCTCGTGCCGAAGAACTTCGCCCTCGCGCTGCCGCTCGCCACCGCGAAGTTCGTCGTGCCGTTCCAGGCGGCGTTCACCACGGTGTTCAAGCCGCTCATCCTGCTCTTCAACAACACCGCCAACGCGGCCATCCGCGCCATGGGCATCGAGCCCAAAGAAGAGCTGTCGGGTGCGCGCTCGGCCGAAGAGCTGAGTTCGCTCGTGCGCCGGTCGGCCCTCGAGGGTCAGCTCGACCAGGACCACGCGACCCTGCTGGGCCGTACCCTGCGCTTCTCGCAGCACGACGCCTCCGAGGTGATGACGCCGCGCGTCCGCATGACGACCATCGCGTCGACCGGCTCGGCCGCCGACGTCGTCGAGGCCGCCCTCACCTCGGGCTTCTCGCGGTTCCCCGTGATCGGCGACGACAGCGACGACATCGTCGGGGTCGTGCACGTGAAGCACGCGTTCGCGGTCCCGCTCGCCGAGCGCGCCTCCGTCGTCGCGACCGCCCTCATGCAGGAGGCGCGCTTCGTGCCCGAGAGCATGGGCACCGACTCGCTGCTCGGCCTGCTGCGCCACGGCGGCCTGCAGATGGCCGTGGTGCGTGACGAGTTCGGCGGCACCGCCGGCCTCGTCACGCTCGAGGACGTCGTCGAAGAGCTCGTCGGCGAGCTCGAGGACGAGCACGACCGGGCCCGCGTGGGCATCGTGCGCCAGGCCGGCACCGTGCTCTTCGACGGTGCCCTCCGGCCCGACGAGCTGGCCGACCGGGCGGGCATCCGCGTGCCCGACGACGGCGACTACGAGACGGTGGCCGGGTTCGTCATCGACCGGCTCGACCGCCTGCCCGAGGTGGGCGACGAGGTCGCCCTCGAGAGCGGCAGCGGCAGCCTGCGGGTCGAACGCGTCGCGAACGGACGCCTCGAACGCCTGCGTTTCGTGCCGGCCCCACCCGACGGCGGCCTCGACGCCGCCGCACCCACGACCGAGCACGACCGCGTGGTCGCCTCGCTGACCGAAGGGGTCGACCGATGAACGAGTACCTGCCCGGAATCGTCTGGCTGGTCGTGCTGCTGATCGTCAACGGGTTCTTCGTCGGCGCCGAGTTCGCCGTCATCTCGGCACGCCGATCGCAGATCGAGCCGCGTGCCGAGGCCGGCAGCAAGGCCGCGAAGACGACCCTGTGGGCGATGGAACACGCGACGCTCATGCTGGCCACCAGCCAGTTGGGCATCACCGTCTGCTCGCTGGTCATCTTGAACGTCTCGGAGCCGGCGATCCACCACCTGCTCGAGATCCCGCTCGGTCTCACCAGCCTCTCGGCCGAGGCGATCGGCGTCGTCGCGTTCGTCGTGGCGCTCGTGCTCGTCACGTTCTTGCACGTGGTCGTCGGCGAGATGATCCCGAAGAACCTGTCGTTCTCGGTGCCCGACCGGGCGGCGCTCATCCTGGCGCCCCCGCTCGTCTTCGTGGCGACGGTGTTCAAGCCGGTCATCTGGTCGCTCAACGCGATCGCCAACGGCGTGCTGAGGCTCTTCCGGGTCGAGCCGAAGGACGAGGCGACGAGCTCGTACACGCTCGACGAGGTCGCCACGATCGTCCAGCAGTCGACCCGCGAGGGCACGCTGACGGACTCGTCGGGCACCCTGTCGGCGGCGTTCGAGTTCACCACCCGCAAGGTGCGCGACGTCGAGGTGCCCCTCGACGAGATGGTGCACCTGGCGCCGGGGTCGACTCCGGCCGACGTGCAGCGCGCCGTGGCGGCCCGGGGATACTCGCGGTACGTGCTCACCGACGGAGACGGCCAGCCCACGGGTTACCTGCACCTCAAGGACGTCATGGACCTCACCGGCGACGGGGCCTTCGAGGCACCCGTGCCCGAGAAGCGCATCCGCCGCCTGGGCGCCGTGGGCCGCGACACCGACCTCGAGGACGCCCTGGCCTCGATGCGCCGGGTCGGCGCGCACGTCGCCCGATCCGTCTCGCCCGAGGGCGTCACCACCGGCGTGCTGTTCTTGGAGGACATCATCGAAGAACTCGTCGGCGAGGTCGACGACGTCACGGCGGTCTGACGGTCCGAGGGTCGATCGGCTGTGCCCGCCCGGTCGGCCGCGCCCGCGCGCCCGGTCGGCCGTGCCCGCTCGGTCGGCCGTGCCCGCCCGCTCAGGCGACGGGGCGCTGGCCGGGCAGGGCGTGCAGGTCCTCGGCGGCGAGTTCGGCGGCGATGGGGTCACCGGCCTCGGTCGCCTCGCGCAGGGCGGCGAACGAGTCGGCCATCGAGTCCCACTGCAGCACCTGCACGATGTTCGGCACGCGCAGTTTGTAGGCGAGGCCGTCGGTGACGTCGGTGCAGACCTTGACCAGTGACGGATTGCCGCAGTGGTCGACGTAGGTCGAGAACAGCGCGATGGCGTGGGCGTTCAACGCCGGGGCGTCTTCACGGTCGAGGTCGCCGAGGCAGACGTCGATGGCCCGCACGATCTCTCGCTTGACGGCGTCCGGCAGGTTCGGGACGGCCAGCCGGACGGCGCCGCCGAAGAGCACGCCCAGGGTCTGGACCGCCTGGACGGCTTCTTCGGCCTTCGGCGTCGCGACCTTCGTGTAGCGGTTCGGTGCCATCTCGACGAGGCCGGCGCGCACGAGGTCGCCGAGTGCCTCGCGGATCGGGGTGCGCGACACCTGCAGCCAGGCGATCAGCTCGTCGTCGTGCAGGCGTTCGCCCGGCTCGAGCGTGCCGTCGATGATCGCGTCACGGATGCGGCTGCGGACCGTGTCGCGCAGCAGCTGTCGTTCGGCGGCAGGGGGAGTGACGGGAATCGGCATGCGGCCTCCTAGATCCTCACGGGCGTGTGCCCGGCCAGCATCCTAATACGGAAACGTCACATTTTGCCCGATGGGCAGCGAAGTCGACATGTCAATGTCAGGTCACGACATCCCCGGCGACGACGACGAAGCCCCGCCCCTCGGAGTGAGGGGCGGGGCTTCTCGATCGGGTCGGTGTCGTCAGTTCGTCGCCGCGGCGGGGGTCGCCGCCGGCACGTGCTGCGAGTGGACCTCGACGCCGTGCGAGTCGCGCAGGGTCGTCAGGGTCTGCTCGATCTCGTCGTCGCGCTGCTCGGTCGTCCATCCGAGCGAGCGGGCCATGACGTCCGCGATCTCGGTGAGCAACTCGATGGTGACGCCCCCGACGAACGCGAGGTTCGTGCGGCGCAGGACGACGTCGGCCAGGTGGACGGCGTCCTCGTGCTCGGCGAAGTAGGCGATCTCGGCCGTGGTCAACGTCGAGTCGGCCTCGAGGGCCTGCGACGGCTGGTCGAGCAGCACCTCGATGACGTCGGAGGCGCGGGTGCCGTACCGGGTGAGCAGACGGTCGACCTGGTCACGGTCGAGCCCGTCGGCGTGGGCCGCGACCCAGGTGGTGCGGGCGCCCTCGGTGGTGGGGAAGCCCTTGCCGCCGCCGATCGCCATGCCGGTGGTGTCGACCGTGCGCTTCACGCCGAGCTTCGTCGTCGCCTCGGTGGAGAGGTGCGCCGACAGGGCACGGAAGGTGGTCCACTTGCCGCCGACCAGGCTGAGGACGGCCGTGCCGGGCAGCTCGGCGACCTCGGTCTCGACGATGCGGTAGTCGCGCGACACGAAGCCCGCGGCGAGGTCGTCGTGCTTGGGCAGGGGGCGGACGCCCGAGTAGCGGTAGACGATGTGGTCGCGGTTGAGCTCGATGTCGGGGTAGACGTGCTTCACCAGGTCGAAGAAGTAGTCGACCTCTTCTTCGGTGCAGACGGCCGGCTCGGCCATGTCGGCCTCGAGGTCGGTCGTGCCGATGAGCACGCGACCCTTGAGCGGGTAGATCAGGACGATGCGGCCGTCGTTGTTCTCGAAGAAGATCTCGCGGCCGTTCGTGGCCTCGAGCAACTCGGGGCTGTCGACGACGATGTGCGACCCCTTGGTGCCGCCCATGTACTGCGACTCGGCGCCGAAGGCCTTGTTGGTGAGGTCGGTCCAGGGGCCCGACGCGTTGATGACGACGTCGGCCTTCACCGTGAACTCGGTCCCGCTGACGACGTCGCGCAGGGTCACGCCGCCGTCGGCGGTCCCGACGGCCTCGAGGTAGTTGGCGCTGCGGGCGTTGTCGCCGGCGGCCAGGCCGTCCTTCAGCACGTCGAGCGCGAGGCGTTCGGGCTCGTGCACCGACGCGTCGTAGTAGGTGCCCGTGTACTTGAGGGCCTTGTTGAGGTGCGGCATCTCGGCCAGCGCCTTCTTGCGCCCGAGGAACTTGTGACGGGGCACCGAGCCGCCGTCACGCGAGAACGAGTCGTACATGGTCATGCCGACCTTGATCAGCAGTGCGCCGCGCTCCTTCGTGGAGCGCTGCTTGTGCGTCAGCATGCGCAAGGGGGCGTTCATGATGCCGCTGAACGTCGAGAAGATCGGCATCGTGGTCTGCAGCGGCTTGACGTAGTGCGGGGCGATCTTCAGCAGGCCGTTGCGCTCTTCGACGCTCTCGCGGACGAGGCGGAACTCGCCGTTCTCGAGGTAGCGGATGCCGCCGTGGATCATGTGGGACGACGCGGCGGACGCGCCGGATGCGTAATCGGCCCGTTCGACGAGCACGACGTCGACGCCCTGGAGGGCGAGGTCGCGGAAGGTCGCGATCCCGTTGATGCCACCGCCGACGACGAGCACCTGTGCCGTCGGGCGGTCGACGATGCGCTGCACGTTGGGACGGATCGAGTCTGTCTTCTTCGACATGGTCACTGCTTCTTTCGAGATGCGATGTCAGGTGGTGGTGACCGACTCGTCCTGCGGGCCGGTAGATTCATCGTCGTCCCGATGCACACAAGGTGCAACGTATCTGCACGAACGTGCAAGGAGGTCCCGTTGGTCGCTGGCGACACGTCAGAACGCACGCAGGAGGCCCTGCGCGCCGCGCACCTCTACTACATGCAGGACCTCACGATGGAGGCGATCGCGCACGAACTGCAGACGTCCCGCTCGTCGGTGTCGCGCCTCCTGAAGGCGGCACGCGAGACGGGCCTCGTCGACATCCAGATCAAGTCCCCGCTCGACCAGCCGACGGCCGTGGGCGACGGGCTGCACCGGCGGTTCGGCGTGGTCGCGCACGTGGTCCCGGTGCCCGACCAGACGAGCGACGTCGACCGGCTCGACCGGGTCGCGCTGTCGGCTGCACGAACGCTCACCCAGTACGTCGACTCGAACATGGTCGTCGGCGTCGCCTGGGGCTCCACCGTCAGTGCGGTCAGCCGGTACCTGGTGCCCAAGACCACGCACAACACCGTCTTCGTCCAGCTCAACGGTGCGGCGAACACCCGCACGACCGGCATCGAGTACGCCAGCGAGATCCTGCGGCGGTTCGGCCACGCGTACGGCGCCCTGATCCAGCAGTTCCCCGTGCCCGCGTTCTTCGACGACCCCGCCACCAAGAGCGCCCTGTGGCGGGAGCGCAGCACCCGACGCGTCCTCTCGCTGCAGGGCGCCATGGACCTCGTCGTCTTCGGCGTCGGCTCGCGCGAGGCACACGTGCCGAGCCACGTCTACTCGGGTGGTTACCTCGAGCAGAGCGACCACGACAGCCTGGCCCACGACCACGTGGTGGGCGACGTCGCGACCGTGTTCTTCCGCGAGGACGGCTCGTCGGCCGACATCGAGCTCAACCGGCGCGCGACCGGGCCCGACCTCGCGACCATCCGACGCACGCCGCGTCGCGTCTGCGTCGTCGCGGGGGAGGCCAAGGTGGTCAGCGTCCGCGGTGCGCTCGCCGCGGGCCTGGTCACCGACCTCATCCTCGACGAGGGGACCGCCAGGGCGCTCCTGGCCAGCTGAGCGGGAGGGGCCGCGGTCCGGAGGCGCGGGTGGGGTACACCGAGCCAGCCACGACCCAGCCCGCCCGCGTAGACGGGAGGCGTCGCACACCGGGCCCCGACCGGCCCCGAGAGGAGCATCACCATGGCAAGCACCGAACTCACCGGACGCCGCGTTCTCGCGATCGTCACCAACTACGGCGTCGAGCAGGACGAGCTCGTCGTCCCCGTCGCGAAGCTGCGCGAGCAGGGCGCCACCGTCGTCGTCGCCGGCGTCTCCACCGAGCCGATCCAGACGCTCGTCGGCGACAAGGACCCGGGGCAGACCGTCCGCCCCGACACGACCATCGCCGAGGTCGACGCCGCCGACCACGACCTCCTGCTCGTGCCCGGCGGCACCATCAACGCGGACACCCTCCGCACCGAGAGCGACGCCGTCGACCTGGTGAAGGCCTTCGCCACGGCGGGCAAGCCGATCGCGGCGATCTGCCACGGCCCGTGGGCGCTCATCGAGGCCGGCCTCGTGACGGGCAAGGAGCTCACCTCCTATGCGTCGCTGCAGACCGACGTCCGCAACGCCGGCGGCAGCTGGGTCGACCGTTCGGTGGTGACCGACGTCGAGCAGGGCTTCACGCTCGTCACGTCGCGTGACCCCGGCGACCTCGACGACTTCGTCCGCGAGACCTCGTCGGCGCTGGCCGCCACGGCCTGATCCGTCGTCTCCGTCGCGGCGGGGTCCGTCGTCCCACTCCGGGGCGACGGACCCCGCCGTGGGTCTTTAATGGGACGTCGGGCCATCGTCGGTCCGTCACCCGGCGCTCCGGCGCCCACCCGGTCGAGAGAGAGGCGCGATGAAGTTCGGCAAGACGCGCGGGGCCCCCTCCGAGCCGGCGACGCCCGATCCCGCCGCCCTCGAGCGCGCCGTCGCAGAAGGGGTGCTCATCTCGCGGGCGGCCGCCGTCGTCTCGGTGGCCAACTCGATCGTCATCCGTGCCCTCCGCGACGACGAGCACTTCGACCACGAGCGCACCCGCGAGGCCGTGCGCACCATCCTCGGTCGCCTCGCGGCGGAACAACGCGAGCAGAACGAACGGATCGGCGGCGAACGGGCGAAGGCCCTCAAGGCCAAGGGCCGGTCGCGACACCAGCACGACTACCGGCGCGGGGACGACGACACCCTCTGGTTCCGGGAGAAGACCTACACGGCCGTGGCCGACCGGCTGGACGAGCTGCAGTCCGACGACGACTTCGTGCGCGACATCGTCGCGGCGGCGGTCGACCGGGCCTGGAGCGACGTCGGGGCCGCGATCGTCACGAAGGTGTCGGCCGTCGAGGCGGTCGACCCGGCGTATCCCGACGAACGCGACCAGCGCCTCCGTGACCTCGTCGAGGTGGACCTCGCGCGGTTGCTCGCCCAGCCGCCGCCGGGGTCGGACGTCCCCCGCGCGGTCTGACGGACGCGCCGTCCGGCGGCCCCCGACCTGGGGCTGTCCCGCCCGGTACCCGGGCGAGAGCATGGAGGGACACCGCTCGGCCCTCACCACGCGGAGCCCTCGTCGATCAGGCCACCGCTGTGGGAGGAACCCGGCATGAACCGTTTCGTCAGCCCGCTCGTGCGCGGGATGATCCGCCAGCGCAACCGCTGGTTCGACCGACGCCTGGGGTTGCCCAGGCCCGAGAGCGTCGCCCGGACGCACGCTCCCGGCGTCAGCCCCGATCGCGTGCTGCTGTTCGGCAGCGGGCCCGCCGTCGGGTGGGGTGTCCGTAGCCACGACCTGGGGCTCGCGGGTCACCTCGCGCGGGCCGTCTCGCAGGCCACGGGTCGCGGGGTCGACGTCGACGTCGTGGCCGATCCCTCGATGGGGACGGTGTCCGCCCGGCGGGTGCTCGGACACCGTGACCTCACGCGCTACGACGCCGTGGTCGTGGTGACGGGCATCAACGACGCCCTCGCCATGACCGACGTCACGAAGTGGCGGCGCGCGTTCGTCGACCTGCTCGTGCACATCGAGACCGAGACCGGGGGCGCGAGCAGTCCCGTGCTCGTCACGGGCGTCCAGTCGCCCAGCGAGGTGACGGTGTTCCGCATCGCCGGCGGGGGCCTCGTCGACCGACACGCGGCCGAGCTGAACGAGACCATCCGGGACGTCTGCTCGACCCACCCCCGGGTGCACGTGCTCATGCCTCCGTCGCCGCTCTCGGGCCACGACGACCGGGACAAGCTCATCGCCAAGTACGCCCGCTGGGGCGAGGCCCAGGCCGAGATGCTCGCGCCCATGCTCGACGCACAGATGTCCGCCGGCGGCGGCGTGGCCCGGGCGCGCCGGCACGCCCCTCAGGCCGAGGTCGACCGCGTGGAGGCGATCCGGGCCCTGGGCCTCCTCGACACCGACCCCGAAGAACGCTTCGACGACATCGTCGAACGGGCGCGGACCCTGCTCGGCGCGAGCGGGGCCGCGTTCTCCCTCGTCACCGCCGACCGACACTGGAACAAGGCCCTCGCCGGGGGCGGTGACCGCGAGCTGCCGATGGCGCTCTCGTTCTGCGCCCACACGGTCGCCGGCGGCCAGCCGTTCATCGTCGAGGACGCCTGGGCCGACGAACGGTTCGGCGTCGAGGCGCCGGCGAGATTCTACGCCGGCTACCCGGTCGAGAGCCCCGACGGCGTCCGCATCGGAGCGCTCTGCGTCGCCGACCCCGAGCCCCGCACGGTCGAGAGCGTCGACCTCGTCATGCTGCGCGAACTCGCCCTCAGCGTGCAGCGCGAGCTCGCGAGGCAGGCCGTCGCGCGGGCCTGAGAGCAGATGTACAGAAAGATGTACACGATGAGGGGCTCCGCGCTAGCATCGTCTCCATGGAGACCTCCATCCGAAGCGCCGACGTGCTCGCCGTGGCTGATGCCCGCAGCGGCTTCAGCCGCCTCATGAGGGACTTCCGGCTCGACCCCGACCGTCCGGCCGTTGCCGTGGGGCCGCACCGCCGCCCCGAGGTCGTCATCGTGCCGTGGAGCCGTTTCGTCGAGATGTCCGAGCGTCCCCCGTCTGGTCGAGAGGGCGTTTCGCTGCTGGACGAGATCACCTCGCGTGCCGGTCTCGTCCGGCGCCTCGCGGGCCTGAGCCACATCGACGCCGTCAGCGTCTTCGGGTCGGTCGCTCGCGGGACCGAGACCGACGACAGTGACATCGACCTCCTGGTCGATCCGGGGGCCGAGGCGACCTACTTCGACTTCGCGCAGTTCGAGATCGACATGGAAGCCGTGTTCCAGCGTCCGGTCGACGTCGTGTCCCGGCGGGGGCTCGACCCCGAGGCCGACCGCGAGATCCTGACACAAGCGGTGCCCGTGTGAACCCCTCTCCGGACCGCGCCGAACGTTGGCTGGTCGACCTCGACGCGACCCTGGCGGCCTCGGCCGAGCTCGTGTCCCGTGGTCGCGAGGCGTTCGACGGCGACCCTGCGCTTCCGTTGGCGTTCGAGGCGCTGGCCAACCGGGCCGGTGACCTGAGCAAGCGCTTGGTCGCGTACGACGGCACGAGGTTCCACGAGGTCGAGTTCTCACTCGCCGCCAAGAATCGCGACTTCGTCGTCCATCACTACGATCGCCTCGACCGTGAGACCCTCTGGCAGACCGTGACCCGGAGCTTTCCCCTCCTGCACTCCCTCGTGCAGCGTCACCGACGCGACGGATGAGCGCCGAACCCCTGGTCACGCCCGACGGCCGGTACCTCGTGGTCCGCGGCCGGCTGTGGCGCCGGACCGATCCTCGCCTCGACGAGGCGACCCGCGCCTCCTTGGTCCACGACCTGATGGAGGCGCGGCGCGCGAAGAAGAGGGCGCTGGCCGCCGACGACGCCGCCGCCGTCGAGGACGCCCGGGCCCGGGTCGACGCCGCGAAGACGTCGCTCGGCGAACGCGGCCCGGTGTGGTGGGACGACGACGCCCCCGACGAGACCCGCCGCATGGCACGGAACACGCGGTACGCGGACTGGTTCGCCACGGTCGGGCCCGACGCCGCCACGACGTGACCATCTCGCCATGAGGCGCACTCCGCCACGAAGTGGACACCGCACCAGGCGAAAACGCAGTGCCGTGTCCACTTCGTGGTGTGATGTGATGCGGTGGCGAGCGGGCGGCCCGCCTCAGGCGCTGCTAGCGGCCCTGGCGCTTCTTGAACGGCTTGGGCTGGCCCTTGACGGCGGGCGTACGGCCCTTGCCCTTCGACGCCTTGGCCTTGCCGCCCGCCGGCGGGGGTGGCGGCGGGGTCGGGGTGGAAGGACTCGCCAGTTCGTCCTCGGCGACGACCACCGCCGCCTTGCCGGCCTTGGTCAACCGGTAGGGCGTGACGTCGCGGTCGAACAGCTTCGCACCGAACTCGAGCTCGAGGGCCTCGATCGACGACTCGAGCTTCTGCCGCGAGATGCCGAGCTTGTCGGCCGCCACCGGGAAGTGCAGCACGTCGGCCGCGACCAGGAAGTGCCTCAGGTGGCTGGTCTTCACGCCGTGGCGACCGAACCGGCGGAGGAGCCGCCGACCGAGTCCGCGCGGATGCCCAGGCCGTCGAGGGCCTTCTGGAAGATCGTCAGACCGCTCATGCCCGGCAGGTTCGAGATGTTCTGGTCGAGCTTGACGGCGGCCTTGCGGCCCTCTTCGCCGCTCATCAGCTGGCCGAAGACGAACTTGACGTCGTCGACCTCCATGATGGACGAGCCGACCGGGGCCCAGACCTTCGACAGCAGGAAGCGCGTCAGCTTCTGCGCCTTCTTGCTCGCGAGCAGACGCTCACGGGCCTGCGAGACATAGAACGCGACGTGGCGGGCCTCTTGCTTGGCGATGCGCTTCAGCAGCTCGGCGAGGACCGGGTCCTGCTCGAGCTCGGCCATGCGCTTGTACGCCGACACGGCCGAGTACTCGTTGGCCGCGCCCCACGACATGTGGACGGCGACGAAGTCCGAGCCCACGATCTTGCCGAGCAGACCCTGCTTGACCGGGTCGAGGCGCTCACGCCAGCCGAGCTTGAGCCGGTTCGCGCGGAGCTGGTCGTAGTCGACCGTGATGCCGTGGACCTCGAGGATCGCGGCGAGGGCCTCGCCGTGCCAGAACTCCTCGCGGTTCCACATCGTCATGAACGTGGTCATCTCGTTCTCCTTGTGAGAAGGAGTCGTGAGCAGATCACGGGTGTAGCAGACCGTGTGGTACTCGACATCGGCCATGTAGCGCAGCGTCCGCAGCGAGTCGGCCGAGAGCGGGTTCTTCCGGAAGTGGTCGAGGTCGAGGTCGTCCCAGCTCAGGCGTTCGGAGGTCGCGGCGAACTTGTCGATGTCGAAGGCCATGTGATGTCAGGAGGCGCGGGCTCAGGCCCTGCCTCCGTCTCCTTTCGCTGTGGTGCTGCTGGTGCCGCTCGTGGTGCTGGTGCCGCTTCTGCCGTGGGGGCCGCTGCGAGTCCAATCGCGGATGCTCCATCTTCTTCGGAGCGCCTCGCGTGCCAGATTGCTGTCGGGGTTGACCGCGTTCGGGTGGCCGACCATCTCGAGCCAGGCGAGGTCGGCGAACGAGTCACCATAGCCGTACGACCCCGAGAGATCGATGTCGTTCGCCTGGGCGTACTGGCGCAGCCAGGCGGCGCGGGCCTCGTCGACCAGCGGAGGCTGTGCGAGGTAACCCGTGTAGACGCCGCTGCGCTGGTGCATCGTGCTGGCGACGACGTCGTCGAAGAGGTGTGCCAGGGGAGTCGTCAGGGTGTCGATCGAGCCCGTGACCAGGACCGTGCGGTGCCCGGCGGCACGGTGCTCGGCCAGTCGGGCGAGCGCGTCGGGGAGGGTGTGGCGCAGGACCGTGTCGGCGTAGCCGCGTGACCGGACCACGCCCGAGAGCCGCGCGACGGGCATGCCCTCGTACCGTCGGGAGAACGTGCGGATGAACTCGCCGCGGTCGCGACCCTCGGCCCGGAGGTAGCGCGGCAGCGAGGTGAGCAGGCTGGCGACCTCGCCGGGCCAGGCGGCCTTGCGGAACCCGGCCGAGCGCACCCAGAGGTACTGCTCGACGATGTTGCTGTCGAGCACCGTGCCCTCGAGGTCGAACACGGCCACGACGTCGTCGCGCGGCGGCAGGGCCCGCGTGTCGGCGACGGCGGCCGACGCGGCGGGTCGCACCGAGAACGCCCGGGTCATCGAGGTGATGGACGGGAAGTGCACTTCTTGGAAGTAGGCCTCCCAGTCGACGTCGGTCACGTCGAAGCCGATGTCCGCGGGCGAGCCCGCGGGGAGTCCGGCGTGCAGGGCCCGAGTGCGTCGGTCGTCGAAGATGATCTCGGACTGCACGTAGTGGCGGTAGAGGTCGGTGAGGCTCTGCAACGACTCGAGGTCGGCCCGCCGCGTCTGGACCCCGGCCAGCGCCGTCCGGGTGCGCAGCGTGCTCGGCAGTCGGGTGAGCACGGCCTCGCGGACGTCGTTGACGCGGTTCGCGGTGCGGATGGCGCCCTCGACCTTGCGCACGCCCGGGAAGTTCCAGTGCGGCGCCTCGATCGACGAGTGCTCGTCGCGGGGCAGCGGGTTGGCCGTGAAGAACGCCTTGAGGTTCTCGAACATGCGCAGGATCGAGAACGGGTTGCTGCCGCCCGAGCTGGCGTGGAAGTACTGGGGGCTGCCGGCCTCGACCGGGTTCGCCGCGACGGTGAGGATGACGTTGACGACGTAGTCGACCGGGATCACGTCGAGCACGCTGTCGGGCACGCCGGGGAACTCGGGCAGCAGCCCGCGGGCGTACGACATGATCAGCGGGTCGGCGACCTTGAAGCCGTCGATCCAGCCGGGGTAGGGGTGCCGGTGGGCGCTCTCGACGATCGCCGGTCGGACGACCGACAGGCGGTGCCCGGCCTCGGCCCAGAGCTCTTCGGCGGCGCGCTCGGCGAAGGCCTTGGTCAGCGTGTAGACGTCGGTCCAGCCGAGCGTCTCGGCCCGGGTGCGTCCGTAGTCGACGAGGCGGGCCTTGACCCAGGCGACGCGGGCGTCTTCTGCGGCCGTGGCGACCGCCTGCGGACCGGTCTTGCCGTGCGCCGCACGACCCTGGGCGAGGAAGGTCCGCAGCGTCTCGGGCTGGCGGGAGGCGGCCTCGACCCGGGCGCGGGCGTCGGCCGCGGCGGCGCGCTCGACACGCCAGTCGACGGTGTGGCCGAGCGACGCCTCGGGGAACACGCCCTTGCGGATGCCGCCGACGTAGGCGGTCGACACGTGCACGACGTGCGGGTCGGTGCCCGTCTTCCGCAGGGCCTCGTAGAGCCCGACGGCCCCGCCGACGTTGGTCTCGAAGGCCTGGTCGATCGGCGGGTCGAACGACACCGTGGACGCGCTGTGGATGACGACGTCGAGGTCGTCGGGCAGGTCGGGCAGGTCGCCCAGGCCGCTCTCGATCACCCGGAGCCGCTCGGCGAGGGCCTTCTCGACGCCCTCGGCCCCGACGGCCTCGCGCCACGAGGCGAAGACCGGCTTCTTCAGCAGGTGCCGCAGACGCCCCTCGGCCGAGGTGCCGGCCTTCGGTCGGATGAGGAGCGTGACCGTCGTGCCGGGGTGCGACGAGAGCAGACGCTCGAGGATCGCCTGGCCGACGAAGCCGGTGCCGCCGGTGAGCAGGACGTGCGAGCCGCCGAGGTCGACTCGGGTGGCGCCCGGGGTCTGGTCGGGCAGCGCGAGGCCGGGGGTGGAGCTCATGCGGTCAGCTTTCTGGTCACGGCCGCCCCGACGGAGGCGTCCAGGCCCGGCAGGTCGGCGACCTGCGCGCCCACGCGGTCGGCGCGCAGGTGGCCCTCGGCCCCGCCGAAGACGGTGGCGTCGAAGAAGGTGCGCTCGGAGTCGGCGCGCTCGACGGCGCCGATCGGCCAGACGGCCGTCAGCAAGGAGGCGCGGGTCATCTTCACCGACCGGCGCGAGTCGCGCAGGCGCCAGTCGGCCTCGCTCGCGAAGAACCGCTCGTGACGACCCTTCACGACCCTCACACGGTCGATCACGGTGGTCAGCGTGGGGTGTGCCGCGAGCTCGTCGAGGCGGTCGTATGCCTCTCGGAGCACCCATTCGTCGACGGCCCCCGTCGTCGTGTGCACGGCGACGATGGGGGACCCGACGGTGATGGCCTGGAGGGCCCGGGTGATCGGGCCACGGCGCTCGACGGCCTCGGAGGCGGCGTGCCGCTTGGGCCCCTCGGTCACGTCGCGGTTGCGGGGCTCGCCGTGGGCCTCGAGGACGGCGTCGAGGGCGTCGGCCAGCCAGAACTTCTCGAACGCCCACGTCACGAGGAACGCGGTGACCCTCGTGTCCTTGTGGGTGGCCGTCACCAGGAGGTTGCGCAGGTTCTCCATCGTGGCGCTCTCGAGTCGGCCGAGATGGCGGACGAGGCGCAGGGCGTCGGGGCCCAGGGGGCGGTCGGCGAAGCCGGACAGGTCGAGGTCGGGGCGCCAGTTGCCCCGGGCCGTCTTGGTGAACTCGCGGATGTCGAAGTCGGGGTCGGCGCGCGGGGCATCTCTGGTCGTCATGACAGGGGGTCCTCCGGGGCAGAAGTGGACGAGGCGAGAAGGGCCTCGAACGTGTCTCGATGCGCGCAGTCTGCTCTCAGCACCGTATCGTAAGCGGCATGGCTGTAGCGCTCGTCACCGGGGGCACGTCCGGCATCGGAGCCGAATTCGCCCGCCAACTCTCCATGCGCGGCTGGGACATCGTCCTGGTCGCTCGTGACCTCACCCGACTCGACGAGACGGCGACCGCCCTGCGCGCGCTCGGCCGTGACGTCGAGGTACTCGCGGCCGACCTCGGCGACCGTCGCGACGTCGACCGGGTCGCCGAGCGGCTGGCCGATCCGACCCGCCCCGTCGACCTGCTGGTGAACAATGCCGGTTTCGGCATGCACACCCCACTGACCTCCACCGACGTCGCCGCGCACGACCTCGCTTTCGAGGTCATGTGCCGGGCCGTGCTGGTGCTCTCGGGTGCGGCGGCGAGGTCCATGCGCGAGCGCGGCCGCGGTCGCATCGTCAACGTGTCGAGCACCGCGGGGCTGATGGCCATGGGCAGCTACTCGGCGATCAAGGCGTGGGTGACCTCGTACAGCGAGGGCCTCTCGGTCGAGCTCAAGGGCACCGGCGTGGGCGTCACGGCCCTCCTGCCGGGCTGGGTGCGGACGGAGTTCCATCAGCGTGCCGGCATAAAGTCGTCGTCCATACCCAACGCCCTGTGGCTCAGCACCGAACAACTCGTGGTCGCCTGTCTGCGCGACGTCGACAAAGGCAAGGTGATCTCCATGCCCACGCTTCGGTACAAGGTGCTGATGGGATTGGTCCGGCACGCCCCCAAGGGCGCCGTCCGGGCCGCGTCCGGCGCGATCTCGTCGAGCCGCCGCAAGCCGGTGGGGCAGTGAGCGTGAAGGACGACGGAGAACGACGCCGCGACCACGCCCGCCTCGACGCCGTGGCCCAGAGGGTCGACGACGTCCGGGCCGACGTCGCCCAGCGGGCCGGTGGAGTCGCCCAGCGTGCCGGTGACGTCGCGAGCGACGTCCGCGACCGCTTCAGCTCGCGGCGACACGCGATGGCCCGCTACGTCGCGCAGCGCATGGTGCTCAAGCCGACGATCTGGTCGATCACCGACGTGACGGTCATCGACCGCGACCGGGTCGAGGGCCTCACCGGGGGCTTCATCGTCGTCGCGAACCACTCGAGCCACCTGGACGCCCCGCTCATCCTCGGTGCCCTGCCCCGCAAGCTCGCGCGCTACCTGGCGACGGGTGCCGCGGCCGACTACTTCTTCGACGTGCCCTGGCGGCGTCAGCTGACCGAACTGTTCTTCAACGCGTTCCCGGTGCAGCGGGGCTCGGGGACCCCGGCCTCCGCGGTCGACGCGACCCGCGCCTCCTCGTCCGGTGCGTCGGCGGGGTCGACTCCGCAGAGCTCGGCCCGCCGACGCGCCGCGGCCAAGGCGGCCGCCCGCGGGCGCCAGGGGCAGCCCACGGTCAGTGCTCGATCGCTGCTGCAGCGCGGCTACCCCGTGCTGGTGTTCCCCGAGGGCACCCGCTCGAAGGACGGCACCGTCGCCGCCTTCAAGCCCGGCGCCGCCGCCCTCGCCTCGGCCTGCGGCGTGCCGGTCGTGCCGCTCGCGCTGATCGGGGCCAACATCGCCCAACCGCGCGGCCGCAGCTGGCCCCGGCCCGGCCGACTGCCCGTCGGAGTCGCGTTCGGCGACCCGATGCGGCCCCACGACGGCGAGTCCGTCACCGACTTCTCGACGCGCGTGCGCACCGAGATCCTGCGTCTGAAGGACGCCAACACCGCCCGCATCCTGGGCCCGTCAGACCCGCTCGAAGGAGAACGCCCGTGACCGACGTCCAACAGAAGAAGAGTCCTGCCGTCGACGGCGTCAAGCACATGAAGTGGTGGGGCTGGGGCGTCGAGGGCGTCGCCTTCCACCACGACGACAAGCCCGCCTTCGCCCCCTTCGTCAAGAAGATCGTGGGCGTCGAGCTGTCCCAGGGGCACGACACCGGCCTCTCGTTCGACGACCTCGACGTCCCCTCGTCCCGGGTCGGCACCGAGGTGCTCGACTCGCTCGTGCAGATCGTGGGCGACGGCCAGGTCGTCACCGACGACCACGACCGGGTCGTCCACACCTACGGCAAGAGCATCCGCGACCTGATCCGCATCCGCGCCGGACGTCTCGACCGGGTGCCCGACGTCGTCGTGTACCCGGCCGACGAGGACGAGATCCAGCGCATCGTCGACCTGGCCGTCGCGAGCGACCTCGTCCTCATCCCCTTCGGCGGCGGCAGCAACATCGTCGGCAGCCTCGAACCGCTGCCCGCGGAGGAGCGCACGATCGTCTCGCTCGACATGGGCCGGCTCGACAAGGTGCTCGACATCGACGAGGACGGCGGACTGGCGCGCATCCAGGCCGGCGGTCAGGGCCCCGACCTCGAGGAGCAGCTCAACGCCCGCGGGTGGACCCTCGGACACTTCCCGGACAGCTTCACCCACTCGACCATGGGCGGCTGGGTCGCCACCCGCTCGTCGGGCATGCAGAGCGACAAGTACGGCGACATCGCCGACATCACCAAGGGGCTGCGGGTCGTGCGCCCCGGCGGCGTGCTCTCGATCCGCGCCGTGCCGAGCGCGTCGACGGGTCCGTCGCTGCGCGAGATGATCATCGGCAGCGAGGGACGTCTCGGCGTCATCACCGAGGTCACCGCCCAGGTGCACCGCCTGCCCGAGAAGCGCGAGATCCTCGCCTACCTGTTCCCGTCGTGGCACGACGGCCTCGCCGCCATGCAGGCCATCGCCGAGAGCGACGTGAGCCCGTCGGTCACCCGCGTCAGCGACGCACACGAGACCGCCTTCTCGTTCGCCACGTCGAAGCCGGGCAAGGGCATCTCGCAGAAGGTCACCGACCTGCTGCCGACCATCCTGAAGGCCAAGGGCTGGGACGTCGACGCGATGTGCCTGTCGTTCATCGGCTACGAGGGCAGCCCCGAGCACGTCGCCCACACCCAGAAGGCCGTCGCCAAGATCGTCAAGGCGAACAAGGGCATGAGCGTCGGCAAGGGACCGGGCAAGCTCTACGACCAGAAGAAGTTCGACACGCCCTACCTGCGCGACTTCTTCATGGACCACGGAGGCGCGGCGGACGTCTCCGAGACCGCCGCCCCCTGGTCGAAGCTGCGCCTCGTGTCGTCGCGCGTCTACGCCGCGGCGAACCAGGCCTTCGACAGCATCGGCAAGCAGGGCTGGATCATGGGCCACCTGTCGCACTCGTACCACTCGGGCGCGTGCCTGTACTTCACCTTCGCCTTCGAGCACGGTGACGACGCCGAGGCCGAGTACGACGTGGTCAAGCACGCCATCCAGCAGGCGTTCATCGACACCGGGGCGACCGTCTCGCACCACCACGGCGTCGGGCTCGAGCACCAGCCGTGGCTCGCACAGGACGTCTCGCCCGAGGGCGTGGCCGTCATGCAGGGGCTGTTCGACTCGGCCGACCCGGGGCGCGTGTTCAACCCCGGGAAGGTGACGGGCGCGTAGTCCCGCACCGCGCCTCCTGCGCTTCCGCCGCGCCGCGCCGCACCCCGCCACGAGGTAAACAACCCGCCACGCAAACGTGTGGCGGGTTGTTTAGTTCGTGGCGGGGTGATGCACGCGGCGGTGTCGGTGACACCTCGGGCACAGACGTCGGACGGCGTGATGCCTCCACAGGCCACGAGCGCGCACGAGCGGGCCAAGAATGGGTGCGCGACGCTCGGGGCATGTCGTCGGAACCGCTGCCCGCCATCACCTTCGTGTCGACCCACGGCACCCACAGTCGCGAGGCCGAAGCGCTCAGACGTGACACCCGACGGGGCCTCGTCGTCCGGGTACATCCCGGTGCGTACGTGCCCAGCGAGGACTGGACGCGTCTCTCGGCGCGGCACCGGCAGCTGGTCAGGGTGCGCGCCGTCCTGGCCGGGTTGCCGCCGGGCACCGTCGTGTCGCACGAGTCGGCCGTCGCCGTCCACGGGCTGCCGTCCGTCCGGGGCGCGGGAACGCGGGTGCACGTCCTGGACCCCCGTCGGGATCGGGTGCGGACGAGCGAGCGCGTGGTCCGACATCCGGGCTCGACGGATGCCGGGGACGTCGTCGAGGTCGACGGGGTGCTGACCACGTCCGAGGCGCGGACGGCGATCGACATCGCCCGAGGTCGTTCGTTCGCCGACGGGGTGCTGTGCACCGACGGGGTCCTCCGGCGCGCGGCGGTCGGGGCAGGGTGCTTCGGCTGGCGGGACCCGCGTCCTCAGGACGGCTACGAAGAACATCGAGCCCGGGTCGAACGCGCGGCGAACGGCGCCCGGCACGAGTTGGGGGCGCGCCTCGGCAGTACGACGGGAACGCGGGGGGCGGAGGCCGCTCGACGCGTGGTCGCCTTCGCCTCGCCGTGGTCCGAGAACGGAGGCGAATCGCTCTGTCGCATCGCGTTGCACGAGCTCGGGGCCCCGCCCCCGGGACTGCAGGTCGAGTTCCACGACGCGCAGGGACTCGCGGGGCGGTGCGACTTCGTCTTCGGCAGCTCGGTGCTCGAGTTCGACGGCAAGGTCAAGTACGACCACGAGGCGGTCCGGGGCGGGCTGGCGCCGTCCGCCGTGGTGAAGGCCGAGAAAGCACGCGAGAGGCGGCTGATGCGCACGGGCCAGGTGACTCGCATCGGACGGTGCGACGCCGACGACGTCCGGGACAGGACGTCCCTCGCCCAGATCGTGCGCGACATCGGCGTACCGCTGCGGAGCCGTCGGTCCTGACGACCGGGCGAGCGGGGCCGGAGGGCTGGGCCATGTGGCACCCAGCCCGGCCGTACCGCCACGGGGTAAACACGCCGCCACGACATTGCATGGCGGGCTGTTTACTTCGTGGCGGGGTGGCGGGGTGGCGGGGTGGCGGGGTGGCGGGGTGGCGCGGCGGGACGGCGGCGGCGGGGTGGCGGGTGGCGGGGGACGCACACGTCGCTCGGGGACACACAGGGGGACGGTGCAGGACGGCTGCCTAAGATGAGCATCGATCCGTCCGCACAGACCCCCGTTCACGGAAGAGACCCGCGCATGCCCGGAATCCACGCCGACATCACCTCGGCCTTCGGCAACACCCCGCTCGTCAAGCTCAACTCGCTGCCCGCCGAGGGCGGGGCCGAGGTGCTGGGCAAGCTCGAGTTCTACAACCCGGGTGCCAGCGTGAAGGACCGTCTCGGCGTCGCCATCGTCGACGCGGCCGAGGCCTCCGGCGACCTGAAGCCCGGCGGCACGATCGTCGAGGGCTCGAGTGGCAACACGGGCATCTCGTTGGCCCTGGTCGGCGCCGCCCGCGGCTACCGGGTGATCGTCACGATGCCCGAGACGATGAGCGTCGAACGACGCACCGTCATGAAGGCCTACGGCGCGACGATCGTGCTGACCCCCGGACCCGAGGGCATGAAGGGCGCCGTCGAACGCGCCAAGCAGATCGCCGCCGAGACCGAGAACGCGATCTGGGCCCAGCAGTTCGAGACGCAGGCCAACGCCGAGATCCACCGCCGCACGACCGCGCCCGAGATCCTGCGCGACACCGACGGGAAGATCGACTTCTTCGTGGCGGGCGTCGGGACCGGCGGCACCATCACGGGCGTCGGTCAGGTGCTGCACGAGAAGGTCCCCGGTGTGAAGGTCGTCGCGGTCGAGCCCGCCGATTCGCCCCTGCTGAGCGAGGGCAAGGCCGGCCCGCACAAGATCCAGGGCATCGGGGCGAACTTCGTGCCCGAGGTGCTCGACCGCTCGCAGATCGACGAGGTGTTCCCCGTGCAGCTCGACGACGCCCTGCGCGTCGCACGCGACCTCGCCACGAAGGAGGGCATCCTCTCGGGCATCTCGTCGGGGGCGATCATCCACGCCGCGCTCGAGATCGCGAAGCGACCCGAGAACGCCGGCAAGCGCATCGTCGCCATCGTCTGCGACACCGGAGAGCGTTACCTGTCGACCGTGCTGTTCCAGGACCTCGCGGACGCCTAGGGTGCGGTTGGTCGCGCGCCTCCGCGAGGACCTCGACACCGTCCGGAGGCGCGACCCGGCTGCCCGAGGACGCCTCGAGACCGCCCTCGTCTACTCGGGCCTGCACGCGGTGTGGGCGCACCGCGTGACCTCGCGACTGTGGCGTGCGGGGCCGGCACCGCGCCTCCTCGGGTCGCGGTTCGCCGCCCGCCTGCTGTCGCAGATGGTCCGATCGCTGACCGGCGTCGAGATCCACCCCGGGGCCCGCCTCGGGGCCCGCCTGTTCATCGACCACGGCATGGGCGTGGTGATCGGCGAGACCGCGGTCGTCGGTGACGACTGCACGATCTTCCACGGAGTGACCCTCGGGGGCAAGGGACGCGGAGGCGCGCTCGGCCGCCGGCACCCCACCGTCGGTGACGGCGTGATGATCGGTGCCGGGGCCGCCGTGCTCGGCGGCGTCACCGTGGGCAGCGGCAGCGTCGTCGGGGCCAACGCGGTCGTGACCAAGGACGTTCCGGCCGGGTCGGTCGCGGTGGGCGTGCCCGCCGTCGCCCGGCCGCGTCGGCCTTGACCTAGCCGAGTCGGCCCTGACGAAGCCGCGTCGACCCTGACGAAGCCGCGCCGGCCCTGACGAAGCCGCATCGATCCTGACGAGGCCGCATCGGCCCTCGGGACGAGGTCGGGGCCGCTCAGTGCCGGGGTTCCCACCGGAAGGCCTTCGTGGCCGCGAGGGCCCCGAGGGCGGCCCAGACCAGCGTCGGAGCCAGCAGCACGGACACGAGTGACAGGTCGCCGCCGTTCCAGGCGAGGGTGATGAGTTCCATCAGTCCGCCCCCGGGCAGGATGCGCTTGAGCCAGAGCAGGTCGTCGGCACCCGTGACCGTCCACCAGATCGCCACCCCGAGCGTGATCAGGTAGAGCGGCATGGTCGTGTACTGGGCGTGCTCGGGCGAGGTGCTGAACCCGGCCGTGGCCAGGGCGAAGCCGGCGAACATGGCCTCGGCGACCAGGACGGCCACGATCAGCAGCCCGGCGTGCACCGGGGGCTCGCGGAGCGCGAGCACGCCGAGCACGATGACGAGTTGCGCGACGCTGACCGCCACGACGGGCAGCACGAGCCCGGCGATGATGCCCGCGTCGCCGACGGACCCGCTGCGCAACCGCTTCAGGTACAGGGACTGACGACGGGCCGCGAGGGTGGTCGTCGCGGTGACGTAGACGCCGAGGCCCACCATGCCGATGATCTGCACGCCGGCGAGCATGCCGGCCGTGCCGTACGAGTCGAAGGCGTAGGTGAGGGCCCCGAAGCCGAGGGGCAGCAGCAGGGCGCAGAGGGCGACGGTGCGGTTGCGCACGAGCATGCGCAGTTCGGCGAGGGCGATGGCGAGCGGGCCGGAACGACGTCGCGAGCCTGCCGACCGGGTGGGGGAGGGACGGGTCACGGTGGTCATGGGATGTCCTTTCGGAGAGGGGCGTGGGGAGCGGAGACCGGGGACGGTCGACGGTCAGGAGGCGCGGCCGAGGTCGCGGAACACGTCGTCGAGTCCCGACTCGTGCACCGTGAGACGGGCCAACGGGCGATCGGCGTCGGCCGCCCAGCCGAGCAACGCCCCGAGGTCGCGCTGGGCGTCGTCGGTCTCGATCACGACGAGGTCGTTCTCGGTCCGGGCGACCTGCAGCGGGAGGCCGTCCAGCGGGCCGGGGGCGACGAAGCGGATGGAGGTCGTGCTGCCGGCGGTGAGGTCGGCGACGGTCCCTTCGCGGCGGATGCGCCCGCGGTGCATCAGACCGATGCGGTCGGCGTTCTCGGCGGCTTCCTCGAGGTAGTGGGTGGTCAGGACGAAGGTGACCCCCGCCTCCCGGAGTCCGGCGACCACGGCCCAGAGCGCGTCCCGTGCCGCGGGGTCGAGGCCCGTGGTGGGTTCGTCGAGGAAGACCAGCTCGGGCGTGCCCCAGACGGCCGCCGCGAAGTCGACCCGCCGCCGCTCGCCGCCCGAGAGCCGGGCGACCCGGGCCGAGGCCTTGTGGTCGACGCCGACGAGGCCGAGCACGCGGTCGACGTCGTCGTCGCGACCCGAGACGGCGCCCGACAGCTGGACGCTCTCGCGCACGGTGAGCTCGGGGGCGAGGCCCGAGTCCTGCAACATCGTGCCGATGCGCGGTCGGATGCGCCCCCGGTCGGTCGGATCACCGCCGAGCACCTCGACCCGGCCCGCGTCGGCCGTGCGATGCCCTTCGAGCACCTCGAGCGTGGTGGTCTTGCCGGCACCGTTCGTGCCGAGGAGCGCGTACAGCTCGCCGCGGTGGACGGTCAGGTCGAGGCCGTCGACGGCGGTGAACGAGCCGTACGAACAGCGGAGGCCGTGCGTCGAGATGACGGCGTCGCCGCGCTCGGCGGAGCCGGGCGCGGCGGCCGGTCGGGGCGTGGTGTCGGTGGAGTTCGTCATGACCTCGACGATCTCGTGCCGGGCGGACGACGGGTAGTGCCGGCGTGCCACCCGTGCCGTGTGACATCGGTCATGCTCGGCCGTGACATCGGGCACCTCCGTGCGTCGGCGGCCTCCGTTAGCGTGGTCGCATGCCCCACCTCCCGCTGGCCGTGCGTCCTCGACCGGGCGGCCACCTGCCCCCGCTCGCGCGCATGCGGCGGTACGTCACGTGGTCGTTCGTGGCGCTCGCGCTCTTCACCACCCTCGTCCTGGTCGTGACGCTGGTGGCCGAGGGCACCTCCTGGTGGTTGGTGGCGGCCTCCGGCGCCGCGGGGGCTCTCGTCACGGCCCACTCGTTCTTCTGGGAACGCCGCCCACCCGTGCCGTTGGCCGTCGCCGGTCTCGTCGTCTCGTACCTCGTCTGGCTGGCGGTCCCGCTCGGCGGGCACAACGCCCTGCTGCTCTTCCCCTTCGGCCTCACCGTCGGGTACCTGGCGACGACGCCCCCGTCCGCCTCCTGGCGATGGGTCGTCGCCGCCGTGGTCGCGGCGCTCGTGCCCGTGGTGGTCGTCGAGGTCGACGCGGCCGCACCGCTCGTGGGGCTGTCGACGGTGGTCGTGATCGGCCTGCTGTCGCTCTACGGGATCTGTCGGCTGAACCGCTACGGGTTCGACCTGTACCTCGAGATCGACGCGGCCCGCGAGACCCAGTCCGAGCTCGCCGTGATGCGCGAGCGGTACCGGTTCTCGGTCGACCTGCACGACATCCAGGGGCAGGCCCTGCACGTCGGTCGCCTGCAGCTGCAGTTGGCCGACAAGACCCTGGACCGCGACCCCGCCGCCGCGCGACGGCACCTCCGCGAGGCCGAGCAGCTGATCGTGCAGACCATCGCCGAGACCCGTCGGCTGGCCTACGGCGAACGCACGCTCACGCTCGCCGGCGAACTGGCCAACTCGGCCGAACTGATCCGGGCGGCGGGCATCGAGCTCGAGGTCACGGGCGTCCCTCCCGTCGGTCACCCGGCCGACGACCTCTTCGGCCACGTCGTGCGTGAGGCCACCACGAACGTGCTGCGTCACGCCCAGGCGGAGCGGGTCTCCATCGTGCTCGGCCCCGAGTCGGTCGAGGTCGTCAACGACGGTGCCCCCGAGCCCCTGCGCGGCCTCAGCGGCCTCGCCCGCCTCGGCGAGAGGTTCGCCGCGGTCGGCGGCACGGTGACCACCCGGCTCGAGAACGGCCGGTTCCGGGTCGATGCGAGGGCGGCCGCGACGGGAACCGGGGGAGCGCCCCGGACGACGGTGACACGGGTCGGGGCGGCTCCCGCGGCATCGACCGGGGCGTCGACCGGAGCGTCGACCGGCACGGGGCCCGCATGATCCGGGTGTTGCTCGCCGACGATGAGACCCTGCTGCGTCGATCGATCGCCGCCCTGCTCGACCTGAGCGACACGATCACCGTCGTCGCCCAGGCCGCCGACGGTGCCGAGGCCGTGGCCCTCGCCGCGCTCCACGAGCCCGACGTCGTGCTGCTCGACCTCGAGATGCCCGGCATGGACGGCATCGACGCGGCGATCGCGATCCTGGGTCGACGACCCGACCAGGCGGTCGTGCTGCTGACCCGTCACGGCCGCCCCGGCGTGCTCCGTCGTGCCCTCCGTGCCGGGGTGCGGGGGTTCCTGCCGAAGTCGGTCGACCCCGACGAGCTCGAACGGGTGATCGTGCAGGTGCACGACGGCCGCCGCTACATCGACGCCGACATCTCGGCCTCGGCGATGATGGACGACTGCCCGCTGACCGAGCGCGAGCTCGACACGCTGCGACTGACGACCGACGGCTTCTCGGTGCGCGAGATCAGCGCCCGGCTGCACCTCGCGTCCGGCACGGTGCGCAACTACCTGTCGTCGGCGATGCAGAAGACCGGCAGTTCGTCGCGGCACACCGCCGCCCGGGTCGCGCGCGAGCGCGGCTGGCTCTGACCCCGGCCCGCCTGGCGTCAGGCGTCAGGCGCCGGAAGTCAGGCGTCAGGCGTTCGTGAGCTCGCGGTCGCGTGAGACGGTCGAGGAGGCGCGGCGAGGCTCCCGGGGCTCGAAACGGCCCTTCAGCGCGAGGGCCGGTTTCTCCACGAAGTGGTGCGAGAGAACGGACGTGCCGATCGCCGCCGCGAGCACGAGGACGATGCCGAGCGCACCCTGCACGTACGGTTCGACGAGGGCGATGAAGACGACGTGCCAGAGGTAGAGCGGGTACGAGACGGCCCGTCCGAACCAGGCGACCGGTGCCAGGGACAGCACCCAGGCGACGGGGGACGACGCCGTGACGAGACCACCGATCAGGAGCATCGAGGCCAGGCCCACGGCGGGCAACGCGACCGCGAAGGTGAGGACGCTCTGCTGCCACCCCGATCCGATGACGAAGAGCGACCCCACGACCCCGGCGAATCCGAGCCAGGTGGCGAGGGCTCCCCAGCGGCCGGCGAGGGCTGCCCGCACGCGGTCGGACCGCAGGACGACCGCGAGCACGCAGCCCATCAGCAGGGGGGCCACGTTGAGGACGGGGCTGAAGTAGATGTCGGGGGTCGCACCGCCTGACGGGCGGTCGTAGAGGAACCAGGTGGCGACGGCCGAGGCGACCACGACCACCGAGAGGCCGGCGACCAGGGCCTTGCGCCTGACCGCGACGGCGAGCAGCAGCACCAGCACCGGCGGCCAGACGAGGTAGAACTGCTCTTCCATCGACAGGCTCCACATCGGCGCGAAGACGCCCTGCGAGGTGTCGAAGAACGCCCGGGCGACGTTGCCGGTGTAGGTGAGGGCGATCAGGGCGGCACCGATCGGGCCGAGGGTCGAGCCCTGGTAGTCGCCCACGAGCCACCACAGCGAGACGCCCACCACGACGACGGCGAGCAGCGTCGGGTAGAGCCGCAGCAGGCGGCGGACCCAGAACCGGCCGAGCCGGATGCGTCCCGTCGACGCGTGCTCGCGCAGCAGCAACGTGGTGATCAGGTAGCCCGACAGCACGAAGAAGACGTTGACGCCCACGAAACCGCTGCCGAAGCCCGGCACGTGCAGGTGGTAGAGCACGACGAGGGCGATGGCCAGCGTGCGCAGGCCGTCGAGCGGCAGCACCCGGTCTCGACGGGTCGTCGAGACCGGGCGGACGGTCGGCTCTGTGGTCGGCAGGGCTGAGGGCATCGTTGCAGTGTGCCTCACCTTCCTTGGTGCCGCCCGAACGAGGGGGCCGGGTTCGCATCCCGGCCCCACCCGCGCGTGGCGGCGCCCGGACGGCGCTATCCGCGCTGCTGCGGGACGCGACGCGGCAGGGCGAACACGAGCACGAACGAGGCCAGGGCGAAGATCGCGCTGACGAGCATGGCGTGGGCCGCCGCGTCGGTGAAGCCGGTGGCGACGTCGGCCGGCGTGCGGCCCGAGATGGTCAGCGTGCCGAAGAGCACGCTGCCGATGATCGCGATGCCCACGGCCGACCCGATGCGCTGGATCGCCGAGATGACGGCGCTGGCCGAGCCGGCGTCCTGCCGGTCGACCGTCGCGACGATGAACTGGACGTTCGGCGCGATGAAGAAGCCGTTGCCGAGGCCGGCGAGCAGCAGCGGGACCAGCAGCATCCAGTTGGTCAGATCGGAGGCGTCGACCGTGACGAGCACGAGCCACATCCAGGTGAGGCCGATGGTGACGAGGGCCGTGCCGAGGATCAGCACGCCGCGACCGAGCCGGGCGGCGATGCGGTTGCTCTGCGACGAGCTGATGATGCTGCCCACCGCGAACGGGATCGCCACGGCGCCCGAGGCCAACGCGCTGTGGCCGAGCCCCGACTGCCAGAGCAGCGAGATCGTGAAGAAGATGCTGGTGAAGGCCGCGAAGTAGACCAGCGCGAGCACGACGCCACCGGTGAACGACGGGTGCGCGAACAGCTTCGGCGGGACGAGGGGGGTCTTGCCGCGCTTCGTGTACGCGACCTCCCACAGGCCGAACAGGGCGAGCAGCACGACGCCGGCGGCGATGGTCAGGTAGGTCCAGAGCGGCCAGCCCTCGTCCTGCCCCTGGATCAGCGGGACGAGCAGCGCGACGAAGGCGCCCGAGACCAGCACGAGGCCGATCCAGTCGAGCCCGCGGTCGGGACGGGGCACCGACTCGTCGCGCTTGGGCAGCAGGACGGCGGCGGCGACGAGGGTGATGATGCCGAACGGCAGGTTGACGTAGAAGACGAGACGCCACCCGTTCTCGTCGCCGAAGGCCTGGATGATCAGGCCGCCGATGATCGGACCGAGCGCCGACGAGACGCCGATCACGGCACCCATGATGGCGAAGGCCTTGCCCCGCGAGCGACCGGGGAACAGCAACTGGATGAACGCCGTGACGGCGGGCACGAAGATGCCGCCGGCGAGGCCCTGCACGACGCGGAACACGACGAGCTGGGTGTCGTCCTGGGCGAGGCCACAGGCGAGCGACGCCAGCGTGAAGAGCAGGACTCCCGTGAAGTAGACCCACTTGTGGCCGATGCGGTCGCCGATGCGCCCGGCGGGGATCAACGCGAGGCCGAAGGCGAGGGCGTACCCCGAGATGATCCACGACAGGGTCGACTCCGAGGCGTCGAGCGTCGTGCGGATCGTCGGCAGGGCGACGTTGACGATCGTCGTGTCGAGCAGGGCGATGAACATGCCCAGGAGCAGGGCGACGAGGGCGTACCAGGCGTGACGCGGCACCCCGGCGGGCTGGCCGGGGCCCGCTCCGGGGGAGGACGGCGACGAGGCGCCGGTCGGGGCGGGGGCGTGGGTCATGGGGTGGCCTTTCGGGCAGCGGCACGGGCCGTGAGGCGAGGCGAAGGGGGCGTGGGGCGAGGCGACGGGGGCGAGGCGAGGGGGAGGGGCGGCACGAGGCCGGAGCACGTGGCGGCGGCGTCGGGGCGGGCGCACGACGCAGGAGGCGCGGGTCACCGACCCGCGCCTCCTGATTTTTGCACGTTCTGCACTCGTGCGCGCACCATCGCCGGAACGGACGCCGAAGGGCCCCGCCGATGCGGCGGGGCCCTTCGCGGTCGGGAACGGCGGCGGTCAGCGGCGGCCGAGACGGCGTTCGCCGGCCGCACCGGTCTGGTACACGAGGCCGTAGTGCTCGAACACGGCGGGCTCGCGGGCTGCCTCGAGCTCGCCGTCGGTCTCGATCGACGGGGCGTCCTTGACGAGCTTCTTCGCGAACTGCACCTTGAGGTGCTTGGGGGCGACGACGGCACCCTGCAGCGGCACGAAGACCAGGCGCGAGCGGCCGAGCAGTCCGGCGGTCACGGTGGCGAAGGCGGGCTGGTCGGCGGCGGTGTCGAAGTAGATGCTCTCGAGCGAGCCGACCTTGTCGCCGTCGGGGTCGACGACCGGCATGCCGATCCAGTCGCGGATGTTCTCGGCTTCGAACATGGGTGCCTCCTCTGGCGCGGGCCCCGTCCGGGCCCTCTCGGTCGAGGCTAGTGGAGCGTGCGTGCCGGCGCTCAGGCGGGGACGCGCCCTCGCAGGGCCTTCTCGGCGAAGCCCCGGACCTCGTCGGTGAGCCTCAGGCGGTCGGGTCCGTCGACGGCCGCGAGGAGGGCCTCGGCCCGGTCGGGCCGGAGCCCCGTGAAGGCCTCGCCGATCGTCACCCCGTGCGACGGTCGTGACAGCACCGTGACGCCGTCACCCGCCTGGACGGGCCCCGCCTTCACCACCCGCAGGTAGGTGCCGGGGCGGCCCTCCGCATAGAACCGCTTGACCCACATGGCCTCGCCGAGTCGGCGGGCGAACGTGCCGCACGGGACGCGAGGCTTCGTGACCTCGAGCACGAGGGTGCCGCCCACGGCCCAGCGTTCGCCGATCACCGCGCCGGTGACGTCGACCCCGGACGTCCGCAGGTTCTCGCCGAACAGCCCCGGCACCACCTCGCGGCCGAGCAGCTCGGCGAAGTGGGCGGCGTCCTCGTCGGCGAAGGCGTACACCGCCTGGTCGATCCCGCCGTGGTGCTTGCGGTCGGCCTGCACGTCGGCGCGGAGGCCGAGGGGGCGCACGTGGACGGGCCCGTCCACGGGGCGCTTGTCGATGGCGGTCACGCCGATCGTGCCCGAGTCGGGCAGCAGGGCCGACACCCGGCAGACGGCCGTGACGGACGCGGTCGGGGCCGTGACGGAGGCGGTCGCGGCGGTGACGGAGGCGGGGGCGGCGGTCATGCCCCCATCGTGGCGGACGACGGGACCGACGGGAAGCACCGAGCCGCGCCTCCTGACCCCGCGTCCCCCCACCGCCCCACGACGGGTGTCACCCGATTGCGGGCTGGATGCCCATCGGGCAACCTGCCAGGCTCGCCCCGACGAAAGGGATGACATGGTTCACGGCGGCTACGCGGTCATCGACGTCGAGACGACGGGTCTCTGGCCCGGGCGACACCATCGGGTGATCGAGATCGGCATCGTGCACCTCGACGTCCACGGTGAGGTCGAGGCGTCGTTCGAGACCGTCGTCGACCCCTCGCGGGACCTCGGGCCCATCCACGTCCACGGGCTCCGCAGCGCGGACGTCCGCGGTGCACCCCGGTTCGAGCACGTCGTCGACGACCTCTGCGACCGCCTGCGCGGACGCGTCGTCGTCGCGCACAACGCCCGCTTCGAGGCGCAGTTCCTGGCCGCCGAGTTCGCGCGCCTCGGGTTGGTGTCGCCGCTCGGGACCGACGGGTCGGGCGCACTCTGCACGATGAAGCTCGCCCCCACGTACCTGCCCGGCGCCGGCCGCACGCTCGCCGACTGCTGCGCGGCCATCGACGTCGACCTCTCCGTCGCCCACGAGTCGCTCGGCGACGCGGCGGCGACCGCCCAGCTGCTGTCCGCCTACCTGCGCATGGGTGACGCCCAGTCGGCCTGGTGGCAGGACTGGGGCCGCTACGCCGCCCTGCAGCAGTGGCCGACGGCCGAGACCCCGCGGTCCACGCCGCACCCCCGGTACGCAGGAGGCGCGGGTGGCGCCGACGACGGAGGCCACGTCCCCGGCCGCGCGGCCTGGCGGGCCCGGCGCCGTGTCGCCCGGGTGCGCGACCTCGCGCCCGCCCCCTCCGCCGTCCTCTCGGCGTCCGGCGCCGTGGGGCCCACGGCTCCGGCGGCGGTGCCCCCGGCGAGCCCCGCGGGCGGCACGCACCTCGCGGGTCCCGTCGACCTCGACCTCGATCGCGACGTCTACGGCCTGTCCGTCGAGCCGGCGCCCACCGAGCCGCGCTTCCTCGAGCGGGCGACCGAGCTGCTGCCCCAGCTCGGCCTCGACCGTCGTCAGGACCAGTACGCGGCGATGCTCGACAAGGCACTGTCCGACGGCTACCTCTCGAGGGACGAGGCCGGGAACCTCGCGACCCTCGCCGCCGAGCTCGACCTCGACGACCTGTCCCGTGCGCTCGTGCACGACCGCTACTTCGCCTCCCTCGTCTCGACCGTCTGGGCGCACGACGTGCTCTCGGACGACGAACGGCGGCAGGTGGACGCGGTCGCCGAGATGCTCGGCATCGCCCCGCACCGGCGCGACGCGGCTCTCGTGCCGTCCGTGCTCGAGCGCGCGCCCCGTCCGGCGGAGGACGACGAGCTCGACGAGTTCGAGGTCATCGAGGGGCTCGACGAGTCCCTCGGAGCGGCACCGGAACCCCGCACGCCGTCCCTGGCCCGGCCCGACGTCGGTCCGCTGGCACCCGGCGCACACGTCGCGCTGACCGGATCGCTCAGCCAGGAGAGGGACGCCCTCGTGCGGACGCTCGAACGTGCCGGGTTGGTCGTCTGGCCGGCGGTCACGACCGAGACGTCGCTGGTCGTCGCCGCGGACGTCGCCTGCGCATCGGGCAAAGTCCGCAAGGCCCTCCGTTACGGGGTGCCCGTCGTCGACGAGACGCAGTTGCCGTTCGTCCTGGCCCGCTCGCGTCGGTCACGCACGGCGGCCTGACGCCGAGGAGGCGCGGGATGCCCCGTGGGGGATCGCTCCTTAGAGGGCGGGATCGTCCGTGAAGTGGTCGTCGCTGTCGAGCGACGGCCACTCGGTCAGTTGCTCGGGTGCGGTCTCGGGGAGGGTGGTGCGTGCCATGGGGTCCGTCGGGTCGGGGTGCTCGGTGCCTCCGGTCGGACCACCTCCCGAGGTGCGGGAGGACGGCGACCGGGAGCTGGGGCTGCCTACGCCCACCGTACGCGCCTCGCGGGGCTGCGCCTAGCGGAACGGCCGGTCCCGACGGTGGTGGGCACCGAGCCCTCCGGTCCATTTGCATGATGTGCAAGATTCCTTCGGCGTTCATCTTCGAGCGCGTCCACGAGGCCTAGCGTCGCACCGGGGCCATCGTGCCGCGGTCATCGGTCGGTGACCGGCGAGGGTCCCGGAGGGCGGTACCGATGGACGTGTTCGTCACCGTGGTGCTCGTGGTCGTGATCGCGCTGGTCTTCGACTTCACGAACGGCTTCCACGACACGGCCAACGCCATGGCCACCTCGGTCGCCACCGGTGCCCTCAAGCCGAAGGTCGCCGTCCTCATCTCGGCCGTCCTCAACCTGGTGGGTGCGTTCCTCTCGACCGAGGTCGCGAGCACCGTCTCGAACGGCATCATCCGCGAGGGAGACGGCGGGGTGCAGGTGACACCGGTCATGATCTTCGCCGGTCTCGTGGGAGCCGTCATCTGGAACCTCGCCACCTGGTACCTCGGGCTGCCGTCCAGCTCGTCGCACGCCCTCTTCGGCGGCCTGATCGGGGCCGCGGTCATCGGTGCCGGCGTGGGGGCCGTCGACTTCGGCGTGGTCCTGTCGAAGGTCGTCCTGCCGGCCCTGATCTCGCCCGTCGTGGCGGGCGTGGTCGCCCTCGTCGCCACCTACGTGGCCTACCGGATCACGCGGCAGGCCACCCTGCGGGGGTCCACCGCCGGCTTCCGGCACGGGCAGACGATCAGCGCCTCCCTGGTCTCGCTCGCCCACGGCACGAACGACGCCCAGAAGACGATGGGCGTCATCACGCTGACCCTGATCGCCGCCGGCTACCAGGGTGCCGGCAGCGCCCCGCAGCTCTGGGTGGTCCTCGCCTGTGGCCTCGCCATCGCGCTCGGCACCTACCTCGGGGGCTGGCGCATCATGCGCACCGTGGGCAAGCGCATCACTGACGTCCAGGCCCCGCAGGGGTTCGCGGCCGAGACGAGCTCGGCCGCGACCATCCTGATCTCGTCCCACCTCGGGTTCGCCCTGTCGACGACCCAGGTGACGTCGGGGTCCATCGTCGGGGCAGGGCTGGGCAAGAAGCTCGCCACGGTGCACTGGGGCGTCGTCGGCAGGATCGCCTCGGCCTGGGTGGTGACCCTGCCGGCCGCCGCGCTGGTCGGAGGGCTCTCGGCCTGGCTGGCCAGTTCGAGCACGGCGGGCCTGGTGGTGGTCGCGGTGCTCGCCCTGGCCGGTGGGCTCGCCTTCGCCCTCCTCGCCCGACGGCACCCGGTGACCCACGAGACCGTCAACGACAGCGACGAGGCGCCGGCCGCCGAACGGGTCGGCGCGAGCCGCGGACGAGGGGAGTGACCATGTTCTTGGGAGTCGACTGGGGCGCCTTCGTCGTGGTCTTCGCGACCGCGCTCGCCGCAACCGCCGTCATCGTCACCGCGTTCGCGACGGGGGTCCGTCTGTTCGCGGACGGCGCCGTCGAGTCCGACGGCGGGGCCGGTGCCGCCGTCCCGAGCGGGGGACCGTCGCGGTCGAGACCGCTGGGCGCCACGGTCGCCGGCGGGCTGTGCTTCGCCGTGGGGATCGCTGCCGTGCTCGTCGGACTGTGGCTGATCGTCCCCCAGTTCCACTGACGGCCCGGTCGGCGGGCCGGCGAGTATGGTGCGGGCATGACCAACGACAACGGCATCCCCGACGGTTCGACCGACATGACCGAAGACGACAAGAAGTACGTCGAAGACCTGGCCGACGGGTCGAAGCAGGGCCTCGTCGACGACTCCGAGCAGAGCGACGACAGCGAGGTCTCGGACGGCAAGGACAGCTAGTCGCCCGGGCTCCGGCCCCGACAGGTCACGACATGCCGCTCACGTGCGAACGTGGGCGGCATGTCGCGTTTCCCCGACACGATCCGTCCCGAAAACGACCCTGCCGGCCAGCCCGTGTCAACCCCCCGTCGCGTTTTCACCATGTGCGGTCACCGCCCCTCGGGAGAGGGACAGAGTGACAGGTCCTACCCCGATCACGACCGTCACCCGGACGGTCGCCGACGATCCGAGAGGCACGACATGAGCGACGACGAACGCTACGACGGAGACCCGTCCACCGCGGTCTACGACACCACCTCCGAGGGGCAGCCGCTTCGCGGTGCCGCCTCCGGGCACGACCACCTGCGCCGCGACGACGCCGTGACTGACCTGGGCGACCAGGTCGGCGCGTACGCCGACATCACCGACCCCGACGCGACGGCGAGCGACTTCAGCGCGACCGCGGCCCCGGTCGTCGAGGAGCACCTCGGGCACGACCACACCGGCAACGACGCCGGCACCGGCACCGGCGCCGCCGACACCGCGAAGGCCAAGGCCGGCGCAGCGAAGGACGAGGCGGCCGGCGTCGCGGACGACGCGAAGTCCGCGGCCTCCGACGTCGCGGGCAGTGCCAAGGAGCAGGTCTCCAAGGTCGCTTCCGAGGCCGGCGGCCAGGCCAAGCAGCTCTTCGGCCAGGCGACGGGCGAGCTCAAGGAGCAGGCCGGCGCCCAACAGGAGAAGGCCGCGGCAGGCCTCCGCCAGGTCGGCGACCAGCTCGGCTCGATGGCCGACTCCGCCGACAGCGGCATCGCGGGCGAGCTGGTCCGCAACCTGTCCGGTCGCGCCCACGGCGTCGCCGGTTGGCTCGAGGGTCGCGACCCGGGCAGCCTGCTCGACGACGTGAAGTCGTACGCGGCGCGCAAGCCCGGCACGTTCATCGCCATCGCCGCGGTCTCCGGCCTGCTCGCCGGACGCGTCGTCAAGTCGCTGACGGCCGAGGCCGGGGACGAGCACGCCGCCACGACCGGAGACGCCGGAGGTGCGGCGAGCCGGCCCGCGCCTCCTGCGTCCGCCGCCGCGCCGAGCCGTCTCGTGGGTGACGTCGGCCCCGTGGCCGGTGAGTACGACGTCGTCACCGAGGGCGACGTCCCCGGCGTCGGCACGTCGACGCCCGACTCCAGCGTGCCCACGACGTGGCCCGGCACCTCGGGGACGCGCGCGTGAGCGACCCGTTCCGCGAGCCCGTGGCGACGCCTCCCGCCCCGGAGGAGAAGGCCGCGACCACGTCGCTCGGCGACCTGCTCTCCGGCGTGACCGGTGACATCTCGACCCTCTTCCGCCAAGAGGTCGAGCTGGCCAAGGCCGAGCTCACCGAGTCGGCCAAGAAAGCCGGCAAGGGTGCGGGCATGTTCGGCGGAGCGGGTCTCACCGGCCTCTTCGCCCTGCTGTTCGTCTCGCTGGCCGCCATGTGGGGCCTCGGCGTGCTGATCGGCCTCGGCTGGTCGTCGCTGATCATCGCGGTCGTCTACGCGATCGTCGCCCTCGTGCTGTTCCTGCGCGGGAGGAAAGAACTGAAGAGCATCAAGGGGGCACCGAAGACGGTCGACTCCCTCAAGAAGATCCCCGAGACCGTCACGCCTGGAGGCACCGCATGAGCACCACCGACCAGAACGGCAGCAGCCGCACGCCCGACGAGATCCGCGCCGAGATCGAGCGCACGCGCGCCGGACTCGGCAACGACGTCGACGCGCTCGCCGACAAGGTGAACCCGTCGAGCATCGCGCATCGTCAGACCGAGAAGGTGAAGAGCCGCTTCTCGGGCGTCAAGGAGTCGGTCATGGGTGCGGCGCACGATGCGGCCTCGACGACCTCGGGCGCCGGTCACGACGCCGCGGGCAGCGTCTCGGACGCCTCGTCGGCGGCCGTGCGCAAGGCGAAGGGCAACCCGCTCGCCGTCGGCCTCATCGCCTTCGGAGCCGGCTGGCTCGTGTCGTCCTTGATCCCCGCCTCGGACAAGGAGAAGGAGCTCGTCTCCGACGCCAAGGACGCAGCGGGCCCGGCCATCGACTCGGTCAAGGGTGCGGCGCAGGACGTGGCGTCGAACCTGAAGGAGCCCGCCCAGGAGGCGTTCGCCTCGGTCAAGGGCACGGCGCAGGACGCCGCCTCGACCGTGAAGGACGACGCCTCGAGCGCCGCGGGCGACGTGAAGGACAGCGCCCAGCAGTCGAAGGAGAACGTGCAGGGAGCCTGACCCCTCGCGGCCCGCGTCCCGACGGACGCAGACAGGCCCGTCCCGACGAGAGTCGGGGCGGGCCTTCGCACGTGACCGCGCGGAGGAGCTCCCTGCCGATGGAGTGATCGTGCGACTCGGACCGCGGCCGACCGGGGTCGGCGTGGCCTCGATCGGCTCGAGCAGGTCAGGATGGTCGGATGCCCTCGTCACCCCGCGCCCGTCTCGTGCGTCGATCGGCCGGTACGGCCACGCAGACCGCCACACCCCCCAGCCCGATGCAGCGCCCCGGCGCCTTCCGGTTCGGCCTCATCGCGACCCTCGGCGGAGGGCTCGGCGTCGGCATCATCGTCGCCCTCATGGCCCTGTCGACGATCCTCGTCTACATCGGCCTCGCGTTCTTCCTCGCGCTCGCCTTCGAGCCGGTCGTCCGACGCCTCGCGCGCGCCGGCGCCCCGCGCTGGGTCGGCGTCGTCGTCGCCGTCGTGCTGGTCGTCGGGGTCGTCGTGGGCATCGTCGCGGCCGTCGTGCCCGCGCTGATCGAGCAGATCGGGCACGTCGTGCAGACGGCCCCCGCCGCCCTGCAGGAGCTCTCGCGCCAGCCCTGGGTGCAGCAGGCCGTCGAGACCGTCGGGTTCGACGTCGACGTCGACGACGCGGTCGGCGCCGTCACCTCGTACCTGCTCGACCCCGACCAGTTGCTCGCCCTCGGCGGAGGCCTGCTCGCCGTCGGCCAGGGGATCACCAACGCCATCACCGCGGTGATCGTGGTCGCGATCCTCACCCTCTACTTCGCGATCACCCTCCCGCAGATGCTGCGCTCGCTCAGCCGCGCCGTGCCCCGCAGCCACCGCGAGAACGTCATGAGCATCTCGGACGAGATCTTCCTGTCGGTCGGCCGCTACGTCGCCGGGCAGGTCGCGCTCGCCGCCGTCAACGCCGTGTTCGTCTTCATCGTGCTGACGATCGCCGGCGGACCGGTGCCGGTGCTCTTCGCGACCCTCGCGTTCCTGGGCGCACTGATCCCCGTGGTCGGCACGGTCGTGGCCTATGCGATCATCATCGCCGCCACGATCACGGTCTCGCCGGTCACCGCGATCGTCGTCGGCATCGTGCTGCTCGTCTACGCCCAGGTCGAGGCCTACGTGCTGACCCCACGGGTGATGTCCAAGGCCGTGGCGGTGCCCGGCGCCCTCGTCATCGTGGCGGCCTTCGGGGGAGGGGCGCTCGGCGGCGTCCTCGGTGCCCTCGTGGCGATCCCGATCGCGACGGCCGGAGTGGTCGTCTTCGAGCGGGTCGTCGTGCCTCGCCAGCAGCGGGTCTAGACGGTCCGGGTCCAGACCGTCGGGTCGTCCGGGCCGTCGGGCCGTCAGGCCGTCAGGCCGTCAGGCCGTCCGAGCGGCGGCATGCGGGTCTGCGCAAGGGCACGGCGGGGCGCTACCGTGGCGGACATGAGCGGCGAACGCGCGGACGTGACCCTGTCGGACGGCACCGCCCTGGCGGCCACCCGGTGGCGGGGCGAGGGCCCGACCGTGGTGCTGTTGCACGCCGGCGTCGCCGACCGCCGGTGCTGGACGGGCGTCGCCGACGAACTCGCGGCCGACGGGCTCGACCTGGTGGCCCACGACCGCCGGGGGTTCGGCGAGAGCCCGGCCTCCGCGGCCGACGGCGACGCCACGCACCTGGCCGACCTCGTCGAGCTGCTCGACCGGCTGGGCGTCGGGCGGGCGTTCGTCGTCGGGAACTCGATGGGCGGTGCGCTCGCCCTCGACCTGGCCGTGACCGCACCCGAGCGCGTGGCGGGCGTGCTGCTGATCGGTGCCGCGGTCAGCGGCATGACCGACGACGACACCCCGTTCGACTGGACCCCCGACCCGGCGTCGGGTCCGCTGATGGAGGCCCTCGACGAGGCGTCCGGCAGCGGCGACGTCGAGGCGCAGGTCCGTCTGCTGGCCCACCTCTGGCTCGACGGTCCTGCGGCGCGGAGCGGCCGCGTCACGGGTGCCCCCCGCGAACTCTTCGAGCGGATGAACGCCCGCATCCTCGAGGTCGCCGCACCGGACGGGGCCGGAGACGCCGGGCTCGACACGTGGAGCCGCCTCGGCGAGGTCGCGACGCCGGTCCTGGCGACCTGGGGCGCGCTCGACATCCCCGCCGACGAGCCGTTCTACGCCGAGACGGCTCGACGTCTCGGGCAGGGACCGGGTCGGGTGCTGCCCGGCGTCGCCCATCTGCCGGGTCTCGAACGGCCCGGGCTGGTGGCCGACCTCGTCCGCGAGGTCGTCGCGGGCGTCGGGAACTGAACCCGCGCCTCCTGGTCGTCAGATCGCGGGACCGCCGGGTGCCGACGGGCCGGCCGGGTCGTCGTCACCGGCGAGCAGCAGGTCGATGCGGAGTTCTCGTTCTCGCGTGTAGGCCGTCAGTGCCCGGATCACCCAGAGCAGGGTCCTGATCAGGAGCACGGCCAGCGTGACGGCCAAGGCGAACACCACCACGAAGAAGACGGGGTAGAGGACGCCGACGAGGGAGAAGCCGTTGGAGTACATCCCTCGACGCTAGGTCACGACCGGGGCCGGAGGGCTCCACCTCGCGGTGGAGCCCCGGGACTCACTCCTCGGCGTCCGCCGGGCTCTCGTCGGCCTGCGCGGTCTCGTCCATGCGGTCGCGGAGGTGGTCGGCCATCGAGGCCGCGCCCTCGTCGCCGTGGTCGGCCTCGACCTGTTCGATCAGGCCGCTCAGCTTCTCGTGGTCGGTCGCCTCGGTGGCCCCGTCCATGACGGGTTCGGTCTGCTTCTCGTCGCTCATGCACCGGACGCTACGCCCACGGGGTCCGCGACGGCTGGACCCGCGCCTCCGCCCGTGGCGGGCGGCGCGGGGCCGGTGCGCGGGAGGCGCGGCGGGCCCACCGAGGGGTAGCATGCGCGACCCGCGGCGGGTGGGGTACGCAGGGCCGGGCATCGCCTGGCAGCCCTGCGCGTGTCGCCCCGCACGTGCCTGGGATGGACCTCTGCCCCACCGGAACGAGGACCACATGAGCACGACGACGCGCCCCGCACACACCCGCACGAGCACCGCCCGCACGAGCACCGCCCGCACCGACGACATCACCCGTGCCGCCGCCGACCTCTTCGGTTGGACCGACCTGCACCCCGCCCAGCTCGAGGCCCTGGAGGCGGTGGTCGCCGGCCGGGACACCCTCGCGGTCATGCCCACGGGATTCGGCAAATCGGCGATCTACCAGGTGGCCGGCGCCGTGCTCGACGGGCCCACGGTCGTCGTCTCGCCGTTGATCGCCTTGCAGGCGGACCAGGTCGCGGGACTCGTCGGACGCCCCGACGCCCCGCCCGCCGTCGCGATCAACTCGGGCCACACCGACGCCGAGAACGACGAGGGCTGGGAGCGCCTCGCCGCCGGAGAGGTCACGTACGTATTCCTCGCCCCCGAGCAGCTCGCCCGGGACGAGACCGTCGACCGCCTGAGCGACGCCGGGGTCGCCCTCTTCGTCGTCGACGAGGCGCACTGCGTCTCGTCGTGGGGGCACGACTTCCGGCCCGACTACCTGCACCTCGGCGAGGTCGTCGAGCAACTCGGGGGTCCCACCGTGCTGGCCCTCACGGCGACCGGGTCGGGCCCGGTGCGGGACGAGATCGTCGAACGCCTCCGCCTCGACGACCCGCTCGTGCTGAGCCACGGCTTCGACCGGCCCACCCTCTCCCTCGAGGTCGTGCGGCATGAGGACGACGACGAGAAGGCCCGCGCCGTGGTCGAGCAGGTGGCCGCCTCGACGACGCCGGGCATCGTCTACGTCGCCACCCGCAAGGCGACCGAGCACTACGCCGCCGCGATCGCCGAGCGCTGCCCCGACCGCACCGTCGTGGGATACCACGGCGGCCAGCGCTCGGCCGAGCGGGGCGAACTGCACGAGCGGTTCCATGCCGGAGAGGTCGACGTGGTGGTGGCCACGAGCGCGTTCGGCATGGGGATCGACAAGCCCGACGTCCGGTTCGTCGTGCACGCCGACGTGCCCGACTCGCTCGACTCGTACTACCAGGAGATCGGCCGGGCCGGGCGCGACGGCGACCCCGCCACCGCGACCCTCCACTACCGCCCCGAAGACCTCTCGCTGCGCTCGTTCTTCGCTTCGGGCCTGCCCGGGCGAGCAGACCTTCGGGGGGTCTTCACCGCGCTCTCGGCGGCGGGTCGGCCCGTCCGGCGATCGGAGGTGTCGGACCAGCTGGCCCTCGGCGTACGCACGGTCTCGCGCCTCATCGACCTGCTGCTCGAGGGCGGTGCCCTGTCCGAGTCGACGAAGGGGTTCGAGCCGGTCGACGGCTTCGACGCCCGGAGTGCCGCCGAGGCGGCGCGCGGGGTCGCCGAGACCCGCGACCGGGTCGAGCGCTCGCGCATCGAGATGATGCGCACCTTCGCCGAGGCGCCCGGCTGCCGTCGGCACTTCCTGCTCGGCTACTTCGGCGAGGACTCGCCCGAGCGGTGCGGCAACTGCGACGGCTGCCGGGCCGCCGAGAGGGCAGGCGACCCCCGGGAGGCGCGCGGAGGCGAGCAGGACGACGTCACCGACACCGCGCCTCCTGCGTTCGCGCCCGACGCCCGCGTCGTGCACGCGACCTGGGGCGAGGGCACCGTGATGAGCACCGACGCCGACCGCATGACGGTGTTCTTCGAGAGCGAGGGCTACAAGGTGCTGGCCGTCGCCGACGTGCTCGCACACGACCTGCTCACGCCGGCCTGACCGGCTCGACGGGCTCGCCGGCGGCGGCGAGGACGGTGGCGATCGTCCGGGGGTGGGCCAGCACCCGGAAGTGTCCGCCCGCGTGGAGGCGCACGTTGACGGCGCCGGGCAGTTCGCTGCCCTCGGGGATGTGGGGGTCGAACTCGCCGAAGACCGAGGTGATGCGGCCGTTGACCGACTCGTCCCGAGCGAGCCGCATCGTCGTCGCGTCGCGGGGTGAGAAGGCCCGGAGGGCGGGCAGCACCAGCCAGGTGGCGTAGCGCGACCCCGAGAACGGCGAGCAGACGGCGACCATCGACCGCACGCGGCGGGTCTCGTCGAGCAGCGCCATGACGTACTTGCCGATCAGGCCGCCCTTGCTGTGGGCGACGATCACGACGTCGGTGAGTCCGTGAGCGAGCAGGTGGGCGGCGACGTCGCGGGCGGTGGCCTCGACCGGACGGCTGTTCCATCGCAGGTCGTCGAGCACGTGCACGGGGTGGCCCTCGGCGTGCAGGCGTTCGATCATCGGTCGGAGGAAGGCCCAGGTCTCCCACACGCCGGGGACGACGAGCACGGGCCGACCGGTGCCGCCGAGGTAGCGCTCCGGGTCGCGAGGACTCGTGACGGCCCTCACCTGCCAGACGGCGGCGTAGGCGTAGTCCTGCACCCACCACACGGCGTGACGGACGAGCACGGGGAGGCGGGGCACCACCCCGACCCTAGGCGTCGTCGTGCGGGACGTCCCGGCTCAGACGCTGTCGGGGTCGAGGACGAGCGTCGTGCCCGCGAACAGGTGCTGCGCGTCGTCGATGACCTGGAGGCCCTGGTTCATGTAGAGGAGCGCCGAGACCGAGATGCCGAAGCGCCGGGCGACGGCGTCGATGAGGTCGTCGGGCGCGACGGTGTACCGCTTGGGCGAACCGGACGCCGTGGTCGCCTCGAGCGCTCCCGTGGCGAAGGCCACCGCACCCGAGTCGACCGGGGCGATGTTCGTCCCACGCGGCGGCACCGACCAGGCGACCGGGGCGACGGCGAGCACCTTCCCGGCCGAGATCTCGACGGGGACGTCCGGGGAGGTGCTGGTCGAGTGGACGACGAGGGTCGAGAGGTACGACGGCTGGGTGACGGCTCCGAAGCTCCAGGACGCCGATGCCGGGGTCGCGGTGGGCCCCCCGATCTCGGAACCCCCGTCGCCTCCGAAGGTGATGCCGTCGCCGACGGACGGAGCGACCTGGTAGAACGACACCCCCACCGGCACGGGCAGGCTCGAGGTGAAGTCGGTCACGTCGGTCGTGTAGGTGCCGTCGCCGGTGGCGACCACCCGGTAGTGGAAGTGGATGCTGCCCTTGGGGGACGCCACGTCGGACTCGGCGACGACCGTGCCCGCGGGCACCGGGGTGATGAACGGCGCCGGCACTGCAGCGTCCTCGGGCGGCGGGGTGGCCGCCCGGGGCGAGGGCGTGGCGGGGGCGGTCGGCATCGGCGACGGGGAGGCACTCGGGGTGGGTGTCGAGGTGCGGGCGATCGTGGTCGGGCTCGCGGACCCGGTCGGTGCCCCGGCCGCGAGCGGGGCGGAGCCGTTCGTGGACAGGACCGCGCTCACGACCACGGCGACGAGGGCCGCGGCGGCGACGACGCCGCCGATGACGGCGAGGCGGCGACGGCGGGACCGGGGGGCGGGTTCGCCGTCCTCGTCGTCGTCGGTCGCGCCGACCGGGTCGGCCGAGGCAGCGCTGGCCGTGCCGACGGTGGTGGCCGAACCCGCGGTGCCGGGGTGCGACCAGGCGACGAGTCGGGGTCCGGCAGCGTCCGACGCGTCGACCGTGACGGCGTCGTCGTCGGTGTCGGACGCGGGGGGCGCGAAGGGTTCGTGACCGGGCGTGACTCCCTCGTCGTCGCCCGCCCCCGGTGTGTGTCGTGCCATGGTGCCCCCCTCGGCGACGATCCTAGGCGACGGCGTGGACCGGGTCGAGACCGATCGGTCGGGTCCCGGTCCGGGTACGAACCTGGAACAGCCTGTGAACCCCGACGGCCCGCGGACACCCGGCCTACCGTCACGGGTGTACCGGGTCAGTCCGGTCGACCGACAACCAGGAGGTACGTCATGTCCGTTGGTGACAAGGCAAAAGATTTCGTCCAGAAGGCCGCCGGCAAGGCCGAAGAGGCCGTCGGCAAGAGCACGGACGACGAAGAGCTCACGAAGCAGGGTCACAAGGACCAGCACATGAGCGACGAGCGTCTCGAGACCGAGAAGGCCAAGGACGACCTCGGCAAGAACTGATCGTCCCACCGACTCCGGTCGGCACCACGAAGGGCCCGGCATCCGCGGATGTCGGGCCCTTCGTCGTCCCGGCGGAGACCGGGGAACGAGCGGGTAAAGGTGCAGAGTGTGCAAGAACCTGGCCGAGCGTGCTTCGGTGGAGACATGAAGCGTCCGTTCCGTTCCCTCGTCCCCGCCGCGGTCGTCGTGGCGTCCTTCGCCGTCGTGCTCTCGGGCTGTTCGGCCCCGGGCGGCCCCGAGACGACGGCGGCCCCCACCGTGACCGTCACGGCCTCACCGACGACCGGCTCGTCGGCGACCGACTCGCCGACCAGCGCCTCCTCTCCCACGGCGACGCCGGGTCCCGACGGGGCGTCCGGCGGTGGCGGCGACCTGGGCGACGGTGCCCCGGGTGACGCGGCCTCGAGGTGCACGGTGGGCGAACTCACCGCCGAGATCGCCGACGGAGGCGGGGGTGCGGCCGGCAGCTACGGCGTCGCGATCATCCTGACCAACGGCGGTCAGCGCTCCTGCACCCTCCAGGGCTGGCCCGGCGTCTCGTTCGTCGGGGACGGGAACGGCACCCAGATCGGCGCCTCGGCCGCGCTCGACCGCTCGACGCCGCACGAGGCCCACGCGCTCGCCCCCGGTGCCGAGGTGCAGACGATCGTGCAGATCGCCCAGACGGGGAACTACGACGCGTCCGAGTGCCGCCCGCAGGCGACGGACGGGTTCCGCGTCTACCCGCCGGGCTCGCTCGAGTCGATCTTCGTCCCCGCCTCGGGGTCGAGCTTCGAGGCGTGTGCGAACGCCCGAGTGCAGCAGATGAGGGTGAGCGCCCTGGCCACGTTCTGACGGCACGCTGGCTCGGCCGGCACGCGGGCTCGGCGGCACGCGGGTCCGGCCGGCATCGCGGCCGGGCGGATGGGGATCGTCCTTCCGCGGCCGACGGTCCGACGGCCCGACGTCCACGGACGTCTCGACGGGCGTGCCGGGGCCGGGGCCGGGGCCTGGGTCGTTGGCGGTGTCTATGTCGGTGTCGGTGTCGGCAATTCCTGGCTGGTGCTGCGATGGGGTGCGAGGATCGGCGCGGGACGGGTGCGGGCGTGACGGGAGCCAGGACTTGCCGACAGGGTTTGATGCCGATGCCGATGCCGATGCCGATGCCGGTGCCGGTGCCGGTGCCGGTGCCGATGCCGGGTACGGTGCCGTGCCGGTGTTGCGGTCGCGGTGTCGGCAATTCCTGGGCGGTGCTGCGGTGGGGGGCGTGGGTCGGCGTGGGACGGGTGCGGGCGTGACGGGAGCCAGGACTTGCCGACAGGGGGGACGGGACGCACGCTCCGCTCCGGGGCCTAGAGACGCGCCTCGGTGCGTCGCGGCTTGAGACGGGTGGGCGCATCGGAGGCGGCGACCCACTCGCAGGTGAAGGCGCCGCGGTAGCCGAAGAGGAATCCGAAGCGGTGGTTGTGCACCTCGAGGTCGACGTGGAACGACTCGTCGTCGTCGGACCACCACTCGTGCAACTCGGCCCGACCGCTGAACAGCATCGGGAAGCGGAACGAGACGGGGCCCTCGTGGAAGCGCTGCGCCCCGGATCGCAGCACGAGGCCGCCGCGGTCGTCGACCGACAGGTCGAGGTCGACCGCGAGGTGCTGGTGTGTGCCGAGGTAGTCGAGCACCCGCCCCCGGTCGAGCACCATCGTCGCGTCGAATCGGACCGGCCGTCTTCCCGCGCGGCGGCGCGGCACCGAGTACGAGCGGACGAAGGTGACCGTCTCGCGTCCGAGTGCGTCGCGGTACGGGTAGTTCTCGATGACGAAGGGCACGTCGTGGCCGACGTCGGGCACCAGGATGTTGCGCAACCGCCCGATCTGCAAGAACGGGACCGTCCACCACGGGCCCCGCCGGATCGACGACATGACCCCCCGGCCCACGCAGGCCTCGCCCGAGTCGAGACCGACGCCGAAACGTCGCTGCATCATCGGGTGCAGACGCGGGAAGTCCTCGCCGAGGGCCTGCTCGAAGATCGACGTCATCGGGGTGACCGCCTCGCGGGGTCGGGCAGCGCGGCCAGGGTGACCGGCGCCTCCTTCAGGTGGTCGCCCGCGCGCGTGCCGCCGGCGGGCGCACGCAGGGTGCGGGAGGCGCGGGGGCGGTCCGGACGCCAGAACGCGAGAGCGCAGGCGAGCGGCCACCGCTCGGGTTCGCGGCCGGTCTCGAGCCAAAGGCGCAGGCGGTCGAAGCTGTACGCCGTCGCCCAACCGAGCAGCGGACGCACGACCAGGTCGAGCGGGCCCCAACCCGGGTCGTAGTCGTAGCCGGTCACGAAGCGCGTCCGTCCGTCGGCGGTGGGGACGTAGCGCCAGTACCCGCGACCGGCCCGGATCGGCGAGAGGACGTCGTCGGTCGCGAAGCGCAGGGCGGACGTGCGCGAACCGTCCCGGCCGTGGCGCTCGCCGATGCTGACGCCCGTGCCCCGGACGGTGTGGACGGGCGTGCGGCGGACGTAGCGGAACGGGGTCGACCCGTCGGCGTCCGGCGGCCCGGGGGTGATGCTCGAGAAGCGGACGTCCCAGCGGACGTGCTGCGCGGGGTCCTGCGTGGCGGCCCAGACCCGGTCGAGGTCGGCGTCGATCACGGTCTCGACGTAGATCTGACGTTTCCCCACGATGGCGAGGCTAGGGCATGGTGACGGCCGGGTGGACACCCCGCGACGCAGGTCACGGCCGGATCTAGGCTCACCCCATGGACGAGAGCTTCGGGACGGTCCGCGACGCGTTCGGGGCGGCGGCGCGATGGTTCGCCGAGACGGTGCACGAGCTGGACCGGCCGCCGGCCCTCTGGGACGCCCCGGCCCTCGGCGAGTGGAACCACCGCGACCTCGTCGGCCACACGTCGCGGGCCCTGCTCACGGTCGAGCAGTACCTGCGGCCCGGGTCGTCGGATTCCGGCCACCGGACCGTCGACTACTACCGGGCGGTCCGGTGCGGGCGTGCCGACCCGGACGAGGTCGCCGAGCGGAGGCGGCAGGCAGGACGGGACCTCGGCGCCCACCTGCCCGAGAGCATCGACGCCGTCGTGCGACGGGTGACCGGCGTGGTGGCTGCACGGACCGCGGACGCGCGGGTGGAGACGCCGGTCGGCGAATGGCGGCTCGAGGCGTACCTCCCGACGCGCGTCGTCGAGCTCGTGGTGCACACGGGCGACCTCAGGGCGGCCGCCGGGCTCGACGGGCAGGCGCCCGAGGTCGCGGGTCGTCAGGCGCTGGTGGTGCTCGGGGCCCTCGTGGCCGATGCTCCGTGGGCTGACGCGCCGCGCCTCCTGACGGCCCTGACGGGTCGCTCGGCGCTCGCCGCCGGGTACACGGTGCTCTGACGGGGCCGCCGGTCCGCTGTCGGACGACGGAGCGGGCCCTCGCGGGTCCGGGTTCGACTGTCGGTGTCGGTGTCGGTGTCGGTGTCGGCAATTCCGGGCTGGTGCTGCGGCGGGGTGCCGGCTTCCGCGAGGGAGGGGAGCGGCTGCGACAGGAGTCAGGATTTGTTGACCTGGGGCGGGACGCGTGCCGCGTGCAAGGGGGTGGGCGGACAGGCGTTCAGGTCGAAGCGGATGTCGAGCATGCCGCCGTTGTCGGTGTCGGCAACTCCGGGCCGGTGCTGGGACGGAGTACCGGGACCACCGGGGGAGGAGAGGTACCGCGACGGGAGCCAGGAGTTGCCGACGGGGGGGCGCTGTCGGTGTCGGTGTCGGCAGTTCCGGGCCGGTGTCGCGGCGGGTGTCCGGATCGAACGGATGGCGGGGTCACACCCCCCAAGGGAACGACCGAGCCTGTCCTGGACGGATCACCGTCCGGTCGAGTCGTCGACCCGCTGGAAGAGGACGTGGTCCTGCCAGCGGCCCGCGATCTCGAGGTAGGACGGTGCGATGCCGTACTGCTCGAAACCGGCCTTCCGCAGGACCCGCTGTGAGGCGACGTTGTGACGGAGCGTCCCCGCCTGGACGCGGTGGAGGCCGGCGTCGCCGAACGCCCAGTCGACGGCCTCGCCGACGGCCGAGGTCATGATGCCGCGCCCGTTGCGGTCCTCCGACAGCCAGTAGCCCAGGTCACAGGACCGGAAGGGGCCACGGGCGATCCCGCTGAGGGTCAGCCGGCCCACCACGGCACCCTCGTCGACGATGACGAACGGCTGCGCCTCGCCGCGGGATCGTTGCGCCAGCAGCGACGAGATCACCGACAGCTGCCCCTCGGGCGTGAAGTAGGCGTCACCGCGCACGGGGTCCCAGGGCGCCAGGAACTCACGGTTGCGCGTCAACGCCCGGGCCAACTCGGGGGCGTCTCGCGGCTCGATCAGGCGGAGGTGGGAGGACACGGGTTCACGGTACCGCCGGAGACGCGGCCCGAAGTCCTCGTCGTCGCCGTCGTCATCGGGACGACCTCGGGTTCGTACTCGTCCCACGGGGCGCCGTCCTCGACGCTCGGCACGAGCCCGTAGGGATCGAGTGCGTCGAGCTCGACGAGCACCCGGTCGACGAGGTCACGCCAGGCCTGACTGCGGCGGGGTTCGTCGACGTCCGCCTCTCGTCGACGGAGCAATCCGCGGCTGGCCCTCACCGCGCCTCCGGACGCCCGGCCTCGTCGAGCGCGCGCAGCAGCGCCTCGCCGTCGCGCACGTCCACGAAGGTCATCGGCAGCGGGGCCATGACCCCGTCGAGGCCCGTGTTGGTCAGGCCACGCTGCCGTGCGCCGAACGGGGTGTTCCCCGTGATCGAGTCCGTCCAGTCCACGCTGACGTGGGTGCGGTCCCGGGACCACGAGACCTCTTGGTTCTGCTGCTTCGCCGGCGCCTGGTGGACCGTCGACCCGACGACCAGGAACGACCGCTGGTCGGTGACCGCGTAACCCGTCTTCGCCTTCCGGGCCCGCTTGAGCAGGAACCTGCCGACCACGAAGAAGAGGCCGATCGCCACGAAGACCCCACCGAAGGCGACGAAGAACCACGACGCCCCGTCGCGCAGCGCGGAGACCTCCCAGAAGATCGCGAACCCGCACCACAGCAGACTGAACGGCACGAGGAACAGGTCGTTGCGACCGAAGGTCACGCTCTCGTCCGGGCCGCCCGACCAGAGCAGGTGCTCGCCGGGGCGCAGCTCCGGCTGGACGAGGGCACGTCGGTCGTCGGGCACGCGGGCGTCGGGAGCGCTCATGGTCGAGAAACTACCGTGACGCGTCCGCCGCCGTCACCGCGCCCGGGCTGGGGTGCCGTCAGGCCCGGGGCCGGTCGAACCGGGCGCCGCCGGGCTTCGGGCCGAGCAGCGACAGGATGAAGAGGACGAATCCGCCGAGGTACGGGACGAGGTTGATGAGCAGCAACCACCCGCTGAGGTCGATGTCGTGGAGTCGCCGCGCTCCGAGGGAGAGGAACGGCACGATCGTCCCGAAGAAGAGGATCGCGAAGACGAAGCCGAAGGGGATGGAACCGGGTCCGGGTTCGAGGGTGCCGTCGTAGTCGGTCGTGCTCCCCGGGAGGCCCGCGAGGAACCCGACGATGCCGAGGACGAAGTAGAGGACCGTGTTCGCGAGGACCACCCACCAGTACTCGCTGCGGCTCGCGCGCCCCGTGAAGTCGGCGTACTTGAGGAAGAACCGCTTCACCGCGACGACCGGGCCCGCCCCGTACAGCGGCGCCCAGAGGGGGACCGACCCGCCCGGGCCGGAGGGCGACCCCTGCGGCGGCTGTCCGTACGAGGGCTGTGCGTATGGGGGGAGGCCGTACCCGGGCTGCTGCCCGTACGGCGGAGGCGTCGGCTGCCCGTAGGGCGGCTGCTGCCCGTACGGCGGAGGCGGCTGCTGCCCGTAGGGCGGAGGCGGCTGCTGCCCGTAGGGCGGAGGCGACTGCTGCCCGTAGGGCGGGGGCGTCGGCTGCCCGTAGGAGGGCTGCCCGTAGGGCGGCTGCTGCGGCTGCCCGCCCCGCTGGTCCGTTCCGTCGTTCTGGTCGCTCATGAGATCCCCCTCGTCCGCGCCGCCCACCGCGACCCGACCACCCTACCGAGCGGGGGCGTCGTACCATCGGACCGTGAAGACACCGGCCGTCCTCCGTGACGATTCGCCCGAGGCCGCCGCGCTCCTCCGCGCCGGGTGGACCGTCGCGGCCCGGTCGTTCGGTGCCCGGCTCGACGGCGACCGCGTCGACCGTGACCGCCTCCGCGCCCTCGCGTCCGGCAGGGTCGCCGACGTCACGACCCGCGAGCTCGGTCCGCACGACGTCGACGACGTCCTCGCTCTCGACGCGCAGACCCTCGACGGCTACCCGGGCAGCGTGGCCACACGGCACGAGCCCTTCGACCGGTCGTCGGCGACACCCGGACCGACCCGCCGGGCCTGGGGTGCCCTCACGTCGACGGGTCGCCTCGTCGGCCTGACCGTCGTCGACCTCGACGGTCCCACCGCCGAGACGGACGTCACCGTCGTGCACCCCGATCACCGCGGTCGAGGCCTCGCCGCGGCGGTCAAGGCCGCGTCGGTGCTGGCCCTCCTCGACGCCGGCGTGCTCCGCTTCCGCACAGGAGGTCCGTCGACAACCTCGCGATCGTCGCCACGAACGCCTCCCTCGGCTACGTCGTCGACGAGGGCTGGCTCACCCTGGTCGCACCCACCCCCTGAACGTCGGTCGAGTGGTCCCGAATCGTCCCTCGTCGGCCGACGAAGGACGATGGGGGACCACTCGACGCGACCGCGGGAGTGATCGCGCGGGCCCCGGGATCAGCCCCAGCCGCCGAGGTAGGCGGCGACGCTCGGCTCGCCCGTGACGGGCGTCAGCCAGTCCACGGAGGCGCGGTGCGAGACGAACGCGACGCCCGCCCCCCAGCGTCGGGCGCGCAGGACGGCGCGACGCGACTCGACCGTCACGAGCACGCGGCCCGACGGGTCCGCCAACTCGAGCGTGCCGAGCGACCCGACGCCCACCGCGTCCGTCGCCGTCCGAAGGTCCCGCGCGACGTCGTCCCCGAGGCCGACCGCAGCGGCCAGGGCCTGCACCCGGGCGTCGTCCGAGCCGCCGGCCTCCACCGCGGGCAGTACCCGCACGGGCCCGTCGAGCGTCACGACCACCCGGGCACCGCCCAGCGCCGCGGCGGCAGCGTCCGACGAGCGTCCTCGCACCCGCTGGTCCGCCTCGAAGACCGGGGCCACGTCGTCCGGCACCACGACCGTCGCGTCCGGCATCGCCGCCAGCACGCTGTCGACCGCCACGAACGCCGCACCGGCCGAGATCGACGTCCTGACGGAGGCGACCAGGTCGACGCAGACGTCCACCGCGCGACTCCGCACTCCGAACCCACGCGAGCCGCGCACGGCGATCAGGTCCGCGAGGCGCAGGGTCTCGCCGTTCTTCTCGGCCTGACGCCGCGCCTCCTCGTCCTCGCGAGCGACCGCCGACCCTGCCGACGCCGCCGACGCCACCGACCCCGCCGAGGCCGCCGACCCGGCGCCGGCACCCGTGGCCCGTCCGGCCCAGTCCGGCCCGTCGTGCCACGCCACGGCGCCCGGCACGTGCGCGAACACGCCGCCGGCGAGCCACGCGCGGTGGGCCCACTCCCAGTCCTCGCCGCCGTAGCTCGTGAACGACTCGTCGAAGCCGCCGACCTGGTCGAAGAACCAGCGGGTGCAGCAGGTGACCGCCCCGATCAGGTGGCGGTACGACCGGTCGTCGGCGTGCAGCAGGTCGGCCGACCAGCCGTACGCCTGCTGCAACCAGCGCGGCTGCTCCAGCTCGTGGGCCGGCCCGGCCACCTCGACCGGCTCCGACACCGGCACGGCGACGCCGTCACCGCCGACGCCGGCCACGCCGTCACCTGCGCCGCCGTCGCCACCCAGCACCCCCGCGAAGTCCGCGTGCTTCCGCTGGCCGACCGTCACCGCCTCGGGGGCGAGCGCCGGCAGCCGGGTCAGCCGTAGCACGTAGTCCGGCTCGGGTGACGTGTCGGCGTCGACGAAGCACAGCACCGACCCCGACGACGCGGCGACGCCGACGTTGCGGGCGGCCGAGAGCCGGAACCCGAGGTCCTCCTGCACGATCAGCCGCACCCCCTCGGGCACGGTGGGTGGCGTCGGCGATCCGTCGTCGACGACGATCACCTCGAGCCGTTCGGCCGGGTAGCTCTGACGCGCGAGCGCCGCCAGCGTCCGGTCGAGCTCGGCCTGCTGGCGGTAGTGCACGACGACCACCGACACGAGCGGCGGCAGGTCGGGCCACACCCCGTCGAGGGCGTCCCACGCGTTGCCGACGACGAACCGTCCGCCCGCAGGAGGCGCGGTGTCGGTCGCGTCGGACACCGGCGACCCGGCGTCGCGGCTCACCAGCGCACCCCCTCGGCCCACCACGCCGCGTAGGCGTCGGCCACCTCGTCGAGGCCGGGCAGGGTCCGGGCGTCGTCGTCGAGCCAGGTCGACGCCGGGTCGGCCAGGGCGGTCGCGATCGCCGTCGCCAGACCGCCTTGGGGGTAGAGCGTGAGCGTGCCCGGCCGGAGGGCGGCCATCTCGCGCGAGTACCTCGTGTCGGGCACGAGCGGTCGTCGCCCGGCCGCGATCCAGGTCGCGATCGATCCGGAGGCCGACACGTGCTGGTGCGCCGCCACGGGCACCGACGCGCGCCGGGCGCGGTCGAGAAGCGTCGCGTCGTCGAGGTAGCCCGTCGCGCCGAACGGCACGCCGAGCGCCGCCGCCTCGTCGACCAGCTGCTGCAGCTCGGCCTCGTGCCCCGAGGAGGCGCGGCCGAGCGCCACGACGCCGGTCGCCCGCGCGTCCGGTCGCGTCGCCCCGTTGCCGCCCCGGTCGCCGGCGGCGTCGAGCCGCGCGGCCGCGAGTCCGGCCACGGCCGCCACCACCTCGGCGTGCCCCTTGCCCGGGTAGAAGAAGCCGATGACCGCGACGTCGCCGTCCGGCTCGGGGAGCCAGGCCGGCCCGGCGGGCTCGGGGAGCCCGGCCGGCCCGGTCCGCTCCGGCGGCAGGGGGTGCCGGTCGACCGGCAGGGGGATCACCTCGACCGGGCCGTCGAAGCCGACCCACTCGCGCAGGAGGGAGCGCTCGTGGTCGCTGTTGACCACGACGCCTCGCGCGGCGGCCACCACGCGACCGTAGGCCTCACCGCGCCTCCTCAGGTTGCGCTCGCCGTCCGACGGCTGCGGCAGGTCGTGCAGGGTGACCGTGAGCGCCGTCGTGTCGGCCAGGTGCTCGACGACGTCGGCCGCCGCGGTCGGCGAGGGGCCCCAGAGCCGGTCGGTGAACTGCAGGTGGGCCCGCGGGACGCCGACGTCGACGCTGTCGGCCGGGCCCGCGTCGTCGCCCTCCTCGACGTCCGGCACGTCGAGCAGGTCGGCGACGTCGAGGGCGAGGTGCCGACCGGTGCGGGCCTCGACCGTCGCGGCGATCTGGGCCGCGTAGGTCGCGACGCCGTGCTGCGGATCGTGGTGCGTGACCACCACGGGCAGCTCGACGAGGTCGATCGTGGCCGCCGCACCGTCCCGCGCGGTCGACCGGGCCGAGTCGCGCGCGGTCGCCTCGCGGGTCGAGGGATCGACCGCCCCGCCGCTCACGCCGCACCCCACAACGCGAACGCGTCGGCGTGCCGGGCCAGGGCGGCCTCGACCGCGTCCGGGTGCTCGGCGTACCAGGCGAGGTGTGCCCGACGGACCTCGTCGGCGTCGACGCGCTCACCGCCGACGACCCAGTGGTCGGTCGCCTCGTCGTCGAGGCCCCAGGCGTCGATCACCGCCTGCTCGCGCGGGGCGTGCACGCTCGCCAGCACGGGTCGGCCCGGGTCGACGACGTGCTCGGGCAGGCCGAGGCGCTCGCGGACGCGCGAGGCGAGGGCCGTCCAGACCGGGTTGCCGGGGTGGTTCAGGGTGCGCATCTGGTCGAAGCGCGGCGTGCCGGCCCCGTCGTCGCCCGCGCCGACCTCGAACAGGTCCGACGCGACGACGCTGTCGTGGGCGACCTCGCGCTTCCGCAGCTCGGCCAGCGACTGCTCGGCGACCGACCGGACGACGGCGGGCGTCAGGGCGCCTCCCGGGAGGGGCCGCCCGGCGGCCTCGGCGATCAGCCGGACGTCGTGGTACTCGACCACGGGCGGCACGAGCGAGACGTCGCTCGGCGGGCGCACGATGACGTGCGCGGGGTAGAGGCCCGCGAACCGGACGACGGGCACCCGGACGACCCGCGCCTCCCGGGGCAGCATCGCGGCCAGCTGGGCCGTGCCGAGCGGGAGGTCGTGGTAGTCGTCGCGCACCGGTTGCGAGACCAGCAGCCCGGCCCGGCCGAGCCACCGGCCGAGCTGCGGCAGGTCGGCGGCCGTGAGCTCGTGCACGGGCGGCATCCGGACGGTCGTGAGGCCCGCGCCGTCGAGGAAGATCCGCAGCGACTCGGCCTGGCAGTTGCCCACCACGAGGGCGATCGCCCCGTCGCCCTCCGGCTCGCTCAGACCGTAGAAGTCGCCGTAGTGACGGGTGCGGCCGTCGGGTTCGGTTCGCTGTTCGGACATGCTTCCCTCCGGCCCTCGCTCGGAACGGACAAAGGGGGTCGCGCGGGCCTATGTTGAGTCAACAGCGACTTCCCCGGTCGCGTCATCCTTTCCCGCCGCCAGCCCCGGCACACCTCACCCGCATCGTCGCGGGTGCTCGTCGTCCCGCGAGACAGGCCTCGCGCCGGTCCGCCACGGCGAGCGACCTGATCACGCCGAGGAGGCCCCGATGACCCATCACGCCCCGACGTCGCCGTCGACCACGGCCCCCGCGTCCGACGAGACCGTCGTCGCGCCCCTCCGCGTGGCCTCCGTCCCGGCCGGCCACCCGTACGTCCGCTCGTTGCTCGACCCCGACGACGCCTCCGGCCGCGTCGTCCACCTCGCCGACCCGCTGCCCGACCCCGCCGAGCCCGACCGCTGGTGGCCCCCGGTGGTGCTGGACGCCGACTGGCTCCGCGCCCACGCCGATGAGATCGACCTGCTGCACGTGCACTTCGGCACCGAGTCGTACCCCACCGCCCACCTCGTCGCCGTCGTCGAGGCCCTGCGCGACCTGCGCAAGCCGCTCGTGTACACGGTGCACGACCTGACGAACCCGCAGCTCGTCGACCAGGCGCCCCACGTCGAGCACCTCGACGTGCTGATCCCGGCCGCCGACGAGTTGATCACCCTCACCGACGCGGCCGCCGACGAGGTCGAGGCCCGTTGGGGTCGTCGCCCGACCGTCATCGCGCATCCGGCCATCGTCGACCCCGAGGTCGAGCTGCCGGTCGGCACACCCGGTGACACGGTCGTCGTCGGGGTCCACCTCCGCGACCTGCGCCCCAACGTCGCGGGCGTCGAGACCGTCCGCACCCTGCTCGCGGCGGTCGACGCCCTGCGCGCCACCGGTGCCGCCGTGGAGGCGCGGGTCGACCTGAACGAGCGCGTGCGCGACCCCGAGCAGGCCGAGCGCATCCGCGAGCTCGTCCGGGCCGCCGGCCCGTCGGCGTCCCTCGCCGAGCACCCGCGCCTGACCGACGCCCGGCTCGAGCGGTCGCTCGCCGACCTGGACGTCTCGGTGCTGCCGTACCGCCACGGCACGCACTCGGGCTGGGTCGAGCTGTGCTGGGACCTCGCCGTCCCGGTCGCCGCGCCCCGCGTCGGCCACGCCGCGGCGCAGCACCCCGACCGTGGGACCACCGCCTCCTTCGACCTCGACGACCCCGCGTCGCTGGCCGCGGCCGTCATCGCCCTGGTCAGCCCGCACGCCGTCGACGAGACCGCCGACGCACACGACGCCCCGGCCCGGGTGCCGGCCTCGCGCCGCGGCACCCCGCACCGCGCCGCCCTGCAGCGGCAACGTCGGTCCGTGCGGCGACGACAACGCCACGACGTGGCCGCCGCGCACCTCGCGGTGTACGAGCGCGCCCTCGCGACGGCCGCGGCGGTGACGGCGTGACCCGCGCCTCCCGGCCCCTGCGCATCGTCGTCGTGGCGCCCCTGCGCTACCCGATCCGCGAGCCGTTCGCCGGCGGACTCGAGTCGTCGGTCCACCACCAGGTGCGCACCCTGCGCGAGCGCGGTCACCGCGTCTCGCTGATCGCCACCGAGGGGTCCGACCACCTCGACCAGAGCCCGCCCGAGTTCGTCCTGCCCGCCGTGGTCTTCGACGACCCGGCCGAGGCGACCGACACGACCTACCCCGACGGCTACCTCGAGCGCGCGCTGCCGGCGCTCGAACGCGCCCTGCAGTTCGTCGCCGACCACGCCGACGACTACGACCTCGTCGACAACCACAGCCTGCACGGCGCCCCGCTCGCCCGGGCCGACCGCATCGGCGTGCCGATGGTCAGCACGCTGCACACGCCGACCCTGCCCGCCATGCTCGCCGCGCACCGCTCGTCCACCGGGCCGCGCAGCCGCTTCGTCGCCGTCAGCGGCCACACCGCCGCCGCCTGGGCGAGGGAGGGCGTCGAGGCGAGCGTCCTGCCGAACGGCGTCGACACCGAGCGGTGGGGCTTCGGACCCGGGGGCGACGACCTCGTCTGGTCTGGCCGCATCGTCCCCGAGAAGGGGCTGCACCTCGCCCTCGAGGTCGCCCGTCGCGCCGGGCGCCGCCTCGTGATCGCCGGTCGCATCGGCGACGTCGACTACTTCGAGACCGAGGTCGCCCCGCACCTCGGAGCCACCGCCCACTACGTCGGCGAACTGCGCCAGCCCGAGCTCGCGGCCCTCGTCGGCCACAGCGGCTGCGCCCTCGTCACGCCCGTGTGGGAGGAGCCCTTCGGACTCGTCATCGCGGAGGCGCTGGTCACCGGCACGCCGGTCGTCTCGTTCGCCGTCGGGGGAGTCCCCGAGGTCGTGGCGGGTTCGGTCGGGGCCGCCCTGGTCCCCGCCGGCGACCTCGACGGCATGGCGCGCGCGGCCGACGACCTGCTGCGCCGGGTCGGGACGGACGCCGACGCCCGCCGCACCGTGCGGCAGGACGCCGTCGACCGGTTCTCGCTGCGAGCCCGGGCCGCCGTCCTCGAGCGGCTGTACGCCGACGTCGTGGCCTCGGACGAGCGCGCGCCGGGCACGTCCGCCGTCGCGGCGACGGAGCCGACCGGCGTGGGTGGCCGGCACCGTGCCTCCTCGTCCCTCGCCGGCGGCCTGTCGGCCGTGCGCCCGGCCGGCACGGGCCGACGGGTCGTGACGGCGTGACCTCGACGGTCGCCCGCCCCCTCGTCGGCTGGTACGTGCACCACCACGGTGCCGGGCACCGCACCCGCTTCTCGGCCGTCCGGCCGCACCTCGACGCCGACGTCGTCGTCTTCAGTTCGCTGAGCGCCCCCGTCGACCTGCCGGACGACACCACCTGGATCGAACTCGAGCGCGACGACGCCCCGACCACGGGCCCGGACGGCGTGGTCCGTCACCCCGCCGACGCCTCGCCGACCGTGGGAGGCCTGCTGCACTGGGCTCCCGTGGGGCACCCCGGGCACGCCTCCCGCCTGGGCCGCATCGCCGGGGAGATCGCCGGGGCGGCGGACGGCGGGCGCCCCTTCGACGCGATGGTCGTCGACGTCTCGGTCGAGGTGACGCTCTTCGTGCGGCTGCTCGGCGTCGAGGTCGTCGTGGTCTCGCAACCCGGCGACCGGACCGACGAACCCCACCGACTCGCCTATGACGCGGCGTCGCGCGTGATCGCGCCCTGGCCCGCCGGGACGCACGACTCGTCGGCGCTCGACCGGGTCGCCGAGAAGGTGCGCTGGGTCGGCGGGATCTCGCGGCAGGACGGGCGCGGGGCCTCGGACCGCGGGTCGGCCGTCGTGCCCGGCAGCGTCCTCTTCGTGGGCGGTGCCGGCGGCAGCGACCACGGGGACCTCTCGGCCGCGGTCGCCCGCGCGGCTCGGGCCACGCCCGGCACGACCTGGTCGGCCCTCGGGCTCGACACGTGGGTCGACGATCCGTGGGAGGCCATGACCTCGGCCGAGGTGATCGTGACCTGGGCCGGCCAGAACACCGTCGCCGACCTCGCCGCCCTCGGCGCACGTGCCGTGGTCGTGCCGCAGACCCGACCCTTCGACGAGCAGTTCACGACCGCCCGGGCGCTCGACCGGGCCGGCCTCGCCGTCGTGGCGCCGTCCTGGCCCGTCGACGACGAGTGGCCGTCGGTGGTCGAGCGCGCCCGGGGGCTGCGGCCCGACTGGTCGGCGTGGCAGGTCGAGGGGGCTGCCGCCCGCGCCGCCGCGGTGGTCGCCGAGGTGGCCGGTCGGGGCGCGCACGGCGTCGGCCCCGCGCGCGCCGAGCCCGTCGTCGGCGCCGAGCCCGCCGTCGGTTCCGACCTCGCCGTCGGCACCGACCTCGCGGGGGTCGCCTCGTGACCGTCGTGGTGGTGACCCTCGCGTCCGCCACCCGGATGAAGCACGTCGCCAACCAGCTGCGGTTCGTCCGGCAGGTGGCACCCGACGCCGGCCACGTGGTCGTCTGGCTCGACGAGACCCCCGCCCCCGACGTACCCGCCCTGGCCGGGGTCACGACCCTGCACGTCCCGCCGGGTCCCGACGGCCTGCGCCTCGCCGCCGGACGCAACCGCGGAGCCGACGCGGCCGTCGGTCACGGTGCCACGCTCATCGTGTTCCTCGACGCCGACTGCGTCCCCGGCCCCGACCTCTTCCGCCACTACGAACAGGCGGCGCTCGACCACCCGGGGGCTCTCCTGAGCGGACCCGTCACCTACCTGCCCGAAGGGTTCGTGCTCGGCGCCGGCGAGGGGCTCGAGGGGGCGACCGCTCCGCACGCGGCGCGACCCGCGCCTCCTGCGGGGACGACGCTCGTCGCGGGCGCCGCGGACTATCCGCTGTTCTGGTCGCTGTCGTTCGCGGTGACGCCGGACGCCTGGGCGCGGCTCGGCGGCTTCGACGAGCGATACGAGGGCTACGGCGGCGAGGACACCGACTTCGCCTTCACCGCGCGCTCGCTCGACGTCCCGCTCGTCTGGGTCGGCGGCGCCCACGCGTACCACCAGTACCACCCGACGTCGTCACCGCCGTGGCGCCACCTGTCCGACGTCGTGCGCAACGGCGGCCTCTTCGCCGAGCGGTGGGGCGAGTGGCCGATGGGTGGCTGGCTCGACGCGTTCGAGCGGGCCGGCGCGGTGCGCCGGGCGGCCGACGGCGGCTGGACCATCGTCGAGGGCGCGGCCGTCCCGAGCTGACCCGCCCCGGGCTGACCCGCCCCGAGTCGCCGGGCCGAGTAGCCCGCCCCGAGTCACGGGCCGGGATCGCACCGCCGACTGAGCATCGCACCGTCGAAGTGGGCGGTGCGACGTCCAGTCGGCGGTGCGACGCCACCCCGCGGTGGCGCAAACGACTCTCAGCGCAGGGCCGTCTCGTCGAGGCCCAGCGCCCGTCGCGCCTCCGGCGCCCCGTCGACGTGCGTCGTCCACGACGGACGCACGAACGAGTCGCGTTCGAGCAGCAGGTGCTGGTCGATTTCGGCTTGGCCTCTCGGTGCGACCCGCGACACACCGTTGTCGACGTATCCGAGTCGCCGGGAGACGCCGAGCGACGCGGCGTTCCACTCGGCGGCGCTCGACGTCGCGACCTCGGCGCGGAGGTGGTCGAAAGCGAAGGTCAGCGCCGCGGCGCGCATCTCGGTGCCGAGGCCCTGACCGTGGGCCGAAGCGGTCAGCCATGAGCCCGTCTCGACGGTACGGAGGGTTGTGAACCGGCGGGCGACCAGGTCTTGCATCCCGATCGGGACCCCGTCACGACGGGCGACCAGGTTGAGGGACCAGGACTCAGGGGTGAGTGCGGCGCGTTGGCGCCATTGGTGCCGGGCCAGTCCCGCCGTGAGTTCGTCGTCGGGCAGGTCGGTCCACGGCTCCGAGAACGGCATGCGGGCGGGGTCGTGGATGCCGGCCCTTGCCGCCTCGACGAGGCCGGGCAGATCGTCGTCCCGCAGCACCCGGAGTTCGAGACGCGGGGTGCGCAGGCACAACCGGAACAGGGGCCAGACGTCGACGAGGTCCATCGCCCGAGCCTAGTGAGCCGAGGAGGCGCGGCGCGGCCGGGTCAGTCGAGCGTGCCCTGGTCGGACGACTTCTTGTGGGCGATGGCGTCGCGTTCGGCGGCGAGGGACGCGACGGTGGCCGGGTCGAGGGCGTCGTAGTCGACGAACGGGTCGGGCTGGCCCGTCTTGTCGGCGACGACCGCCGAGTAGGCCGAGACGGCGAGTCGCAGCTTGGCGGTCGCCCGACCGGCGCGCTTGCTCGACAGCGGTTTCTCTTGCATGACCTTGCGGTGGTGGTCGAGCGCCTCGACGAGGTCGCGGTGGGCCGTCTTGAGCTTTTTCGCCATGTGACGATCATGCCCACCCGGGGCCGATCTGCCAACACGGTCGTGGCCGCGGGGGACCGGTCGGGGGACAAGCCGCCGCGGGGGAGGAAGCGAGGCCCGGGTGCTTTCACAGCGGGCGGCCACACTGCCGTAACCTCCCGGGCGGACCATCAGGCATGATCTCGCTGACCGGAGTGATCCGCCCCACCGACGAGGTGGCCGTGCTGCACGTCGTCGAGCAGAAGCTCCGGCGGCACTTCCCGGCGTTGAGCGCCGCGTCCGAGGTGCTCGTGTTGCAGGCCTGGGGCCTGCCGGTCCGCGTCACCGAGCAGTTGGCGCGGCTGCGGCTCGACGTCGTGGTGGGCGACCAGGACGAGGCGGCCACGTTCCGCGACACGGTCGGCGCCGAGTTGCGTGGCTGGTCGGGGTCGGGGTCCGGCTCCCTGAGGGTCGACTGGACCGAGGACGTCCTCCCCGCCGTCGCGCCGGCCACGCTCGGCGAGACCGCCTGACCGCGACGACCGGGGACGCCGACGGGACGACCTCCGGGGTTTCCCGGCCCGCGCCTCCTATGCTTCGTCCCGACGAGGGTCTCCCGAGCCCTCTCTCGCCGAGGGGGCGCGCATGACCGACGACGGACGCACCGAGCGAGCACTCGACGACGCCGACGGCTCGACGAGCCGAGGAGGCGCGGTGCGCGAAGGCGGGATCGCCCGCCACGGTCGCCTCCGCCGTGGGCACCCCGTGGCGTTCGCGGCGAAGGTGACGGCGGCCGCGCTGGCCGTGGTCCTCGTCAGCACGACCTCGATCGCGGCCATCGCCACGTGGCAGGTGCTGCAGGGTGCGAGGCCCACGGTGCAGCTCGCCGGACCCGACGGCTCGTCCGCCTCGCCCGTGCCGCAGCTGACGGCGCAGACCGGTGAGGTGAACCTGCTGTTGATCGGCACCGACACCCGCGAGGGGCTGGGCACCGGGTTCGACGACGCCGCCAACCAGCAGGCCAGCTCGGGGGCGGGCAAGAACGACTCCACGGTGCTCGTGCACATCTCCGAGGACCACACGAACATGGCGGTCGTGAGCTTCCCGCGCGACCTCATCGTGCCGATGCCGGCCTGCCCGAACGACGACGGCACGGTCAGCCCGGCGACCTCGGGCGCGATGCTGAACACCGCGCTGGGACGTGGCGGACCGAAGAACGGGCTGTCGTGCGTGGCCCAGACGATCGGACAGCTGACCGGACTGCAGATCGACTACGCGGGATCGATCACGTTCGAGGGGGTCGTGTCGATGGCCGACGCCATCGGCGGCGTCGAGGTGTGCCTGGCGACGCCGATCCGCGACACCGAGGTCCAGCCCGCGCTCGACCTCCCGGCCGGCACGCGGACGTTGTCGGGGGCCGAGGCCGGAGCCTTCCTCCGCTCGCGCTACGGGGTCGGCGACTCGAGCGACCTCGGGCGGATCAGCAACCAACAGACGTTCCTCTCGGCGCTCGCCCGGCAGACGGTGTCGGCGGGAACGCTGACCGACCCGACCAAGGTGTTGGCGATCGCGAGGGTGGCGTTCGCGAACATGACGCTGAGCGACACGCTGGCCGACGCGTCGACCCTCGCCAAGCTCGCCCTCGCCGTGAACACGGTCGGGCTGTCGAACATGGTCTTCGTGCAGTACCCGGCGGTGGACGACCCCGCCGACCGCAACCGCGTGCTGGTCGACGAGTCGGCGGCCGCGGTGCTGGACGACGCCCTGCAGCGCAACCTGCCGCTGACCCTCTCGGCGGACAGCCTCGGACGGTCGGCGGTGCTCGACCCGGCCGCCCCGGCCGCGCCGGGTGTGTCGGCGTCTCCGTCCACGGGTGCCGGGGGCGAGCCGTCGGGCGAGGCGACCGACAGGGCGGTCGACGTCGTCCCGGGCGCCGGAGCGACCCCGGCGCCGACACCCGCACCGACCTCGGCTGCCCTGCCCGGGAACGTCTCGGGCCAGTCCGCCGACCAGGTCACCTGCGCCAAGCGCGACTGACGAGCGGTCGAGTCACCTTCTTCCGGGGGTTCCCCCTCCCTTCGACGCGCCCTAACATGGCAACCGACATGTGAACTCGGACATGTCACCTTCCGGGTGGCGTGTCGACGATCGGCGAAGGGGCCACACGATGAAGACGACCACATCGATCCGAGGGGTCGGTGCGACGGTGGCCCTGGCCATGGTCACCGCGGCCTTCGCGGCGACACCGGCCGCGGCGACACCGGCTGCCGCGGCGACGCCCACCGCCACGGAGCCGGCTGCTCCGACGTCGGCCCCGGCTGCCGCCGCCTCGACCGCGACCGTCGACCTCGACATCGAGCGCCGCGCCGACGGCAGCGGCCCCTTCACGCCCGCCGAGGGCCCCGGTGCCGACGCCGGCGCCTCCAACGGCATCGTCCGCACCTTCGACGCCATCACCTACCGCGTGACCGTCAGCGCCAACGGCGGCTCGGTGACGAACGAGCGGTTCACCGTCACCGCACCCGACGGCACCACGTGGGCCGGGATGCCGAACACCTGCGAGGTCGACGGCTCCGCGATCGTCGGCCCCGAACTCACCTGCAACGTCGGCACCGTCGGCGAGGGGCAGGTCCTCGCGACCCCGGTCGTCCTGACCATCGACTCCCGGGCCGGCGGCGGCACGGTCGCCATCACGGGCACCGTGACCGGTGACGGCGTCGCCGAACCGGAAGGGCCCGTCACATCCGTGGCGACGACGGTCTCCGCGGCACCGCGCTTCGACCTCGCGAAATCCGTCGCGAACTCCACCTTCCACCCCGGTGTCGTCGGCCCCGACGGAACGGAGGGGACGGTCCTCCAGTACCCCGTGACCGTCGCGTGGGAGCCCGTGGTCCCCGGGCAGGGGCTCCTCGGCTACGAACGCTCGAGCGGCACCTTCACCTTCCAGGACGACGTCTCCCGGATGTTCGGCGACCTGCCGTCCCCCGCGGTCCTCTTCGGCCACGACGGGCGGGCCGCCTGCGGGCTCAACGACGGGCGCACCTTCCCGGTCCTCCCCGGCGGCAGCGGGGGGAGGTCCACGACGGTGCTGCACTCCGGCCGCTTCGAGTGCACGCAGTCCGCTCCGGGGCAGCCCGTCGAGGTGACCATCACGGGCACCGACACCGACATCACGCCGTCGAGGGGCATCCCCTCGCAGAGCGCCACCGGCCAGCCGATCCAGGGGGGCGTCAAGCCCTACGTGATCAGCGGGTACATCAGCATCTGGGTTCCCGCCCTCGACGCGGGCCAGTCCCTCATCGCGACCAACACCTTCACCCCGCTGCAGACCACGGGCATCAGCGGTGCGTCCAACTTCCCGGGCTCGACCGAACCGCTGGCGAACAACTCGGTCGACCGCAACCTGTCGTTCTTCGTCCCGGGAGGGGGCTTCAAGCACCTCGGCCAGACCCGGGCGGACGGCTCCACCGCCGTCGGCTCCGCGAAGTCGGGTGACCCCTACGTCACCCCCGGGACGCGCCTCCGCTCCCAGGTCTCCCTCGCGAACAGGGGCGTCTCGGACTACGTCGGGGCGATCGCCTGCGACGTCTACGACAACCGCTTCCAACAGCTGACGACGCTGTTCGGCGAGCACGCCACGACCAACGGCTGGAACGAGGGCGTCCGCATCGAGTACGCGGCGTTCTCCTTCTCCGACCCCACCGTCGGTCGGGACGCCACGTGCGACGACTCCGACGGTCCCTGGTACGACAGCCCCGACGACGTCCCCGGCGGTGTCGACGCGATCGGGAAGATCCGCGCCGTCGGGACGGTCGCCGGTGGGCGGGCCGGCAACCTCTTCAGCTACTTCGAGGTGCAGGCCGCCCCGAACGACACCCGCGTCCACGACTTCGGCTCGTTCTTCGACGGCACGAGCGCCTGGGTCCACGACACGGCGCCCGCGGCCAACGGTGTCGGGCCGCTGGCCGACAGCGTCATCGTCACCCAGGTCAGGGCCCGGGTCGTGAAGAAGGTCGTCGACCCCGGCACCACCGCCGAGACCACCCCCGACAAGACCGCGTTCGTCGTCGCCGGCACGAGCATGGACTACGCCCTCTACCCGACGCTCACGAACGCGACGGAGGGGGGCCGCCCCCAGGTCCTCACCGTGACGGACGTCCTGCCCGAGCACACGACGTACCAGCGTGGCTCGAGCTCCCTCGAACCGACGAGCGTCGAGACCACGACGATCGACGGTCAGCTCCACGAGACGATCGTCTGGACCCTCGAGGACGTCGTCCCCAACCGTCCGATCGCGCCCCTCACGTACCGGCTCGACGTGTCCGGGACGGCCCCGCCGGGTTCCGTGAACAACACCGCCCACGTCGCCGCCGACGACGACCTGTCGCCCGAAGGGCTCCGCACGGCACTCCGAGGCGTCCGCGTCGAGTCCTCGAGCGGCATCGGCGTCCAGAAGACCGCGAAGGAGCCCACCGTCGTCGTCGGCGACGACCTCGTCTGGACGCTCGAGTACCGCAACACCGACTCCGTCCCCATCGCGGCCGTCGACCTGATCGACGTCCTGCCCACCGTCGGGGCCAGCGGTGGGCAGGTCGACCTCGCCGCCCCGGTCGAGGTCGACCCCGACGCCGGTGAACGCGTCCGCTACACGACCGCCGCCCCGGGCGGCATCTCCTTGGACGGCGACGACCCGAGCAACGCCCCCGGGGGCGACACCGCCTGGTTCGACGCGTCCCGCATCGGGACGGGCGGCGACCAGGTGGCGCTCGAGGACGTCACCGCCGTCCGCATCCAGCGGACCACGGCCGTCGAGGTCGGCGAGGTCGTCACGCACGACCTCACCGCGGCGACGACGGAGGCACGTGACGGGGACGTCGTCACCAACCGGTTCGGCCTGCGCGCGACGAACCTCGCGCTCGCCGCGTTCTCGAACCGGGCCGCCATCACCGTCGTCGCCGGAGCCGTCGGCGATCGCGTGTGGGACGACGCGGACGCCGACGGGCTCCAGGGGCCTGCCGAGGCCGGCATCCCGTTCCTCCCGATGACCCTCACCGGCACCGACGACCGGGGCCGTCGGGTCGAGCGGCGCACCACGACCGACGTCGCAGGCACGTACGTCGTCGACGGGCTCCGCCCGGGGGAGTACACCGTCGCCTTCTCCTCGTTGCCCGACCGGGTCTGGACCGCACGCCACCAGGGAGACGACGACACCGTCGACTCCGACGCCGGGCTCGACGGAACCGCGACGGTGGCGCTCTCGACCGTCCTCGAGGGGGACGAGCTCGTCGGGGTCGACCGGGACCTCGGCATCGACGCGGGCCTCCTGCCGGCCGTCGACCCGGGGGAGCCGGTCGATCCCGGTGTGCCGGTCGACCCGGGTGTGCCGGTCGACCCGGGCGCCCCCGTCGACCCGGGCGCCCCCGTCGACCCGGGGGCACCCGTCGATGCCGTCGGTGCCGCGGGCACGACCTCGGACCCGTCGACCGGGCCCCGAACGCCACGGGGTGACCGTCTGCTCGCCTTCACGGGCAGCGAACCGGCCGTCCTCGGCATCGCGGCGCTCGGCCTCCTCGGTCTCGGTGCGCTCCTCGCCCTCGCCGCGCGGCGACGGCGGGACTCCTGAGCGTGTCCCGTCGCCGCCGCGGCGCCCCCTGATCGTGACCGGGCTCCATCTCGGCCCCGATCAGGCGGCAGAGCCGAGGAGGCGCCCGGTCCAGTCCCGCAGGGCCGCGACGGCTCGGCGCGACAGGGTCGCCTGCGGCAGCATGCTCGCGGAGCCGTGGAAGGCCCCCGGCCACACGTGGAGCTCGGCCTGCACCCCGGCCGCCCAGAGCGCCCCCGCGTAGGCGACGGCTTCGTCGCGGAACACCTCCGTGCTGCCGCAGTCGACGTAGGCCGGTGGCAGGTCCGTGAGGTCGGTCGCGCGGCCGGGAGCGGCGTAGATCGACACGCCGTCGTCGTCACCACGACGGTCGCCGAGGTAGGCGTCCCAGCCGAACCGGGTCATCTCCCGGTCGGCGACGCCCACCCCGTCGAACTGCCGGGCGGAGACGGTCGCGTCGCGGTCGTCGAGCATGGGGCTGACGAGCACCTGCCCGAGAAGGGCCGGGCCTCGTCGATCACGGGCCAGGAGGGCGGTGCCCGCGGCGAGCCCGCCCCCGGCGCTCTGGCCGACGACGACCATGCGGTCGGGGTCGACGCCGAGCTCGTCGGCGTGCTCGGCGACCCAGACGAGACCGGCGTAGCAGTCCTCGACCGGGTAGGGGTCGGGGTGCTCGGGCGCGAGGCGGTAGTCGGGGCTGACGAGGACGACGTCGTGCACGAGCAGCCAGTCGTCGTACGAGTCGAGGTTGCCGAGGTGGTGGCCGAACATCATGCCGCCCCCGTGGATCGCGTAGGCGCAGGCCGCCGGCCCGGTGCGGCCGATCCGCTGGACGACTGCGAGGTCGATCGGGTCGCCGAGGTGCCCGGGGACGGTGATGCTGCGCCTCTCGAGACCGCGGGCGTGCAGTCCTTCGTCGAGCTGCGCCTCCGTCGTCTCGAGCTGTCGCATCCGGGGCAGCATCCCGGTCTCGAGGCGGAAGCGGCCGCGGGCGTCCATCGCCTCCAGGAAGGGCGCGAACTCGGGGTCGAACGGCGGACGGGGCAGGGCGGTGGTGTCAGGCACGGGAGGTCTCCTCGGTGGTGGTGGTGGTGGTGGAACGGGTCGGGGTCGAGAGCGGTCCGGGGGCGGGTTCGGTGCGGCCGGGGTCGGCGCGGCCGGGGTCGGTGCGGCCGCGGTCGGCCCTGCCGTCGGCGGTCCGGGCACGGGTCGTCCCGACCACGACGAGCGCGGCGGCGACGACGGCGAGCCCGAGGCCCGCGACCGTCAGGGCGTCCTGGAACGTGGCCAGACGTGCGGCCGTCCAGGTGGTCGTGGTGATGCTGCCGCCGACGAGCACGGCGACGACCGTCCCGGCCACGGTGACGGCGGCACCGCTCGCGAGCTCGCTCGACGTGTCGACCAGGGCGGCACCGACCGAGGTGCGGTCGGCGGGCAGGCCGGTGAGCACCGAGGCGCCCGCGACGACCCCGACCACGCGCATCCCCGCCGCGACCAGCACGAGCGCGACGAGCACCCACACGTACCCGTGGCGACCCAGGGCGCCGAAGACCGCGAGGCCCGCGACGACCGACGCCGCGCTGATCCCCGCCGCCCGGGCCAGACCGACCCGCCGGACGAACGGCCCGACGAGGCGACCGCCGGCGAGCAGCACGACGACCTGCGGAAGCGTCCCCACGGCGGCCAGGGCCGGCGGCCAGCCCCAGGCGAACTGCAGCTGGAGCGTCACCAGGTACGAGAGCCCGGCGACGGCGAGGCCCGACGCCGCCTTGAACGCGAGGCCGCTCGACACCAACGGACGGGCGAGCAGCGAGAGGTCGACCACCGGGTGCCGGGCGGACCGCTCCCGGGCCACGAACCCGACGGCGCCGACGACGGTCACGGCGACGCCGAGCCACCCCCACCCGGAGGTGCCACCCGACTCCACGAGGACGGTCGGCGTCACGAGTGCGGTGGACACGGTCGCCGTGCCGAGCAGCGCTCCGGCGACGTCGACCGGGTCGCGTCGGAGCCCCGCGGGGTCGTCCCGGGCGACACCGAGCCCGATGCCGACCAGGGCCAGGACGGCGATCGGCGCGTCGGCGAGCAGCAGCACCTGCCACGGGGCGACGGCCAGCACGAACCCGCCGACCGTCGGTCCGACGGCGAGGCCGACGAGCCCCGCGGTCGAGATGACGGTCAGCGCGCGGACGCGCAGGCCCTCGTCGTCGAAGAGGCGGAACGCCAGCGCCATCGACCCCGGTGTGGTCATCGCGGCCGCGACCCCCATGAGCACGCGGACGGCGACGAGTTCCCCGGTCGTCGTGACCGCCGCGGTGGCGAGGCTCGCCGCGGCCAGCAGGACGAGTCCCGTCATCATCACGCGGCGGCGGCCGACGCGGTCGGCGACGGCGCCGAACAGCAGCATGAGCCCGCCGAAGGCGACCGAGTAGGCGGCGGACACCCACTGCAGGCCCGTCGTCGAGGCGGCCAGCTCGCGGCCGATCGTCGGCAGCGCGACGTTCAGCACCGAGTTGTCGAGCATCTCGAACAGGAACACCGCGGACAACCCGGCGAGGGCGATCCAGGCGTCCGAGAGGCGAGGAGGCGCGTCGCCGGTGCGGAGGCCGGCGCGGCGGAGGAGGTGGGGGCTGGGCGACACGAGGGCGCACTCCTTCGAGGGAAGAAGTGGCGGATCGTCCGATGCCGCGTGCGGGTGCGTCGCGGATCGCGACGCCTTTTACCTCAGTGAGGGAGACGATACACGGACCACCGGCGATGACGGAACCCGCGCCTCCGACCGCTCAGCGCGCCAGGGTGTCCTTCGGGTGCTCGCCGAAGCGGGCCAGGTACGCGGCCGAGAACCGGCCCATATTCCCGAAGCCCCAGCGGCCGGCGACCTCCGAGACGAGGGTCGTCCCCGGGTCGCCCGCGACGAGGTCCTGGCGCACCCGGTCGAGGCGGACGTGTCTCAGGTACTTCGACGGACTGGAGCCCAGGTGCTCGTTCATCAGTTGCTGCAGGGTCCGGGTGTGCATGCCGGCTGCCGTGGCGATGTCCGCCGACGAGATCGCCTGATCGGCGTAGGCGTGGACGTACTCGGCGGCGAGTCGCAGGCGTTTCGTCCGCTCGGTGCGCAGGGAGTCGGGGACGTCGACCGCTCGCCACGGGAACACGTCCAGCAGCGTCCTGACGATCGCCGTCTGGGCGCTGTGGCGGGCGAGGGGAGGGGTCCGCGGGTCGACGATCGTCGGGGTGGCGGCGCCGAGGGTGCGCTGCCAGGCGGCGAGGGCGACGTCGCTCGGCACGGCGGCGTAGTCGAAGACGATCCGTTGCGCCGGCCCGCCGTGGCGTTCGGTGGCGACCTCCTCGAAGAAGGCGCCGTCGATGTGGACGATGCCGTGCCGGTGGGGCGTCATGACGAACGAGAACGACGTCTCGGTCGGGGTCAGGAACGGCCGGGTGCCCACGCTGGTGAGTTGCCCGGTGGGGTGGTCGATGGTCACGGAGCCCTGCTGGAACCACGACACGACGTAGTCCCGCGACCACGGGATCGTGCCCTGCAGGTGACCGGTGAAGGTGCCGGTCTGCAGGGCCAGACGGGCGTCGCCGGCGGAGGCGAAGCGGAACGCGAACGGCTCCGAGTCGACGCGGGCGCGGAAGTCCCGGCCGGCGAGGACCGTCTGCAGACTGTCGCGCGCCTCCTCGACGTCGTCGCTCGACCAGGCGTCCCGACGGAACTCGTCGGGTGCGTGCTCGTCCGGTGCGCGCTCGTCGGGCGCCGGTCCGGTCGCGGGCATGTAGGTGCTGGGCACGGTGATCTCCTGGTCCTCCTCTCCGGGTCGCACGCTGGTCGGACGTGGCCTCAGCAATGGGGACGAGGGTCGAGCAGGTTTCGTCACGAATCGCCGGCGGGAGGTCTGACGGACACGATGCCGCATCCGCCGGCGGCTGTCCCTACCCCAGAAGACGTGCCCCGCCCCGAGGGGGATGCCCCGCCGCGGGTCGGGAGGGCGCCCGCGGGTCGGCAGGGCGCCTGCGGGTCGATGGGGTGCCGCGGCCGCGGCTCAGACGTCGCGGGCGAAGCAGACCGACTCGGCCGACCCGGCGTACGAGCCGAAGAGCGGGATGCTCTCGTAGCCCTCGCGTTCGTAGAAGCGGATGGCGTCCGGCTGGAGGATGCCCGTCTCGAGCACGATCCGGCGGGAGCCCAGGTCGCGAGCGGCGTCCTCGAGGGCTCGGAGGACGGCGGTCGCGACCCCCGATCCCCGCGCCTCGGGCGAGACGTACATGCGTTTGACCTCGACCGTGGCCGGGCCGACCACCGTGTCGGCGAGAGGGCGCAGGCCCCCGCAGGCGATCGGCCGGCCGTCGTCCGCCCGGGCGACGAGGAACACCGGGACGTCGGCCGCCGACGGCGGCGTGCCCGGCTCGTGGTCGTCGCTGCCGTACCGGGCGTCGAGTTCGACCCGCTGTGCGCGGCGGAGGCCGTCGGCGTCGGGGTGGTCGAAGGGGGTCCGGGTGATCGTCCAGCGCATGGGTCGTCCTTTCGTGACGACCGTTACGGTAACAGACGTTACGATTTCGAGATGAGCAGGACGCGAGATGTGACCGACACCCGGAGGCGTCTCTCGGACGCCGTGTTCACGACCCTCGCCGAGCGGGGGCCGACGGGGCTCACCCTCCGCGCGGTCGCCGAACGGGCGGGCTGCACCACGGGCCTCGTCCTGCACACCTTCCGGGACAAGCGGGCCCTGCTGCTCCACGCCCGGGACGTGCTCCACGAGCGCACCCGCGAGCGCTCGGACGCGCTCGAGGGCGGTGCCGGCGACGCGGTGGCCGCCGTACGCGCCGTCGTCCTGGGCACCCTGCCGACCGACGACGAGCGTCTCGCCGAGGCCCGCGTGTGGGTCGGCTTCCTGGCCGCGGCGCTCGACGATCCCGTCCTGGCCGAGCGGCACGCCCTCGCCAGCCGCGCCTTCGCCGACCGTCTGACGCGACTGCTCGAGGTCGGTCCCGGGGGTCGAGACGAGGCGGGCACCCGGGCGGCGGCCCTCGTCGCGGCGGTGGAGGGGGTCTCGAGCCTGGCGACCGGCGACCCCGGCCGCTGGACCGCGGCGCGCCAGGTGCAGGCTCTCGAGGTCGTCCTCGCCGCCGCCCTGCGGACGAGCGCCCCGCGGTAGTCGATCAGCCGCACCGGTGGTCGATCAGCCGCACCGGTGGTCGATCAGCCGCACCGGTGGTCGATCAGCCGCGCCGGTGGTCGATCAGCCGCGCCGGTAGCGGCTGCCGTCGCAGGTGTGGACGGCCGAATCGTCGAAGAGCAGCCGCAGGTCGTAGGCGGCGCAGTCGGCGAACGTGCCGATGCTGATGAACGAGGAGGAGCGGTGCAGTTCGCCCTTGGACGGACCGTCGGAGCCGATGCCGGCCCGGTGGACCATCCACTCGACGTCACGGGCGTCCTGGTCGAGGTAGCGCATGACGGCCTCGTTGTCCTCGTGCTGGCCGATGTACGCGCGGGCGATCGTGCTGCGGACGATCCGCAGCACCGGTGCGAGGGGCTTGCCCGGTGCCGCGCTCAGGCCCCCGGCCTGGTACAGGAGTCGCCGCGTGCCGCTGCGGCGCATGGCGGGGACGAGCGCTCGGACGAAGGTCGCGTTCACCTGCCGCTCGCGTTGGGCGGCCGCGTCCCCGACCATCATCACGACGGCGTCGACGGCGCCGAGCAGGGCGTCGAGGTCGAGGTCGTCGTCGAGGGAGCCCTGGACGACCTCGAGGTCGTCGTGCTCGATCGCGAGCTTGCCGGGCGTCCGCGCGAGGACGCGGAGTCGATGCCCGGCGTCGAGGGCCAGTCGCGTGAAGTGCTGCCCGGTCTGCCCTGTGGCACCGAGCACGAGGAGGGTGCGTGGAGTCGTCATGGCCTCAATCTAGGCGGTGTCTAGTATCTAGTCAATGACTAGTCGGGGATTAGGATCGAGGCATGACGCAGCGGCCCTTCCACCACGGGAACCTGCGCGCCGTGCTGCTGGACGAGGCGATCGAGGTCGTGCGCGAGTCCGGCGTCGACGGCCTCTCGCTCCGCGACCTCGCCCGTCGGGCCGGGGTCAGTCACGGTGCCCCCCGGAGCCACTTCGTCGATCGGCAGGCGCTGCTCGACGCGCTCGCCGGAGCCGGGTTCGAGCGGCTCACCACCGCGGTGCGGCGCGCGCTCGACGGCGGGGGAGGTCGGACGGAACGCCTCCATCGCGTCGCCCGGGCCTACTTCGACTTCGCCGTCGACGATGCCGCGCTGATGGAGCTCATGTTCCAGACCAAGGTGACGACGAAGCCCGAGGCCGTGCACGAGGCGGCGGGCACCCTCTTCGCCGTCCTCGACGGAGCCCTGGGGCCGACGGAGTCCGAGGCGTCCGGTGACGAGTCGCGCGACCACTTCAAGATGCTCTTCGCGGCGACGATGCAGGGGATCGCCTCGCTGGTCGCCTCCGGCCGCATCGAGCGCCCCCTCGGGGACCGCCTGGTGGGCACGGCCATGGACACGATGCTCGACTCCGACCTCGGACGGCGCGTGGTCACGACCCGCTGATCGGCGGGGGCGTCGGTGGCGGCGTCCTCCCCTCGGGCGGTGCCCGGCGGCAGGCACCGTCTACGCTCGGCGGCATGCTGTCGTTGACCCGCGTGCGGGAGTCGTTCTGGTTCCTGCCCGCCGTGTTCGGGCTCGTCGCCGTCGTCCTCGCCGAGGTGTTGGTGACGGTCGACAGGTCCCTGCCGACGACGGTGACCGAGGGGCTGCCGCTGCTGGGTGCCCTCAGCGCCTCCGGGGGACGGTCGTTGCTCTCGGGCATCGGGACGTCGATGCTGACCGTGGCCGGGACGTCGTTCTCGATCACGATCTCGGTGCTCGCCACGACGTCGTCGACCTACGGCCCGCGACTCGTCCGCAACTTCATGGCCGACCGTGCCAACCAGTTCGTGCTGGCGACCTTCACCTCGACCTTCCTCTACTGCATCGTCGTGATGCGCACCGTCCACACCGAGGTCGACGACACCAGCGCGTTCGTCCCGGTGATCGCCGTCCACGTCGCGGTCCTGCTCAGCGTGTTCGACGTGGGGGTGCTGGTCTTCTTCATCCACCACATCGCCGGTTCGGTGCAGATCACCTCGTTGCAGGCGCGCGTGCTCGACGACCTCCGGGCCGTGACCGACGTCGTCTACCCCACGAGCCCCGCCGACGACGTCAGCCAGGAGGCGCGGGCCCGGTCCTCGGCGGACGATCCGCTCCCGGCCGACGCGGCCGTCGTCCGTGCCGACGCCGACGGCTACGTGCAGACCGTCGCGTGGGAGGCGCTCCGACGCGTCGCCGTGCGTGACGGCCTCGTCGTCGACGTCGTCGCGATGCCCGGCCGGTACGTGATCGTGGGGGACCCGCTCGCGGTGACCAGCGCCTCCCCGGGGTCCGACACGGTCCGTGAACTGCGACGGGCGACCACCCTGGGGCCCGCCCGGACGCCTCACCAGGACGTCGGGTTCGCCCTGCAGCAACTCGTCGAGATCGCCGTGCGCGGTCTCGCCTCGGGGAGCAACGACCCGTACACCGCGGTGAGCGCGCTCGACATGTCGGCCGGAGTGCTCGTCCCGCTGTGGCGTCGGGGCGAGCCCGTCACGGCGCTGCTGGACGACCGGGGTGCACCCGCCGTCCTCGTCACGTGGCCGTCGGTGGAGGCGCTCGTCGACTCGCTGTTCCACACCGTCCGCACCTACGCCCCCGACCAACCGGCCGTGCTGGCGGCCGCGCTGCGCCTCGTCGAGCGGCTCGACGAGGTGGCCCCGTCGGCCCGCGCCGGTCGACTGGTCGATCACGGGACCGCCCTCCGGGACGCCCTCGCCGGCTGAGGCTCCCGCCGCCGACGACCGCCTGCGCCTGCGTGCCGCGGGCGTGGCTCGGCAGTGCGGACGTGCACGTCGCGTCGTGACCGTGCCGTGCGCTCGGGTCGTCACGCACTCGTGTCGGCAACTCCGGGCTGGTGCCGCAGCGCCGAATCCCGGGCCCCGAGTCCCGGGGCTCGCGCAGCTCGGTGCGACACCAGGCAGGAATTGCCCGCACCACGAGGCGACGCGCAGGGCGGGGTGCCGGGGTGCCGGGGTGGCGGCGGGGCGTGCCGGGGGTGCGGGCGCGCTCGGCTCCGGTCGGGACCGCGCGTCACCATGATCAGCGTCGGCAACTCCGGGCTGGTGCCGCAGCGCGAAACCCCGGGCCCGGAGGCTCGGGGCCGCCGCGGAACGTCGCAGCACGAGGCAGGAGTTGCCGACCACGCGGCGGGGTGGGCGGTCGGGCGGCACCCGCGGGGTCGGCGGTTGCGGCGGGGCGGCCGCGCCGGCGTGGAGCGCGGTGTCGGTGGTCTGACGTAGCGTCCTCGGTGGGAGGCGTGATGAGAGGCCACCGGCAGTCGTCCGTGCGAACCGGCGTGCGCCTCCTCGGCGACCCCCGTGTCGGGTGCGAGGGCGCACGGTGACCGCCGTCATCGGCCCCGTCGGGGGCGACGAACGTCCCGACCACCTCTTGCCGCAGCAGGCCACTGAAGCCGTCCACGCCGGTTTCCCCTCTCCGGCGCAGGGCTACTACAACGGGCCGGTCGACCTCAACCGGCACCTGATGCGCGACCCCACCGCGACGTTCCTGGTGCGGGTCAGCGGCGACAGCATGACCGGCGCCGGCATCTTCGACGGTGACGAGCTCGTCGTCGACCGGGGGCTCGACGCCCACGACGGCCACGTGGTCGTCGCGGTCGTCAACGCCGAGCTCACCGTCAAGCGCCTCTCGTACCGGCAGGGGCGGATGGTGCTCAGCCCCGAGAACCCGGCCTACCCCGAGATCGTGCTGTCCGAGCTCGACGAGGCGACGATCTGGGGCGTCGTGACGAGGTGCCTGCACCGTGTCTGAGTCCGCTACGACATCCCGGTCGACCGCGTCCGAGCGCAGCGTCGCCATCGTCGACGCCAACAACTTCTACGTGTCGTGCGAGCGCGTCTTCAACCCGGCCCTCGAGGGGCGGCCGGTGGTCGTGCTGTCGAACAACGACGGCTGCGTCATCGCCCGTTCGCAAGAGGCGAAGGCGCTGAACGTCGACATGGCGGCACCGTGGCACAGCATCGCCCCGATCGCGGCGATGCAGGGCGTGGTCGCGGTGTCGAGCAACTACGAGCTCTACGGCGACATGTCGGCGCGGTCGGCCGAGATCCTGAGTCGGTACACCAGCGACCAAGAGGTGTACTCGATCGACGAGTCGTTCATCGAGCTGACCGGTTCGCTCGACGACACGATCGCCCAGGCCCGCGAGATCCGCCGCGCCCTGCGCAAGCTCATCGGGCTGCCCGTCAGCATCGGCATCGCGCCGACCAAGACCCTGGCCAAACTCGCCAACCGGGGGTCCAAACAGAACGCCGCCCTCGCCGGCGTCTGCCACCTGGGCAGCTACGCCCCCGAGCAGCAGACGGCGATCCTTGCGAGCGTCGACGTCGGCGACGTCTGGGGCATCGGTCGCCGCACGGCGAAGAAGCTCGCGCCGCTCGGCATCCACACCGCGGCCGACCTCCGCGACGCCGACGCGGCCCGCATCCGCACGCGCTTCGGCGTCGTGCAGGCCCGGGTGGTCCACGAGCTACGAGGCGTCGACTGCCTGCCGATCGAGCAGGTGCAGCCCGACCGTGAGCAGATCTACCACTCGCGGTCGTTCGCGGTTCCCATCACGACCGTCACCGAGCTCGAAGAGGTCCTGTCGGTCTACACGCAGCGAGCCGCGGCCCGGTTGCGCGGGCAGGGGTCGTTGACGCGCATGATGCGCTGCTTCACCGCGACCTCGCCGTTCTCCGACAGCGCCGCCCACACGAACCACTCGGTGTCGGTGGCGTTCCCCGAGCCCACCGACGACGCCGCCCTGCTGTACCGCTCGGCCATCGCCGCCCTCGGGCCGCAGCTCGAACCCGGCAAGCGCTACGTCCGGGCGGGCGTCACCCTGATGGAGCTCACCCCGCGCGACGAACACGCGAGCCTCGACGTCTTCGGCGAGGCCGACGCGGCACCGCCCGCCTACGGCGCCGTCATCGACCGCATCGCCGGCAAGTTCGGCGAGGACACCCTGGGGCTCGGCATCGCGGGTCTCCGCCACCGGCGCGGGTGGTCGATGAAGCGCGACATGGTGTCGCCCCGCGCCACCACCCACTGGGACGAGTTGGCGACCGTCAGGGCTCGGTGACCCGTGGGCGCACCTCGTCGGTCGTCAGTCGGCGAACGCCCGGCGTCGAGACGGCCGCGAGGGTCGCCGACACGATGATCGCGGCGCAGACGAGCAGCGTCGGTCGCGTGCCGACGTGCTGCGCGGCCGGCCCCGCGAACACCTCGCCGAGCGGCACGGCCACGAACGAGCCGACCATGTCGTACGAGTAGACCCGGGCCAGGGAGGCGCGGGGCACGTGGCTCTGCAACGACTGGTCCCACGAGATGGCGAAGATCTCGAGGGCGACGCCACCCAACAGGAAGGCCACCACCAGCGCGGGCACCACCGGAGCCAGTCCGAGCGTCGCCACCGGCACCGCCGTGACGGCCATCAGCCCCACGCCCACGGCGAGGCCGTGCCGGGGCCGCCAGCGCAGGGCGACGACGGCTCCGAGGCCGAGGCCGACCGTCTGGGCCGCGACGACCAGCCCCCAGGCCGCCCGCCCGAACGACCCGTCCGCCACGACGGGGCCCAGCACCGTCGTCGCCCCCACGAACGCGGCGTTCAGCACCGCGAACTGCGCCACCACGATCCAGACCCACGAGCGCCGGGTGAACTCCTGCCACCCCTCGCGCAGGTCGGCGATCACCGACGAGCCCGAGCCCGAGCCCGGGCCCGAGCCAGCGCCCGCCCCCGAGCCCGCGCCGACCCCGCCGCTCGACGGGGTGCCGGGCCGGACGGGCAGCCGAAGCCGGGAGTACAGCACGCCCGCGAGGGCGAAGCCCGCCGCGTCGACGGCGAGGCCCCAGCCCGGACCGACCACCGCCACGATCCCCGCCCCCGCCGACGCCCCGACGACGCTGCCGCCGTTGAGGCCGAGGCGCAGCAGCGCGTTGGCGGGCCGCAGCAGGGCGTCGGGCACCGTCTCGGGCACGAGGGCCGCCGCCGCGGGCAGGCTCACGGCCGCGACCGCCCCGTTCAGCACGCTCAGCACGACGAGCAGCGGGATCGTCGCCGACCCCGTGACGACGAGCGAGGCGACGACGGCCTGGGTCCCGGCGGCGGCGAGCGACGTCCCGACGAGCACGACGTCTCGCCGCAGCCGGTCGGCGATCACGCCGCCGAAGAGCAGCACCGCGACGTTGGCGATCGACCGGGCCGCGACGACCAGGCCGAGGTCGGCCGCCGACCCGGTCAGGTCGAGCACGGCGAACGCGAGGGCGATCGGGGCGACGGCGTTGCCGAGCACGCCCGTCGTCCGAGCCGCGAGCAGCCAGCGGAACGGGCCGTGCGCGAGGGGACCCCGGCGGTCGTGAGGGGCCCGGGGGACCGAGGAGGCGCCTCCTGCGTCCCCGGTCACGGTCGCCTCATCGGGAACAGGGCGGCCGTCATCGACACCGGGTTCGTGCCGGGCGTCCGGGGGCGCTGCGCGGCGGCGTGCAGGAGGGCGGAGGCGTGACCCACGTGGCGCACGACCCGCTGCCAGGTCTCGGGGTCGACCCAGAGCTCGGCGTCGGTCGAGATCTGGGGGCCATCGGCCCGCCGCGGGGAGCGGCGACGCAGCTCGTCGGCCAGGGCGTCGACGTAGCGGGCGCGTTCGGCGTCGGTGTCGTCGTGGGTCCCCTCGACGGAGGGGGGGACGACGGGGAACGGCTGCGCCGACGACAGGTGCCGGTAGCGCTTGGCCTCGCCGCCGCGGATCGTGACCACCTCGACGACCTCGACGAGACCCACGCGCTCGAGTACGCGCAGGTGGTAGCTCGCCGTCGCCTGCGACAGCCCGAGCTCGCGACCGGCCTCGGCGGCGCTCATCGCGACGCCGGTCAGGAGCGACAGGAGGCGCAGGCGGATCGGGTGGGCCGTGGCGCGGAGTTCGTCGAGTGCGGACATGTCGCCATCGTGCAGGCCGACGCGTCCGACCGTCAAACGGGTCTTTGGGGGTCGGCTGCGCCACCTCGTGCCGGATGGTCGACGACCTCCATCCGGGTGAGCGACGCCGAGGGGGTGCGCGCTACTTCGAGGTCGCGAGCCCCACGAGAGCGGCCGAGATGAGGCCGGCACCGACGACCGAGATGGCGATGATGAGGACGTGGAAGAACAGGACCATGGGGGCGTCGGTCTCTCTGTGAGCAGGTGGGGCGGGGTCTGGGCGGAACAGGGCTCCATCGTACCGACGGCCCCTGGGCGCGGCACGTCCGGCGGGGTGTCGGTGTCGGCGTCGCGGCCTACGCTCGGACGATGACGACCCACCGCCTCGACCCCCGCACCGACACCGCCCACGAGGTCTTCTCGCGCGACCACGCCCCCGTGCTGACGATCGACCCCGGTGACACGGTCGTCGTGCGCTCGCTCGACGCCTCGGGCCACCTCGAGCCGCAGACCGTGCCCGGCGAGGTCACCCCGTACCTGTTCCCGACGCGGCGGGGTCACGCCCTGACCGGTCCGATCGCCGTTCGCGGGGCCCGGCCGGGCGACATGCTCCAGCTCGACCTGCTCGCGCTCACCCCCGACGACTGGGGCTTCACGGTCGCCGCGGCCGCCGACACCCCGATCACCCGCCACCTCGGCCTGGTCGACGCCGAGGCCGCCTGGCTGCTCTGGAGCATCGACCGCGACGCCGGCACGGCGACCGAGAGCCGGGGCCTGCGTCGACCGATCGCGCCCTTCCTCGGCGTCATGGGACTCGCCCCCGCCGAGGCCGGAGAGCACTCGACCATCCCGCCCCGCACCTCCGTGGGCGGCAACATCGACTGCCGCGACCTCGTCGCGGGCACGACCCTCTGGCTGCCGGTGGCGGTCGACGACGCCCTGCTCTACCTCGGCGACGGGCACGCGGCCCAGGGCGACGGCGAGGTCGGTGGCACCGCGATCGAGACCGGCATGACGACGGAGGCGCGGATCGGCCTCGCCACGGACCGCCCGCTCTCGACGATCCACGCCGAGACCCCCGAGGCGCGCATCACCTTCGGCTTCGACGCCGACCTCAACGTCGCCAGCGGCGACGCGCTCGCCGCGATGGTCGAGTGGATGCGTCAGCTCTACTCGCTCGACGCCGCCACGGCGCTGGCCTTCGCCAGCACGGTCGTCGACCTGCGCGTCACCCAGGTCGCCAACCGCACCTGGGGCGTGCACGCCGTGCTGCCCCGCGACGTGCTCGTCCCCGCCTGAGCCGCGCCGCGCCTCCTGACCGTCGACCGGGGGAGGCGTTCGGCGCGCGACGCCCCGCGCGACGGTTCGCCGACACCACGGATTCGGCGCGCCGAATACCTCTGATCAGGGATTTTCCGGCCGAGGAGGCGCGGCGGGCATGGCAGGATCGTCAGGTTCCGAGACAGCGGTGTCTCCACCCGACCGTCTCGAAAGGCGCTGCCCCCATGTCGTTCTGGGCCCTCTTCCTCATCGCGCTGGGCGTCTCCGCCGACGCCTTCGCCGTCGCCCTCGGCAAGGGCCTGCACATGACGCGGTTCAACGCTCGTCATGCCGTCGTCATCGCCGTGACGTTCGGCGCGTTCCAGGCGTTGATGCCGCTGCTGGGCTGGCTGCTCGGCTCGACGTTCGCGCAGTACATCGCGCCGTTCGACCACTGGGTCGCCTTCGGCCTGCTCGCCCTGATCGGCGGCAAGATGCTCTACGAGGCGTTCTCGTCGGGCGAGGACGACGAGAAGGACACCGACCGGCTGAACCTCCGCGAACTCGCCGTGCTCGCGATCGCCACGAGCATCGACGCCCTCGCGGTCGGGGTGACCCTGGCGTTCCTGCCGGTCTCGATCGGCTGGGCGATCCTGCTGATCGGTGTGACCACCACCGTCCTGACCTTCGTCGGAGTGCTGGTCGGGCGTCGGGTGGGTGCGAGGTTCGGCAAGCCGGCCGAGATCGCCGGTGGCGTGATCCTCATCCTCATCGGCGTGAACATCGTGCTCGAGCACACGGGCGTCCTCGGCTGAGTCCTGCGCCGGCCCAGCCGTGTCGGCGCCTCGGAGGCGCGGGTCGCGTCAGTCGCGCGGCATGCGCAGCTGCGCCAGCGCGGGTGCGTGCAGCGGCTGGGTCTCCCACAGGGCCGTGAAGGTCCCGTCCGACTCGTCGAGCGTGAGGTGCAAGCGGTGCGGCGTCTCGAGGAAGACGAGGTCGACGTGCAGCAGGTCGGCCGACCGGGTGGCACTCGCGGCGACCGGCGCGGCGGAGCCGGCGCCTGAGCCGGCCCCGCCGACCGAGTCGTCGGTGACGACCCAGTCCTCGGCCTCGACCCGGACCACGAGGCGGGAGTCGCCCTCGACGAGGGTGAGCGTCGTCGCGGCGTCGGTCGCGGCGTGCAGGTCGACCAGGGTGAGGTCGGGCTGGTCGTTGCCGTCGGCCGCGGTGAACGACACGAGCCGGTCGGTGCCGGGGGAGTCCTGCTCACCGTCCCGCGCCTCCTCGTCCGCCGGCCGGACGGGTGCGGCGTCGTGCTCGGTGGGACCGGCCACCCCGGGCAGTGCCAGGTCGGCGAGGCGGGACGCCAGGGCGGCGTCGGCCGGGGCGTCGCCGACGCGCGCCGCGTCCGTCCCGAAGGCGGGCAGCAGGTGCGCCCACGCCGCGTCGAGCACGGCCTGCATGTCGAGCGACTGGCCGGTCAGGGCGAGCACGACGTCGTGTTCGGGCAACACGACGGCGAACTGTCCGTAGGCGCCGTCGCCGCGGTAGCCGTGGCGGGCCATCCAGAACTGGAACCCGTAGCCCTGCGCCCAGTCGGGGTTCGACTCGCCCGCGTTCGAGACGTGCGAGCGCGTGGCCTCGGCGACCCACTCGCGCGGCAGCAGCTGCACGCCGTCCCACTCGCCCTGCTGCAGGTACAGCTGGCCGAGGGCGGCGATCGCGTGGGTGGTGGCGTGCAGTCCGCTGAAGCCGAGCTCGCGGCCGGACGCGTCGCTCTGCCACCCGACCTCGCCGATGCCGAGCGGGTCGAGCAGGCGTGGTCGCAGGTACTCGCTCAGCGGCTGGCCCGTGACGCGCTGCACGATCGCGCCGGCGGCGAAGGTGCAGGGCTGGTTGTAGGCGAAGACGGTGCCGGGCTCGTCGTCGGGCGGCGTGAGCAGGAAGCCCCGGACGACGTCGACCGGGTCGACGGCGAGCGCACGGTCGAGGGTCTCGGCGCGGTGCCCGCTGGCCATCGCGAGCACGTGGCGCACGAGCATCGAGCGGCTGCGCGGGTCGGTGACCTCGTCGTCGAGTTCGGGGAAGTGGCCGAGCACGGTGTCGTCGAGCCCCATCAGGCCCTCGGCCACGGCGAACCCGACGGCCGACGACGTGAAGCTCTTGCTCAGCGAGTAGAGCAGGTGGGCGCGGTCGGCCGAGTACGGAGCCCACCAGCCCTCGGCGACGACCTGTCCGTGGCGCAGCAGCATGATGCTGTGCGGCTCGACGCCGGCCGTGGTCTCGAGGGCGTCGACGAACGCGGCGATGCCCGCCGCGTCGACGTTCTGGGCGGAGGGCGTGCTGCGCGGCAGCGTCGTCGGAGTCACCCCCCGACCCTATGCCCGGCCCCGGAGGCGCGGGTCAGGTCGGGTCGAGAGGGTCAGGAGGCGCGGGTCGTGTCGACGACGGGCGGCTCGGCCACCGCGTCGCCGAGGGGCGTCTCGGCCACGGCGTCGGCCACGACCACGGCCTCGCGGGTGCGTTCGGCCCGGACGAAGCCGATGCCGACCACGATCAGCAGGCCGCCGCCGAGTTGCAGCGGGGTCAAGGCCTCGCCGAGCAGCAGCCAGGCGTAGAGCGCGGCGGCCGCCACCTCGAGCAGGCCGACGAACGACGCCAGGCGGGAGCCGAGCATGCTGCTCGCCGTGATGCTCGTGGCGTACGCGACCGCGGTGGCGACGACGCCGACCACGAGCATCGGCACCCACCACGGCACGATCGCGTCGAACAGGGGCACGTCGGCCGCGGAGGTCGTGAACGGCACGAGGCCGGTCAGTCCCAGCAGTCCCAGCAGCCCGGCGCCGACGAGCAGGCCCGAGGCCGCCAGGGCGACCGGGGGCAGGTCGCCGCTCGGCCGGGCGGCGAGCACGAAGTAGGCGGCGCAGCAGACCATCGCCGCCCCCGCCAGGGCGAGCCCGACGGGGTCGAGGGCCACGCCTCCGCTCGGGGCGACGACCAGCAGGAGGCCCGCGAAGGCGATCACGGAGCCCACGAGCACGACGGCCTGCGGGACGCGTCGCGAGGTCGCCCAGGCCACGCCGACGAGCAGCAGCGGAGCGAGGTACTCGACCAGGATCGCCGTGCCGACCGGGATGCGCACCACCGCGGCGAAGTAGAAGACCTGGGTGCCGGCGACGCCGACCACCGCCATGCCGAGCACGCGCCACCGGGCACGCCAGATCGGACCCAGGCGGCCACGGAGGGCGACGAGGGCGACGGGGGCGAGGACGACCCCGCCGATCAGGGCGCGGACCGTGACGGCGGCCACGGGACTCCAGCCCGACTCGAGCAACGGCTTGACGAACGGGCCCGAGAAGCCGAACGAGGCGGCGGCCAGCAGGGCGACGAGCAGGCCGGCGGTGGTCGAGGCGGGGCGCCCCGCGGCGAGGGGCGTCGTCGCGATCGTGGTCGTGGTCGCACCGGTGCTCACGAGGACTCCTTGGTGTCAGGGCCGTCGTGCACAATGGGTGCTGACGCGCCGTCTCTGTGGCGAGCGTAGGACCGCCTTTGACAAGGAGTCAACTTGCATTTCGCCCCTGACACCGAAGATGTCCTCGAGTTCAACGTCGCCCTGGTCAACACCGGTGCCGGCGCGAGTCGGTCCGGTGGCGACGAGCTCTCGACCCGTGCCGAGCTGACGGCCCTGCTCGACTCGTTCGCCTTCTCGGGCCGCTTCGACCGGGACGACGCCGAACTGGCCTCGGTGCAGGGCGTCCGGGCCGAACTGCGACGCATCTGGACGCTCGAGCGCGATCTGCTCGCCGCCGAGGTCAACCGCATGCTGGCCGACAGCGTCTCGTCGCCCCGGCTCGTACGACACGACGCCCTCGACTGGCACCTGCACGCGACGAGCGACGACGCGCCCCTCGCCGACCGCATCCGCGTCGAGTCGGCCCTGGCGCTGGTCGACGTCATCCGCACCGACGAGACCGGCCGGCTGCGGGCCTGTGCCGCCGAGGACTGCGACGGGGTCTTCGTCGACCTGTCGCGCAACGGGTCCAAGCGGTTCTGCAGCGTCCGCTGCGGCAACCGCGTCAACATGATCGCCTTCCGGGAACGCCGGGCCGACGTCGACCGAGGCGGGTTCGACGTCGACTGAGGCGGGTTCGTCGCCGCCCGTCCCGCGTCACGCGGGGGGCCATTGGTTGTGCACGACCAAATCGTGCACGACGTGCTACAGTCGCCGACATGACGACAGCAGCCGACACGACGACCCCGGGCCCGGCGCCCGTGCTCGACGAGCAGATCTGCTTCGCGCTCTACAACGCCTCGCGTGCCGTCACGGCGCGCTACCGCGACCTGCTCGCGCCGCTCGGTCTCACCTACCCGCAGTACCTCGTGCTGCTGGTCCTCTGGCAGGGCGGCCCGACGACGGTCTCCGAGCTCGGCCACCAGCTGCAGCTCGAGTCGGGCACGTTGTCGCCCCTGCTCAAGCGGCTCGAGGCCCACGGCCTGGTCACGCGCACGCGCTCGACCTTCGACGAGCGCACCGTCGACGTCGCCCTGACCGACGCCGGGGTCGCGCTCCGTGAGCAGGCCGCCGGCTTCGCCGACCAGATCTGCGGCGCCACCGGTCTCGAGCTGACCGACCTGCAGACGCTCCGAGCCGACATCGCCGCGCTCGCCGCCGCCGTCCGGGCGAACACGGCCGCCCTCACCGACCAGCACCTCTGACCCGCCTCACCGACCGACCAGAACACCCCCGAACACCCCACCCGGGCCGACCCCGACGTCGGCCCCCTCCACGAAAGAAGGCACCACATGCCCACTCGCACCTCACGCACCGCCTGGAACGGCAGCCTCGAGACCGGCGAAGGCCAGGTCGAGCTCTCGAGCTCGAAGCTCGGCACCTACGACGTCTCGTTCCCCAAGCGTGCCGCCGACGACGCCAACGGCTCCACCAGCCCCGAAGAGCTGCTCGCCGCGGCCCACTCGGCCTGCTACGCCATGCAGTTCTCGGCCGTCCTCGGCCAGGCCGGCGGCACCGTCGAGGCGCTCGACGTCAAGGCCGACGTCTCGCTCGGCCCGGACTCGGCCGGCGGCTTCAAGCTCACCGGCATCGCCCTCACCGTCCGCGGCGAGGTCTCCGGCATCGACGAGGCCGGCTTCCTCGAGGCCGCCCAGAACGCCAAAGAGACGTGCCCGGTCTCCAAGGCCCTCACCGGCGTCGAGATCACGCTCGACGCCGCGCTCGAGGCCTAGGCCCCGACCGCAGCACCGCACCGCCTCGTGGACGCAGGAGGCGCGGGTCACCCGACCCGCGCCTCCTGCGTTCGCTGCGTCACCGGCTCGACGGCGTCACCGGCCCGACGGCGTCACCGGTGCGACGGCGTCAGAGCCACTTCTTCCACTTGAAGACGCCCCAGATGCTCGCGCCGACCGCGACCATGGCGGCGACCGCCATGGGGTAGCCGAACTGCCAGTGCAACTCGGGCATGTGGTCGAAGTTCATGCCGTAGACGCCGCCGACCAGGGTCGGGGCGAACAGGATGGCCGCCCAGCCCGAGATCTTCTTGACCTCGTCGTTCTGCTGCAGGCCGACCTCCGACAGGCGCCGGGTCTCCTCGTTCTGGGCGAGCCCGGCCTCGGACAGGCGCCGCATCTCATCGTTCTGCGCCTGGGTGACGAGCGTCGAGTGCACGGTCAGCGCGTTCTCGAGCAGGGCGCGGAACGTGTCGGCGCGCTCGCCGATGCGCAACACGTGGTCGAGCACGTCGCGCAGCGAGCGCTGCAACTCGACGTCGACGCCGTACTTGTCCGACCCGCGCAGCAGGTTCTCGAGCATCCCCCGCAGCGGGCTCGTCGCGCGCTGGAAGCTGATCACCTCGCGCAGCAGTTCGTAGATGCGCCGTGAGACCTCGGGGTCGCCGCCGAAGAGTTCGTCCTCGATCTCGTCGATGTCCTTCTCGATGCCGGCGACGACCGGGCCGTAGCCGTCGACCACCTGGTCGAGCACGGCGTAGAGGACGGCCTCGGGTCCGAGGGCGAGCAGCTCGGGGTTCGACTCGAGGCGGCGCCGCACCCGACCCAGGTCGGGGTTCTCGGCGTGCCGGATCGTGATGACGAAGCCCGGACCGACGAACACGTGCACCTCGCCGAACTCGACCGTCTCCTCGGCGTCCAGGTAGCGGGCCGACCGCAGCACGACGAAGAGGGTCTCGCCGAAGCGCTCGAGCTTCGCGCGCTGGTGGCCCTTGAGTGCGTCCTCCACGGCGAGCGGGTGCAGCTCGAACTCCTGCGCGATCGAGCGCACCTCGTCGGGGTCGGCGCGGTACAGCCCGATCCAGGCCATGCCCTGGTGTTCGTGCAGCAGCTCGAACGTCTCGTCGAGGTTCGCCGGGCTGTCGGTGCGGTGTCCCGCGACGTAGATGCCGTTGTCGATGAGTGCCATGGTCTGCGCTCCTGCCGTTCGGGGTGCGACGACCGTCCGTCGAGGGACGATGTCGTACCGGTGGTGGTCACGACAGCCGTGCGGACGGCGGGTGTGCGGTGGGGGCCGGGGCGACGCACACGGGCGACGAGACGACACCGGGGTGTCGGGTCGTCGACGACGTGCGTCGACAGGAGACGTCGGTGCCCGTGGGCCTCGCTCGTGGTCGGTCGGGCCCGCTGCTCAGACGAGCGGGGCGGACGGCGCGATCACGGAGTGATGCCGCGGGGCGCCAGTACTGTCACCAGCCATCGCCGCTCACCTGCCTTCCGTCGTGCTGCCGCCGGGCCCGGTGGGGCCGTGGGCCCGCCTGGGCCGTGGGACAGCGTACCCCCGGGGGCCGCGACCGTCGACCGTCGTGCGACGGGAGCGACGGGTCGGGGTGAGGGGAAGGAGGCGCGTGTCGCCGTTGACCCGTGCCTCCCGCGTCCACGATCGGGTTTCGCGACCTGCAGACGGCGTCACTCTGCCACCGGCTCGACGCGGACACGAGCCTGAGTCGCTTTCGTGACCGGATCGATACGGTGGAGCGATGAGCACCGTCGCCGTCACCGTCCTGCCCTCCGCCTCCGCCTCCGCCACCGCCGACTCCGAGGCGTCGTCCGGAGACGCCTGGGGCGTCGCCCCCGCGACGAGGGCGGTGGCCGCGACCGACGCCCGCCTGGTCGAGCTCGGCGACGAGACCGACATGATCGTCCTCGGTGGCCGCGTCGACCAGGACGCCCTGCGCGCGGCGATCGATGAGCACCCCCGCGTCCGCGTCGTCCAGCTGCCGAGCGCCGGGGTCGACGCCTACGTCGAGACCATGCAGGCCACCGCCCGCGACGGCCTCGTCTTCACCAGTGCCAAGGGCGCGTACAGCGCACCAGTGGCCGAGCACGCCCTGGCGCTGACGCTGGCGACGCTGCGCTCCCTCCAGATCAGGGCCCGCGCCTCCTCGTGGGAGCGTGAGCAGCGCGGCATCTCGCTGAACGGCGCGTCCGTCACCATCGTCGGGGCCGGCGGCATCGGCACCGAGCTGCTGCGGCTGCTGCAGCCGTTCGACGTCGAGGTGACGATGGTGCGCCGCACCGACGAGGCCGTGCCGGGCGCCGCCCGGACGATCACGGTCGACCGCCTGGCGGAGGTGCTGCCGACGAGCGACGTCGTCGTGGTCGCCGCGGCCCTCACCGGCGGCACCCGCAGCCTGCTCGGTGCCGCCGAGTTCGCCGCCATGAAGGACACGGCCGTGCTCGTCAACATCGCCCGCGGCCCGCTCGTCGACACGGACGCCCTCGTGACGGCACTCGCCGAAGGGCGGATCGGGGCCGCGGGCCTCGACGTGGTCGACCCCGAGCCGCTACCCGACGGTCACCCCCTGTGGGCCGAGCCCCGTGCGCTCATCACCCCGCACCAGGCGAACACGAACGACATGACCGAGCCGCTGTTCCAGGCCCGGGTCGAGGCGAACATCCGCGCGCTCGCCGAGGGCGGGGACCCCGAGGGCGTCGTCGACGTCGAGCAGGGGTACTGAGCGCGCACACGGGAACGCCGCGGACCTGGGAGCCAGCGCACCTGAGGACGCCGCACACCCGGCGACGCCGCGGACCTGGGAACGAACCCGCGCCGCACGCGTTAGACCTGGGTAGTCGCCGCGCCGACCCGACGCGACGTTCGCGAAAGGAACCCCCGCATGCCCCTCATCGGAACATCCGACCTCGACGTCTTCCCCCTCGCCCTCGGCGGCAACACCTTCGGCTGGACCAGCGACGAGGCCGAGTCGCACTCGGTGCTCGACGCCTTCGTCGCTGGCGGCGGCAACTTCGTCGACACGGCCGACGTCTACTCGGCCTGGGCCGACGGCAACTCGGGCGGTGAGTCCGAGACGGTCATCGGCACCTGGCTCGCCCAGGGTGGTGCCTCGCGTCGCGACCAGATCGTGCTCGGCACCAAGGTCAGCCAGCACCCCGAGTTCCCCGGGCTCGGCGCCGCCAACGTCGCCGCCGCGGCCGACGCCTCGTTGACCCGCCTGCAGACCGACCACATCGACCTGTACTGGGCGCACTTCGACACCGGCGACGACCTCGCCGAGACCCTCGGCGCCTTCGACGCGCTGCAGAAGGCCGGCAAGGTGCGGCACGTCGGCATCTCGAACTTCTCGCCCGAGCGCATCACCGAGTGGGTCGAGATCGCGCGCCGCGAGGGCTTCGCGGCCCCGGTCGCCCTGCAGCCGCACTACAACCTCGTGACCCGCAAGTCCTACGAGCGCGACCTGGCTCCGCTCGCCGCCCTGAACCAGCTCGGCGTGACGCCCTACTTCTCGCTCGCCGCGGGCTTCCTCACCGGCAAGTACCAGAGCCGTGACGACATCGCCGGGGCCCGCAGCGGCAACGTCGAGGGCTACTTCAGCGACGAGGGGCTCGACGTCGTGGCCGCCCTTCGCGACATCGCGAGCGCCCACGAGGTCGAGATCGCCACGATCGCCCTCGCCTGGCTGCAGGCGCAGCCCCGCGTCGTCGCCCCGATCGCCAGCGCCCGCACCCTCGAGCAGCTGCCCGCGTTGCTGGCCAGCGCGAGCGTGGCCCTCAGCGCCGACGAGCTCGCCGCCCTCGAGACCGTCTCGGCCCGCGTGGCCGAGTAGCGCCTCCCGAACCGACGACCCGCGCCTCCGGGTCCGCCTCGGCCCGCGACGAGCGGGGGAGCGACGGACCCGGAGGCGCGGTGCGTGCAGCACCGTCGGCGTACGGTCGAGCGATGAGCAGAGCGACCCCCGACCAGCGGTTCCACGGACGCATCGCCGGCTTCGGCACGGAGTCCGGCACGCGCGTCGTCGTCGGGTTGTGGGACCGTTCGCCGCTCGGCCGCTTCGTCGACGTGATGGTCGAGGGTGCGGACGGCCACCGCACGCTGCTGGCGCCGTCGCAGGCCGTGGCCGACTACGTCTCGTCGACCTACACGTTCGACGAGGTGCGCGTGCAGCCCGTGTCGTGGCGCGGCGTCGACCGGACGCTCCGGGTCTCGGCCGGCCCCGACGACGCGGGCGGCGACGTCCTCGACCTGTCGCTCGAGATCGGGCCCGTGTCCGCGCTCGGCTGGCTGCTGCGGCTCGTGCCCCGGGCGTTCGCGACCCGCCCCGGCTGGCTCACGCTGATCGACCCGGTGGCCCGATTGATCGTCCGGGGTGCCCGCACGGCGGGCACGGCCGGTGGAGGTCGTCGCGAGTACTACGGCGTGACGCTGGCCCGGCGCATCGTCGCGGTCGACGCCCGTCTCGATGGTCGCGCCCTCGGGCCGCTGGCCCCGCTCGACCCGCCCGTGCGGTTCGGCTTCGGCTCGGCACCCGCCGATCCCAGCCTCGTCGACGTGACGACCACGATCCGCGAGCGCTGACCCGCCGCGCCGCACCGCACCGCACCGCACCGCACCGCACCGCACCGCGTTTCGTGCACCACACCTCGTCTCGTCGCGGTGTCGTGCACGGGACGCGGCGCGGTGTGGTGCCGCCCGGTTCTCCCCTCGGGCGACACGGCGTCACCGCCCGGTGGACGAGGAGGCGCGGTGCGGCACAGTAGGACGCGTGAGCACCGCAGACACCCCCGCGCCCGAGCCGTCCGCCACCGTCCCCGCCGCCGTCGACGCCGGGAACCCCGCCCCGAAGAAGAAGCTGATCCTCAACCTCTTCGAGATGAACTGCGTCGGGCACATCACGCACGGTCTCTGGCGGCTGCCGCACAACCACCGCAGCGAGTACAAAGACCTGGCGTACTGGCTCGAGCTGGCCCGCCTGGCCGAGCGTGGCGGCTTCGACGCGATCTTCATCGCCGACGTGCTCGGTGCCTACGACGTGTTCGGTGACAGCCCGGCACCGGCCCTGCTCGAGGGCATCCAGGCGCCCAACAACGACCCGATGATGGTCGTGCCGGCCATGGCCGCGGTGACCGAGCACCTCGGCTTCGGCATCACCTTCTCGACGAGCTACGAGCCGCCCTTCGCGTTCGCACGGCGGATGTCGACCCTCGACCACCTCACGAAGGGGCGCGTCGGCTGGAACGTCGTGACGTCGTACCTGCCGAACGCCGCCCGCAACTTCGGCCTCGACACCGAGATCCCCAAGGCCGAGCGCTACGCCCGCGCCGCCGAGTACCTCGACGTGCTCTACAAGCTGTGGGAGGGCTCGTGGGAGGACGACGCCGTCGTCGCCGACCCCACCGCCGACGGGCTCGAGCCCGGCTCCGGCGTCTACACCGACCCCGCCAAGGTGCACGCGATCGACCACGTCGGCGAGCACTTCCGCGTCGCCGGCCCGCACCTCAGCGAGCCGTCGCCGCAGCGCACGCCCGTGCTCTTCCTCGCGACGGCGTCGCCGAAGGGCGTCGAGCAGGCGGCCCGCAACGCCGAGGTCGTCTTCACCGGCGGCCCCGCCGTCAGGGCGGTCGGCGCGGCCACGCGCGAGGCGGCGGTCGCGGCCGGACGTTCCGCCGACGACGTGTCGTTCATCGTGCAGGCCGGCGTGATCACGGGCGAGACGGACGAGGTCGTCGCCGAGAAGCTGGCGCTCTACCGCTCGTTCGCCAGCGAGCAGGGCAAGCTGGTCCACCGCAGCATCCCCTTCGACGCCCCGGCGCACCCCCGCGACCGGACCGTGCGCGAGGCGCTCGAGGCCGAGGGCCGGCTCGACCACCCGGGAGCCGCCGCGCTGCCGCTCGACATCACGGTGGGGCAGCTGATCGACTCGGTCGACGAGGCCTGGGGCGGCACGTTCTTCGTCGCCGGCACCCCGACCGTCGTCGCGGACGCCGTCGAGCGCTGGCTCGACGACGAGGGCATCGACGGCATCAACCTGCGCCAGTACCACTCGTTCGACACGCTGACCGACTTCGTCGAGCTGGTCGTGCCCGAGCTGCGTCGTCGTGGTCGACTGCGCGAGGCGTACGTGCCCGGTGAGACGCTGCGCGAGCGGTTGACCGGCGGCGGACCCCGGCTCCCCGCGACGCACCCGGCGGCGGCCTACCGGCGCTGAGCCCGGGAGGGGCGGCGCGCGTCGGCGCGTCGCTCACGTCCCTCCCGGGGACGTCCCGGTCCGGGGCGGACGCGTCGACGTGGTCAGTGGGCGGCGGGGCTGCGGTACCGAGCCGGGACCGGTGGGACGCGGAGCCACGTGGTCCGGCTGACACCGTGAGCGTCCGACCACTCGACGAAGACGGTGCCGAGGGCGACCAGAGCGTCGAGCTCGACGGGGGTGGCGATGCCGAGGGGGGCCCCGGGGCGCAGCTTGTCGCGACCCCGGACGGGGCCGCCGGGCAGGTCGACGAGCACGTCCCGCGCCGGCCGGCCGACCGTGCGCAGCACGAGGCACGTGCCGAGGGGCAGGGTGGGGTCGCTGCCGTCGTTGGGCAGGTCGAGCCAGGACAGCACGAAGGTGGCGGGGCGACGCAGACGGGTGGCGCGTTCGCGGCGGATGCGGGCCGGGCGCGCCGGCGTGGTCCGGACGGTGCCCACGGTCGCGGTGGGGTCGAGGACGAGCGCCGCGTCCGAGGGGTCGTTCGTGCCCGGGCGTCCGGTGTCGGGCTCTGCGGTGTCCATCGTGTTCTGTTCCCCTGGAGTCGTGGTGGCGTGCGTGGTCGTGTCGTCGTCGACGTGACCCTCGAACGGCTCCGTCCAGCGAACCGCACTCCGGGGTGGGGGACAACGGGGCACAGGCACCCAGTACGGGGGTGGGCCGGTCCCCAATGCGGGGGACGCACCCCGGGGGACGCCGTCCGGGGATGTCGCACGGGGGGACGAGGGCCGGGGGCCCGGCCCGGCGACCCCGGGTCGTCTGGCTAGGCTCGACGGGTGACCACCGCCTCCTCGTCGCCCGCTCCGTCCGCCGCCGCGAGGCCGTTGCGTCGTCTCGGCTTCCTCACCATCGGCGCCTTCGAGGGCGACGACCCGACCGTCGGACTCGAGCAGGGGCTCGAGTTGTTCGAGCGGGCCGAGGCGCTGGGGCTCGACGGCGGCTGGACCCGCACGCGGCACCTGCAGTTCGGCATCTCGTCGCCCGTCGCGTTCCTCTCGGCCGCGGCGCAGCGCACCTCGCGCCTGACCCTCGGCACGGCCGTGATGCCGCTCGGCTGGGAGAACCCGTTCCGTCTCGCCGAGGACTGGGGCACGGTCGACGTGCTCTCGCGCGGCCGGCTGCAGCTCGGCGTCAGCGTCGGCGAGCCCCGCGCCTACGACGAGGTCGGGCCGCACCTCTACGGGGACGCCGCCGACCACCAGGACTTCTCGTACGGCCGGGTCGAGAAGTTCCTCTCGCTCGTCCGGGGCGAGCAGGTCAGCGCGTTCGAGGGCACCGAGGGCATCGAGGTCTTCACCGGGCGGGTGCAGCCGCAGAGCCCCGGCCTCGCCGACCGTGTCTGGTACGGCGCGGGCAGCCCCCGGTCGGCCGAGTGGGCGGGTCGCCAGGGCCTCGGCATGCTGATCAGCAACGTCAGCTTCGCGGGCGCGCCCGGGCCGATCGAGCCGACCCGCTTCGCGGCGTCGCAGCTCGAGCAGATCCGCGCCTTCCGTGCGGTCCACCCCTCGGGTCCGGAGGCGCGGGTCGCCAAGGGCGCGGTCGTCCTGCCCACCGACACGGCCACCGCCGAGCAGCGTGCGGCGTACGAGGCCTACGCGTCCTCCCGTCGCGACCGCACCACCGTGGCCCACGGACCCCGCGGCATGATGTTCGACCGCGACCTCGTCGGCCCGTCCGAGTGGATCGCCGAGCAGCTGCACGAGAACGCCGCGATGCGCGAGGTCGACGACCTGATCGTCGAGCTGCCGTTCGACTTCGGACTCGCCGAGTACACGCAGGTGCTGACCGACGCCGCCGAGCGCCTCGGCCCGCTGCTCGGCTGGCAGGCCGCCGCCCGAGGCGAGTGAGCGCTCACTCCCGGCGGTGGGGCTCGCCTAGACTCGACGCAGCACCCCGAGCCGAAGGAGTCTCCATGCAGAACTGGGCCGCCAACGTCGAGTACTCGACGACCGACCTGCGTCGCCCCACGAGCATCGACGAGCTGCGGGACGTCGTCACCGGCAGCCGTCGGGTCAAGGCCCTGGGCTCGCGCCACTCGTTCAACCGGGTCGCCGACACCGACGGCGTCCTCGTCTCGCTCGACGCGCTCGACACCCCGGTCGAGGTCGACTCGGCCGCCGGCACCGTCCGCGTCGGCGCGGGCACGACGCACGCCGCCCTCGCGGGCGAGCTGCAGCGTCGCGGCCTCGCCCTGCACAACCTCGCCTCGCTGCCCCACATCTCGGTCGCCGGAGCGGTCCAGACCGGCACGCACGGTTCCGGCGTGCGCAATCCCGCCCTCTCGGCCGGCGTCCGCGCCGTCGAGCTCGTCCGCGCGGACGGCAGCCTCGAGACCGTCCGCCGCGGTGACGACGCGTTCGGCGCCTCCGTCGTCTCGCTCGGCGCCGTCGGCGTCGTCACGAGCCTCGAACTCGACACCGTGCCGACCTTCGACGTCGAGCAGACCATCCACGAGGACCTGCCGTGGGCGGCCGCCCTCGAGCACCTCGACGCCGTGCTCGCCGGCGCGTACAGCCTGAGCTTCTTCACGCGGTACGACGGCGCGGGGGTCGACCAGGTCTGGTCCAAGCACCGGGTCGGCGACGCGGTCGGTCTCGACCTCCGCGACCTCGGTGCCGTGCGGGCCGACGCGACCACGCACATGATCCCCGGGGCCGAGACCGCTGCTGTCACGCAGCAGGGCGGCGTGGCCGGCCCGTGGCTCGAACGCCTGCCGCACTTCCGCTTCGACTTCACGCCGAGCGCCGGCGAAGAGATCCAGAGCGAGTTCCTGATCCCCGCCGAGCACGCCGCGGCCGCGATCGAGGGGCTCCGTGGCATCGCGCACACCTTCGCCGACGTGCTCATGGTCAGCGAGATCCGCACGATCGCCCCGGACGACGCCTGGATCAGCCCGAGCGGCGGACGTCAGAGCGTGGCCTTCCACTTCACCTGGCACCGCCGCCCGGACGAGGTGCTCGCCGTCCTTCCCGAGATCGAGCGGGTGCTCGGCGCGTTCGACGCCCGCCCGCACTGGGGCAAGGTCTCGACCGCCACGCATGCCGAGCTGCGCCGGGTGTTCCCGCGTCTCGGCGACTTCGCCGCCCACGTCGCGTCGGTCGACCCCGGGGGCCGCTTCCGCAACCCGTTCCTGTCCGCGTCCGTCCTCGGAGAGCCCGCGCATGTCTGAGCCCACCCCCGTCGCCCCCGTTCCGCCGCATGGAACCGTGCCCCCCGTCGTCGAGCCCGCACCGGGGGCGCCGCCGACCGCTCGCCTCGTCACGTCGCCGGTGCCGGTCTCCGGCGCGCAGGTCGTGCTCGAGCGGGACGGCTACCGGGCCGAGATCGCCGGGGTCGGGGCCACGCTGCGCACGCTCACGTTCGAGGGCCGCGACCTGGTCGTGCCGTTCGCCGCCGACGAGGTGCGGCCGGGCTTCCGCGGGGCCCTGCTCGCCCCGTGGCCCAACCGCGTGGCCGACGGACGCTACGGGCGCGACGGGGTCGAACACCAGCTGCCCCTGAACGAGGTCGAGCGCGGCCACGCCCTGCACGGCCTGGCCCACTGGGCCGACTGGACCATCGACCAGGCCCAGGCCGCGCGGGCCTCGGCCTCGTTCGTGCTCGTGCCGAGCGACGGCTACCCGTGGCGGCTGGCGCTGTCGGTCGTCTACGAGCTGACCGACGACGGGCTCACCACGACGGTCACGGCCCGCAACGCGGGCACGGGCGTCGCCCCCTACGGCACCGCGCCGCACCCCTACCTCGTCGCCGGCGAGGGTCGCGTCGACGACTGGTCGTTCACGCTGCCCGCCGCGAGCTACCTCGAGGTGACCGACGACCGCCTGGTCCCCGTCGGCACGCGGCCCGTCGGTGACCGTGACGGCTTCGACTTCCGCGACGGGCACCCGGTCGGCGACCTGTTCGTCGACCACGCCTTCACCGACCTCGCGTTCGGCACCCCTGACGGCGACGCCGGTGGGGGCCCCGCTCAGGAGGCGCGGGTCACCGCCACGGTGACCGCGCGCGACGGCCACGGCGTCACCATGTCGTGGGGGACCGAGCTGCCCTGGGTGCAGGTCCACACCGCCGACCGCCCCGAACCCGAGAACGACCGCGTCGGTTTGGCCGTCGAGCCGATGACCTGCCCGCCGGACGCCTTCAACTCGGGTGACGACCTCGTGCTGCTCGCCCCGGGCGAGGCCCACACGGCGAGCTGGACCATCACCGCGTTCTAGCGCGGCCCGACACCCCCGAACCAGCACGACACCCCGCGAACCCGGGGCGTCGCGCTGGTTCGGGGGTGTCGCGCCGGGCCGCCCTCAGACGGCGACGGGTTCGGTCTGCCAGGTCATGGCCGACACCGTGCCGGGCAGGCAGCGTTCGAGGGCGGCCTCGAGCGCCCGGCGCGTGCGGCGTGCCGTCAGCTCGTCCCGGACGACGACGTCGAACCGCAGGGCCTCGGGCAGCTCGGTGAGCAGCACGGTCCCGGCGTCGGCGAGCTGCACGAGGTACTGGCCCACCTCGACCTTCGCGGTCCGGTGCTCGGCGAGCAGGCGGCGCGACAACCAGAACAGGCCGGCGGCGTCGTACGCCGTGTGGACGGTCGCGGTCGCGGTGATCATGCGCACACTGTGACGTGACGACCGCTCACGCGCGTGAACGGCGTGTGGCGAACGTGTAAATCATGTCGCGACACGCCGGGCACGAACCGACTTGACAAGCACCTGGACCTCGTTCAGTATTGCCCAGCACCACCGATGTGAGCGCTCACATTCTCAGGTCAGCGCTCGACCGTCCTCGTGACGGGCCATCCCGCTCCACTCCGCGACACCCCAGCCACACGTTTTCTGACGAAGAGGTCAACCGTGAACAGCTCCTCCCTCCGCCGCCCGGCCGCCCACCGGGCCGTCCGCACGTCGCCCGCCCCGCGCCTCCTCGCGGTCGCCCCGGCCTGACGTCCCCTCAGCCCCGACGGGCAGGCCTCGCGCACCCGTCGGCCCGGCGCGTCCCCGGCCACCCGAGCCGTCGAGCGCCCGCACCACAGAGATCCCCTCACAGCACCATCACCCGTCATCGACGACGCCGTCGAGATGACACCTGACACGAATGGAACAACCGTGAAGAAAAAGCTCCTCGTCGGCATCGTCGCCGTCGGCATGGCATTCTCCCTGGCCGCCTGCTCCGGCGGCGGCGGCGGACGCGGCGGTGACGCCGGCGGCAGCAGCAGCGGCGACAACGCCGGTGCGCTGGTCGGCGTCGCGATGCCCACCAAGGTGTCCGAGCGCTGGATCAAGGACGGCGACGCCGTCAAGAGCGCCCTCGAGGACAAGGGCTACAAGGTCGACCTCGAGTACGCCGACAACAAGATCCCCCAGCAGGTCCAGCAGATCAGCAACATGATCACCAAGGGCGCGAAGGTCCTCATCGTCGCCTCGATCGACGGTGGCTCGCTCAGCGACCAGCTCGACTCGGCCGCCAAGGCCGGCATCAAGGTCATCTCGTACGACCGCCTGCTGACGGGCAACGAGAACGTCGACTACTACGTCTCGTTCGACAACTACAAGGTCGGCGTCGACCAGGGCACCAGCCTCCTGACCGGTCTCGGCCTCGCCGACGCCGACGGCAAGAAGGTCGACGGCGCCTCGCCCAAGACCATCGAGGTCTTCGCCGGCAGCCCCGACGACAACAACGCGACCTTCTTCTTCAACGGCGCGATGGACACCCTCAAGCCCTACATCGAAGACGGTTCGCTGACGATCGGCTCCGGTCAGGACCAGTTCACCCAGGCCGCCACGCAGCAGTGGGACCCCGCCACCGCCAAGGCGCGCATGCAGAACCTGATCGCCTCGACCTACTCGGGCGGCACCAAGCTCGACGGCGTGCTCTCGCCCTACGACGGCATCTCGATCGGCATCATCTCGGCGCTCGAGGGTGCCGGCTACGCCAGTGACGCCCTGCCGATCATCACCGGTCAGGACGCCGAGGCCGCTTCGGTCAAGTCGATCATCGAGGGTCAGCAGTACTCGACCATCTACAAGGACACCCGTCAGCTCGCCGACCAGTCCGTGATCATGGCCGACGACCTGCTCACCGGCAAGACGCCCGAGACGAACGACGACAAGACGTACGACAACGGTGAGAAGGTCGTCCCGACCTTCCTGTTCCAGCCGACCATCGTCACCAAGGACAACTACAAAGAGGTCCTGGTCGACAGCGGCTACTACACCGAGGCCGACCTCAAGTAGGTCCCTCCCCTGCGAGAACCGAGGAGGCGCCGGTCGCCGACCAGCGCCTCCTCGCTTCCCTGCTCCCCAGCGGCACCCACCCGACACACGGAAGAAGGAACACGTGGCGAACACGATCCTCGAGATGCGGGAGATCACCAAGACGTTCCCCGGCGTCAAGGCCCTGCAGGACGTCACGCTCGAGGTCGAGCGCGGCCAGGTCCACGCGATCTGCGGCGAGAACGGCGCCGGCAAGTCGACGCTCATGAAGGTGCTCTCGGGCGTCTACCCGCACGGCTCGTTCGACGGCCAGATCCTGCTCGACGGTCAGCCCGTCGACTTCAAGAACATCAACGACTCCGAGGCTGCGGGCGTCGTCATCATCCACCAAGAGCTCGCACTCAGCCCGTTCCTCTCGATCGCCGAGAACATCTTCCTCGGCAACGAGCAGTCCAAGGGCGGCTTCATCGACTGGAACAAGACCAACCTCGACGCCGCCGGCCTCCTGGCCCGCGTCGGCCTGCGCGACAACCCGATCACCAAGGTGGTCGACATCGGAGTCGGCAAGCAGCAGCTGGTCGAGATCGCCAAGGCGCTCTCGAAGCGCGTGAAGATCCTCATCCTCGACGAGCCCACCGCCGCCCTGAACGACGACGACTCGGCCCACCTGCTCGACCTCATCAAGAGCCTGCAGGGGCAGGGCATCACGTCGATCATCATCAGCCACAAGCTCAACGAGATCAAGGCGATCGCCGACAAGGTGACGATCATCCGCGACGGCAAGACCATCGAGACCCTCGACATGCACGCCGGCGAGGTGTCGGAGGACCGCATCATCAAGGGCATGGTCGGCCGTGACCTCGAGAGCCGGTACCCGGCCCACGAGTCGAAGGTCGGCGCCGAGCTGCTCCGCATCGAGGACTGGACCGTCCACCACCCCCTGGACGCGACGCGCGAGATCATCCACCAGGCCAACCTCACCGTCAAGGCCGGCGAGATCGTCGGCATCGCCGGGCTGATGGGTGCCGGACGCACCGAGCTCGCGATGAGCGTCTTCGGCAAGAGCTACGGCACCGGCATCTCGGGCACCGTCTACAAGCGCGGTGAGAAGGTCGACACGTCGACGGTCAGCAAGGCCATCGCGGCCGGCATCGCCTACGCGACGGAGGACCGCAAGAAGTACGGTCTCAACCTGATCGACGACATCACCCGCAACGTCTCTGGTTCGGCGCTCGGCAAGCTCGCGAACTGGGGCTTCGTCAACCGGTCCGAAGAAAGCACGGTCGCCGAGCGCTTCCGCAAGAGCATGAACATCAAGGCGCCCACCGTGGCCGCCGTCACCGGAAAGCTCTCGGGCGGCAACCAGCAGAAGGTCGTGCTGTCCAAGTGGATGTACGCCGACCCCGACGTGCTCATCCTCGACGAGCCCACCCGCGGCATCGACGTCGGCGCCAAGTACGAGATCTACACGATCATCAACCAGCTCGCGGACGCGGGCAAGGGCGTCATCGTCATCTCGTCCGAGCTGCCCGAACTGCTCGGCATCTGCGACCGCATCTACACCCTCTCGGAGGGGCGCATCACGGCCGACGTGCCGATCGCCGAGGCGACCCCCGAATTCCTCCTGAAGTACATGACCCTCGAACGAGAGAGCCCCGTCAATGAGCGCGCCTAGCCCCACCCAGGCCACCGACCCGAAGCCCACGGGCGGGTCGCCCACCTCCCGTCAGCCGCAGTCCGGTTCGGGCGGCAACCCGATCACGAGTGCCGTCTCGTACCTCGGCGGTCAGCTGCGCCAGATCGGCCTGTTCATCGCGCTGATCGTCATCGTGCTGTTCTTCCAGATCACCACGAACGGCATCACCCTGGCACCGATCAACGTGTCGAACCTGGTCGTCCAGAACAGCTACATCCTGATCCTGGCCATCGGCATGGTGATGGTCATCATCGCCGGCCACATCGACCTCTCGGTCGGGTCCATCGTCGCCTTCACGGGTGCGATGGCCGGCGTGATGATCACGCAGTGGGGCCTGCCCTGGCCGCTCGCCGTGGTGCTCTGCCTCGTGCTCGGTGCCCTGGTCGGGGCCTGGCAGGGCTTCTGGATCGCCTACTTCGGGATCCCGGCGTTCATCGTCACCCTGGCCGGCATGCTCGCGTTCCGTGGTGCCGCCCAGATCGCGCTGCAGAGCACGCAGATCTCGTCGTTCCCCCAGGGGTTCCGTGACATCGGTTCGGGCTTCCTGCCCGCCTTCGGCACGACCGGGTACGAGCCGCTGACGCTGATCCTCGGCGCTGTGGCCTCGATCGCCCTGATCGGCACCGGTCTCCGTGGCCGGGCGACGCGTCGCAAGTACCAGCTCGAGGACGAGCCCTTCCTGTGGTTCGTCACCAAGCTCGTCTTCACCGTCGCCCTCGTCATGTACGTCGGGTTCCTGCTCGCCAGCTACTCGGGCACCCCGATCGTGCTGGTCATCCTCGCCGTGCTCGTCGTCGTCTACTCGACCGTGATGAAGAACTCGGTCTTCGGTCGTCACGTCTACGCGATCGGTGGCAACGTGCACGCCGCCGAGCTGTCGGGCGTCAAGACCAAGCGCGTCACGTTCCTGCTCTTCGTCAACATGGGCGTCATCGCCGCTCTCGCCGGCGTCGTCTTCACGGCCCAACTGAACCTCGCGGCGTCCAGCGCCGGCAGCGGGTTCGAACTCGACGCCATCGCGGCCGTGTTCATCGGTGGCGCCGCCGTCACGGGCGGCATCGGTACGGTCACCGGCGCGATCATCGGTGGTCTGATCATCGGCATCCTGAACAACGGCCTGTCGATCCTCGGTGTCGGCACCGAGTACCAGTCCCTGATCAAGGGCCTCGTGCTGCTCGCCGCGGTCGCGTTCGACGTCTTCAACAAGCGTCGCGCCGCCTCGTCCGGCAAGTAACTAGGCGCCACCATCCGCGAGAGGCGCGGTTCCCGGTCACGGGAGCCGCGCCTCCTCGTCTCCCCGCCCCCGGCGGGCACCGACCAGACCGCAGGAGGCGCGGGCCGGCCGCACACGACGCCACCGTCCCGAAAACCGAACCGAACTAGGATCACCTCGTGGCAACCCTCTTCGACGTCGCGGCCGCAGCCGGCGTCTCGCACCAGACCGTCTCGCGGGTCGTCAACGGCGACCCGACGGTCCGTCCCGCCACCAAGGCCAAGGTCGACGTCGCCATCGACGAGCTCCACTACCGGCCGAGCCTCACCGCCAGGGCGCTGGCCAGCCGCAAGACGAGGTCGCTCGGCGTGATCAGCACGGGGTTCCCGTTCTACGGGCCGTCGAGCACGATGCACGGCTTCAACGGTGCCGCCCGACGAGCCGGGTACCAGGTGTCGATGGCCACCCTCGACGTCGACGACCGGCAGGGCATGCGGCAGGCCCTCGACTCCTTGGTGGGCCAGAACGTGGCGGCCATCGTGCTCATCGCTCCCGACGCCGAGGCCCTCGAGGTGCTGCGGCGTTCCGGGGTGTCGGTGCCGCTGGTCACCGCCGACAGCGAGGCCGAGGACGGCCACCACACGGTCTCGTTCGACCAGGCCGCCGGGGCCGAGGCGGCCGTCGAGCACCTCGTCTCGCTCGGTCACCGCCGCATCGCCCACGTCGCGGGGCCCGACGGGTGGATGGACGGTCGCGACCGCGAGCGGGGCTGGCGCGAGGCCTGTGAACGGCTCGGCGTCGACTCGACGGTGCTGCTGCGCGGCGACTGGACCCCGGGCTCCGGTCATCGCATCGGCCGAGAGCTGGCCGGGCGCGACGACGTCACGGCCGTGTTCTGCGGCAACGACCAGATGGCGCTCGGCGTCGTGCACGCGTACGTCGACGCCGGTCGGGTCGTGCCGCGCGACGTGAGCATCGTCGGCTTCGACGACATCCCCGAGGCCGAACACTTCGTCCCGCCGCTGACCACCGTGCGACAGGACTTCGAGGCGCTCGGGCGCCGACTCATGACGACCGTCGAGGCCGTGCTCGCCGGCGACGAAGCGCCCGTGGCGGCACTCGACCCCGAGCTCGTCGTCCGCCGCTCGACGGCGGCCCCGGCCCGCTGACCGACCCCGACCCGCCCGTGCGAGATTGCACGGTCCCACTCGCTCATGTGAGAATGTGAGCGCTCACTTTCGCATCAGGACAAGGACGTTCCATGGCTGAGACCGCCATCCCCTCCGACCCGTCGCCCGCGGCTCCCGACCCCGCCGGCGCCTCGGCCGAGACGTACGTCGTCGGCGTCGACTACGGCACGCTCAGCGGCCGCGCGGTCGTCGTGCGCGTGCGTGACGGCGCCGAACTGGCCAGCGCCACGTTCGAGTACCCGCACGCGGTGGTCGACCGCACGCTGCCCGGAACGGGCGAGCGCCTCCCCGCCGACTGGGCCCTGCAGGTGCCGTCCGACTACGTCGACGTGCTGAAGAACGCCGTTCCCGAGGCCCTCCGCGCGTCGGGCGTCGACCCCGCCGCGGTCGTCGGCATCGGCACCGACTTCACGGCCTGCACCATGGTGCCGACCACCGCCGACGGCACCCCGCTCAACGAGCTCGACCGCTTCGCCGACCGCCCGCACGCGTTCGTCAAGCTGTGGCGTCACCACGCCGCGCAGGGCCAGGCCGACCGCATCAACGAGTTGGCCGCGTCGCGTGGCGAGTCGTGGCTGCCCCGGTACGGCGGGCTCATCTCGAGCGAGTGGGAGTTCGCCAAGGGGCTGCAGCTGCTCGAAGAGGACCCCGAGGTCTACGCCGCGACCGAGCACTGGGTCGAGGCCGCCGACTGGATCGTCTGGCAGCTCAGCGGCCGCTACGTGCGCAACGCCTGCACCGCCGGGTACAAGGGCATCTACCAGGACGGCGAGTACCCCAGCCGCGAGTTCCTCGCCGCCCTCAACCCCGACTTCGCCGACTTCGCCGAGACTAAGGTCGTGCACGAGATCGGCGCCCTGGGCGACGTCGCGGGCACGCTGACGGCCGAGGCCGCCGGCTGGACCGGACTGCCCGAGGGCATCGCCGTGGCCGTCGGCAACGTCGACGCGCACGTCACGGCCCCGGCCGCCAAGGCGACCCAGCCGGGTCAGATGGTCGCCATCATGGGCACGAGCACCTGCCACGTGATGAACGGCGACAAGCTCGCCGAGGTGCCCGGCATGTGCGGCGTCGTCGACGGTGGCATCGTCGACGGCCTCTACGGCTACGAGGCAGGCCAGTCCGGCGTCGGCGACATCTTCGCCTGGTACGTGAAGAACCAGGTGCCGCAGTCGTCGGTCGACGACGCCGCGGCGGAAGGCAAGAGCGTGCACCAGCACCTCACCGACCTCGCCTACGAGCAGCCCGTCGGGGCCCATGGCCTCGTGGCCCTCGACTGGCACAGCGGCAACCGTTCGGTGCTCGTCGACCACGAGCTCAGCGGCGTCATCGTCGGCCAGACGCTCAGCACGACGCCCGAAGAGGGCTACCGGGCCTTGCTCGAGGCCACGGCGTTCGGCACGCGCCGCATCGTCCAGGCCTTCGAGGAGTCGGGCGTGCCGGTCACCGAGTTCATCGCCGCCGGCGGTCTGCTCAAGAACGCCCACCTCATGCAGACCTACAGCGACGTGCTGCGCCTGCCGATCTCGACCATCACGAGCGAGCAGGGCCCGGCCCTCGGGTCGGCCATCCACGCCGCCGTCGCCGCGGGCGCCTACGCCGACATCCGCGCCGCGGCCGAGGCCATGGGCAGCGTCGACCGGGCGACCTACGTCCCCGACGAGGCCGCCGCCGACGCCTACGACGCGTTGTACGCCGAGTACCTCCTGCTGCACGACTGGTTCGGTCGGGGCGGCAACGACGTGATGCACCGCCTGCGCGCGATGCGTCGCGAGGCGACCCGCGCCTCCTCGGCTCCCTCGGCGACGACCGAGGGCGGTGGAGGCACGGATGCCGTCGAGCAGGACGCCACCGCCTCCGCCACGAGCGACGCGCAGGTGACCGCATGACCGGCTGGATCGACCGCTCGACGCAGGCGGCCATCGACGCCACCCGAGAAGACGTCGCCACCCTGCACGCCGAGCTCGTGCGCTACGGGCTCGTCGTCTGGACGGGCGGCAACGTGTCGGGTCGCGTGCCCGGCACCGACCTCTTCGTGATCAAGCCCAGCGGGGTGCTCTACGACGACCTCACGGCCGAGAACCAGATCCTCTGCCGCCTCGACGGCACCGTGGTCGAGGGCACGCCGGGCAGCGACCGCAGTCCGTCCAGCGACACCGCCGCCCACGCCTACGTCTACCGCACCATGCCGCACGTCGGCGGAGTCGTGCACACGCACTCGACCTACGCCACGGCCTGGGCCGCGCGCGGCGAGGCGATCCCGTGCGTGATCACGGCGATGGCCGACGAGTTCGGCGGCGAGATCCCCGTGGGGCCGTTCGCGATCATCGGCGACGACTCGATCGGCCGCGGCATCGTCGCGACGCTCGAGGGGCACCGCAGTCGGGCCGTGCTGATGCAGAACCACGGCGTCTTCACGATCGGCAAGGACGCCCGCGACGCGGTCAAGGCCGCCGTCATGACCGAGGACGTGGCCCGCACCGTCCACATCACCCGCCAGCTCGGCGAACCCATCCCCATCCCGGCAGAGAGCATCGACGCCCTCTTCGACCGGTACCAGAACGTCTATGGACAAGCACCCGCAGGAGAACTGAAGTGACGAACGACACCCTCGACCCCACCGCCTTCCTCGCCTCGCGCGAGGTCTGGTTCCTCACCGGCAGCCAGGGCCTCTACGGCGAAGAGACGCTCCAGCAGGTCGCCGACCAGTCGCGTGCCATCGCCGACGAACTCGCCGCCGCCTCCGACGTGCCCGTGCGCCTCGTCTGGAAGCCCGTCCTGACCGACGCCGACGCGATCCGTCGCACGATGCTCGAGGCGAACCTCGACGACTCGGTCATCGGCGTCACGGCCTGGATGCACACCTTCAGCCCGGCCAAGATGTGGATCGGCGGCCTCGACGCCCTGCGCAAGCCGCTGCTGCACCTGCACACGCAGGCCAACGTCGCGCTGCCCTGGGCCGACATCGACTTCGACTTCATGAACCTCAACCAGGCCGCCCACGGCGACCGCGAGTTCGGCTACATGCAGACCCGTCTCGGGGTGCCCCGCAAGACCGTCGTCGGCCACGTCAGCGACCCGCGCGTGCAGCAGCAGGTCGGCACCTGGATGCGCGCCGCCGCGGGCGCCTCGGCCATGCGCTCGCTCAAGCTGGCACGCTTCGGCGACAACATGCGCTTCGTCGGCGTGACCGAGGGTGACAAGACCGAGGCCGAGCTGGCCTTCGGCGTCCAGGTCAACACCTGGGGCGTCAACGAACTGGCCGAGGCCGTCGCCGCGGCGTCCGAGACGGCGATCGACGAGCTCGTCGCGGTGTACGAGGCGGAGTACGACGTGGTCCCCGCGCTGCGGGCGGGCGGCGAGCGTCACCAGTCGCTGCGAGACGGTGCGGCGATCGAGATCGGTCTGCGCTCGTTCCTCGAAGAGGGCGGGTTCAGCGCCTTCACGACGAACTTCGAAGACCTGGGTGCACTCAAGCAGCTGCCCGGCCTCGCGGTCCAGCGCCTGATGGCCGAGGGCTACGGCTTCGGTGCCGAGGGTGACTGGAAGACCTCGGTGCTGGTGCGTGCGGCCAACGTGATGGGCGCCGGGCTGCCGGGTGGCGCCTCCTTGATGGAGGACTACACGTACCACCTGGTGCCCGGCGAGGAGAAGATCCTCGGGGCGCACATGCTCGAGGTCAGCCCGGCGCTGACGTCGGGGCGCGCCTCCCTCGAGGTGCACGCGCTCGGCATCGGCGGCAAGGACGACCCGGTGCGCCTGGTCTTCTCCGCCGACCCCGGCCCGGCCGTCGTCGTCGCGATGAGCGACGTGCGCGACCGCTTCCGCCTGACGGTCAACGTGGTCGACGTGGTCGACCCCGACGAGGACCTGCCGAACCTCCCGGTGGGGCGCGCGGTGTGGAAGCCCCGTCCGTCGTTCGCCGTGTCGGCCGAGGCGTGGCTGACGGCCGGCGCCGCCCACCACACGGTCATGTCGACCGCGGTCGGGCTCGAGGCCTTCGAGGACCTCGCCCGCATCGTCGAGACCGAGCTGCTCGTGATCGACGAGGACACCCGCATCCGCGACTTCCGTCACGAGGTCGCCTGGAACGCCGCGTACCACCGCCTCGCCCGCGGCCTGTAGGCCTCGCGGCCGGCTCGCGCGGTTCGCGCGGTTCGCGCGGCTCGCGCATCGAGTGGTCCCGGATCGTCCTCCGCCCCACGGCGAACGACGGTGCGGGACCATTCGTCGTCGCGATGGCCGGGCCTGCTCGACCGCGTCTGCCCCGAGGAGGCGCGGGTCTAGATCCAACCGAGATCTCGCGCGTCCGAGGCGGCCCGTCCGCGGTCGGGCGCCCCGACCTTGCGGACGGCGGACGAGATCAGGTTGCGCACCGTGCCCTCGGCGAGGTGCAGCTCGGCGGCGCACCGTCTGGTCGAGAGCGACCGGTCGACGAGGCGCAGGACGTCACGCTCGCGTGCCGTGAGCGGGCACGCCTCGGCGCGGAGGACCGTGGCCGCCAACCTCGGGTCGACGTGGTCTTCTCCGGCAGCCGTTCGCCGGACGACGGCGAGGAGTTCGTCGATGCTCGCCCGCTTCGAGACGACCGCGTCGATGCCCGACTGGACGATCTGACGGACGAGCACGGCGGGCAAGCGGCGACCCAGGACGACGACGGCGTCGTGCCCCTCGCGCAGTCGCCGGGCGGCGTCCACGCCGTCGGGGTGGTCGTCGGCGTCGATGACCAGCACGCTCCGCGGGGGTGGCCCTGGTTCGGAGCAGGGCTTCGCGGAATCGTGGATCGCGACAGCTTTCAGCCCCGGCGTCACACGGATGCACGCCTCGATCGCCGACCGCGTCAGCACCTCGTCGGCGACCACGCACACGTCGATCGGCCCGTCGGTCGACATGGCATCCCCCTACTCGTCAAAGACTTCGCGACCAGTATGTCTCATGACGTCGACATGACGGATGCGTGGTGACTTCGTGACGGCCGTGACTTTCGAGTCGAGCTGCCGATGCCGAGACTCGGAGGTGTCTCGTCGACTCGACGTGGGAGGAGGGAACGCATGAAGAAAACCGAGAGCACGACGCTCAAGCCGGGTAGCGCAGCACGCTGCAACGGCGGATGCCTCTGCACCTGACATCCGGGGCGGGCCGCCCATCGGGCGGTCCGCCTTCCCCGTCAGTCCGGTGACCGCATCTCCCGAAAGTCGACATGTCCCTTCCCATCTTCACCCTCTTCGAGGTCGTCCGATACGAACGTCTTTGGTCGGCGCTCCGCGCCGCCGGGCCCGCTGCCGCGTGGCGACTCATGAACGACATCGCCCGGTTCGACCTGCCCGCCTACGACTCGATCCCCGACCCGTCCGACACGAGCGCCGGCATGGCGGCCAAGGCCCGTGCCGCCATGGGGGGCTTGCCAGGTCTCGCCTCCGTCGACATCGACGCTGCAGCGGGGCGATATGGCGACTACGGGCCTCGGATGCAATTCGAGTCGACGTTCGTCACGCTGTGGCTCGACGACCGAGCTCGGCTGGACGAGGTCGTCGAGGTTCGTGGCGGCGAGCACCTCGAGGAGGCGAGGGAGCACGGCCGTGGCGCCCTGGCCTTGCCCCTGCACTTCGGGGCGTCCTACGTCGTCCCGCCGATCATCGCGCACCGACACCCCACGCGCTTCGTCTTCAACAGGATGAACTTCGACGAGCTCCGGGATCGGGCGTTTCCCTCTCTCGATGTCGACGCGTTCGCCATCGACGACGACGCGACCTTCCGAAAGGGGCTCCGAGCGCTCAAGGACGGGCTCGTCTTCGCAATGTTCCCCGAATACGATCCCAGAGGCCGAGGCCGTCACCACACCGTCGTCCCATTCCTGGGGGCTTCCGTCGTCGCACCGCAGGGGCCGGCCCTCATGAGTCGTGCCGCGGGCGCAGCCATGCTGCCGATGCACCTCGACCGGACGGGAGAAGCTCACTTCGTCCTGACGATCCACCCGGCGATTCCCGCCCCGACAGATGACGTCGAGGTCCAGGGGTCGACGGTCGCGTTGTGGCGACTCATCGAGAGGCTCATCCTCGACGGCCGCGCCGGCGACTGGGAGATGTGGACCGACTTCGATCTGATGCGGACGGAGTCGGCGGCATGAGCACGGTTCCGCTCGTCGAGATCCGAGAAGTGTCACGGCTCTTCGAGAGCCGAGGTGGGAGACCGCCCGCCGTCGACCGTGTCTCGTTGGACCTTCACGAGGGCGAGATCATCGCGATCGTCGGTCGCTCCGGCTCGGGCAAGTCGACTCTGGTGCAGATGGTCGGTGCTCTCGACACGCCCGATCACGGTCAGATCGTCTTCGACGGAATGACACTTTCTTCCCTCTCCGAGGCGGAGCGCACCGTCCTGCGAAGAGATCGCATCGGATTCGTCTTCCAGGACTCCCACCTCGTCCCGACCCTGTCGGTGCTCGAGAATGTCGCGCTCACGTCACTCGTCGCGGGAAGACGCCGCTCGGCATGGGCGGATCGAGCGCACGCGCTGCTCGACGAACTCGGCCTCGACGGTCTCGGATCGGCCCGTCCGGCCACCTTGTCGGGCGGAGAGGCCCAGCGTGTGGCCCTGGCTCGAGCGCTCTTCTCCCGTCCGTCTCTCGTCCTCGCCGACGAGCCGACCGGCGCGCTCGACAGTGCGACCTCACGGGATGTCCTGAGGCTGCTCCGGGGCATGGTCGTCGACGACCAGGCGTCAGCGGTCGTGGTGGTCACCCATGACCTCGAGACCGCCTGCATCGCCGACAGGATCATCGTCCTGCGAGACGGCCGAGTCATCGCCGACGAACGCTTCACACCGGCGGCCACGATCGACAGCGTCGAGGGGAGGGCCCATGAAGAACGCGTTCGCGCTTGGTTGGCGGAACATCGCTGACGGACGGCGGCGGGCAGGACTCACCGCCCTCACGGCAGCCTTGGGGGTCGCCCTTCTCACGGCCTCACTCGTCACCGGACTGACGGCGCGCCAGACGGTCGTCGACGGAATCGATTCGTTGCTCACGTTCGGGGACGTGGGCATCGTCCCCGAGGTGGATCGTGAGTTCGTCGACGAGGGTCTCGTGGACGCACTCGCCGCCGATCCCGGAGTCGTGTCGTCGCTCCCCACCCTGAGTCGAGAGACGGTCGCGGTCGGCGCGACGGGTGAGGCGGAGACCCTCCTCCTGACCGGGGCCCCGGCCGGGCCGGACTCACTCGCCTCCCAGGTGGTCACCGACGGTCGAGCTCCTCGACCGGGCTCGGACGAGGTCCTGGTGCCGACAGATGTCGCAGACCGCATGGGCGCCTCCCTGGGGAGTCGAATGTCGATGACGACTCCCTCGGGCGTCCGCTCGTTCGACGTGGTGGGGCTCGTCGACCCCCGCTTGTTGGGTGTCTTCGCCCGGGACAACCTCTTCACCGACCTCGAGGTCGTCCAGAGGGCGTTCGGGCTCCAGGGTGACCTCACCCGTCTCGACCTCGAACTCGATCCTGCAGTCGCGTCCACCTGGGCAGCAGAACACCGAGCGGCGCTCCCGTCCGGAGCCGTCTTCCAGGACACGTCGGCCGTGGCCGACGGCCTCGGGCCCATCGAAACGGCCGTGACGGCGGTGATGGCAGGGCTCGCTCTGGTCGCCCTCGCCGTGTCGGCACTGCTCGGTTCACTGGCGAGCACGGCTGCCGTCCGAGCACGGCGCCGTACCTACGGTGTGCTGCGGGCCACGGGCGCGTCCACACGGTGGTTGGTCTCGTCGGTCGGCGCCGAGATCGCCATCGTCGCAGCGGCCGGAACGGTCGTGGGCGTCGCGGTCGGCGTCGCCGGCGCTGCGGTGGTGATGAGTCGGATGGACGGGGAGGCTCCGTCTCTTCCGACCCTCACCCTCTCGGTCGGTCTCGGCGTCCTCGCGGGAGCGACCTCCGCCACGCTCGGGGCCCGACGAGCCGTCGCCGACGTCCGTCGAATTCCGCCGGCGTTCGTCGTGAGGGGCGTCGAACCCGCAGACGGTTCGCCCGGATCGTGCTCACGGCGACGAGCCGTCGCGGTCGCCGTGGTCGCATCGGTCTCGGGGCTGGTGATCTGGCCCCTCGACGCAGGCGCCGTCCTCGACGCTCTGGGCCTGGTCGCCCTGGCGGTCTGTGCGGTGGCCCTCTCCCGCCTCGCGATCGCGCCCCTGGCGGCGTTCGCGGCCAGGCTCCAGTGGGCCGCCGACCTGGCGCGTCGCCGACCGACCCGCGGCAGGTCGACGGTGACCGGGGCTCTCACCCTGGTGGTCTTCGGTGCGGTGTCGCTCGGCACCTGCGTCGGTGCCGTCGCCTCCGCGACAGGGGAACAGATCGATCGGCAGTTCGGGGCCGACGTGCAAGTCACGTCGGTCGTGCCCTTGTCGGACGACGCCGAGCCGATCGTCGTCGTCGACGGCGTTCGGGACGTCGCGCGGTCGGTGTCCGGTGAAGCCACCGTCCTGTCGGCGTCCGCCGAACTCGACGTGCCGTTCCAGGCGATCGACCCCGAGACCTGGTTCGACGTGTCGGGGCTCGCGTGGTCCGCCGGTGGCGGATCGAGAGGTGTCGAGTTGCTGAGGGCCGGTGGGGGCATCGCTCTGCCGAGGGGGGTCGCCGAGTCCCTGACGGTGGCCCCGGGTGATGAGGTCGTCGTGTCGGCCGGGGGGACCCAGGTGCCCCTCGAAGTCGTCGGGCTCTTCACCTCGGTGGCCACGGGGCAACAGGTCGTCATCGACCGCAGGACGGCGGGCGAACTCGGTGTCACGGGGGTCTCTCGGTGGGACGTGTCGGCAGACGGAGGGGTCGATGTCGCCGACTTGTCAGACCGCGTCGCCGCGCAGGTGGTCGGAGTCCCCGGTGTCGACGTCATCACCGCCGAGGCGACGAGGGATCGTGCAGCCTCCGAGACGGCAGCCCTCACGGCAGGACTCTTCGCAGCGGTGACGGTGACTCTGGCCCTCGGGGCCCTGGGGGCCAGCAGCACGCTGAGCCTCGACGTCGAATCGCGGCGTGATGAACTCGCCGTGCTCCGCACCGTGGGGTGCCGACGTCGCGGCGTCGGTGCCCTCGTCGCCTGGGACGCCACCGTGATCGCCGTGGCGTCGCTGAGTGCAGGACTGCTCCTCGGCTCGTTCGGGGGAGCACTCGGGACGCGGATCGTCTCGAGGCTCCTCGGCGTGGGGGTCGACCCGGTGGTCGATCCCGTGACGATCGCGGGAATCGTCGGCGTGACGGCGATCGCTCTCGCCATCGCCGCCGTGGGGCCGGTCCTGCGGGCCTCCCGCACGGAGCCCCTGACGATTCTGAGGGGCACGTCATGAGCGCTGACGCGAGAACGGGCTCAGCCGCCCGCCCCCGTCTGCGAGACAGCATCATCGTCGTCCAGCTCGCAGACGGTCGCCTGCAGTTCAGGGCAACGTACGAGCGGGTCGTGTCGACCTTCTCCGTCGAGCCCTGGGTGGCGGACCTCGTCCCGCTGCTCGATGGGACTCGCACGCCAGTGCAGCTCGCCCAGACGCTTTCCTTGCTTGATCGCGGAGCGCTCGAGGACGTGCTGGAGGTCCTCGAATCCGAACGCTTCCTGGCGTCGGAGGCATCTTCCACCGACCGTGCCACGAGGCATTCGCGTCAGCTGCAGCTGTTCGACGAGATGATCTCGGCCGATGAACTGTCCGCAGTCGCTCGAGGACACGACGCCTCGACGATCCAGAGCCGGCTCACCGGTGCGTGCGTGGTCGTGGTCGGCGTCGGTGGTGCTGGTTCGTGGGTCGTCCAATCGCTGGCCGCGGCTGGGGTGGGAAGGCTCGTGCTCATCGATCCCGACGTCGTCGAACTCTCCAATCTGAACCGGCAGGTGCTCTTCGATTCCGGAGACATCGGACGAGTCAAGGTCGACGCAGCCGCAGAGCGAGTCGCCGAGATCGACGCGGACATCACCGTCGACGTCTGGCGCACTCGGGTGGACACCGCGGAACAGCTCGCGACCCTGCTCTCGGGTGCCGATCTCGTCGTGAGTTGCGCAGACCAGCCCTCGGTGCCCGTCGTGGCCGACGTCGTGGCGACGGCGAGCACCGCGGTCGGTGTCCCGCACATCGTCGGAGGCGCGTACGGCGCCCTGCTCGGGGTGCCGGGTGTCACCGTCCTGCCCGGCCGAACGACGTGCTGGTCGTGCATCCGTGCCGCGACAGCCGACGATCACGGACGTGCCGCGCGAACTCTGAAGGGTTCTTCGCCCGGCGGCTCAGCCGCCCCGTTGGCCGGCGTGGTGGGGAACATGACGGCATGGGAGGCGCTCAGGATACTGCTCGGGGCACCACCGGCACTCGCCGGAGGTGTCCGCGAGGTCGATCTCGCCAGTTTCGACAGCGTCTGGCGTCCGATCCCACCACGTCTCGAATGCGGATGCGTTCCATCGTCCGAGACGACCGGTTCGACCTGACGATCGCCGAGACCGGGCATACGGCGACGACCGTCGTTGTTCACCCCCGCATGAGCATTCCCCTCTCGATCCTCGACCTCGCCCCCGTCGCACCCGGCCAGACCGTGCGCGAGAGCTTCGCGGCCTCCGTGGCCCTGGCGCAGCAGGCCGAGGCGAGTGGGTACCGGCGGGTCTGGTACGCCGAGCACCACAACATGGCCTCCATCGCCTCGAGCGCGACGTCGGTGTTGATCGCCCACATCGCGAGCCAGACCTCGACCATCCGCCTCGGCTCGGGCGGCGTCATGCTCCCGAACCACTCGCCGCTCGCCATCGCCGAGCAGTTCGGCACCCTCGAGACCCTGCACCCGGGGCGCATCGACCTCGGCCTCGGCCGAGCCCCCGGCAGCGACCAGGCGACGTTCCGCGCCATGCGCCGCGACCCCTCGTCGTCCGAGCACTTCCCGCAGGACGTCGTCGAACTGCAGGCGTTCCTCGCGGGGGAGTCGCGCGTCGCCGGCGTCCAGGCCGTCCCCGGTGCGGGCACGAACGTGCCGCTGTACATCCTCGGTTCGTCGCTGTTCGGCGCCAAGCTCGCCGCCGCCCTCGGTCTGCCCTACGCCTTCGCCTCGCACTTCGCCCCCGGTGACCTGGTGGACGCCGTCTCGGCCTACCGCCGCGAGTTCCAGCCGTCGACCCAGCTGAGCGAGCCGTACGTGCTCGCCGCCGTCAACGCGATCGTCTCCGACGACGCGGACGACGCCGACACGGAGTTCGCCGCCGTCAAGCGTCAGCGCCTCATGATGCTGCTGCGCCAGAGCGGGCAGATCGACCCCACCCGCGAGTTCGGCGACGACGAGCTCGACCACATGCTGCGCACCCCGGTGGGGCAGCACGTCCAGACCATGACGACCTACACCGCCGTCGGCACGCCCGGCGACGCACGCGAGTACATGGAGCAGTTCGCCCGCACCGCCCAGGCCGACGAGCTGATCGTCGCGCACTCGGCCTCGTCGACGGAGGCGCGCCTCCGGTCGGTCGCGCTCCTCGCCGACGCGATGCAACTGGCCCCCGCCGCCGCGTAGCCCGCCGGCGCCTCCGGGCGAGACGCGCAGCGCCCCTCCCGCCGGACACCGCCGAGTGGACGAGACACCGAGAAGTGCGACGGTGTGTTGTCCGCTCGGCGGTGTCTCCGTCGGGGCAGCCGGTGGCGACGCGGCGGTGGTGACGCCGCGGCGGCCAGGCCGCGGCGGCTACGGCGCGGTGAAGAGGAAGACGAACACGACGGCGACGGGCTGCAGCGCGGCCCCGCCGAGCAGCATCGAGCGCCGCACCCACGGTCGCGACGAGATCGCGGGCGTGCCGAGCAGGGGGCTGAGGGGCATGAGCAGGCGGAACAGGCTCTGCTGGGGCAGGAACACCGCGACGAGGTAGGCGAAGAACCCCGCGGTGAACGCGACGACCTCGTGACCGAGCCGCAGCGTCGAGCGTCGGGTCACCCAGAACGTGAACGACGCGATGATGGCCAGCACGAGCACGATGCCCCCGATGCCCAGCCACCGCCCGGCGAGGAGGAACCACGGGGTCAACGGCACGAACACCGGGCGGCCGACGTAGTCCACCCACCAGGCCATCTCGGTCTCGAGGTAGGCGTCGGACTGGCCCGTGACCACGTGCGCGACGACCGGCCACGCGAGTCCGGCCGCGGCCATCGCGAGCCCCGCCACGACGATCGTCGTCAGTTCACGGGGCGGCATCCGGCCGCCGACGACGAACTCCCGCAGACCGGCCCAGGCGCGGCGGACCGACGAGCGGGCGGCGAGGGAGAGCGCAGGAGGCGCGGTGCCGATCCCGGCGATCCGTCGCGTCCGGGCGTCTGCGGCAGGCCGCCTCGCCGCCCCGGTCGTCGCGGCGGCGGCGGTCGCGGCAGAGGCATGCCCCCCGGACACAGCCGACGGCCGGGCCTCGGGACGCTCCCGTTCGGTGTGCCAGCGCACGATCAGGTGGATGCCGAGCGCCAACGCGAGGGCGAGTGCCCCGGGTCGGACGAACGAGGCGACGATGCCCGCCACCGCCACGAGCGGGTAGTTCCGCCGCTGCATGGCGAGCAGGCCGCCGAACATCAGCAGGAGGAAAAGGCTCTCGGCGTAGCCGACCGACATGACGAACGCCATCGGCCCGAAGCAGAACAGCAGCACGGCCCAGAGGGCGCCGGTGTGTCCGACCTTCGTCACGAGCAGGCGGTGGAGGACGACGGCCGCAGCCGCACCGAAGACGGTGGCGAGCAGAGGGGCGGCGACGACGAAGTCCATGCCCGTGGCGACCATCAGCAGGTGGCAGAGGTACGGGAAGACCGGCAGGAACGCCCACTCGTTCGGCAGCACCTCGCCGGCCGCGTCGGTCGGCAGGGTCGAGGGATAGCCGTGCAGCGCGATGGTGCGGTACCGGTCGGCGTCCCACGACGAGGTGAAGTCGAGGAAGCTGCGGTCGCTGCCGGGGGTGATGAAGGTCGCACCGGCGAGTTTCGCGACCTCGTAGACGGCGAAGAGGACGCTCGTCGAGAACAGCCGCGACGCGAGGTAGACGACCAGCACGCTGCGCCAGCTGCCCGAGAACCGGTCGGCGAGACCGATCGAGAAACCGGGTCGGCGCAGCCTCGCCGCCGAGGGCGACGCGATCGTCTCGCGGCTCACCGCCCCGCCCCGTGTCCGGTCATCTGGACGACGCTACCAAGAGTCGGCTGTGACGGGGCAAGATCGTCCCGTGCCCCTTCCGTCCTTCGCCGCCCTCGGGATCGACGACGTGGCCGTCGCGGTCTACCGTCACGTCGTCGCCGGGGCCGGGCTGGCGGACGCCGCGGGAGCGACGGCCGGGCCGACGCCCCAGGCCGTGGCACGGGCCGTGCACCTCGACGAGGCGACGGCCCTGGCCGCCCTGGAGCGCCTCCGTTCGCTCGGGCTCGTCCAGCGCTCGGCGGGGGGCGAGGGCTACGGCGCGGTCGACCCGCGCGTGGCCGTGCCGGCCGTCGTCGCCGCGCGTGCCGACGCGCTCGTCGAGGTGCGCGCGGCCGTGCCCGAGCTGGGAGCGCTGTTCGACGAGGGCCGCCGCCCGCACGACGCCGACGAACTCACGCGGGTGGTCGTCGGGCACGCGGCCGTGGGGGACTGGTACTCGAGGCTGGAGCACCGGGCGACCACCGACTTCGTCGCCTTTGACCGTCCGCCCTACGTGGTCGCGTCGAACGAGTCCACCCAGCGGGTCGCCCTCGGGCGCGGCGTGCGGTGGCGGGCGGTCTACACGGTCGCCAGCATCTCGGCCGACGGCAGCTGGCAGGGCGTCCACCGCCTCGGCGCCCACGGGGAGGAGGCCCGCATCACGCACGACCTGCCGGTCAAGCTCGCCGTCGCCGACCGCCGGGTCGCCCTCGTCTCGATCGGGCACGACCCCGACCGGCCCGAGGCCCTCGTGACCGAGTCCGAGCCGCTCGTCGCCGCCCTCCACGACCTGTTCGAGGCCCGTTGGCGCAGCGCGTTGCCCGTGCCGGGCACCCCGGGGGCCGGTGGCGCCGCGGTCGACTGGGCCGCGGTGGCCGCGCGACTGGCGTCGTCGTCGACGACGGCCGTGGCGGCGACGTCGGGAGCCACGGTGCCGTCGCGGGACCAGGAGGCGCGACTCGCGATGCGACCCCCCACCCCCGCCGAGCGCGACCTCCTCGCCCTCGTGGCGGCGGGGGCGACCGACGAGGTGATCGCGGGTCAGCTCGGCATCTCGTCCCGCACGCTCCGGCGGCGCCTGCACGCCCTCTTCGACGAGCTCGGCGCGAGCAACCGGTTCCACGCCGGAGTCGAGGCCGCGCGCCGCGGCTGGGTCTGAGTCAGCCGACGCCCAGGCCTCTCACGGCTCACCCATCGAGTCGCCTCGATAGCGTCCCGGACGTGATCGATCCTCCCCGTGCGGAGCCCTCGTGCTGAGGCTCTCCCTGATGTCCGCGGGCACCCTCGCCGCGGTGTACGCCGTGGCCGGGGCGCTCGTGGTCTCGACGGTGCGCCGTCCGCGTGGGGCCCGCACCTGGTGGCGATGGGTCGCCGCAGCCGCCGCGCTGGGGGCCGGCCTCGGCGCTCTGCTCACGTGGTGGCTCGGAGACGTCGAGGACGTCCTCGACGTCCCGCCCACCTGGGTCGACCGTCTCTGGGTCGGGGCCCTGCTGGCGGTGGTCGGCGCGGCCGTGGTCGGCGTGGTGCGCGGAGGCGCGGGGCGGCGGGTCCTCGCGGCCTCGACGATCGTCGTGACGGCCCTCGCCACGGGCCTCGCGATCGACCGCGACAGCGGGCTCTTCCCGACCGTGGGGGCCCTGCTCGGCGTGTCGGACGTCTCGCCGCTCGTCGTCCCGGTCGCGCAGGGGGCGGCCGTGCGGGCCGGACGGACGTCGACCCCGGCGGCCCCGGACCTGGGACGCACCTGGCGGGCACCCGCCGACCTGCCGTCCCGCGGACGGCTCGGCAGCGTCGCCATCCCGGGCACGGCGTCCCACTTCGACGCGCGGGACGCCCTGGTGTACCTGCCGCCCGCCGCCCTCGTGGCCGATCCGCCGCCCCTGCCCGTCGACGTCGTCCTGTCCGGACAGGGTCCCGGCGCCGCCCCGGAGAACCTCGTCGACGCCGGACGGATGGTCGAGACCCTCGACGCCCTCGCCCGCACGCATCACGGCCTCGCGCCGATCGTCGTGATGCCCGACCAGCTCGAGCGGCCGACCAACAACCCGATGTGCGTCGACGGACCCCTCGGTCACAGCGAGACCTACCTGACGGTCGACGTGCTCCGGTGGATCACGAGCCGCCTCTCGGTCCAGGCGCCCGGTCGTGCGTGGGCCGTGTCGGGCTTCTCGGAGGGCGGCACCTGTTCGCTCCAGCTGGCGGCGGGCCACCCCGAGCTCTTCGCCTCGTTCGTCGACGTCTCGGGGCAGCGGGGACCACTGCTGGACGGGGGAGCACGGGCGACGGTCGAGCGCGGCTTCGCCGGCGACCGGGCGGCCTACGACGCCGCCCAGCCGCTCGCCGTGCTGGCCGCCCGGGCCCCCTACGCCGACAGTGCCGGGTTCTTCGCCGTCGGCGGGACCGACTCGCGCTACGGGCCCGTGATGCCCGTCGTGGCGGCGGCGGCCCGGGCCGCGGGCATGGACGTCACCCGCCACGTCGTGCCCGGCAGCGGCCACGACTGGTCGACGGCGTCGCGCGGGCTCGGCGCGGGGACGGCCTGGGCGGCGGCGCGGCTCGGGCTGACGACGCGGTAGGGAGGCGCGGCGAGGCGACCGTCCGCCGAAGGGGGGACGACGTCGGTGCCCCGCCCGCGCCTCCTCGTGTGAACTCTGTGGCCGAAGCCGGTCAGTGGCCGGTTTCGGCCATGGCCCCTACTAGAGGGTCACCGACATTCACAGGTAGTTCTTATGGATCGACCGCGGCCCGGGGCTGCGGCGCACCACCGACAGCACGTCCCGAACGACGTGCATCGAAAGGCGATCCGTGATCACACCATCCGGCCGACGCAGGCCGACCGCTCCGCCCCGCACCCGACTCCGTGGCGGCTTCGCCACCCTCCTCGCCACCGGCGTCGTCGCCGCGGGCCTCGTCGCGGTGCCGGCCACCGCCTCCTTCGCCGCGGACGGTCCGGCCGTCGTGGGCGACAGTCAGTTCTCCGACGGCAAGTACATCGTCACGTTGCGCGAGCCGGCGGCCGCGACCTACGAGGGCGGGCAGCCGGGCCTCGCCCGCACCGCGGTGCCCGAGGGCAGCGACCTCGACGCGCAGAGCGCTCCCGTGCAGGACTACGCCGAGCACCTGAAGGGCGTCCAGCAGGACGTCGCGGCGGCGGCCGGCGCCACCGTCCAGGCGAGCTACGCCATCACGACCAACGCCTTCGCGGCCGACCTCACGGCCGCCCAGGCCGCCGAGCTCGCGAGCGACCCCTCGGTCGCCGCCGTCTCGAAGAACGAGCTGCTCAAGCTGCAGGCGACGCCGTCGACCGAGTTCCTCGGCCTGGGCGACGCCGAGGGGAACGGTGGCGTCTGGGACGCCATCGGCGGACGCGAGAAGGCCGGCGAAGGAGTCGTCGTCGGCATCATCGACTCGGGCATCGCGGCGGGCAACGCCTCGTTCGCCGGTGACCCCCTGGGGTCGGCCAGCGATACCGAACCCCACCTCGACGGCGACCGGACCGTCTTCGCCAAGGGCGACGGCGGCACCTTCACCGGCGTGTGCCAGACCGGCGTGCAGTTCGACGCGGGCGACTGCAACACGAAGCTGATCGGTGCGCGCTACTTCGTCGACGGCTTCGGCGTCGGCAACATCGGCACCGAGGAGCAGGGCGAGTACCTCTCTCCCCGCGACGGCAACGGCCACGGCTCGCACACGGCGTCGACCGCCGCGGGCAACGCCGACGTCGAGGCCACCATCGGCGACCGTTCGTTCGGCACCGTGTCGGGCGTTGCCCCGGCCGCCAAGATCGCGGCCTACAAGGTCTGCTGGGACGGCCCCGACCGCGTCGCCACCGACGACGACGGCTGCGCCACGCTCGACCTGATCGCCGCCATCGAGGCCGCGGTCACCGACGGCGTCGACGTCATCAACTACTCGATCGGCGGAGGCGGGGCCACGAGCACCTTCTCGGCCACCGACCAGGCGTTCCTCGGCGCGGCCTCGGCCGGCGTCTTCGTGGCGGCCTCGGCGGGCAACGACGGCCCGACCGCGACCACCGCCGACAACGCGGCACCGTGGATCACCACGGTCGCGGCGTCGACCATCCCCAGCTACAGCGCGACGGTGCAGACCGCCGACGGCACCGACTACCTGGGCGGCTCGATCACCGTGCCGACCGGCACCGACGGCCTGACGGGCGACTTCGTCTCGTCGACCGCCGTCGCGGCCGCCGGCGCCGACGCCACCGCGGTGACCCTCTGCGCACCGGGCACGCTCGACCCGGCGAAGGCCGCCGGCACGATCGTGCTCTGCGACCGCGGCGTCTACGACCGCACGGCCAAGTCGGCCGAGGTCGAGCGCGCCGGCGGCATCGGCACGGTGCTGGTCAACCCGACGAGCAGCTCGGTCGACCTCGACGAACACGCCGTCCCCACGGTCCACCTCAACGCCGACGACTACGACGCGGTCCACGCGTACGCCGACACCGAAGGTGCCACCGTCACCCTGCTCGACGGCAACCCGGGCGCACTGCCCGAGCCCGCCACCCCCCAGATCGCCGGCTTCTCGTCGCGCGGCCCGGTGACGGCCGACGGCGGCAACCTGCTGAAGCCCGACATCTCGGCCCCCGGCGTGGCGATCCTCGCCGACGGTGCCAACGCGCAGGGCGAGCCCGGCACGTACGAGTTCCTCTCGGGCACGTCGATGTCGTCCCCCCACATCGCCGGTCTGGCCGCGCTCTACCTCTCGAAGGACGTCCACCCCGACTGGACCCCGGACGAGGTCAAGTCGGCCATGATGACGACCGCCTACGACCTCGTCGGTGAGGACGGTGCTCCGAGCCGGGACGTCTTCGCCCAGGGCGCCGGCCACGTCGACCCGACCGCGTTCCTCGAACCCGGGCTGCTCTACGAGAACGGTCCGGCCGACTGGCAGGCCTACGTCGACTCGATCGACACCGTCGAGGGCACGGACTCGTCGCTCAACCTGCCGTCGATCAGCGTCGGCTCGCTGGCCGGCACCGCCCAGGTCACGCGCACCGTCACCTCGACCGGGGCGGGGACCTACACGGTCGCCCCGATCGAGATGGACGGCGTGACGGCGACGGTCGAACCCTCGACGTTGACCTTCGGCGCCGCGGGCGAGGAGCAGGACTACACGGTCACCTTCACCCGGACGACGGCGGAGCTCGACCAGTTCGCCACCGGCTACCTCACCTGGTCCGACGGGACCCACGACGTGCGCAGCCCGCTCGCGGTGCGCCCCGTCCAGCTGCAGGCACCGGCCGAGGTGGCCGGCGAGGGCGCCACGGGCGAGAAGGCGTTCGACGTCACGGCGGGCGACACCCTCGAGCTGCCGCTCACCACCGAGGGCCTCGCCGCCGGGCAGGTCACGACCGGCTCGGGCGCGGCAGGCACCGCGGCGGCCGAGACGCCGGTCACGGTCGCCGAGGGCACCAGCCACGCGCGCTTCGTGCTCGACAGCGCCGACGACACCGCGGACCTCGACCTGCTCCTCTACACGGCTGGTGCGGACGGTGCGCCCGACCGGCTCGCGGCGTCCTCGGCCACCGGTTCGGCGGACGAGCAGATCGACCTCGACGCCCCCGCGGCGGGCGAGTACGTCCTGCTGGTCGACTTCTACAGCGGTGCCGGACAGCTCGACTACACGCTGACGTCGTACCTGCTCGACCCGGCGACGGCCGTCGGGGGCTTCGCGGTCGACCCGGCCACCCTCTCCGCAGGGCTGGGCGAGACGGCGACGCTGACCGCGTCCTGGACGGGCCTGCCCTACGAGCAGACCTTCCTCGGCCGCGTCGTGTACGGCGACACCGGACAGGTCACCTATCTCACGGTCGCCTCGGGAGAAGAGCCCGAGACGCCCACCGACCCTGGGCCCGGCCCGGGCCAGCCCGGCCACCCCGGTCAGCCCGGACACCCCGGCGGCTGGAGCCTCGGTGACATCCTGCAGTGGATCTGGAACGCCCTCGGCGACCTCTTCCACGGCTGGTTCCCCTGGCGCGGGTAGCACCCGCGGCCTGACGGCCTGACGGCCTGACGGCCTGAGCCACCCGGAGGCGGTGGTCACCTTCCCTCGGGAGGGCGACCACCGCCTCCTCGCGTCCCCACCCCCGCCCGCCCCGCCTCCTCCCGCCCCGCCTTCTCCCGCCCCGCCTACCCCGCCCGCGTGGTGTCGGCAACTCCTGGCTCGTGCTGCGGTGGCGTTCGCCAGCGGGGGAGTCGGGGCCGGTGTCGGTCAGCGTGCAGGAGTTGCCGACCGGGGCCGTCCGTGTCGGTAACTCCTGGCTCGTGCTGCGGTGGCGTTCGCCTGCGGGGGAGTCGGGGCGGGTGTCGGGCAGGGTGCAGGATTTGCCGACGAACCGAGCACCGCGCACCGCCCACCGAGCAGGGCCTTTGGCGCACGGTGCACCGGGCACGACGAACCGCGCACGGCGCACGGCGCTTGGCGCACGGCGCACGGAGCACCGCGGAACGTCCGTCGCGCGGGCGCCACCCTCGTCGCCCGTTCCTCGTCCGGGTGATCTGTCCCCCCGATGGTGGACACGGTCGGCACGCCGGCCCTAGTTTGGGTGTCACCCGAGACGTGACGATCCCCGTTCACCCGACCCTGGCGCCGTACCCGAACACGGCACCGGGGGAACAGGTCGAGGCGCGCGTCTGCCCTACCCGAAAAAGGCACCACCATGCATTCGCTCACCCTCGCGGGGTCTCCCCGTCGCGGGCGGAGGGCCCTGCGCCTGTCCGCCGCGCTGCTCGCCACCCTCGCCCTGGCCGGCACCGCCGCCCTCACCGGCACCGCGGCTCCGGCCCGGGCCGCCGAGATCGACGGTGCCATCACGAACGTGACGGTCACCCCGACCACGCCGAAGCAGGGTTCCCAGCTCACGACGACGATCGCGTGGCAGGTGCCTGACGACACCCTCGCCGGGGACACCTTCACGCTGACGCTCAGCGAGCACCTGAAGAACCTGCCCACCGACTTCGCGCTCCGCGACCCCGCCACCGGTGCGGTCGTGGCCGACGCGGCCGTCGTCGGGACGCGCCCGTCCGTGGTCACCTTCACGATGACCGCCTACGCCGAGGACCACCTCAACGTCAGCGGCCAGGCCTTCGTCACGTCCGACTTCGAGGGACGCACCACCCCGTCGGGCGTGCCCACCCCCTTCACGTCGACCACGAACGACGGTCGCGACTTCACCACCGTCGTCACTCCGACCGGTGTGCTGCGCGGCTCGGACGTCGTGACGAAGTTCGGCACCTACACCCGTGCGGACCAGGGTCGCCTCGTGGGCGACGACTTCCTCGTCTGGAGCGTGAACACGCCGATGGGGCCGTTCGACTCGGCCACCGTCGGTGACTCGGTCCCCGCCGGCGAGGCGTGGTCGTTCGACTGCGACACCGCCGTGTTCACCGAGATCCGCACCAAGGCCGACGGTTCGCTGGCCGCCCCGGTCGCCGTGACCCCGGCCTCGTTCGACTGCACCACCTCCGGGTACACGGTCTCGTGGGGCGCGCAGACGCGGACCGCGCAGTACCGTGCCGCCGTCGCCGTGAGTCTCGCCGCTCCCACCGGCACCGCCACCGACCCGCAGACCTTCACCAACGCCGCGACGGCATCGACCGTCCGGGCCGGTGTCGCCGCCGGCAGCCGGGTCACGGCCTCGAAGGTCCAGGCCTCCGCCGGGGGTGTGGGCAGCGGTGACGTCCCCGTCTCCGCCGTGACCATCACGAAGGGCGACGCCGCGGGCCACGCGGCCGACACCGCCGACGCCGCCGTCGTGCTCTCCGACGGGACCGCCTCGCTGGCCTATCGGGTGACGAACACCGGTGCCGACGCGCTCGCCGACGTCTCGGTCTCGGACGCGGTCGTCGCCAACGGCACCGTCACGGGCCTGAGCTGCGACTTCAGTGCCCTGGGCGGACCGTCCACCGGTGTCACCTGGGCCGGCCCGCTCGCGGTCGGCGCCTCGTTCGACTGCACCGCCGCCCTCGCGGGTGTCATGGCCGGCACCACCGACCACCACGACGTCGGCACCGTGACGGCGCGGGGCATCGAGTCGGGTCAGGCCGTGACGTCCTCGAACGCCTGGTTCGCCCGCGTCTCCGGCGCGACCGGCACGACCACCACGCCGACGTCCGCCCCGACGACGACCCCGGCCGCGCTCGCCGCCCCCGCGGCGGGCCCGACCGCCCCGGCCGCGTCGACGCCTCGGCCCGCCGCCGCGGCAGCGACCACCGGTCTCGCCTTCACCGGGGCCGAGCTGGCCGGTCCGGTCACGTTGGCCGCACTGCTGACCCTGCTCGGTGCAGCGCTCGTCGTCTCGGCCCGTCGTCGTGCGGCCCGCGCGGCGCTGACCGGTGACGCCGACCGCAGCCACCGCGGCGAGTAGTCGACCGTCAGGGGGTGCCGGGTGCGGCGGACACGACGTCCGCCTCACCCGGCACCCCCCTTTCGTCCAACCTGCACCTCACCGAAACAGACGTGGACTAGGTTCGCTACTCGTGACAGAAGACAACGGACACACGATGCGCGTCGTCAGCTACAACCTTCGCGAGCACACGGCCAAGGGCGAGATCCGGTCGCTCGCCGAGGACAACGACGCCGACGTGCTCTGCCTGCAAGAGGCCGACACGAAGGACATCCCCGACGAGTTCGGCGAGTTCGCCCTCGCGGCGTCGACGCACAACAACCGTCTCGGGCTGGCGGCCTACTACCGCCGTTCGCGCTTCGAGTTGCTGGGGACGAACGTCTACGCGCTGAAGAAGTCGATGCACGACCGGGTGATGTCGCCGGCGCACGAGCGTCTCCTGGCCATGCACCTGGCCGACCGGCAGAGCGGACGTGACGTGCTGATCGGCTCGTTCCACGCCGCCCCGCTCACCGCCACGAACGCCCTGCGGAAGAAGCAGGTCGAGTCGGCGCACCGCCTCATGCGTGCGCTGGCGCCCGGCGTGCCGATGCTCATGGTGGGCGACTTCAACTACCCGTGGTTCCACGGCGGTCTCCGCAAGCACATCGAGCGCGACGGCTTCGTGCTGACCCGCAGTTCGACCCCGACCTACCTCGGCTACAAGTACGTCAAGGGCCACTTCGACTTCGCGACGAGCTACGACCTCAAGATCGAGGACGTCGTCACCCTGCCGGCCGGCATCAGCGACCACCGTCCGATCCTGGTCCGCGCCCGGGGGCTCTGACCTCGCGGGTTCCGCACACGACGACGGGCCCGGCCACGTCCTCGGTGGCCGGGCCCCTCGTCGTGGTGCCGGGAACCGCAGGAGGCGCGGTGCGGCCGACAGCCTCACCGCGCCTCCTCGGGGCCGGGAACCGCAGGAGGCGCGGTGCGGCCGACAGCCTCACCGCGCCTCCTCGGGTCGTCGCGCCCGCAGGCGCCGCCGGGGCCTAGGCGGCCAGGGCGAGCTCGCGGGTCTCGACCGACGAGGCCTGCACGATGGTGCGGCTGGGCTCGTGGCGCCAGCTGCGACCGGGGATGACCCAGCCGGCCGCTCCGTCGACGACGACCGACGCACCGACGCGCACGGCGGCGGTGACGTCGTCGCGCCAGGCGCGGACGGCGAACTGGGTGCCGCGGTCGTCGACGACGACGAACTCGACGAGGCGGGCGGTGGTGAGGGTGGGCGCGGTCGTGACCGTGCCGGTGATGCTGATGATGTCGTTCATGATGCTCGATTTCGATGTGTGCTCTGTGTTGCGACAGAATCCGTGGCACGAGATGCCGGATGGGCGCTCGTGGTCCGCCTGACGGCGGTGGTCGGGCCTGCGGTGACGGCGGCCGGAGAAGTAGGGCAACGATGATCGGTGGTCATCGTGCGCATCCGGCGAGGTCGTCTCGCGAGGCTGTTCGGGCGGTGCACCGGTGTGGACTCGGTCGTCACCGCACGGGGCACTTCTGAGAAGAGGGGCCCAAGCGACTCACCACAGTAACACGCCCGGGGTACGTCCACCAGTGTTTCCTCGGAAGGTTCGACGGGGGTGAGTGGTTGGCTCTACACATGACCACGATCCCCACCATCACCCTGAACAACGGAATCCAGATCCCTCAGCTCGGGTTCGGCGTCTACCAGGTCGACCCGGCCGAGACCAAGGACGCCACCCTCACCGCGTTCGAGGTCGGTTACCGCCACATCGACACCGCCGAGATGTACGGCAACGAGGCGGGCGTCGGCGAGGCGATCGCCGAGAGCGGCATCGACCGCAGCGAGATCTTCGTCACCTCGAAGCTCAACAACGGCTTCCACAAGCGTGACGACGCGCTGAAGGCGTTCGACGGCACGCTCGACGCGCTGAAGCAGGACTACGTCGACCTGTTCCTCATCCACTGGCCGCTGCCCGGCATCGACGTCGACTACGTCGAGACCTGGAAGGCCCTCGAAGAGATCTACGCCAGCGGCCGCGCGAAGTCCATCGGCGTCTCGAACTTCCAGCAGCCCCACCTCGAGCGCGTCCTCGACGAGGGCTCGGTCGTCCCGGTCGTCAACCAGATCGAGGTGCACCCCTACCTGACCCAGGACGCGCTGCGCGAGTTCGGCGTCTCGAAGGGCATCCACACCGAGGCCTGGTCGCCCATCGCCCAGGGCGGCGTCCTCAAGGACGAGACCATCACCGAGATCGCCGAGCGCGTCGGCAAGACGACCGCGCAGGTGACGCTGCGCTGGCACATCCAGCGTGGCGACATCGTCTTCCCGAAGTCGGTCACGCGCTCGCGCGTGGAAGAGAACTTCGATCTCTTCGACTTCGAGCTGACCGACGCCGACGTGGCCGCCATCACCGCCCTGAACAAGGACGAGCGCACCGGTCCGAACCCGGACGAGTTCAACTACATCCCCAGCTGATCGCCTGATCGGCACGGCGTCGCGCTCGGTCGCGACGCCGAGGCACCGAGGCCGGGTCCGCACGTCGTCACGACGAGCGGGCCCGGCCTCCGCACGTCGAGGCGTCGCGCGGGCGCCTAGTACGATCGACGTTTCCCCCGACCACAGCCGACCAGATCCGGAGGGCGTGACACGGTGCGACGGATCGTCGGCGTCCTACGCCTGCTCGCGGCCGCCGTCGGCGTGGTCGCCCTCGTCGCCGACTTCGTCTACGTGCTCGGTTTCAGCACCTTCAGCTCGATCAACTACTTCAGCTACTTCACGCAGCAGAGCAACATGGCGAACGTCGTGGTGCTCGCCTTCGCGGGCGTCGTGTCGTTGCGCGGGCGACAGGAGCCCGGCTGGTTCGCAGGAGTCCACGCCCTGGTCAGCACCTACGTGATCGTGTCGGGCATCGTGTTCGGCATCATCGTCGCCGAGTCGGCGAGTCACGACTACCGCATCGAGGTGCCCTGGTCGAGCCAGCTGCTGCACTTCGTGATCCCGACGTTCGTGCTCGTGGACTGGGTGTTCGGCCCCGACCGGCCGCGGGTGCGGTGGCGGGTGCTCTCGGTGGTGCTGGTCTTCCCGCTCGTGTGGGGCGTGTTCACGATCGTCCGGGGCGCCGACGTCGGCTGGTACCCGTACTTCTTCCTCGACCCGGCGCAGGTCACCTGGCCGGGCGAGTTCCTGCTGTACAACGGCATCGCCCTGGGCACGATCGTCGGGGTGCTCGTGGGGCTCGTCGCGCTGAGCCACGTGCGGCCGCACGCGCGGGCACGCCAGGGTGGCGGGCCGGCGTCGGCGACGGGCACCGCGCCTCCTGCGGTCGACGGACGAGGAGGCGCGGGTCAGGACGTCGGGTCGGCCGTCGGCTCGTCGGTGGGCGCGGGGGACCCGGCGGCCACGAGGTCGAGGTAGGGTGCCAGGCTCTGCATCGCCGAGGCCACCGCCGCGTCGTCGTCGAGGCCGGCGACCTCGGCCGCCGCGTCGCCACCCGTCAGCGCGACGAGCACGGGCGCGCCGGTCGCCGGCATGAGGTTGACGAAGAGCCGGTAGGGGGCGTCGTCGTCGAGCACGGCCCAGACCGTGGCCTGGGTGGACCAGAAGGCCTCGTCGAAGCGCAGCCAGAGCACCTCGCGCGTGCCGACGCCGAGGGCCTCGATCGCGTCCGTGTGGGTGGACGGCAGGTCGGGTGAGAACTCGGGCACGCCGGTCTTCAGCACGCCCAGGGGGATGGTCGACACGGCGCGGTCGACCGAGAGCGACTCGCCGGTCGCGAGCCTCAGCCCCACGCCCTGGTCGCCGTACTGCACGCGGACGACGTTGCTGTCGCGGAGCACGTCGAGGCCGTCGAGCAGGCCCGCGACGAAGCCCGACAGGCCACCCGTCACCACGGAGGCGCCGGTGGGCAGCAGGTCGCCCGCGGGGTCGTCGCCGAGGGCCGAGGCGGCGAGGTCGTCGGCCCCGGCCCCCCAGCGGGCCGGGAGGAGGTCGTCGAGCACGAGCGCGAGACGGTCGGCGTCCGAGACCCCGTCCGGACCGGGCAGGGCCGAGACCTCGTCGGCCCCCGAGCCGGAGAGGGCGTCGGCGACGCTCGTGCCGGAGTCGGCGTCGGTCGTGGTGGAGCGCCCCGCGGCCCAGGACGCGGCCCGGTCGAGACGGTCGGCGGCGTCGCCGAGGGAGTCGACCGCACCGTCGGACATCCGGACCTCGACGGTGTCGTCGAGCGGCCGGGTGCGGACGCGGGCGAGGGCGAGTGCAGCCTGGAGGGCCACCGACCCGGGGCCCTCGAGCAGGCCGACGCCGAGTTCGACCGGGTAGGGCCAGTCGTCGTCGTGCACGCTGTGCACCCGGCCGCCGACCCGGCCGCGGGCCTCGACGACCACGACGTCGTAGCCCCGGTCGACGAGGGACCGCGCCGCGGTCGCGCCCGCGATGCCGGCGCCGATCACGGCGATGCGCTCGTCGGCCGCGGCGACCTCGGCGACCTGCGCCGCGACGTCGAAGCCCGACTGGCGTGCACCGTAGACCGTGCCGCCCATCGTCGAGGCGACGGCTTCTCCGGCGAAGAAGAGGCGGTCGTCGAGCGGGGTGCCGAGCAACCGGCGGTCGGCGTCGGAGGTGCCGGGGGTGAGGTGGCTCGTCGCCCCGAGGGAGTACGGATCGTCGGCCCACGAGCTGCGGCGGAAGGCGGCGGGGGCGACTGTGCCCGACGGGGTCGGCGTCGGCGTGGGGGTCGGCGTGGCGGACGGGGTGGGGCTGGCCGTCGGCGCGGGGGAGTCCGTCGTGCAGGCCGACAGCACGAGGATCGCGGCCCCCGAGACCGATCCCGTCAAGAACGCTCGCCGACTGATGCCCATGGTGCGTCCATTCTCGCAGTCGTCGCGCACCGGCGCTCGCCGGGGTCGTCCCGTGGCGTCCTGCGCACCGGCACCGCGCCTCCTGGTCGCGTCCTGCGTTAGGGGACCGCGCCTCCGGGTCGCGTTCTGCGTTCCGGCGCCGCGCCTCCGGGTCGACGACCCGTCGGGGCGGGCCTCAGGCGTCGACGGTCTCGAGGAAGGTGCGCAGCAGGTCGGTCACCTGGTCGACGGGGAGCAGCGACGAGGCGTGGTCCTGGCCGACGAGCGAGTAGAAGACGGCTGCTGGCATCCGGCGGGCGGCCTCCTGGGACTCGCGATGGCGGTCGACGTCCCGCGTGCCGGCCAGCAGGAGGGTGGGGACCTCGACCGAGTCGAGCTGGGGGACCGTCAGGCCGCCACCCGTCTCGGCCGCGGTGAAGAAGGCGGCCAGGGCGATCGGATCGTCCTGCATGAAGGCCAGACGGGTCTCGGGATCGATCGGACGGCCGATCGTCTCGCCCCAGCGGTCGACGAAGCGGGCCATGCCACCCGTCGTCAGGGCGTCGTGCCAGTCGGGCGTGAAGGTCGCGCCGATGTTGCCGTTCATCGGGGCCCAGCTGCCACCGATCGTGGTCAGCGTCCGGAGGCGCCGGGGCTCGTGCGCCGCGACGGACAGCCCGATGCGGGCGCCGAACGAGTAACCGACGTAGTGCGCGGGCTCGAGGCCCGTGGCGTCGAGCACGGCGCCGACGTCACCACGGTGCAGGTCCATCGTGTACGACTCGGGGTCGTGGGGCTTGCCGCTCTTGCCGTGGCCGCGCATGTCGAGCGCGACCACCGTGAAGTCGCGCTGCAGGTCCCGGAGGTAGCCGAGCCCCCGCCAGGTGCCGCGCGAGAGGCCCGAGCCGTGCACGAGCAGGAGCGGCGGCCCGTCCCCGTCGACCTCGTAGGCGATCTCGGTGCCGTCGACGGGGTTCGGGGTGGTCGCACGCATCCCGACAGTCTGGCAGCGCCGCACAGCTCGTGACGGTTGTGGTCGTAGTGCTCGCTGTGCTCGTTCTGCTCGCTGCGCGCGTCTCGCGCGTCGCGCCCGTTGCGCGTCCCGCTCGCTGCGCGGGTCCCGCTCGCTGCGCGCGTCTCGCGCGTCGTGCCCGCTGCACGTCCCGCTCGTCGTGCCCGCTGCGCCTCCCGCTCGTCGTGCCGTTCTGGTCGCGTGACGGTCGACTCGGGTCGGCTCGCGGTCGGGTCGACCGAGGTGCCGAGTGGCGCGCGATGTCGGCAACTCCTCCCTCGTGCCGCCCGTGCCTCCCGTGGGCGGCGCCCTCGGCCGCCTGCGCGTCACAGGCCCGGAGTTACCGACTCGGCCGGTGCCGCACGAGCAGGTCCTCCTCGGCGCGGTGCGGCACGGCGGGGCCCGGCGCCGTGGCGGACCGGGGTGGGCGGCCCGGTCGTCCGGCGGTCGAGGGGAGGAGGGTGGACGCATGGTCGAGGCTTGGACGGCGGCACAGATCCGTGAGGCGGAGCGCCCACACCTGGAGGCGGGCGAACCCTTGATGAGGCGGGCGGCCGACGGTCTCGCGGACGTCGTGCGCGACGTGTTGCGCGCCTCCTCGTCCTCCCGGGACGGTCGTGCGGGCCGCATCCTGCTGCTCGTCGGAAGCGGCAACAACGGCGGTGACGCGCTCTACGCCGGGGAGTCGCTCGCCCGCGAGCTCGTGCCACAGGGCGGCGCGGTGACGGTCGTGTCCGTGGGGTCACGGGTACACGAGGCCGCCCTGGCCGCGGCGCTCGCGGCAGGGGCCGTGCTCGACGACGTCGAAGCCTGGTGCGATGCTGCGGTCGTGGCGGGGGTTCTGCCCGCGTACGACGCGCTGCTCGACGGACTGGTCGGGACGGGCTCGAACGGTGCGGGGCTTCGGGGGGATTCGCTGCGGGTGGTGCGGGCGGTGCTGCCGGTGGTCACTGGTGCGACATGGGGTGCAGGTGCGGGTGCGGGTGCGGGTGCGGGTGCGGAAGCGGCTGCGGCATCGGGGACGAGGAGGGACGCAGGGACTTCCCCGGCCGGAGGTGCGGCCGCGGACGGTGGCGCCACGGAACCCGCACCACGAGTGATCGCGGTCGACGTTCCGAGCGGCATCGGGGTGGACGACGGGGCCCTCCCCGATCCGCCATACGTGCTGCCCGCGGACGTCACCGTCACGTTCGGCGGCCACAAGGTCGGGCTCGTCCTGGGCCCGGGGGCGGCGCGGGCCGGGCGCGTCGTGCTCATCGACATCGGCATCGGGCCGGACCTCGCGCGCATGCCCCCGGCGGTCACGACTCCCTGATCGCCGCCCGGCCCGAGCCCCCGCCTCGCCTCGTGCCGCCCCTGTCCCGTCCGTCTACTGCCCCCTTCCGTCTCGTCCCGTCGTGTCCTGTCCCGTTCCGCTTGCTGTCACCGCCAAGGGTCTGTCCCGGTCGGCAACTCCGGGCTGTCGGCTTCCCGAGGCGGAACCCTCGCGCCTCCGTCACGACGCCGACGCCCGATGCAGGAGTTCCCGACACCGCACCAGCACGGTCGGCAACTCCTGCCCCCAGGGCATCGCCACCCGGCCGGAACCCTCACACCACCTTGGGTCTGGGCAGGAGACAGGAGTTGGCGACGGCAGGCCGTTCCCGACCGCGGAGAAGGTCTCACCGGTTCGGCGTCGTCTCGTCCCCAGGGGCCAGCCGCCGCCGTGCGTCCCCGGTGCGAGTCGTGCGGAGGTGACGGCTCCCGCGATTCCGACACGCTCGTGACATGACCACGATCGCCGAACTGGTCTCGTCCGCCGGAGGCCTGCTCCACAAACGCGACCTCGTCGCCCACGGCGCGACCGACCGACACCTCACCGTCGCCGCGCGTTCCCGCAGCGTCGTCCGGCCCCGGCGGGGGTGGTACTCCACGTGGTCGCCCCATGACCCCCGGTTCGTCGCGGTGGCGGTCGGTGGCCGGCTCACGGGAGCGTCCGCCCTCCACCTGCTCGGGGCGTGGTCGTGGTCGTCGCGCCGACCGCCCGTCACCGTGTCGGTTCCGTTGACGGCCTCGCGCCTCCGGAGGCGTCGAGGGGTCCGTGTCGTCTGGGACCCCGTCGACCTGAGTTGCCGAGGATCGACCTGGGCGGTCGATCCTCGCGACGCCCTGGCACGGGCGGTCGTCGAGGCGCCATCCTTCGAGGACGCGGTGATCCTCGTCGACTGGGCGAGGGAGGCCGGCATCGTCCAGGACGATGACGACGCCGCCGAGGTGTTGTCCCGCAAGAGCATGGACGCTGCCGGCCTCGTCGCATGGAGTGAAGGAGGCGCGGAGAGCATCCTCGAGAGCGCCGCCGGAACGAGACTCCGACGCGCGGGACGCCACGTCGTGCGTCAGATCCCTGTCTCGGGGACGAACAAGATCATCGACATGGTCGTCGACGGCATCATCGGCTTCGAGACCGATGGACGAGCACACCATGAACGGCGTTTCGACGAGGACCGGGTCAAGGACGCCGACATCGCCCGTGAGGGGCGGGTGCCGTTCCGGGCGAGCGCCATGATGGTGAAGAACAGGTGGCGGTCGACGGCCGAGGCGATCGATGCGCTGATCTTCACGGCGGGTGGCCCCCGTCGCGTCGAGGATGTCGTCAACTCCTCGTTGCCGCGAGTGCTCGGACCCCAGGGTCGCAGATCGTGGCGGCTGGCGATTCCGCGACGGAGCGCCGGTCAGGAGTTCCCGATCGGGGGGATCTAACGGTGGAGCTCGGGGCCCGTCCCGCTGGCCTTCATCGAGCCGCACGGCCGGGCCAAGCCGGTCGCGAGGCATGGCCCGCGGCACGGCCTGGCCAAGCCGCCCGGCCTGGCCAAGCCGCCCGGCACGGCCCGCCGCCCGGCCTGGCCAAGCCGCCCGGCGGCTCGGTGCAGCCACCCCGCCCGCGCGGCCAGTGCAACTCAGCTCCGCGGCGACTGCTTCGACGAGGGGACGACCGACAGCGGAGTGGTGATCGTCTCGAGCGACTTGCGAGCCGCGTCGACGCCGAAGATGAGCGCGATGACACCGCCGACCAGCATGACGCCGGCGCCCAGGAAGTACCCGCCCGTGAGGGGACCCCGGTCGCTCCCGTCGCCGATGAGGGCGCCGTAGAGGCTCGGAGCGACGGCGCCGACGATCTGTCCGAGGGCGAAGAAGTAGCCGATGACCTGACTCCGTAGCTCGAGCGGGAAGATCTCGCTCACCGTCAGGTAGGCCGACGACGCGCCTGCCGAGGCGAAGAAGAACGAGACGCTCCAGAACGCGGTCTGAGTCGCGGCGTTCAGCACGTCCGCCTGGAACAGGATCGCCGACACGGCGAGCACCGCCGCCGACACGGCGTACGTCAGGAAGATCATCTGACGTCGACCCCAGCTGTCGAACAGCGGCCCCAGCACCAGCGGCCCGAGCAGGTTTCCCACGGCGAAGATCAGGAAGAAGTACTGCGTGCTGCTGGGGCTCGTGCCGTAGAAGTTCTGCAGCACGAGTGCGTAGGTGAAGAAGATCGCGTTGTAGAGGAACGACTGCGTGATCATCATCGCGGCGCCGACGAAGGTTCGCTTCGGGTAGTCGTGTACCAGGGTGCGGATGATGGTGCCGAACCCGATCCGCCCCGCCGCGACCACCTCGATGGCCTGGTCGTCCGACACGGCGGTGAGGTGGTCGGTGCCCTTGTCCTTCTCGACGCGGGCCTCGATGTCGTCGACCGTCGCCTCGGCCTCCTTCTCGCGTCCGTGCGTCATCAGCCACCGCGGGCTCTCCGGGATGTGGCGGCGCAGGTAGATGATCGCGAGGCCGAGTACCGGCCCGATGAAGAACCCGATGCGCCAGCCCACGTTCTCGGCGAACAGGTCGGGGTCGAGCAAGAAGATGTTGGCCGTCGCGCCCAGGGCCGCGCCGCCCCAGTACGTCCCGTTGATCGCGATGTCGACTCGTCCGCGGTACTTCGACGGGATGAGTTCGTCGATCGCCGAGTTGATGGCGGCGTACTCCCCGCCGATCCCTGCACCGGCGAAGAACCGGAACACGGCCAGGAAGACGAAGTTCGGCGACAGTCCCGCGATGGCGCTCGCCACGAGGTAGATCGCCAGGGTCAGGATGAACAGCTTCTTGCGGCCGAGGCTGTCGGCCATCCGCCCGAAGATGAGGGCCCCGAAGACCTGGCCGACGAGGTAGATCGTGCCCAGCAGCCCGACCTCGGCGGCGGTGAGCCCGAGGTCCGCCTGGAACCCGGCAGAAGCGACGATCTGGATCTCGAGCCCGTCGAGCACCCAGGAGAACCCCAGGCCCACGACGATCGACCAGTGGAACCTCGTCCACGGCAGACGGTCCATCCGGGCCGGGACGAGGCTGCGCGTGCCTCCGCCCGGGCCGCCGTTCGACGAGGTGGTGGGTGAGCTTGTCATGGGTCGGCCTCCCGGGGATGCGTGACGACGGGTGCGCAGCCTGCAAGTCTGCATCATCTGCACGTGCCCGGACGCTACTCGCGCTCGGAGCCCGTGTCCGCGTCGGCCCGCACGCCGAGGAAGCAGGTACCCGAGGAGGCGCGTGTCGCCAACGCAGGACTCCTGAGGAGGCGCGGGCCGAGAAGACAGGGGCCCGGAAGTGGGGCGCAGCCCGAGACAGGAGTTGCCCGCACCCGCACCCGCACCCGCACCCGCAGCCCCACCCGCGCCTGCAGGGGAAGAGGAGGCGCGTGACGGCGATGCATGACCGCCGAGGAGGCGCGTGTCGGCAACGCAGGACTCGCGAGGGGGCCCGGGCCGAGAAGACAGGGACCCGCAGGGAGGGCGCACCCCGGGACAGGAATTGCCTGCACCTGCACCTGCACCCGCACCCGCACCCGGAGGGGTTGAGGAGGAGCGTGTCGGCAACGCAGGACTCGCGAGGGGGCGCAGGCGGAGAATACGGGGACCTGAAGGCGGGGCGCACCGCGGGACAGGAGTTGCCCGCACCCGCACCCACACCGAATCCGCAGGGGTTGAGGAGGCGTGGGTGGTGCAGGCCGCACCGCCGCGCCATGGGGCAGTCGGGGGACGGGATCACGCGGAGCAGGCCGTCGGTTGCGCGATGGTCCACGACCTCACGGACGGCTGACACGACGACGAGCTGCCGACGGCTGGCGCTTCCCCGAGGGGGAGGCCGTGACCATCGGCAGCTCGCCAGCGAGGATGTGCGGAGCGCCGACGCACGTCTCGCCACGCGCCACGCGACGAGCTCACGCCCAACGCGCGCCACGCGACGCGCGACGCGCGACGCGCGACGCGCGCAGGCTAGTGCGCGACGACCGGCTCGGCGCCCTCGACGACCGGCGGGCGCCGGACGAAGAACGACCCCACGACGGCGAACACCGAGATGATCGCGCCGACCAGGAACGCGGCGCGCACGCCGGCTCCCGTGGCGGCGGCTCCGGCACCGGACTGGCTGGCCGCCGCGGTGGCGGCCAGGGTCATCACGGTGACGAACACGGCGGTGCCGGCGGCGCCGGCCAGCTGCTGCACCGTGCCGACGATCGCGCTGCCGTGCGAGTACAGGTTCGACGGCAGCGACCCGAGGCCCGAGGTGAACAGCGGCGTGAACATGAAGGCCAGGCCGATGCTGAGGGCGACGTGGGCGGCGAGGACCATCGGGATCGGGGTGGACTCGGACACCGTGGACATGAACCACAGCACCGCGCTGACCAGGGTGGTGCCGGGCACGAGCAGCACGGTCGGACCGTACTTGTCGAACAGGCGTCCCACGACGGGCGACAGCAGGCCCTGGACGAGGCCGCCGGGCAGCAGCAGCAGCCCGGTGGCGAGCGGGTCGAGGCCGTGCACGTTCTGCAGGTAGATCGGCAGGACGATCAGGGTGCCGAAGAGGGCGATCATGCCGACGCCGAGCACCGACGCCGAGATCGTGAAGGTGCGCGACGAGAACGTGCGCAGGTCGAGCAGGGCGCGGTCGCGACGCTGCAGCGAGCGCTGACGCAGCACGAACGCGACGAGCGCGACGACGCCGACGGCCAGCGGCACCCAGGCGGGGACGGCGGCCTCGGCCCCTTCGCCGATCGAGCTGAGCCCGAAGACGATGCCACCGAAGGCGAAGGCCGACAGGATCACCGAGGTGACGTCGAGGGGCACCTTCTTCGGCGTGGTGACGTTCTTGACGCGGGCGGCACCGAGCGCGAGCGCCACGAGGGCGATCGGCAGCACGAGGATGAACATGAAGCGCCACTCGAGCACGCTCAGGATGACGCCCGAGATCGTCGGGCCGATGGCCGGTGCGACCGAGATGACGATCGAGATGTTGCCCATCGTGCGGCCGCGCGTGGCCGGCGGCACGAGGGTGAGCACGGTGGTCATCAGCAGCGGCATCATGATCGCCGTGCCCGAGGCCTGCACGACGCGGCCGAGCAGCAGCACGCCGAAGCCGGGAGCGATCGCCGAGATGGCCGTCCCGAGGCTGAAGAGGCTCATCGCGGTGATGAACACCGGGCGGGTGTTGAAGCGCTGCAGCAGGAAGCCCGTGATCGGGATGACGACGGCCATGGTGAGCATGAAGCCCGTGGTCAGCCACTGGCCCGCCGTGACGGTGATGTCGAGGTCGCGGGTGAGGCTCGGCAGGGCGACGCCCATGATCGTCTCGTTGAGGATCACGACGAAGGCCGACACGAGCAGTAGCCCGATGACGAGCTTGTTGCGCGCCTCGGTGCCGGCCTGGTCGCCGTCGGCGCCCGTCGTCGCGGTGTCGCCGGTTCGGCTCTCGCCGGCTCGGCTGTCGCCGACGGTCGTCGGGGGAGAGGGGTCGATGCTCAAATGGGGCTCCTCGGAGGTGACGGCGGTGTGCCTGTGCGACCGAACGTACGAGACGGTCCGGTTCTTCCCGATCCGTCCGATCGCGTCGCCGTCACCCCGAGGAGGCGCGGTGCCCGTCGGTCAGACGTCGCGTCGCTTCACGAGCGCGAGCGCCAGACCGAAGAGCACGACGACCCAGCCGACGAGCACCAGCAGGGCGCTCCACGGCTCGAGGACGAGGGCCCCGTCGGGGCTCGGCAGGGCCATGGCCGACTGGCCGGAGACGACGTAGTCGTAGAGCCGGGCGGCGGCGTTCGGCGGGATGATCTCGGCCAGTGTGTAGACCCAGGCGGCGTCGACGAACGCCGTGAAGATCTGCACGATGATCGGCAGCACGAAGACCAGGCCGACCGAGGCCGCGATGGCACCGGCGCCGTTGCGGATGATCGCCCCGAGCGAGAAGGCGATCATGCCGATGAAGGCGATCGAGGCCGCGGCTCCGACCACGCTGCGCCAGAGGGCACCGTCGCCGAAGTCGACCGTGATGTCGTTCGACGGCAGGATCGCGCTGTTGATCAGCAGGGTCAGGACGAGGGCGACCAGCGACACCACGAAGAGCGTGAGCGCGACGACGACGAGCTTGGCGACGACCGCGGGCAGGCGCTTGGGCACCGTGGCGAAGGTCGACCGGATCATGCCCGTGCCGAATTCACCGGTGATGACGAGAGCGCCCAGGATCGACGCGACGAGCTGGCCGAACACCACGCCGACCGAGACGGACTGCGCGACGATCTGCTGTTGTTGCTCGGTGCTGGCCTCGCCGGCCTGGAACAGGCCCGCGCTCAGGGCGAAGAGGGCACCGAAGCCGACGATGATGACGACCATGATCGCCAGGCACCACCAGGTCGAGCGCAGCGTGCGCAGTTTGATGACCTCGCTGCGCAGCACGCCGCCGAAGGTGAGCTTCGAGGTCGGGCGCACGGGTCGGTCGCGGTGACGGGTGGGGGTCGTGGCGGTCATCGGGTCGCTCCCTGGGGGGTCTGCGTGTCGGGGGCGACGTGGCTGCCTCGCGCCGCGCCTCCTGCGTGGTATTCGACGGAGTCCTGCGTGAGGGTCATGTACGCGTCCTCGAGCGAGCGGACCAGCGGGGTGAGCTCGTGCAGCACGACGCCGGACGAGGCGGCGAGGTCGCCGACCCGCTCGGCGGTGATGCCGCGCAGCTCGACCACGCCGGGTTCGACGGCCGTGACGGCGACGTCCGGCCCCTGCAGCAGCGAGACGAGGTGGTCGGCGTGCGGGCTGCGCACGCGCACGGCGTCGCCCGACGCCTGCGAGATGACGTCCGAGATGGGGGAGTCGGCGAGCACCTTGCCGCGCCCGAGCACGATGAGGTGGTCGGCGGTCTGGGCCATCTCGCTCATCAGGTGCGACGAGAGGAACACGGTGCGGCCCTCGCTCGCGAGGAAGCGGGCCAGGGTGCGCACCCAGACGACGCCCTCGGGGTCGAGGCCGTTGACGGGCTCGTCGAGGATGACGGTGGCCGGGTCGCCGAGCAGCGCGGCGGCGATGCCGAGGCGCTGGCCCATGCCGAGTGAGAACCCGCCGACGCGCTTCTTCGCGACCGACTCGAGGCCGGTCAGGGCGATCACCTCGTCGACGCGCTTCTTGCCGATGCCGTGCGTGGCGCCCATGGCGAGCAGGTGGTCGTGGGCGCTGCGACCGGTGTGCACGGCCTTGGCGTCGAGCAGGACGCCGACCTCGTGCAGGGGGGCCGCGTGGTCGGCGAACCGCTTGCCGTTGACCGTGACGCTGCCGCTGGTGGGGCGGTCGAGCCCGACGATCATGCGCATGGTGGTGGACTTGCCGGCGCCGTTCGGGCCGAGGAACCCGGTGACGAGACCGGGTCGGACCGTGAAGGTGGCGTCGTCGAGCGCGCGCTTGTCTCCGTAGATCTTGGTGAGGTTCCGGGCTTCGATCATCGCGTGCGTCCTGTCGTCGGCATGCTGAGGGGTGTCCGCATCGCCCCAGGCTAGGGGCGCGGTGCGCCCGGGGGCATCCCCCGCCCGGCCGAGACCGGTGGATGCGCGAGTGGTCCGCTCGGTGGACGCCGCGTCCCGGGGTCGACCCGTTACAGTCGTCCCTCGTGATCGCCGACACCCTGCTCGCCGCCCTGCCCGCCTCCACCGGCGGGGGGTTCGTCCTGTTCAACCCGGACGAGCTGCTGCCCGCCCTGGGGCCCTGGGCCCTCGCCGGCATCTCGCTGATGGTCTTCATCGAGTCGGGCGTGCTGTTCCCGTTCCTGCCCGGCGACTCCCTGCTCTTCACCGCCGGCGTGCTGCACGAGGCGCTGGGGCTGCAGGTCTGGGTGATCGCCCTCTGCGCCTTCGTCGCCGCGGTCCTCGGCGACCAGGTGGGCTACTTCCTCGGCAACCGCTTCGGCCGACGCCTGTTCAAGGACGACGCCCGCATCCTGAAGACGGCCTACCTCGAGCGTGCGGAGGCCTTCTTCGCGAAGTACGGCGGCACGAGCCTGATCCTCGGTCGGTTCGTCCCGATCGTCCGCACCTACGTCCCGCTGGCCGCGGGGACCGCGGGCTACCGGTACCGCAGGTTCCTGCTCTTCAACGTGACCGGCGCCTTCCTCTGGGCCGTGGGCATGACGGTGCTCGGCTCGCTGCTCGGCGGCATCCCGTTCATCCGCGACCACATCGACGTGCTGGCGGTCGTGCTCGTCGTGCTGTCGGTCGTGCCCATCGCCCTGCACGCCCTGCTCGCCTGGCGCCGGTCGCGGCGTGAGGCGGCCCTCACCGAGCTGCGGACCGCGGACGTCGGCGACGACTCGGGCACCGGTCCGGGCTCGGCCGGCCGCCCCGAGTGACCGGTACGCCGCTCGGTTCGGTCGAGGACCTCGTCGCCCGAGCCCTGGCGGTCCACGCCCGGACGCAGGAGGCGCGGCGCGGCTCCTCCGCGGGCCTCGCGTCCCCCGGCGGTCCCGCCCCGACGTCCGTCCGCACCCTGATCGGCGTCGCCGGCGAGCCCGGCGGCGGCAAGAGCACGGTCGCCGCGGCCGTCGTCGAGGGGCTCACGCGGGTCGGGGTGAGGGCCGTGGTCGTGCCGATGGACGGGTTCCACCTCGCGGGCGCCACCCTGGCCCGGCTCGGCCGCCTCGACCGCAAGGGCGCGATCGACACCTTCGACGCCGACGGCTACCTCGCCCTGCTCGAGCGGCTGCGGTCCCGGTCGGGGACGGTGTGGGCACCCGAGTACGTCCGGGGCGTCGAGGAGTCGATCGGCGGCGCGGTCGAGGTCGATCCGTCCGTCGAGGTCGTGGTCAGCGAGGGGAACTACCTGCTGGCCGAGCTCACGCCCTGGCCCGCGGTGCGCGCGACGTTCGACGAGGTGTGGTTCGTCGACACCCCGGCCGAGCGGCGACGGCGCTGGCTCGTCGCCCGTCACGTCCGCTTCGGCATGACGCCCGGAGCCGCCGAGGCCTGGGCCGCGGGTCCCGACGAGGCGAACGCCCGGCTCGTGCGGGCCACCCGCGCCCGGGCCGACGTCGTCGTGGACGCCGGTCGCCTCTGGCCCGACGCCTGACCGACCGCCGGTGTCGGGGGTCCACCGTAGGGTTGACGATCATGCGCCTGTTGTTGATCCGCCACGGTCAGACCCCCGACAACGTCGAGGGGGTCCTCGGCACCGTCGCGCCCGGCGTCGGGCTCACCGACCTCGGTCGACGGCAGGCCGAGGCTCTGCCCGCCGCTCTCGCCGACGAGACGATCGGTGCCCTCGCCGTCAGCACGCTCGTGCGGACGCAGCTCACCGCGGCTCCCCTGGCCGCCGCCCGGGGCCTCGCGCCGACGGTGCTCGACGGGTTGCGCGAGGTGAAGGCGGGCGACCTCGAAGGCCGACACGACACCGAGGCGGTCACGGCCTACGTCGGCTGCGTCTTCTCCTGGGCGTCGGGCGACCTCGACGTCCGGGTGCCCGGTTCCGAGGACGGGCACGAGTTCTACGCGCGGTACGACGCCGCGTTGGCCGACCTGATCGCCGGGGCCGAGGGCGACGGGCACGAGACGGTCGCGGCCGTCAGTCACGGTGCGGCCATCCGGGCCTGGGTCGGCTCGCGGGCGGTCAACGCCGACGACGAGTTCATCCGTCAGCACCTGCTCGAGAACACGGGGGTCGTCACCCTCGAGGGCAGCATCGATGCCGGCTGGCGCCTGCAGACCTGGCAGGGCCTGCCCGTCGGCGGGGCCGAGCTGCTCGACCTCGAGGCGGCGGACCCCACCGGCGAGTCCTACTGAAGCCCGACCCCAGGCCCGATCCGGTGCCCGACCCGAGGCCGGATTCCAGGCCCGACCCGTCGACCACCTGTCGCGCCTAGGCGCGCAGGCGCTCCACGCCGTCCCGGCTAGGCGAGCAGGCGCTCCACGGCCGGGCCGCCGAACTTGCCCTCGGGGTCGATCTCGCGCACGAGGTCGGCGAAATCCGCCAGTCTCGGGTAGGCCGCGACGATCGCCGCGTGCGGCAGGGCCGACAGCTTGCCCCAGTGGGGGCGCGGGGTGAACGGGGCCAGCGCCTCCTCGACCCGGGGGATCAAGGCCGCGACCTCGGCGGGGTGCTTCTTCCAGGTGAAGGCGATGCCCAGGCTGTCCTGTGGTGTCGGGCTCAACCAGAGCGGGTCGCCCGCGACGGTGCGGGTCTCGCAGGTGTGCAGGTGCGGGCGTAGCTCGTCGCCGAGGCGTCGTACGGCGCGGAGGGCGGCCGCACCGTCCTCGAGGGCGACGAAGTGTTCGCTCTGCAGTTCGGAACCCACGGACGGGGTGGCGTCGATGCGGAAATGCGGCAACCGGTCGGCCCACGACCCCACGCTGCCGTCCATGGGCGTCGACTTCGTGCCGGTGACCTCCGCGTGCTCGTCGACGGGGGCGGGGCGGGCGCCCCACAGGTCACGGGGCATCGACACGTCGGCGAGGCCCTCGGGCACGCGCGACTTGACCAGCACCTCGCGGATGCGGTGGTCGAACTCGTGGAAGAAGCTGACGCTGTACCCGGCTCCCATGACGTCCATGAGGTGGTCGTCGACGCTCGACCAGGGCAGGTCGACGTAGGTGTCCTGTCGCATGCGGAACCCGGGCTGGACGTCGAGGGTCACCCTGACCACCACGCCGAGGGCGCCCAGGGCCACGACGCTGCCGTCGAAGCCCGGCTGCCCACGACGCACGGTCCGGAGCGACCCGTCGGGCCCGACGATCTCGAGGGCCGACACCGCGCTGGACAGGCTCCCGAGGCCGAGTCCCGAGCCGTGGGTGCCGGTCGCGATCGCGCCACCCACCGAGATGTGCGGCAGCGAGCCCATGTTCAGCAGGGCGAGTCCGTGTCGGTCGAGGTGCTGCGCGACGACGGCGTAGTTCGTGCCGGCTCCGACGGTGACGCCGTGACCGTCGTCCGAGATCACCGGGTCGGCGGGCAACGCCGTGGTCGAGACCAACAACCCCGGTCCGTCGGCCACGTCGCTGAAGGAGTGGCGCGTGCCCAGGGCCCGGATGCGCGGGGCCCCGGCGACCAGCTCGCTCAGCTCGTCGATCGTGGTCGGCTGCACGACCCGGGTCGCCCCGTAGCTGAAGCTGTCGGCCCAGTTGCGCTCGTCGCGTCGGGGTGGCCGGAGGGTCTCGTGCGTCGTCGTCACCGGTCGAGTCTCGCACGCGTCCCCGGCGGGCCCGGCGCCCGGTGTCGCACGCGTCACCGCCGCGCCCGGCGTCCCCGGCGTCCCCGACGCCCCGCGGCTCAGGCGGCGATGCCCTCCTCGTCCTCGCGGACGACCACGCGCTCGTTCGCGAGCCGGGTGCGGCGCACGCTCCAGAGGTGGGTGAGTCCGGCGAGGGCGAGCCCCGCGGCCAGCCAGAGTGCGAGCGTCAGACCGGCCCGGCCCCATCCCTGGCCGGGGAAGTACACGATCGACTGCGTGGCGTGCAGCCAGGCCGAGCCGTTCCAGAAGGCGCCCAACGCGCCGAAGAAGGGCGGCACGAGCTGCGACGAGAAGACTCCGCCCGAGCTGGTGAAGTTCAGCATGACGAAGAGCATGGTCAGGGCCGGCGTCGTCCAGTGGCGGAACAGGGGGTGCAGGCCGATGCCGATCACGACGACGGCGGTCACGTACAACCAGCTGACGAGGGCGACGCCCCAGAGGCCGGTCGTGACGATGCCGTAGACGGGGCCGACCACGACGGTGCCGATCGCCGCGATCACGGCCGCCGTGACGACCCCGGCGAGGAGGCGCGAGCCGAGTCCCAGCCGGGCGCTCGCCGCCGAGATGGCTGCGGCACTCGCGTACGCGCCGACGCTCAGGGCGACGAGCAGGAAGAACAGGCCCTGTCCGGTCGGGTCGCCCTCGCCGCTCGGGACGACGTCGTCGACCTTCAGGGGCAGCCCGAGTCGGTAGGCGACCGGACCGAACACCTTCTGCAGGACGCTCGCGGTCGTGTCCGACGCCGCGGACGAGACGTACAGCGTCGCGTCGGTGGCGCCCACCTCGAACGCACCCGAGATCTCGCGGTCGGTGATGAGCCTGCGCGCCGCGTCGGCGTCGGCGACGGTGCGCACGTCGAGGGCGTCCGGGTCGGCGTCGTTGAGCTGTTGGGCGAAGACCTCGCTCTGGGCCGAGCTGCCCACGACGGCGACGGGCACGTGGTGGGGGGTCGGGTGGCCGAAGGCGCCGAGGTAGGCGAGGGCCATGCCGGTGGCCAGGAAGAGCGGGATGAGCACGTGCAGGCCGAGGGACCGCCAGGCCGCTGCGTCGGGACGCGGGCGGCGCGCGGTCGCGGGCCCGGCGTGCTGGTGACCCCGGTGGAGGCGCGGGTCGGGTCGGTCGTCCCGGTCCCGGAGCGCGTCGGCGCGGAACGGGTCGTGGTCGGGGCGTGCGCCGTCGTCCGGGCGGTGCAGGGTCAGGTCGGTGGTCGTCACGGGGCTCCTCGTGGTCGGGGGCGCCGTTGCCCGTCGGTCTACAGTTGCATTATGCAACACAAACGACCCCCTCGGTGTTCCCGACCACCCGCCGTTAGGCTGATCCCGTGACGGACCAGCGGGGGCAGCGAGGAATCGACACGGTCTACTCGGAGCTCGAGACCGTGTCCCGACGGGCCGTCGCCCGTGCGCGGCACAAGAGTGCCCCGCTGTCGTTCGTCGAGCACTCGCTCGTCACCTTCATCGCCACCCACCCCGGCTGCCGCGCCACCGACATCGCCGCCGACTTCGGGCTGAACCGCTCGACCGTCTCGCGCCAGCTCGGCGGACTCGTCGAGCTGGGCCTGGTCGAGCCCGGCGCGGGGGCCGCGGTCGAGGGTCGCCGCGGCCAGGCGCTCACGCTGACCGCCCGTGGTCGTGACCTGCTCGCCCGATCGGTCGACGCCAACCGGTCCGCACTGGCCGACCGGCTCGAGGGATGGACGGCCGCCGAGGTCGACGCGCTCGCCGCGGCGCTCCACCGTCTGAACTCGGCCTTCGTCGACTGACCCGCCTGGCGGCTCGGCGCCCGTGCCCGGTGCCGGGTGCCCGATGGCCGGCCCGGCCCGGCCCGGCCCGGCCCGGCCCGGAACGGCGATGCCCGTCGTCGTGGGCGACGGCTGTCGCCGACCCGCGCCTCCTCGTCGATCGGGGTACAGATCGTGTGACGGATGTGACTGGAGTCATGTCGTGCATCCCCCTGTGAACCCCTGACTGGGGACATGCCGATGACGAGAAACCCTGAGGTGCGGGTTTACCCTTCCCGGTTCCGCCCGTAGGCTGAGCGGGTTCCCCACCCCCGACGACCGTCGATCCGGCGCGTCCAGCGGGCTCAGGACCGACCACAGATAGGTGCTCCTCCGTGACTTCGCCCGTGTCCCTGCCCCGCCGTCAGGGCGTCGCCGCCGCCGTGGCGACGGTGCTGCTCAGCCTCACGCTCGTCGCGTCGGGCGCGGTGCTCGGGGGCTCGCCCGCACAGGCCGCCTCGTACCCGACGTGGGACGACGTCCAGGCGGCCCGGTCGAGCGAGTCGGCGAAGGCATCCGAGGTCAGCCGCATCCAGGGGCTGCTCGACCAGCTCGCGAGCGACGCCACCACCGCCCAGGCCGAGGCCGAGCGTCTCGGTGCCGAGTTCGAGCAGGCCCAGGCCGATGCCGACGCCGGTGCCGCCAAGCTCGCCGAACTGCAGTCGCAGGCCGACGAGAAGGCTGCGGTGGCCGACGCCAGCGAACAGCGCGCCGGTCAGGTCTCGGCCCAGCTCGCCCGCACCGGTGGCGGTGACGTCTCGTCGCAGCTCGTGGGCGACACCGAGCAGGCCGACGACCTGCTGTACCGCCTCGGCGCGATGAGCAAGCTCACCGAGCAGACCGACGGCATCCGTCAGCAGGCCGTGAACGACCGCAACGTGGCCCAGTCGCTGTCCGACCAGGCCAAGGTCGCCTCGGACGCGCTCGTGAAGTTGCAGGGAGCCGCCCAGGTCTCGATGGACGAGGCCCAGGCCGCGTCCGACGCCGCCGCGGCCGCCGTCGCCGCCCAGCAGGAGAACGAGTCGCGCCTCCAGGGCCAGCTCGCCGTGCTGCAAGACCAGAGCCTGCAGACCGAGGCCGACTACGCCACCGGCGTCGAGGTCGCGCGTCAGGCCGAAGAGGCCCGCAAGGCCGCCGCCGCCGCCGAGGCCGCCCGCCAGGCCGAGGCGCTCCGTCAGCAGCGCGCCGCGGCTGCCGCGGCCGCCGCTGCCCGACCCTCGACGCCCTCCGCACCCGCGCCCGCCCCGTCCGCCGGCGGCGGTTCGTCCGGCGGTGGCGGCGCCTCGAGCGGCTCGGGCTGGGTGCGCCCCAGCGCGGGGTACATGTCGAGCGGCTACGGCATGCGCGTGAACCCCGTGACCGGCGTGTACCGCATGCACGACGGCATCGACCTGGCCCCCGGCTGCAACAGCCCGATCTACGCGGCGACCTCCGGGACGGTCACCTTCGCGGGCCTGACCGGCGGCTACGGCAACTACATCCAGGTCAGCCACGGCGGCGGCGTCTCGACCGCGTACGGCCACATCGTCAACGGGGGCATCAAGGTGTCCCGCGGGCAGAGCGTCGTCGCGGGCCAGTTGATCGCGCTCGTCGGTTCGACCGGCAACTCGACCGGCTGCCACCTCCACTTCGAGACCCGCGTCGGCGGCGCCTCGACCAACCCCGTGCCGTTCATGGCCGCGCGGGGCGTGCGACTCTAGGCACCCCACGAGGGGGCAGAATCGTCTGGTGACGAACACCGCTCCCTCTGCCCTGCCCCCGCTGCATCTCGAACGCGTCGCCTTCGACGATCCCCGTGCCGTCGCCCTGCGCGACGCCATGGACGCCGAGATGACCGTCCGCTACCACCGAGACGTCGTCGAACCCGACGAGGTCGTCGAGGCCCGGAACGCCGCCCTCACGGTGCACCCGTCGAACGTGCTGGCCACCGTGCTGGTGGTCGTCGACGACGGTGCCGACGGCGGCGCGCCCGTCGGCCACGCCCTCGTGCAGAGCCGGGACGGCGAATGGGAGGTCAAGCGGGTGATCGTCGCGGACGGTCAGCGTGGCCGCGGCATCGGCCGGCTGCTGATGGCCGAGCTCGAGGCGGTCGCCCGAGAGGGCGGTGCCCGCCGACTCATCCTGCAGACCGGGGACCGTCAGCCCGACGCCGTCGCCCTCTACGAGAAGATCGGCTTCACCCGCATCCCGACCTACGAGCCCTACGTCACGACTATCCCGCAGTCGATCTGCTTCGAGAAGCCGATCGCCTGACGTCCGGCGGCCGACGCCCCCCGAGGAGGCGCGGGTCGACACGACGACGGAGGCTCGCCCCGGTCGCGTGACCGGGGCGCGCCTCCTGCGTTCCGTGGGCGGGCGTGTCCGTACGGGTCTTCCGTCCGAGGCCGCCCGTCGCCGGCGGAGCCGCCCGAGGTCGCGGACTAGAGGCCGGCGGTCGAGCGGATCCAGGTCGCGCTCTGCGACAGCACGGCGTAGTTCGAGCCGGCGCGGGTGTTCGCGCCCGGGTCGGCCTCGTCGCCGGTGGAGCAGACGGCCACGATCTGGCCGCCCACGATCAGGGGGCCACCCGAGTCGCCGTGGTTCGCCGCGCCGGTGGTGCCGGTCAGGTGCTGTGCGGCCCCGCCGTAGGCGTCGGTGCTGCGGCCGGTCAGGCCCACCGTCGCCTGGTACAGGCCGTCGGACTGCACCGAGTTCGCGCGCAGGCCGTAGCCCATGATCGTGCCGCTGCCCGACGACGTCGCCTGGAACCCGAGGTTCAGCGTCGGGTAGCTGCCGAGCGCCTTCGACTGGCCGAGGTGCACGAGCGCGATGTCGCCCGCGGGGGCGGCGGCGACGCGGTCGACGGCGATCGCGGTGCCCGGGTTCGTCGTGCTGTTCGAGTGGTACACCTGCATCGAGGTGACGCCGTCGATGCAGTGGCGGGCGGTCAGCACCCAGCTGGCGTTGATCTGCTCGCCGGTGCAGGCGTAGCTCGCGGTGCCGCCGGTCCGGAAGACCAGCTGCACGGCCCACGGCGTCGTGGGAGCCTTCTCGCCGCCGACGACGTCCGTCGAGCGGATGGTGTCGACGGGCCCGGCGGCGACGGCCGAGGTCGAGACCCCGAGCGATCCGACGACGAGGGCTGCGGCGGTGAGGGCGGCGGCGACGGAGGTCTTCATGTGGTTCCCCTTGGTTCGTGTGGTGCGTGTCGGGTGGTGCCTGCCGGGCGGTCCGGTGATCGACCGACCGGGTGGATCGGACACGTGCCGCCTGGGTCGAGCTTCCGCCTGGCCCTCGTTCGGGGGCAAGTCGGCACTCTGGCCGACTTGACGGCGGGTGTTGCGCGTGGCAACAGCGCCGGTGCTCGCGAGGGGTGGGGGCGGACGGGTAGCGTGTGCGGGTGATCACGCGACGAGACGCCGCCCTGCGACTGGACATCCCGCTCGAGATGGCCAAGCGCCACGGCCTGCCGCCGAAGATGACGGTCGACGAACTCGTCGCGATCGAGCGGACGCCGCCGGCCTGGCTTGTGCAGTCCCGGGCGAACCGCACGGGCAAGCCGGTCTGGGTCGAACTGGAGTGCGTCGTCTGCGGCTACCACGAGGCGGCTCGCCCCAAGAAGTGGTGGCCCGAGTACACCTACCTCAGCTGCGACGACCACGGTGCGGACGAGTTGCCCGAGCCCGAGCCGGGCGTCGTGCGCGCCGAGGTCGACGGCGTCGGCACCCGCTTCGTCGCCATCGTCGACGTCGCCCCCTGACCCGACTGCTTGCCCGGGAGGCGCGCGCCGCGTCGGTCAGACCGTGTACTGCACCGAGACGGGCGGCTCGAGCCCGGCGAGCAGGTGCACGTACGCCTGGCGGGCGTCCTCGACGAGCAGTTGCCGCTGGATGTGTTGGTCGTGCCAGTCGACCAGGTCGTCGGGCGTGACGTCGTCGACGTCGTCGGCCACGAGGTAGGTGAACGCGTAGGCGCTGCCGCCGTCGTCGAGGGTGCGACGGTAACCGAGGGTCTGGCGGCTCAGGGCGTCGACGAAGACCTCCCAGCCGGGGTCGCTCGCGTCCGGCAGGGTGACGTCGACCACGGGGTGGGCGGCGCCGACGGCGGGGGAGGCGAGTCTCGTCCCGAGGGTGGCCGTCCGCATCGTCGTGGCGGCGGGCCCGGCCGCCGCGAGGTCGACCGGGTCGGAGTCGTCGGGCACCGGACGGCCCCTGACCGGGCCCGGGTCAGGCGAACCCGCGGCCGCAGGGGCTGCCGCCCGGGCCGCAGCGGAGGCGCCGGCCAGCGACGCCTCGGGAGAGCTCGTGTCGACGCCTCGGACCACGTCGTGGTCGACCCGGGCGACGGCACGCGCGAGGGCGCCGTCGAACAGCTGCAACCGTCGCGCCGTCGCCCGCAACCAGGCCTCGAGGGCGTCTCGTTCGTCGGACGAGAAGGGCTCGGGCTCGAAGAAGTGCACGGCGAAGGACGCCGCCTCGACCGACCACTCCCACGCGAGCACGACGCGGAGGAGTGCCGACCGTCGGGGCATCAGGGCGAGCGTCCCCTGGCGCAGCCCGGGTGAGAAGTGCAGTTCGGGTTCGTCGAGCAGGTGCCGGACGCCGCGGGCCGCACCGGTCGAGGTGGTCGGCACCAGGAAGTCCACCCGGACCTCTCGCCAGGGTGTGGCCCGGACCGGCGGCGCGTCCTCGTCACGCAGCACCGTCAGGCTGCGCGGCATCTCGGGCGGCAGGGGTGACGGGGCGTCTGTGGGGTCGACGGGATCTCGGTCGTTCGGTGCCATGGCCCGAGAATGCTGGCACGGCCCGATGCGAGCCGCCTGGACGAGCCGGGGCCGCGTCGCCTGGCGGTCAGAACGACAGCTGGTCGACCGACGTGAGCGGCACCCACCCCGCGCGGATGCCGTCCGGCGGCTCGATCGTGGGCACGGGCCGGAGCGTGTCGGCCTCGGCGAGTTGGGCGAGGTCGAAACCGGTCATCTCGGCGATGTCGCGGACGGGCACCTGGTAGGTGCGGTACGGCCCGAGGGGCGGCGGGTCGCCCTGCTCGTGCGCGCGGGCGAAGGCCGCCTCGAGGTCGACGCCGTCGAGTTCGGGGGACTGGTCGAGCAGGTACGCCGCGCTGCGCAACGAACCGCCGTCGGAGGTCGTCCAGGCCGCGACCTTGAAGAACCGACGGGGCAGGCGGATGCCGCGGTAGGGCGCGTCGTCGTCGAGCAGCACGGGCGCCGTGAAGACCGTCAGCCGCTGCCGATGCGTGGAGGCGTACTGCAGCACCTGGTCCTCGAGGCCGAGCCACAGTTCTTTCGACTGGTTGAACTCGGCGGCCTGGGGTGCGGCGTTGGTGAAGCTGAAGGTGTCGACGTTCGCCGCGGCCGCGACGGCACGCTCGCCCCAGACCGGGTCGCGCCGACGCACGAGGTGCCCCCGGTCGAGGTCGTTGGAGGCGTACACCTCGGGACCCGTCTGCTCGTCGTCGGGCACGCGCTCGTCGAGGTGCCAGTCGTCGCCCCGGCCGAGGTCGACCAGCGACGACCCGTCGATGTTGACGGCCGTCAGGGCGGCCAACCGCCGGACGGGGTCGAGCAGCACCGTGAAGTGGACGTAGGGCAGCTCGCGGACGGTGGCGTGGACGGCCGGCAGGGGCACGTCGACCGTGAGGAATGACGGGTCGTACCCGGCGCGCCCGAGGTCGGCGGTGCTCGCGGTGGTGCGGTCGTCTGCGGTGCTCATGCGCGCCTCCGGCGGGGTCGTCGTGCTCGTGGGCCCATCATGCCCACGACCCCGGACATCGGTCCGGCCGCCACCGGAGGACGGCCCACCGGAGGAGGGCCGGCCGGGGCTCGGTCGGCCGAGCCTCGGCCCGCCGGGGCTCAGTCGGCCAGGATCGTGTAGAGCGCGCGGCGTGCCTCGTCGAGCTTGGCGGTGGCGGCGGCCCGCTGGGCGTCGCTGCCGTCGTGGTGGAACTGCTTGACGACGCCCATGAGCTTCATGAGGCTGGTCTGGAACTCGCGGTCGGTGTCGCTCGCGTCGTCCGCCGTGGCGGCCCAGGCCCTCTCGATCTCGTCGGCGTGTTCGGCCACGTAGGCCCGGCCTGCGTCGGTCAGCGTGAAGACGCTCTTGGTCGCGGCCTCGTCGGACGAGATGAGCTCTTCGTCGACGAGTTGCTGCAGCGTGGGGTAGACCGAGCCGGGGCTGGGCTTCCACGTGCCGTCGGTGCGCTCGGCGATCGCCTTGATCAGGCCGTAGCCGTTCGACGGGGTGTCGGACAGCAGCGAGAGGATCGCGAGGCGCACGTCGCCGCGTCGTGCCCGGCCGCGTCCTCCGCGGCCCGGTCCGAAACCGCCGGGACCGAAGCCCGGGCCGCCGGGGCCGAAACCGGGGCCGAAGCCGCCGAAGCCCGGACCGGGGCGGAACCCGCGGCCGAACGGACGGCCGAAGCGGCCGTGACCCTCGCCGCGGCCGATCGGGTCGTGCCGGGCGTCGGGGGAGTCGTGGTGCCGGCGACGGGGGTCGCCGTGGTTCTCGGTGGTGAAGTCGGTACCCATGGGGTACTCCTCTCGGGTCGGGGGGAAGAGATCGAGGTCGCGACGTCCTGTCGCGATGTGTCAAAGATATGTCGGTTACTATCGTCTGTCAACGGTCCGGCGGACATCCGGGCAGAAAGAAAGGAGGCGCGTCCCGAGTGGGACGCGCCTCCTTCCGTCGAGCCGTCAGTTCGCGGCTTGCACCCCGAACGCCGAGGCGAGCTTCTCGATCTTCTGGGCCCGGCCCAGGCGGGGCAGGTCGCTGCCGTCTCGGATGACCCGGCCGCGTCCCTCGAAGTCGGCGAGGAAGTCCTGGGCCCAGGCGACGTCGGACGGCGTGGGGCTGATGACCTCGTTGATCACGGGCAGCTGCTCGACGTCGAGGCAGAGCTTGCCGGTGAGGCCGAGGGCGACCGCGACCCCGGATTGCTCCCGCAGGACGGGGTGGCTGCTGCCCACCGTCGGGCCGTCGATCGGGCCGGGCAGCCCGCCGATGCGGCTCGCCACGACGAGGCGGGAGCGGGGGTAGGCCATGGCCAGGTCGTCGGCGCTCGTGCCGGTGTCGCGGCGGTAGTCGCCGCTTCCGAACGCGAGGCGGAACGCCCCGCGGGCCTTGGCGATGGCGGGGCTCTCCTCGATGCCGAGGGCCGACTCGACGAGCGCGAGCACCGGCACCGCGCCTCCGAGTCGGTCGAAGGTCTCGGTGACGTGTTCGGGCGCCTCGGTCTTGGCGAGCATGACGCCGTGCAGTCCGGGCAGGCCCATCAGGGCGTCGACGTCGTCGGACCAGAAGTCGGTCGAGCGGTCGTTGATGCGCACCCAGGCCTCGCCGCCGCCCGTGAGCCAGGCGACGACGTCGTCGCGAGCGGCGGGCTTGCGGGCCGGGTCGACCGCGTCCTCGATGTCGAGGACGATCTGGTCGGCGCGGGACGCCTGGGCCGAGTCGAAACGGTCGGGGGCGGTGCCCGGCACGAGCAGCCACGAACGGGCGATGTCTGCCTTCGGTCGCGTGCGGGCGGCCGCCGCGGCCCGGCGGCCCGTCGCCGCGGAGTCGGTCGCGCCGGAGGCCGTCGCGGTCGGGTCGGAGGGGGTCTGGCTGGTGTCGGTCATGACGTCGTCGTCCTTCGTCGCTCGGCGGTCCGGTCCACGCTACCGGCTCGTCCGCGCCCGTGAGTCCCGCGGGTGCGGGCGGGGGCTCCCGGCCCGGGGTGCCGTTCGGGCGTAACGTTCAGGCGGATCACAGATCCAGGGAACGACCCCACCGACAGGAGTGAGCCATGACCGACGCGAACGATCCGCGGCGCGACCGCCCCGACCACGAGGGACGCGATCCCCAGCACGGCGACACGAACGACGCCCCGCGGTCCGACGAGACCGGCGAGACGGTCGAGCCGACCGAGGTGCCGTACGGCTCCGAGGTCCCGACCCAGCAGCCCCCGGCCGTCGACTTCGGCGGCGACGCCCCGACGCAGCAGCAGCCCGCCGTCGACTTCGGGTCCGACGCCCCGACGCAGCAGGCCCCCGTCGCCGACGCCGAGGACCGCCCGGTCGTCGCCGAGGCCCCCGCCACCACCGACGCGTCCGGCCCGGAGGCCCACGAGGCTCCCGCGTCGTCCGACGAGGAGGCGCTGCCCGATTCGGTGCCCGCCGAGTACGTCCCCGGCGACACCGGGTCCGACCAGCGCGCCGACGCCGACGCGTCGACCGACGCCGACCGCCGCGACACCGAGGTCCTCTCGGAGTCCGACCGCGACGCGGCCTCGACCGGCCGTCCCACCGAGGCGGTGCCCATGGTGGCGCCGACCGAACCCGCCCAGCGGGCCTGGTCCGCCTCCTCGGACGGCACGCGCCGTCCGCTGCACGACGACGAGGCCCTCCGTGCGGCCGAGGCCGCCCGCGCCGGCGAGCCCGCCACCGGTGACCGAGGGGACGACACGGCCACCGCGGCGTCCGCGACCGCGGCGACCGGCGCCTCCTCGTCCTCGCACGACGGGTGGGTCGACGACCGCTCGGACGCCGAACGCGACGCCACCGACCGCGCCGCGGCCGAGCGTCAGCCCTCGTTCGGTCAGGACGCCCCCACCGCCGTCGCGCCCACCGCGGCGGCAGCCGGAGGCGCGGCCGCAGGAGCCGCCGCGGGCCGCGACACCGGCTCCCACGCCTACCCCCTCATCAAGGACTCGGGCATCGACCACGTGTCGGTGCGCCGTGAGCTGCTCGCCCAGCAGAAAGAGGAGTTCGGCGGCATCCGCTTCGGCGCCGGCCTGCTCGGCTGGTTCGCCGCGACGGGCTTCGGCCTCGTCATGATCACGATCTTCGGCGGCGTCCTCGCGGCCTGGGGCGGGGTCGCATCCGGTTCGACCGCCATGGCCGACCTGCGCAGCTTCACGACCGACAACGCCGACGTGCTCGCGCTGACCTCGGGCATCGTGGTGCTCGCGATCATCTTCTTCGGGTACCTCATCGGTGGTTACACGGCGTCGCGCATCGCCCGCTTCAGCGGCTTCAAGCAGGGGCTCGCGACCTGGCTCTGGGGTCTGGTCATCACGATCGTCCTGGCGATCGTCGTCGGCGTCGTCGGCACCCAGACCGGAGACTCGTCGTCGCCGAACCCGTTCGTGCCCTCGATGGACGACCTGCAGTCGTCGTCCCTCGCCGGTCTCATCGGCCTCGGCCTCGTCGTCGTCCTGAGCTTCGCAGGTGCCGTCCTCGGTGGCCTGCTGGGTCAGCGGTACCACCGCAAGGTCGACCGCTTCTTCTCCGAAGAGGACTGAGCGCCGCGAGGGGGCGTCCCGGCCGGGTCGCCCCCTCGCCCCCTCGCCCCATCCGACGCGGCCCGGGCGTCGAACACCGATCAACCCCACCGGGCAGCACAGACAAGGACCATTCATGCGCACCCCCTTCCGTTCCTCCCTCGGTCGAGGCGTCCTCGGCGTCGTCGCCACCGGAGCCCTCGTGTTCTCGCTCGCGGCCTGCGCCTCGACCTCGGACTCCGAGAGCAACAACACGGCCCCGACGCACCCCGTCAACCAGACCCGTGAACCCGGCCCCGGCGAGAGCATGCTGCCCGAGGCGTCCATCTCGGATCTGTCGAACGGCGTCGACACGCAGGTCGCCGTGGACGCGTCCTTCGTCGAGGCCCTCACGAGCCTGGGCCTGACCCCCGGCGTCGTGGGCACCGCGACCTTCACCGACGGCACCTTCGCGTTCCCCATCACGGGTGGCAACGTCGACTACTACGGCCCCGACAGCGACGTGCGACCTTACGTCCAGGGCGAGATCGACCACGACGGCTCCGGCCTGTCGCTGACCTCGGCCGACGGCACCGTCGTCGAACTCACCGACTTCCGCATCGACCCGGGCGAGAGCAAGCTCTACGGCACCGTCACCGCCAACGGCACCGTCGCCGCCGAAGACGCCTACCTCTTCAACCTCTACGGTGGCACGCTCAAGCCCATCCAGATGGAAGGTTCGAACGCCGTCCTCGAGGGCACCACGGTCCACGTCAGCCCCGACGCCGCCGCCCTGCTGAACCAGACCTTCAAGACCGACGCCGTCCAGGACGAGATGCTCGTCGGCGTCGCGAAGATCACCGTCGCCACCGAATAAGCGACACCCCCGCTCGACCGATCGGGCACGTAGCCGATCACCGAGAAGAACCCCGTTCGCGAAGAAGAACCCCGATCAATCGTGGTTCGTCTTCGTGAACGGGGTTCTCGGCGTTCGGGCGCGGCGTTCGGTGTGCGGGCGCGGCGTGCGGCTTGCGGGCGGGTTACGGAGGTCTCACACCAAGGTTTCGGCGTACCGAAACCTTGCTAGGGTCGAGGCATGAGCTCGTCCGACACCCGCCGTGCCGACGCCGACCACCCCCGTGACGGCCGTGCCCCGCAGGTCGTGCACGCCCGACCGCGCGGCACCCTGCTCGGCCCGGCGTTCGTCGCCGCGATCGCGTACGTCGACCCCGGCAACGTCGCCGCCAACCTCACGGCCGGGGCGGCTTACCAGTACACGCTCCTCTGGGTGCTCGTCCTCGCGAACGCCATCGCGGTGCTCGTCCAGTACCTGTCGGCGAAGCTCGGCATCGTCACGGGTCGGTCGCTGCCCGAGGTGATGGGCACGCGCCTCCGTCGTCGGCCCCTCCGGCTGGCGTACTGGGGTCAGGCCGAGCTGGTGGCGGCCGCGACCGACGTCGCCGAGATCATCGGGGGAGCCCTTGCGCTCCAGCTGCTCTTCGGGGTGCCGCTGGTCGTCGGGGGTCTGATCACCGGCCTCGTCTCGCTCGGCCTGCTGCTGCTCACGAGGTACCGCAGCGGGCGAGTCTTCCAGACCGTCGTCATCGCCCTGCTCGCCGTCCTCACGCTCGGCTTCTGCGCGGGGCTGCTCTTCGCCCCGCCGTCGGCCGGAGGCATGCTCGCCGGTCTCGTGCCCCGCTTCGAGGACAGCACGGCGGTGCTGCTCGCCGCGTCGATGCTCGGCGCGACGGTCATGCCGCACGCGGTCTACCTGCACTCCGCGCTCACCCGCGACCACCACGGCGTCGTGGCCGAGGGGGCGGACCGTGCCCGCGTGCTGAAGGCCACCCGGTGGGACGTCGTGCTGGCGTTGCTCGTCGCCGGCGGCGTCAACATCGCCATGCTCGTGCTCGCGGCCTCGACCCTGTCGGGTCAGGACGGCACCGATACGATCCCCGGGGCCCAGCGGGCCATCGCGGCGGCGCTCGGGCCGGTGATCGGCGTCCTGTTCGCCGTCGGCCTCCTCGCGTCGGGTCTCGCGTCCACGTCGATCGGGGCGATGGCGGGCGCCGAGATCATGAAGGGCCTGCTGCACGTGCAGGTGCCGCTCATGGTGCGCCGGGTCGTCACGTTGATCCCGGCCCTCGTGCTGCTCGCGACGGGCATCAGCCCGACGTGGTTGCTCGTGCTCAGCCAGGTCGTGCTGAGCTTCGGCATCGCCTTCGCCCTCGTGCCCCTCGTCGTCGCGACGAGCGACCGGTCGCTCATGGGCACGGGAGTCAACGCCGTCGGGACGCGGATCGCCGGTTGGGTGGCCGTGGTCGTCGTCGTGGCCCTCAACCTCGTGCTGATCGGGCTGACCGTCTCGGGGGCGTGAGGGGCGGCGGCGAGGCGACCCGCGCCTCCTGCGTTCCCGACCCGACCCGACCCGCCCCGGCCCGGCCCGGCGCGGCCGGGACGAGCCGCACCGTCAGCGGTCGGCGCCGCCGGTCGTGGGTTCGATGTGCGGGCCGTCGTCGGGGTCGGCGCCGGCCGCGGCCTTCTCGGCCTGGCGACGGTCGAACGCCGCCTGCATCGACTCGGCGTGGTCCGTCTTGGCCTTCGCGAGGGCCTCGTCGTCACCGCGCATGGTCGCCGCGGTCGAACGCAGGCGCGCCCCCACGGCCTTCACGAAGTTGGCCGGGCTGGGGCTGAAGTCGTCGCTCTCGTCGCCGTCCCCCGCGTCGACGTAGTGGTGCAGCTCGACGCCCTCGTCGTGCCGGATCGGCTGCTGGGCGTGCTCGACGCAGAGCTTGGCGACCTCTTCGGCGTGGGCGTGCATGACGGAGTGGGCGGCCCCGGGCATCTCCCACAGGCGGGACGAGGGCAGCAGTTCGCCGACGCGGCGCACCCACTCGCGTGGGGCGACGGCGTCGTGCTCGCCCCGGATGACCAGGGTGTCGGCGGCGATCTGCGGCAGGTGCCGCTCGATCGGGTACGTCATCATCTTCGGCAGGATGCGGGAGAACCAACGCACCCCGCAGAGCACGTAGGCGCTCAGGGCCAGGAACTTCACCCGGCCGGGCTCGTGCCAGGCGGCCCGGGCGAACCGCACCGCCTGCTCGAGCACGTGTCGATGGGCCGGATCGATCACCGGCCCGATCAGCACGACGGTCGACAGGTCGGGTCGGCGCGCGGCGAGGTCGACGACGATCTGCGTGCCCATCGAGTGCCCGACGACGACCGGGTCGTGGAGTCCCAGTTCGTCGATGGCGGTGCCGACGAGGTCGGCGTACTCGCGGATGCTCAGGGCGTGACCCGGGTGCGGCACCCCGGCGAAGCCCGGCAGGTCGAGAGCGTGCACGGGGCCGAACTCGTTGAGGTTCGGCGCGAGGCGCTCGAAGTAGTCGGACGAGACGCCGATGCCCGGCACGAGGACGAACGGACGCTCGCCCGTGTCGCCGATCGTGTTGACCCGCACGTAGAGGTCGCCCCGCTCGACGCGACGCACGGTGACGGTCGTGTCGACGTCCCCCGCTCGCGAGGCGTCGCGGGCGGCCGAACGCCGTGGCGAACCGGCGTGGCGACGTCGAGGGGTCATCGGATCAGTGTGGCACGGTGGGCTCGGAGCCCGGGACGGTGGCGCGGGCGGGGTCCCCGGTGGCAGGCTGACCCCGCCGGGTCCCGCCCGCGGCGCACCGCCTCCGCCCCACCGCCTCGACCCACCCGCCTCGACGAGAGAAGAGTCATCGTGCCCGCTGCCGACATCGTCCGGACCGTCACCCTCGCCGCGCCTCCCGCCGTGGTCTTCGACGCCGTCACCACGGGCACCGGCGGGTGGCTCTGGCCCGGTGAGGTCGAACCCCGGGTGGGAGGCGCGGCCGGGCCGGGTGCGGTGGTCACGGCCTGGCGACCGGGTCGCCACTACGCCAACCGCATGGAGGGCGAGGGCGGCTGGTTCAACGAGCTCGACTTCGCCCTCGCGGCAGGCGACGACACCGAGGAGGCGACCCGGCTGACCTACCGGCACTCGAGCGTCTTCGACGAGGGGCAGGTGCCCGGCGTCGAGGAGCACACCGACTTCTACCTGCACACCCTCGCCGAGTACGTCGCATGGTTCACGGGGCGGGAGGCCACGTTCACGAGCGTCGACGCCCCGGAGTCGTCGCGGGCGGCGGGATCGGCCGCCCGGGTGCTGCAGGCCCTCGACCTGGCCGACGACGTCGAGGTCGGTGACGCCGTCGTGGTCGACCTGCCCGGCGTCGGTCCGGTCGCCGCGGGACTCTCGTACCGCACGGCGTCCTTCGTGGGGCTGCGGACCGCGAGCGCGCTCGTCCGCGTCTTCGGGCGGGAGGCCTGGGGGGCCGGGGTGAGCGTCAGCGTCCACGACTTCGCCGACGGGGCCGACGCCGCCGCGACCGGGTCGGCCTGGCAGAGGTGGCTCGACGACCTGTTCTCGTGAGCCGCGCCTCCTCGTCCCCACGGAGGGGTGACCGGGCCGTCCGGTGAGGGCGCGGTGCCGTCAGGCGGAGGCCACGACGACGTCGAGGGCGCGGAGGTTGCGCCGCAGGATCAGCGAGAGGGCGAGTGCGGACGCCGGCCCGGCGGCCCGCATCCACCACGCGGCGGGGAGCCAGACGACGCGGATGTCGAGGGTGACGCGGTCGTCGTCGTGGTGGTGCACGCGGTAGCTCTCCCAGCCGCGCTGCGGGTGGCCGACCAGGGCGGCGTGTCCGAAGCCGATCTCGGTGGCGGACCGGACGACGGCGAACACCCGGCAGGCGACCGGTGGGTGCACGGGGCCGAGGGTCACGCCCCAGACGCTCGTCGCACCGACGGCCACGCGGACGGGCACCTCGAGGGGCACGAAGCCCGAGCCGCGGTGCACCTGCCAGTGCAGCACGGCGTCCCCTGCGGCCTCGAAGGCGGCCCGGCCGTGGCCGATCACCCGACTGCGCGTCGTCACGTGGAATCCGGTCGGCGGCGGACCGTCGAGGGTGGGCTCGCCCTCGAAGGCGTAGCCGTCGCCGAACCGGGCGCGGTACGGGTGTGACGTCATGGGTCGACCCTGCCACGTGAGGACGCCGGGTCGGGGCATGATCGGACCGTGACCGACGCGACCGCCCCGACGCCGACCCCGCCCACGGCCTTCCTGATCTTGCACGGCTGGCAGAACCATCGTCCCGAGGGGCACTGGCAGCGCTGGCTCGCCGGCGAGCTCGAGGCCCGCGGACACGTGGTGCGCTACCCGCAGCTGCCCGACGCCGACGAGCCCACGCCCGCCGCCTGGGACGCCGCGGTGCGACACGAACGGGCCGCCCTGCCCGCGGGCCGTCCGGTGACGGTGCTGTGCCACAGCCTCTCGTGCCTGCTCTGGTTGAGGCTGCAGGCCGGCGTCGCGCCTCCGTCCGCCGACCGGGTCGCGCTGGTCGCGCCTCCGTCGCCCGAGCTGATCGTCGGCCAGCCGATCCACGCGTTCGTGGCCGGGGAGCTGTTCGACGGGCGGCGGCTCGCGCTCGGGGGCGACGACGAGTCGGTCGTCGTCGCCGGGGACGACGACGAGTGGCTGCCGCTCGGCCCGGTCGACACCTGGGAGGCGCGGGTCGACGCCCCGGTCGTCGTCGTGCCCCGAGGCGGTCACCTCACCCCCGACTCGGGCTACGGCGAGTGGCCGGCGATCCTGGCCTGGGCGCTCGGGGCACCGGCGGCGGAGGCCTTCGGCTGATCCGCCGTGCGCGGTGCCCGACGGTCGCGCAGCGCCTCCGCGTCGGGCCTGCGGATCGGACCCGCGCCGGGCCTGCGGATCGGGCCCGCGCCGGGCCTACGCGTCTGGCGCGAGGAAGGCGGCGGCGGCGCGTGACAGGTAGGCCGGGTCGTCGGCTCCGCACAACTCGCGGGCCGAGTGCATGCCGAGCAACGGGATGCCGACGTCGATCGTCCGGATGCCGAGCCGCGTCGCGGTGATCGGTCCGATGGTCGAGCCGCAGGGCACCGAGTTGTTCGAGACGAACTCCTGGAACGGCACACCCGCCTGCTCGCACGCCCGTGACCACTCGGCCGCCCCGAGCCCGTCGGTGGCGTAGCGCTGGTTCGCGTTGATCTTGAGCAGTGGCCCGCGGTTGACGACCGGCTGGTTGACCGGGTCGTGCCGCTCGGGGTAGTTCGGGTGCACCGCGTGCCCGGCGTCCGCGCTCAGGCACCACGACCCGGCGAGTGCCCGGCGGTGATCGGTCGTCGTCGCCCCGAGACCGGCCGAGACCCGGGCCAGGACGTCCTCGAGCAGCGGCCCGGCTGCACCCGACGGGGTGGCCGAACCGACCTCTTCGTGGTCGAACGCCGCGAACACGGCGACGTGGTCGAGTTCGACGCCCGAGGTCGCCGTCTCGACCAGTGCGACGAGACCGGCGTGGGTCGACGACAGGTTGTCCATGCGCCCGGCGGCGAAGAGCTCGCCCGACATCCCCAGGACCGCAGGAGGCGCGGTGTCGGCCACGACCACGTCGTACCCGGTCACGTCGGCTCCGGTCAGCCCGGCCAACCCGGCGAGGTGGCCGAGGACGTCGGCCTCGTCGAGCGGCCCCGCCCCGACCACGGGGTTCAGGTGGCGCTGGGGGTCGAGCTTCAGGCCCTCGGCGTTGACGCCCCGGTCGAGGTGGACGGCGAGCTGCGGGAAGCGCAGCAGCGGCCCGGTGCGCACCAGGTGCGTCTCGCCGCTGCGGGTGACCAGTCGGCCGGCGAACTCGAGGTCGCGGTCGAGCCACGAGTTGAACAGCGGACCGCCGTAGACCTCGACGCCGGCCTGCAGCCAGCCGCGGGTGCCGGTCGTCGGCTTGGGCTTCAGCTTGAAGCCGGGGGAGTCGGTGTGCGCTCCGACGACGCGGAACGGCGTCGTGGCCGTCGCGGTGGCCGGCTCGATCCAGGCGATGACCGCGCCGTCGCGCACGACGTAGCGACGGCCCGGGCCCGAGGGCCACTCGGCGGTCTCGTCGAGGGCGGTGAACCCGGCGTCGTCGAGCCGGCGGGCGGCCTCGGCCGCGGCGTGGAAGGACGAGGGCGAGGCCTGGATGAAGCGGGCGAAGTCGTCGAGGTGGGGGCGCGTGTCAGTCATCCCCACCAGCATGCACCACCCGGTCGCCGCCGAGACCTCACGAAGGGGCCGAGGCCCCTGCTCGCGCACGTGGGTCTCGGCGCGCTCCCGGGGTCTCACACGGGTCAGCGGCCGCCGCTGCCGCCGCGGTTCGCGCCGATGTCGCCGCGGTGGGCGTTCGCCTCGGGGTCGGCCGAGTGCGGGTCCTCGTCGTCGACGGTCAAGGCGGCGTCCTGCTCGCCCGAGACGCCCCCGGGGCTCACGGCGACGTAGCCGTCCTCGCCCGAGTGGCTGCCGCCGAGCGGCTGCGTGACGTCGCCGTCCGGCGTCGCGTCGCCCGATGCGGCGGGTTCGCCCTGCGTGTCGGTCGGGCCCGTGCCGTGGGCGGCCCGGTGCGTCTCGATCGCGGCGGCCTCGACCGCAGCCTGGTCGTCGGGTCGGTCGTCGTCGGTGTTCATGCTGGCCGCTCTAGTCGTGGAGGAAATGTCGGGGAGTGGAACGGTAGACGCCCCCGATCCACGGTGTTCGGCGCCCGTCACTCGGGCACGGGAAGGGAGGTCGCGTGGAGGGCGAACCAGACGCCGGCGACGAGCAGGCCCACGGCGACGAGCGGGAGTCCGACGGTGCGGTTGCGGACGCCGTAGGCGATCCAGCCGACGATCGCCGCCGTGCTCACGAGGGCGAGGGCGGCAGCGACGACGGCCAGTGCCGGGGACGGAGAATCGCGCTGCCACTCGGACAGTCCTGCCGCGACGGCCGGGACAGGCGTGCTGATCCACATGGGCAGGAGCGCCGCGTCCCCCAACCCCTTGAGTGTCGGGCGTGTGTCGTCATCCCAGCGTGCTCGGTAGAACCCGTCGACATGCGTGCCGCCGAGGTGCGGCGGCAACATGGCCACGAGATCGCGGGGCAGGTCGGCACCCGGTTCGAGTCGCAGATAGGTGCGGAGACGGTTGAGGGTCGTGATGCCGGTCATCACGCGCCAGAACACCCGGCGTTCGTGGGCGGTCGTGTAGCCGTCGATCACGATGCCCCACCGGGCCGCCTGGTCGACATGGCCTTCCGCCCGGGCGAAGTCCGTCAGGGCCATCCGGACCATCAGATCCCGGGGCGCCTGCTCGGCCAGCGCTCGCAACAGGACCCGCGCCTCCTCGATCTCGTCCGCGGCGCGATGCGCGCTGACGATGTCGAGGGTGCCGTCGATGTCCACCGGACGAGTATCGAGCATTCCGGCGGCCGGGCGCCTCACGGCGCGGTCGGCAGCACCGCGGCCCAGAGGTGGAACAGGGCGTAGGCGCGCCAGGGCGACCACGGTGCCCCGGCGACCTCGGCCTCCTTCGTCGTCAGGCCGCCCATCACGCGCCGCAGCACGAGGTCGCCCGCCGGCCAGGCGTCGCGGTCGCCGAGGGCGCGCACGGCCAGGTACTCGACGGTCCACGGGCCGATGCCGGGCACGGCGAGCAGGCGTCGGCGGGCGTCGGCGTGGTCGACGTCGGGGGCGATGACGAGTCCGTCGGCGACGACCTCGGCCAGGGCGTGGATCGTCCGCGCGCGACTGTTCGTCACCCCGACCGCGGCCCGCAGCTCGTCGACGTCGGCGGCCGCCAGGCGGTCGGCGCGGGGGAACCGCGTCAGGCCCGTCCCCGCGACGGGTTCGCCATGGGCCGCGACGAGCCGCCCGGTGAAGGTGCGCGCCGCGGCGAGCGAGACCTGCTGCCCGAGCACCGTCATCACGGCCGTCTCGAACCCGTCGGGGTTGCCCGTCACGCGGATGCCCGGACGCGCCGCGACGAGCGGCCCGAGCACGGGGTCGTCGGCGAAGCCCCGCTCGACGTCGTCGAGGTCGGTGTCGAGGTCGAGCCACGTCCGCACGACGCGTCGTGCCTCGTCGACCGTCGCCTCCGTCGGCAGCACGCCGTCGGGCCCGGTCACCGTCACGTCGACCCCGGTGGCCGCGAACGACAGGTCGAGACGGTGGGAGGCGCGCTCGGCTCCCGTGCCCAGCTCGACCAGTCGCGCGTGCGTGGCCGCGGCGACGTCGGTGGCTTCGGCCCCCGGCACGCTGTGCGCCGCCAGCAATCCCACGGCGTGCGCGTGGTCCCAGGCGCCGACGGGTTCGACGACGAAGCGCGCGGGCGCCCCGTGCGGTACCGCCCCGACCGGTGCCGCCCCGTCGGGTGCCGCCCCGTCGGGCGAGTCCGCGGTCACGACCCGGCCGCCCGGGGGCCGCCGTCCGGCACCGGCCGGCCGTCGTCGCCCCACACCCCGGACGACCCGCGGCGGTGGCTGTCGACGAGGTGCGTGTCGACGATGCCCGCGGCCTCCATCAGCGCGTGCATGGTGGTCGGCCCCACGAAGGTGAACCCCTTCGCCTTGAGTGCCCGCGAGAGGGCGAGCGACTCCGGCGACGTCGTCGGCACCTCGGCCATCGTGCGGGGCCGGGGTGTCTCGGCCGGCCGGAACGACCAGACGAAGTCGACCAGGCCGCCGTCGGCCCTCAGGTCGAGCGTCGCCCGCGCGTTGCGGATCGTCGCGTCGACCTTGAGTCGGTTGCGGACGATGCCCGCGTCGGCCATCAGCCGTGCCCGGTCCTCGTCGTCGAAGCGGGCGACGACCTCGGGGTCGAAGTCGGAGAACGCGCTCCGGAACGCCGGACGCTTGCGCAAGATCGTCGCCCACGACAGCCCCGACTGGAACGCCTCGAGGCTCAGCCGCTCGAAAAGGCCCCGCTCGTCCCGGACCGGCAGCCCCCACTCGGTGTCGTAGTACTCGCGCAACAGCGGATCGGTCGACGCCCAGACCGGCCGGGCCAGCCCGTCGTCACCGACCACGACGCCCGCGCCCGCCACGTCCGACGGCACCGCTCCCGGGTCGGACGCCGTCACGCCGGAGGTCACCGCGTCGCTCACGCCCCCGCCTCGAGGTCGATCAGGATCTGCTTGGCCGCCATGCCCCCACGGTAGTTGCCCGAGGACCCGTCGCTCCGCACCACCCGGTGGCAGGGGACGACGAGCGGCAGGGGGTTGGTGGCGCAGGCCGTGCCGACGGCCCGCACCGCGCGAGGACTGCCCGAGGCCAGCGCCACCGCGGCGTAGCTCGCCGTCGACCCGTAGCCGATGTCGGGCAGGTGCTTGAGCACCGTCCGCTGGAACCCCGTCGACAGGCGCCGGTCGAGCGGCAGGTCGAACGCGCGGCGCTCGCCGCGGAAGTACTCGTCGAGCTCGCGTGCCACGGTGTCGAGCCGTGACGGCGCCTCGACGATGCGCGGGCTGACCGTCGAGGCGAGGCGGTCGAGCACCGTGTCGTGCCCCTCGATCTCGAAGGCCACCCGCAGCACGCCCACGTCGGTGGCGCAGACGAGCAGGAGGCCGACGGGGGAGTCGAGGGTGCGGTACGCCACGTCGACCGCCCCGACGCCGAGGGCGGTCTCGGCGAAGCGGGCGTGCAGCGCGGCGAGTCGCTCGTCGGTCGGGTCGAGGCCGGTCAGCAGGTCGCCGGGGTCGGTCGACGCGTCGATGGGGGAGGCGGTCATCGGATGCCCTTCGGCTCGGGGGACGGGGAGGAGGCGCGACCGGCGGCCCGGACGGAGGCGCCGGTCGCGCGAGGCGTCGCGGGGTCGGCCAGCAGCCGCCGCAGCGCCGCGATGCCGTCGGCGGACGCACGCCGGGCCGCGTCCGCGCTGATGCCGGTCAGCTCGGCGACCTCGCGGTGCGAGAGCCCGACGAGGTGGTGGTAGACCACGGCACGCCGCTGGCCCGGCGGCAGGGTGCGCAGCGCCCCGTCGAGCTCGTCCGCGCGCGCGACGGTCTCGTCGTGAGGAGGCGCGGGCGGCGGTTCGGGCACCGTCTCGACCGGGCGGGGGCGACGCTCCCGTGCCCGCAGCACGTCGATCGCCTTGCGGTGCGCTATGGTCACCAGCCACGCCTCGAGGTTCGTCGACGCGGGGAGCGACGGATACGCGACGAGGGCCGCCACGAACGTCTCGCTCCAGGCGTCGTCGGTGTCGTGCTCGTCGAGCACGGCCCGGCAGACGCGCCAGACCGTGCGACCGTGCCGGGCGACCACGCGCTCGAAGGGTTCCACGTCAGAACAGCCGACCGGAGTCGGGGCCCGACGGCTGGTCGGCCTCCAGCCCGAGCAGGAACCGTTTGCGGTCGAGCCCGCCGGCGTAGCCGACCAGGGCCCCGCCCGAGCCGACCACGCGGTGGCACGGCACGACGATGCTCAACGGGTTGAGCCCGTTGGCGGCGCCGACCGCGCGGGCCAGGCCGACGCCGCCGAGTGCGGTCGCGAGCTGACCGTAGCTGCGGGTCTCGCCGAAGGGGATGTCGCGGAGGAGCGTCCACACCCGCACCTGGAAGTCGTTGCCGCGCGGTGCCAGCGGGAGGTCGAAGGAGCGCCGCTCGCCGCCGAAGTACTCGCCGAGCTGGCGCCCGACCTCGGCGAAGTCGCTCAGGCCGACGCCGTCCCGCGAGACCGGGCCGAAGCCGGTCGGATCGGGCAGGTGGCGGTGCTCGTCGAAGTAGAGGCCGACGAGGCCCGTCTCGCCCCCGACGACGGTCAACGGGCCGACGGGGGTGTCGACGCTGGTGTGGACGCTCACGGTGCCTCCTGGCTCTCGGCGATGGTATCCACCCCGTAGACGCGGCAGCGGCACCGGATGTGAGGTCACCGGTCGACGAGATCGGACGCCCCGGGCCGACCGGGCCGGACGGTCCGACCGAACCGGTCCGGGTGATCGGGCCGGGCCGTCGAGCAGGTACCCTTGAACGCCCGGTCCGGGCACTCCACACTGTCGGGTGTGTGCGAGCGTCCGGGCCGGGTCTCTCGTCTCCGGCCGCCGGGCCCCGTTCCGATCGCCGGTCGGGCTAGTGGCGCGTGCTGAACTCGCTCTCGCCCACGGGGGTGATCTCGCTCACCTCGACCCGGTCGACCCGGGCCCCACGAGGTCCCTCGTCCAGCCATTCGAGCAGCAGCGCCACCCGGTCGGGCCGTCCCTCGACCTCGACCTCGACGGTCCCGTCGGGCAGGTTGCGGACGAAGCCGCCGACGTCCAGTCGGTCCGCCTCGCCCTCGGTCGAGAAACGGAAACCCACGCCCTGCACCGAACCGTGCACGAGGGCCCGGCGTCTGATCACGTCGTCCATCGCTCGACCGTACCCGCGCCTCCTCGGGCTCGCCCTCGTTCCGCGCCCGGACGTCTCAGCCCGCCACGAAGTGAACATCCCGCCACGAGAAAAGATGGCGGGATGTTCATTTCGTGGCGGGGTGGCGGGGTGGCGGAGCGACGGCTCACGCAGGGCGACGGCCGAGCCGACGCCGGTCGCCTCGCTACTTGTCGACCGTGGACATGTCGGCGTAGCGGGCACCCTTCGGCGCGGCCACGTCGTCGAGCTGGTGCACCTGCTCGGCGTCGAGCACCACGTCGTCGGCCGCGACGTTCTCGTCGAGGTAGGCGCGGCGCTTCGTGCCCGGGATCGGCACGATGCCCTCGCCCTTGGCGAGCAGCCAGGCGAGCGCGACCTGACCCGGCGTGGCGCCGACGGCCCGGGCGACCTCGTCGACCTGCTGCACGATGCGGACGTTGGCCTGCAGGTTGTCGCCCGAGAAGCGGGGAGCGAACCGGCGGAAGTCGTCCTCGGCGAGCTCGTCCACCGAGCGGATGGTGCCCGTGAGGAACCCCCGACCGAGCGGCGAGTAGGGCACGAAGCCGATGCCGAGCTCGCGGACGGTCGGCAGGATCTCGGCCTCGGGCTCACGGCTCCACAGCGACCACTCGGTCTGGAGGGCGGTGATCGGGTGCGTCGCGTGGGCACGGCGGATCGTCTCGGGCGCCGCCTCGGACAGCCCGAGGAACCTCACCTTGCCGGCCGTGACGAGCTCGCCCATGGCGCCCACGGTCTCCTCGATGGGCACGAGCGGGTCGACGCGGTGCTGGTAGTAGAGGTCGATGTGGTCGATGCCGAGGCGCTTCAGCGAGCCGTCGACCGACCGGCGGACGTACTCGGGGCGACCGTCGACCGTGCGTTCGGCGCGGGCCTCGGGGTCGGTCACGTTGCCGAACTTCGTCGCGACGACGGCGTGGTCGCGGCGGCCCTTGAGGGCGCGGCCGAGCAGCTGCTCGTTCGTGTGCGGGCCGTACATGTCGGCGGTGTCGAGCAGGGTGACGCCCACGTCGAGCGCGCGGTGGATGACGCGCACCGACTCGTCGTCGTCGGTGCTGTTGCCGGTGTAGAAGGCGGACATGCCCATGAGGCCGAGGCCGAGGCGGCCGACGTCGAGTCCGCCGTCGACCTGGCCGAGTGTGGTGTTCTTCATGGTCCCGAGCCAACTCCCTCGCACCCGGTGCGGGCACATGCCCGGCCCACGGGCCGACGGACCGCAGGAGGCGCGGTGCCCGTCGACCGGACACCGCGCCTCCTCGGCCTCGTGGGGTCAGGCCGCGAGGGTCGCCGCGGTCAGCGGCACCCCGCCCGGCGACGGGTGACGGCCGAGCCCGTGACGAGCGCGAGGCCGAGGGCCAGGGCGGCCGCCGCGACGCCGAGCGGCAGGCCCGGCTCGCTGCCCGTGTAGGCGAGCGGCCGGCCCGAGCCGCCGGTGCCCGTGCCGCCGGTGCCCGTACCGCCCGTGCCCTGGCCTCCGGCTGCCGGCACGACGGGAGCCGGCGTGACGGTCGGGTCGGGGGTCGGCTCGGGGTCGGGCACGGGGGTCACCACGGGAGGCGCGGCGAGGGTGATGGTCGGGACGGTCCCGTCGGCGGTCGGCGCCGTGAACGACCCGAGGGTCTCGCCGTCGGCCACGACGTCGTAGGTCGTGCCGGGGACGAGGTCGTCGGCCCGGTAGACGCCCGCGGCGTCGGTGGTCGAGGTGGCGACGGGCTCGGGGTCGGTGGCGTCCGCCTCGATCAGCGACAGCTCGAGGTCGGCGGCGGGCGTGCCGTCGGAGTCCACGACGGTGCCCTCGACCGACACGGTCGCAGGGGCCGCGATCTGCACGGGCGGGATCGTCCCGCTCGTCGCGGGTGCGGTGATCGTGACGGCCGAGTCGACGTCCTCGTCGAGGACCACCTCGTACTGTTCGCCAGGGGTGAGGCCGTCCGCCGTGAACGAGCCGCCCGCGCCGGTCTCGACGCTCGCCACCGGCGCGGTCTCGCCGACCGGCACGATGTCGACCGTCGACCCGGTCGCGGGTGCCGATCCGTCGGGGTTCACGATGCTCGTCGTGATCTCGACGGTCGGGTCGAGCGTGATCGACGCGCCGGAGGCCGTGGTGACCGGACCGCGGGCGATGCCCGTGACCTCGTCGACCAGGTCGTACTCGGCCGCGGGGTCGAGCCCCTCGAAGGTGACCGAGCCGCCGGCTCCGGTCGTCCCCGACGCCACCGGGTCGATCTGGCCGGGCACGACGATGCTCACCGGACGGTCGGCCACGGGCGTCCCGTCGGCCTCCACGACCGTCACCGTGAGGGGCGCGGTGGCCACCGGGGGCACGGCGCCGGCGAAGGCGAAGTCGAGTCCGGGGGAGTCGTCGCCCGCGATCGTGAAGGGCACGGCAGGCAGATCCGCGGCGTCCCCCGGTGTGGTGACGTCGACCTCGTAGGGCGTGCCCGAGACGAGGCCGGGGACCGACCAGGTGCCGTCGGGGCCGACCGTCGTGGTGGTGCCGACGACCTCACCGGTCGCCGGGTCGACGACCGTCACGATCGCTCCGGGGTAGGCCGCGCCGTCGTTCGTCACCACCCCGCTCGCGGTGAAGGTCTTGGTCACGAACCACGTCTGGTAGACGGGGAACCCGGAACGCTGCTGGTACGTGAAGGTCAGCGTCGACAGTGGCACGGTCGGGCTGAACCAGGCGGCGGCGCCCTCGGTGTCGGACGCGGTGGCGTTGCCGGTCAGCACGCCCGTGGCGGCGTTCCAGGTCGGCACGTCACGCAGTCCCGCGGCGTCGCACGACGGCGACGGGCCGCCGGCCGCGGTGCGGCAGTAGTTGTACGTGCTCCCGAAGCCGAGGGCGTCGGCGGGCACGGCCACACCGTCGGCGCCGGTGGCCGACACGGTGACCTGGTCGGCGTCGACGTCGCCCAGCACGAACGACCAGTCGCTCGCGGGGGTGGCCCGGTCGAAGGTGTACGTCGTGACCGACGCGGCGGCCGCGGTCGGCGAATCCTGGGCGGGACGGAGGTTGAGGTAGGGGCGACCGCGGCTCGAGTCGTACTCGGCGCCGACCGGCGTGCCCGTGCCCTGCCACGTGCTCGATCCGCTGGGGATCGTCGCCTGGCGCGAGGTCGACGTGAACGTCGCCTGCGGGAAGTCCCCGGGGAGCGTCATCGTGCCCGTGTAGGCACGAGCCGTCCCGTCGACGGTGAAGTCGGCCCAGCCGACCGCTCCCGGTCCGGCGGCGGAGGCGCTGGTCGCGCCCCCGAGGGCCAGCGCGCCGGCCACGACGACCGTCACCCCCGTCGCCGCCCATGCCCTGATGCGCCTGTCGATCATGTCGTCGTCCCTCCGGCCCCACCCCTGATCGCGGGCCACGAGGTCGAGGTTATGTCAGGTGTGGTCGTCGTGTCACACCCGGACCGACCCGAGGCGTCGTCGCGGGCGTCGCCGCGTGCCGGGGACGACGAAGGGGCGCCGCCTCGCGACCGGTCACCCGGTGCGGAGGTCGGCGCCCCTTCGGGGACGTCGTGCGTCAGCGCTTCTTGGCGTTGGAGACGATGTCCTCCGAGTGGCCACCCGTCGCGCCCTTGGCCTTCTTGTCGGCGCGCTTCTCCTTCAAGGAGCGCACGGCAACCTTCGCGGTGCCTTTTTTCGCTGATTTCTCTGCCATGGTGGTGCCTCCGTCGCGGACCGAGATGATCCGGTCCGCCCGAGGCTACGGTGCCGCGGCCCCGGTGTCTGTAGCCGCGGCCATCTTCACGGCTCCTACACTGCCCAGTGGCCCGGTCCGCCTCACGCGAGGAGTCCGTGTCCGACCACCCGCCCGACCCGACGACACCCCGAGACGACAGGCCCCGATGACCCCCGTCCCCACCTCGACCCCGGTCGCCCCGACGCGCAGCGAGCGCCTCGACGAGCTGCCGTTCACCTCGAAGCACCGTCGCCTGTTGGCCGGCTCGGGCATCGGATGGGCCCTGGACGCGCTCGACGTCGGCCTGCTCTCGTTCGTCATCGCCCAACTGATGACCGTGTGGAGCGACCAGGCCGGACAACTGGCCTGGGTCGCGTCGGCCGGGTTCGCGGGCATGGCGATCGGCGCGGCCGTCGGTGGTTCGCTGGCCGACCGCTTGGGCCGCAAGACCGTCTTCGCCCTGACCCTGTTGCTCTACGGCCTCGCCACCGGCCTCTCGGCCCTGTCCTGGTCGGTCGGCGTGCTGCTCGTCCTGCGCTTCGTCGTCGGACTCGGCCTGGGCTCCGAACTGCCGGTCGCGTCGACCCTCGTCAGCGAGTTCTCACCCCGGCGCATCCGGGGCCGGGTGGTCGTCCTGCTCGAGGCGTTCTGGGCCGTCGGCTCGATCGGGGCCGCCCTCGTCGGCTACCTCGTGATCCCGACGAGCGACGACGGCTGGCGCTGGGCCCTGCTGATCGGTGCCGCTCCCGCGCTCTACGCCGTGTTCGTCCGCCTCAGGATGCCCGAGTCGGTGCGCTTCCTCGAGTCGAAGGGGCGTCACGACGGGGCCGAGCGCACCGTCCGCGGCTTCGAGCAGGCGGCCGGCGTCGCCGCCCCGACCGTGGCCGCCGAGGAGGCGCGGGTCGTCGAGAAGCCGGCCCGCGCCTCCGTCGGCCGGCTCTTCGGTGCCGGCATGGCTCGCCGCACGGTCGCGATCTGGGTGGTCTGGTTCATGACCAACTTCTCGTACTACGGCGCCTTCGTCTGGCTGCCGTCGTTGCTCGTCGCGGCCGGGTTCCCGCTCGTGCGCTCGTTCGGGTACGTGCTGATCATCACCCTGGCGCAGCTGCCGGGCTACGCGGCCTCGGCCTGGTTGATCGAGAAGTGGGGACGCCGGGGGACGCTCGCGACCTTCCTGCTCGGGTCGGCCGTCGCGGCCGTCTTCTTCGGCTTCGGAGCGGTCAGCGGCAGCGTCGCGCAGATCCTCGTCGCGGGCATGGCCCTGTCGTTCTTCAACCTCGGCGCGTGGGGGGCGCTCTACGCCGTGACGCCCGAGCTCTACCCCACCCCGCTGCGGGGCACGGGCGCGGGGTGGGCCGCGGGCGTCGGGCGCATCGCCTCGATCGCCGCGCCGCTGTCGGTGCCCCCGCTGATCGCCCTCGGGGGGCCGCCCACCCTGTTCGTCGTCTTCGGCGCGGTCTTCGTCGTGGGGGCCGTCGCCGCCACGATGCTGCCCGAGCTCCGCGGCACGCGGCTCGCCGAGTGAGCGCGCGTCGCCGTCCGTCGCGTCGTCGCCTCACGCCGCGCCGGCTGCTCGGAGTCCTCGTGGTGCTCGTGGCGGGGGCCGTCCTCGTGGCTTTCCCGCGCCTCCTCGGCGACGGGTCGGCGGGTGGCGGCCCGGGAGGCGCGGGTGCGGTCCCCGTGCCCGCGAGCGTCCCGGCCGCGGCGGTCGAGGCCGTGGTCGACCGGGTCGTCGACGGGGACACCGTCGTCGTCCTGGTGGCGGGGGAGCGCGAGCGCATCCGCCTGATCGGCGTGGACACCCCCGAGACCGTGAAGCCCGACGCGCCGGTCGACTGCTTCGGACCAGAGGCGAGCGCCTTCACGACGGCCGCCCTGCCCGAGGGGGCCACGGTCTGGCTCGAGGACGACGCCTCGCAGGGTGACGCCGACCGCTACGACCGGCTGCTGCGCTACGTCTGGTCGCCGGACGGCACGATGCTCAACGAGCGGCTCGTCGCCGAGGGCTACGGGCGCGAGGACACCTACGACGACGCGTACCGCTACCGCGACCGGTTCGTCGCGGCCGAGGCGTCGGCCGAGGCGTCGAGGGTCGGGCTCTGGGACGCCTGCGGCTGAACCGACGGACGCCGGCTCGGCCACCAGAACGCGTCACCGGTGAGGAACACGAGCGCGGGCACCAGCACGGTGCGCACGACCAGGGTGTCGAGCAGCACGCCGAGGCAGACGATCACGCCGACCTGGGTCAGGGCGACGACCGGCAGCACGCCGAGGACGGCGAAGACGGCCGCCAGCAGGATGCCCGCACTCGTGATGACGGCGCCGGTCGAGGCCAGGGCCCGCACCATGCCCTCGCGGGTGCCGTGCACGAGGCCCTCCTCGCGGGCCCGGGTGGTGAGGAAGATGTTGTAGTCCACCCCGAGGGCGACGAGGAACAGGAACGCGTACAGCGTCACCGCCGTGTCGAGCGCGGGGAACCCCAGCACGTTCTGGAACAGCCAGGTCGAGGCCCCGAGGCTCGCGAAGAACGTGGCGAGCACCGAGGCGATGAGCAGGACGGGGGCCACGAGCGAGCGCAGCAACAGGGCCAGGACGGCGAACACGATCGCCAGGATGATCGGCGCGATCAGGTCGATGTCGGCCTGCGCCGCCACCTTCATGTCGTAGGCGGTGGCGTCGCTGCCCCCGACGAGCGCGTCGGCGAGGCCGCCGCCGGCGTCGGCGTACCCGGCACGCAGACGCTCGACGGTGGCGAACGCGGCGTCGCTCTCGGGTTCGGCGGACAGCTGCAGGTCGACGCGCGTCAGTCCGCCCTCGGTCTCGCCGGTCGTGGCCGTGTCGACGCCGTCCGTGCCGGACGCGAGCGCGGTGGCCTCGTCGGCGACCGTCGAGGGGACGATCACGGTGGTGCGGCTGGTCAGCCCCGCCGAGAACGAGCCGTCGATCACCTGTTGCGCGGTGACCGAATCGGGGTCGCCGAGCAGCTGGTCGGTCTGCGAGAGGCCGACGGCGTAGCCGCTCAGGCCGAGGCAGAGGACGCCGATGCCCGCGACGGACGCCACGGCCACGACGGCCGGACGGCGTCGGACGCCGCGCCCGAGACGGTCCCAGAAGCCGCGTCGCGGTGCCGCGTGGTGCGCCGCGCCTCCTGCGGTGGCGTCGGCCGTCCGCGTCGCGTCGGCCCCGTCGGGCACGCGGTCGCGCCCGGACGAGGAGGCGCGGGGCACGAAGGGCCAGAACAGCCCGCGACCGCAGACCACCAGGGCCGCCGGCAGGGCGACGAGGGCGAACACGATCGCGACGCCGACGCCGATCGCACAGGCGAGACCGAGGGCCCGGTTGCCCGTGAGCGACGCGAGGAGCAGCGTGAGGAGGCTCAGGGCGACCGTGCCGCCGCTGGCCGCGATGGCGGGCCCGGCGCTCGTCACGGCCGTGCGCATCGCGCGATGGCGGTCGGGCTCGAGCAGCAGTTCTTCGCGGTAACGCGCGACGAGCAGCAGGGCGTAGTTGGTGCCCGCGCCGAAGACGAGCACCGAGAGGATGCCCGAGATCGAGGCGTCGAGCGGGATGCCCAGGGGTTCGGCGACGGCGGCCGCGACCCGGCCGGCCAGGGCGTCCGCGGCACCGACGACGGCCAGCGGCACGATCCACAGCACGGGGCTGCGGTAGGTGACGATCAGCAGCACGGCCACGACGACCACCGTGACCAGCAGGAGCCGGAAGTCGGCCCCGGCGAAGGCGTTCGCGATGTCGTCCTGGAACCCGATCGGCCCGGTGAGCAGGGCGTCCAGCCCGGCGGGCAGGTCGGCCGAGGCCGCGTCCCGCAGGCTCGTCGCCGTGCCCGCGACGTCGGCGTCGACCGTCGTGGCGTCGAGCGGGACGGCCACGATCGCCGCGGTGCCGTCGTCGCTGATCTGCGGCCGGACGGCCTGCGGGGTCGTGGCGAGCTCGGCGAGGGCGGCCGCCCGCTCGTCGACGGCGGTCAGGTCGGCGGCGTCGAGCCGGTCGCCGTCGTGGCTGAAGACCAGGATGCCCACCGTCGTCTCGGCACTCGGGAAGGTCGTGAGCAACTCGGCCACCTGGGCCGACTGGCTCGTGTCGGGGACGCCCGACGGCGGGGCCGCGTCGCCCTCGCTCTGCGGCAGGACCGTGAAGAGCAGGGCGACGGCGACGGCCGTCGCGGCGAGCACCGCCCAGGCGGTGCGGTGGCCGCTGACGATGCGGGCGAGGGTGCGCATGGTGATCCTTCAGTCGCTGAATGTCTTAGGAGCTAAGAGTATTGCAGATCACAGGAGCATCGACCAGACTCGTCACGCAGGAGGTTCCATGCCCACCCCGAGAGACCCGGGCCCCACGGCCCCGTCGACCCGTCCGTCGCGCTCGCCGCAGGCCGACGAGATCGTCACCCACATGCAACGGCTGACCACCGAGTCCCAGAAGGTCGCCCAGGCCTTCGCCTCGCGACACGGTCTCGGCCACATCGACCTCGAGGCGCTGCTGCACGTCATGCAGGCCGAGCGTGACGGCGACCCCGTCACCGCCGGCGGTCTCGGCGAGCTCCTGGGCGTCACGTCGGGGGCGGCGACCGGAGTCATCGACCGCCTCGAAAAGGTCGGGCACGTGCACCGCAGCCGCGACGACGCCGACCGGCGCCGGGTGCTCGTCCGCTACTCGGATCGCGCCCGCGAGGTCGCGGGCGCGTTCTTCGGGCCGCTCGGCGTGATGAGCGACCGGGTCATGGCCGAGTTCGACGAGGCCGAGCTCGAGACCGTCCGACGGTTCCTCGAGGGCATGTCGGGCGCGATGGCGGAGCGGGCCCGCGAGGTGGGGCGACCCGCCTGAGGCGAGCCGCGCCTCCCCGGGGTGGCGAACGGCCCCGACCTCCTGGGCGTCGGCGGGAGCGGGTAACGTCGTGGTGACCCCGGAAGGCAGGTTCTCCGTGACCGACCACGTCTCGGCCCTCGATCTCTTCTCGATCGGCATCGGCCCCTCGAGCTCGCACACCGTCGGCCCCATGAGGGCCGCCCGCGAGTTCCTGCTCGGTCTCGACGTCGACGGCCGGCTGACCGACGTCGTGCGGGTCGAGGCCGTGCTCTACGGCTCGCTCGCCGCCACCGGCCTCGGCCACGGCACTCCGTCGGCCGTCCTCGCCGGCCTCGCGGGCATGCGACCCGAGACCTGTGACCCCGAGGTCGTCTCGGGCATGCAGCAGGCGGTCGAGCAGGGCGGCGGCCTGCGGCTGCTCGGCCGGCGCCAGATCGCCTTCGCCCCCAACGACCTGCGCATGGCGCCGCTGACGCGCATGCCCCGGCACCCCAACGCGATGAGCGTCGAGGCCTTCGACGCTCACGGCGAGAGCCTCGCCCGCGAGGTCTACTTCTCGGTCGGCGGGGGCTTCGTCGTGCGGGACGGTGACGACGAGCGGGCCGTGCCCACCGCCGAGGCGCCGTTCGCCTTCACCGACGCGGACGACCTGCTGCGCCTCTGCGACTCCGAAGGCGCGTCGATCGCCGACCTCGCCTGGCGCAACGAGGTCGCGCTGCACGGCGAGGCCGACGCCGCGGTGGGGCTCGACTCACGCTGGGCGGCCATGCGGGCCTGCGTCGACGCGGGTCTCGAGGCCACGGGCGTCCTGCCCGGCTGGATGAAGGTGCCCCGACGCGCCCGGCAGTTCGCGACCATGCTGCGCCAGCAGGACGAGCGGGCGACCGCCTTCGCCCTCGGCGGCTCGGCGATCGACCAGGGCCGCGCCTCCTCGCTGTTGGCCTCCGACCTGCCGGCCCAGTGGCTGCAGGCCTACGCGATGGCCGTCAACGAAGAGAACGCGGGCGGCGGGCGCGTCGTCACCGCCCCGACCAACGGCGCGGCCGGCATCATCCCGGCGGTCGCCTACTACGCCATGAGGTTCCACGGTGCGACCGATCACGAGCTGTCCCGCACCTTCCTGCTGACGGCGGCGGCGATCGGGTCGCTCTACAAGCGCAACGCGTCGATCTCGGGGGCCGAGGCCGGTTGTCAGGGCGAGGTCGGCTCGGCCGCGTCGATGGCCGCCGGCGCGCTGACCGCCCTGCTCGGCGGGACGCCCCGCCAGGTCGAGAACGCGGCCGAGATCGCCATGGAGCACCACCTCGGCCTCACCTGCGACCCCGTGGGCGGCTTCGTGCAGGTGCCCTGCATCGAGCGCAACGCCATCGCGGCGGGCACGGCGGTCGCCGCCACCCGCATGGCCCTGCTCGGCGACGGCAGCCACGTCGTCAGCCTCGACACCGTCATCGAGACGATGCGCCAGACCGGCCGCGACATGAAGGACAGCTACAAGGAGACCAGCCGCGCCGGGCTCGCGGTCAACGTCATCGAGTGCTGAGAACGTCCGCGTCGGCGGCCCGCCCGGACGTTCCTCGGGTCGTGTCGCACCCCGCCGCTAGCCTCGTCGCATGACCCCGTCGCGCCGCCCCACGCCGTCCCGCCCCGCGACCCCGGGGGGCACCGACGCCCCGCGGCTCGACCCCGTCGAGCCCCGGGGGCTCGTCGATCTCGGCACCGACCTGCTGGGTCCGCGCGACAGCCGTGAGCTCGAACGGTACGTCGACGCCGACCTGACCGGTCGCGACCTCGAAGGGTCCGAGTTCACCGAGTGCGTCTTCGAGTCGCCGCGGCTCGGATCGGCCCGACTGCGGGGCGCCCGCCTGGTCGAGTCGGTGCTGGCCGACTCGTTCGCCCCCGAGTTCGCCGCCTCGCGCAGCACCTGGCGTGACGTCCGCGTCGAGCGACCCCGGTGGGGGTCGGCCGAGCTGTTCGACGCCGAACTGCGGTCGGTGCACCTGGTCGGCGGCAAGATCGACTTCCTCAACCTGCGCGGGGCGCGCCTCACCGACGTCGTGATCGAGGGCTGCACGATCGGCGAACTCGACCTCGGGGGTGTGCAGGCCCTGCGGGTCGCGCTGGTCGACTGCCGCATCGGCACGCTCGACGTGACCCGCGCCTCCTTGTCGCACACCGATCTGCGCACCAGCGACTTCTCCCGCATCGACGGTTTCGAAGGGCTTCGTGGCGCGACCATCGACGACCTGCAGCTGGCGACCTTCGCCCCGACGATGGCGGCTCACCTCGGGCTCGTCGTCGGCTGAGCCCGGGCCGCCCGTGCGACGCCCGGCTACGCCCTGGCCGAACACGTCGGGGCCGCACGAGGCGGCGGTGCTATCGTCGCCGACAGAGCAACGCGCTCCGGGGTCAGTGAAAATCTGAGCCGGCGGTCACAGTCCGCGACCCGCGTCGTCCCCGAGAGGTGGCGGCCGGTTGAACCGGTGGAACCCCGGTACCGACGGTCATAGTCCGGATGAGAGGTGGCGCGGGCCCGGTCGTCCCTCAGCGGACCCCCGGGCCGATGCCGACCCTCGCGTCGCGCACCCCCGGAGAGCCCTCGGCACACAGCCAGGCAGACCGGAGGACGACATGACGACGCAGGCGACCACGCCCGGGCCCGATGCACGCACGCACCGACCCACCGACCCGACGGGCCCGGTGGTGCGCTGATGTTCACCGGCCTCGTCGAAGAACTCGGACGCGTCGAGCGCGTCGCCGACCAGGGGGACAGCGTCCGCCTGACGGTCCACGGCCCCGCCGTGCTGACCGACGCCGCGCACGGTGACTCCATCTCGGTCAGCGGCGTCTGCCTGACGGTGGTCGAGCAGCAGGGGGACACCTTCACGGCCGACGTCATGCGGCAGACCCTGGCCATGAGCACCGTGGGGACGTTCGGCCCCGGGACGCCCGTCAACCTCGAACGAGCCGCCCGCGTCGGCGACCGCCTGGGCGGTCACATCGTCCAGGGCCACGTCGACGGCACGGCCACGGTCGTCGAGATCGAAGAGGGCGAGGCCTGGCGTCGGGTCCGGTTCGACCTCGCCGACGACCTCGCGCCCCTGCTCGTCGACAAGGGGTCGGTGACGCTTGACGGCGTCAGCCTCACGGTGAGCGCGATCAGCGAACCCGGCGAGCTGCCGGGCTGGTTCGAGGTCAGCCTCATCCCCGAGACGCTCGCCGTGACGACCCTGGGCGGCAAGGCCGTCGGCGACCGCGTCAACGTCGAGACCGACGTGCTCGCCCGCCACGTGCGCCGCATGCTGCGACTGGACGCGCTCGACGCCGACGGCCCGCGCGGTGCGGCCACCCCGGCCGACGCGGCGGACCCGCGGGACGCCGCCGTGACGGGGCGCCCGTGACCGTGTCGACGCCCCGGGAGGAGGGGCGGGTCGACTCGCGCCTCGCCCCGATCGAGCTCGCCCTCGAGCACCTGCGCCGTGGTCGCCCGGTCGTGGTGGTCGACGACGAGTCCCGCGAGAACGAGGGCGACGTCGTCCTGTCGGCCGAGTTGGCCTCGGCCGAGTGGATCGCCTGGACGGTCCGGGTGTCCTCCGGTTTCGTCTGCGCACCGATGACGAACGAGATCGCCGACCGACTCGACCTGCCGCCCATGGTCGCCCACAACGAGGACGCCCGGGGCACGGCCTATACCGTCAGCGTCGACGCGGCGGCCGGCGTGACGACAGGGATCAGCGCCTCCGACCGGGCGACGACCCTCCGCACGCTCGCGTCGCCGACCAGCGTGCGCGACGACCTGCACCGCCCCGGGCACGTCCTGCCGCTGCGTGCCCGTGACGGCGGAGTCCGTGAGCGCGACGGCCACACCGAGGCCTCGGTCGACCTGATGAAGGCCGCGGGGCTGCGACCCGTGGCCGTCATCAGCGAGATCGTGGGCGACGACGGCGAGATGATGCGACTGCGGGCACTGCTCGACTTCGGGGCCCGCGAGGGCGTGCCGGTCGTGACGATCGCCGATCTCGTCTCCTGGCTGGGCGACCGCGACCTCGACGAACCCGGCTCGGCGCCGGAGACACCGACCACCGACGCCACCGCCGATACCACCACCACCACCCGCACGACCGAAGGAGACCGCGCATGAGCGGAGAAGGCGCCCCCACCGAACTCGACGTCGACGGCACGGGAATCCGTGTCACGATCGTCGCCGGCACCTGGCACGAGACCATCACCGACGGCCTGCTGGCCGGCGCGCTGTCGACGGTCGAGCGCCTCGGCGCCACGGCCACGGTCGTGCGCGTGCCCGGCAGCTTCGAACTGCCCGTCGTCGCGAAGGCCGCGCTCGAGGCCGGGGCCGACGCGGTCGTGGCCCTCGGTGTCATCATCCGCGGCGGCACGCCGCACTTCGAGTACGTGTCCGACGCCGCGACCTCGGGCCTGCTGCGGGTGACGCTCGACACGGGCAAGCCCGTCGGGTTCGGCGTGCTCACCCTCGACGACGAGCAGCAGGGCCTCGACCGGGCAGGCCTCCCCGGCTCGAAGGAGGACAAGGGTGCCGAGGCCGCCCACGCCGCCGTCGCGACGGCCGTCCAGTTGCGCGACCTGGCCCGGGCCGGCACGGCCCGCGTGGCCGGGTTCTGACGACGGAGGCGGTGCCGGGGCGACGAGCGTCCCGGCACCGCGCCTCCTGACGGTCTGGCGTCCTGCCCGTCGCGCCCGTCGGGACCCTCGGGCCTAGGCGAAGACCTCGGACAGGAACGTCTCGAGCTGCTGCCACGAGCGACGATCCGCGCGGGCGTCGTACTGGGCCCCGTGATCGGGTGCGTCCGTCCCGGGGACGGCGAAGGCGTGCATGACGCCGCTGTAGCTCAGCACCTGCCAGTCGGGTGCCTCGGCGGCGCGCATCTCGTCCTCGAAGCCGACCACGGCCTCGTCGGGCACCACCGGGTCGGCGGCACCCGTCATGACGAGCAGCGGGGCCGTCACGGCACCCTTCTCGGCGGGCATCCCCGTCCCGAGCCCTCCGTGGAACGACACGACGCCGGCGACGTCGGCACCCGCGCGGGCCAGCTCGAGGGCACCCGAGCCGCCGAAGCAGTAGCCCATCACCGCGATCCGCGACGGGTCGACGCCCGGCTCGGCGCGCAGGCGCTCGAGGTTCGCGAGCAGGCGCGACCGGAACAGCGCGACGTCACCGTAGTACTTGCCCGCCTCGCCGGCGGCCTCCTCGGGCGACGGGCGGACCCCCTGCCCGTAGACGTCGCCGGCCAGCGCCACGTAGCCGAGCCGCGCGAGCATCTGCGCGCGCACCTTGACGTGGTCGACGACGCCGAACCAGTCGTGCAGCACGAGCACGCCGGGCACGAGCCCGGACGAGGAGGCGCCGGCCGGCGTCGCGAGGAACCCCTCGAGATCGACGTCGGTCGCCGCGTAGACCTCGTCCGACGTCGTGACGCCGCCCGGGTCGGGCACGCTGTCGAGGACGCGCTGAAGGTCGGGGGAGAGGGCGGGAGTGGGTTCGGTCGTGGTCACACGGGGACGCTACTCCCGGCGGGTCGGACGGTGCCGGGGGCGGTTCAGCCGGGGTCGACGATGCGGGCGACGGCCTGGCGGACGACGTCGCACCGACGCTGCTGCGGGCCGGTGTGCAGGTTGGTGGCCTCGGGCGTGACGAACCAGGCCAGCACGACGCCGAAGACCATGGTCAGCAACTCGTCGGCGTCCCAGCCGGACGAGATGTCACCCGCGTCCTGGGCCGCACGCACCGAGTCACGGCGCGCCTCGAGCTGACCGTGGTCGAGCACGCCGGGGCTCGGCAACGCGACGCCCTCGATCTGGCCCCAGAGCAGGAGGCGCGCGTCGTCGGGGTTCGAGGCCAGGTGGTCGTAGAGCGCGCTGGCCCAGCCCGGCAGGTCGTGGGCGTCGAAGGGGACGACCGCGACCCAGCGGCCGATGCTCTCGCCGAGGGCGGCGTCGAACAGGTCGCGCTTGGTCGAGAAGTGGGCGTAGAGCCGTTCTTTGCTCGCCTCGGCGTCGCGCGCGATCGTGTCGACGCGGGCTCCGGCGAGGCCGCGGGCCGCGAACTCGGTCCGCGCCGCCTCGAGCAGCCGCTCCCGCGGAGGGGTGGGTCGTCGTGCCATGCCCAGAGCATAGGGGCTGCACCTCTCCGGACCACCTGGTTCGGAGAGAGGTCTTCGCTTACCGGCCGGACCGGTTCGCCCCGCGTCCGGGAGGGCGCCGTCTCGGAGGTGGACCGTCGCGTCGCCGGACGGGTCAGAGCGCGCGGGCGTCCACCAGGTCGACGCCGGCCGCCGCCGCGACGCCCGCGTTGGTGATCTGCCCCGCGACCGCGTTGACGCCGCGGGCCAACGACGCATCCGCCGCGATGGCGTCACGCCACCCCCGGTCGGCGAGGGCGAGTGCATAGGGCATGGTCGCGTTCGTCAGGGCCCGGGTCGAGGTCTGGGGGACCGCGCCGGGCATGTTGGCGACGCAGTAGTAGACGCTGTCGTGGACGGCGAAGGTCGGGTCGTCGTGCGTGGTCGCGCGCGAGCCCTCGAAGCAGCCGCCCTGGTCGATGGCGATGTCGACGAGCACCGACCCGGGACGCATCGACGCCACCATCTCGTCGGTGACGAGCTTGGGGGCCTGTGCGCCGGGGATCAGAACCGAACCGATCACCAGGTCGGCGGCCGCGACCTGGGCGCCGATCTCGTAGGCCGTCGAGGCGCGGGTCTGCACCCTGCCGCCGAACTGCACCTCGAGGGCGCGGAGGCGCGGAAGTGACACGTCGATGACGGTCACGTCGGCGCCGAGGCCGAGGGCGTTCGCCGCGGCGTGTTCACCGGCGACGCCGCCGCCGATCACCACCACCTTCGCCTTCGGGGTGCCGGGGACGCCGCCGAGCAGCACGCCCGTGCCCCCGATCGGCTTCATGAGGTGGTAGGCGCCGACCATCGTGGAGAGGCGGCCGGCGACCTCGCTCATGGGCGAGAGCAGCGGCAGGCTGCGATCGTCCCGCTGGACCGTCTCGTAGGCGATCGCGGTCGTGCCGGACGCGAGGACGGCCTCGGTGCACTCGGGTGAGGCCGCGAGGTGCAGATAGGTGAAGAGGGTCTGGTCCGCCCGCATGAGCGGGTACTCGGCCGCGATCGGCTCCTTGACCTTCATCAGCAGATCGGCCTCGCCCCAGACGTCGGCCGCGTCGTCCACCACCGTCGCACCCGCGGCGACGAACTCGGCGTCGGTGAACCCCGACCCCCGTCCGGCGCCGGCCTGCACGATCACGTCGTGTCCACGGCGGGAGAACTCGTGGACTCCGGCCGGTGTCGCGGCGACGCGGTTCTCGTTGTTCTTGATCTCGGTGGGGATGCCGACGCGCATGGTTCGTCCTCTCGGGGAGTGGCCTCGACGACGGGCGGCCGGTGCACGCCTCTGTTCGCCGAACTGAGGTCAGTGTGCTGTTTCGTGCCGATGCGTGCCAAGCTCTCCGCACGAGATTCTGTGCAGGCCCTGCCTGGCCGCACGATCGACGGTGAGGGACGGGACGAGGCATGGCTGCGACGAAGGACGTTCGGCTCGACGAGATCGACCGGCAGCTCGTGCGCCTGCTGCTCGCGAACAGTCGGACCCCCAACGCCACGTTGGCCGCGCAGGTCGGGATCGCTCCGTCGACCTGTCTCGCGCGCCTCCGGTCCCTCGTCGAGCGCGGCGTCGTCGCCGGCTTCGGAGCCGACGTCGACCTGTCCGCGCTCGGACTCGACCTCCAGGCGCTGATCAGCGTGACGATCCTCGCGTCGGCCCGGCAGCGGATCGCCGCGTTCTCGGCCGAGATCCGGGCCCTGCCGCAGGTGGTGCAGCTGTTCTTCCTGGGCGGGTCCGAGGACTTCATCATCCACCTGGCCGTCCGCGACACGAACGACGTCCGCGAGTTCGTCCTCGACCACCTCTCGGCGCACCCGGCCGTCGCCTCGACCCGGACCAGCCTGGTCTTCGAGCACCACCACCCCGGCCCGACCGTCTGATCGACCAGCCGGTGCCGTGCCGAGCCAGGGGCCGGCGTCAGCGCGTGGCGGCGAGCGTCATCGGCAGGTGGGGGATGCCGTCCTCGAGGAACTCGTCACCGTCGACCACGAAGCCGAACCGGGCGTACCAGCCCGAGAGGTGGGCCTGGGCGTCGAGCCGGACCAGTCGACCGTCGCACTCGACGACGGCCGACCGCATGAGGTCGGCGGCGAGCCCACGACCGCGAGCCGACGACGCCGTCGCCACCCGGCCGATGCGACGGTCGTCGCCGTCGTGCAGCACCCGGAGCGTCGCCAGGATCCGGGCGTCGTCGTCGGTGGACCAGAGGAGGCGCGCGGTCGGCTCGAGGTCGCGCCCGTCGAGCTCGGGGTAGGGGCACTCCTGTTCGACGACGAAGACGTCGACCCGGAGGCGGAGGATCTCGTAGAGGACGACGGGGTCGATCTCGGCGACGGACGACGAGTGCTGGGTGGCGGTCACACGGCCACGCTATCGGCCTCGCGCGCGTGACCGGATGCCACCCTCGGGCGGGTCACCGGGTCTCGCCCAACGGCATGGTCGTGAAGTCCCCGCCGACGGGTGCGTCGGGGGGCAGGACCTGGCCGGCGAAGCGGTCGGCGAACGCCTCGGCGTCGTCCTCGGGGTGGTAGCCGATGGCCTCGCCCGCCGCGAGCGACACGACGCGACGGGTGTTGCGACTGACGCCCCAGACGACGTGGTGCCCGGCCGGTGCCGTCGTCAGGGTGGCCAGGATCAGCCGCGTCGCGTCGGCCGGGGACAGCCAGGTGCCGAGGCTGCGGACGTCGTGCGGCTCGACCTCGGCCGTCATGATGCGCGCCGACACGACGGTCGAGCCGAAGCGGTCGGCGTACAGGCTGCCCACCGCCTCGAGCAGCACCTTGCTGACGCCGTAGAAGGTGTCGGGCCGGGGGGCCGGCACGTCGTGGTCGGCGGCGCTCGAGCCCGGTTCGAACCCGACGGCGTGCACCGAGCTGGCCGCGAGCAGCCGGGTCACGCCGGCCCGACGGGCGGCCTCGTGCGCCACGTAGGCGCTCTCGACGTTGAGGTCGAGGATCTCGTGCCACGTGCGCTCGCTGGCGTGCGACGCGAGGTGGACGACCAGGTCGGCCCCGGCGAACGCCACGGTGAGGGAGTCGAGATCGGTCACGCCGACGTGCTCGAAGGTCTCTCGTCGTCGGAGGTCGCCGGGTGGCGTGACCACGTCGAGCAGCCGCAGGTCGTGGCCGGCCTCGAGCAGAAGAGGGCGGACCCAGGTCGCGATGCGGCCCGAGCCTCCCGTGATCGCGATGGTCGCCATGTGTGCCGCCTCTCGTCCGGGGGCTCGTCGGCCCGTCCCGTGGTCCTGCCCCGATCCTGCCCGGGACCACCGACAGCGCCCGCGGGGCACGCCACGCGTCCGCCGAACCGCCCTCGCGACGCGTCCCCGCGTCCCCCGGATGCCCCACCCGAGCCTGACAAGGCTCTGGCGAAGGCCTGGCAGGGATCTCCACGACCCCGGTCGGTGACGCGTCACCTCCTACCGTGGCGAGGGGCCCGACGACGTGCCACGACCCCGTCCCCGACCGAAAGGCACCTCGTGTCGTCAGCTCTCTCGTCCCTCGGCCTCCTCCTCGTCCGCGTCGTCCTCGGGGTCGTGTTCGTCGCCCATGGCTGGCAGAAGCTCGCCGTCGACGGCCTCGCCGCGACGCAGGGCGCCTTCGGGGGCATGGGCATCCCGCTCGCCGAGGTCGCCGCCCCGGTCGCGGCCGTCACCGAGCTCGCCGGTGGCGTCGCGCTCGTGGTCGGCGTCGCCACCCGTGTCACCGCCGCGCTCCTGGCGGTGACGGCGGTCGTCGCCCTGGTCGCCGTCCACCTGCCGAACGGCTTCTACTCGACGACGGGTGGGTTCGAGTACGTCCTCGTCCTGGCGGTCGTCTCCGTCGCGGTCGTGCTCACGGGGCCGGGCCGCTTCGCCCTCGACGCCCTGGTCGTCCGGGGCCGGCGCGCCCGTCGCGAGGCCCCGGCCCCGCTGCCCGCCACCGTCTGAGTCGGGGCCGAGCGGGTCGGGCGCGAGGCCGGGACGGGTGAACGTGACGCACCCGCGAGGGTGATTTGCGCCTCCTCGTCCCGTCCCGGCCCCCGATCCGTGGTCGGCTGGATGCCGATGATCCCCGCCAGCGACCGCTTCCGCCGCTCCGGCGGCCGACCCCGCACCGGGTCGCCCGTCCTCGTCTTCGGGGACGTCCTCGACGACATCATCGTCACTCCCCGGCCGGAGGACGGCACCGGGACCGAGACGGCCGCCACCATCCGGCACCGGGCCGGGGGTTCGGCGGCGAACACGGCGGCGTGGCTCGGGTCGTTGGGGGTCGAGGTCTCGTTCGTCGGTCGGGTCGGCACGGCCGACCTGCAACGCCACGCGCAACTGCTCGCCAACGCGGGGGTCGTCGCCCGTCTGTCTTACGACGCCCACGACCCGACGGGCACGGTCGTCATCACCGTCGACGGCTCGTCGCGCATCATGTTCACCGATCGGGGGGCCGGTGCCTCGCTGAGCCCCGACGACGTCCCCGACGACCTGGTCGCCGGGGCCGGTCTCGTGCACTTCACGGGCTACACCGTCGCCCAGTCCCGCAGCCCCGTCGCCCTCCGACGCCTCGTGGGACGGGCTCGGGAGGCGGGGGCGCTCGTCTCGGTCGCCCCGGGCAGCGCCTCGATCGTCCGCCGCTTCGGGGCGCCGGCGTTCCTCGCGGCCGTCCACGGAGCCGACCTGTTCTTCCCGTCGGACGAGACCGCTCGCGAGCTCACCGGGCTGGACGACCCGGTCGCCTCGGCGACGGCGCTCGCCGAGCAGGTCGGCGTGGTCGCGATCGTCGCCGACGACGGGGGTGCCGTCGTGGTCTCGCGGGGGCAGCAACCGGTCGTGGTCGACGGGGTCGTCTCGCGCTGGGTCGACTCGGTGGGCCTCGTGGACGCGTTCTCGGCCGGGTTCATCGCCGCGTGGGCGACGACGGGCAGCCTGGGGGTCTCGGGTCGGAGTGGATCCCGTGCCGCCGCCCGGGCCGCCGGGGTCGCCGGAGGTCGGCCGCCCGCGTGACCGCGTCGGGCTCGCGTGACGACGCGTGGCCCGCGTGACGACGCCTGGCCCGGCTGACGACGCCTGGCTCGACGAGCCCTCGGCTACCGTGCGCTCTCGGCGCTCACCAACACGGTCTGGACCCGGGGCGGACGCTCGGGGGTGAGCCGGATCTCGAACCGGACGACGCCCCGGACTCCCCGTCGTCGCCAGACGACGTGCGAGGGCGCGGACGACTCGTCGGGCGGCGATGCCTCGCCGTCGTCGTCCCAGCCGCCCACGGACTCGACGGCGGCGGCCCAGGAGGCGCGGCGTCGGTCGAGCGGCAGGTCCGCCTCGACGTTCTCGCTGAACAACCCGTCGGGTACGGCGCCGCCGAGGACGACGGCCTCGACCGCCTCGCGGGCCGCCGACGTCTCGGGCCACGGCCGCACGACGACGCGGGCGTCGGGGCGCTCGGCCATCAGGCCGTCGAGCGCGAGCCCGATCGGCTCGGAGACCTTCGAGTAGGTCGCGTTCTCGAACCCGATCGCGCCGAGGCCGGTCGCGGTCTGCCAGCGCATGTGGGCCGAGAACCCGGGGTAGCCCCCGCTGTGCGACGCGACGGGGCCGTGGTCGGGGTAGTGCTCGACGAACAGGCCGAACCCGTAGCCGCCGGGGTGCCCGACCCGGGCGGGGACGAAACGCTGCACCTGTTGCATCTCGCGTCGGGAGGCGCGCGAGAGGATGTCGTCGAGGTCGCCGCGGCCCTCGGGGTCGAAGGCGGAACCCAGCCAGCGCGCCCAGCGCGCCAGGTCGGTCACGGTGCTGAACAAGCCGCCGATCGGCGAGAACGCGCCCGGGCCTGAGAACGGCAGGGGGTCACCCCCGTCGGAGGTGCGGCGATGGCCGATCGCGACGCCGCCCGTCGCTCGCACGGTCGCCTCGAAGCCGGTGGCCGTCAGGCCGAGCGGTTCGAGGATCGTCGACTCGACGACCTCACGGTAGGGCTTGCCGGCGACGGCCGCGATCGCCCGGCCCACGAGGGCGAAGCCGAGGTTGGAGTAGGCGAAGGTGGTGCCCGGCACGCTGTCGAAGCTGAGCCCGGCCCGCAGCAGGGCGTCGAGTCCGTCGTCGGTGAGGGATTCTTGCCGGTCGCCCCACGGATCGTCCGTGGGGAAGCCGGCCGACATGGTCAGGAGCATGCGCAGGGTCGGCACGGGGGAGTCGGCGGTGGGCAGGGCCACGTCGGCGAAGGCGGGCACGAAGTCGGTGATCGGTGCGTCGAGGGACACGAGCCCGGCGTCGCGCTGGGCGAGCAGGGCTGTGGCGGTGAAGCTCTTCGTGCACGAGGCGATGCGGTACGCCGTGTCGACACCGGGCGCGGTGCCGGGGGCGACCTGGCCGTAGGAGCCGTCGTGCGTGACGCCCGAACGGTCGAAGGTCGCCCACACGGCGCTCGGGCCGCGCCGCTCGGGAGCGCGTGCGGCGAACACGGCGTCGATCCCCGTGGGTGGTTCGGTGCGGTCGGGTCGTGATGACGTCGTCACGGAGGCGGTCCTCTCGAGGGGCGGGGTCATTCGGTGCGCGTGGTGCGGCGCATGGCTTCGTAGGCGTCGAGCGCGGCCCGGCGGGAGGCCTTGAGGTCGACCATGGGCTCGGGGTACGAGTCGGTGTCGACCTCGGGGACCCAGCGCCGCACGTAGTCGCGGTGCTTGTCGAACTTGTCGGCCTGCAGGACGGGGTTGAACACGCGGAAGTACGGGGCCGCGTCCGCGCCCGAGCCGGCCGTCCACTGCCAGTTCGCGGGGTTGTTCGCCTCGTCCGCGTCGACCAGGGTGTCCCAGAACCACTGCTCGCCCACCCGCCAGTCGGCCAGCAGGTTCTTGACCAGGAAGCTCGCCGTGACCATGCGCACCCGGTTGTGCATGTACCCGGTCGTCCACAGCTCTCGCATGCCCGCGTCGACCAGCGGGATGCCGGTCGTGCCCTGCTGCCACGCCTCGAGTTCGCCGGGTTCGAGTTCGTGCCACGGGAACGCGTCGAACTCCGGCCGGTAGTTCTTCGTGGCGAGGTGCGGGTTCGCGAAGAGGACGGTGTGGTTGAACTCGCGCCACACGAGTTCGCGCAGGAAGCCCGAGGCCTGTTCTCGGGCGTCGGGTGCCAGGTCGCCGCGCATGCGGTGCCAGACCTGGAACGGGCTGACCTCGCCGAAGCGGAGGTGCGGCGAGAGGTGGCTCGTCGCCTCTTGGGCCGGCTCGTCGCGCAGGCCGTAGTCGGCCAGGTGGCCGGTGGCGAAACGTTCGAGGGTGTCGAGGGCCGACGCCTCGCCCGGGGTCCAGGCGTCGCGCAGGCCGGCCGACCAGTCGGGGGTCGTGGGCAGCAGCGCCCACGAGTCGAGGTCGTCGCTGTCGGGCGTCGCGTGGGGGACGTGCAGCTCGTCGGGGGCCGCCTCGGGGTGGCGGGGTTCGGGTCGGTCGAGGCAGGCGCGCCAGAACGGCGTGAAGACCTTGAAGGGCTGGCCCTGCCCGGTCTGGATGGTCCACGGTTCGAACATGAGGTTCGCCTGGAAGCTGCGCACGTCGAGCCCACGCTCGCGCAGCGACGACTTGAGCCCGGCGTCGGCGTCGCGGGCGGCCAGACCGTACCGGCGGTTCCAGAAGACGGCACCCGCGCCCACCTCGTCGACGAGACGGGGGAGTTCGCGTGCCTGGGGACCCCGGCGCAGCGTGAGTCGCCCACCGACGGCCTGCAGCGATTCGGCGAGGGCGGCGAGGCTGTGGTGCAGCCACCAGCGTGAGGCCCCGCCGAGGGGGCGGAGGCCGTCGGTCTCGTCGTCGAGCAGGAAGAGGACGACGACCGGCTCGCCGCGCTCGACGGCGGCCACGAGGGCGGGGTTGTCGGCGAGGCGCAGGTCGTCGCGCAACCAGACGATGGAGGGAGAGGTCATGCGTTCGTCCCGACCGGCGTGCCGAGCCGCAGCTTGGTGCACAGATCGGCGAGCGAGGCCAGTTCGTCGTCGTCGAGTGCTCCGCCCACGCGACGACGGATGGCCTCGGCGTGGCTGACCGCCGTGCGCCGGTAGAGGTCGTAGCCCTCGTCCGTCATGGTCACGATGATGCCCCGGCCGTCGCCGGGGTCGGAGGCCTTCTCGACGATGCCCTTCGACGCCAGTCGGTCGACGAGACGGCTGATGCTCGGCTGCGTCAGCAACAGGTGGCGGGTCAGGTCGCGGATGCGGGCCCGCCGATCGGGCTGGTTGGACAGGTTGAACAACACGTCGTACTCGTTGAACGAGATCTCGTGGGTCGGGAAGCACTCGGTCAGTTCACGCATGACGCTGACCTGGGCCCGGAACAGGGCTTCCCAGGCCCCCACGGCCATCGATGTCTCGCTCATGTCGTCCCTCACGTTCGTCGAGGTCGAGTCTACGAAAGGCCACCGACCTCGGGCCGACGCGCGGGGGCGGCGACGAGCGAGCGTGTACCCGGGGGTACACGACAGAGGGCCGGTCGCCCGATGGCGACCGGCCCTCTTCCCTTGCACCAGGAGTGTCCTGCAATCACATTCCGCCTCGGCCGCCACAGCAAACGACGTCGGCGAGACACAATCTATAACGGATCGGTAACGGTGGTCCAGGGGTGGACCCGAGGAATTCCTGGGAACTCGCACCGAGCCGCCTCGCGGCCGGCGCGTGTGCCGGACGGGGCTCAGAACACGTCGGGCGACGGGGTCGACGCGTGACGGATCGAGACGTCCGCGTGGCGGTCGAACCGGTAGCCGACCCCGCGGACGGTGCGGACGATGTCCTCGAAGGCGCCGAGTTTCGACCGCAGTCGACGGACGTGCACGTCGATGGTGCGTTCGTTCGGCACCTCGTCGTCGCCGTCGGCCCAGAGGCTCGAGATCAGCTCTGCTCGTTCGATGGTGCGGCCCTCGCGCAGGACGAGGTACTGCAGCAGCTCGAACTCCTTGTAGGTCAGGGGAGCCACGTCGCCGTCCAGCAGCAGGCGCTTGCGCGAGATGTCGACGACGACGCCGCCACGGGCACCGGGCTCGTCGTCCTCGCTGACCTGTCGGCGCTTCGCCAGGGCGGCCGGGTCCTGCAGGGCCAGGCGGACGACCTCGACGTCTCGGCCGCCGGCCCCCTCGGGGGCGAGGGCCACGGCGGCGTGCGTCTCGGCCGACGGGGCGATCCGTCCGACGAGCTCCTTGATCTGCGAGACGACGTCGCCGAGCGAGGTGCCGTCGGCGGCGGCCTTGAGCTCGTCGAGCCCGACGTAGAGGACGAAGCCGCGGGCCTCGGTGCCCTCGGGCACGGCGCGGGGTCGAGGTGCCGCGGGAGCAACGGAACTCGCGACGACGGACGCGTCGCTGGGGGCGGCCGAGAGGGCGGGCGCGACCTCGCGGAGGGGCGTCGGGGCGGCGGAACGGGCGGGCGAGACGGTGCGGGTGGCGGTGACGGGGCGGTCGAGGATGAGGGACATGACAGGCGGGGTCCTTGCGTGACGGCGGCGGTCCCTCTGGCCGACGGGTCGCCGGGTGCGGAGGGACTGCTCGATGTGTGTCGGTGCTCGATCCCGCCGGCGATGGTGCCGTACGTCACGAGCAGTCGGTGCGATGCACCGTTCGGGATGCGCGTCGAGGGTGGCGACGCGGGGCATCCTGGAGTCGGTGGCTCAGTGACCGGGTGGGGTCACGAGCTCAGCTGGCGGTGTCAGCAGCTTCGACTCGGCGAGGTGTGTGACCGGATCAGGCACACATTCGACACATGACAGCGTGCATCGGCATCATCATGCCGGTGCTCCCGAGGGCCTCACGAGAGGTCGGGGTGAGCACACTGTTAGTCATGGGGTCGATCTTGTTACACCCCGCGTCGCGATGTCAAGCGACGTTCGCGTTCCGGCACCGTGAGCGGCCCGGAAACGCCGGACCGCGCCTCCTGCGGTCGAGGAGGCGCGGTCCGGGGCGTCGGGGCGACGGGGGTCAGGCGAGCCCGTAGAGGCGGTCGCCCGCGTCGCCGAGGCCCGGCACGATGTAGCCCTGCTCGTTGAGCTTCTCGTCGACGGCGCCCAGCACGACGTGGACGTCGCGGCCCTCCATCGCCTTCTCGACGGCGGCCAGGCCCTCGGGCGCGGCCAGGATGCAGACCGCCGTGACGTCGACGGCGCCGCGGTCGAGCAGGTAGTCGATCGCCGCGATGAGCGAACCGCCGGTGGCGAGCATCGGGTCGAGCACGAAGCACTGACGGTTCGAGAGGTCGTCGGGCAGACGCTCGGCGTAGGTCGTGGGCTGGAGGGTCTCTTCGTCGCGCACCATGCCGAGGAATCCGACCTCGGCCGTGGGGACGAGCTTGGTCATGCCCTCGAGCATGCCGAGGCCGGCTCGCAGGATCGGCACGACGAGGGGTCGCGGCTGGCTGATCTCGAGACCCGTGGTCGGACCGACCGGGGTCTCGATGTCGACGGGGCTGGTGCGGACGTCGCGCGTGGCCTCGTAGGCCAGCAGCGTGACGAGTTCTTCGGTCAGCGCCCGGAAGGTGGGGGAGGGTGTGCTCTTGTCGCGGAGCACGGTCAGCTTGTGGGTGATCAGGGGGTGGTCCGCTACGTGCACTCGCATAGGCTCAACGGTAGCGGAGCCGACCGGTTCCGTGAGCCGTCCCGACCCCGCAGAGGCCCCGTGATCGCCGTCCCGCCCGAGTTCGACGACTGGATGTCGCTCGCCCTCGCCGAGGCCGACGCGTGCCGCGTCTCGGCCGACGTGCCGGTCGGTGCCGTGGTGGTCGACGCCGACGGCCTGGTCATCGCGACCGGTCGGAACGAACGCGAGCTGCGGCAGGACCCGACCGCCCACGCCGAGGTGATCGCGCTGCGGGCCGCCGCGGCGCACACCGGCGACTGGCACCTCACCGGCACGACGCTCGTGGTCACCCTCGAACCGTGCCCCATGTGCGCCGGGGCCCTGCTCGCCGCCCGGGTCCCGCGGCTCGTCTACGGGGCCTGGGACGACAAGGCAGGAGGCGCGGGCAGCGTCTACGACATCGTCCGCGACCGCAGGCTCCCGCACCGCGCCGAGGTGTACGCCGGCGTGCGCGAGGCCGAGTGCCGGGCTCGGCTGGACGACTTCTTCGCCGCGCGGCGCGTCGTCGAGGGGCACTGAGGCGGGCCGACCCCGAGGGCCGATCCGCGCCTCCTCGGGTCAGTCGGCCGCGCGGATGACGATCGCGTCGGTCGGCGGGTCGACCTGGCCCGGCTTGACCCAGACGTCGGGTTCGACGTAGATGACGCGGGCGATCGGCACGGCCTCGCGGATGCGCGACTCGACGGCGTTGATGGCGCTCGCGACGTCGGCCAGCACCGTGCGGCCGGGCATCGCGACCTTGACGCCGACGAGCAGCTCGTCGGGACCGAGGTAGAGGGTCTTCATGTGGATGATCGACTCGACCTCGGGCCCGCCCGTGATCGCGGCGCGGATCTTCTGGACGTCCTCGGCCGAGGCGCCCTCGCCGACGAGCAGGCTCTTCGTCTCGATGCCGAGGATCACGGCCACCGCGACGAGCAGCACGCCGATCGCGAGGGTGCCGATCGCGTCGAAGACGCCGTCACCGGTGATCCAGGTGAGCACGACGCCGATCATGGCGAACGACAGGCCGAGCAGCGCGGCGGCGTCCTCGAGCAGCACGACCGGCAGCTCGGGGGCCTTGGCCCGGCGCACGAACGCGACCCAGCTCTGCTGACCCTTGCTCGGGCGGGACTCGCGGATCGCGGTGCGCAGCGAGAACCCCTCGAGGGCGAGCGAGATGGCGAGCACGAGGACGGGCAGCCAGGGCACCTCGAGGGGGTGCGGCTCGCGCAGCTTCTCGACGCCCTCGTAGAGCGAGAACACGCCACCGACGCTGAACAGGATGATCGAGACGACGAACGCGTAGACGTAGCGTTCGCGCCCGTGGCCGAAGGGGTGGTCGGCGTCGGCGGCCTTCTTCGCCTTGCGGCCACCGAGCAGCAGCAGGAGCTGGTTGCCCGAGTCCGCCAGGGAGTGGACGCCCTCGGCGAGCATGGACGACGACCCCGAGAACGCCCAGGCGATGAACTTCGTCACCGCGATGCCCAGGTTCGCGCTGAGTGCGGCGATGATCGCCTTGTTGCCGCCGTGACTGCTCATCGGTTCGATCCCCTCGTGTGGTCCTGGTCGATCCTAGGATGGCCGGATGGTCACCACCCTCCCCACCACAGCGATTCTCGGAGCCGGCTCGATGGGCGGCGCGATCCTGCAGGGCCTGCTGCGCCCCGAGGTGTCCGTCGACGGGGGCGTGCGGGTGACGAACCGCACCGAGGTCAAGGCCCGCGCGCTGCGGCACGGCGGGGTCACCTCCCTCGCCACCGAGACCGACCCGAGCGCCAACTCCTCCGCGGTCGTCGGTGCGCGGCTGGTGCTGATCGGCGTGAAGCCGCACATGGTGGTCGACCTGCTGCACGAGATCGGTCCCGTGCTCGACGCGGGCGCCGTCGTCGTGAGCCTGGCCGCCGGCGTGACGACGGCCACGATGGAGGCGGCGCTGCCCGAGTCCGTGTCGGTGCTGCGCTCCATGCCGAACACGCCGTCGCACGTCGGTCTCGGGGTGACCGGCCTGAGCGCCGGGTCGCGCTCGACCGACGCCGACCTGGCCCTGGCCCGGTCGCTCTTCGCCGTCGTCGGCGACGTCGTGGTCGTCCCCGAGGCGCAGATCGACGCGCTCAGCACGATCTCGGGTTCGGGCCCCGCGTACGTCTTCTACCTCGTCGAGCAACTGCAGGAGGCGGCGGTCGCGTTGGGCTTCACCCGCGCGCAGGCCGCCACCCTGGTGCAGGGCACGTTCCGTGGCGCGAGCGAGCTGCTCGCGACGAGCGACGTCCTGCCGGCCGACGCCGCACCCGCCGAACTCCGTCGCGGTGTCACGAGCCCTGGCGGAACGACCGAGCGCGCCGTGGCCGAACTCGCCGACGGTGGTCTGCTCGAGCTGTTCGAGCGGGCGACCCAGGCGGCCCTGGCCCGCAACCGCGAGATCGCCGAAGGGCGCTAGGCGATCAGCCCTCGAGGGCGGCGAAGCGCTCGATGGCGCGGCTGTCGCCCGACACGATGATCAGGTCGTGGTTGCTGATGACCGTCTCGGGGGTCGCCTCGACGAACGCCCCACCGGGGCTCTTGACGCCGACGATCGTGATGCCGTACTTCTTGCGGATGTTCGACGCGGCCAACGAGGCACCGCGGACGGGCTTCGGCGGATACATCTTGACGATCGCGAAGGCGTCGTCGAACTCGATGTAGTCGAGCATCCGGCCCGAGACGAGGTGCGCGACGCGCTCGCCGGCCTCGCGCTCGGGGTAGATGACGTGGTTTGCGCCGATGCGGGCGAGGATCTTGCCGTGCGACTGGCTGATCGCCTTCGCCCAGATCTGCGGCACCTTCAGGTCGACCAGGTTGGCCGTGATGAGCACGCTGGCCTCGATGGACGAGCCGACGGCGACGACCGCGATCGAGAAGTCCTGCGCGCCGATCTGCTTGAGGGCGTCGATGCTCCGGGCGTCGGCCTGCACCGCGTGCGTCACGCGGTCGGCCCATTTCTGCACGAGCCCGGCGTCGGTGTCGACGGCGAGCACGTCACGGTCCTGCCGTTCGAGCTGTCCGGCGGTCGCGGCGCCGAAGCGTCCGAGGCCGATGACGAGCACCGGGGCGTCGTGCTTGATCTTGTCAACCAACGATCGGTCGCTCCTCGGCTCGGGTGAACAGCTGGCGTCGTTGGCTGGCGGCCAGGGCGACGGAGAGTGTCACTGTACCAACGCGGCCCATCCACATCGTGACCGCCAGGATGTACTTCGCCGAGTCCGGCAGGCGGTCGGTCAGGCCGGTGCTGAGCCCCGAGGTGGCGAACGCCGAGATGGACTCGAACAGCACGTGGTCGAGGGGCTCCTTCGTGATGTGCATGATCAGGATGCTCGACACGGCGACGATCGTGGCGCCCCAGAGGACGACGCTGACGGCCAGGCGCAGGACGTCGCTGGGGATGCGGCGGCCGAAGGCCTCCATCGACCGCTGGCCGCGCGCCTCCGCGAAGGCCGCCAGGAACAGCACCGCGAGCGTCGTGACCTTGATGCCTCCGGCGGTCGACGCCGAGCCGCCGCCGATGAACATGAGCATGTCGGTGACGAGGAGCGACGATCCGTTCAGGTCGGAGATCTGGATCGTCGAGAAACCGCCCGACCTCGTCATCATGCTGAGGAACAGGGACTGGAACACCGTCGGGCCGGCCTCGATGCCGCCGAACGTCTTCGGGTTGTCGAACTCGAGGACGATGTAGAGCACCATGCCGAACACGATGAGGATCGCCGTCGTCAGCAGGGTCAGCTTGACGTGGACGGACCAGCGCCGGGGGTTGCGGGGGTTCCGGGCCAGGGCGTAGATCACCGGGAACCCGATGCTGCCGAGGAAGACCCCGACCATGATCAGGCTGAGGAACCAGTAGTCGTTCTCGAACGCGGCCAGACCCTCGGCGTTGGGCGTGAACCCGGTGTTCGTGAAGGCCATCGCCGAGTAGTAGAAGCTGTCGAGCACCGCGTCGCCGACGGGGATGCCGTCGATCAGCATGCGGGGGATCATCAGCACCGCGATGACGAGCTGGATCACGAACGAGCTGAGGGCCACCGTCGTCAGCAGGCCACCGATCTCGCCGAGCCGCACGGCCTGACCCTCGGGCACCGGGCCGGCGTGCACCCGCAGCGGGTTCTGGTCGCCGGCGGCCATGAGCCGGGCGCGGAGGCCGAGCTTGCGCGAGACGACGAGGCCCATGATCGACGCGAGCGTGAGCACGCCGATCGCCCCGATCTGCACGCCGACGAAGATGACGACGTGGCCGAACAGGGACCAGTGGGTGGCCATGTCGACCGTCGCGAGGCCGGTCACGCAGATGACCGAGACGGCCGTGAACACGGAGTCGGCCAGCGGGGTGATCGTCCGGTCGGCCGAGGCGATCGGCAGCGAGAACAGCAGGGTGAAGACGACGATGAGGCCGGTGAAGATCAGGATGGCGAAGCGCGCGGGCGACTTGCGACCGATGTCGTCGATCGCGTCGCTGAGTCTGCGCCAGGGCGAGCGGCCGGGGTCCGAGGGGCGGCGTCGACCGGCGACGGGGGCGCGAGTCACGACGGTCATGCTATCCCGGGTCACTACGCTGGTCGCATGCCGGACATCTTCGCCGTGATCGCCGACGCCACCCGCCGAGACCTCTTGAAGGTGCTGCTCGACGCCTCGCTGTCGACCGACTCCGCCAATGCCGACATCAGCGTGGGTGAGATGGTCACGTCCCTCGGCGTCAGCCAGCCGACCGTCTCGAAGCACCTCCGGGTGCTGCGCGAGGCCGGTCTGGTGCGCGTCCGCGAAGAAGGGCAGCACCGGTACTACTCGCTCGAGTCGGGGCCGCTCGAGGTCGTCGAGGACTGGTTGATCCCGTTCGTCAGTGCCGACTCGCTGACCTCCGAGGCGTTGGCCAGCACGCCCTTCGCCGCCTGGGCCGGGGCCTCGGTCCCCGCCCCGCTCCGGCGGGCGGCCGAGAACCTGCCCGACGCCGAGGACGTCGGGAGCACGCTGGGTCGCTACGCGGCCGGGGCCCAGCACCGCGCCTCCTCGGCCCTGCACGACGCCCAGAGCGCGCTCGGGGCCCTGGACGAGCGCGTCATCGACCCCGTCCGCAAGCGGTGGGGACGCACCGGCCAGTAGCGGCCCGGGCGCCTTTACACCGAGTCACACGCGCCCCTAGAGTTGCCCCCAGGCACATGGGGAACACCCGTCTGCTCCACAGCCCCGCCCGGGGCCCGAGACGAGGCAGGGTCATGTCGCAGGATCTGTCGGATGTGCGGTTCCTCACGGTCGCCGAGGTGGCCGACATGATGCGCGTGTCGAAGATGACGGTCTACCGCATGGTCCACTCGGGCGAGCTGCCGGCGATCCGCTTCGGGCGGTCCTTCCGCGTGCCGGAATCGGCCGTCGCGGCCGTGCTGCGAATCGGCATCGCCGACGTCGGGTAGGCCCACTTCGACTTTCTCGGGCCGTCCTAGTAGACTGGCCCGAGGCATTTTTCCGCGGTTCTGTTTCGGACCCGGTCGGTCCAATCCAGAAATCAGTGAGGTCCTCTATGGGTTCTGTCATCAAGAAGCGTCGCAAGCGCATGGCGAAGAAGAAGCACCGCAAGCTGCTTCGCAAGACTCGTCACCAGCGTCGCAACAAGAAGTAGTCGCTCGACGCGAAGGCCCCCGCCGACCACCGGTCGCCGGGGGCCTTCGTCGTGCCCGGGCGCCAGCCGGCCCTCGCTACCCTTGAGGGCATGGCCGAACCGCGAATCATCCTCCTGACCAAGCCGGGCTGCCACCTGTGCGACGACGCCCGTTCCGCGGTGCACGGCGTGCTGGCCGAAGCCGAGTTCGTCGATGCCGGCATGGTCGTCGACGAGCAGAACATCCTCGACGACGCCGAGCTCACCGCCGAGTACGCGGAAGAGATCCCGGTCGTCCTGATCGACGGTCGCGTGCACACCATCTGGCGGGTCGAGCCCGAGCGCCTGCGGACGGCGCTCCGCGCGGCCGTCCGCTGAGGACGGCCGACGGCGCACGACGACGAGAAGCCCCGACGAGACGCTCTCGTCGGGGCTTCTGTGATCCGTGGTGAGGAGCTACGGCTGGAGGCGCGTGGGGCCGCGGAAGAGGAAGGTCACCTCACGCAGGTTGGCCTGGTTCAGCATGAGCATCAGCACCCGGGCGAGGCCCATGCCGAAGCCGCCGTGCGACGGGGCGCCGTAGCGGAAGAAGTCGAGGTAGCTCGAGAGCTCTTCGGGCTTCATGCCCTTCTCGCGGATCTGCTGCTCGAGCACCTCGATGCGGTGCTCGCGCTGCGCACCCGTGGTGATCTCGGTGCCGCGGTAGATGAGGTCGTAGCTCTTGGTGAGCTGCGGGTCGTCGTCATGACGCATGTGATAGAACGGGCGGATCGAGGCGTCGTAGTCCGTCAGGTACACGAAGTCGTGTCCGAACTCCTCCGCGACGTACTCGGCGATGCGGCGCTCGCCCTCGGGGTCCATGTCGGCGTCCGCTCGGGGCACCTCGTAGCCGCGCTCGGCCACGATGCGCTTGGCCTCGGCCAAGGGGATGCGGGGGAACGGCACGGTCGGCACCACGACGTCGACGTCGAAGAGCTCCCTGATCTCGGCGCCGTGCTTGTCGGCCACGGCCTGGAACGCGAAGGCCAGCAGCTGCTCCTGCATCTGCATGACGTCCTCGTGGCTCTCGACGTAGCTGATCTCGGCGTCGACCCCCGTGAACTCGGTCGCGTGACGCGACGTGAACGACGGGTCGGCCCGGAACACCGGAGCGATCTCGAAGATCTTGCCGAAGCCGGCCGACTGGGCCATCTGCTTGAAGAACTGGGGGCTCTGCGCCAGGTAGGCGACACCGTCGAAGTAGTCGACCTTGAACAGCTCGGCGTTCGACTCGCTCGGGGTCGCCATGAGCTTCGGGGTGTGGATCTCGACGTAGTCACGCTCGATCCACCAGGTGCGCAGGGCGTGCTCGAAGGTCGTCTGCACGCGGAAGATCAGGGCGTTGCGGGGGACGCGCAGGTCGAGGAAGCGCCAGTCGAGGCGCTTGTCGATGCCGCTGTCGGCGGCGATGGGGGTCTCGGGGTCGGCCAGCGAGTCGATGACGAGCGTCTCGACCTTGACCTCGATGCCGCCGAGCTTGACGCGCTCGTCGTGCTTGAGCTCGCCCGTGACGGTGACGAAGCTGCCCTGCGACAGCGACGAGATCGCGTCGGCGACGTCGTCGGTCTCGCCCGCGGCCTCGAGCACGTCGGCCGCGGTACGGGGGCGGACCAGTTGAAGGGCGCCCGTCTCGTCGCGGAGGACGACGAACTGCACCTTCTTCTGGTCGCGCACCGTCTCGACCCAGCCGGTCACGGTCACGGGTCCGTCGGGCAGCGCGGACAGGTCTTTGATGAGGGTGCGTTCGATCACGAGGCCCGAGTTTACAGTCACCGCCTCGCGCGACCCGCCGGACGGCCCCGCCGGACCACGGCGAGCTTGGGGCTTCCCGTGTGGGAGGTGTGCAGGCGGTCCCGACCTAGACTCGTCCGCATGCCCGCGCAGCAGATCCACCTCGTCCGGCACGGTGAGGTGCACAACCCCGAGCACGTGCTCTACGGCCGCCTCGACGGGTTCGGCCTGAGCGACCTCGGCCACCGGATGGCGGCCGCCTCGGCCGACGCCTTCCACGAGCAGGGCGTCCCGGTCCGTGCCGTCGTGGCCTCACCGCTCCAGCGCACCCGCGAGAGCGCGGCGCCGTGGTCGTCGGCCTTCGGGCTCGAGACGCAGGTCGACGAGCGGCTGATCGAGCCGAGCAACAAGTACGAGGGTCGTCGCAGCGACTTCACCATCGCGAAACAGCTCAAGGTGCCGGCCGAGTGGCCCTGGATCGTCAACCCCCTGAAGCCGAGCTGGGGCGAGGCCTACGTGAGCATCGCCGCCCGCATGCTCTCGGCGGTCGACGAGGCCTGGTCGAGCGTCGACGAGGGCGACGTCGTGCTCGTCAGCCACCAGCTGCCCATCTGGATGGTCCACCGGAGCGTGACGGGCGCCCGCCTGTTCCACGACCCGCGCCGCCGCCGCTGCACCCTCTCGAGCATCACGACGCTCGAACGCCGCGAGGGGGGCTTCGTCGAGGTCGGCTACCAGGAACCCGCTGCACACTTGAACCAGTCCGCCGTCGACCTGGGAGCAGTGTGAGCCAGAAGACCATCCGTCCGACCCGAGCCCGACTCGTGGTCCGGGGCCTCGCGCTCGCCGCAGTCCTGGGCGTCGTCGCCACGGGGTGCTCGTCCACCGCCGACGACCTCGCGAAGCAGTACGGCAACGGCACCACCGAGAACTACATCTCGGGCAACGGCACCGTGACCGAGATCGCGCCCGAGGACCGCACCGACCCGGTCGCGTTCACGGCCGAGACGGACGCCGGCGAGACCGTCTCGAGGAGCGACCACGAGGGCGAGGTCGTCGTCCTCAACTTCTGGTACGCGGCGTGCCCGCCCTGCCGTCTCGAAGCACCGGAGCTGGAGAAGCTCAACCAGTCCTACGCCGACAAGGGCGTCGAGTTCCTCGGCGTCAACGTGCGCGACCAGGCCGACACCTCCCTGGCCTTCGCCCGCACCTTCGACGTCACCTACCCGTCGGTCGTCGACGCCAACGACGGCGCGGTCCAGCTCGCCCTCGCCGGCACGATCGCGCCCAACGCCGTGCCGACCACGATCGTCCTCGACAAGCAGGGCCGCATCGCGGCGCGCATCCTGGGCGGTCTCGACGGGCCCGGCATCCTCGACACCCTGATCTCCGACACCCTCGCCGAGACGTCCTAGGTGTACCAGGGCAATCCCTTCTTCGACGCGGTCGTGGGCGGTCAGCTCGCGGTCGGCCTGCCGGTTGCCCTGCTGGCGGGGCTCATCTCGTTCCTGTCGCCGTGCGTGCTGCCGCTCGTGCCGGGGTACCTCGGTTACGTCGGCGGTCTGACGACGGGGGCGACCGAGGCGAGGGCCCGGCGCCGCGACCGCCGCCGGCTCGTCCTCGGCGTCGTCCTGTTCATCCTCGGCTTCTCGGTCGTCTTCGTCGGCACCTCGCTCGCCTTCGCCTCGGCGGGGTTCTGGTTGATCCAGTGGCGCGACGTCGTCACCCGGGTCATGGGCGTCGTGGTGATCCTGCTCGGTCTCGTCTTCATCGGGCAGTTCACGTTCTTGCAGCGCACCCTCAAGCCCGGGTTCCTCCCGAAGACGGGTCTCGCCGGGGCGCCCCTGCTCGGCATCGTCTTCGGCATCGGGTGGACCCCCTGCATCGGACCCACCCTGGCCGCCGTGCAGGTGCTCGCCCTGGGCTCGGGCTCGGCCTGGCAGGGAGTCCTGCTCGGGGCCTTCTACTGCATCGGCCTCGGGGTCCCGTTCCTGCTCGTCGCGCTCGGCTTCGGGTGGGCGTCACGATCCATCTCGTTCGTCAAGCGGCACATCCGCGTCGTCAACATCGTCGGAGGGTCACTGCTCGTGCTCATCGGTCTGCTCATGGTCACGGGCCTCTGGTCCAGCCTCATGTCACACGTCGGGGCGGTGATCGCGACCTATGGCACGATCGTCTGACCGCGACGGGGGCGACGCGACCCGCGCCTCCTCGGTGGCCGCCGGGACCGACACCGGGCGGAGCGACACCGGGTTGACCGACGCGGACGCCACCGACGTCGGCGGCGACCCGTTGCGCCCGAGCGACCACATCGACTCGGTCCGACCGGCGGCCTCCGACGGCGCGGGCATCACGCAGCCGAAGCTCGGCCCCGTCGGCTACCTGCGCTTCTTCTGGCGACAGCTGACCAGCATGAAGACCGCGCTCTTCCTGCTCATGCTGCTCGCCGTCGCGGCGATCCCCGGTTCGCTCGTGCCGCAGCGCACCTCCGACCCCAACGGCGTGGTCCAGTACCGCACCGACCACCCCGACCTGTTCCCGGTGCTCGACAGGCTCGGCGTCTTCGACACCTACTCGTCGCCCTGGTTCTCGGCCGTCTACCTGCTGCTCTTCATCTCGCTGATCGGCTGCATCATCCCGCGCACCCGGCACCACTTCGAGGCGCTGCGAGCTCGACCCCCGAAGACCCCCGCGCGGTTGTCGCGCCTGGCCGGGTACCGGTCGATCACGCTCGAGACCGCAGGAGGCGCGGGTGAGGCCTCGATCACGGCCGCCCGTGCCGTCGACGCGGCCCGGGCCCAGCTGAAGCGCTCCGGCTACCGCACGCAGGTCTTCGGCGACTCGGTCAGCGCCGAACGCGGCTACCTGCGCGAGACCGGCAACCTGGTGTTCCACTCGGCGCTCGTCGGGGTCCTCCTGACCGTCGGCGTCGGCGGCGGCTTCGGTTACTCGGGCCAGCGCGTGGTCGTCGAGGGTCAGACCTTCTCGAACATGCTCGGCTCCTACGACTCGTTCAACCCGGGCCGCTGGTTCGACGAGGCACAGCTGTCGCCCTTCTCGATCGCGCTCGACCGGTTCTCGACCGAGTACGCGCCCGACACCGCGGGCGCGGCCGGCATGGCCACCGACTTCACCGCCGACGTCACCGCGCAGGCGCGGGGTGGCGACGCCGAGAAGACGCAGATCAAGGTCAACTCGCCCCTGTCGATCGGCGGTTCGAACGTCTACCTGCTGGGCAACGGCTACGCGGTCGACGTGACGGTGCGCGACGGCGAGGGCAACGTCGCGTTCCGGGACACGGTCCCGTTCCTGCCGCAGGACACCAACCTCACCTCGCTCGGCGTCATCAAGGTGCCCGACGCCCTGCCCCGGCAGCTCGGCATGATCGGGTTCTTCTACCCCACGGCGGCGGACAACGGCACGGGGGCCCTGACGTCCACCGACCCGGACACCACGAACCCCGTGCTCAGCCTGAACGTCTACTCGGGCGACCTCGGGCTGGACGCCGGGGTGCCGACGTCCGTCTACACGCTCGACACGGATGGTCTGACCCCGCTGGCCGGCACCGACGACGACGCGCAAGAGAAAGCGGTCCAGCTGACCCCGGGCGAGACGGCGACGATCCCCGACGGTCTCGGCACGATCACCTTCGACGGGGTGAAGCGGTTCGCCTCGTTCGACATCCACCACGACCCCTCGCAGGTCTGGGTGCTGTTGTTCGCGGGGCTCTCGTTCGCCGGTCTGCTGACCGCGTTGTTCGTGCCGCGCCGTCGGGTCTGGGTCAAGGCCACCGAGACCGGCGACGGCGTCCGGCTCGAGTACGCCGGGCTCGCCCGCGGCGAGGACCCCACGCTCGGACGCGCCGTCGGCGACATCGCCAAGGCGCACCTGGGCGGCCTGGGCGTCCCGGCCGACGTCGCGCGCGAGGTCGCCGACGACCCGGCCCGTCACGACGTCGAGAAACCCGGCCCCGCCGCCGGGGGACGCGGACGTAAGATCTGATGGTGACCGCCGACCTCGCCTACTACTCGCTCGTCGCCGTGTACTCGGCGATGGCCATCTACACGATCTCGTTCGTGGCCTTCGCCCTCGACCTGGCGAAGCGGTCCGGTGACGCCCAGCAGGCGGCGGCCCGTGCGGCCAAGGCCAAGGCCGAGGCCCTCGCGACCACCACCGTCTCGCGCTCGTCGTCGGGCGGCAGCACCGTCGTCCTCGACCGGCCGTCGGGCGGAGCGGGCGGGGCGGTCCCCGCCGCCGGTGGGGGCGCCAAGGCCTCGAGCTTCGAGCGCGTCGCCATCGCCATGATGCTCCTGGGGTTCGTCGTCCACGTCTCCTCGGTCGTCCTGCGTGGACTGGCCGCCGGTCGCGTGCCCTGGGCGAACATGTTCGAGTTCTCGCTGACCGGCACCGCGATCATCGTCGGGGTCTACCTGGCCGTCCAGCTGGTGGTGAACCTGCGGTTCCTCGGCGCGTACGTCATGGGCCTCAACCTGGTGCTGCTCGCGATCGGCACCGTCAACTACTACGTGGCGGTCTCGCCGCTGCCGCCGGCGCTCCAGTCGGCCTGGCTGGTGATCCACGTCTTCGTGGCCATCCTCGGCACGGCGTTCTTCGCCATCGCCGCCGGGCTCTCGGCCGCCCAGCTCGTGCAGACGAAGCGTGAGCAGTCCAAGCTCGCCGGCCTGCGCTTCCTCGACACCCTCCCGGGCGCCGAGCGCCTCGAAGACCTCGCCTACCGCATCGCCCTCGTCGGCTTCGTCCTCTGGACCTTCACCCTCATCGCCGGCGCCATCTGGGCCGAGCGGGCGTGGGGTCGCTACTGGGGCTGGGACACCAAAGAGGTCTGGACCTTCATCATCTGGGTGCTCTACGCCGGGTACATCCACGCACGGGCGACCCGTGGGTGGCGCGGGGCCCGGTCGTCGTGGTTGTCGATCATCGGCTTCGCCGCGGTCATGTTCAACTTCTCGGTCGTCAACGTCTTCTTCAAGGGCCTCCACGCGTACTCCGGTCTCTGACGCACCGACGCCGTGGCGTCGCCCGGCGCCGCGTGCGACGGGGCGTCAGCCCGCGAGCACGGCGTAGGAGGCGCGCAGCCGCTCCAGCCACACCTCGCGTCGGTCGTCGTCCACCGCGTGGCGGCGGAGCAGGTCGACGTCGACCTCGACCCGTCGCACGTCGATCTCTCCGTAGACGGGCAGCAGGGGATCACGCGTGACGTCGGCCCCGAGCAGGGCGGCCGTGCCGAGCCCGCAGTCGTGGCGGAGCCCGGGCACGGCGGCGGCGAGGTGCGCCCCCATGCTGAGCCCGACCGACGTGTCGAGGGCGCTCGACACGACGACGGGCAGCCCGGCCGCCGCGACGATGCGCAGTGCGGCGGTGACGCCGCCGAGCGGTTGGGCCTTGACCACGAGGAGGTCCGCGGCCCCGGCCCGGGCCACGGCCAGCGGGTCGTCGGCCTTGCGGACGCTCTCGTCGGCGGCGACGAGCACGCCCGACCCCGAGACGCGGCGTCGCAGCTCGGCGAGCTCGGGCACCGTGGCGCAGGGCTGTTCGGCGTACTCCAGGGCGTACGGTGCCATGCCGACCAGCGCCTCCTCGGCCGACTCGACGGACCATCCTCCATTGGCGTCGACGCGGACGCGCCCCTCGGGGCCGACCCAGTCGCGGGCCGCCGCGACGCGGGCGATGTCGTCCGCGAGGGTCTGACCGCGCTCGGCGACCTTGACCTTGACCGTCCGGCAGCCGCGGTAGCGGGCGAGCACGTCGGGCACCCGGTCGGCGGAGACGGCCGGCAGGGTCGCGTTGACCGCCACCCGGCGGGCGCCCCCCTCGGGGAGCCGGCCCCAGCCGAAGTCGATCGTGGCCGCGAGCCAGGCGGCCGCCTCGGCCGGTCCGTACTCGACGAAGGGGCTGAACTCGGTCCAGCCCGACGGGCCCTCGACCAGCAGAGCCTCGCGTGCGTCGAGTCCGCGGAACCGGGTGCGGAGGGGGAGACGGACGACGTGGGCACCCTCGACCAGGTCGGCCAGGGGAGGCAGCGGGGGAGTCGTGGACGGTGCGCGGTCGACGGTCGGCATCCGCCCAGTGTCGCACCGGGGACCCCGGTAAGGTCGTGCGTCATGGTCGACCGCGAACCCGAACCCGTCCGACGACCGGAGCCCTCACCCGACGATCCCTCCGACCCGGGGCGCGACGGCCTCGGCCGCGCCTCGTCCGAGGCCGACGGCCTCCGGGTCTTCGACGGTCCCGGTCACGACGTGGCCGACCCTGCGCGCAGCCGACGCCTCGGCGTCGTCACGTTCGTCCTGGCCGTCGTGCTGCTCGCACTCGACGGTGTGGCCCTGGGACTCCTGGCCGCGGACGCCGTGAGCCCGGCCGCCGTCCTCGCGTTGGTCACCCTGTTGGCCTCCGTCGTCGTCGGGGTGATCGGTCTGATGGCCGCCGTCCTGCGCCGCGGCCGTTGGTGGGGGGTGGCCGCGGTCGTCCTCAGCTCGCTGTCGAACCCGTTCGTGCTCGTCTGGCTGATCGGGCGGTTCGTCTCGACGGTCTGACCCCGCCAGGCGGCGAGGTCGGACCCCGTCGCTAGGCTGGCGACATGGCTTCCGAGGTGTCCGACCTGTTCGATCCGACCGAGTGGCGGGGGGTCGAGGGGTTCGACGCCCTGACCGACGTCACCTACCACCACAGCCTCGACGGGCGGGTGGCCCGCGTGGCCTTCGACCGCCCCGAGGTGCGCAACGCGTTCCGGCCGCACACGGTCGACGAGCTCTACCGGGTGCTCGACGACGCCCGCATGAACAGCCGCATCGGGGTCGTCCTGCTGACCGGCAACGGTCCCAGCGCGAAGGACGGGGGCTGGGCGTTCTGCAGCGGTGGCGACCAGCGCATCCGCGGTCGTGACGGCTACAAAGCAGAGGGCGACCAGGCGAACGTGCCCGACCCGGCGTCGGCGGGGCGGCTGCACATCCTCGAGGTGCAGCGGCTCATCCGGTTCATGCCCAAGGTCGTCATCGCCGTGGTGCCCGGTTGGGCGGCCGGTGGCGGCCACTCGTTGCACGTCGTCTGCGACCTGACGATCGCCAGTCGCGAACACGGTCGGTTCAAGCAGACGGACGCCGACGTGGGGTCGTTCGACGCGGGCTACGGCAGCGCCTACTTCGCCAAGCAGATCGGGCAGAAGTTCGCTCGCGAGGTGTTCTTCCTGGCAGAGGAGTACAGCGCCGACCGTGCCCACGAGATGGGTGCCGTCAACCGGGTCGTGCCACACGTCGACCTCGAACGCGAGGCGCTCGCCATGGCGCGCACCATCCTGACGAAGTCGCCGACCGCCATCCGCATGCTCAAGTTCGCCTTCAACGCGACCGACGACGGCATCGTCGGTCAGCAGGTCTTCGCGGGCGAGGCGACCCGCCTCGCCTACGGCACCGACGAGGCCGTCGAAGGACGCGACTCGTTCCTCGAGAAGCGTGCTCCCGACTGGTCGCCCTTCCCCTGGCAGTACTGATGACGCGCACCCTGCGGGCGGTCGACGCACGTGAGCCCGGTGCGGTGCTCGACGCCCTCCGGGTCGCGCTCGAGGGGGGTCCCGCGGTGGCGCCCCGGACGGACGACCGTGTGCCCGCCGACCTCCCGGGACTCGTGCCGCAGGCGGTGTCGCTGGTCGTCGAGACCAGCGGCTCGAGCGGACGCCCGAAGCGCGTGGCCCTGTCCTCCGACGCGGTGCTCGCCGGTGCCGCCGCGGCCGACGGTGCCCTGGCCGGGCCCGGGCAGTGGGTGCTCGCCCTGCCGGCGCACTACGTCGCGGGGCTGAACGTGCTCGTCCGCTCGATCGCCTCGGGCACCGAGCCGGCCCTGCTGACGCCCGGCCACTTCGACGTCGCCGACTTCGTCGCCGCCGCCGGTCGGCTCGAGCACCCTCTGCGGTACTCGTCGCTCGTCCCCGCGCAGCTCTCGACGGCGCTCGACGCCGCCGACGAGGACGCCGGCGTGGCCGACGTGCTGCGCCGCTTCGACGCCCTCCTGGTGGGCGGGCAGGCGACTCCCGGCCCCCTCGTCGAACGGGCCCGTCGGCTCGGGGTGACCGTCGTGCGCACCTACGGGTCGAGCGAGACCAGTGGCGGGTGCGTGTACGACGGCGTGCCCGTGGGCCGCACCCGCGTCGAGGTCGTCGACGGCCAGGTCGAGCTGAGCGGGCCGTCGCTGGCCGAGGGGTACCTCGACGACCCCGAGCGCACGGCTGCGGCCTTCGTCACGCGCGACGGCCTGCGCTGGTACCGCACGGGCGACGCCGGAACGGTGTCGCCCGGCGGGGTGCTGACCGTGAGCGGCCGGCTCGACGACGTGATCGTCTCGGGTGGCGAGAAGGTGTCGCTCGGCGTCGTCGAGCGGGTCGTGCGCGAGCAGCCGGGGCTCGCCGACGCCGTGGTCGTCCGCGCGGCGCACGCCCGGTGGGGCGAGGTGCCCGTCGTGGTCACCGACACCGCGCCTCCTGCGCCGTCGGCCGCCGACGACCTGGCGGCCCTGCGATCCGCGGTGGCCGCCGCCGCCGGTCGAGCCGCGGCACCCGATCGCATCGTCAGGGTCGACGCGGTGCCCGTGCTCGCGAGCGGCAAGCCAGACCGGGTGGCGCTGACCCGCCTGGTCGCCGGCCTCGCGGCAAGCTGATAGCCGGCTGCGAACTAGACTCGACCACGTGGCGAAGACGAAGACCTCGACCCCCAAGCGCAACGGCCGCCCCGGTGGCCGACCGGGCGGGCGGCCCGGCAAGCAGCCGGTCCGTCGCGTGACGGCCGGCGACTGGATCGGCGGTGCCCGCCTGCGCACCCTGCCGCTGGGCATCGCCCCGGTCGCCCTCGGCACCGGCGTCGCCCGGGCGAACGGTGGCTGGGACCTCACCCTGGCGCTTCTCTGCCTCGCCGTCGCGGTGTTCCTGCAGATCGGCGTCAACTACTCGAACGACTACTCGGACGGCATCCGCGGCACCGACGACTTCCGGGTGGGGCCCTCGCGACTGACCGGCTCGGGCAGCGTCCGTCCGAAGACCGTGCTGAAGGTGGCGCTGGCGTTCTTCGCCCTCGCGGCCGTCGCCGGTGTCGTCGTCGTCGTCATCACCCAGATCTGGTGGCTGCTCGCGGTCGGCGCCGCCGCGGTCGTGGCCGCCTGGTTCTACACCGGCGGCAAACGGCCCTACGGCTACAACGCCCTGGGCGAGCTCTTCGTCTTCGTGTTCTTCGGGCTCGTCGCGACCGTGGGCACGACCTTCGTACAGCTGCGCGAGTTCCCGTTCGACGCCTGGGTGGCGGGGGTCGCCGCCGGGCTGTTCGCCTGCGCGGTCCTGATGATCAACAACGTGCGCGACATCCCGCAAGACACCGCCGCCGGCAAGCGCACCCTCGCGGTCGTCGTCGGCGACCCGGTGGCGCGCGCCCTCTACGCGCTGTTCCTGCTGCTGCCGTTCTTCATCCTCGTGTACTTCGCGTTCCTGTACCTGCACGCGCCCTACGTCTACTTCACGCTCATCGTCGCGGTGCCCGCCGCGGTGATCGGCGTCACGGGCAAGACGCCCCGTGAGCTGATCCTCGCCCTGCAGCTGTCGTCGTTGACGGCCCTGGTCTGGGCTCTCGCCTTGTCGGCCACGCTCTTCTTCTAGGGTCCGGCCCGGGCTCGCGGCCCGGGCTCGCGGCCCGGGGGCGGTCAGGCCTGGCCGTCGATGCGGCGTGCGCGCTCGCCGTCGTCCTCGGCGATGGCCTCGTCCTCGGCGACGGAGTCGTCGTCGAGCTTGGCCGGGCGCGACCGGCGGTCGGCGAGGTCGAGCGCGACCTTCCGGCGCAGCGGCGCGAAGAACAGGTACGAGACGCAGAAGCCGACGACCGCCGCGATCAGCGTGGCCCAGAAGGGGTCGAACCTCAGCACCAGCAGCAGGCCCAGCACGACCGCGAACAGGCCGAGGCGGACGATCGAGTACTTGAGCCAGGGTTTCACGACGAGGAGTCTACGGTCCGTGAGGTGTGCGCCCGCCCCGCGGCGGACGGGCCGTGCGGCCGCGATCCGACGGGCCGAGGAGGCGCGGTGCGGCACCGCCTCGCGCCGTACGTCACAGCTCCGCAACGGCCGACCGACCATCAGGCGTTGCACCGGATCGAGAACTAGGCTCGGTCCATGGTCAGGCTCTTCATCGTGGGCATCGTCGCCGCGGCGGCATTCGTCATCTTCGCGCTCATCGACTGCCTGTTCGCCGACGCCTCACGGTTCCGGGCCCTCAACAAGCCCCTCTGGGCCGTCATCATCGTCCTCCTCCCCGTCATCGGCGCGGTGCTGTGGTTCGTGCTCGGGCGGGCGCGCAAGAGCGGCCGCCCCGCCGCGACGCGCACCATCGCACCCGACGACGACCCCGAGTTCTCGGGGACGTCCTGGCGCACGAGGAGCGACCTCGACCGCGAGACGACCGACGAGCGCATCCGTCGCCTCGAGCAAGAGCTGCTCGACCTCGACAACGACGACAAGACCGGCAAGCAGTAAGTGACCAGTCCGTCGACCGAGTACGCCCTGTCGCTGCTCGCGTCCCTCGCCGACGCGGGTGTCCGCGACGTGGTGCTCAGCCCTGGGTCCCGAAGCCAGGCCCTGGCCCTCGCGGCCGCCGAGTTCGAGATCGCCGGTCGGTTGTCGGTCCACGTGCGCATCGACGAGCGTTCGGGCGGATTCCTGGCGTTGGGTCTCGCCGCCGAGACGGGCGTCCCGAGCGTCGTGATCACCACGTCGGGCACCGCCGTGGCGAACCTCCACCCCGCCGTGCTCGAGGCGCACCACTCGGGTGTGCCCATGATCGTCGTGAGCGCCGACCGTCCCTCCGAGATGCGCGGGATCGGCTCGAACCAGACGACGGTGCAACCGGGTCTCTTCGCGAGCGCCGTCGGGTGGGTGCGCGACGTCGAGGCTCCCCGCTCCGGTCCGGTCGACCACGAGGCCGTCCGCACGCTCGCGCGCGAGGCCGTCGCCGAGGCCCTCGGCGGCGACTCCCACGGTGCCCTCGGGCGTTCGCGCGGCCCGGTCCAGCTCAACGTCGCGTTCCGCGAGCCCCTGTCGTCGGGCGAGCAGTCGCTGCCCGCCGCCCACCCCGCGCCGGTCGAGGTCGCGCCGCTCGTGGCACCATCCGCGCTCGAGGTCGACGTCGACCCCGCGACCCTCGTCGTCGCCGGGCACGCCGCCGGCCCCGAGGCCGAGGCCGCTGCCCGGGCACTGGGTGCCCCGCTCGTGGCCGAGGTCTCGAGCGGGGCCCGTTTCGGGCCGCACCTCGTCTCGTCGTACCGTGCCCTGCTCGACGACGCCGACTTCGGCGGCCGCGTCCGTCGGGTGGTGGTCTTCGGGCACCCGACCCTCAGCCGTCAGATCCCCTCGCTGCTCACCCGTGGCGGGGTCGAGGTCGTGGTCGTCCGTGCGGCGGGGGCCGAAGCCTACGACCCGGGTCGCTCCGCGCGCGTGGTCGAGGCCGTCGAGGTGGACCGCGCCTCCTCGGGGGTCGGTTCGACCGACGACGCCGCTCATCGCACGTGGGTCGGGCGCTGGGTCCACACGGGTCGTCGCCTGCTCGAGGCCGAGGCCGAGGCCGAGGCCGAGTCCGAGGACGCGGCCGACGGTCCCGGGGCCGACGGGACGGCCGAGGGCTCGGCCGGTCGCACCGAGGCGGCCGAACAGGCCGAGTTCCTGCGTCGCGAGGTGCAGCTGCTGCGGCGGCCGGTGACGCGCCGCGCCCTCGCCGAGGCTCTGTGGCGCGTCAGCTGGCCACACGACCGCCTCGTGTTGGGTGCGTCGAGGCTCATCCGCGAACTCGACCAGATCGTGCCGGGCAAGAAGATCCCCGTGCACGCCAACCGTGGGCTGGCCGGCATCGACGGCACGATCGCCACGGCCACCGGCATCGCCCTCGCCAGCCAGCGTGACGACCCCGCAGCCGGCACCACCCGGGTGCTCGTCGGCGACCTGACCTTGCTGCACGACGTCGGTTCGATGCTCCTCGGCCTCGGCGAGACCAGGCCCCGGTTGCAGGTGGTCGTCGGCAACGACGGCGGCGGCACCATCTTCGACGGGCTCGAGGTCGCGGCCACCGCGTCGCCCGAGGCGATGACCCGTGTGCAGTTCACCCCTCACGAGGTCGACCTCTCGGCACTCGCCGTGGCCTACGGCTGGCAGTACGTCGAGGCGGCCACGCGGGCGGAGCTCGACCAGGCCCTCGTCGCCCGGTACGACGGGCCGGTTCTGATCGAGGTGCCCCTCTCCCGCTGAGCGTCCGCGCCACGCCAGGGCGGATCGGGTCGCTCGGTCGTAGGGTCGAGGGCATGGCCAAGACGTGGACGACCCCGCCCTCCCAGTCCCTCCGAGCCGGTGAGGGCTTCGTGCTCGCCGACGTCGACACCTCGTCCACCCCGGGCTTCGCGGGTGACAAGGCGTATGCACAGCAGGCGCTCGAGTCGGGTCGCGAGACCCTGAGCGAGCTCCAGGAGAAGATGTTCGCGCAGAGCCGGAGCGGGGGCAGCACCGGCAACGTGCTGTTGGTCCTGCAGGCGATGGACACCGCCGGCAAGGGCGGCATCGTCCGGCACGTCGTGGGCGCCGTCGACCCCCAGGGCGTCGCGCACCATGCCTTCAAGTCGCCGACGCCCGACGAGCTCGCGCACGACTTCCTGTGGCGGGTGCGGCGCGAGCTGCCCGGCCCCGGCATGATCGGGGTCTTCGACCGCTCGCACTACGAGGACGTGCTGATCGGCAAGGTGCGCCGCCTCGCGCCGCCCGAGGACATCGAACAGCGGTACGCCGACATCGTCGAGTTCGAGGACGAGCTCGTCGCGAACGGCACCACGCTGGTCAAGGTGATGCTGCACATCTCGTCCGACGAGCAGAAGGAACGCCTCGCGGACCGCCTCGACCGCCCCGACAAGCACTGGAAGTACAACCCCGGCGACCTCGAGGAGCGTCTCGTCTGGAACGACTACCAAGACGCCTACGAGACGGCCATCCGTCGCACGTCGACCGGGACCGCCCCGTGGTTCGTCGTGCCGGCCGATCGCAAGTGGTACGCCCGGGTCGCCGTCCAGAAGCTGCTGATCGACGCCCTCGCGTCGCGCGGGCTCGACTGGCCCGTCGCGCAGTTCGACGTCGAGCTCGAGAAGACGAAGCTCGCGACGTCGTAGCGGGGGACAGTCCGCTCGGGTCGGACGCGTCCGCTCAGGTGCCTCCGGCGATCGCCGGTCGTCGAACGGTACGGTTCGGGGTACGCGTGTTGCTCACGGGTCCCCCGGTCCCTGACAATGCCTCATGCTCGTCATCTCGCCCCTCCGTGGCGGTCCTACCGCGGTGGTCTTCTCCCTCGCTCTCGTCGTCGCCGTCGTCGCGTCCTGGCTCGTCGTCACCCCGGCCGGCGCCGCCCCGCTCGGCACGACGCCGATCGGGAGCATCACCGGTCGGGTCACGGCGCAGACGGCCGACGGTTCGATGGTGCCGTCGTCCGCCGGTCGGTTGACGGCCGTTTCACCCGGGACCACCCCGGACGAGGTTCCGGTCCCCTCGCTCGAGCGTCGGCCCGACGGGACCTTCGCGTTCACCGGAGTCACGCCGGGCCGGTGGTACGTCACGCTCGAAGCGCCGTATCCCGGTCCGTACCGTTATGGGTCCCCTCGATTCTGGGTGGACGTTCCCGCCGACGGGTCGGCGGCCTCGGTCGGCGATCTCCCGCTCATCCTGTCCCAGCTCCTGTCGGGCCAGGTGTCGGCGGTCGTCGACGGGAGGACGGTGCCGCTGCCGTACGCCCGCGTGACGATCTGGTGGAAGAACCCCACCACCGGTGGTTACAAGGACGAGGGCTCCGAGTCCACGGCGAGCGAGGACGGTCGCTGGGAGTTCCCCCTCCTGCGCCCGGGCACCTATCGCCTGAGCTTCGGAGACGGGTCCTCGCAGTCATCGAGGGTCCACGACGACCTGTACTGGCCGGCGGGTCGGCGGTTCGCCGATGCCGAGGACATCGTCATCGGTCCCGGACAAAAGATCACCGGTCTCGACGTCGTCCTCACCGAACGGACCTTCACGACGACACGAGTGGCCGGGGACGACCGGTTCGGCACCGGAGCAGCGGTCCTGTCGTCGCCCTGGGGCTTTCCTTCCACGAACGGTGCCACGCCTCGGGTCCCCGTCCTCTACGTCGCGAACGGGCTGAACTTCCCGGACGCGCTCAGCGCGGGCCCTGCGGCAGCCCACGAGGGCGGGGCCCTCGCGATGACCGACCGGGATGCCCTCCCCGCAGCCACCGTGGCGGTCATCGAGCACCTCGCCCCCGAGCGCATCGTGGTCGTGGGTGGGCCGGCCGCGGTCTCCGCCCAGGTCTACGAGCAGCTGGCCTCGTGGCAACCGGTGATCACGAGGCTCGGTGGAGCGGACCGCTACGAGACCTCGCGCCTGGTGGCGCGTCACTCGTTCCTCGGCTCGTCGACCGGCGAGAGGATCTACCTCGCCACGGGTGAGGTGTTCCCGGATGCCCTGGCCGCAGGTCCTGCCGCTCATCGGGACGACGCCCCGGTCGTCCTCGTCCGAGGTGCTCAGTCGGCCGCCGACGCTCCGACGAGGGCCCTGATGGTCGAGCTGGGCAAGGCCCGGGCCATCCTCGTCGGCGGGACGGCGAGCATCTCCCGGGCGTACGAAGCCAGTCTCGTCGAGCAGGAGCCCTCTCTCGTCACCGAGCGTCGCGCCGGAGTCGATCGCTACGAGACGGCCGCCGCACTCGTCGGTGGTGACTCCGAGACGATCTTCGTGGCGAGCGGACGGGGATTCGCCGATGCGCTGGTCGCGGGTGCGGTCGCCGCCCGCGAAGGTGCCTCGCTCGTCCTGAGCGAGCGAGACTGTGTCCCGCCGGCGACGGAGCGAGCCGTGCTCGACGCCCGCGTCTTCGAGGTCGTCCTCGTCGGGGGACCGGCGGTGCTGGGGGCCGCCAACGAGGTCCCGCTGGCCGTCTGCGGTCGCTGACCGGACGTCAGGAGGCGCGGCTCCGCAACGCGTCGCCGGTCCCCTTGGGCAGCCGCAGCCCCTCGATGAGGCTGAGCAGGGCCAGCACGGCCAGCACGATCAACGCGGCCTGGTACCCGGACGCCGCGGGTGCCGGGCCGTCGGTCGAGATCGCGAGGTCGGCCACGCGGACGGCCAGCGCCGTCGCGGCGACGCCGAGCCCCACGGCGAGTTGGCTCGTGATGGACGCGACGGCGTTGGCGGGCCCGATCATCTCGGCCGGGACGTCGGCGAACTGCAGCGTGTTGTAGGCCGTGAAGCCCACGGACCGGAAGACGCCGCTGAGCAGCAGCACCCCCGCCACGACGACCGGCGAGGTGTCGGGGCCGACCAGCGCGGCCGCGACGAAGGTCGCCGCGAGGGCCACCGTCGCGACGACGATGATCGGCACCACGCGGAAGCGCTTCAGCAGCGGCGTCGTGAACGGTTTGACGGCCAGGTTGCCGACGAACACCCACATGAGCATGAGTCCCGCCTCGACCGGCGACCAGCCGAAACCGTCCTGCAGCAGCAGCGGGACGACGAAGGGGATGCCGTTCACGACGGCCCGGTAGAGCGATCCGCTGAGGTTCGTCACGCGGAACGACCCGATGCGGAAGGCCGTGAGGTCGAGCAACGGGTGCGCCGCCCGACGGAACCACCGCACGGCCACGAGGCCGAGCACCACCGCCAGGACGGCCAACAGCACGCCCGGCACGAGCGTCGTGGGCTCGCCGAGCAGCTCGAACGCCAGCACCAGTGCCACGATCGATCCCGCCACGAGCACCAGACCGACCAGGTCGAGAGGCTGGCGGTCACCGACCTCGGGGGAGGGGACGACCCTCCAGGCGACCACGAGCAGCGCGAGGCCGACCGGGACGTTGACCAGGAACACCCACTGCCAGCCGAGGTGCTCGGTGAGCAGTCCTCCGAGCAGCGGCGCGACGACCGGAGCCACGAGCGCGGGCCAGGTGAGGTAGGCGATCGCCCGGATCAGCTCGGACTTCTCGGTGCTGCGGAGGACGATCAGTCGGCCGATCGGCACCATCATGCTGCCCGCGAAGCCCTGCACGACCCGGGAGGTCGTGAGGGCGACCAGGTCGGTGCTCGCGGCACAGGCGACCGAGGCGAGGACGAAGAGCACGACGGCCGCGAGGAACACGCGGCGGGCGCCCCAGCGTTCGGCGAGCCAGGCGCCCAGCGGGATGAACGCCGCCACGGCGACGAGGTAGCCGGTCACGGCGAGTCCGAGCTGCGCGGGCTGGACGCCGAAGTCGGTCGCGATCGTGGCGGTCGCCGTCGACAGGATGGTGGCGTCGAGGTTCTCCATGAAGAACGCGGCCGCCACGACGAGGGCGACCGGACGCGACCACGTCGTCGCGGGGGCGGGCGCGGTCATCGGCTGAAGGCGTCGACCACGGGGCGGAACTTCATGGCCGTCTCGGCCACCTCCCTCTCGGGCACGGACTCGGCGACGACGCCGGCCCCCGCGAACGCCCTCACCGAGCCGTCCCGGTCGACCTGGGCACACCGGAGGGCGATGGCCCACTCGCCGTCGCCGTCGGCACCGACCCAGCCGACGGGCCCCGCGTAGCGACCACGGTCGAACGGTTCGAGTTCTCGGATCAGGGCCAGCGCCTCCTGCGTCGGGGTGCCGGCGACGGCCGCCGTCGGGTGCAGCGAGGCGATGAGGTCGAGCGAGCTCGACCCGTCGGTCAGGCGGCCCCGCACGTCGCTGGCCAGGTGCCAGAGGTTGGGGAGGCGCAGGGTGAAGGGCTGTTCGCCCGTCACGACGTCCCGGGCGTGCGGTCCGAGCGACAGCAACAGGCTGCGCAGGGCGAAGGCGTGTTCGTCGAGGTCCTTCGGAGACGTCGCCAGGGCGAGGGCGGCCTGCTCGTCGGTGGCCGCGTCGACGCCACGGGCCGCGCTTCCGGCGAGGACCCGGGCCGACACCTCGCCCCGTTCGGACTTGACGAGCGTCTCGGGGCTGGCCCCGATCAGTCCGTCGACGGCGAAGGCGTAGCAGTCGGGGTACGCGGTGAGCAGGGTGGCGGCGACGAGGCGCAGGTCGGCCTCGGGGGGCAACGTGCCCACGAGGTCGCGTGCGAGCACGACCTTGCTGACCCGACCGGCGCCGATGGCGTCGACGGCCCGGGCCACGGCCGTCGCGTAGCCGCCGGCGTCGAGGGCGCCGTCGGCCAGCGAGAGGCGGACGGAGGCGCCGACCGGCTTCCCCGCGGGCAGCTCGGCGTCGTCCACCCTCGTGATCCAGGCGACCCCGTCGCGCCGTCCGATGACGATGCTCGGGACGATCAGCACGCTCGTCTCGGCGGACTCGTCGTCGAACGCGAACGAGCCGAACGCGACCAACCCGGTACCGGGCACGCCGACCTCGTCGTGCACCGTGGCGGCGGCCGCCACGGCACGCCAGGCGTCGGCGGCCTCGGTCATGCGGTCGGGCCCGGAGAACTCGAGACGGAGGGCCTCGCCGACGCCCGCCATGCCCGCCCCGCCGCGGACGAAGACCAGCGGACGCGCCCGGTCGACGACGTCGAGCAACGGGCTGACGTGGTCGATTCGCGTGGTGCGGACGGCGAGTGACGGAGCGCGGGACGCGGGGGACTTCACTCGTCGACCCTACTCGGGACACCCCCAGTGCTTGACGGTAGGATCCACCATCGTGACCAAGGCCGACATGAACAAGCAACCCGACGAGGTCGCCTCGATGTTCGACGGCGTCGCGCGCCATTACGACCGCACGAACGACGTGCTCTCGGCGGGCAACGCCGTCCTGTGGCGCATCGCCACCGTGAAGGCGATCGGTGCCGGTCCGGCCGACAAGGTCCTCGACATCGCAGCCGGCACGGGCACCAGCTCGGCGGCCATCGCGCAGCGGGGTGCCGAGGTCGTCGCCCTCGACTTCTCGAAGGGCATGGTCGAGGTCGGCCGCGAACGCCACCCCGAGCTCGAGTTCGTCGAGGGCAACGCCGAGTCGCTGCCCTTCGACGACGACACGTTCGACGCCGTCACCATCTCGTTCGGGCTGCGCAACGTGAACCGGCCCAAGGTCGCGCTGGCCGAGATGAACCGCGTGCTCAAGCCCGGTGGCCGCCTCGTCGTCTGCGAGTTCTCCACTCCGCCGTTCGGTCTCCTGCGCGCCGCCTACCGGGCCTACCTCAAGTACGGCATGCCCCTCGTCGCCAAGGTCACCAGCAGCAACGGCCCGGCCTACTCGTACCTGGCCGAGTCCATCGAGCAGTGGCCGGAGCAGCAGGTCCTCAGCCAGTGGATCCGCGGCGCCGGGTTCACCCGCGTCGCCCACCGCGACCTCAGCTTCGGCATCGTCGCCCTGCACCGGGGTCGCAAGCCGGCGTCGGGCGCCGCGCGCTCCTCCTCGCGGTCGAAGCGGGCCACGTCGTGAACGCCGGCGCCCCTCCTGCGCAGCGCAACTCGCTGGGTCGTTCGCTCGGCCTCGGCGAGAAGCTGTTCGCCACGCCGACCGAGCGTCGTTTCGTGGCCGCGGTCGACGACGGGCTCGAGCTCGTCGAAGAGGGGTTGCTGCGCGAGATCGCCTTCGCCGACGACATCGCCGACGCCACGACGCGCTACCTCCTCGCGGCCGGCGGCAAGCGCGTCCGGCCGACGCTGACGCTGCTCATCGCCCAGCTGGGCGACGGCGCGACCCCCGGGATCGTCGCCTCGGCGCAGGCCACCGAGATCACCCACCTCGCCTCGCTCTACCACGACGACGTCATGGACGAGGCGCAGATGCGTCGCGGCGTCCCCAGTGCCCAGACGGTGTGGGGCAACAACGTCGCGATCCTCGCCGGCGACCTGCTGTTCGCCCGGGCCAGCACCATCGTGTCGGGGCTCGGCCAAGAGGCCATCCTGCTCCAGGCCGAGACCTTCGAACGGCTCTGCCTCGGTCAGCTCCACGAGACGGTCGGCCCACGAGAAGGCGACGACCCGATCGCCCACTACATCGACGTGCTCGCCGACAAGACGGGGTCGCTCATCTCGACCGCCGCCCGCGCCGGCGTCATGTTCAGCGGGGCACCGCGTGAGTACCTCGCCCCCGTCGCCGAGTTCGGTGAGAAGATCGGCATCGCCTTCCAGCTGATCGACGACGTCATCGACCTGTCCGACCAGCCCGCCGAGACCGGCAAGAAGGCCGGCACCGACCTGCGGGCCGGCGTCGTCACGCTCCCGGTGCTGTACCTGCGGCAGCTGGCGCAGGCCGACCTCGAGGCGTCGTCGCTGTTGTCCGAGATCGACCGCATCGTCGACGCCACGCGTGCCGCGGCCCACGGGTCGAGCGGTGAACCGAACCTCGAGGGCGGCACGTCGGCGTCGCTCGCCGACGCGACGGCCCACCTCGACGACGAGTTCGCCGACCTGGTCCGACGCGTCCGTCAGCACGAGGTCACCGAACGCACCCGGGTCGAGGCTCACCGGTGGGCCCGCGAGGCCCTCGACGCCCTGTCCCCGCTGCCCGACGGGCCCGTGAAGAAGGCGCTCACCCGCTTCGCCGACCGCGTGGTCGAGCGGTCCGCCTGACCGGCGCCGCGCCTCCTCGTCCGTCTCGTCCTCGAGCACCATCGTCCAACCGGCCGGCCCCGCCGAGCCACCCCAGATCTAGGGAGAACCCGTGACCACCTTGCGACTGGCCATCGTCGGCGCCGGACCGGCCGGCATCTACGCCGCCGACATCCTCGCGAAGGCCGAGAAGGCCTTCGACGTCTCGATCGACCTCTTCGAGCAGCTGCCGGCCCCCTACGGTCTCGTGCGCTACGGCGTCGCCCCCGACCACCCCCGCATCAAGGGCATCGTCAACGCGCTGCGCGACGTGCTCGACAGCGGCGACATCAGGGTCTTCGGCAACGTCCGCTACGGCGTCGACATCGGGCTCGACGACCTGCGCAAGCACTACAACGCCGTCATCTTCTCGACCGGTGCCATCAAGGACGCCGACCTCGACATCCCCGGCATCGACCTCGAGGGCAGCTACGGCGCGGCCGACTTCGTCAGCTGGTTCGACGGTCACCCCGACTTCCCCCGCACCTGGCCGCTCGACGCGACGTCGGTCGCCGTCGTCGGCGTCGGCAACGTCGCCCTCGACGTGTCCCGCATCCTGGCCAAGCACGCCGACGACCTGCTGCCCACCGAGATCCCCGACAACGTCTACGCGGGCCTCAAGCAGTCCTCGATCACCGACGTGCACGTCTTCGGACGCCGGGGCCCGGCGCAGGTCAAGTTCACGCCGCTCGAGCTGCGCGAGCTGGGCGAGGTGCGTGACGTCGACATGATCGTCTACGACGAGGACTTCGATCACGACGAGGCGTCCAAGACGGCCATCGCCACCAACAAGCAGGTGTTCGTCATCGACAAGGTGCTGAACCAGTGGCGCCAGCGCGAGGTCGGGACGGCGTCGCGTCGCCTGCACCTGCACTTCTACGCCAAGCCCGTCGAGGTCGTCGGCGACGCCGACGGTCGCGTCGCGGCCTTCCGGTACGAGCGCACCCGGCCCGACGGGCAGGGCGGCGTCGAGGGCACGGGCGAGCTCCGCGACGTGCCGATCCAGGCCATCTACCGCGCGGTCGGCTACTTCGGCTCTCCGCTCGACGGCATCCCGTTCGACGAGCGTCGTGGCGTGATCCCGAACCACGAGGGCCAGGTGATGGACGACGACAACCAGATCGTCCCCGGCGTCTACGCCACCGGCTGGATCAAGCGCGGCCCCGTCGGCCTCATCGGGCACACCAAGAGCGACGCGATGGAGACCGTCAAGCACCTCATCAACGACCAGGCCAGCTGGTGGCAGCCGGTCGACCCGTCCGACGAGGCCATCCCGGCCCTGCTCGAGCAGCGCGGCGTCGAGTACACCGACCTCGAGGGCTGGCACCGTCTCGACGGGCACGAGATCGCCCTCGGCGGGGCCCACGAGCACGAGCGTGCCCGGGTCAAGGTCGTGGAGCGTGACGAGATGGTGCGCGTCTCGCGCGCCGTCGAGACGGAGTCGACGCCCGCCTGACGTCCTCGGTCGCCCGTAGCGCGCCTCCTCGGCTCCCCTCGACGGTGGAACCGAGGAGGCGCGCGGTCGTCACCGACCTCGTCGGTCGTCGGTATGGTGGTCCCCATGGCAGACAGTTCCTTCGACGTGGTCAGCAAGGTCGACAAGATGGAGGCCGACAACGCCCTCCACCAGGCGCAGAAAGAGATCGAGCAGCGCTACGACTTCAAGGGTGTCGGTGCTTCGGTCGACTGGAGCGGCGAGAAGCTGCTGCTCAAGGCCGCCACCGAAGAACGCGTCAAGGCCGTGCTCGACGTGCTCGAGTCGAAGTTCATCAAGCGCAGCATCAGCCTCAAGCACCTCGACGTCGGCGAGCCCTTCGCCAGCGGCAAGGAGTACCGCATCGAGGCGTCCCTCAAGCAGGGCATCGAGCAGGACGCGGCGAAGAAGATCGGCAAGATCATCCGCGACGAGGGCCCGAAGAGCGTGAAGAGCCAGATCCAGGGCGACGAACTGCGCGTGCAGTCCAAGAGCCGTGACGATCTGCAGGCGACCATGGCGCTGTTGAAGAAGGCCGACCTCGACGTCGACCTGCAGTTCGTCAACTTCCGCTAGTCACCCGCGGCTCACGGCTCCGAGGTCCCGTCCATGGTCGAACCCGCCTGGGTGGCGCCGACGATCGCCGTTCTCGGCATCGTGCTCGACATCGCCATCCGGGTGTTCGCGATCGTCTACGTCCCGATCAACAGGCGGCCCCAGACGGCCACCGCGTGGTTGCTCGCGATCTTCCTGATCCCGTACGTCGGGTTCGTCCTCTTCTTGTTGATCGGCAGCACCAAGCTGCCCGCGCGTCGTCGTGAGAAGCAGACCGAGATCAACAAGTACATCATCGAGACGACCGAGGGCATGGAGCGCGTCAAGCGCGACCACCCGTGGCCGGCCTGGCTCGACTCGGTGGTCGAACTCAACCGCACGCTCGGTGCGATGCCGCTCGTCGGAGGCAACACCGGTGAGATGCACACCGACTACGACGAATCCATGGCGGCGATGGTCGAGGCGGTTGACGGGGCCCACCGCTACGTCCACGCCGAGTTCTACATCACGAGCCTCGACCGCACGACCGAGCCGTTCTTCCTGGCGCTCGAGAACGCCCGTCGACGGGGTGTCACGGTCCGTCTGCTGATGGACCACATCGCCAGTCGCGGGTACCCGGGGTACCGCAAGGCCCAACGGCGGTTGGACGCGATGGGCGTGGAGTGGCAGCTCATGCTGCCCGTGCTGCCGCTGCGGGGCAAGTACCAGCGGCCCGATCTGCGCAACCACCGCAAGCTCCTCGTGATCGACGGTCGGGTGGCCTTCACGGGCTCGCAGAACATGGTCGACAAGAGCTACCAGAAACGCAAGAACAAGCGCCGAGGCCTCGAGTGGAAGGACTTCATGGTCCGCTTCGAGGGCCCCATCGTCGCCGGCATCAACGCGCTGTTCGTCACCGACTGGTACAGCGAGACCGACGAGTTGCTGCTCCGCGAGACCGACCCCGTGCACACGGCCGACCGGCTCGAGACGATCGACTGTCAGGTGGTGCCGAGCGGGCCGGGCTTCGACGGCGAGAACAACCTGCGGTTGTTCAACTCGCTGCTCTACAGCGCGCAGGAGCGCATCATCATCACCAGCCCCTACTTCGTGCCCGACGAGTCGATGCTCTACGCCGTGACGACCGCGGCCCAGCGCGGGCTCGAGGTGCAGCTCTTCGTCAGCGAGATCGGCGACCAGCCGGTGGTCTACCACGCGCAGCGTTCCTACTACGAGGCCCTGCTGCGGTCGGGGGTCCGCATCTTCCTGTACCGCTCGCCGACCGTCCTGCACGCCAAGCACTTCTCGATCGACGACGAGGTCGCGGTCATCGGCTCCAGCAACATGGACATGCGGTCGTTCAGCCTCAACCTCGAGATCTCGGTCATGGTGCGTGGACGCGAGTTCGTCGAACGGCTGCGCGAGGTCGAGCAGACCTACCGCGCCTCGAGCCGCGAACTGTTCCTCGACGACTGGCTCGTGCGGCCCTTCCGCTCGAAGGTCCTCGACAACGTCGCCCGCCTCACCTCCGCCGTCCAGTAGTCCACCTGTCCACGCGGTCCATCGCGGGCCCGCGGCCCGCGCGGCGCGGCCCTGAGGGCGAGTGGTCGTGAGGGGGCTCCCGAGGCTGTATATTTGTCTGGCGCCTCCGGTCGGTGATCACACGGGCTGGGCGTGCATGGCAAGTTACCCAAGCGGCCAAAGGGATCTGACTGTAAATCAGCCGGCGTAGCCTTCGGGGGTTCGAATCCCTCACTTGCCACGGTTGCCCCTCAAGAACGGACTCGCTCGTCGAGTCCGTTCTTGCGTTACCGGGCCACCCACCCCCACAGGAGGACCCGTGTCCGTCACCCCGACCCCCGCCGAGCTGCTCGAGATCGCCGTCGCCGTCGCGGGTGAGGCCGCCGAGCTCGCGGCCCTCCGCCGCTCCGAGGGGGTCGTGGTCGCCGACACCAAGAGCAGCGCCGTCGACGTCGTGACGCACACCGACCGAGAGGTCGAGACGTACGTCCGAGGCCGTCTGGCCGCGCTGCGACCCGGGGACGGCTTCTTCGGAGAAGAGGGCGAACCCGACGACTCCACCACCGGTCTCACCTGGGTCGTGGACCCCATCGACGGGACCGTCAACTTCCTCTACGGCATCCCGCAGTGGGCCGTGAGCATCGCCGTCGTCGAGGGCGGTCCCGACCCGCTCACCTGGCGCACCCTCGCCGCGGCGGTCGTCAACCCGACGTCGGGCGAGGCCTTCACCGCGTCGGTCGGCGGCGGCGCGTGGCTGGACGGTCGTCGCCTCGAGGTGAACGCTCCGGCTTCCCTCGAGTCGTCCCTGCTGGCCACCGGGTTCTCGTACGACGCCGCACGTCGGGTCGAGCACGCGGAGGCGCTGGTCCGGGTGATGGGGCGCGTTCGCGACCTGAGGCGCCTGGGGGCGGCCTCGCTCGACCTCTGCGCCGTCGCCGCAGGACGGGTCGACGCCTACGTCGAGCGAGGACTCAAACCGTGGGACCACGCGGCGGGCGCGCTCGTGGCCGCCGAAGCAGGCGCCGTCGTCCGCGGGGAGCTCGGGCAGGCGCCCAGCGAGTCGCTGACCTTCGTCGCGGCCCCTGCCATCGCCCAGGACCTCGCCGCCCTGGTCGTCGAGGCAGGGATCTGACCTGAGCACCCTCGCTGCGAGATATGAACATGCAGCGTTCGAGTTGTCATATCGTAGGTCAACGATACATATCGACATCGACACCCGAATGCGGGTAGCCATTCGTTCATCGACCGGCTACCCTGGAGAGGTCGTTATTGATCCGTGATCATCGCGTGACGCACTCCGCCAGGGCTCCTTCCGAAGGTCCTGCGCAGCTCGCGCCACGATCACCAGTGACGGCCGTGAAGACGACGGTGCACCCACCGTCCGATCCCGATCACCCCGAGGACCCATCACACGTGACGAAGTACCAGCAGATCGCCGAGCCCGACGGCGACGGAACCCCGTCGCGTCGCGCCACCGACGACCTCACGGGCACCGGTTCGCCGAGTGTCGCTCCGACCGTCCCCGTCGTGGCCGACGCCCCCGTCTACCTCACCCGTCGCGAAGCGCGTGAGGCCGAACGCCGCGCGGCCCGGCCCGTGACGACGACGGCCTCCGCCGCCCCCACGACCTCCGCCACCACGACCTCCGCCACCACGACGGCTGCCGCCGCTACGAGCACTGCGGCCCGCGTGGTCGCCGAGCCCGCCGCCGAGGCCCGACCCGCGACTGGCCCGTCCGCGGCGACCGAGCACGTCTCGCCGCGACGAGCCGCTCGTCTCGGTGCGGACTCCGGCACCCGTCCCGCAGCTGCCGGGCGCACCGCGAAGGCCCGCGCACAGCGCCCCGCGGCTCGCCTCGAGGCGCCCGTCCGCGCGCCCCGCACCGCCGGGGCGACCTTCCGACGCACCACCAAGCGCGTCACGGTCGTCGGAGCCATGCTCTTCGCCGCGTCCATGCTCGTGGCCACCTCGGTGCCCGCCAACGCCTTCTTCGTCGACACCCCCACGCAGACGGCCGCCAAGAAGGCCGCCGACTCCCAGAGCTACACGGCGACCGCACCCTCGGCCGACGGCACGGCCGGCGTCTCGCGCGACGGTTACTCGGTCACCGAGATGAAGGCCGTCTCCGAGTACGCCTCGACGAGTGCCAGCACGTTCTCGAACGACGTCGACGGCACGGTCCAGTGGCCGTTCCAGACGGGCGTGCCGATCAGCAGCGGCTTCGGCGCCCGCCAGGTGGCCAACTGCGGCTTCTGCTCGACGTTCCACCAGGGTCTCGACTTCGTCCCCGGTGCCGGCTCGCCGATCCAGGCGATCGCCGACGGCGTCGTCAGCAAGGTCGACGGCCCCTCGGGTGCCCTGGGCAACAACGTCTGGATCGACCACGTCGTCAACGGCCAGAAGGTCACCAGCGTCTACGCGCACATGCAGACCGGTTCGGTCGAGGTCCGCGAGGGCGACACCGTCACGGTCGGCACCATCATCGGCAAGGTCGGCAGCACGGGCAACAGCACCGGGGCCCACCTGCACTTCGAGATCGTGATCGGCGGCGTGCCCGTCGACCCCTATCCCTGGCTCCAGGCCAACACGAACTGAGCCGTGGTCCCGCGTCCGCGCGGCACGCACGAGAAGAGCCCCACCTGTCGCCAGGTGGGGCTCTTCCGTCGTCGTCGCCGCTACGACGTGGTGGCGAGCCAGACCGTCGCGTTCGCCGGCAGGGCCGGCCCGTCGACGACCATGGTGGCCAGCAGGACCTCGCCCACGGGGAGCTCGACGGGGACGTCGCCCATGTTGGCCACGACGGTGACCCCCTGGCTGCGGAACGCGACCACCTCGGGCCCGAAGCCCTCGAGCCAGGTCAGCGTGCCCGTACCCAGCTCGTGCTCCGCACGGAGGCGGAGCGCCCGCGTGTAGAGCTCGAGCGTCGACCCGGCGACACCCCGCTGCTCGTCCCGGGCGTACGTCGACCAGTCCGCGGGTTGGGGCAACCAGGAGGCGCCCGTCGCGTTGAACCCGAAGGCCGGCTCGGTCGCGGACCAGGGCAACGGCACGCGGCAGCCGTCCCGGCCGTAGCGCTCCCCGTCCGTGCGGAACCACGTGGGGTCCTGCCGGGAGTCGTCGGGCAGGTCGATGGCCTCGGGCAGGCCGAGTTCTTCGCCCTGGTAGAGGTACGCGCTGCCGGGGAGGGCCAACATGAGCGCCGATGCGGCTCGCGCCCTGGCCAACCCGAGCTCGGGGACGGGCAGCCCCTCGCTCTTCGGCCCGATGCCGTACCCCTGCGGGTTCTCGGCCGTCAGGGCGAGCCGACTGGCGTGCCGGACGACGTCGTGGTTGCTCATGACCCAGGTGCTGGGGGCTCCGACGCTCGAGAAGGTCTGGAGGGACGCGTCGACGACCTCGCGGACGGCCGGGGCGGACCACCCGGTCTCGAGGTAGGCGAAGTTGAACGCCTGGTGCATCTCGTCGGGGCGCACCCAGTCGGCCAGACGCGAGAGCGGTTCGACCCAGGCCTCGGCGACGAGCACCCGGTCGCCCGGGTACTCGGCGAGGACGGTGTGCCACTCGCGGTAGATCTCGTGGACGCCCTCCTGGCCCCAGTAGGGCGGGGGAGCGGACTCGCCCTGGCCACCGCCCATGCTGCCGGACTCGGCGGGGGGCGTGTAGTCGGGCAGGCCCTCGGCCTTGACCATGCCGTGAGCGACGTCGACCCGGAACCCGTCGACGCCGCGGTCGAGCCAGAAGCGCAGCACGTCGACGAACTCGTCGCGCACGCGGCGGTTCGTCCAGTCGAGGTCGGGTTGCGACGAGTCGAACAGGTGCAGGTACCACTGGCCCGGTCGGCCGTCGGCCTCGGTCACGCGGGACCACGCCGGGCCGCCGAAGACCGACTGCCAGTTGTTCGGCGGCAGCTCGCCGTCGGGGCCGCGGCCGTCACGGAACAGGTACCGACCGCGGGCGGCCGAACCGGCCGGCGAGGCGAGGGCCTCGCGGAACCACGCGTGGTCGCTCGAGGTGTGGTTCGGCACCACGTCGACGATGACCCGCAGGCCCAGCTCGGTGGCCCGGGCGCGGAGGGCGTCGAAGTCGTCCAAGGTGCCGAACAGCGGGTCGACGTCGCGGTAGTCGGCCACGTCGTAGCCCGCGTCGCGCTGGGGCGAAGTGTAGAAGGGCGACAGCCAGACGGCGTCGACGCCGAGCTCGCCGAGGGCGTCGAGTCGCGACGTGATGCCGGGGAGGTCGCCGACGCCGTCGCCGTCGCCGTCGGCGAACGACCGCGGGTAGACCTGGTAGATGACGGCGGTGCGCCACCACTCGTGGCCCTGGTCGGCGGTCGTCGCGGTGCCCTCGAGGGGGGCGGTCGGGGTCAGCGTGTCGGTCTCGGCCGGATCTCGTGTGGACATGAGGCCACGATACGGCAGGCCCCCGACGCGGCATCGGCTACGGTCGTGGTCAGGACAGCCCGGAGGGGGACCTCCGGGACGAACACCCGCGACACGATTGGCACGATCCTGAACCCTGCGACCGATCTCGTGACGGCCGACCTGCCCGCCGGCACCCGGCCGTTCCCGCTCGCGCTCGGAACCAACGTCTTCGGCTGGACGGTCGGCGCCCCCACCGCCCTCGAGGTGCTCGACCTGTTCGCCGACGACGGCGGCCGCGTCGTCGACACGGCCGACGTCTACTCGGCGTGGCTGCCGGGCAACTCCGGGGGCGAGTCCGAGGCCATCATCGGCCGGTGGCTCGCCCGACCGGGCAACCGCGACCGGGTGGTGCTGAGCACCAAGTGCGGGCAGCACCCCGACACCCCCGGCCTGTCGCGCGTCAGCATCCGTGCGGCGGTCGAGGCGTCGCTGCGCCGTCTGCGCACCGACCACGTCGACTTCTACTTCACGCACTTCGACGACGACGAGACACCGCTGGACGAGACCGTGGGCGCGCTCAGCGAGCTCGTCGACGAGGGCAAGATCCTCTGCGCCGGGGCGTCCAACTACACCGGCGCGCGCCTCCGGCAGGCCCTCGCGATCGCGGATCGCGACGGACTCCACCCGTTCCGTTTGGTCCAGGTCGCGTACAACCTGGTGCGACGGGGCGAGTACGAGCACGACGTCGCCGCCATCGTGGACCACTACGACCTCGCCGTGTTGCCGCACTCGTCCCTGGCGAGCGGGTTCCTGACGGGCAAGTACCGTCACGAGGCCGGCCGCGGTGACTCTCCCCGGGGCAGCCGGGCCCTCAGCTACGTCACGCCGCAGAACCAGGGCACCCTCGAGGTCGTCGTCGAGATCGCCGAGCGTCTCGACGTCGAGCCGGGCGCCGTGGCCGTCGCGTGGCTCGCCTCCCGCGACAACGTCATCGGCGCACTCGGCAGCGCCCGGACCCCCCGCCAGCTCGAGGGCCTGCTCGACGCCGCCCGGGTCGAGTTGACCGAGGGCGACCTGGCGTCGCTCGAGGCGGCCTCGCGTCCGCTCGCCTGACGTCCGGGGTCAGCGCTCGGCGCCGTCCCTCTCATGCGCCTCCCCGTCCGCGGCGACGGGACCCAGCGGGACGATCGTCCGCGCGCCCGGGTCCCAGCGCCGCAGCCGGGACAGCACGACCGGCCGGGTCGACGGGACGCCGGCCTCGGAGAGGGCGTCGAGGGCCCGGGCCACCTGGTCGGGCGTGAGGCGTGACGCGAGGGTGACGTGGGGGGTCCACCGACCGGGCGTGGTGTGCGGGACGTCCCCCGCGCCTCCCAGGCTCTCGTGCACCCGGGCGTGGAGGTCCAGCAGTTCTCCCGTCACGACCACGGGTCGCACGAGCACGAGCCCGCGCGGGGGCGACCCGAAGAGCAGCAGCCCGCCGAGCTCGGCGGGCATCGGCAGCGCCTCCGAGAGGGGCAGGAGGCGCGGGTCGGCGGCCGGGTCGAGGTCGGGTCGTGCCACCAGGGTGACGTGCGGCGCGTTCGACGTCCCGCCGTGGTCGCCCTGCGACGGGAGGCCCGCCGCGGACAGCACGCGCCATTCGTCACGGACGGCTCCGTCGGAGGCCGGGTCGAGCAGGAGTTCGAGGCTGTGCACCCGTCGATCCTGCCCCGCGGGGCCTTCGGCGGGCCGGGTCGGCACGTGGCGTCAGCAGCCCGTTCGCTCTGCTACCCTTGTCTGGTGCCAATCGGCAGCGGCCTCGGTCGCTCGCCTGGTGGTCACGCCCCGATAGCTCAGTGGTAGAGCACTTCCATGGTAAGGAAGGGGTCGTCAGTTCAATCCTGACTCGGGGCTCTGGCTGTCTCGGTCCCGTCCCGGTGTGATGCCGGCAGGGCCTGCAGCCTGCGGCGGGGTAGCTCAGTTGGTTAGAGCACACGGCTCATAATCGTGGTGTCGCGGGTTCAAGTCCCGCCCTCGCTACCGCAGGCCCGGATCTCTCACGAGTTCGGGCCTTCGTCGTCCGTACGCTCGGTGGTCACCCGCCGGGTCGTCTCCGCGCACCGAGACGCGACCGGTGCGCCGTGCCCGGGCGTCGGGCATACGATGAAGCATGGCCGTGAGCATCCGCAGCATCGGCACCGCGGTGCCCCCGACCATCATCCGACAGGACGACGTCCGAGAGATCTTCGCGACCCAGGCCGGCCTCGGCCGCCTCGGTCAGCGCATCGTCGGCGCCGCGTTCGGTGCCTCGGCCATCGAGACCCGGCACACCGTCGTCGACGAGCTCGACCGGCGACCGCGCGAGGGCGAGCCCACGTTCTACGACGCCGCGTCGAACGAGATCCTCCGACCCGGCACGGGTGCGCGCAACCAGGTCTACACGGACCGGTCGCCCCAGCTGTTCCTCGACGCCGCTCATGCCGCGCTCGCGGCGGCGCCCGACCTCGGGCCCGACGACGTCACGCACGTGATCAGCGTGTCGTGCACCGGCTTCTTCGCCCCCGGGCCCGACTACCTGCTCGTCCGGGGCCTCGGGTTGTCGCCGTCGACCCGTCGCCACCACCTGGGCTTCATGGGCTGCTACGGGGCCTTCCCCGCCCTCGCCGCCGCACGCGACTTCTGCCTCGCCGATCCGGAGGCGGTCGTGCTCGTCGTCTGCGCCGAGCTCTGCACGCTGCACCTGCGCAGCTCCGACGACCCCGACTCGATCGTCGCCTCGTCCGTGTTCGCCGACGGGGCGGCCGCCGCCGTGGTGACCGCCCGCCCGGCGCCGTCGGGCTCCGTCGTGCTCGACCTCGACGTCCTCGAGACGGTGCTCACACCGGTCGGCGAGACCGACATGGCGTGGACGATCGGCGACCTGGGCTTCGACATGGTGCTGAGCAGCTACGTCCCGCAGATCATCGAGCTCCACATCGACTCGGCCCTGGCACCGCTCTTCGAGGCCGGCGGCGTCGGCGTCGGCGACGTCGACCTGTGGGCCGTCCATCCGGGCGGGCGCAGCATCCTCGACCGCGTGCAACAGCAGCTCGGGCTCACCGACGCCCACCTGGCGCCCTCACGCGACGTCCTGCGCGACTACGGCAACATGTCGAGCGCGACCGTCCTGTTCATCCTCGCCGACCTCCTGGCCGGCCCCCCCGCCCCGTCGCAGCGCGTGGGCGCCATGGCCTTCGGCCCCGGGCTGACCGTCGAGACCGCGCTGATGACGCGTCGCGCGGTCTCGTGAGCGCGACCCGCACCTCCTCGGCTCCGTCGGTCGCGGTGCGGCCGCCCTGGTGGCCCGACCTGTCGCGACGAGGCGTCGGACTCGTCGAGCTGATGGACGACCCGGGCTGCGACCTCGGCCTGCTGAACGCCACCTACCGGGCCTTCCCGGTCGTGAACGGTCTCGTGGCGGGGTGGCGCCGGGCGTACCTCCGCCGCCTCCGCCCGCTGTTGTCGGCCGACGTGACGACCAGGCTGCTCGACCTCGGGTCCGGCGGCGGCGACCTCGCGCGCGCCCTGGCCGGCTGGGCCCGTCGCGACGGGCTCGCCCTCGAGGTCGTGGCCGTCGATCCCGACGAACGGGCCCACGCCTTCGCGGCGTCCCGCCCCGTCCCGCCCGGCGTCGAGTTCCGGCGGGCCTCGAGCGCCGACCTCGTGGCGGCGGGCGAGACCTTCGACGTGGTCGTGTCGAACCACGTCCTGCACCACCTCGACGACGAGGCCCGGGCGGCCGTGCTGGACGACAGCGCCCGCCTGGCGTCCCGTCTCGTGCTGCACGCCGACATCGAGCGGGCCCGCGGGGCGTACCTCGCCTACCGGGCCGCGACCTGGCCGTGGCGGACCCGCTCGTTCGTCCACGTCGACGGGCTCCTGTCGATCCGCCGCAGCTTCACCGCCGACGAGCTGGTCGACGTGGCTCCGCCGGGGTGGCGCGTCGTCCGGCAGTGGCCCTTCCGCCTGCTGCTCGTCCGCGAGATCGGCATCGACGCCCCCGGGGGTGCCGGCCGTGCGGACGCATGACGTCCTGATCGTCGGTGGGGGGCCCGTCGGGGTGATGCTCGCCGCCGCTCTGGCGGATCGCGGCCTCGACGCCGTCGTCTGGGAGGCGCGGGTCGACGATCCGGCGCACTCGCGCGCCCTCGGCGTGCATCCGCCCTCGATCGACCTCTTCGACCGGCTCGGCCTCGCGGACGACCTGCTCGCCGACGCCGTCCGCATCCGGCGGGGGATCGCCCGGAGCGGCGAGCGGACGGTCGGCGTGGTGCCGTTCGACCGGGCGTCGTCGCGGTGGCCGTTCGTCGCGGCGGTGCCGCAGGACCGCACCGAGGCGGTGCTGCGGACGGGGTTGGCCGCGCGGCGGGACGACGCGCTCCGTCGGGGCGTGCGGTTCGTCGGGCTCGCACAACGCGACGAGGACGTGGTCGTCGAGGGGGTCGACGACGAGGGGCCGGTGGTCGTCGCCGCCCGCTTCGTCGTCGGGGCCGACGGCACGCGCAGCGCCGTCCGAGCCGCGCTGGGCGTCGACACCAGGGCCCGGGACCTGCCCGACCGCTACGTGATGGGCGACTTCGCCGACGCCACCGGCCACGGCCCCGACGCCGTGATCCATCTCGAGCGCTCCGGGGTGGTCGAGTCGTTCCCGTTGCCCGCGGGTCGACGACGGTTCGTGGTGCACGTCGGGGCGGCTCACGCAGCGACCGCGTCGGTCGCACCGGACGACGTCGCGCGGCTCGTGTCGGACCGCACCGGGTCGCCCGTCGACCCGACGACCTCGACCATGACGAGCGGGTTCGGCGTCCGGCGCCGGCTGGCCGTCCGGACGGTCGTCGGCCGGGTCACGCTGATCGGCGACGCCGCCCACGAGATCAGTCCCATCGGCGGCCAGGGCATGAACCTCGGCTGGCTCGACGGGCACGCGCTCGAGGCCGTCATCGCCGCGGCGGTGAAGCGGAGGGGTGGCCGGGTGCTCGATCCGACGACGTTCGGTCGTTTCGACGCCGACCGTGCCCGCGCCGCCCTGCGCGCCGCCCGGCAGGCCGAGTGGAACACCGCCCTCGGTCGGCCCGTCGGCGGGGGAGCGGCTCGGGCCCGGGACCTGGCGCTCGGAGCCGTGCTGAGAGCTCCGAGCAGGCACCTGCTCGCGTCGGTCTACGCCATGCGCTGGGCCTGAGCGGTCGGCCCCCGCGGCCGCGCCGTCTCGGCTCCCCTCCGCCGACCCGCGTGCTCAGGCGACGACGGTGCCGCCGCTGAGGGCGAGCTGCACCACGAGCAGCACGGCCGCCACCATGATCAACCGGAAGAGGGTCCGGTCGACGCGTCCCGCGAGCACGAGGCGCACTCCGACGACGGCGATGCCGAGGGTCACGGCGGTGCCGACGGCGGCAGCGACGAGGCCCGGAGCCGACGAGTCGCCGCCCAGTCGGCCCGAGAGCAGCAGGACGGCCGCGATGGCCAGCGCCGCGAACGCGACGACTCCCGAGACGGTCCGCCCGAGGCGGTGGGGGAGCCCGACGATGCCGGTGCGCGCGTCGTCGTCGAGGTCGGGCAGGACGTTCGTGAAGTGGATCGCGATGCCGAAGACGGCTCCGACCGCCACGGCCCAGGCGGCGGGAGGCGACGGTGGTGCCGCCGCGAGGGTGGCGACGGCCGGCAGCAGGCCGAAGCTCACGACGAAGGGCACCACCGAGACCGGGGTCCGCTTGAGCCCGAGGTCGTACGCCCACCCCGAGGCCACGAGCACGAGGTGGGCCGTGCCGGCTGCGGGCCCGAGCGCGTAGGACGGCACGAGCATCAGCACGCCGCAGACCACCGCGGCACGGCGAACGGCCGACACGCTCACGAGGCCCTGGGCCACCGGCTTGTCGGTCCGGCCGACGGCGCGGTCGCGCCCGGCGTCGAGCCAGTCGTTGGCGAACCCGATCGAGGCCTGTCCGAGCAGCACCGCGAGGGCGAGCAGCACGAGTCGGCCGAGGGGCAACCCCGAGGAGGCGCCCAGCACGACGGCGAGGACGGTCACCACCACCGTCGGCCCCGGGTGCGTCGAACCCAGCAGTGCGGCGGTCCACGAGGCGGGGCCGTCGCGGCGACCGGAGCCGGCGGTGGAGACCGGGGGCTCGGGGGAGATCATCCGTTCACCCTAGACGGACGGAGCCGCACGGCCCCGAGTCGGTCGGCCCCGGACGGCGGGACACGATGCGGTGGGCGACGTGAAGAGGTGCACCCGAGTCGGGGGAGGACTCGGATGCACCCCGTCGCACCCTCGGCGCTCGAGGTGCAGGTGGATCAGTACCGGCACGCGCCAGAGGAGGGTGCCCACGTCGAGTTACCATCCCAGACGTGACTGGAGTGTACGACTGCCACGGGTGGATCGGAAGGGGCACCGGGCCGTCTTTCGCGGATCGACCCGGGCCCCGGGGGACGACGAGGGGTCAGGCCCCGCGGCCGGTCTTCTGCTGGAGGCGGTCGATGTGCTCGCTCGCCTCGGCCTTCGTCATGTCGGCGGGTAGCTCTTCGCCGGCCTCGCGGGCGAGGGTGTCGAGGTAGCTCTTCTGCGGGCCGGTGATGGGCTCGTCCCCGGTGACCCAGTCGTCGGGGTCCTTCGACGCCGTGCTGCCGCCGTCGGGGCGGGCGCCGCCGAGCGTCTCGCCGTGTGCGGGGGCCGCGTTCTCCTCGCGGGCCGTGGCGGCCTGGTCGGTCTCGTCGGTGGTCGTCGTGTCGGTGGTCGTCGTCTCGTCGGACTCGGCCGCTGCCGGGTCGACGGGGGTGATGTCGGGGTCGATGTTCGCGTCGCTCATGACGTGAACGTACGCCGTGCCCCCGACACCGGGCCGGGCGACGTACCCCGCTGGTTAGACTCGACCGCGTGTCCGTGAACCCTGATCTGCAAGGGCGGGTCTTCCCGCCGGCCCCGCCCTACCTCGTGGGCCGCGAGAAGGTGCGCGAGTTCGCCCGCGCGACCGGCTCGACGAGCCCGCTCTCGTTCGACCTCGAGGCGGCCCACGCGGCCGGGCACGGCGACCTCGTCGCCCCGCCGACCTTCGCCGTCGTCGTCCAAGAGGCCACCCTCGCCCAGTTGCTCGCCGAACCCGACGCGGGCATCGACTTCTCCCGCGTCGTCCACGGCGAGCAGCGCTTCTCGCTCTCGCGTCCGATCGTCGCGGGGGACGAGCTCACGGCCACCCTGACCGTGACGAGCGTCAAGACGCTGGGCGGCAACGCCATGGTCACGGCGTCCTCCGACATGCGCGACGTCGACGGGCGGCACGTGGTCACCGCCGTGTCGACGCTCGTCGTCCGCGCCGACGACGAGGCCGCCGCGTGAGCGCCCTCGAGGTCGGCCAGGTCGTCGCCGAGAAGACCTACCCCCTGACACGCGACTCGTTGGTGCGCTACGCCGGCGCCTCGGGCGACTTCAACCCCATCCACTACCGCGACGACGTGGCGGCCGCGGTCGGTCTCCCCGGTGTCCTGGCCCACGGCATGCTCACGATGGGCACCGCCGTCCAGCCGGTCGTCGAATGGCTCGAGGGGGCGGGCGACGACGCCGGCGTGCTCGGTCGGGTGTCGGACTACCAGGTGCGCTTCACGCGTCCCGTCGTGGTCGACCCCACCGCCGGGGCCGAGATCGCCGTCGTCGCGAAGGTGGGCAAGCTCGACGCCGAGGCCGGCACGGCGCGCATCGACCTGACCGTGACCGCCGGCGGCCAGACCGTGCTGGGCAAGGCCCAGGTCGTGGTGACGCTGGCGTGACGACCTTCGCCGAGCTCACGACGATGCAGGTGGGCGGCGAGCCCGCCCGCCTGGTCGAGGCGACGACGACCGACGAGCTGCTGGCCGCGGTCCGTGAGGCGTCGGTCGGTGACGACCCCTGGTACGTCCTGGGCGGCGGGTCGAACACGGTCGCCTCCGACGAGCCGTTCGACGGCACGGTCGTCCACGTGGCCACCCGGGGTGTCGAGCGCGTCGACTCCGACGACCACCGCGTCCACCTCCGCGTCGCCGCCGGTGAGCCCTGGGACGACCTCGTCGCCTCCACGGTCGAGCAGGGCTGGTCGGGGCTCGAGGCGCTCAGCGGCATCCCCGGCTCGACGGGCGCGTCGCCGATCCAGAACATCGGTGCCTACGGCCAGGAGGTCGCCTCGACGCTCGTGGCCGTCGACTTCCTGGACGACGACTCGGGCGAGTTCGTCCGCATCCCCGCGGCCAACCTCGACCTCGGGTACCGCACGAGCGTCTTCAAGCAGGGCCGTCGGGGCGTCGTCACGGCCGTGGAGTTCGCCCTCACGGACCACGGAGGCGCGAGCGAGCAGGTCGCGTACCCGCAGCTCGCGAAGGCCCTCGGCGTCGAGCTCGGGGCCCGGGTCTCGGTCGCTGACGTGCGCTCCAGCGTGCTCGCCCTGCGGGCCGCGAAGGGCATGGTGCTCGACCCGGCCGACCGTGACACGGCGTCGAGCGGATCGTTCTTCACCAACCCGATCGTGTCGCGGGCCGACGCGTCGACCCTGCCGGCCGACGCACCACGGTGGCCGACCGGCCCCGAGCCCGAGCGCCAGGTCGTGCCACTCGGTGAGGAGCCGGCCGCCCCGGCGCCCCGTGCGCCCGCCGAGGTCAAGCTCAGCGCCGCCTGGCTGATCGAGCACGCCGGCATCGCGAGGGGTTTCCGCCTGCCGGGCTCGCAGGCCGCCGTCTCGTCCAAGCACACCCTGGCCCTGACCAACCGTGGCGGTGCCACGGGCGACGAGGTCGCCGAGCTCGCGCGCTACGTCCAGCAGCGGGTCCAGTCCGAGTTCGGCGTGCTGCTGCACCCCGAGCCCGTCCTCCTCGGCCTCTCGCTGTAGGGACGCGGCCGCGTGCGTCCCACGCGGCGGCCGTCCGACGCGGCGATGGCCGCCCGACGCGGCGGTGCCCGTCCGACGTCGCGGCGCAGGGATCCTCAGCGGCTTGGCAGGTGGCCGAGCTCGAGCGCCAGCGTGACGGCGCGCGTCCGGTCGTTGACGCCGAGCTTCTCGAAGACGTGCAGCAGGTGCGTCTTGACCGTCGCCTCGCCGACGAACAGCCGGCGTCCGATCTCGCGGTTCGAGCAACCCTCCGCCACGAGGGCGAGCACGTCGGTCTCGCGAGGACTCAACGGGGTCGGGCGCGGCACGGGCTCGGCGCCGCTGCGTGCGCGGCCGACGAGACGGGCCGCCATCGCGGGGGCGAGGGCCACCTGTCCCGCGACCACGGCTCGGAGGCCCGCCACGAGCTCGTCCTCCGGGGAGGCCTTCAGGAGGTAGCCGCTCGCCCCCACCTCGATCGCCCGCAGGATGCTGTCGTCGGACTCGTAGGTGGTGAGCACGACGACCTTGGTCGTCGGGTGACGTGCCAGGACGGCCTCGGTCGCCTCGACACCGTCGAGGCCGGGCATGCGGAGGTCCATCACGATCAGGTCGGGCTCGAGCGAGTCCGCCAGGGCGACGGCCTCGGAGCCGTCGCTCGCCTGCCCCACCACGACGAAGTCGTCCGTCGTCGCGAGCAGGGCGGCGATGCCCTGCCGCACGATCGGATGGTCGTCGGCCACGAGGGTGCGGTGCACGGGCGATCCCGCCGACGAGGCTCCGGGCCCGGTCGACGTCGCACCCTCGTGCGCGGGCCCCGCGGTCACGGGGTCACCACCGAGGCGCGGGGGACCTGCGCGGTGACGACCGTCCCGTCACGATCCGACGAGACGTCGAGGCGGCCGCCCGACAGTTCGAGCCGCTCGCGGAGACCGTCGAGGCCGAACCCGGTCGATGCGACCGCCGTGTCGAACCCGGTGCCGTCGTCGGACACGACGAGCACGGCCGTCCCGTCCGTCGCCGTGAGCGTGACCCGCGCCGACGTCGACGCACTGTGCTTGCGTACGTTGGCCAGCGCCTCCTGGGTGCACCGCACCAGCACGACCTGCAGGTCGCGGGGCAGGTCGACCTCGACGGCGTCGACCGTGATCCCGATTCCGCTCTCCCGCTCGAAGCGCTCGCCGAGGCGATGGAGGGCGGCCGCCACGTCGGTGCCCGCCGGTCCGGTGGACGCGGTCGCCGCGACGAGGGTGCGCGCCTCGGTGAGGGCCTCGCGGGCGGCGGCCTCGATCACGTCGAGCCGTTCACGGATCGTCGCCAGGTCGCCGGCCGCGAGGGCTCCGCGGGTCTGCTGCGCGAGCATGACGACTCCGGTGAGGCTCTGGGCGATCGTGTCGTGGATCTCCCGGGCCAGGCGCTCGCGTTCGGTGCTCGTGCCCGCGTCGCGGTGCCGCGCGGCCAGTTCGGCCTGGGCCTCGCGCAGCTCGTCGAGCAGCCGGCCGCGTTCGACCCCGACCCGGGCGATCGTGGTGATCCACATCCCCAGCGCGATGCTGAAGACGAGCGAGAGGCCTTCGCTGGTGGCGGCCGTCGCGAGGGCCTCGGCCGACCAGCCGAGGCTGACGACGAACCCGATCGAGATGGCGACGCACAGGCAGACGTTGGCGACGATCGCGGACCGGGTGCCGGGGAGCAGCGTCCAGATCAGCGGCATGAGGAAGGCCTGCACGACCGCGAGTTCGGGGGTGGCGGCCACCGTGACGCCGCCCACCACCACGAGCGCGGCGACGGCCGTCACGGTCGGGAGCGACAGCAGCGCGTCGGCGCGACGCACCACGGGCCGCGCGAGGGCGAACCACGTGAGCACCAGCAGCCCGACGGCGACGAACGAGGCCGTGACCCGGCCGCTTGACGAGGTCGTGGCCAGGACGACCATCACCACGACCGTGATCCCGAGGCCGGCGTCCCACCAGCGCATCGAGATGGCGGTGCCCGACCGGGCGGAGGCCGCGGCCTCCGCCCGGTCGCCGGTGTCGTCCATGTCGATCACGCTAGTGGCAGCCGCGGGCCGGCGAGGCCGTCGTGGTCGTCGCCGATCGGGCGGAGGACGGTGGCCGTCCACGGGTCAGGTGTCCTTCCTGATCCACCGGAAGGTCAGCAGCGAGGCGACGGCGCCGGCGACGAGCCAGACCGCCAGCCAGAGTGCGACGCCGGGCAGGTCCCACGATCCGCCGGCCTCGGCGGCCGAGAACGTGTCGGGCAGGAACACGCTGCGCATGCCCTGCGCCAGCCACTTCAACGGGAACACCGAGGCCACCGACTGCAGCCAGTCGGGCAGCTGGGTGAACGGCAGGTAGACCCCCGAGATGAACTGCAGCACGAGCGTGATCGGGACGATCACGGCCGTGGCGCTCTTCCCGCTGCGGGGCACGCGCGAGAGGGCGATGCCGACCAGTGCCGACGTCGCGATGCCGAGCAGGTAGACCCAGGCGAGCGTCAGCCACGACCCGGCGTCGGTCGGCAAGGGCACGCCGAAGAGCACCCGGGCCACCAGCACGAGCAGCGCCACCTGCAGCAGGCTCGTGACGAGCACCTGGCCGAACTTGCCGACGAAGTACGACCCGACCGGCAGGGGCGTCCCCGAGAGTCGCTTGAGGGTGCCGTCGCCACGCTCGAGGGCGATGTCGACGGCGAGGTTCTGCACGCCCGAGAGCAGGATGCCGGCCGCGATCATGCCCGGCAGGTAGAACGCGGCGGCCCCCACCTCGGAACCGTCCGGCCGCGTGCCGAACGAGCCCGAGGCGCTGAACGCCGTGGAGAAGATCGCGAGCATCACGACCGGGAACAGGAACGTGAAGAAGACGGTGTCGCCGGCCCGGAAGTACCCCCGCACCTCGTACCGGGTGCGGCTCAGGCCGAGCGAGAGCGTCCTCACGAGGTCACCCCGGACGAGGAGGCGCGCTGCGCGTCCCCGGCGTCCGTCGCGCCCCGTGTTCCGTCCGCGACGTGCTCGGCGGTCGCGACCAACCCGAGGTACACGTCCTCCAGCGACGGCCGGATCACTTCGAGCGAACGCGGTTCGCCGCCGCGGGCGTGCAGGTCGGCGACCAGGGCGCCCGGTGCGGAGGTGCGGACGTCGTGCCGTCCGTGTTCGTCGAGCCAGGTCACGCGAGGGGTGCGCGCCTCCTCGTCCCCGAGCTCGTCGGGTCGCCCCTGGGCGACGAGCCGGCCCTGCGCGATCACCGCGACGCGGTCGCTCAGCTGCGCCGCCTCGTCGAGGTAGTGGGTGGTGAGGACGATGCTCGTCCCGTCGTCCGACAGCGACCGGATCAACTGCCAGAACTGTCGGCGGGCCTCGGGGTCGAAGCCCGTGGTCGGTTCGTCGAGGAACAACAGCTCGGGGCCGCCGACCACACCGAGCGCGACGTCGACGCGTCGTCGCTGCCCCCCGGACAGCGACCGGATGCGTGCCCCGGCCTTCGCCTCGAGGCCGACCGCGGCGATCACCTCGTCGACGTCGCGCGGGTTCGGGTAGAAGCCGGCGAAGTGGGCGATCTGCTCGCGCACCGTGGCCGTCCCCTGTTCGCCGGAGGTCTGCAGGACGATGCCGAGGCGCGCCTTCCAGTCGAGACCGGCGTGCTGCGGGTCGGCGCCGAGCACCGACACGTCACCGCCCGACCGGTCGCGGTAGCCCTCGAGGATCTCGATGGTGGTCGACTTGCCGGCGCCGTTGGGGCCGAGCAGGCCGAGGGTCTCGCCCGCGGCCACCTCGAACGAGAGGCCGTGCAGAGCCGTGGCGGTGCCGTAGGTCTTGGTGAGGTCGCGCACTCGCACGACGGGTTCGGGGGTCATGGCTCCAGCGTGCGCCGTGGCGGCTCCGCGCACCAGGCCCGACCGGTCGAGGCCGGGTCCACCGATCGGTGGACCCGGCCTCGGGACGGGGGTCGCGGCCTCAGGCGAACAGGCGCTGGAGGCGGCGGACGCCCTCGAGCAACTCGTCGTCGCCGAGGGCGTAGGACAGCCGGAGGTACCCGCTGGGCCCGAAGGCCTCACCGGGCACGGTGGCGACGTCGGCCTGTTCGAGGATGAGGTCGGCGAGTTCGAGCGACGTGGTGGGCGTGACGCCTCCCCACTCGCGACCGAGCAGGCCCTGCACGTCGGGGTAGACGTAGAAGGCTCCCTCGGGGGTGGGGGTGACGACGCCGTCGATCCGGTTGAGCTCGCGGACGATGGTGCTGCGTCGGGCGTCGAAGGCGACCCGCATGGCCTCGACCTCGTCCTGCGGTCCGGTGAGGGCCGCCAGGGCCGCCCGCTGCGACACGTTCGAGACGTTCGACGTGAGGTGCGACTGGAGGTTCGCGGCACCCTTGACCACGTCGGTCGGGCCGATCATCCAGCCGACCCGCCACCCGGTCATCGCGTAGGTCTTGGCCACGCCGTTGACCAGGATCGCCTGGTCGGCCAGCTCGGGCACGGCCTCGGTGATCGAGACGGCCGTCACCCCGTCGTAGGTGAGGTTCTGGTAGATCTCGTCGGTGATCACCCAGACGCCGGCCTCGAGGGCCCAACGACCGATCGCCTCGACCTCGTCGGGTGAGTAGACCGCGCCCGTCGGGTTCGACGGCGAGCAGAACAGCAACACCTTCGTGCGCTCGGTGCGGGCGGCCTCGAGCTGGTCGACCGTGACCTTGTAGCCCTGGTCGGCACCGGCGAAGACCTCGACGGTGACTCCGCCGGCGAGGGCGATGGCCTCGGGGTAGGTCGTCCAGTAGGGCGACGGCAGGAGGGCTTCGTCGCCGTCGTCGAGCAGCGCCTGGAAGGCCTGGTAGACGGCCTGCTTGCCACCGTTCGTGACGATCACCTGCGACGTCGACACCGTGGTGCCGCTGTCGCGCAGGGTCTTCTCGACGATCGCCTCGCGCAGTTCGAGCAGGCCGGCCGCGGCCGAGTAGCGGTGGTTGCGCGGGTCGCGGGCGGCGACGACGGCCGCGTCGACGATGTGGTCGGGCGTGGGGAAGTTGGGCTCGCCCGGGCCGTAGCTGATGATCGGTCGGCCCTGTGCCAGCAGGGCCTTGGCCTTCGCGTCGACGGCCAGCGTGGCCGATTCGGCGATCGACGAGATACGGGACGAGAGACGGCGCGCGGTCGGGGTCACGCGGGTCAGCCTAGCGGGGGTGTGACCGGCCCGGACGGGTGCGCCCGCCGGCGGTCCGTCGGACCCCGCGGCGCCCGGCTTTGCACGCGCCCGCCGCTTCGCCTACACTTGACGAGGCGATCGAATGCGCCAAGCTTCAGCGCGCCTCTGCAGTCCGGTTCACCAACAGCCGGCTGAGAGAGGCAGGGCCTCCGGGTCCGGCCGAGAGGTCATCTGAAGGGCGTCGATCCCATAGGGCGGTGGCTCAATTGGTAGAGCAGCGGTCTCCAAAACCGCAGGTTGCAGGTTCGAGTCCTGTCCGCCCTGCAGCCCGGCTGTGTTCTTCATGACACGGTGATCACACACAGATACGGACACAGGCCCACGGGCCGAGCTCGGAAGGTCGGAACAGTGGCGAGAAAAGACGTTGACGTCCCCAGTGAAGACGTCGTCGAGAAGGCGAAGAGCGACGGTGCGACGCGCCGCAGCCCCTTCGCCCGCATCGCGTTGTTCATCCGCCAGGTGATCGCCGAGCTCAAGAAGGTCGTCACGCCGACCCGCAAAGAGCTGCTGAGCTACACCGGCGTCGTCCTGGTCTTCGTGGTCATCATGATGGCCCTCGTCTCCCTGCTCGACCTGGTGTTCGGCACCGGCGTCGGCTACGTCTTCGGCAACGGCCCGACCGGCAGCTGACGCGGCACCCACCGGCCGACTCCCCGAGCACCACGTGAGCGGGTCCCGTGCCACCGAGCACGAGCACCCGACAACCCCGATCGAAAGAAGAACCCTTGCCTGACAACGAGCGCGACGACATCGACCTCGCCACCGCTGCCGAGCAGTCCTCCGAGGTCGAAGAGGCCCAAGAGGGCGGCACGCTGGCCGCCGACGAGGACGCCGTCGAGCCCGCCGAGTCCGAGGCCCTCTCGGTCGTCGACGAAGGCGAGTCCGGTTCGACCGACACGAGCGACCTCGACGGCCTGCTCGACACGCTGGCCGAGGCACGCGACCCCGAGGCCGACGCGATCGTCGACGACGCCCTCGACATCGACGACGAGTTCGAGGCCGAGGCCGCCGTCGAGGCCACCGACGACGAGGCCGACTCCGAGGCCGAGCAGGCGGCCGACGAGGGCGACGCCCCCGCCGCGAACGCCGTCGTCGCCGAGGCCGAGCAGTCCGTCCAGGACGCCGACGCCGAGATCGCGCACGACGACGTCGACGTCGACGTGTCCGCCACCGAGGTCGAGGACGACGAGCCCGCCGAGGTCGACCCCTACGAGGCCTTCCGTTACGAGCTGCGGGGCAAGCCCGGCAAGTGGTACGTCATCCACTCGTACGCCGGCTTCGAGCGCCGCGTGAAGCAGAACATCGAGAACCGCATGGTCTCGATGACCATGGAGGACTACATCTACCAGGTAGAGGTCCCCATGGAGGACGTGGTCGAGATCAAGAACGGGCAGCGCAAGCTCGTCACCCGCGTCCGCATCCCCGGCTACGTGCTCGTGCGTCTCGACCTCAACGAGGACAGCTGGTCCGTCGTCCGCCACACCCCCGGCGTCACGGGCTTCGTGGGCAACGCCCACAACCCGACGCCGCTGCGTTTCGAAGAGGCCTTCAACATGTTGAAGAGCCTCGTCCAGGTCGACACGACCCCGGCGCCCGCCAAGGGCGGCGCCAAGGGTGGCAAGCAGGCCCAGCGGGTCATCCCCGCCGAGGTCGACTTCGAGATCGGCGAGACGATCACGATCAAAGAGGGGTCGTTCGCCGGACTTCCCGGTACGATCAACGAGATCAAGCCCGAGAGCGGCAAGCTCACCGTGCTGGTCTCGCTGTTCGAGCGCGAGACGCCGGTCGAGCTCAGCTTCGACCAGGTCACGAAGCTCTAGCAGGCACCCACCCCCAGGTCTACAGATCACCGGAGTCCGCGCCGCGGGCCACCGGGAGAGCAGGTCGCGACCGCGATCGGTTCGAACCCCACAAGAAGGAAAAGAACAATGGCACCGAAAAAGAAGGTCACGGGTCTGATCAAGCTTCAGATCAACGCCGGCGCCGCGAACCCCGCCCCGCCCATCGGCCCGGCCCTGGGTCAGCACGGCGTGAACATCATGGAGTTCTGCAAGGCGTACAACGCGGCGACCGAGTCGCAGCGCGGCAACGTCGTCCCCGTCGAGATCACGGTCTACGAAGACCGCTCGTTCACGTTCATCCTCAAGACCCCGCCCGCCGCCGAGCTCATCAAGAAGGCCGCCGGCGTCGCCAAGGGTTCGGGAACCCCGCACACCACCAAGGTCGGCAAGCTGACCATGGACCAGGTGCGCGAGATCGCGACGACCAAGCAGGCCGACCTGAACGCCAACGACATCGACGCCGCGGCGAAGATCATCGCCGGCACCGCCCGTTCCATGGGCATCACGGTCGACGCCTAAGCAGCACCCCTCCGTGCAGGCGACCCGCCTGCACGACCCTGACATCAGTGGGAGAGCCGGCCAGGCTCGCAACCACGTCCCCAGTACGAAGAGGTCCAACATGGCTCAGAAGTCCAAGGCGTACCGCGCCGCTGCCGAGAAGATCGAGGCAGGCAAGTTCTACAGCACCAGCGAGGCCGTCGCCGTCGCTCGCGAGACCGGCTCGAAGAAGTTCGACTCGACCGTCGAGGTCGCGCTCAAGCTCGGCGTCGACCCCCGCAAGGCCGACCAGATGGTGCGCGGCACCGTCATCCTGCCGCACGGCACGGGCAAGACCGCCCGCGTCATCGTGTTCGCGACGGGTGCCGCCGCCGAGGCGGCCATCGCCGCCGGTGCCGACGAGGTCGGTGGCGACGAGCTCATCGAGAAGGTCGCGGGCGGCTACACGTCGTTCGACTCGGCCGTCTCGACCCCCGAGCTCATGGGCAAGGTCGGTCGTCTCGGAAAGGTGCTCGGCCCCCGCGGCCTCATGCCCAACCCGAAGACCGGCACCGTGACCCCCAACGTCGCGCAGGCCGTCAACGACATCAAGGGCGGAAAGATCGAGTTCCGTGTCGACAAGCACAGCAACGTGCACTTCGTCATCGGCAAGGCCGGCTTCTCGGAAGAGAAGCTGAACACCAACCTCGACGCCGCCCTCGAAGAGGTCGTCCGCCTCAAGCCGTCCTCGTCCAAGGGCCGCTACATCACCAAGGGCACGCTGTCGACGACCTTCGGTCCCGGCATCCCCCTCGACATCAACGTCTTCTAGGTCCTCCGACCTCCCAGGCACTGCGTCGCCCGAAGGCCGTCCCACTCTCGAGTGGGGCGGCCTTCGTCGTCGGCGCCCGTCCGTGGTCGGGCGAGGAGGCGCGGGTGGGGCACCATGGGCAGATGACCGTCACCGTGCGCCCCGCCCTCCCGACCGACGCCCCCCTGCTCGCCGAGGTCGCCGCGGTGACCTTCCCGCTCGCCTGCCCGCCCGGGTCGGACCTCGCGGACATCGCCCGGGTCGTCACCACGGTGCTGTCCGAGGAGGCCTTCTCGCGCTACCTCGCCGACGACACCCGGACCGTCCTGCTGGCCGTCGACCCCACGGCCCGGGGGGCCCTCGGCTACAGCATGATGATCGCGGGAGATCCCGAGGACGCGGACGTCGCTGCAGCCGTCTCGTCCCGGCCGACCGTCGAGCTGAGCAAGTTCTACGTCATGCCGCAGGGGCACGGTACGGGGGCGGCCTCGACCCTGATGGCCGCGACCCTCGAGGCAGCCCGCGCGACCGGCGCCTCCTCGGTGTGGCTCGGGGTCAACCAGCAGAACGAACGGGCGCTGCGCTTCTACGCCAAGCACGGACTCGTGCAGGTCGGGACGAAGACCTTCGCCCTCGGCGACGACCTGCAGCAGGACTTCGTCCTCGAGCGTCGGATCTAGGCGGAGTCGCTTCGGGCCACGGCGGCCGGTCCGGAGGCCGGTCCGGAGGCCGGGTCAGGCGGCCTCGGTGTCGTCGGTGACGCGCAGCACGAGCTTGCCGCGGGTGTGCGACCGCTCGAGGCGGGCATGGGCGTCACGGGCGTCGACCAGGTCGTAGACCTCGTCGACGTAGACCCGGACGTCTCCCGAGTCGAGCAGTCGCGAGATGACCGCCAGCGTGGCGCCGTCGGGGGAGACGGCGAACCCGGTCGACCGGACGCCTGCCTGCGCGGCCTTCTCGGCGAAGGCGGCCCCTGAGGCGAGCGGTGCGTGGACGGCGAGCCCTCCGGGTCGGAGCAACCTCAGCGACCGGTCGGCCTCGACGTCGTCGTCGACCAGGTTGAGCACGACGTCGACCTGACGGACGCTGCGGTCGACGTCGGCCGCGCCGTAGTCGACGACCTCGGCGGCCCCGAGCTCCCGCAGCCAGGCCGAGTTGGCCTGTGAGCCGGTCGCGACGACGTGTGCGCCGAAGTACGAGGCGAACTGCACCGCGAAGTGCCCCACCCCGCCCGCGCCGGCGTTGATGAGGAGGCGCTGGCCCTCGTGGGCCTTGGCGACGTCGACGACCATCCCCCAGGCCGTGAGCGCCGCGAGGGGCACCGCGGCGGCTTCGAGGTGCGACAGGGTGGTGGGCTTCCGGGCCACCGACAGCGACGGGACGCTGATGTACTCGGCGTAGCTGCCACCGGAACGCGGGCACGGGGCCATGCCGTAGACGGCGTCGCCCGGACTCAGCGGATGCGCCGCGTAGGGCGTCTCGACGACGACGCCGCTGAAGTCGTGGCCCAGCACGGCCGGGAACGCCGGGATGGCGTCGCTGTCGCCGCGACCGGCCCGGGTCTCCAGGTCGAAGCGGTTGACGCCGGCGGCGACGACGCGCACGAGCACCTCGGCGTTGACCCGTCGCGGGTAGGGCACGTCGGCGGCGACGAGCTGTTCGGGCCCGCCGGTCCGCTCGATCACCATCGCCCGCATCGTCGTCTGCATCGTCGTGTCCATCGGCGGCCCCTGTCGGCTCGTGTGCGCCGTGGCTCCGGCGCGGTGGTCAGGTCAGTCAACGGGACGGATGAGTCACCCGTGTTTCGCGGGTGTCACCGAGAGGGAAACGATGATGGGTACGGTGTGGACATGAGAGCATCGGTCGCCGTCCTGCGCGTCGCGGCTGCGGTCGCGGTCCTCGTCGCCGTCGTGGCCCAGTGGGAGAACAGCCTGCGCGACCCGGGGTACCGGTTCGTGGACTTCTTCGGGTACTTCACCATCCAGAGCAACCTCATCGTGCTGCTGGCCCTGGCGATCGGGGCGTTCACGGTGCTGCGCCGGACGACGCCGCCCCGGTGGACGGTCGCGGTGCGGGCGGCGGCGACCACGTACATCGCGTTGACCGGGCTGGTCTTCAACCTGCTGCTGGCGGGCTTGCCCTCGAACGACCCGTACACCGTGGGGTGGGCGAGCGACGTGTTCCACCGGGTGATCCCGCTCTACGTCGTGCTCGACTGGGTGCTCTTCGCCGACCGCGACCGCCAGCCCTGGCGGCGGTTGTGGCAGTTCCTGGCCTTCCCGTTGATCTGGGTGGTCGTCGTCCTGGCCCGGGGCGCCGACTTCGTGCCGTACCCCTTCCTCGACGTGGCGACCCTCGGCGGGGGCGTCGTGGCGCTCTGGTGCGTGGGCATCGCCGTCGCGGTCGCCCTGATCGGGGCGCTCGTCGTGGCGGCGTCGCGCCTGCGCCTCGTCGACCCGGATCGGCGCGTGACTCAGCGCAACGGATCGTAGGGCGGGGGTTCGTAGGCCTCGTAGGCGTCGGGCGGTGGCGGCGCCGACGCCCGACCGCCCGGCGCGAACGGGTCGACCGGCGCCTGTCGTGCAAGGGTGTCGAGCACCTGGTCGGCGAGGGCCACGAGACGGTGGATCTCGTCCTCGTCCCGCTCGACCCAGCGGCACTGCGGGTCACCGTGCAGGGGAACGAAGTCGGTGTGCTGCTCCCACACCACGAGGGTGCGCTCGGCGCCGAGCACGTACTGCTGCCAGGCCACCTGACGCAGGTACGAGCGGGGGATCGACGACCAGGCCTTCTTCGTCGTCTTGATCTCGCACAGTTCGACGGTGCCGTCGGTGCGGACGGTCACGCCGTCCGGGGTGGCCAGGTGTCGGCGCTGACCCACGGCGTGGAAGAGCTTCTGGCTGGACTCGATGCCGTGTCGCTGCAGCACCCACCGGGCGATCTCGGGCTCACGCGCCCGCCCGTGGTCGGTGTAGGCGTTGCCGCCGAAACCGTTGCCGTACAACTTGTCGAGCACGACGGCCTGCACGGCGCGCGGGCTCGAGAGTCGGGCGACGTCGGTGGCCGTGATGCCCTGGCTGCGAGCCCGCAGCCATGCGATGCGGTCCGACGAGTCGGCCAGCACGCGCGTCAGGTGCGCAGGAGGCGCGGCGGGGGTCGTCGGCTCGTCGTCGTCCCACAGGGCGAGCATGGGTTGGACGACGGTCATGGTGACCATTCTCCCTCGCCGGGGGCGCGAGGACGACACCCGCGCCTCCTCGTGTCGCGGCGGAGCGGCGAGCACCGGGAGCCCGCGGTCAGACGGCGGCGGCGAGCTCGTCGATCGCCGCGGGGGAGAGGGCGTGGTGGATCGCGAGCATGCTCGCGCCCATGAGTCCCGCCCGGTCGCCCGCCCGGGACGGCACGATGCTCAGGTGCTCGGTCGCGAGCGGCATCGACCGCTGGTAGACGACCTCGCGCACGCCGGCCAGCAAGTGCTCGCCGGCCTGCGCCATGGAGCCGCCGATCGCGATGACCGAGGGGTTGATCATGTTGACGCAGGCGGTCAGCACCTCGCCGAGGTCGCGACCCGCCTGGCGGACGGCCTGCACCGCGTCGACGTTGCCGGCCCGGACGAGCTCGACCACCTGGCGGCCACCCTCGCAGTCGTGGCCGAGGGCTCGCAGCGAGCGGGCGAGTGCCGGCCCGGAGGCGACGGCCTCGAGGCACCCCACGTTGCCGCAGTGGCAGACGACGCCGGCGCCGCGGGGGATCTGCACGTGGCCGATGTCGCCCGCGATGCCCTGGGCGCCGCGCTGCAGGCGACCGCCCGAGATGATGCCCGAGCCGATGCCGGTGGCGACCTTGACGAACAGGAAGTGGTCGGTGCCCGGCCAGGCGTGGCTGCGCTCGCCGAGGGCCATGATGTTGACGTCGTTGTCGACGAGGACGGGCACGTCGAGGTGGCGCCTCACCCAGCCCGGCACGTCGACGCCGTCCCAGCCGGGCATGATCGGCGGGTTCACCGGTCGACCCGTGCTGAACTGCACGGGGCCCGGCAGGCCGATCCCGACCCCGATGAGGTCGTCCCGGGTGCGACCGAGCCGGTCGAGCAGGGCGTCCGCCCCGGTCACCATGCCGGCGAGGGTCGTCTCGGGACCGTCGGCGATGTCGATCAGGCGACGGTCGCTGATCAGCTCGACGCCCATCAGGTCGGTCAGGGCGAGGTTGACGTGGCCCGCTCCGAAGTCCGCGGCCAGGACGACGCGCGCCGAGGGGATGAGCGCCACGCGAGAGGGAGGGCGGCCACCCGTCGAGACGGCGTCGGCGGAGGGGCCGACCAGACCGAGTTCGGCCAGGACGTCGAGGCGCAGGCCGATCGTCGACCGGGCGAGGCCCGTCATCGCCGCGAGTTCGGCCCGGGTGCGCGGCACGCCGTCGCGGAGCAGCTGGAAGATCTCGCTGGCTCCGGTGCTGCCGAGGGCAGACGACCTCGTCGTGTCGGACATGGCAGCAGTAAACCACAGCCCTCGGCGACGCCCGAGAGAACCCCGCCGAGAAAAGGTCGACTTTTGCTTGCGGGTCGACAGAAGCGGTCCTATGGTGAGTCTCGGTCGACGCCGACCGCCACTCTTCCGGGGGTGACCGGTCGACGGCTCGACCGCTGAGAGTCCCCGACGGTGCCCGTCGCCGTCGCACATCCACTCGGAAGAGGAGACACCCCTGGTGACCACCGCAAGCCCGATCTCGGTCCAGCTCTACACGGTCAGAGACGCCATCGCCGCCGACCTGCCCGGCACCCTGAAGCGCATCGCCGACCTCGGCTACACCCAGGTCGAGCCGTACGCCTTCGTCGACCGCGTCGACGAGTACGCCGAGGCCCTGCCCGCCGCCGGACTCACCGCGCCCAGCGCGCACGTCGGCCTGATCGGCAAGGACCTCGAGCCGATCTTCGCCGCCGCCACCCGTCTCGGCGTCGGCACGATCATCGACCCGCACATCGACGAGACCCGCTGGGTCACCCGTGAGGACGTCGAGGCGATCGCGAAGGAGCTGGGCGAGATCGCCGACGCGGCCGCCGCCCACGACCTCACCATCGGCTACCACAACCACGCCTTCGAGCTGGAGAACCTGATCGACGGCACCCCCGCCCTCGAGGTGTTCGCCGCGGCCCTGTCCGCGAACGTCGTGCTCGAGATCGACACCTACTGGGTCGAGGTCGGCGGCGTCGACGCCGCCGAGCTGCTCGCCCGCCTCGGCGACAAGGTGCAGTTCCTCCACGTGAAGGACGGCCCGAAGAACAAGAACGACGTCGAGCAGGTCGCCGTCGGGCGCGGGTCGATGCCCGTCCGCGACATCCTGCAGGCGGCCCGTCAGGCCACCCCCGTCGTCGAACTCGACGACCACGCCGGTGACGTGTTCACCGCGCTCGCCGACAGCCTCGAGTTCCTGCAGGGGGTCCGCGCATGACCGACGTGACGACGGCCTCGCGGCCCGCCGTCGCCTCCGACGGCAAGACCGGCCCGGTGGGCGTCGGGGTCATCGGCGCCGGCGTGATCAGCGACCAGTACCTCGGCAACCTCACGCAGTTCCCCGACCTCGAGGTGCTCTTCATCGCCGACATCGACCAGGCCCGCGCGGCGGCCCAGGCCGAGAAGTGGGGCGTCCCCGCCAGCGGCACGGTCGACGAGTTGCTCGCCCTCGACGACGTCGAGATCGTGGTCAACCTGACGATCCCGGCGGCCCACGTCGACGTGGCGCTGCAGGCCGTCGCCGCGGGCAAGCACGTCTGGGGTGAGAAGCCCTACGCCCTCGACCGCGAGAGCGGTGCCCGGCTGCTGGCCGCCGCGAAGGAGGCGGGCGTCCGCGTGGCCGTCGCTCCGGACACGTTCCTCGGCGCCGGTCTGCAGACCGGACTGCGGGTCGTGAAGCGCGGCGACATCGGCACGCCCCTGACCGGCCTCGCGCTCTTCCAGGTGCCCGGCCCCGAGTCGTGGCACCCCAGCCCCGAGTTCCTCTTCGCCTACGGCGCGGGACCGATGTTCGACGTCGGCCCGTACTACCTGACCACGCTCGTGCAGGTCTTCGGACCCGTCGCGAAGGTCACGGCCACGGCGTCGAAGGCCCGGGACAGCCGGGTCATCGGCTCGGGGCCGAAGGCCGGAACGGTCTTCCCCGTCGAGGTGCCGACCCACGTGAGCGCCCTGCTGCAGTTCGAGAGCGGCGCCAGCGCGCAGGCCGTCTTCAGCTTCGACTCGAAGCTGGCCCGTGCCGGCTTCGTCGAGATCGCCGGGACCGAGGGCACGGCCGTGTTCCCCGACCCGAACGAGTTCGAGGGCGACACGACGGTCCACACGGGCACCGACGAGCCGGCGGTCGTCGCGGCCACGGGTTCGACCTTCACCCGCGGCACCGGCGTCGCCGAGCTCGCCCAGGCCATCCGCGAGGGTCGCCGTGAGCGCGTGCCCGGCGAACTCGCCTTCCACGTCCTCGACGTCATGGTCTCGCTGGCCGAGTCCGCCGAACGCGACGAGAGCGTCCGCGTCGACTCGACCCTCGAGCCCACGCCCGAGCTGCCCGAGAGCTGGGACCCCTCCGTCCCGACCCTCGGCTGATCCAGTGCGGTGCCGGCGCCTCCTCGACGCCGGCACCGCGCCTCCCGACCCGTCCACCCCCTCAGCGCACCACCCGCACCACCCGCACCACCCGCACCACCGGAGTCACCACAGCACCACGAACCCCCGCACCACCCCTTCCCTCACTCGATGAAGAGAAATCTCGAAGAAGAGACACCAGGAGAAGTCATGCAAACGAAGTTCCGTTGGCTCGCCGCCCTCGCGGTCGGAGCCCTCTCGGTCGGATCGATGACCGCCTGCAGCGCCTCGGGCGGCAGCGGCGACGCCGACACGATCACCTACTGGGCCAGCAACCAGGCTCCGACGGTCGAGAAGGACGCCGAGATCCTGCAGGAGAGCATCGACCGCTACACGGAGGAGACCGGCGTCAAGGTCGACCTCGAGGTCATCCCGTGGTCCGACCTCTACAACCGCATCCTCACCGCCGTCTCGAGCGGCGAGGGGCCCGACGTCCTCAACATCGGCAACACCTGGGCGGTGTCGCTGCAGTCCAGCGGTGCCTTCGTGCCCTGGGAGGGCGACGCCCTCGACCAGGTCGGTGGCCAGGACCGCTTCGTGCAGTCCAGCTTCGCCACCGGCGGTGCCGAGGGTCAGGCACCCACGTCGATCCCGCTCTACGGGCTGTCGTACTCGCTGTACTACAACACGAAGATGTTCGAGGCCGCGGGCATCACCACCCCGCCCGCCACCTGGGACGAGTTCGTCGAGGACGCCAAGAAGCTGACGGTCGACACCGACGGCGACGGCACGATCGACCAGTGGGGCGTCACCATGGCCGGGTCGAGCATCTCGAACAACGCCCACCAGGCGTTCGTCCGGGGCCTGCAGAACGGAGGCGCGCTGTACGACGAGGACGGCGAGCCCGACTTCGGCAACGACGGCGTCGTCAAGGGCGTCAAGGAGTGGGTCGACCTGATGGCGGTCGACAAGGTGGTCTCACCGTCCGACGCCGAGAGCGTGAACGGTTCGGACATGGCGGCGACGTTCGCGGACGACAAGGCCGCGATGTTCTTCGACCAGGCCCCCGACGCGAACCTCTCGGCCCGTGACTTCACCGACTACGCCGCGGCACCCGTGCCGATGGAGTCCGCCGACGCGACCGGTCTGCTGGGCACCCAGAGCCACGTGGCCGGCATCAACGTGAGCGTCTTCGAGAACAGCGGCAACAAGGACGCGGCGATCGACTTCGTCAAGCACCTGACGAGCGACTCCGAGCAGGTGTACCTGAACAAGGCGTTCAGCTCGCTGCCCGTGGTCACGAGCGCGTACGACGACCCGGCGTTCCAGTCGGACACGATCAAGCTGAAGCAGACGATCCTCGAGGACCACGCCCAGCCCATGCCCCTCTACCCCTCCGAGGGGCAGATGGAGACCTTGGTCGGCACCGCGATCAAGAACCTCCTCGCCACCGCAGCCCAGGGCGGTTCCGTCAGCGAGTCCGACGTCAAGTCGGCCCTCGAGGACGCGAACAGCCAGATGAGCTCGGGTCAGTAGCCCGTCCCACCGCCCGTGACGGGGGCGGCCGGTCGGATCGACCGGCCGCCCCCGCCACCCAGGCCCCGAGAGGACCCTCATGACCGTCAACGTCCTGCCCCCCGCCACCGCCGAGAAAGACCTCCCGCCCGACCCGCACCAGCAGGCCCCGATCGAGCCGGCCAAGCGCAAGAAGCACCGATCGCCGCTCGCCTACTTCCTGGTGGCGCCCGCCGCCCTGGCCGAACTGCTCGTCCACATCGTCCCGATGGTGCTCGGCATCTGGATCGCGTTCATCACGCTGAACCAGCTCAGCATCGCCAACTGGGTCAACGCGCCCTTCGTCGGCCTGCAGAACTTCGTCACCGCGCTCGACCCGTCCTCGCCCATCGCCGGCCAGCTGTACGGGGCCCTGGGGCGCACGCTGATGTTCACCGTCATCGTGGTGGCCATCGCCTGGAGCATGGGCATGCTCGGCGCGGTGCTCCTGACCAGCTCGTTCAAGGGCCGCGGCATCCTCCGCACGCTCTTCCTCGTGCCCTACGCCCTGCCGTCGTACGTCGGCACCATCGCCTGGGCCTTCATGTTCAACCAGCGCGACGGGGCCATCAACCGCTTCCTGGTGGACGACCTCGGCATCCTGCAGGACCGGCCCTTCTGGCTGCTCGGCGGCAACTCGTTCTGGGCCATCGTCATCGTGACGGCGTGGCAGTTCTGGCCCTTCGCCTTCCTGATGCTGCTCGCCGCGTTGCAGAACATCCCGGGCGACGTCTACGAGGCCGCGAGCCTCGACGGCGCCAGCCTCTGGAAGCAGTTCACCCAGATCACCCTGCCCATGGTCAAGCCGGCCAACGCCGTGCTGCTGTTGATCATGAGCCTGTGGATCTTCAACCAGTTCAACGTGCCCTACGTGCTCTTCGGCCCGGCGTCGCCCGAGCAGGCGACGCTCATCTCGCCGTTGATCTACCAGCAGTCGTTCAACAACTGGAACTTCGGCCTCGGCGGTGCCATGAGCGTGATGCTCCTGGTCGTGCTGCTGATCGCGTCGGCGTTCTACATCCGCATGGTTCTGCCGAAGGGACAACACGATGATTGAGACCCGTGGGTTCAAGGTCTTCCGCTTCTTCGGGCTGGCCTTCCTGTCGCTCGTGGTGGTCGTCCCGCTCTACGTGGTGCTGACCACGTCGATCAAGCCGCTCGCCGACGTCCAGGGCTTGTTCACCTGGATCCCCAGCCGGGTGACGCTCGAGCCGTACGTGCAGATCTGGCAGACGGTTCCGCTGGCGTCGTACTTCAAGAACAGCCTGATCGTCACGATCTCGGCGACGGTGCTGTCGGTGGCCATGGCCGTGCTCGCCGCGTACTCACTGGCCCGCCTGCGGTTCAAGGGCCAGCGCAGCTTCAGCCTGGTCGTGCTGTCGACGCAGATGTTCCCGGGCATCCTGTTCCTGTTGCCGCTGTTCCTGATCTTCGTGCAGATCCAGCGCACGGTCGGCGTGCAGCTGACCGGCAGCTACCTCGGCCTGATCATCACCTACATGACGTTCTCGCTGCCGTTCTCGATCTGGATGCTGACGGGCTACTTCGCGTCGATCCCGAAAGAGCTGGAGGAGGCGTCGATGATCGACGGCACGGGTCGCCTCGGTGCCCTGTTCCGCGTGATCATCCCGGTCGCCAAGCCGGGCATCATCGCGGTCGCGGTCTACGCCTTCATCACGGCCTGGGGCGAGGTGCTGTTCGCCTCGGTGCTGACGAGCAAGGACACGCGCACGCTCTCCATCGGCCTCCGCGCCTACGCCTCGCAGCAGGACGTCTACTGGAACCAGCTCATGGCCGCCTCGGTCGTCGTCTCGCTGCCCGTGCTCATAGGCTTCATGCTCGTGCAGAAACACTTGATCACCGGACTGTCGTCGGGGGCCGTGAAGTGACCGAGCCGGCCGTGGCCACGGCGGTGGGGCCGGTGGGCGCCACCGCCGGCCCGGCCGGCCGGGCAGCGCCGAGCCGAGGAGGCGCGGGTCGCGTCGAACCCCTGCGCGTCGGCATCGTGGGCGGCGGCTTCATGGCGCGCGTGCACGCCGGCGCCGCGCGGTCGGCCGGCGCCCGCGTGGTCGCCCTCGCCTCCTCGAGCGCCGCCAGCGCGGCCCACGCGGCGGCGTCCCTGGGCGTCGACACCTCCCACGAGAGCGTCGACGACCTCGTCACCGATCCCGGCGTCGACGTCGTGCACGTCTGCTCGCCGAACGCCACGCACGCGCCCGTCGCGCTGGCGGCGCTCGCCGCCGGCAAGCACGTGGTCTGCGAGAAGCCGCTGGCGACCTCGAGCGCCGAGGCCGAGGCCCTGGTCGAGGCCGCCCGGGCCGGGCGACTGGTCGGTGCCGTGCCCTTCGTCTACCGCTACCACCCGATGGTGCGCGAGGCCCGGGCCCGCGTCGCCACGGGCGAGGTCGGCCGCGTGCTGAGCGTCCGGGGTTCGTACCTGCAGGACTGGTTGCTCGACAGCGACGACGTCGACTGGCGGGTCGACTCGGCCGCGGGTGGTCCCTCGCGGGCCTTCGCCGACATCGGCAGCCACCTGGTCGACCTGCTCGAGTTCGTCCTGGGCGACCGGCTGGCCCGGCTGACCTCGACGACCACCACCGTGCACACGCACCGCGGCGGCTCGTCGGTCGACACCGAGGACGAGGCGGCCGTCGTGTTCGAGACGGCACGGGGGGCGATCGGCACCCTCTTCGTGTCGCAGGTCGCGCCGGGTCGCAAGAACCGCCTCCTGCTCGACCTGTCGGGCACCGCCGAGAGCCTCGAGTTCTCGCAGGAGGAGCCCGAGACGCTCTGGGTCGGACGCCGGTCGGGCACGCAACTCGTGGCCCGCGACGCGGCCGTGCTCGCACCCGACGCCGCCCGCCTGTCGACCGTCCCCGCCGGGCACCCGATGGGCTACGTCGACGCGTTCGCGGGGTTCGTGCGCGACGCCCACGACGCCGTCCGGGGCGGGACCCCCGAGGGGCTGCCCACCTTCGTCGACGGCCTGCGCGCCGTCCGGGTGACCGAGGCGGTCCTCGCGTCCGCCGCGTCGCGCCGGTGGGTCGACCTGCCCTGACCCCGACCGTCCCGACCCCGTCGCCGCCCGCACCGCCCCCGCCGCCCGCCCGCACCCCCGTCGCCCCCGAGAAGGAACCCATGGCCGAGAGCTCCCGCCCCGTCACCCTGTTCACCGGCCAGTGGGCCGACCTGCCCTTCGAGGAGGTCGCGGCACTCGCCGCCGGGTGGGGCTACGACGGCCTCGAGATCGCCGCGTCGGGCGACCACCTCGACCTCGAGCGCGCCGACCAGGACGACGCGTACCTGCGGTCGCGACTCGACGTGCTCGAGCGGCACGGCCTGGGGGTCTGGGCGATCTCGAACCACCTGACCGGGCAGGCGGTCTGCGACGACCCGATCGACTTCCGGCACCAGGCGATCGTGCGCCCGTCCACCTGGGGCGACGGCGAGCCCGAGGGCGTCCGGCAGCGGGCCGCGGAGGACATGAAGCGGGCGGCACGGGTGGCCCGCAAGATGGGCGTCGACACCGTCGTCGGCTTCACCGGCTCGAAGATCTGGCCCTACGTGGCGATGTTCCCGCCGGTCCCGGCGAGCGTGATCGACGCCGGCTACCAGGACTTCGCCGACCGCTGGAACCCCATCCTCGACGTGTTCGACGCCGAGGGCGTCCGGTTCGCCCACGAGGTGCACCCGAGCGAGATCGCCTACGACCACTGGACGAGCGTCCGGGCGCTCGAGGCCATCGAGCACCGGTCGGCCTTCGGCTTCAACTGGGACCCCTCGCACATGCTCTGGCAGGGGGTCGACACGGTGTCGTTCATCACCGACTTCGCCGACCGGATCTTCCACGTCGACTGCAAGGACACCCGCATCAAGCCCGTCAGCGGGCGCTCGGGCGTGCTCGGCTCCCACCTGCCCTGGGGCGACCCCCGCCGGGGCTGGGACTTCGTCTCGACCGGCCACGGCGACATGAAGTGGGAGGACGCCTTCCGCGCCCTCGACGCGATCGGCTACGACGGCCCGATCTCGATCGAGTGGGAGGACGCGGGCATGGACCGGTTGCACGGTGCTCCCGAGGCGCTCGCCTACATCCGTTCACTCCTCTGGAGACGACCGAGCGCCTCCTTCGACGCCGCCTTCTCGAACCAGTGACGGCAGACTGATCCCATGCCCCGAACCCTGCTGCCCGGCCAACGGAGCCGCCTGCTCGTCGTCGACCCCGCGACCGGCGACGTCGAGGTCGTCCTCGAGAGCACCCGCGTGCTCGTCGAGGCCCCGAACTGGAGCCCCGACGGTCGATGGCTCGTCGTCAACGGCGACGGCCTGCTCTGGCGGGTGCCCGCCGACGCCCGTGGGGTCGACGAGACGGCGCTCGAGCCGGTGCCGATGGGCGACGTGCCCGAGATCAACAACGACCACGTGATCGTTCCCGACCAGGGGGCCGTGATCGTGAGCGCCCGGGACGGCCACCTGTACGAGGTGCCGTGGGACGGCGTGACCCCGGGCGGCACCGCCCGCCGCGTGACGCGCGACCACCCGGCGGGCCGCAACCACAAGAACTACCTGCACGGCGTCTCGCCCGACGGTGCCACGCTCAGCGTGATCGTCGGCGCCCTGCCGGCGCCGGTCGACGACCCGGACGACGAGGAGGCGCGGGCCGGCTGGCGCACGAACGTCGCCCTGGTCTCGCTCGCCGACGGCGCGACCACGCCGGTGACCGACGACGAGCACCCCGACGACGGGGCCGAGTTCTCTCCGGACGGGGCGTGGCTGTGGGCGAACTCGGAGCGCGCCTCCGAGGGGGTCGCCGGCCACGCGCAGCTCTTCCGGAGCCGCCTGGACGGCGGAGACGTCGTGCAGGTGACCGACGACGAACGGGTCAACTGGTTCCCGCACGTGTCGCCCGACGGCTCGACGCTGCTCTGGGTGTCGTTCGAGCCCGGCACGCTCGGCCACCCCGAGAACCGCGACGTCGTGCTGCGCACCCTGCCCCTCGGTCCCGACGGCCTGCCCGTGCCGGGCCGGGCGCCACGCGACGTGCTCGCCCTCTTCGGCGGCCAGGGCACGATCAACGTGCCCTGCTGGGCCCCGGACTCGGCTCGTTTCGCCTGCGCCGACTACCCGTCCGCCTGACGCGCGCCCGGCGCCCCGGGTGCTCGCGGCCCGCGTGGTCGCCGTGGGCCGTCCGGGGACGATGCGCAGCCCGCTCATCGACCCGTCACAGTCGGTTCATAGGAACCGCTCGATACTTGGAGAGGTGACCACAATGACCCCCGCCACCGCCTCGGCCCCCCGCCTCACCCGTGCCGACGGAACGCCCCTCCGAGTCCTCGTCGTCGACGACGAGAACAGTCTCACCGACCTGCTCTCGATGGCCCTCCGCTACGAGGGATGGGACGTCAAGGCGGCCTCCGACGGTCAGGCGGCTCTCGCCACGGCGCGCGAGTTCAAGCCCGACGCGATCGTGCTCGACTGGATGCTGCCCGACATCGACGGCATCCAGGTGCTGGGTCGACTGCGGTCGAGCGGTGACGACACCCCGATCCTGTTCCTCACCGCGAAGGACAGCGTCGAGGACCGCGTGTCGGGTCTGACCGCCGGGGGCGACGACTACGTCACCAAGCCGTTCTCGCTCGAAGAGGTCGTGGCCCGGCTGCGTGGCCTGATCCGCCGGTCGGCCTCGGCCATCAGCGAGGCGGGCGACTCGCGGATCGTCGTCGGCGACCTCGTGCTCGACGAGGAGAGCTACGAGGTGACGCGCGCCGGTCGCGAGATCGAGCTGACCGCGACCGAGTTCGAGCTGCTGCGCTTCCTGATGCGCAACCCCCGCCGCGTGCTGAGCAAGGCGCAGATCCTCGACCGGGTCTGGAGCTACGACTTCGGCGGCAAGTCCAGCGTCGTCGAGATCTACATCTCGTACCTGCGCAAGAAGATCGACGTCGGCGAAGAGCCGATGATCCACACCGTGCGCGGCGTCGGTTACGTGATCAAGCCCACGTCGTGAGCGATGCCCTGCCCGCCCGGGTGGGCTCGCGCCTCCGGGGCCTGGTGGGCCGGGCGCCCGGTCTCGCCGGGCCGCTCACGCTGCGCAACCGCCTGATCCTCAGCATCGTCGCGCTCGTGGTGCTGCTGACCATCGTGATCGGCTCGGTCAGCGTGTTCGTGCTCCAGGCGTCGCTCATGCGTCAGCTCGACGACGAGCTCGAGGGGGCGACGGGCCGCTCCGTGCCCATGGTGAACGCGCAGGGCTCGACGAGCCGGCCCTACCTGACGCCCGACGGCGACGACCTCTCGGGCCCGCGGCAGTCGCCCGGCACCTTCACGGCCGTCGTCGTGAACGGGACGGTCGTGGCGGCGTACCAGGTCGAGCAGTCGGGTCGGGTCGTCACGCCGCGCCTGACCGACGACCTGACCTCGGTCGTGACGACCGTCGCCGGCTCGACCGCGCCCGAGTCCGTCTCGCTCGGGTCGGCGCTGGGGTCGTACCGGGTGGAGTCGCTCGCGGTCGGCTACCAGACGACCACCACGTCGGGCTCCCTCGCCACCACGCCGGCGTACCTCGTCGTCGGTCTGCCGACGAGCAGCGTCGACCGCACCATCACGGTCATGGTGGTCACGATCCTCGCGGTGACCCTCATCGGCCTCGCGGTCGCGATCGCGATCGCCTACGGGGTCGTGCGGAGCGCCCTCCGCCCGCTCGAGCGCATGTCCGACACGGCGCTGCGGGTCGCCGAACTGCCGCTCGACCGCGGCGAGGTGGCCCTCGCGGAACGCGTCGACGAGGCCGACGCCGACACCCGCACCGAGGTCGGCCGCGTCGGTGCGTCGCTCAACCGCATGCTGGGCCACGTGGCCGGGGCCCTCGAGGCCCGTCAGCAGAGCGAGAACAAGGTGCGGCAGTTCGTGGCCGACGCCTCGCACGAGCTGCGCACCCCGCTCGCGTCGGTCCGCGGCTACGCCGAGCTGACCCGCCGCATGAACACCGGACTGCCCGACGACGTGGTCTACGCCATGGGCCGCATCGAGTCGGAGTCGCTGCGGATGACCTCGCTCGTCGAGGACCTCCTGCTGCTCGCCCGCCTCGACGAGGGTCGCGACCTCGTCACGGGCGACGTCGACCTGACCAGGGTCGTGCTCGACACGGTCAACGACGCCCACGTGGCCGGACCCACGCACGACGTCGACGTGTACGTGCCCGACGAGCCGGTCACCGTGTCGGGCGACGCCATGCGCCTGCACCAGATCGTCGCGAACCTGTTGACGAACGTGCGCACCCACACGCCCGACGGCACCCACGTGCACGTCTCGCTCACGGTCGACGACACGTCGGGGGAGGCCGTCGTCTCGGTCGCCGACGACGGGCCGGGCATCGACCCGGCCGTGCTGCCCGTCCTGTTCGAGCGGTTCGCCCGCGCCGACAGCTCGCGGTCGCGGAAGGCCGGCTCCACGGGTCTCGGCCTCGCGATCGTCCAGGCCGTCGTCCACTCCCACGGGGGCACCGTCGATGTCGCGAGCTCGGCCGGGGGAGCGACCTTCACGGTCCGCCTGCCCCTCGCGACGCCCGCGGACGCACCCCACCGCGAAGCCGAGGAGGCGCGACTTGCGTGAGCGCGCCTCCTGCGTCTACTCTGTACGAAGCCCAAGACCGCCGGTTGTAGTCGTCTGCTCGCAGACGGGTGCCGAAGGTTCTCGAGAGAGAGCGACCAGCGCAGGTGTGTGAAGTCGTTCCTCTTCTCGAAGAGATCCAGCTCCGTGCGCTTGCGCCGGAGCTTTTTTCATTGGTGCGGCGCCGGTCTCGGCGCGGCCGAGTCGAGTTCCCGGGGGCTGCCGGCACACCCACGTTTTAGGAGAGCCATGGCGAACAAGGAAGCATCGGTCGCCGAGCTCACGGACAACTTCCGTGACTCGACCGCCGTCCTGCTCACCGAGTACCGCGGTCTCACTGTTGCCGAGCTGAAAGAGCTCCGCAAGTCCATCAGTGCAGACGCGACGTACGCCGTGGTGAAGAACACGCTCAGCAAGATCGCGGCCAACAACGCCGGAATCAGCTCGTTCGACGACGAACTCGTCGGACCGTCTGCGATCGCCTTCGTGCACGGTGACCCTGTCGCCGTCGCCAAGAGCCTGCGTGACTTCGCCAAGGCACACCCCGCTCTGATCGTGAAGAACGGTTACTTCGACGGTAACCCGCTCACGGCAGACGAGGTCAAGCAGCTCGCCGATCTCGAGTCCCGAGAGGTGCTGCTGGGCAAACTGGCCGGCGCCTTCAAGGCTTCGCTGTTCGGTGCTGCCTACCTGTTCCAGGCACCGCTGTCCCAGGCCGTTCGCACGGTCGAGGCGCTGCGTGCCAAGCAGGAAGCCGACAGCTAAACAGCTGTCGTACCAACCCACACTTTAGAAAACCCATAAGGAGAACACCATGGCGAAGCTCACGCAGGACGAACTGATCGAGGCCTTCAAGGAGCTCACGCTCATCGAGCTCAGCGACTTCGTGAAGAAGTTCGAAGAGGTCTTCGAGGTCACCGCTGCTGCCCCCGTGGCCGCTGCCGGTGCCGCCGGCCCCGCCGCCGCCGCTGAAGAGGTCGAAGAGCAGACCGCTTTCGACGTCGTCCTCGAGGCTGCCGGCGACAAGAAGATCCAGGTCATCAAAGAGGTCCGCGCGCTCACGAGCCTCGGTCTCGGCGAGGCCAAGGCCGTCGTCGACGGTGCTCCCAGCACCGTCCTCGAGGGTGCCACGAAGGACGCCGCCGAGAAGGCCAAGGCTCAGCTCGAGGCCGCCGGCGCGACGATCACCCTCAAGTAGTCGGCGGGCCCTCGCGGCCCTCTGCGCTTGAGCGGCACGTCTGCTCAGCACCACACGGAAGGCGCCACCCCTCGGGGTGGCGCCTTCTGGCGTTTCCGGTGGGGCGCGCCGACCACACGGACGGCCGGGTCACGAGGCGCGGGCCAGGACCGAGTGTCGGCGGCCGTACCCGAGGTACACCGCGGTGCCCACGACCATCCAGACGGCGAAGGCCGCCCAGGTGACCCACCCGAGGGTCACCATGAGCAGCACGCAGAAGGCGCAGCCGAGGACCGGGGTCAGCGGGTAGAGCGGCACCTTGTAGGTGCGGTCGAGCTCCGGGCGGTTGCGGCGCAGCCAGATGACCGACACGTTGACCAGGGCGAAGGCGAAGAGCGTGCCGATGCTCGTCGCGTCGGCCAGGGCGCCCAGGGGGATCACCGCCGCCGCGACGGCCACGGCTCCGCCGACGATCAGGGTGCCGGCGACGGGGGTCTGCGTGCGCGCCGAGACGCGGCCGAGGACGCGGGGCACGAGCCCGTCGCGGGCCATCGAGACGAAGATGCGCGTCTGACCGTAGAGCACCGTCAACACGACGCTCGCGATCGCCGCCACGGCGGTGACGGCGAAGAGGAACGCGACCCACGGCTGCCCCGTGATGTCGGCGACGATCGTGACGAGGGTCGCCTCGCCGTCGGTGAAGGTCGTCCACGGGCGCGCGCCGATCGCGGCGACGGCCACGAGGATGTAGAGCACCGTGATGATCACGATCGAGGCGATGATGGCGCGCGGCAGGTCGCGCTTCGCGTCGCGGGCCTCTTCGCCGGCCGTGGACGCCGCGTCGAAGCCGATGTACGAGAAGAACAGGCGCGAGGCCGCCGCCGAGACGCCGGCCGCGCCCATCGGTGCCAGCGGCTCGAAGTTCCTGGCGCGGAAGGCCGTGAAGGCGACGGCGACGAAGAACACGAGCAGCGCCACCTTGACGACGACGAGCAGGGTGTTGACCCAGGCGCTCTCGCGCGCGCCGGGAACGAGCACGAGGGTGGCGAGCAGGACGAGGACCGCGGCGGGCAGGTTGAGGACGCCGCCGGCGCCCGGGGGCTCGGCGATCGCGGCCGGCAGGGCGAGCCCGAACACGTCGAGGGCCTCGTTCACGTACTGCCCCGCCCCGACGGCGACGGCCGCGACCGAGACGGCGTACTCGAGCACGAGGCACCACCCGCAGACCCACGCGATGCCCTCGCCGAGCGTCGCGTACGCGTACGAGTAGCTCGACCCCGACACGGGCACGCTGCCCGCCATCTCGGCGTACGACAGGGCCGACAGCAGGGCCGCGACGCCCGCGAGGACGAACGAGATCCAGACGGCGGGGCCGGCCAGCGGGACGGCGGTGCCCAGCACGACCAGGATGCCCGTGCCGAGGGTCGCCCCGATGCTGATCGCCGTGAGGTGCCAGACGCCCAGGGTGCGTCGCAGACGGGGGCCGCCGTCGGCGGATGCTGCGCTCTCGGCGACGTAGGCCTCGAGGGGTTTGCGCGCGCTCAGCTGGGCGAGGAGGGACGGACGGGACGTGACGCGGGACTCGTGGGGCACCGCGAGAGGTTACCCCACGGCCGGCACCGCGCCTCCTCGTCCCTAGTCGTCGAGGTCGAGGCCGAGCTGCTTGACGCGGGTCATCGCCTCGCGCCGCGACGACGCCTGCAGCTTGCGGTAGATGCTGCGGACGTGGCTCTTGACGGTGTTGACCGAGATGAACAGCTGGCTGCCGATCTGGCCGAGGGTCTGACCGGTGGCCAGGTGCCGGACGATCACGAGCTCGCGGTCGCTCAGCGGCTCGGCGAGCTGCGGCACGACGTCGGCCGTGGTCCCGCGCAGGCGGTCGAGCACCCCGACGATGGCGGCCGGCTGGCGACGGCCGACGGCGCGCTGCACGAGGTGGTCGAGGACGTCCTCCGGCAGGGTGGCGAAGAGCCAGATCGACCCGTTGTGACCCGCGCTCAGCAGGGCCTGGTCGAAGGCGATGTCGCTGCGCGCGGCGTCGCCGAGGGCGAGGTGTGCGGCCGCCTGGAGGGCGTGGACCTGGCCCATCGTGCGCTCGCTGTGCAGGTCGCCGATGGCGAGGCACGGCTCGAGCGCCTCGAGGGCGGCCTCGGGTTCACCGGCGGCGAGGTGCACGAGGGCGAGCACGCGACCGGGACAGCGGATGTGGTGGTGCGACGACGTCACCGACGACGCGAGTCGACGGGCCTCGTGCGGCTGACCGAGCAGGCGCATGGTCTCGGCCCGCAACACCGTGGCCGAGTCGGTGAGGGCACTGTGCCCGGTGAACCCGTCGATGGTGCGGGTGATCCGCGCCAGCAGGTCGAGCACCTCGATGTAGCGGCTCTCGGACAGCAGCACGTGCGCTTCGGCGAACAGGCCGAGCGCCTCCCAGTCGCTGCCGCGCGACGCCTGCCGCACGTCGGCGAGCAGGCCCTCGTGGCCGCTCACGGCCTCGCCGCGTTCGAGGGCGAGGTGCACGCGCGTGATCTGGGTGAGGGCCCCGAACGAGCTCCCCAGCAGGTCGGTGCCGTCGGCGAGCTCGCGGGCGAGGTCGACGTGGCGGTCGGCGAGGTCGAAGTCGCCGATCAGCATCGCGACGAAGGCGAGCGCCGAGAGGCACTCGACCCGCTCGGCGGTGCTGAGGTGGTCCTCGCCGAGACCGTTCGCGAGGCTCAGGGCGAAGCGGGCCTGGTCGATCTCGCCGTAGTGCAGCCGGATGAGGCCGAGCTGCAACGAGAAGGAGGCGCTGAGCGAGATGCGCACGCTGATCGACTCGGCGAGGTCGTTCTCGATGAGGGTCCGGGCGACCTCGAGGTGCTCGTGGGCCACGACGAAGTTGCCGAGGGTGCGCAGCGACGCCCCGAGGTGCACGTGGTAGCCCGCCCGGATGTCGAGCGGCAGGTCGGGGTCGGCGTCGAGCGCCTTGGCGACGCCGCGGAACCAGGGCAGGGCCGCACTGCGCGAGCGGGAGCCGACCGAGCGGTGGCTCGCCGCCAGGGCGAGCAGGATGCGGGGTCGGCCGCGCCATTCCTCTTCGGGCGTCGAGCGGATGGCCTCGCGCAGACGCGCTCCCTGCAAGGGGGCGATCTGGGTCCAGCCCTGCTCGATGGCATCGAGAGCGGCCCGGTGGTCGGCGGGCTGCAGTTCGGCACTCGGCGGTTCGACGGCCGTGGGGTTCGACGTGTTCACGATGGTCCTAGCTCGGCCGCTTCGGGAGGCTCGCCCGTCGGGTAGGGAGAACGCGGCTGCCGGAGCCTGGTCAGGTGCACCGACACCGCCATACTAAACTGAGTGTTCATTACGCCGTATGGTCTGTCGGGCATTGCGCCCACAACTGGGGGACGAACGGTCGTTCTACGGCGTGTCGCGGCGTGTCGCGGTGAGGCTCTTTTCCGGGGGACGGCAACGGTGACGGCAACCGCGAACGGCGACGACGCGTCGGCGTCCGACGGTGGGCCACTCGTGACGGGGGTCGGGCCTACGCTGACCGGATGAGTTCGATGCACGCCCCCGCAGGCGGTCCCCGGGGCGGAGGCCGACCGGGCGGGTCCGGCCGGGTCTCGAGCGGCGACGCCGAGGCCCAGCGTGCGGCGAACGCCACCGCGCCGCGCATCCCCGACCTGTTCCGTCGCATCCGCGGCCTGTTCGCCCCGCACCGGCGAGCCCTCGTCGTCACCGTCGTGCTCGTCCTGATCGGGGCCGCCGTCAGCGTGGCTCCACCGCTGCTCACCAAGCAGGCGTTCGACCGGGGGCTGTTCCCGCAGGGCGGTCCCGACGTGCCCGTGCTGCTCGAACTGGTGGGCGCCATGGTGGGGCTCTGGGTGCTGTCCGCCGGCATCGGCGTCTGGCAGACGTACCTGACCGCCACGGTCGGCAACAAGGTGATGGGTGCGTTGCGCATCCGCCTCTTCGGCCACCTGCAGCGCATGGAGCTCGCGTTCTTCACCCGCACCAAGACCGGGGTCATCCAGTCACGCCTGCAGAACGACGTCGGCGGCGTCGCGAACGTGCTGAGCAACACCATCTCGAGCGTCCTCGGCAACACGGTCACGGTCATCGCGGCCTTCGTGTCGATGCTCGTGCTCAGTTGGCAGATGACCGTCGTCACGGTCGTCCTGCTGCCGCTGCTGGTGGTGGCCCAGCGACGGGTGGGCCAGGTGCGCGCCCGCATCGCCACCAAGACGCAGGAGTCGCTCAGCGACATGACCGCCATCACGCAGGAGGCGCTGAGCGTCAGCGGCATCCTGTTGGCGAAGAGCTTCAACCAGCAGCGCGCCGAGGTCGAGCGCTACTCGGCCGAGAACCGCACCCAGATCGGGTTGCAGGTGCGTCAGCAGATGAGCGGGCAGTGGTTCTTCGCCGTCGTCCAGATCTTCCTCTCGGTCATCCCCGCCCTCATCTACCTCGTCGCGGCCTGGCTGATCCTCCGGGACGTGCCCGTGACGGCGGGCACGATCGTGGCCTTCACCACGGTGCAGGCCCGCTTGACCTTCCCGCTCATGGGGCTGCTGCGGGTGGCCCTCGACCTGCAGACCTCCGGAGCGCTGTTCGCCCGCATCTTCGAGTACCTCGACCTCCACCCGGCGATCACGAACGACCCCTCGGCCGAGCCGGTCGACGAGACGCAACTCGGCCGGGTCGAGTTCGACGACGTCTCGTTCTCGTACCCCGACGCCGAGCCCGGGCAGAAGACCCTCGACGGCGTCTCGTTCGACATCGCACCGGGTCAGTTCGCCGCCTTCGTCGGCCCGAGCGGTGCCGGCAAGACGACCGTCTCGTACCTGATCCCTCGGTTCTACGAGGCGTCCGGCGGGGCGGTGCGCTTCGCGGGCACCGACGTCCGGCGCCTCGACCAAGAATCGCTGGTCGGCAACATCGGCATCGTCAGCCAAGAGACCTACCTCTTCCACGCCAGCATCGGCGACAACCTCCGGTACGCGCGACCCGACGCGACCGACGAACAGTTGGTCGACGCAGCCCGGCAGGCGAACATCCACGAGACCATCGCGTCGTTCCCCGACGGCTACGACACGATCGTGGGCGAGCGGGGTTATCGGCTCTCGGGCGGCGAGAAACAACGCATCGCCATCGCTCGCGTCCTGTTGAAGGACCCCGCCGTCATGGTCCTCGACGAGGCGACGAGCGCCCTCGACACGGTGTCCGAGCGCGTGGTGCAAGAGGCCCTCGACACGGCGACCCGTGGCCGGACGACGATCGCCATCGCGCACCGGCTCTCGACCGTGCGCGACGCCGACGTCGTGTTCGTCGTGGTGGCCGGTCGCGTCGTCGAGCGGGGGACGCACGACGAGCTGCTCGCCCTGGGCGGGGTGTACGCCGAGCTGTACGGGCAGCAGGTGTCGTCGTAGCGCTGCGGCGTCCCGTCAGCCGCGCTCGACGAGCATCGCCTGCATGGCGTCGACCTCGCTCTGCTGCGTCTGCAGCATGCCCGAGGCGAAGGCCCGCACCTGCGGCACCTCGCTGCGCGCCAGGACGGCGTCGGCCATCTCGATGCCGCCCTCGTGGTGCGCGATCATCAAGGTCAGGAAGATCCGCTCGGCGTCGACGCCGTTCGCGGAGTCCAGGGACGCGAGCTGCTCGTCGGTCGCCAGCCCCGGCATGCGGCCGCCGGGTTCGTGGGTGGCGACGGGCGTGGCCGAGCCGCCCGCGCCTCCGTCGTCGGTCATGTGGTGGCTGCCGTAGTCCCCGTCGAGGGTCGGTCGGGTCATCCAGGTCATGGTCGGCTCCGAGGGCGCCTGCGGGAGGCGCCACAGCTCGAGCCAGGCGTACATCTGACCGGCCTGCTGCGACTGCGTGAGGGCCATGTCGTAGGCCAACGAGCGCACCGCGGGGTCGTCGGTCCGGTCGCGGACCATCATCGCCATCTGCACGGCCTGCTCGTGGTGCACCTGCATGTCGCGCGAGAACCCCGCCTCGACGCTGTCCGTACCGGGCGTGACGGGGGTGGGCGAGCTGAGCCGCCCGAGCGCGACGCCGACCAGCAGCACGATCGCCACGGTCATGACCCCCGCGATCACCAGCCTCAGCCGACGACCCGAGGAGGCGCGGTGCGGTCCCGCCCCGTCGGTCGCGTCGTCGTCGTGCCCCGGTGCCGTCACGCGATCTTGCCGGTGCCGTCCACGCCGCCGCTGCACGGCGCACCGGGCTCGGGGGCGTTCGTGGACTTCCAGTACTTGGTGACGAAGTCGGACACGGTGGCCTCGTCGTCGGTCACGTTCGCGAAGGGCAACTGGGCGCCCCAGGCCGAGACGTACATGGGGGAGTCGAGGCCCTCGTAGGGCGAGACGACCGCGTACGTGTCGGGGGCGAAGTCGCGCAGCGCCTCGATCTCGCCCTCGCTGACCTGCTCGGGGTCGTAGGTGAACCAGACGGCGCCGTGCTCGAGGTCGTGGACGGCGTTCTCGTTCGGCACGGGCTCGGTGTAGACGCCGCAGTTCAGCCAGATCTGGTTGTGGTCGCCGCCCGCGGGAGGGGTCATCGCGTAGTCGACGCTGCCGCCGACGTGGTTCGCGGTGAGGTCGGAGTAGGTCTTCACGCCGTCGATCTCGATGGCCTGGGGGTCCTGCCGCGGCTGGCCGCTCGTCACGACGAAGGTGACGACCAGCGCGATGGCCGCCGCGCCCGCGACCGAGGCGGTGACGATGCCGATGGTGCGGTTGCGCTTCGCCCGGGCCTGTTGCCGCTTGAGCTCGGCCACCTTCTCGTGACGCCGGGCGTCTCGCTGCTGCTTGACGGTGGGTTTGTCGGTCGGCTTGTCGCTGCTGGCCACGGGGGTCCTCTGGGGTCGGGGAGGTGGTCGGGACGCACCCGATCGTGGATGCGTCACCCATTTTCTCTCACGACTGCCTGGGAGGCGCGTGCCAGCCGGTCGGGCCCGCCGACCCTCCGTCACACGCCACGACCCCGTCGTTAGACTCGACGAACGGGTCCGGCGGGGACGCCCCGACCGACCCGACCACCCGAGTCGTCGACCTGCGCGCGCCCCACGAGGGCCCCGCGAGAACCGGAGCACCCGTGAAGTACGCCGAGACCGTCCTCGACCTGATCGGTGACACGCCGCTCGTCAAGCTGAACAAGGTGACCGAGGGCATCACGGCGACCGTGCTCGTCAAGGTCGAGTACGTCAACCCGGGCGGTTCGTCGAAGGACCGCATCGCGACGCGCATCATCGACGCGGCCGAGCGCGACGGCCTGCTCGGGCCCGGGGGCACCATCGTCGAGCCGACCAGCGGCAACACCGGGGTGGGCCTCGCCCTCGTCGCCCAGCAGCGCGGCTACCGCTGCGTCTTCGTCCTGCCCGACAAGGTCGGCGAGGACAAGCGCAACGTGCTCAAGGCCTACGGCGCCGAGATCGTCGTCACGCCGACCGCCGTCGAGCCGACCAGCCCCGAGTCGTACTACAGCGTCTCCGACCGCCTCGCGCGCGAGATCCCCGGGGCGTTCAAGCCGAACCAGTACGCCAACCCCAACGGGCCGCTCAGCCACTACGAGACGACGGGCCCCGAGATCTGGCGCGACACCGACGGCCGCATCACGCACTTCGTCGCGGGCGTGGGCACCGGCGGCACCATCAGCGGTACCGGCCGCTACCTCAAGGAGGTGTCCGGAGGCGCGGTGCAGGTCGTCGGCGCCGATCCCGAGGGCAGCGTCTACAGCGGGGGCACCGGCCGTCCCTACCTGCTCGAGGGCGTCGGCGAGGACTTCTGGCCGGCCGCTTACGACCCCTCGGTCGTCGACCGCATCATCGCCGCGGACGACGCCCGTTCGTTCGAGCTGACCCGGCGCCTCGCCCGCGAGGAGGGACTGCTGGTCGGCGGCTCGTCCGGCCTGGCCGTCGCGGCCGCCCTCGACGTGGCCCGCGAGCTCGGCCCCGACGACGTCGTCGTCGCCCTGCTGCCCGACGGCGGGCGCGGCTACCTCGGCAAGATCTTCAACGACGCGTGGATGCGCTCGTACGGCTTCGGCGTCAGCCACGACGAGCGGTCGGTCCGCGACCTCATCGCCTCGAAGACCGGGCAGCTGCCCGACCTCGTCCACGCCCACCCGTCCGACACCGTCCACGACGTGATCGGCATCATGAAGACCTACGGCGTCTCGCAGATGCCCGTGCTCTCGGCCGAGCCCCCGGTCGTCATCGGCGAGGTCGTCGGCGCCATCGAGGAGAAGGCGTTGCTCGAGGCCATCTTCCGCGGCGGCGCGACCATGGGCGACGCCGTCTCGGCGTACCTCGGCGACCCCCTGCCCCTGATCGGCGTGAAGGAACCCGTCTCGGCGGCCCGATCCGCGCTCGAGTCCGTCGACGCCCTGCTCGTCACCGACGACGGCCGCCCGGTCGGCGTCGTCACCCGCCAGGACGTCCTCTCCTTCCTGTCCTCCTGAGCGGCCGGGGCGGCACCGTCACCCGGCGGCCCGGCCCGCGCCTCCTCGTCCCTCCTCCGTCTGCACCACCCGTCCCCCTCGAAAGGACATCCCATGACCCACGGCTTCTCGACCAGGGCGATCCACGCCGGCCAGGACTTCGACCCCACCACCGGTGCCGTCGTCCCCCCGATCTACCAGTCGTCCACGTTCGTCCAGGACGGCATCGGCGGGTTCCGCGGCGGCTACGAGTACGCGCGGTCGGCGAACCCGACGCGCGACTCGCTGCAGACCCTGCTCGCCGACCTCGAGGGCGGCAGCGCCGCGTTCAGCTTCGCCTCGGGGCTGTCGGCCGAGGACGCGCTGCTGCGTTCGGTCCTGGCGCCCGGCACGCGCATCGTCATGGGCAACGACGTCTACGGCGGCACGCACCGCCTCGTCAACCGGGTGTGGGTGCCCTGGGGCGTCACGCTCGACACCGTCGAGATGAGCGACCTCGACGCCGTGCGTGCCGCGGTCCAGGCCGCCCCGACGGCCGTGCTCTGGGTCGAGACCCCGAGCAACCCGCTGATGAAGATCAGCGACATCGCGGCGCTCGCCGAGATCGGGCACGCGGCCGGGGCCGTCGTCGTCGTCGACAACACGTTCGCGTCGCCGTACCTGCAGCAGCCCCTCGCGCTGGGGGCCGACGCGGTCGTCCACTCGACGACGAAGTACATCGGCGGACACTCGGACGTCGTGGGCGGCGCGGTGATCGTGCGCGACGACGAGCTCGCCGCGAAGGTCGGCTTCGTCCAGTTCGGCGTCGGTGCCGTGTCGGCGCCGATGGAGGCGTGGCTCACGGTGCGCGGCATCAAGACGCTCGGCGTGCGCGTCGACCGCCACTCGTCGAACGCCCTCGCCATCGCCCGGGCCCTCGAGGGGCACGCGGCGGTCGAGCGCGTCTACTACCCGGGGCTCGAGTCGCACCCGGGCCACGAACTCGCCGCCCGGCAGATGCGGGCGTTCGGCGGCATGCTCTCCGTGCAGCTGAGCGCGGGTGCCGCCGCGGCCCGACGGTTCGCCGAGTCGACCGAGCTGTTCCAGCTGGCCGAGTCGCTCGGCGGCGTCGAGTCGCTGATCGGCTACCCGAGCGAGATGACCCATGCCTCGGTGCGCGGCACCGAGCTCGAGGTGCCCGACTCGATCGTGCGGCTGTCGGTCGGCATCGAGGACGTCGACGACCTGCTCGCCGACGTCACGCAGGCGCTCGCCCGCCTCGACGCGTAGGCGCCCTCGCGAGAGACGACGGAGGCGCGGTGCGGGTGGTCCCGCACCGCGCCTCCGTCACGTGGCCACGTCGAGCGCGTCCGTCAGGGGCGGGCCTCGGTCAGAGCCCGGCCTCGACTGCGGGGCTGACGGCGTTGGGGCCACCCAGCACGACCAGGCCGTCGGTGCCGAGCTTCGTCAGGGCGGTGCCCACGCTCACGGGCAGCGCGTCGGGTCGCGTGAGCAGGACGGGACCGCCCAGCCGGCCCGCGGTCGGTGCTCCGGCGAGCGCGTCGGGGAAGTTCACACCCGTCGAGACGAACGCCACGTCGGAACCGGCGGGGTAGCCGGCGGCGGCGATGACGGCCGAGGTGTCGAAACGGTCGGCACCCGAGAGCCGCGACGTGGGCGCGACGGCCTGGAGCTGGGCGATGACCGATTCTCCCACCGCGTTGACCCCGCCGAGCACGACGATGCGTGCGGGGGCCAGCCGGGTGAGCTCGGCCGAGACCGTCTGCGGCAGGGCGTCGGGCCGCGTGAGCAGCATCGGGCCCTTGTCGGGGCCGCCGGCCAGGGCTGCGCCCGAGAGGGCGTCGGGGAAGTCCAGACCGGTCGCGACGTAGGCCGTCCCGCCCCGACCCTTCGGGAAGGTCGTGCTCGAGATCGTCGCAGACGTGTCGAAACGATCCGCACCCGAGACACGGGTGACGCCGGCGGCGCCGGTCGTCGCGATCTGGGAGAGCTGCTGGCGGACCGTGTCGGAGACCGCGGCCACCCCGCCCAGGACGACGACGCGTTGCGGGCGGAGCTCGGCGAGTTGGGCGCGGGTCGCGTCGGGCAGGGTGTCGGGGTAGGTCAGGAGGACCGGAGCGCCCCGGTAGCCGGCGGCCGCGCCCCCCGCGAGGGCGTCGGGGTAGGTGCTGCGCGACGCGACGTAGACCAGGGGGATCGAGGCCTTGGCCGGGGCGTTGCCGTTCACGACGACCGGCGGGGTGAACGCGCTGGCGGCGATGGTCGCCGCGGTGGCGAAGGCGTCGGCTCCCGAGAGACGGCCCACGGCCGGGGTGGTCGGGCGGGTGAGGGCCGCGAGGTCGGCCTCGGTGCCGTTGAACACGTCCTGGTCACCGGGGTAGGGCGAGTCCTCGGTCTGGGACCACTGCCAGAACGTCCAGGTCGCGAAGGACGAGGTCGGCGGGGCGACCGGGGTGTTCGTGGTCGCCGTCGGGTAGTACGCGACGAAGAGGCGGTCCTTCGGGAACGCCGAGCTGTTGCCCGTGCACGAGCTCCAGAAGTCCTGGTTGGTGTAGATGAGCGGCTGGACGCCCTGCTGGGCGACGACGGTGCCGATCCACGACTGGATCCAGGTGACCATCTCGGATTGCGACAGCCCCCAGCAACGTCCACCCTGCTTCGTCGGGTTGGTCGACACCTCGACGTCGAGAACCGGCGGCAGCATGCCGGGCTCCCAGGCGGTGGCGTTGTCGAGGAAGAACTGCGCCTGCGGTGCCCCGGACGAGTAGAAGGGCAACGCGTAGTGGTAGAAACCGGCCGTCAGCCCCGCCGCCTGTGCGCCGGCGAACTGGGCGGAACGGTAGCGGTTGGTGCTGCCGGTGGGGTTGCCGTTCGTGTAGGTGCCGGGCACGCCCTCGGAGGCCTTGACGAACGTGAAGCGGGCGCCCGCCGAACGCGCGGCGGCGAAGTCGGGGGACGGCTGGTACGAGCTGACGTCGAAGCCGGGCACGCCACGAGGAGGCGAGACGGCCGCGGCGCGGGAGAGGCGTTCGTCGGCCCCGTCCCGGGTGCCGCCCGATGCCCCCATCTCGTGGTCGGAACCCGCGTCCTGCTGGGCGAGCGTCGGGGACGAGGTCGAACCGGCGGTGACGGGAGCCGCGACGGCGACCGTGGTCGTCCCGAGCCCAAGGACGACGCCGAGGGCGACCGTCAGGGCGAGACCGCGGACGGACCCGGCACGGTGAGAAGAAGTGGACACGAGAGAGACCCCCAGACGCAGGCGACGCCCCTCGCCGCCTGAGGGCGATCCTAGGGGAGGGGGTGCCGTCGGTGGCTCGGCCTAGGCTGACGACATGACCGACGCCGCCGCCGTGAGCACCCGCCCCGAGGGCGTGCTCAGCGGTCGGTACCGGCTGGCCACCCTCGGCATGTGCGCCCTGATCGGCATCGCGGCGTTCGAGTCGCTCGCGGTCACGACGATCATGCCGATCATCAGCCGTGAGCTCGACGGCGAGGCGCTCTACTCGCTCAGCTTCGCGGCCCCCCTCGCGTCCGGCCTGGTCGGCATGGTGGCGGCGGGCAACTGGGCCGACCGCAGCGGGCCGCGCGTCGTGGTCATCGCCTCGATGCTGCTGTTCGCCGTCGGGCTGCTCGTCGTCGGCACCGCGCCCGACATGGTCGTGCTGCTGGTCGGCCGTCTGGTGCAGGGCGTCGGCTCCGGCGCGGTCATCGTCGGCCTCTACGTCATGGTCGCCCGGCTCTACCCGCCGGGCCTGCACCCGTCGATCTTCGCGGGGTTCGCCGCGGCCTGGGTCGTCCCGGGTCTCGTCGGGCCACTCGTCGCGGGCGTCGTGGCCGAGACGGTGGGCTGGCACTGGGTCTTCCTCGGTGCACTCGGCCTCGCCGTGCCCGCGTTCTTCGCCGTCCTGCCGAGCCTCCGTCGCGTCCCTCCGCCCGTGGTGGCGGAGGGTGGGCGGCGCGTGCCCTGGAGCATCGGTCGCATCCTCTGGTCGGTCGGCGCGGCCCTCGGCGTGCTGGCCCTCAACCTGGTCTCCGAGTTCCCGACCTGGTTGACCGTCGTCGTCATCGTGGTGGCGGTGGTCGTGCTCGCCGTGGCGCTCAGGCCCTTGTTGCCGCCGGGCACGCTGCGCGCCGCGCCGGGGCTGCCCACCCTGGTGCTGCTGCGCGGTCTCGTGGGGGCGGCGTTCCTCGGCAGCGAGGTCTACATCCCGTACATGCTCTCGGCCGAATACGACTTCAGCGCCTCGGCCTCCGGCGTGACGCTGACCCTGGGAGCGCTCGGCTGGGCGTTCGCGAGCTGGGTGCAGGGCAGGCTCGGCGACCGGGTGGCCCAGCGCGACGGCATCCGCATCGGCATCGTCCTCGTGCTCCTCGGCGTCGTGGTCGCCGCGCTGACCCCCCTGTTCCACCTGCCCCCGGCCTTCCTCATCGCGACCTGGGCCGTCGCCGGATTCGGCATGGGGTTCATGTACCCCCGCTTCTCGGTGCTCGTCCTCGCGCTGTCGACCGAGTCCGAGCGCGGGTTCAACAGTTCGGCGTTGACCATCGCCGACTCCACCGGTTCGGCCGTCGCGCTGGCCTTGACCGGCGCCGCGTTCGGGGTGCTCGGCGGCGCGTCCAGCCCCCTCGCCTTCGTCGCCTGCTTCGCCGTCGGCACGGGCGTCGCGGCGCTCGCGCTCGCCCTGAGCGGCCGCGCGGTGCCCCGGGGACGGTGACCGCGCCTCCTGCCCGCCGATGGTGCCGCCGCTCCGCCGATGCCGGTGCCGGCGCCGGGCGTCGCGACGGGGCGGTGACCCCCGTCCGGGACGTCGGCGACCTCCGGGGAATGCATAATGGTCTCCGGACGACGATGTGTACGGTCACATCGCCCGGTCACAGAGCGACGGAGCGACGGTGAAGCCTGACATCGACAAGGTGCGTGCTCCCAACATCCGCGACGTGGCCGCTCTCGCAGGGGTCTCGTACCAGACCGTCTCGCGTGTGCTCAACGACAGTCCGAGCATCCGGCCGAGCACGCGGCAGAAGGTGCTCGACGTCATCGACGAGATCGGCTACCGACCGAACCAGGCCGCGCGGGCGCTGGTCACCAGCCGGTCGAAGGCCATCGGCGTGCTCACCCTGCAGAACGTCCACTTCGGTCCACAGACGATCGTCAACGCCATCGAGGTCGCGGCCCGGACGGCCGGCTACCGGCTGAGCATCGCGAGCACGACCACGGTGTCGGACGACGTCCGGGCGAGCCTGCAGTTGCTCACCAACCAGGCCGTCGAGGCGATCATCGTCATCGCCCCGCAACGCAAGTTCTTCGACGTGATCGACGAGCTCGACCTCGACGTCCCCATCGTCGCGCTCGACTCGACGCAGCGGGCCCGGGCGCACAGCCTCTCGGTCGACCAGTTCGAAGGCGCGCGCCTCGCCACCCGGCACCTGATCGACCTCGGCCACCGGCACATCGTGCACGTCGCCGGACCCCAGGACTGGATCGAGGCCGACGAGCGGATGCAGGGCTTCCTCTTCGAGATGGGCGAGGCCGAGTTGTCCATCGAGCCGCCCATCCTCGGCGACCTGACCGCCGACTTCGGCTACACGGCCGGGCAGGAGCTGCTGCGTCGCCGCGACTTCACCGCCGTGTTCTCGGCCAACGACCTGATGGCCGTGGGGTTGCTGCACGCCTTCCGCGAGGCCGACGTCGACGTACCCCGCGAGGTCAGCGTCGTCGGCTTCGACGACTCGCCGACCGCACCGCACCTGTGGCCGCCGCTCACGACCGTGCGTCAGGACTTCGCCCTGATCGGCCGACGAGCCGTCGAACTCGTCGTGGCCGAGCTCGAGGGCGGCACGGTAGTCGACCGCACCCTGATCCCTCCGGAACTGGTGGTGCGCGGGTCGACCTCGCGCCCGTGGTTCCTCTGACGGCCCGTCACCGCACGGCGGGACGAGCCGTCAGGAGGCGCGGCGCGCGTCGGTCGGCCCGCGTTCGATAACGGATCGGCATCGGCATTTGACAGCACACCCTCTCGGGATTAGCTTTGCTCCAGTCGCAGTGTGAACGGTCACATTCGGCGGGTCCGGCCCCTTCGCCAGGCTCGACGGACGGCCCGGCACGGTGGCGACGAATCACAGGATGCCCGTCGGTGCACATCACCGGCGGACGACGACGAGGTCGAAGGTCGAGGACGACGTGCCCAGTGCCGTGACGCAGAGCGAACAGCTCGCGAGCAGCCACATCCCCGGGGGTGCCCCGCATGGGCGTTGACTCTCCCGTCATCCTCGAGATGCGCTCCATCACGAAGGAGTTCCCGGGCGTCAAGGCGCTCGACGACGTGTCGATGCAGGTCCGCGCCGGTGAGGTGCACGCGATCTGCGGCGAGAACGGCGCCGGCAAGTCGACGCTGATGAAGGTCCTCTCGGGTGTCTACCCGTTCGGCACCTACACGGGCGACATCGTCTACCAGGGTGCCGAGATGCGCTTCCGCGACATCCGCTCGAGCGAGTCGCAGGGCATCGTCATCATCCACCAAGAGTTGGCGCTGATCCCCGAGCTCTCGATCACCGAGAACATCTTCCTCGGCAACGAGCCGACCCGCTTCGGGGCCATCGACTGGCGCGCGGCGAAGACGAAGGCCATCGACCTGCTCGCCCGCGTCGGCCTCAAGGACGACCCCGACACCGCCATCAAGAACCTCGGCGTCGGCAAGCAGCAGCTCGTCGAGATCGCCAAGGCGCTGAACAAGAACGTCAAGCTGCTGATCCTCGACGAGCCGACCGCGGCCCTCAACGAGGCCGACTCGCAGCACCTGCTCGACCTCATCCGCGGCCTCAAGGGTCGGGGCATCTCGTCGATCATGATCAGCCACAAGCTCAACGAGATCGAGGCCATCGCCGACTCCATCACGATCATCCGTGACGGCAAGACCATCGAGACGCTCGACGTGAAAGAGGACGGCGTCAACGAGGACCGCATCATCCGCGGCATGGTCGGCCGCAACCTGGCCAGCCGTTTCCCCGACCGCACCCCGAAGATCGGCGAGGTCTTCTTCGAGGTCAAGGACTGGTGGGTGCGCCACCCGCAGACGGCCGAACGCTTCGTCTGCAAGGGCTCGTCCATCACCGTGCGCAAGGGCGAGATCGTCGGCCTGGCCGGCCTGATGGGCGCCGGTCGCACCGAACTCGCGATGAGCATCTTCGGTCGCTCGTACGGTCAGTTCGTCTCGGGCGAGATCGTCAAGGACGGCCGCAAGATCGAGATCAAGAACGTCTCGGACGCGATCGACAACGGCCTGGCCTACGTCTCCGAAGACCGGAAGGTGCTGGGGCTCAACCTGCTCGACGACATCAAGCGCTCGACGGTCGCGGCCAAGCTCACCAAGATCTCGAAGGCCTCCGTGGTCAACACCTACGAAGAGCATTCGATCGCCGAGGACTACCGGAAGAGCCTGCGCGTCAAGACCCCCACGGTCGACGAAGGGGTCGCCAAGCTGTCCGGCGGCAACCAGCAGAAGGTCGTCCTGGCGAAGTGGATGTTCACCGACCCCGACCTGCTCATCCTCGACGAGCCCACGCGAGGCATCGACGTGGGCGCCAAGTTCGAGATCTACAACATCATCAACCAGCTCGCGGCCCAGGGCAAAGGCGTGATCGTCATCTCGTCCGAACTGCCCGAGTTGCTGGGGCTCTCCGATCGCATCTACACGATCTTCGAGGGTTCCGTCACGAACGAGATCGAGGCCTCCGAGGCCGACGCCGAGACGCTCATGCGAACCATGACCTCGAAGAAGAAGGAGCAAGCCGCATGAGTGGCATCAAAGACCTGAAGAAGGTGTTCGGCGGCAACACGTCGAACGCGCGCCAGTTCGGCATGATCGCGACGCTCGTCGTGGCCATCCTGATCTTCCAGGTGCTGACCGACGGGCTCACCCTGCAGCCCACGAACCTCATCGCCCTGGTCAGCCAGTACTCGTACATCCTGATCCTCGCCATCGGCATGGTGATGGTCATCGTGGCCGGTCACATCGACCTCTCGGTCGGTTCGGTCGCCGCCTTCAGCGGCATCGTCGTCGCCAAGGCGATGGACAGCTGGGGTCTTCCGTGGGGTGCCGCGATCCTGCTCGGCCTCGTGGTCGGCGTGGTCATCGGTGCCTGGCAGGGCTTCTGGGTCGCCTACGTCGGCGTCCCCGCCTTCATCGTGACGCTGGCCGGCATGCTGCTCTTCCGCGGTGCCAACCAGTTCGTCGGCAACGCCGACACCATCCCGGTCCCCGAGGGCTTCACGGTCATCGGCGCGGGTTACCTCCCCGAGTTCGGTCCGAACACCGGCTACAACAACGCGACCCTGCTGCTCGGCCTCGTCATCATCGTCGCCGTGGTCTACAACGAGTTCCGCCTGCGTCGCATCCAGCAGAAGATGGGCTCCGAGCGGGCTCCCCTCTGGGTCAGCGCCGTCAAGCTGGTCGTGCTGGTCGCGATCATCGCCTACGCCGCGACGCTCTTCGCCGGCGGCCGCGTCGGGACGTCGTTCCCGATCTCGGGCATCATCCTCGGCGTGCTCGTCCTGGTCTACGGCTTCGTCACGCAGAACACGATCTTCGGTCGGCACATCTACGCGGTGGGTGGCAACTCGCACGCCGCCGAGCTCTCGGGCGTCAAGGCGAAGCGCATCAACTTCTTCGTCATGATGAACATGTCCGTGCTCGCCGCCCTGGCCGGCATGATCTACGTCGCCCGTGCCGGTGCCTCCGGCCCGCAGGACGGCCTCAACTGGGAGCTCGACGCCATCGCCTCGGTCTTCATCGGTGGCGCCGCCGTCGCCGGCGGCATCGGCACGGTGACCGGCTCGATCGTCGGTGGTTTCGTCATCGCCGTGCTGAACAACGGCCTGCAGCTCATGGGCGTCGGCTCCGACAAGGTGCAGATGATCAAGGGCCTCGTGCTCCTGATCGCGGTCGCGGTCGACGTCTACAACAAGAGCCAGGGTCGTCCTTCCATCACCGGGTTCCTCACCCGGGGCCTGCGTCGCGACAAGAACGGCATCGCGGCCTCCGACCTGCCCCCGGGCGCCCAGAACGGCGTCGGTCGCGACGCCGAGACGACCGAGCCCGCCCTCACCCCGAACGGCGACATCTCGGACGTGCAGCGTCCCAAGGCCACGACGCCCAACTAGACCCACCACCCGCGCGCCCGTCCGTCGACGGCCGGGCGCGCCTCCACCGGGAGTCCGCACCGCGGGCGACCACACGGCATCACCCCTCACAACGAGAAAGTAGACACAGCATGCGCAAACTCGCGCTGACGACCTTCGCGGTCGCCGCAGCAACGACGCTGATCCTGAGCGGCTGCTCGAACTCGGCCCGCACCGACGCGGGTTCGGGCGACGCGGCCTCGGGCTTCGAGTCCGGTTCGACCATCGGCGTGGCCCTGCCGGCCAAGACCAGCGAGAACTGGGTCCTCGCCGGCGACCTGTTCACCAAGGACCTCACCGACGCCGGGTTCAAGCCCGACGTGCAGTACGCGGCCGCCAGCGGCACCGTGGCCAACCAGCAGGACGAGATCCAGTCCATGGTCACCAAGGGCGCGAAGGTCATCATCATCGGCGCGGCCGACGGTGGCCAGCTCGGCACCCAAGTCAAGGCCGCCCACGACGCCGGCGCCGTGGTCATCGCCTACGACCGCCTGATCCTCAACACCGAGGACGTCGACTACTACGTCGCGTACGACAACTTCAAGGTCGGCGAGCTCCAGGGCCAGGCTCTGCTCGACGGCATGGCCGCGAAGAAGGCCGACGGCCCCTACAACGTCGAGCTGTTCTCCGGCTCGTCGGACGACGCCAACTCGAAGGTCTTCTTCGACGGCGCGATGAGCGTCCTGCAGCCGAAGATCGACGACGGCACCCTCGTCGTCGCCTCGGGCCAGACCGACATCAAGCAGACGGCGACCGACGGCTGGAAGCCCGAGAACGCCCAGCGCCGCATGGACTCGCTGCTCACCAGCACCTACGGTGACAAGGAGCTCGACGGCGTCCTGAGCCCGAACGACACCCTGGCCCGCGCCATCATCACCTCGGTGAAGCAGGCCGGCAAGGACATCCCGACCGTCACCGGTCAGGACTCCGAGGTCGAGTCGGTCAAGTCGATCATGGCCGGCGAGCAGTACTCGACCATCAACAAGGACACCCGCAACCTCGTGAAGCAGGCCGTCGCGATGGTCAGCTCGCTCAGCAAGGGCGACAAGGCCGAGACGAACGACGACGAGTCGTACGACAACGGCAGCAAGGTCGTCCCGGCCTACCTGCTGCCCCCGCAGATCGTGACCAAGGACAACGCCGCCGAGGCGTACGCCAACGACACGACGCTCGAGCCGCTCACCAAGTAGCACCCCCGCTGCCCTCGGGCAGCACCGGCACCGGCCGGGCACCCCGCACGGGGTGCCCGGCCGTCGTCGTCGGCGGGCGGTATCGTGCGTCCGTGGACACCGACCGACGAGCGCAGGAGGCGCGGGCCGCGTCCGCGACGCCGGTCACCGTCGAGTCGCTGCTCGCCTCGCCCCGGTCCCGCTACGTCGGCCGCCCCGCCGACGGCCCGGCCCCGGCCCCGACCACGGGCCCCGAGTCGCACGACGCCGTCACCGTGCGCGCCCACCTCGGCATCGTGGGCGACCGCTACTTCAACGCCCCGGCGCACCGCGGGGCCTCGGTCACCCTCTTCGCCGCCGAGCAGCTCGGGTACCTGGCCCGCGAGCTCGGCCTGCCCGAGGGCACGGTGCTCGACGCCGCCCTGACGCGTCGCAACGTGGTCGTGCGCGGCATCGACGTCGACGCCCTCGTGGGTCGCGAGTTCGACCTCGACACGGGCGACGGCCCGGTGTCGTTCCGCGCGAACCGGGCGGCGAACCCGTGCGCGTGGATGGACGTGGTGTTCGGCGCGGGGGCCTTCCGCGCGCTCCGGGGCCGCGGGGGAGTCCGATGCGAACCGCTCACCGACGGGGTGCTGCGCGTGGGGCCGGGACTGCTGCGCGCCTCCTAGGCGGCTGGGCGGCCCGCCGAGCCGTCGGAACGGGGAGCGCTGCGGGTCAACCCCACCAGGTGGGCAGCATGAGGTTCATGGTGTCGAGCAGGGCGCGGCGGCTCGTCCGCTTGCCGCCGAGCCAGGCCTCGACGGCTCCCACGAGCCCGTGTGCCAGGTGGCCGGCGGCGATGTGCACCGCGAGCCCCTCGGGGAGGCTGCCGGCGGGCAGGCCGGCGAGGTGCTGCACGCTCGACTCCTCGAAGTGGCGGGCCAGCGCCTGGTGGATCGACGCGTCGAGCGGGTCGGGCAGGGCGAGACGGTAGATCTCGCGGTACCGCACGACGTGGTCGACGACCTTCTCCATCGCACGCCGCGTCGCGTCGGGGCCGTCGGCCCGGCCGTCGAGCCGCAGCGCGTGGTCCTCGTCGCGGATGGCGTCGAGCTCGGGGGTGAGCACCGCGGTGAGCAGGCTGCCGGGCGAGGTCGCGTGGCTGTAGAACGTCGCGCGGTTGATCCCCGCGGCCCGGGTGACGTCGGCGACCGAGATGCTCGACACGGGCCGGGTCGAGGCGAGCTCGACGACGGCGGCGTGCAGTGCCTTCGTGGTCTGGACGATGCGCGCGTCGACCATGGACGTTCCTCCTCGGGTGCTCGGACGGGACGATCGCGTCCGAGGCCAGGTCGAGCCTAGACCGGGCCGACGCGCCGACACGGCACGGCGCGAGCCGCCGAGGCGGAAGGGCTGTCGCGGGGGTGCACGGCGGGGTTAGGCTGAGAACCGACGGGTGTCGTGCAGCGACGCCGTTCCCCTCCCTCCTCCCACCCCCTCCGATCTCGTGGTGGTCGTGCGCGACGGCCGGGTCGCATCGATTCGAGCCGCGAGCCGGCCTCGTCGTCGTGGCCGCGCCTCCTCGCGTGCCCCGATCCGTGACCGCCCCGTGCCCTCCCTCCGTGACCGCCCCTCCGCGACCCCCCAGACAGGACCTGCCTCGTGACCACCGTCGTCCACCCGGGTGACTCCCTGACCCGCCGCCAGCGGCTCGTCTACGTCGTCGTGCTCGGCGCGCTCACCGCGCTCGGGCCGTTCACGATCGACCTCTACCTGCCGGCGTTCCCCGAACTCAGCCGGGACTTCTCCGTCGACAGCGGCGTCATCCAGCTGACGCTGACGGCGACGACGATCGGCTTCGGGGTGGGGCAGCTGCTGGTCGGGCCGTGGAGCGACAAGGTCGGCCGTCGCACGCCGCTGATCGTCGCGACCGCCGTGCACATCCTCGCCAGCATCGGCGCCGCCAGCGCGCCGACCATCGAGCTGCTCGCCGTGTTCCGGGTGCTGCAGGGCATGGGTGCCGCCGCCGGGGGCGTCGTCGCCATGGCGACGGTGCGCGACCTGTTCGGTGGGCTGCCGCTCGTGCGCATGCTGTCGCGTCTCGCCCTGGTGAACGGGCTCGCCCCCATCGTCGCGCCCGTGATCGGCTCCCAGCTGCTGGCCTTCACCAGCTGGCGCGGCATCTTCGTGTTCCTCGTGGCCTACGGCGCGTTCGTGATCATCGCCGCGATCTTCCTGATCGTCGAGACCCTGCCGCCCGCCCGGCGGCACGAGGCCGGGCACACGACGCTCGGACAGCGCTACAAGGTGCTCTTCAGCGACCGGATCTTCGTCGGCGTCGCCCTGATCGGGGCGATGGTCTTCTCAGGCCTGTTCTCGTACCTCTCGGCCTCGTCGTTCCTCTTCCAGGAGGTCTACGGCCTGAACGCCCAGCAGTACGGCTACCTGTTCGCGATCAACTCGCTCGGGATCGTCGCCGGCGTCCAGATCAGCTCGCGGCTGGCCCGGCGGGTCGGGCCGCAGTGGATCCTCGCCTGCTCGACGATCGTCCTGCTGCTCGCCGCCGCGTCGATCGTCGTGCTCGACTCGCTCGGTGCCGGGCTCGTGGGCATCCTCGTGCCGCTGTGGTTCTTCATCGCGGCCTGCGGCTTCTCGTTCCCGCAGGTCCAGGTGCTCGGGCTCGCCAACCACGGCAAGGAGGCAGGGACGGCGGCGTCGTTGCTCGGCGCGCTGAACTTCGGCCTGGCGGGGCTCATCTCGCCGGTGGTCGGGTTCCTCGGCATCGGGTCCGCCGTGCCGATGGGCAGCGTCATGGTCGCCACCTCGTGCGTGGCCATCGCGAGCCTGTGGCTGCTGGTGCGCCCGCGGACGGTGCCGGCGCTGGGTCGCTGACCCGCGCCTCCCGGTCGTCCGTCGTCGAGCGTCGACGACCGGCGCCTCCCGGTCGCCGACCCGCGCCTCCCGGTACCGTCTGGGGATGCGCACCGACCCGCTCGCCCCGAAGCCCGCCTCGCCGTCCGAAGAACGGGTGGCCCGCCGCGTGCAGCGCCGCTGGTGGGTGTTCAGCGCGCTCGGCGCCATCGGCGTCGTGCTGCTGCTCGGCGTCGTGATCACGGCCCGGGCGGGGGTGATCGGCGTCGACGAGCGGTTCATGGGCGAACTGGTCGAGCACCGCAGCCCGTTCTGGGACGTCCCCTCGTTGATCTTCAACTCGATCGGCGCGGGCGTGGTCGGCGTCTTCGTCGTCCCGCTGGGCGTCGCCGCGCTCTTCCTGCTGCGCCGTCGCCCCTGGGCCGCGCTCTACTGGATCGCCGCCTGCGCGCTCAGCGCGGGCGTGGTCCAGGTCGTCAAGCACACGTTCGGCCGGGCCCGTCCCGAGGACATCCTCGTGGTGAGCGACTACGGCTCGTTCCCCTCGGGCCACACGTCCAACGCCGCGACGCTGGCCGTCGTGCTCGGGGTGATCCTGCGACGCGTCTGGGTGTGGGTCGCAGGCGCGGCCTACACGGTGCTGATGCTGCTCAGCCGCACCTACCTCGGGGCGCACTGGCTGACCGACACGATCGGCGGACTGCTGATCGGTGCCGGGGTCGCGGTCGTCCTCTGGGCCCCGGTCGCGCACCGGCTGCTCGACGAGCAGGAGCGCGTGCGGGGTCGCGGCTGGATCTGGCAGGGGCGCCGCGCCTGACGGTGCCGCTCGCGGGGTCGATGACGGGGGCGCTCGCGGGGTCGATCACGGGCGGGTCCGGACGAGGCCGGCGTGCGGCGTCGCCCGGTGTGGCCGAACTCGCCCGGACCGCGGTGCGCAGGGTGCCTAGGCTGGCCGCATGACGGACGCGCTCGAGCAGGCCAGGGCGGAGGCCGCCGCAGCGGTCGCCGCCGCCGAGAAGGCGAAGCAGGACGCGGAGGCGGCACTCGCGCGGGCCGAGCGGCTCGCGGCCGAGGCGGACGTCGCCGACGCCGCGGCGGACGCCGGGCTGACCGAACCCGAGCCGGTCGCCGGCACCCCGGTCGACGGCCTGCCCGTCCCGCCCGGCGGGCCGCTCGACGAGTCGGCGGTCGACCTCGTCCGCGCGGGCTACGGTTTCGACGGTCCCGCCCTCGAGCTCGGCGCCCTCGTGAACGGCGATGCCCGGGTCGACGTGCCCGTGCGCATCCCGCTCGCGATGCTCAACCGGCACGGGCTCGTGGCCGGTGCGACCGGCACGGGCAAGACCAGGACCCTGCAGGTGCTCGCCGAGCAGCTCTCGGCGGCCGGGGTCCCGGTGTTCGCGGCCGACGTGAAGGGCGACCTGTCGGGCATCGCGACGCCGGGCGAGGCGAACGAGAAGCTGCTGGCCCGCACGCGGGGGATCGGCCAGGACTGGTCGCCGCAGGCGGCACCGACCGAGTACTTCGCCCTGGGCGGCAAGGGCACCGGCGTGCCGGTCCGCGCGACGGTCAGCGGTTTCGGGTCGCTGCTGCTCAGCAAGGTGCTCGGCCTCAACGACACGCAGGAGAGCAGCCTCGGCCTGGTGTTCCACTACGCCGCGCAGGCCGGGCTGCCGCTGCTCGACCTGTCCGACCTGCGGGCCGTGCTGACCTGGCTGACGAGCGACGAGGGCAAGGGCGAACTCAAGGAGTTGGGCGGGCTGAGCAGACAGACCGTCGGGGTGATCCTCCGCGAGCTGATCACGTTCGCCGACCGGGGGGCCGACGCGTTCTTCGGCGAGCCCGAGATCGACACCGCCGAGTTCCTCCGCACGGCCGAGGACGGTCGTGGCGTCGTCAGCCTGCTCGAGGTGCCCGGTGTGCACGACCAGCCGGCGCTGTTCTCGACCTTCCTGATGTGGCTGCTCGCCGACCTCTACAACGACCTGCCCGAGGTGGGCGACCTCGACAAGCCGAAGCTCGTCTTCTTCTTCGACGAGGCGCACCTGCTGTTCGCCGACGCCTCGAAGGAGTTCCTGGCGCAGATCACGCAGACCGTCCGGCTCATCCGGTCCAAGGGCGTGGGCATCGTCTTCGTCACCCAGACCCCGAAGGACGTCCCGGGCGAGGTGCTCGCCCAGCTCGGCTCGCGCGTCCAGCACCAGCTCCGCGCCTTCACGCCCGACGACGCGAAGGCCCTGCGGGCGACGGTGTCGACGTATCCGACGAGCGACTACGACCTCGCCGCGGTGCTCACCGGCCTCGCCACCGGGGAGGCGGTGGTGACGGTCATGAACGAGAAGGGGGCTCCCAGCCCGGTCGCGTGGACGCGCCTCCGTGCCCCGCGCGGTTCGATGTCGCCGACCCCGGCCGACGTCATGACCGCGGCGGTCGCGGCGTCGCCGTTGACCGCCGCCTACGGTGCGTCGATCGACCGCGACTCGGCCCGGGAGATCCTGGCCCGCAAGCTCGAGGCGGCCGCGCTCGACCAGCGCGAACGGACCGACGCCGCGGCACGTCAGGCCACGATCGACGCCCAGCTCAAGGAGGCCGCGGCCCGCGAGAAGGCGGACGCCCAGGCGGTCACCGCCGCCGAGCGCGAGCGGAAGGCCGCCCAGGCCGAGTACGAACGTCAGCAGAAGGAGTTCGAGCGAGCCGAACGGGCGGCCGCGAAGGCGCGTGCCGGGCGCGGGACGACGACCGGCGCCTCCTCGGGGTCCGGTTCGTCGGGGTCCGGATCGACCGGCGGGTTGCTCGGCGAGGTCCTCGGCTCGAGTGCCGGCAAGGCGGTCGTGCGCGAGGTCGTCAAGGGCATCTTCGGCACGCTGCGTCGCCGCTGAGCCCCGGGTCGGTGCAGTCCCGAGGTGGTGCATCCCCGAGGCGGTGCAGCCCGAGGCGGTGCAGGCCCGGGCCCGCGGGCACGTCCTCAGGCGGGGTTGCCGAACGCCTGGAAGAGCACCACGAGCGTGCCGGTCGCCAGGGCGAACAGGCCGCAGGCGATGGTGACCCCGATCCACGGGCGGCTCTCGTACCAGTAGGGGCTGTCGGGGTAGGCCGCGAAGAACTCGCGGCGGGTGAGGGCCCGGGACAGGACGGTCGTCGGGATGCCGAGTGCGTCGACGACGGCGTGCACGGACGCCTCCGACCAGTACGTGCCCCGCATCCGGAACAGGCGTCGCCCCTCGTCGTCGAGGGCGAGCAGCTGCGTGACGGTCTCGGTCGAGTGGTCCCGGTAGGTGCGGACGAGCACGAGGGAGTCGACCTCGTCGCGCCGCAGCCGGACGAAGCCGGGCAACCACCCCCGCTTGACGAACTCGCTGCGCGTGACGGCCGCGTACGAGAGGCGGTAGCGCCAGTACATGAGCAGTCCCATCACCACGACGCCGCAGGTGACGGCCAGCACGCCGCTCTGGTGGCCGCTCGGCAGGGTCAGCCACAGCACCGCGATCAGCACGGGGGACAGGCTGAAGACGCCGGTGAGCGTGGCGCTCCGGGCGAGTTCGCGCCGTGGCCGCACCGTCACGGTGCCCCGCTCGGTCGGCATCGCCGCGTCGGTCGTGTTCATGTCGTCCCCCCGGGGTCGGCGTGACCCCGAGTCCCCCGACCCGAGGCTGCTGCTGTCGGGGCAGCGCCGTGCCCTCAGCGTAGACGATGCGTTCGCACAGATACCGGGGCGTCCCACCCCAGTGCGGGGAGCCCGTGATCGGGGGACTCGAGCGAGTGTCAGCTCTCTGCGCGGTCCCGGAGGCGCTCGATCTCGCGACGGTCGCGCTTGGTCGGGCGGCCCGCGCCTCGGTCGCGGACCGGTACGGCGGCGACCTCTTCGCGCGGCGGTGGCGGGGGAGTGAGGTCGGTCATCGCCTCGGCCGCGGCCGGAGCACCGACGCGCTTCACGAGGCAGGTCTTGACGACGACGATCCGCTCGAAGCCCGCGATGCGCGCCCGGACCTCGTCGCCGGGACGGACCGCCTGGGCGGCCTTGACGCGCTCGCCGTTCACCCGCACGTGACCGGCCCGGCAGGCGGCGTTGGCGGCCGAGCGGGTCTTGTAGAGCCGGACGGCCCAGAGCCAGGCGTCGACGCGGGCGGACGTGAGGGGCGGCATGGGGAAATGCTACGGGTGGCCGCCGACGTCGAGGACCGAGGGGGCCGGTCTCAGAGGTCGTCGGAGGCGACGCGCGCCGGGGTGCCCCCGGTCACGCGCACCAGCTCGGCGAACGTCGTGGCGAAGACGGTGTTCGCGGTGCCGGCGCTCGCCCAGAGCACGTCGTGGGTCTCGAGCGCGGTGTCGACGAGCGTCCGCACCGGGCTGGGGTGGCCGACCGGGGCCACGCCGCCGATGACCTGGCCGGTCGCGCGCTTCACCTGGTCGGCGTTCGCCCGCATGATCGGGCCCCGGCCGAGCGTCGACGCCACCAGGTCGGTGTCGACCCGGTGGGCGCCGCTGGTGAGCACGAGCAGGGCCTCCCCGCCGGTGTGGAACACCAGGCTGCTGGCGATGGCGCCCACCACGCAGCCGAGGGCGGCGGCGGCCTGTGCGGCCGTGTGCGTCGACTCGTCGAACTCGCGGACCTCGCCCTCGGCGCCGGCGGCACGGAGGGCGGCGACGACGGCGCGGGCCCGCGGCGGCAGGGCGGCGTCGAGGTGCTCCGAGGAGGGGCGGTGCGCGTCGGTCATGCCCCGACGGTAGCCATGAGGGAGCCTCAAGGTCAGCAGCGACACGGGGGCGTCCTCCGGGCCCCGCGGAGTCCGGTACGCTGGTCTCGGTCGTGCGCCGGTTCACCGTGTGCCCGCCCTGGAGGATTCGCCTAGTGGCCTATGGCGCACGCTTGGAAAGCGTGTTGGGTGCAAGCCCTCAGGGGTTCGAATCCCCTATCCTCCGCATCGAGACGGCTCTTCCCTCCCCGGGAGGGGCCGTTTCTCGTCCTCGCCCCACGTTCTGGGGCATCGCCTTCTCCCCGATGGAGGCCCGGTCGCCCTAGCCTTGGGTCATGAGCGTCAGTCAGTTGGGCAACGACACCCTGCGCCCCAGCGTCTGGGGCGACTCCGGCCTCCTCGCGCGGGTCATGTCGGCCGGCTCGCGACGTCACGTCGCCCTGCTCAAGCAGGGCTTCGTCTTCCTCTTCGTGTTGCTCGCCGCGGTCGTGAGCACGCTCATCCCGTGGCTGCCCGTCAGCGATGCACCGAGCATGTGGGCCGGCGTCTTCGCCGCGTTCTGCGGCGTCGTCTTCGCCTCGGTGGTCTCCCGGCGTCCCCGCCTGCTCACCTGGGAGATCGTCATCCCCGCCGCCGACTTCGTCGCGGTGGGCCTGCTCCGCTACGGAACGGGTGACAGCGGGTCCGTCTTCATCCCCATCATCCTGCTGCCGATCGTCTGGATCGCCGTGTGGCCGGGGCGGCTCAGCATCGTGTGGCTGCTGATCGGATCGGCGGTCACCTTCATGCTGCCGTTCGTGATCGAGCCGAGCGGACGCGCGCCCAGCGAGTTCATCCGCATCGCCTTCTCCCTGGCCATCTACGCCACCATCGGCCTCGCCATCAACGAGCTCGCCCGGCAGGCGAGCCGCAAGGTGGAGCTGTCCCGAGCGCAGCAGCACGCGGTCGAACGGGAGCTCGACCGGGCCGCGACCATCCAGCAGTCGCTCCTGCCACCGAAGACGAGCCTCCTTCCCGAGATGTTCGCCGTCCGGGGGAGGTGCATCCCCGCCCGCGCCGTCGGGGGCGACTTCTACGACTGGTATCCCACCCCGGACGGCATCGCCCTGACCGTGGGGGACGTCATGGGCAAAGGCGTCGGAGCGGGGATGATCGCCGCCGCCGTGCGTTCCGTCATCCGCAGTTCGTCGGACGATCTCGACCCCGCCGTGGCCCTGCGTCGTGCGACGACGGGCCTCGCGAGCGGTGACGGCGACGTCCAGTTCACCACGTGCTTCCACGCCCGCATCACGCCGTCGGGCGAGATCCGTTGGGCCGACGGCGGACACGGGCTGGCGCTCATCCGGCGCGCCACCGGTCTCGTGGAGCGGCTGCAGTCGTCCGACCTCCCCATCGGCCTCGGGGACCGCTGGACGTCGTACGCCGACCAGCTGCACCCAGGCGACACGATCGTCTGCATCAGCGACGGGGTCCTCGACCTCTTCCCGGACGAACTGCACGCCTTCAGCCAGTTCCAACTGCTGCTCATCTCGTCCGGTGACCCGAGCGACATCGTGCAGAAGGTCGCCGAGCTGGTCGGCGACGACGAGCAGGCCGACGACGTCACCGTCGTCGCGGCGACGTTCGCCCCGGCTCTGACACGGGCGTGACGGACGCCGTCGCCTCGTTCCGTGCCCGCCCCGGCGTCGTCTGGTAAGACAGGACGACGATGCCACACGACGACCTGCCCTCTTCCCCGCCTCCCGCCGTCGCTCCCGGACTCTTCGCCGAAGAGACGACCTCGGAGTCGACCCGCCTCGGCGAGATCCTCCGGAAGGAGACCGTGGGTGGGGTCGTCCTCGTCGTCGCCGCCGTCCTGGCGGTCGTGTGGGCGAACTCACCGCTCTCGGGGGCGTACTTCGCACTCCGGGACTTCGAGTTCGGCCCGGAGGGTCTCGGGCTGCACCTGAGCGTGGGGGAATGGGCCGCGGACGGGCTCCTGGCGATCTTCTTCTTCCTCGTCGGGCTGGAGCTCAAACGGGAGTTCGTCGCCGGAGAGCTGCGGAAGGTCAGCAAGGCGATCGTGCCGGTGGCCGCCGCGTTCGGCGGAGTCCTCGTCCCCGCCCTGATCTTCACCGCCGTCAACGCCTCCGACCCGGAGGCGGTGCGGGGGTGGGCCATCCCCACCGCGACCGACATCGCCTTCGCCGTCGCGGTCCTCGCCATCGTGGGCTCGAGGTTGCCCAGCGCGCTGCGCATCTTCCTGCTGACCCTCGCCGTCGTGGACGACCTCATCGCCATCGGCATCATCGCGTTCGTCTACACCAGCGCGATCGAGGTCGTCCCGTTGGCACTCGCCATCGTGCCGCTCGCGGCGTACGTGTTCCTCACCCAGAGGTTCCGACGGTTCTTCGGCCTGCACCCCGCCGCGAACTGGTTCATCCTCCTGCCGGTCGCCGTCCTGGTGTGGGGCCTCATCCACGCCTCCGGGGTCCACGCCACCGTCGCCGGCGTCCTCCTCGGTTTCGCCGTCCCCGTCATCCGGAGCCAGGCCAGTGGCGGCCCCGATGCGGGACCGGGGCTCTCCGAGGTCTTCGAGCACCGCTTCCGGCCCATCTCCACCGGTTTCGCCGTCCCCGTGTTCGCGTTCTTCTCCGCGGGCGTCGCCTTCGGTGGCCTCTACGGCCTCAGGACGGCTCTCTCGAGTCCGGTCACGATCGGCATCATCGCCGCTCTCGTCCTCGGCAAACCCGTCGGCATCCTCGCGACGACCTGGATCACGACCAGGATCACCCGGGCAGAACTCGACCGGAGCATCAAGTGGGTGGACCTCACCGGCGTCGCCCTCCTCGGGGGCATCGGCTTCACCGTGTCCCTGCTCGTCGCCGAACTGAGCTACGGGCTCGGCAGCGCTCACGACGACGACGCCAAGGTGGCCATCCTCGTCGCGTCGGTGCTCGCCGCCGTCCTCGCGACGGCCGTCCTGCGACCCCGCAACCGGTACTACCGCCACCAGGATCGGTGACCCGGACGACGTCGTGATTGGGACGGTGGGCCCCTCAACCGTCACCATGGAGGCATGGCCACGACAACTCCGCCCCCTTCCGGGCCCCCCGCCGACCATCCCGCTTCCCTGACGGAGACCGTCTCGACCACCCCTCAACTGCGCCGCTGGGTCTTCTGGCCGGCCGCCGTCGTCGTCCTCGGCTTCGTCGCCTACACCCTGATCGCGCCCGCCTCGGCCGAGGCGCTGTTCCTCGGCCTGCAGAGCGGCATCGTCCGCAACTTCAGCTGGTACTACGTCCTGATCGCCGCCTTCTTCGTCGGCTTCAGCCTGTTCCTCGGGTTCAGCAGGTTCGGTGGCATCAAGCTGGGCAAGGACAAGGACGAGCCCGAGTTCTCGACCGGCTCGTGGTTCGCGCTCCTCTTCGCCGCGGGCATGGGCATCGGCCTCGTCTTCTACGGCGTCTCCGAGCCCCTCAGCCACTTCGCCTCGCCACGACCGGGCGTCACCGGCACCGAGGACCAGCTCGCGCAGCAGGCCCTGACCCAGACCTTCCTCCACTGGGGGCTGCACGCCTGGGCCATCTACGTCGTCCTCGGACTCGCCCTCGCCTACGCGATCCACCGGAGGGGTCGTCCCGTCTCCATCCGCTGGGCCCTCGAGCCCCTCCTCGGCAACCGCGTCCGCGGGGGCTGGGGCAACCTGATCGACGTCATCGCCCTCGTCGGCACGCTGTTCGGCGTCGCGACCTCGCTCGGCCTCGGCGTCATCCAGATCGGCGCCGGCCTCGAGGCCGCGGGCCTCGCCGACAGCAGCATCGTGAGCCAGATCGCGATCATCGCCGTCATCACGGCGGTCACCATCGTGTCGCTCGTCACCGGTGTGACCAAGGGCATGAAGATCCTGTCGAACTTCAACCTGATCCTCGCGGCCGCCCTGCTGCTGTTCATCCTGATCGTCGGACCCACGCAGTTCCTGCTGCGCGACTTCGTGCAGTCCATCGGCGCCTACCTGCAGAACGTCGTCGGCCTGTCCTTCAACGTGACCGCCCAGCAGGGCGCCGCCGGCGAGGAGTGGCAGGGCGCCTGGACCACGTTCTACTGGGGGTGGTGGATGTCGTGGGCGCCCTTCGTCGGCATCTTCATCGCCCGCATCTCGAAGGGCCGCACGGTCCGCCAGTTCGTCTTCGGCGTGCTGCTCGTCCCGACCGCCCTCACCTTCCTGTGGTTCGCCGTCCTCGGTGGTGCGGCCATCCACCAGCAGACCGACGGCTCGGGTGGCCTCGTCGGAGCCGACGGCTCGGTCGACGTCGAGGGGTCGCTCTTCGCCCTGCTCGGCGGCCTGCCCGCCGGGACGGTCCTGACGTTCGGCGCGATCCTGCTCATCGGCGTGTTCTTCGTCACCTCGTCGGACTCCGGATCGCTCGTCATGGCGATGATCGCGTCGGGCGGCGACATCGAGCCGAAGAACTGGCTCCGGGTGTTCTTCGCCCTGGTGGCCGCCCTGCTCGCCGTCGCGCTCCTCCTGACCGGCGGTCTGGACGCCCTGAAGACCGCGGCGATCACGACGGCGCTGCCGTTCAGCATCGTGCTGCTGTTGACCTGTTGGTCGACGATCATCGCCTTCACCCGCGAACGTCGTGCGTACGACAAGGCCGAGCGCGACGTCCTCCTGGAGCACGTCGGCGCGTACTACGGGCTCGAGGTCGACGCCCCGACCCAGGCCGGTGGCACACGACTCGCCCGCCCCTGGGAGGCGGTCAAACGCCGGGTCCGGGGTGGCCGTGACGGTTCCCCGGTGAGCCGGGCGACGTCCGCCTCGGCCGTCGTCGCCGAGCCTCCGCTCCAGGTCGACGTCGTGTCGCCCGACCCGGCCGTCGACGGTCGGCTCGACACGCCCGGCGACACCGGACAGGACGGGTCGACCGGACGCTGACCCCACCGCTCTGCCCACGACGGGCGTCGTCTCCCCGGAGGCGGCGCCCGTCGTCGTCCCGGCGCCTCGTCGGTCCCGTCGCGCCCGGGTCAGGCCAGTCGGCGGATCATGTACCGCAGGTCTAGCCACTCGCCGAACTTCGTGCCGACCTCGCGCAGCACGCCGGCGTCCTCGAAGCCGAGCGACGCGTGCAGCCGCACCGACGCCTCGTTGCCCGCCTCGATCAGGGCCACCATGACGTGCAGCTCGTCCCGCGTGGCCCGCTCGACGAGTTCGGCCATCAGCGCTCGTCCGAGTCCCTTGCCCTGTTGCCCCGGACGCACGTAGACCGAGTTCTCGCAGGTGTGCCGGTAGCCGTCCTTGGCATGGAACGGCCCGTAGCTGCCGTAGCCGAGCACCTCGTCGCCGTCCACCGCGACGATCGCGCTGCGCCGCGCCTCCTGATGGCTGGTCAGCCACTCGCGCCGACCCTCGAGGGTCGGCGTGACGTCGGTCCAGATGGCCCGGGAGTGCGCCACGGCGTCGGCGTGGATCTCGAGGACGCCGGGCAGGTCGGCCTCGGTCGCGGTGCGGATCTGCATGCCGACGAGCCTAGGAGACGTCTCGCGGCCTCCGCCAGCACGCTTCCCCGGCGGCTCGAAGGCTGCCGCCCGTAGGCTGGCGAGCGTGTCGACACGCATCTACATCACCTCTGCCGAAGGCCACACGGGCAAGTCCACGATCGCCTTGGGCGTGCTCGACACGCTCAGCCACGAGGTGGGACGGGTGGGGGTGTTCCGACCCGTCGCCCGCTCGACCGACGAGCGCGACTACGTGCTCGAACTCCTGCTGTCGCACGACAGCGTCGACCTGGCCTACGACGAGTGCGTCGGCGTCAGCTACGACGCGGTGCACGCCGATCCCGATGCCGCGCTCGCCACCATCGTGAGCCGCTTCGCCGCCGTCGAGCGGCAGTGCGACGCGGTCGTGGTGATCGGTTCCGACTACACCGACGTCGGCAGCCCCACCGAGCTGTCGTACAACGCCCGCATCGCGGCCAATCTCGGCGCGCCCGTGCTGCTGGTGCTCGGCGGCCGCAGCGCCGACGGCCAGACGCGGCGCTCGGGCGCCGACATGCGCCAGGTCGCCGAACTGACCACCGCCGAGCTGCGCTCCGAGCACGCGAGCCTGCTGGCCGTCGTCGCCAACCGGGTCGACCCCGACCACCTCGACGAGGTCGTCGGCGGCATCGGCCACGCCCTCGAGGCGTCACCCACCGGGCGGGTCCCGATCTGGACGCTGCCGGAGGACCGCGTCCTCGTCGCCCCGACGATGCGCGCCGTGCTGCAGGCCACCGGTGCGACCCTGCTGCGCGGCGACGACGCCCTGCTCGACCGAGAGGCGCTCGGCGTCGTCGTGGCGGCCATGTCGATGGAGAACGTGCTGCCGCGACTCACCGAGGGTGCCGTCGTCGTGGTGCCGGGCGACCGCTCCGACGTGCTCGTCGCGACGGTGCTCGCCCACGCCTCCGAGACCTTCCCGTCGCTCGCCGGCATCGTGCTCAACGGTGGGTTCGCCCTCGCCCCGCAGGTCGAGCGCCTGCTCGAGGGGCTCGACAGCCCGCTGCCGATCGCGACCACGAGCACGGGCACCTACGACACGGCCCTCGCCATCACCCAGACCCGTGGGCGCCTCGCCGCCGACTCTCCCCGCAAGTACGACCTCGCCCTGGCCCTCTTCGAGACGCACGTCGACGGGGCCGAGCTGTTGCGCCTCCTGCAGGTCAGCCCGTCCGGGGTGGTGACGCCCCTGATGTTCGAGTACCAGCTGCTCGAGCGGGCGCGGGGGGCCCAGAAGCACATCGTCATGCCCGAGGGCGACGACGACCGGGTGCTGCGGGCCGCGTCCACCCTGTTGCAGCGCGGCGTCGCCGCCATCACGTTGCTCGGCGACGAGACGGCCATCCGCGCCCGGGGCGCCGAGCTCGGTCTCGACCTCGCCACCGCCCGCGTGCTCGACCCGTTCGACCCCAGCCTGCAGGTGCTCTTCGCGACCGAGTACGCCAAGCTGCGGGCCCACAAGGGCATCGCGGTCTCGCAGGCGATGGACACCGTGACGGACGTCTCGTACTTCGGCACGATGATGGTGAAGCTCGGCCTCGCCGACGGCATGGTGTCGGGCGCCAAGCACACCACGGCGCACACCATCCGGCCCGCCTTCGAGGTCATCAAGACGCTGCCCGACGTCGGCGTCGTGTCGAGCGTGTTCCTCATGGCGCTCGCCGACCGGGTGCTGGTCTACGGCGACTGCGCCGTCATCCCCGACCCGACCGCCGAGCAACTCGCCGACATCGCGATCTCGTCGGCGCAGACCGCACAGCAGTTCGGCATCGAGCCCCGCGTCGCCATGTTGAGCTACAGCACGGGCGACAGCGGCTCGGGTGCGGACGTCGAGAAGGTCCGCGCCGCCACGGCACTCGTCCGCGAACGCCGACCCGACCTGCTCGTCGAGGGGCCGATCCAGTACGACGCCGCGGCCGACCCGACGGTGGCCGCCGCCAAGATGCCGGAGTCCGAGGTCGCCGGTCGGGCGACGGTGTTCATCTTCCCCGACCTCAACACGGGCAACAACACGTACAAGGCCGTGCAGCGCAGTGCGGGTGCGGTCGCGATCGGCCCCATCCTGCAGGGCCTCCGCAAGCCGATCAACGACCTGTCCCGCGGGGCCCTCGTCGGAGACATCGTCAACACCGTCGCCATCACGGCCATCCAGGCCGGCACGCAGGCCGCCGCCGCCGCCGTCACCAGCACCGAAGGAGCCTCCTCGTGAGCACCGTCCTCGTCGTCAACTCCGGCTCGTCGTCGTTCAAGTACCAGCTGATCGAGCTCGAGGGCGAGCGCACGCTCGCGAGCGGTCTCGTCGAGCGCATCGGCGAGGACGTCGGGTCGACCCGTCACCGCAACGAGGTCACGGGCGACGAGACCCGCAACGACACCCAGCCGATCGCCGACCACGCCGCCGGCTTCGCCGCGATGCTGACCGCCTTCGAGGCGCACGGCCCGTCCTTCGCCGAGTACCCGCCGGTCGCGGTGGGCCACCGCGTCGTCCACGGCGGAGAAGAGTTCGACCGCGCGACGGTCGTCACGCCCGGCGTCGAGAAGGCGATCGACCGCCTGTCGGCCCTCGCCCCGCTGCACAACCCGGCCAACCTGCAGGGCATCCGCGCGGCCGCTGAGGCCTTCCCCGACGTCCCGCACGTCGCCGTCTTCGACACGGCGTTCCACCAGACGCTCGCCCCCGCCGCCTACACCTACGCGATCGACGCCGAGCTGGCGAAGAAGCACCACGTTCGTCGCTTCGGCTTCCACGGCACGTCGCACAAGTACGTGAGCGAGAAGACCGCCGAGTTCCTCGGTCGCCCCCTGGCCGAGCTGAAGACCATCGTGCTGCACCTCGGCAACGGCGCGTCGGCCGCCGCGATCGACGGCGGACGGTCCATCGACACGAGCATGGGCATGACGCCCCTCGAGGGGCTCGTCATGGGCACGCGCTCGGGTGACATCGATCCCGCGGCCGTGTTCCACCTCCACCGTGAGGCGGGACTCGACTTCGCCGAGCTCGAGACGTTGCTCAACAAGGGCAGCGGGCTGCTCGGCCTCACCGGCAGCGGCGACATGCGCGACGTGCAGGACAGCGCGTCCCGGGGCGATGCCGTGTCCGAGGCGGCGCTGGCCGTCTACCGGCACCGCCTGCGGCACTACATCGGTGCCTACGTCGCCCAGCTCGGGGGACTCGACGCCGTCGTCTTCACGGCAGGGGTCGGCGAGAACAACGCCCTGCTGCGTCGTCGGACGCTCATGGGCCTGGAGTTCTTCGGCATCCACGTCGACGACGACCGCAACGAACTCGCGTCCCGCGAGGCGCGGTACATCTCGCCCGAGGGGTCGAGGGTGTCCGTCCTCGTCGTCCCCACGAACGAAGAACTCGAGATCGCGCGACAGGCCGCCGCCCTCAGCTGAGGCGTCTGCGGGTACACGACCCGACCGACCCTCAGACGGGGGAGAGCCCCGGTGCGCTGGTCGCGCCTCCGGGGCTCTCGTCCGTCACTCCGTGGTCGGGGGACGACCAGGAGGCGCGGGTCAGTACTTGATGGTCGCCAGCGCGTCCGAGACGGTGACGTCGCCCGAGACGGCCTCGAACTGCGTCTTGACAGCGGTGCCCTCGATCAGCGCGGTGGCGATGATCTCGGCCACGTCCGCGCGGGGGATGCTGCCGCGCTCGACGGTCGTGCCGACCGTGACCTGGCCGGTGCCGGCGTCGTCGGTCAGGCCACCGGGACGGACGATCGTCCAGTCCAGACCCTCGCGACGGCGGAGGTCGGCGTCGGCCTCGCTCTTCGCACGCATGTACACCTGGTACACGTCGTCGTCGTTCGCGGCGGGCAGCTCGGCCCGCGCCGGGTCGAAGTCGTCCGTGCCGATGGCCGAGACCATGACGTAGCGCGTGACGCCCGCCTTCTCGGCGGCGTCGGCCAGGAGGACGGCCCCGTCGCGGTCGATGGTCAGCTTGCGCTCGGCGCCGCTGCTGCCGCCGCCGCCCGCGGCGAACACGACGGCGTCGGCCCCGTCGAGGTGGCCGGCGAGCGTGTCGACGTCGGTCCGTTCGAGGTCGAGGACGAGGGCACGGGCCCCCGCGGCCTCGAGGTCGGCGGTGTGGTCGGGGTTGCGGACGATGCCGACGGGGTCGTGCCCGGCGTCGGCGAGTCGGCGTTCGAGGAGCTGGGCGATCTTGCCGTGTCCTCCGGCGATGACGATTCTCATGCCCCCAGGCAACACCCCGGGTCGCGGCGACCACTCAGTTGCCGCTAAACTCGTCGAGGCTCCTCACGTGGCGTCATCCAGGCCAATTCCCCCAGGGCAGAAATGCAGCAAGGGTAACCGGGCTCTGACGGGTGCGTGAGGGGTCATTTCTCTTTTGGGGGCCGAAGGCCCCGTGGCCCCCCTTCGTGGGGTGCGCGATCCGCGCGATGCCCCCTAAGCTCGGCATCACGACGAGACCGAACCAGCTCGTCGGGAGCGATCAACCACCGCTCCGGCCGCACCCCTCACCACGGTGCGACCACGCGCGACGGCGCCGTCGCACCCGCACCACACGATCAGGATCAGGACCGATGAGCCCCTCACCACGGCACGTCAGCAGCACCCGCCCCAGGCGAACGAGCCCGCGCACCGCGCGGTAGTCCCGTTCGCCTCGCCGTCGTCCCCGGGCGGCGACGCGGCGACGACACAACAGAACAGCAGCACCTCCCGCCTCACCAGCGGGAGTTCTTCGGATCAGGCGGCGGGCTCGTCCCGTCAGGAAGAGGCACACCCATGCGAAGCCAGACGATCGAGCGTCTCCGGCGCTCCCACGCGTCCCGCGCACTGAAGGCGACGGCGGCCGCCGTCGTCGCGGCGGTCGTCGGCGCGCTCGTCGTCGTCGTCCCCGCGCAGGCGGCCACGACCGACCGCAGCGAGGCCGAGGCGTCGCTCGTCGGCGGAACGGGCATCGTCGCGCTCGACCAGGTCGCCGCACTCGGCGGGGCCTACTCGGCCTTCGGCACCACGCAGAACCCGCCGACGTCGCGCAACCCGCTGAACCTCACCGCCGTCAACGCGCTCACGGTCGGTCTGGGCAACGGCATCCGCCTCCTCGGGGGCAACGGGCTGCTCACCCTCGGCGTCGACGGTCAGTACGCGAACGCCACCGCGACCGGCGCCACCGCCTCGGCCGGTCTCATCGCCCAGGACGGCTCGATCGCCGTCGGCGACGGCAGCCCGGCCCAGCAGACCACCCTCCGCCTCCAGCCGCTGCTCGCCCAGGTGCCCGCCACGCAGGGCGTCCTCAGCGACGTGACCCTGCAGCTCGGCGCGCTCTCGTCGCAGATCACCCAGCAGCGGGGCGCCACCGCCACCACGCCCACGACGGCCTACCAGGTCGCCGGTGCGGAGTTCACCCTGACCAGCCCCGCCGTCCAGGGCGTGACCTCGTCCCTCCGCTCCACGGTCGGCGGCCTGGGGACGGCGGTCAACGGGGTCGCCGGCAGCACCGCCGTCAGCGGCCTCGCGAACTCGATCACCGGCCCGCTCACCACGGCCGTGAACGGCCTGCCCCTCGGTGGCGCCGTCACGCTCGGCCAGCCAACGGTGAACGTGCAGGCGACCGTCGACCTCGACTCGACGATCTCGGCGGAACTCGCCCGTCCCCTGACCAGCGGGCCCGTGACCATCATCCCCAGCACGGGCCAGGTGGTCATCGACCTCGACGCCCTGAACGGTCTGCCCGCGAACACCGACCTCTTGCGTCCCGCGACCATCACCGCGATCACCGCCGGCATCACCGACATCCTGCAGAACCAGCTGCCCACCAACCTCGTGGCCGCCGTGGACGACGCGATCCGCGCGAGCCAGGTGACCGTCGACCTCGCCGTCGCACTGCGCATCCAGTTGGCCGTCGTCGGCGTGAACGAGACGTTGAGCACCCGCACCGTGACCACCCTCGGCGCGCTGCTCGACGGTACCGTCCAGCCGGCCGCCACGACCGTCACCGGGTCGGGTCTCGTCGGTGCTCTCGGCGCCACGGTCCTCCGGGGGGCCCTCCTCCCCGTCGTCGGCACGCTGCTCGGCAGCGTGGGCGGCCTCTACTCGCCCCTGGTGGACGGCACGGCGCTCGCCGCCACGACGACCAGCCTGCGCACCACGACCGCCGCGGTCGTCACGACCCTCGCGCCTCTCACGACGCTGCTCAACCAGCTCGTCCGCGTCACCATCAACGCCCAGGACGGCGCGGGCTTCCGTGACGGCCGAGGCACCGACGCCGGCTCGAGCTCCGTCCACGCGGTCAGCCTCTCGGTCCTCCCGCTGGTGAACGCGTCCCGGGTCGACCTCGCGACCTCCACCGTCCGCGCCGCGGCCCTCGCCCCCCTCAGCATCGCCACGCCCACCGCCGGGCAGGTGTTCGTCGTCCCGGCCTCCCCGGGCGCCACGCGCAACGTCGTGCTGACCGGTGCCGGCGAGCCCGGCGCCACCGTCACGGTCGACCTCGGTGCCGGTCTCACGGGCACCGGCACGGTCGCCGCGGACGGCAGCTGGAGCGTGACCGTCGCGAACGTGCCCGCAGGGGCCTACAGCGCCTCCGTGACCCAGGCCCTCGGCACCGCGACCACCGGCCCCGTCACGCGGGACTTCACCGTCGTCGCGCAGCAGCCGCTCGTCGTCACCACGCCCACCGCCGGACGCGTCTTCACGGTCCTCGACGCCGACTCCACGACCCCCGTGATCGTCTCGGGCACCGCGACCCCCACGGCCACCGTCGCCGTCGACCTGGGCGGCGGCCGCACGGCCACGGCCCTCGTCGCCGCGGACGGCACCTGGTCGACGACCGTCCCGGGCGTGCCCGTCGGCGGCTACACCGCGTCGGTGACCCAAGCCCTCGGTGGAGACGTCTCCGCCGCCGTGACGCGCGCCTTCAGCGTCGTCGCCGGCACGGGCCTGACCATCACGAGCCCGACCTCCGGCACGCAGTACCGTCTGCCCGGAGCCGACTCCACCCGTGACGTCACCGTCTCGGGTGCCGGACAGGCCGGGGCCCCGGTCGCCGTCACCCTCGGCGGCGGCCGCGACCTCACCACGACGGTCGCCCCCAACGGCACCTGGTCCGTGACCTTCCCGGCCCTGCCGGTCGCCACCTACACGGCCACCGCGACGCAGACGGTGGGAGGCGCGGTGTCCGCCCCGCAGACCACCGACTTCACCCTCGTGGCCGCGACCGGCGTGACGATCTCGACGCCGGCGCCCGGTGCGACCCTCACGGTCGCCGACGCCACCTCGACCACCCCGGTCACGGTGACGGGAGCCGCCGAGCCGAACGCCCCCGTCCGCGTGGACCTGGGCGACGGCTACGTGGCCACGACCACGGCCGACGCCACGGGCGCCTGGTCGGCCACCGTGTCGTCCGTGCCCGTCGGGCCCCGGACGATCAGCGTCACGCAGACGGTCGCGGGCGTCGTCTCGGTGCCGGTCACGCAGCCGTTGACGGTCGCCGCCGGTGCGCCGCTCGACATCCTCGCCCCGGCCGAGGGCACCACGGTGCGCGTCGCCGACAGCGCCTCCTCGTCCACGCTGACCGTCTCGGGCACCGCCCAGGTCGGCGCCGACGTCCGCGTCGACCTCGGTGACGGCCTCACCGGTCGGGTCACGGCGGACGCCTCGACCGGCGCCTGGTCGGTGGACGTCGACGGCGTGCCCGTCGGTCAGCGCACGATCTCGGCGACGCAGACCGTCGGCGGCACCGTGTCGCCCGCGCAGACGCGCGTCGTGTCGATCGTCGCCGGGACCCCGGTCGCCATCTCGACGCCGGCCCCCGGGGCCACGATCCCGATCGTCGGCGGCACCACGGCCGACGTGACCGTCACCGGCACGGCCGACCCGGGGGCGACCGTCACGGTCGGCCTCGGCGCCGGCTTCGAGGTGCCGGCCACGGTCGACCCCACCACGGGCGCCTGGACCGCCGTCATCCCCGACGTCCCCGCCGGTGTCCGCACGCTCGGTGCGACGCAGACCCTCGGCGGGACCACGTCCGCGCCGGTCACCCAGCCGCTGACGATCGCGCAGGGCACGCCCCTGGCCGTCACGGCACCGCTCGACGGCGCCGAGTACTTCGTCCCGGGACCGCAGGACACGACGCCCGTCGTCGTCTCGGGCACGGGCCAGGTCGGGGCGACCGTCGAGGTCGACCTCGGCGACGGCCTCGTCGGCCAGGTGGTCGTCCCGGTCTCGGGCCAGTGGTCCGTCGCGGTCGTCGGCGTCCCGGTCGGTCCGCACACGGTCTCGGTGACCCAGAGCATCAACGGCTCCACCTCGGACGCCGTTACGCGGGACGTCCTGGTCAGCGTCGGCGGCGACGTCGTCATCACGGCGCCCGTCCCCGGCACCCAGCTGGTGGTCGCCGACGACCAGGGGACCGCTCCGGTCACCATCGCGGGCACCGGCGTGGCCGGTCTGCCCGTCACCGTCACGGTGGACGGCGTCGACCAGGCCCCGGTCGCCACCGACGCGCAGGGCGCCTGGTCCCTCGTCCTGACCGGGGTCGCCGTCGGCGACCACGTCGTGGGCGCGAGCCAGCAGCAGGGCCCCGACCTCCTCGAGGCCGAGCCGACGGACTTCTCGGTGGTCTCGGCCGAGGCCGACCTCTCCATCACCGCACCCGGTGACGGCGACGTCGTCACGGTCGCCGGCGCCGACAGCACCACCGCCGTCGTCGTGACCGGGACGGCCTACCCCGGTGCGTCCGTCGAGGTCACCCTGGCCGGCGTGGTCGTCCCGACGACCGCCGGGCCCGACGGGCTCTGGTCCGTCACGGTTCCGGGCGTCCCCGTGGGTGACCAGGTCGCCTCCGCGACCCAGACGGTCGATGGCACGACGACCACCGAGCCCGTCACCCGGGCCTTCGAGATCGTCTCCGGGGCCGACGTGGTCATCACGACGCCCGCCGCCGACATCCGCTACGTCGTCGCCTCGCCCGCGGCCACGCAGGACGTCCCGGTCGCCGGCACCGCCCAGCCGGGCGCACGGATCACCGTGACCCTCGACGGCGCCGAGGTCGGCAGCACCCTCGCCGACCCCGTCACCGGGGCCTGGGCGGTCACGCTCGTCGGCGTCGGCGTCGGAGAGCGCGTCCTCGGGGCCTCACAGGCGGTGCGGGACACCGTCCAGCAGGCCGACACGCGCGTCGTGACGATCGACCCGGCCGCCCCGCTGACCATCGTCGCCCCGGCCGACGGCGTCCCGATCGTCCTCGCCGACCCGTCCTCGACCACGACGCTCGTCGTGTCGGGCCAGGCCGAGCCGGGCGCGGTCGTCCGCGTCGACCTCGGCGACGGCTTCACCGACACGGTCACTTCCGGCACCACGACGGGTGCCTGGACGGTGTCCTTCGCCGGGGTGCCCGTGGGCACGCGGACCGTCACCGCCACCCAGACGGTGGGCACCTCGGTCTCGGCTCCCGAGACCCGGGTGGTCCGCATCCTCGCCGGCGACCCCCTCGTCGTCCTGACCCCCGCCGACGGTTCCGTCGTCGACGTGGCCGGGCCCGAGGTCGTGACCACGGTGACCGTCTCCGGCACCGCCGCGGCGGGAGCCACGGTCGACGTGGTCCTCGATCCCGCGACGGGCGCCGACCTCGCCGCCACGACGACGGCCGACGCGGCCACGGGCCGGTGGTCCGTGGACGTCCCGGGCGTGCCCGTGGGCGCGGCCGACCTGTCGGTGACGCAGAGCATCGGCGGCACCACCTCGCCGGCGCAGGAGAGCTCGTTCGAGATCCGCGCGGCCGCCCCGGTCGTCATCGTCGACCCGGACGACACCGTGTTCACGGTGCTCGACCCGGCCGGCACCGTGGACGTCCCCGTCTCGGGCACGGCGTCCCCGGGCGCCCCGGTCTCGGTCCGACTGAACGGGGGAGCGGCCGTCACCACGACCGCCGACCCGACGTCCGGCGACTGGTCCGTCCTCTTCGCCGACCTGCCGACCGCCGTCTACCAGGTGACGGCGTCGCAGACCGTGGCCGGCACGACCTCGACCCCCGTCGCGGCCGGGTTCCGGATCGTGGTCGGTCCCGGGTTGAGGGTCCTGCAGCCCGAGCCCGGTGACGTCGTGACCGTCGCCGACGCGACCGCCTCGACGGCCGTCACGGTCAGCGGCACGGCCGCACCCGGGGCGACCGTCCGCGTCGACCTCGGCGTCGACCTCGTGGCCTCGACGATCGCCGACCCGACCACCGGCGCCTGGAGCGTCGTCGTGGCCGGCGTCACGGTCGGCGAGCGCACGCTCACCGCCACCCAGGCGCTCGGCACCTCGGTGTCGCCCGCCGTCACCCAACCCCTCTCGGTGGTCTCCGCCGCCGCGGTCGTCATCGAGGCCCCGGCCGTCGGGACCGTCGTGGCGGTGGCGACGCCGGACGCGACGACCGACCTGGTCGTGTCGGGCACGGCCGAGCCGGGCGCCTCGATCGCCGTCGACCTCGGCGACGACCTGACCGGCACGGTCACGGCCGACGGCACGACCGGCGCGTGGAGCGTCACCGTGCCGGGCGTCCCGGTCGGCGACCGCACCATCGCGGTCACGCAGACCGTCGACGGCTCGACCTCGACCCCGGTCACGCGGGACGTGTCGATCGTCGTGGCCCCCGCCGCGCCCGCGATCGTCACCCCCGCCCCCGGTGCGACGGTCTCCCTGCTCGACCCGGCCGGCACCACGTCGGTCGTCGTCTCGGGCACCGGTGAGCCCGGCGCCACCATCGCCGTCTCGCTCGGCACGGGCCTCACGGCCGGCGCCACCGTCGGGCCCGAGGGTGACTGGCAGACGACCGTCGACGGAGTCCCCGTCGGCGACTACACCCTGACCGCCACGCAGACGATCCGAGGCGCGACCTCGGCCGCGGCGACGCAACCGTTCACGGTCGCGGCGGCAGCGGGTCTCGTCGTCGACCGGCCCACCGACGGCACGACGGTCGTCGTGCTCGCCGCGGGCGACACCGCCCCGGTGGTCGCGTCCGGCACGGCCCAGCCCGGAGCGACCGTCACGGTCGACCTCGGTGACGGCCTGGTCGGGACCGTCGTGGCCGACCCGACGACCGGCGCCTGGAGCGTCACGGTCGACGGCGTCCCGGTCGGCGACCGCACCGCCTCGGTCACCCAGACCGTCGACGGCGCCGTGTCGACCCCGATCACGCGGGACGTGTCGGTCGTCGTGGCCGCCCCGGTGACGATCACCTCGCCGCCCGCCGGGTCGTCGATCGTCGTCCGTGACGCCGACGACACCACCGACGTCACGGTCACCGGCACGGGTCAGCCCGGCGCCACGGTCGTGGTCGCGGTGGGCGATGACCTCTCCGAGACGACGACGGTGACCCCCGAGGGCACCTGGACCGTCACGGTGGGCGACGTGCCCGTCGGCTCGTACCCGGTCGTCGTGACGCAGACGGTGCCGGCCGGTTCGACGACTCCCGCCACCCAGCAGCTCGACGTGGTGGTCGGCACCCCGGTCACCATCACCGAGCCCGCCCCGGGTGCCACGGTCGTCGTCCTCGACGGCCGGACGACGCCGGTCACGGTGTCGGGCACCGCCCAGCCCGGCGCGACCGTCACGGTCTCGCTCGGTGGCGACCTGACCCAGGCCGTCACGGCCGACCCGACGACGGGGGCGTGGACCACGACCTTCGACGCGGTGCCGGTGGGTGCCGGACCGATCTCGGTGGTGCAGCAGTACGGCACCGTCACGACGGTCCCCGTGACCCAGCCGTTCGCGGTGGTCGCGGCAGACCCGATCCGGATCACCGACCCGGCGACGGGCACGCGCCTCCTCGTGCCGTCCGCCGCCTCGACGGTGGACCTGCCGGTGTCCGGTTCGGCCCAGGCCGGCGCGACCGTCGCGGTGACGCTCGACGACGGCACGGCCGTCACGGTCGACGTGGACGACGACGGCGACTGGTCGACCACCTTCGCGGGGGTCGGCGTGGGCGAGCACGGGGTGTCCGCGACGCAGACCGTCGGCGGGGTCGAGTCGGCTCCGGTCACGACCACGGTCGTGGTCGAGGCCGCCGCGACGCTCACGATCACGGCACCGACCGACGGGCAGCAGTACCAGGCGGGCGACGCCGGCACCGCGCCGGTCGTCGTCCGTGGCCAGGGGCAGCCGGGCGCACCCGTCGCCGTCACGGTCGACGGGGGAGACCCCGTCACCACGACGGTCGACGCCTCGGGCTCGTGGCAGGTGCCGGTCGTGCTCGGCACCGGGACGCACACGGTCTCGGCCGTGCAGACCATCGGAGGCGCCACGAGCGCTCCCGTCGAGGTCTCGGTGGTCGTCGTGCCCGTCCCGGCCGACCCCGCCGCCGCGCCCACCATCACCTCGCCGGCCGACGGACAGCTCGTCGTCGACACCGACGGTGACGGCTTCGTCGACCTGCCGGTCACCGGAACGGGCGAGCCCGGAGCGACCGTCACCGTCTCCGTCGGCGGCATCACGCAGACGGCCACCGTCACCGACGGGGGCACCTGGTCGGTGACCCTGCCGGCGGTCCCGGTCGGCACCCGCACCGTGATCGTCGAACAGACGGTCGGTGGCGTCGTCACCGGCAGCGCGTCGGTCGACGTCACCCTCGCCCCCGCGGCCGAGGTCGCGCCGCTCGTGGTCACCTCGCCCGAACAGGGCTCGATCCTGCCGGCGGGCACGGCGGGGACGGCGGACGTCCTGGTCGGCGGTTCGGCCCAGCCGAACGCCTCGGTGGCCGTCAGCATCGACGGCGGCCTCCCGGTCGTGGTCGACGTGGACGCCGACGGCGCCTGGTCGACCACCCTCGTGGGCGTCGAGCAGGGGCAGCACACCCTGTCCGTGACCCAGACCGTGGGAGGCGCGGTGTCGGCCCCCGAGACCGTCGTGTTCACGGTCTCGCCGGCCGCGAGCACCGACGCCGTCGTCATCACCTCGCCGGCACCCGGCGCGTTGATCGCCGACGTCGACGGGAACGGCCTCGAGGACGTCACGGTGACGGGCACCGGCACACCCGGTGCGCTCGTCACGGTGGACCTCGGCGGCGGGCCGACGCAGTCGGCGACGGTCGGCGCCGACGGCACCTGGGAGGTCGACTTCACGGACGTCCCGGTCGGCGCCTACGTCGTCACGGCGACGCAGACCGCGGACGCGGGCACGACCACGGTGAGCCAGGACCTCCTGATCGCCTCGGTCGACCCCGTGGTGATCACCAGCCCGGTGGCCGGCTCGGTCCTGCAGGCCGGAACCGGCGGCACGACGCCCGTGACGGTCGTCGGGACGGCGGAACCCGGTGCCACGGTGACGGTGCAGCTCGACGACGGCACCGCGCAGGTCGTCCAGGCCGACCCCGGGACGGGGAGCTGGACGGTCGTCCTCGCGGGCGTCGCCGTCGGACCCCACGTGGTCGCCGCGACCGAGACGATCGCGGGCGCCACGTCGGCCCCGGTCACCACCGGGTTCACCGTCGCGGCGGCCAGCGGGACCCCGGGCACGCCGGGCGACCCGGGCACGCCCGGGACCCCGGGGACCCCTGGTACCCCCGGTACCCCTGGCACCCCCGGCTTCCCGGGTCTGCCCGGATCGGGTGGCGGCACCGGCACCGGCACCGGTAACGGCACCGGCAACGGCGGGGGAGCGGTCCCGACCGGCTCCGTCTCGGGCCTGGCGTACACGGGGTCGGACGCCCTCGGCTGGTTCTCGCTCGCGGCCTTCGCCTTGCTGATCGGCCTCGGCCTCGTGTCGGCGACCAGGGTCCGCCGTCGCGCGAGGGGGTCCGCCGAGTAGTCCACCCCGGCCGGGAGCCGCACCCGAGGGCCCGTCGACACGACGGGCCCTCTCGTGCGCCCGGGGCACCGCCAGGGGGCCCCGACGGCGACTCCCGCCGTCGACCGTTGTCGGTCGCCCCGACTACTCTTGCTCTGTGGTCACCGCCCTGTATCGCCGTTACCGGCCAGAGAACTTCGCCGAGCTCATCGGGCAGACGCAGGTGACCGATCCGCTCCGCACGGCACTCCGCACCAACCGCGTGAACCACGCCTACCTCTTCAGCGGGCCGCGCGGTTGCGGCAAGACGACGTCCGCGCGCATCCTGGCCCGCTGCCTCAACTGCGCCCAGGGTCCGACCGACACCCCGTGCGGCGTCTGTGCGTCGTGCGTCGAGCTCTCACGCGACGGCGGCGGCTCGCTCGACGTCATCGAGATCGACGCGGCCAGCCACAACGGCGTCGACGACGCCCGCGACATCCGTGACCGGGCCGTGTTCGCCCCGGCTCGCGACCGCTTCAAGATCTTCATCCTCGACGAGGCCCACATGGTCACCCCGCAGGGCTTCAACGCCCTGCTGAAGGTCGTCGAAGAACCGCCCGAGCACGTCAAGTTCATCTTCGCGACCACCGAGCCCGACAAGGTGATCGGCACCATCCGGTCCCGCACCCACCACTATCCGTTCCGCCTCGTGCCCCCGGCCCAGATGCTCGAGTACGTCCACGAACTCTGCGAGAGCGAGTCGGTCGAGGCGGCCCCGGGCGTGCTGCCGCTCGTGGTCCGCGCCGGCGGCGGGTCGGTGCGCGACACCCTCTCGCTCCTCGACCAGCTGATGGCCGGCAGCGAGGACGGCGCCATCCAGTACGAGCGCGCCGTCGCGCTGCTCGGGTACACCCATGCATCGCTGCTCGACGACGTCGTCGAGGCGCTGGGCGCCCGTGACGGCGCTGCCGCGTTCGCTGCGGTCGACCGCGTCGTCCAGACCGGGCAAGACCCTCGGCGGTTCGTCGAAGACCTGCTCGAACGCCTGCGCGACCTCATCGTCGTCGGGGCGACCGTCGAGGGTGCCTCGGCCGTGTTGCGGGGCGTCACGGCCGACGAGCTCGACCGTCTCGTGCACCAGTCGCACGCCTTCGGCGCCGCCGAGCTGTCGCGCTCGGCCGATGTCGTCAACCGCGCTCTCACCGACATGACCGGGGCCACCTCGCCTCGGCTGCACCTCGAACTGATGATCGCGCGCGTCCTCGTCCCCGAGAGCGACCAGACCGGCCGGGGCGCCCTCGCCCGGGTCGAGCGCCTCGAACGACGCGTCGGGGTCGAGGGCTCGGGCTCCGGTCCGTCCGCCGCGCCCGGTCCGTCCGCTGCGCCGTCGTCGCAGGGGGCTGCCCGGCCGGCCGAGGTCCGGCCCGCGGCGGGCCGATCGACGCCTCCCGTCGCCGCGTCGGCTCCGACCGCGCCGGCCCCGTCCGCCTCGCCCGTCGAAGCCACGCCGTCGACCGAGGCGGCGGGTGGCCCGTCGGCCGTCGAGAGTGCGACGGCGTCCTGGGCGACGGCCGCTCCGTCGACCTCTGCCACCCGGGCCGACCCGGCAGACTCCGCCACGCCGACCGAACCCGCGCCTCCGTCCGCACCGCACTCGGCCGCGTGGGCACAGACCCCCGATGCCGGCCAGGCGTCCGGGGGCGGCGCGGCTCCCGTCACGCTCCAGCAGTTGCGTGACAGCTGGCCCGAGATCGTCGAGGTCGTCCAGAAGGCGCGGCGCACGGCGTGGATGGTCGTCGTCACGGCCACCGTCGTCGACTTCGTCGACGACGTGCTGACGCTGGCCTTCCCCAGCGCCAACGACGTCGAGAGCTTCAAGCGGCCGCAGGGCGCGGCCGAGGGCGTCAGCGAGTACCTGCGACGCGCGATCGTCGACGTCCTCGGCGTCAAGGTGAAGTACATCGCCCGCGTCGAGGGCGACGGGCCCGCGGGCCCGACCCCCACGGGTGCACCCGTCGACGCCGCCGCCCCTCCCGCCACGTCGGGTGCGCCGCGAGAGATCGGTCGGTCGACCACACCGGCGCCCGAGGCCGGACGCCAGCCGTCCGGGCCCGCGTCTGCGGGGTCGGCGCCGTCCGAGACGGGCCGGGCCACGGCCCCCGCCGCGACGTCGTCGGCGCCCGAGGCCTCCGCGTCGCCGGCGCCGAGCCCGTCCCTGGCTCCCGCGCCGGCTTCGGCGCCCGAGGCCGCCGCGCGGTCCGGCGCCCCGGCGCCCGCGTCCGCCGGGCGATCCGGCGCTCCGGCGTCCGCGTCCGCCGGGCGGTCCGGCGGCTCGACCCCCGTCACCGGGTGGGACGTCGCCCCCATCCCGCAGACCCCGCCCCCCGAGCCCGACGAACCCGAGCACATCACCGAAGAACCGCCCGGCGGCGTCCCGACGGTCGACGCCGCGCCTCCTCCGCCCGAGGTCGACGTGCCCCCGGCTCGCCCCGCCGCCGCCGCTCCGTCGCCCTCCACAGCGGCCACCAGCACACCGACCGCCTCCGCCGGTGCCGGTCCGTCGGTGGCCGAGCGTCGCGCGGCGACCGGTGACCCGCGTCGGGGCATCCCCACCGGGTCGCGCTACGGCGAGGCCGTCGTGCGCGAGATCCTCGGGGCCCAGTTCATCGAAGAAGAGACGATCGCCCCCCGGGTCACGCCTCAGAGAAGCGAGTAGCGCGTGTACGAAGGCATCGTCCAAGAGTTGATCGATGAATTCGGTCGCCTCCCCGGCATCGGGCCCAAGTCGGCGCAGCGCATCGCGTTCCACATCGTGCAGAACGAGTCCTTCGACACGTCACGCCTCGCCGAGCTGCTCGTCGACGTCAAGACCAAGGTGCGTTTCTGCGAGATCTGCGGCAACGTGAGCGAACAAGAGACGTGCAACATCTGCCGTGACCCGCGTCGCTCGCCCGCCACGATCTGCGTCGTCGAAGAGGCCAAGGACGTCCAGGCCATCGAGCGGACCCGCGAGTTCCGCGGTCTGTACCACGTGCTCGGCGGGGCGATCAGTCCCATCGACGGCATCGGTCCCGACGATCTGCGCATCCGCCAGTTGGTGCAGCGTCTCGCCGACGACACCGTGCAAGAGGTCATCATCGCCACCGATCCCAACCTCGAGGGCGAGGCGACCGCGACGTACCTCTCCCGGATGCTCGCGCCCTTCGGTCTCCGGGTGACGCGACTGGCCTCGGGGTTGCCCGTGGGCGGCGACCTCGAGTACGCCGACGAGGTCACGCTCGGCCGCGCCTTCGAGGGCCGCCGGCTCGTCTCCGAATGACGACCCGCGCCTCCTGAACCCGTCCGGCGCGCGCCTGCCCGTCAGAGGCGGGCGCGCCGTGCCCGCACGGCGCAGTACGCACCGTAGGCCATGAGCCCCAGGGCGACGGCCGTGAGCACCACCACGCCGAACGGGAGGGCCGCGAGGGCCTTCAGCGCGCCGTCGAGCCCCGTGGCCTCGCTCGGGTCGGAGGTGACGGCCGCGACCGCGAACAGCACCCCCACCACGCCCAGGGCGATCCCCTTGGCCACGTAACCCGTGACGCCGAGGGCGACCGTGCCCCGTCCCGCCGCACCGCCCGGCAGCGTGAGGTCCTCGCGGAACTTCTGCTTCACGCCCTTCACGACGAAGTAGGCCCCGATCGCCACGATGGCGAGCGCGACGACGACGAGCAGCACGACGCCCCCGGGTGCGGAGAGCAGCCGGGCGCTGAGCGTCTGGGTCTGCCCCGAGCTGTCCGACGACGAGCCCCGGGCGAAGGTGAAGGCCGTGAACCCGACGGCGAGGTAGGCGACGCCCTTGCCGCCCTCCTTCGCGCGCTCGGCCCAGGCGTCCTTGTCCGTCCCGCGGACGAGAGCGGCCTCGAGCAGCTGGAAGAGGCCGAGGCCCCAGAGCCCGACGACGATCAGCCAGAGGAGGAAGACCCCGCCCGGGCGGGACGCGAATTGCCCGAGGGCACCGCCCTGGTCGGCCTCGCCTCCACCTCCGAACGCGACGCCGAGGGCGATCACGCCGATCACGACGTGGAGCAGGCCGTTCATGGCGAAGCCGACGCGGGCGGCGGTCCTGAGGGCGCGGCTGTCCTGGAGGCGGCTGGCGGCGCCGCGGGCCTGGTCGGTGGTGTCGGGCATCGGTCCACCGTAGGGGAGAGGCGCCGATGACGCCCCGCGACCGACGTACGTCACACGCTCTCGACACCGAATAGAATCGCCGGACGCAGGCGTGAGCCGTCCTCCGGCGCGCCCAGTCCCCCTTCTCAGGAGTCACCGTGAGCTTGATCGTGCAGAAATTCGGCGGGTCGTCCGTCGCCGATGCCGAGAGCATCAAGCGCGTCGCCAAGCGCATCGTCGAGACGCGGAAGGCCGGCAACGACGTCGTCGTGGCCGTCAGCGCGATGGGCGACACCACCGACGAACTGCTCGACCTGGCCAACGAGGTCAGCCCGCTGCCCGGCGGTCGCGAGCTCGACATGCTGCTCACCGCGGGCGAGCGCATCAGCATGGCCCTGCTCGCCATGGCGATCCGCAGCCTGGGCGTCGAGGCCCGCTCGTACACCGGCAGCCAGGCCGGCATGATCACCGACGCCCAGCACGGCAAGGCCCGCATCGTCGACGTCACGCCCGGACGGGTGCGCGACGCGCTCGACGCCGGGTACGTGGCGATCGTCGCCGGCTTCCAGGGGTTCAACCGGTCGACGGGCGACATCACGACCCTCGGTCGCGGCGGCTCCGACACGACCGCCGTCGCCCTCGCCGCGGCGCTCGACGCCGACGTGTGCGAGATCTACACCGACGTCGACGGCGTCTTCACGGCCGACCCCCGCGTCGTGCCCAAGGCCCGCAAGCTCGACCGCGTCACGAGCGAAGAGATGCTCGAGCTCGCCGCCGCCGGGTCGAAGGTGCTCTACATCCGTGCCGTCGAGTACGCCCGGCGTCACGGGGTCACCCTGCACGTCCGCTCGTCGTTCAACAACAACGAGGGCACGCTCGTCGTCAACCCGAAAGAGGGAGAGAACGTGGAAGAACCCATCATCAGCGGGGTCGCGGGCGACCTCAGCGAGGGCAAGATCACCGTCGTCGGCGTCCCCGACGTGCCCGGCAAGGCCGCCCAGATCTTCCGCACGGTCGCCAAGACCGGCGCCAACATCGACATGATCGTGCAGAACGTGTCGGCGGCGTCGACCAGCCGCACCGACATCTCGTTCACCCTGCCGAAGTCCGAGGGGGCCGTCGTGCTCCAGGCCCTCGAGTCCGACCGGGCCGAGATCGGCTTCGAGTCCCTGCAGTACGACGACCAGATCGGCAAGCTGGCCCTCGTCGGCGCGGGCATGCGCACCAACGCGGGCGTCTCGGCGCGGCTGTTCACGGCCCTCTTCGAGGCCGGCATCAACATCGAGATGATCTCGACCAGCGAGATCCGCATCTCGGTGGTCACGCGGGCCGACACCCTGAACGACGCCCTACGCGTCGTCCACTCGGCCTTCGGCCTCGACGCCGAGGTCGACGCAGTCGTCCACGGCGGCACCGGCCGCTGACGCGACCCACCACCCGAGGAGGCGCGCGCGGCCACCGCACCGCGCCTCCCGACCCGGCTCCCACCGGGCCAGGACCCGCACCACCGAACCCCGCACCACCGAAACCCAGGAGGCACCCATGGCCGAAGGACTGCGCGTCGGCGTGATCGGCGCGACCGGACAGGTCGGCAAGGTCATGCGCACGCTGCTCGACGAGCGCGACTTCCCGATCGCCGAGATCCGCTTCTTCGCCACCGCCCGGTCGGCGGGCACGACCCTGCCGTTCCGCGGTGTCGACATCGTGGTCGAGGACGTCGAGACGGCCGACCCCGCGGGTCTCGACATCGCCCTCTTCTCGGCGGGCGCGACGGGCTCGCGGGCCCACGCGCCACGGTTCGCCGCGGCCGGGGCACTGGTCATCGACAACTCGAGCGCCTGGCGCATGGACCCCGAGGTGCCCCTGGTGGTCAGCGAGGTCAACCCCCACGCCCTCCGCGAGGCGGTCAAGGGCATCGTCGCCAACCCCAACTGCACGACCATGGCGGCCATGCCCGTGCTGAAGGTGCTCGACACCGAGGCCACCCTGCAGCGCCTGATCGTCAGCACCTACCAGGCGGTGTCGGGCAGTGGACTCGCCGGCGCCGACGAGCTGCTGCAGCAGACCCGTGCCGCGATCGAGGGCGACACCGTCGGCCTCGTGCACGACGGTCGCGCGGTCGACCTGCCCGAGCCGGTCACGTACGTCCGTCCCATCGCCTTCGACGTCATCCCGCTCGCGGGCAGCATCGTGGACGACGGCACGAACGAGACCGACGAAGAGAAGAAGCTGCGCAACGAGAGCCGCAAGATCCTCGAGCGCCCCGACCTGCTGGTCAGCGGCACGTGCGTCCGGGTGCCGGTCTTCACGGGGCACTCGCTCTCGATCAACGCCGAGTTCGCCTCGGACATCACGGCGGAGCGCGCGGAAGAACTCCTGCGCGACGCCCCCGGGGTGGTCCTCACCGACGTCCCGACCCCGCTCGAGGCGGCGGGAGCCGACCCCAGCTTCGTCGGCCGCATCCGGCACGACGAGGGCGTCCCCGGTCACCGTGGGCTCGCGTTCTTCATCAGCAACGACAACCTCCGCAAGGGTGCGGCGCTCAACGCCGTGCAGATCGCCGAGCTCGTCGCCGCCGAACGCGCCGTCGCCTGATCCGTCGACGCCGGTCGCCCGAGGGGCCGGTGATGCGTCGCACCCCGGTCTCTCGACATCGAGACACCGGGGTGTCGTGCTCCGGCGGCCACCCGGGGTCGCCGAGGGGGCCGGGCCTAGACTGACGTCGTGACCGATGCGAAGAAGCCCGTCGACGTAGCCCTCATCGGGGCAGGCATCATGAGTGCCACCCTCGGTGCCATGATCAAACAGCTCGAGCCGAGTTGGACGATCCAGATCTACGAGGCGCTGGGCGACGTCGCCCTCGAGTCGAGCAACCCCTGGAACAACGCGGGCACGGGCCACTCCGCCCTCTGCGAGCTCAACTACACGCCCGAGCGCTCCGACGGCACCATCGACACGTCGAGCGCCGTCAAGGTCAACGAGCAGTTCCAGGTGTCGCGGCAGTTCTGGTCGTTCCTCGTGGCCGAGGGGGCCCTGCCGCAGCCGGACGCCTTCATCAACTCGACCCCGCACATGAGCTTCGTCTGGGGCGAGAAGAACGTCGAGTACCTCCGCAAGCGCCACGAGGCCCTGCGCGAGCACCCGCTGTTCCAGGGGCTCGAGTTCAGCACCGACGCGTCCGTCATCCGGTCGTGGGCACCGGTCCTCATCCCGGGACGGGCGAAGGGGCAGCCGATCGCGGCGACGCGCATCGCCGCCGGCACGGACGTCGACTTCGGGTCCCTCACGCGCCTCCTCCTCACCTACCTGCAGGGCGAGGGGGCGATCCTCGAGGTCGACCACCGCGTCACGAACCTCACGAAGCTCGCCGACGGCACGTGGCGGGTGGCCCTCCGCAAGCAGGTCGGTGGCACGCCGACGACCGTCGACGCGCGCTTCGTCTTCGTCGGTGCCGGTGGGGGAGCGCTGCACCTGCTGCAGAAGTCGGGCATCGACGAGATCAAGGGCTTCGGCGGGTTCCCGGTCAGCGGTGAGTTCCTCCGTTGCGACGATCCCGCGATCGTCGGCAAGCACCAGGCCAAGGTCTACGGCAAGGCCGCCGTCGGCTCGCCCCCGATGTCCGTGCCGCACCTCGACACGCGCGTCGTCGACGGGCAGGCCAGCCTGATGTTCGGGCCCTACGCCGGTTTCAGCCCGAAGTTCCTCAAGCACGGCTCGATGTTCGACCTCTTCGCGTCGATCCGTGCCCACAACCTCTACCCGATGATCCGGGCCGGGCTCGCCAACCTCTCGCTCGTGAAGTACCTCGTGGGGCAACTGGCGGCGAGCAAGCAGACCAAGTTCGAGGCGCTGCGCGAGTTCATGCCCGACGCCGACCCGAAGGACTGGTACCGCATCACGGCCGGTCAGCGGGTGCAGGTCATCAAGAAGGACCGCAAGAAGGGCGGGGTGCTGCAGTTCGGCACCGAGGTCATCACGGCGGGCGACGGCACCATCGCAGGCCTGCTCGGTGCGTCCCCCGGGGCGTCCACGGCCGTGCCGATCATGCTCAGCGTGCTCGAGCGGTGCTTCCCCGACCGCATCGCGGCGTGGAAGCCCCGGCTCAACGCCATGATCCCCACGTACGGCGACGACCTCTCGTCCGACGAACGCCGGGCCGCGTCGACCATCGGGGCGACCGCCGAGGCGTTGCACATCCACGCCTGACGCCTCGTCCCGGGCCTCGCGTCCTCGTGCTGCGGGCCCCGGGTTGACCCTGGTTCGAACATGTGTTCGAATGGGGGAATGCGATGGTCCGAGCAAGCGGTCGACACCGAGAACGCCTCGGCGCTGCCCGGTCTGGCGCGATTGAACAACCTGATCACCTCCGTCACGACGCCCGAGTTCGCGGGGGTGACGTTCCACGAGGTGGTCGCGAAGAGTGCCCTCAACCGTGTGCCGGGGGGTGACTCGGCCCTCCCTTTCGGGTGGACGATCAATCCCTACCGGGGCTGCAGCCACGCGTGCGTGTACTGCTTCGCCCGCCCCACCCACGAGTACCTCGACCTCGACGGCGGCGACGACTTCGACCGGCAGATCGTCGTCAAGGTCAACGTCGCCGAAGTGCTCGCGCGTGAGCTGCACCGCCCCACCTGGCAGCACCACCCGGTCGCGCTCGGCACGAACACCGATCCCTACCAACGCGCCGAGGGCCGGTACCGGCTCATGCCCGGCATCATCGCCGCCCTCGCCGACTCGGGCACGCCCTTCAGCATCCTGACCAAGGGCACGTTGCTGCGGCGCGACCTGCCCCTGCTCGCCGAGGCGGCGCAGCACGTGCCCGTCGACCTGGCCATGTCGATCGCCGTCCACGACGACGACCTGCAGCAGTCGGTCGAGCCGGGCACGCCGACGACGGCGGCCCGCCTGGCCACCGTCTCCGCGGCCCGAGAGCTGGGGCTGTCCTGCTCGGTGTTCATGATGCCCGTGCTGCCGTACCTCACCGACGGCCTCGACCACCTGCACGCCGCGCTCGCCGCCGTCCGCGACTCGGGCGCGTCGAGCGTCATGTACAGCGCCCTGCACCTCAAGCCCGGGGTCAAAGAGTGGTGGTTCGCCTGGCTCGAGCGTGAGCACCCCGAACTCGTGGGCAAGTACCGTGCGCTCTACGCCCAGGGCACCTACGCCCCGACGGGGTACCGCTCCTGGCTGGCCGCACGGCTTCGGCCCCTGCTGCGCGAGTACGGCCTCGAGAAGGGGCAGGCCGACCCGGCCACGGGGTCGATGCGTTCCGCCGCACTCGACGACAGCGCGCGTTCCCTGCGACTGATGGGCCTCAACGGCACCGGCGCGGCCCCTGCCGCTGGGACGGGCGGCCTGGCGGACATCCCCGACCTGGCCGTCGGTGCCGGTGCCGGTGACTCCGCGGTCCCGCGCGCCCTCATCGCCCACGAACTGCCGGGCGGGGCCCGATCACAGCCGCGACTGTTCTGAGCCTCCGAGGACCAGAGGTCATCGGCACGGGGTGTTGTGCCCCGCTCGACCAGAACGGGGCACAAGAAGAAGCGCTCTGCCTGCGCGACACCCGCACTGGCCCCACATGTCGGGGTACAGCCCAGGTCCGGCTTCTGTCATGATCTGTCCTGACCACGAACGAGCCGAGGAGGCCCCATGCTGCTCGGCCTCCCTGCCCACCTGGCGCCGACGGCGCTCGGCGACTCGGTGTCGAGGGCCTGCCACGCGATCGCGGCCACCGTCCTCGCGGCGGCGGCTGCCCTCCTGCTCACGAAACAGGCCGCCACGCCCGATCTGTTGCTCTGGCCCGCTCTGGTCTCGCTCCTCCCGATGGTCGTCCTGCTCGTCGTGGTCGAGCGCACGCGGTCCACGACGGCCCACCTCGCCTACCTGATCGTCGGGACCGCCGCCCTCTACTGGTACGCCGTCACCCTCTTCTCGCAGGTCGCGGCGGTGCAGGCGTCGGACGCGTTCTCGCTCTCGTTGCCCAAGATCGCCCTCATCATGGTCGGCAGCACCGCCGTCGGGCCCCGCCGGGGTCTCCTCTGGGCTGCGGCGGGTTACGCGGCGGGCGAGCTCGCCACGCAGCTGGCGACCTGGCACACGGGGGCCTCCCTGCGGCTCGACGTGACCGCCCTGCTGGCCTTCGTCCTGGTCGCGGTGGTGACCGGTCACGCCGAGGCGTCGCGGGGACGCGCGCGGTCGGCTCAGCCGCGGCTGCACCGGTCCGCACTCGAGCAGCAGGTGCAGGGCATCCGTGTCGACATCGAGCAGCAGGCCGCGGCCCTCGTCCACGACACGATCCTCGGGCATCTCGCGGCCGTGGCCACCGCCCGCCCCGGTCCTCTGTCGCCCGACACCGCGCGGTCGATCGCGGCCGATCTCGAGCTCCTCGTGGGGCGCGACTGGCTCTCACCGGGGTCGGTGCCCTCCGAGGCCGCCGTGACGGCCGCCGACGGCTGGGAGGCCAGCCGACTGCACGCGGCCGTCGAGCAGTCGCGATCGGGCGGCCTCGAGGTGGCCGTGACCGGCGACGTCTCGGCCGTCGGTCGCCTCGACCCCGTCACCGGGGACGCCCTCGGCCTGGCGGTCGCACAGTGCCTCGTGAACGTGAGCCGCCACAGCGGGGTCGACCGGGCCGAGCTCGTCGTCTTCGGCGACGGCACCGACCTCACCGTGATGGTGATCGACGACGGAGTCGGCTTCGACACGGCGGCGGTGGCCCCCGACCGTCTCGGACTGACGGCGTCGGTCGAGGGCCGTCTCACACGCGTCCACGGTCACGTGCAGGTCTGGTCGTCCCCCGGCAGCGGGACGTCGATCGTCCTGCGGGTCCCGTTCGCCGCCGGGGCGCCGGTGGTCGGCGACGTCGCCACCGAGGACGGGGTGCCCGCGTGACCCTCCCCGCCCCTTCTCGTGCCCTCGGGCGCGCCTCCGATCGATCACCCCAGCAGGTCGACCCCCTCGGCGCCCTGGCGGCCCGACCGATCACCTTCGGGGCGGCTCTCGCCGCCCTGCTCGTCGCCGTGGTCGGCACGCTGCTGCGGGCCTCCGACGTGTCCTCGCCGGGGGCCGCGGTCGGTGCACTCGTCGCCGTGGCCGCGGGTGGCGTCGCACTCGTCGTGTCGGCCGGCCCCTTGCGGGCACCGTTCGGGCCGCGGGCGCTCTGGTGCGTCGCCGCGACGTGTGCGGTGGCGGGTGTCCTGTCCGCCCTGGCCACCTCCGGCAGCAATCCCTTCGTCCGGGACGACTGGGCGGGGATCGTCTCCGGGGTGCTCCTGCTCGGGGTGGCGCCGTACCGCTCGGCACGCGAGATCCTCGCCGCAGGAGGCGCCGTGGCCGTGGTCCTCGCCCTCGTGGTCCTGGTCGAGGCGCCGGGTTTCGTCACACCGGTGCCCACCGCGTCGTACGTCGTCGTCGCCCTCACCCCGTTGCTCGCCCTGACCGCCGCGTCGGCGACCTTCTCGGGGGTCTTCGTGGCCCATGTCGAGGGGTGGGTCTCGCGGGCCACGGGATTCCGCAGGGCCAGCACCGACGACCTCAGGGTGACCCTCGCCCGGTCGGTCCAGCAGGACCGTGTCACCGTCCTCAACCGCGAGGTGGTGCCGTTCTTCGCACGGCTCGTCGAATCCGGCCGGATCGTCGAGGGGGACGCCGACGAGGCCCGGCGCGTGGCCGACGCGTTGCGCGCCTCCCTGGTGGCCGACGCCGACGCGACGTGGCTGGCCCGGCGACTCGCCGCGCCCGGCCGCCGGGTGCCCGCCGAGGTCGTCGACCCCGACCGGCTCGCCGATCTCCTGGGCCCCGGGCACCGCACCGCCCTCTGGGCCCTCGTCGCGACGGTGGACGACGTCGAGGCCGCCGACGTCCGCTCGCTCCGGGTCCTGCTCGAGGCCGAGGAGGCGCGGGTGGGCGTCACGATCGAGCTCGCGTGCCGGGCCTCGGCCGTCGCCGCACGACGGTCGCTCGCCCCCTGTCTGACCGTGCTGCGCCTCGTCTCGGGCGACCTGCGGGTCGACCGGGCGCCGTCGCTTCTGACACTAAGGTTTTCTTATGACCAGCACTGAGCCGAGCGGCCGCTCGTCCCACCGTCCGGGCTTCGGGAGGCCCGTCGCATCACCTTCCTGGGCCACCGTCGGCCCGGGTTCCGAGGCACCGCCCGCTCGCCGTGTCCGGCTCGCGATCCTCGACGACCACGAGGTGCTCCTCGACAGCCTCAGCAGCTGGATCAACGTCAACGCCTACGACTTCGACCTCGTCCTGACGGCGCACACCTGGCTGCAGCTGGTGCACAGCGACAACTTCCCGACCGACCTCGTCTTCCTCGACTTCCAGTTGAAAGAGCCCGTCTCGATCGAGGCCCGCGTGCGCACCTGCCGGGCCGCCGGGGCCAAGGTCGTCGTGCTGTCCAGTCTCGACACCCGCGAGTCCCGCGAGCGTGCCCTCGAGGCGGGAGCGTCGGCGTTCCTGTCGAAGACCCTGCCCATGCGAGAGGTGATGGATGCGGCCCGCCAGGTCATGGGCGTCGCCCGCGACAACTCCCCGCAGCGCGACTGGCGTCCCCTGCCGGCCGGCGCCGCGAACCAGACCCGACCCAAGCTCAGCGCCGGCGAGGCCGAGGCGTTCCGGTTGTACGTCTCGGGGTTCAGCACCAACGAGGTCGCCGCGCAGATGAACGTGCAGTACGAGACGGCGAAGACCTTCCTCCGGCGCGTCCGCGAGAAGTACGCCAAGGCCAACCGTCCGGCCAGCAAGAAGTCCGAGCTCATCCGTCGGGCCGCCGAAGACGGTTACCTGCAGTAGTGGCCAAGCTCTACTTCCGCTACGGCGCGATGAACAGCGGCAAGAGCACGGCTCTGCTGCAGGCGGCGTACAACTACGAAGAACGCGGTCAGCGGGTCCTGCTCGCCAAGCCGGGCGTCGACACCAAGGGTGACGACGCCATCGTCTCGCGGCTGGGCGTGACCCGGGCCGCGGACGTCACCTTCGCCCCCGACGACGAGGTCCGCCAGGTCTTCTCGGCCCGCCGCGACGCCGTCCGGGCCGAGACCGGGTCGAGCCTGGCCTGTCTGCTCGTCGACGAGGCGCAGTTCCTGGCGCCGCACCAGATCGACGACCTCTTGCGCATCGCGATCCTCGACGACGTCCCCGTGCTGGCCTACGGCATCCGGACGGACTTCCGCACGGTGGCCTTCCCCGGTAGTCGGCGACTGCTCGAGGTGGCCCATTCGCTCGAAGAGCTCAAGACGATCTGCCGCTGCGGTCGTAAGGCGGTCTTCACGGCGCGCACGGTCGGTGACCGGTTCGTTTTCGACGGCGACCAAGTGGCGATCGACGGTCAGCAGGTGACGTACGAGTCGCTCTGCGGTGCCTGCTATCTCGCCGAGTCCGGCGGCCGCCTCGCCTGACCCGTGTCGCCCGAGGGCGAACCGGCGAACACGAGAAGAAACCGGCCCTACCGGAAGGTGGAGCCGATTCGTGTCGCCCGCAGGGCGAACCAACGAGCACAGAAGAACGAATGGCTCCACCCGAAGGTGGAGCCATTCGTTGTGGTCGGGGTAGCGGGATTCGAACCCACGACCTCCTCGTCCCGAACGAGGCGCGCTACCAAGCTGCGCCACACCCCGATGTCTTCGCGTTCTCACGTGAAGCAACCTGACAAGAATAGCCCATGTTCGGGCCTGCTCGTGTCACTCCGGTGATGCTCAGGCCGTCAGGGTCACGATCACGGCTTCGGGGCGGCACGAGAACCGCACGGGGGCGTAGATCGAGGTGCCCAGACCGGCCGAGATCTCGAGGTGTGCGGTCTTGCGGGCATGGCTCCAGGTCGTCAGACCGCTGACCTTGCTGCGCGGCAGGTCGCAGTTGGTGACGAGGGCACCGTAGCCGGGCACCTGGACCTGTCCGCCGTGGGTGTGACCACCGAAGATGACGTCGGCGCCGTTGTTGACGAACGAGTTGAGCACGCGTTGGTACGGCGCGTGGGTGACGCCGATGCTGATGGGCTCGGGTCCACCGTGGTCGTCCTGCCAGCCCACGTTCTCGCGGAGGTCGTCGAGGGCGCCGGGGATGCGGTCGAGGCGGTCCCAGCCGCGGTGGGCGTCGTTGACCCCGAAGAGTTCGAGTCGCGAGCCCCGCATCTCGAGCGCACGGGCCCTGTTGTTCAGGTCGAGCCAGCCGAGCTGGTCGGTGAAGAACGATTGCATCCGGTCGACGTCCAGGTCGACGGGCGTGCGGTGGGCCTTGCTCGGTCCGCCGAAGTAGGCCAGGGGGTTCTTGGGGGAGGGTCCGTAGTAGTCGTTGGAGCCGTTGACGAAGACCCCGGGGACGCCCCGGAAGGGCTCGAGCGCGTACTCGAGCGCGGTGTGGGCGTCCTCGTGGCCGATGTTGTCGCCGGTGTTGACGATGAGGTCCGGTTCGAGCACGGCGAGGCCGCGAATCCATTCCTGCTTCTCGGCCTGCCAGGGTGCCAGGTGCAGGTCGGACAGGTGCAGGATCGTCAGCGTCCGGGAGCCGGGCTCGAGGACGGGCAACACCTCGTGCCGCACGGTGAACCGGTTGCGTTCGACGAACACGCCCCAGGCAAGCGCCCCGAGGCCGACGGCCGCGCCCGCTGCTGCGGTCACGGCCGTCGTCTGGAGGGCGCTCGGCCCGCCGGTGCTCCGTGGGCTCACGCGCAGTTGCCCGGGTCGTTGCCGTCCTTGTCGCCGTAGACGGTCAGCCCGATGGCCGAGTCCTTCGCGACGGACGTGTTGGCGGCAGGATTCGTCGAGGCGACCTGGCAGGCGTTCTTCCCGTCTCCGGGCGTGAACCCCGCGATGGACACCTTGGACGCGTCGAACCCGGCTCCGCCGATCGACTTGACCGCGTCGCCCACCTTCTGCCGGGTCACGTCCGGGACCGCGGCCGCGCCGCTGCCGTCGCTGGTGAAGACCTTCACGGTCGTGCCCTTCGACACGACGCTGCCGACGGCGGGGTCCGAGCCGATGACCTGCCCGGCGGGCAGGGCTGACGGCTGGGTGCCACCGTCCGCGTAGGCCAGGGAGACGCCCCTCAGCAGCGCCTGGGCCGCCGACGGGGTCGTGCCGGCCATGTCGGGCACGGCGACGCCCGAGCCGCGGAGAACAGCACCGGAAGCCTCACCGAAGGCGCCTCCCGGGTACACGGTGTTGTTCACGCTCTGGACGGCCTTGAAGTACTGCACGCGGGCCGTCGCGTAGCTGGTCGAGCCGGCCAGGTTGGGGGAGTTGTAGCTGCGGAGGCTCTTCTTGGGGCCGTCCGCGACGCCCTGCCACACGGCCGTGGCGATCTTCGACGTCGCGCCGATGATCCAGATCTGGTCCTTGAGGTCGGTCGTGCCGGTCTTGCCGATCTCGGGGTAGCCGTCGGCCGGCAGGCCGCCGACGCCGGTGCCGTTCCGCCAGAGGCCCTGCATGGCCACCGCGGCGGCCGCGGCCACCTGCGGGTCGACGACCTGGCTGCACGACTGCGGCTGTCCGCCGATGTCGACGCCCTTGTCGTCCTTGATGTTGTCCACGATGATCGGCGAGCAGTAGACGCCGCCCGCGGCGATCCCGGCGTAGGCGGTCGCCATGGTCAGCGGCGCGATCTCGTCGGCCGTGCCGAGGATCGACGACGCGAAGTCGTGCATCTCGCCTCCGTCGGCACGGTGCACGCCGAGCTTCTTCGCGACGCCGTTGATGTCGGCGATGTCGAGCTTCTCGGCCATGGCCGCGTAGGCCGTGTTCATCGACTTGGCCGTCGCGTCCGCGACGCTCATCTGGCCGGGCTGCTCGCCCGCGTCGTTCTTGGGGGTGTACTTGTTGCCCCGGCTGCCGTCGATGGTCATGTTGAACGTCCGTGGCTTGGCGTTGACGCTCTCGTAGATGCCGTGCCCCTGCTCGAGCCAGTCGATGAGGGTGAAGGGCTTGTAGGTCGAACCGGGCTGGAAGCCGATCGATCCGCCGTAGTCCCGGTCGGTGCTGTAGTTCACCGAGGTGAGGGTGCGGTCGGGGCTCGACGTCTCGGAGAACGTGGTGTTCTGAGCCATCACGACGACCCGGCCGGTGCCGGCCTCGACGCTGTCGACCACGCTGCCCAGCTGGAAGTTGCTCTCACTGGCGGGAGCGTACTTGTCGACCTGCGCCTTGGCGTTCTCGTTGAGGTCGAGGTTCAGCGTCGTGTAGACGTCGTAACCGCCGGTGTTCCAGTTCGCCTGGCGCTCTTCGGGGGTGGAGCCCAGGACGGCGAGGTCCTTGATGCTCTTCTTCACGTAGTCGCAGAAGTAGGCGGCCGAGGGGACCGTGACCGCGCCGCAGCCCTGCGAGGGCGCCGTGAGGACGACGTAGCTCTCGACGGGCGTGGCCAGCGAGGCGTCCGCCGTCGCCTGGTCGATGTCCTTCTCGGCGAGCATCGACTTGATGATGACGTCGCGACGCGCCTTGTTGGCCGGGTACTTCTCGGGCGTCGACATGTTGCGCGAGTCCGGGTACTGGACGATCGCGATGAGGCTGGCGGCCTCGGGGACCGTCAGCTCGGCCGCGCTCTTGTTGTAGTAGTGCTGGGCGGCGGCCTGTACGCCGTAGGTCTGGTCGCCGAAGTACGCGATGTTGAGGTAGGCCAGCAGGATGTCGTCCTTGCTGTACTTCTTCTCGAGCCCGATCGCGAACTTCATCTCTTCCAGCTTGCGGTCGAGGGTCGTGGTGGTCGCCTCCTTGTAGGCGGCGTCGCGTTCGTCCGCCGTCGGCAGCTGCTGCGACTGCGCGATGCGGATGTTGCGGACGAGCTGCATCGTCAGGGTCGAGCCACCACCGCTGGCACCCAGCTCGCCGGCGCCCGCGGAGCCCACGGCCGCGCGCACGAGGGAGGTGACGTCGACGCCGCCGTGCTCGTAGAAGCGCCGGTCCTCGCCGGCGACGACGGCGGTCTTGAGGTTCGGGCTGACCTCGTCCCACGAGAGTTCGACGCGGTTCTCGCTGTAGAGGGTCGCGAAGGGGACCTGCTGCCCGCCCTGGGTCGCGTACAGCGTGTTGCGCTGCTGCAGCTTGCCGATCTCGATGTACTCGGGGATCGACTCGAAGACGCCGATCGAACTCGAGGCCGTCATGCCGGCGACCGCGATGGCCGGCGTCACGCCGATGGTCACCAGGAGGCCGGCCAGGACGCTGAAGCCGACGAATCCGAAGAGTGCCCCGATGGCGGACGTGGGCTTCGATTTTTGGGCAGACATAGGATCAGGGTAAGCGACATCGCCGATTTTCAAGCTGAACGGAAGCCGAAATGGTCCTTTGGGAGTACACGACGACGCCCCTGCTGGTGCACAACAGCACGGCGATCCTCAACAACTGGGGCTCCGACGGATGGGAACTCGTCCAGGTGACCCAGGGGCCCGAGGGTGGTCCCGTCGCGTGGCTGAAGCGCCCCCGGCAGGACGCCTGATGACGACGGTCGACGAGCGCCTGGCCGAGCTCGGTCTCGTCCTCCCTCCCGTCGCGGCACCCGCGGGCTCGTACGTCCCGGCCCTCCGCACGGGGTCGCTCGTCTACACCGCGGGTCAGCTGCCGTTCGTCGACGGTCAGCTGCCGACCACGGGCAAGGTGGGTGACGGTCACGGGCTGGTCGAGCCCGCCGAGGCGCAGGCGCTGGCGGCGACCTGCGTGCTGAACGCCCTGGCCGCAGCGGCGACGGTGCTCGACTCGCTCGACGACGTCGTCCGCGTCGTCAAGCTGACCGGTTTCGTCGCCTCCGATCCCGGCTTCTCCGGCCAGCCCGGGGTGATCAACGGCGCGTCCGACCTCCTCGGCCAGATCTTCGGCGAGGCCGGGCGTCACGCCCGGAGCGCCGTCGGGGTCGCGGTGCTGCCGCTCGACTCGCCGGTCGAGGTCGAACTCGTCCTCGAGGTCCGCTGACGCGCCTCCTCGTCCGGTCGTGACGACGGCCCCTCCTCTCGACGAGGAGGGGCCGTCGTCGCGCCGGGGTCAGCGCATCTCGGCGGTGATCACCGACATGACCGACGTGTCCGCCAGCGTGGTCGTGTCGCCGACCTCGCGGCCCTCCGCCACGTCCCTCAGCAGGCGGCGCATGATCTTGCCCGAGCGCGTCTTCGGCAGCTCGTCGACGAGCACGACGGTGCGCGGACGCGCGATGGCGCCGATCTGGTGGGCGACGTGCGCGCGCAACGCGGCCACCGCCTCCTCGGGTGTCTGCGTCGTCTTCGCCTTGTTCCGCAGGATGACGAACGCCACGACCGCCTGACCGGTGGTCTCGTCGGCGGCACCGACGACCGCCGACTCGGCGACGATGGGGTGCGACACGAGGGCCGACTCGATCTCGGCGGTCGACAGACGGTGACCCGAGACGTTCATCACGTCGTCGATCCGGCCGAGCAGCCAGATGTCGCCGTCCTCGTCGCGGCGGGCACCGTCGCCGGCGAAGTAGCGGTCGCCGAAGCGGCTCCAGTACGTCTCGACGTAGCGGTCGGGGTCACCCCAGATGCCTCGCAGCATCGACGGCCACGGCTCGGACACGACCAGGAGGCCGCTCTCGCCGTTCGCCACCGGGGTGCCGTGGTCGTCGACCACGTCGACCGAGATGCCCGGCAGGGGGGTCTGGGCCGATCCGGGTTTGGTGGTGGTGACGCCGGGCAGCGCCGAGATCATCTGCGCACCCGTCTCGGTCTGCCACCACGTGTCGACGATGGGCGTCCGGCCGGCGCCTATCACCTCGCGGAACCACAGCCACGCCTCCGGGTTGATGGGCTCGCCGACCGACCCCAGGAGGCGCAGGGACGTCAGGTCGCGGGCCGCCGGGATCTCCCTCCCGGACTTCATGAAGCCCCGGATGGCCGTCGGCGCGGTGTAGAAGATCGTCACCCCGTACTTCTCGACGAGGTCCCACCAGCGGCCCGGTGCGGGGAAGTCGGGGGTGCCCTCGTAGAGCACCTGCGTCGCACCGTTGGCGAGCGGGCCGTAGACGACGTAGCTGTGCCCGGTGATCCACCCGACGTCCGCCGTGCACCAGTAGACGTCGGTCTCGGGGTGCAGGTCGAAGACGACGGAGTGGCTGTAGGCGACCTGCGTGAGGTAGCCCCCGGAGGTGTGCAGGATGCCCTTGGGCTTCCCGGTCGTGCCGCTCGTGTACAGGATGAAGAGCGGGTGCTCGGCCTCGAACGGTTCGGCGACGTGTTCGGCGTCCACGGTCTCGATCGCGTCGTGCCACCAGACGTCGCGTCCGTCGGTCCAGTCGACGTCGTTGCCGCCTCGTCGGACGACGAGGACGTGCTCGACCGTCGAGTCGCCGTCCACCGCCAGGGCCTCGTCCACGGCGGCCTTGAGCGGGGAGACCGCTCCCTTGCGCCAGCCTCCGTCCGCCGTGACGACCAGGCGAGCACCGGCGTCGTCGATGCGCGCGCGCAGGCTCTCGGCGCTGAAGCCGCCGAAGACGACCGAGTGGACCGCTCCGATCCGGGCCACGGCGAGCATGGTCACCACGGCCTCCGGGATCTGCGGGAGGTAGACGACTACACGGTCGCCCGCCTGCACGCCGAGTGACAGCAGCAGGTTCGCCGCGCGCTTGACCTCGTCGGTGAGCTCGGCGTAGGTCACCGAGCGGGCGTCACCGGGCTCGCCCTCCCAGTGCAGCGCGACGCGATCCCCGTGCCCTGCCTCGACGTGACGATCGAGACAGTTGTAGGCGACGTTCAGGGTTCCGTCGGCGAACCACCGGGCGAAGGGCGCGTCCGACCAGTCGAGCGTCTCGGTCGGGACCCGGTCCCACGTGAGCCGCTCGCGGGCCTGGTCACCCCAGAAGGCGAGCCGGTCGGCGGCGGCTCGTGCGGCGAGGTCCGAGCCGGCGACGGCCGTCCGGACGAAGTCGGCAGGCGGGGCGAAGGTGCGTCCTTCGGTGGGCTGGTCGTCGGTGCCGTCGAGCATCGGAAGTCCTCTCGCGTCGTTGCGTGAACCGCGGCTCGGAGCCGCGCCGACGACCTTACTCCGGAGGTCCCACCGGGCATGGGCGGGCCGCGCGCGGGGGGAGGCCGGACGACGTGGTGTTCCGGAGCCGACCTGGGGTACACTTGGCGAGTCGGATTCAATTCCGACGTGCGTCGTGCTGATTCCCCCCAATCGCCCGGCGCACGTGGCGGCACCGGTTCCCCCCAACCGGTGCCGCCCCTCTCTTTTAACCCGGCGGTCGCCCGGGTGGATGGACGGCTCGTCCCCAAGGGCGTTCATCGACGATCCGTCCCCACGGTGCTCTACCGATCTGTCTGTGCTGACGAGACGCTGCCTACCGTCGGGACCATGTCCCATGCGCCTCAGGTCGACACTGCCGGTCACCCGTCCCTCACCCTCCGTCACCCTCCCTCCCGCTTCGCCCTGCCTCCCGTGCCGGCACTCGGCCTGGACCGGGGTACAGACGCTCGATTCGGGGTACAAGGGCGCCTCGCTCGACCCGAGCGTTCCGCCTTCGGGCCCCTGGGGCGCCTCCTCGACGATCCGGCCGTCACCGACGTCTTCGTGACCGGCGGCGTGGGCGTCTGGGTCGATCGCGGCGACGGGGCCGAGCCCGAGACGAGCATCCATCTCTCCGAGGCATCGGCTCGGCAGGTCGCGGTACGCCTGGTCTCGCTCGGGGGACGCCACGTCGACGAGTCGAGCCCGTGCGTCGACGTGCGCCTGGGCGACGGTCTCCGGGTCCACGTCGTCCTGCCTCCGCTGGCGGTCGCGGGGACGGCGCTCTCGATCCGGGTGCCCCGGGTCGAGTCGATGTCGCTCCTCGACCTCGATCGTCGGGGGTTCTTCCCCGCGGGGGCCCTCGAGGCGGTGATCGGCTGCGTGGAGCGCCGTGCCAACGTCCTGGTCAGCGGGTCGGGCGGGGCCGGGAAGACCACGTTCCTCGCCGCACTGTTGTCCGAGGCTCCCGTCTCCGACCGCATCGTGACCATCGAGGACGTCGCCGAGTTGCGGCCACGCCATCCACACGTCGTGGCGCTCGAGACGCGGCAGCCCAATCTCGAGGGAGCGGGTGGAGTCGACCTGTCCCGTCTCGTCCGCGAGGCGCTGCGGATGCGACCCGACCGTCTCGTCGTGGGCGAGGTCCGTGGGCCGGAGATCCGCGACCTCCTCTCGGCCCTGAACACCGGGCACGACGGAGGCGCGGGCACGGTCCACGCCAACGGTCTGGACGACGTCCCCGCCCGACTCGAGGCTCTCGGGGCACTCGCCGGGCTCGGGGTGGACGCGCTCGCCCGGCAGGCCGTCAGCGCGATCGACGCCGTGTTCCACCTCGAGCGACGCGACGGTCGTCGGAGGCTCGCCGAGATCGGCCATCTCGCGGTGACGCCCGAGGGGCGCCTGGTCGCGCGGACGGGGTCACGGGGGTGACCGGTGGTCCGAGCCGTCGTTCCGGGAGTCCGGGCCCCGGGCGCCGGAGGACGCGGCGGTCACGACTCACGCCGGCCGCCGTCCTGGTCGAACGCCTCGCCGTCCTCATCGGTGCAGGGGTCGCGCCCGCGAGGGCCTGGGGCCACGTCGGCGCGGCCGAACCCCCGGGCGCGATCCGACGGCTCGCCGAGGCGGTCGCGCTCGACGGCGGCGACGGCGTCGCGGTGTCGACGAGCCTCGTGTCCCGGCTCGACACCCGACCCTTCGAGGGTGCCCAGGACCCCGACGGGCACGACCGCACCTGGAGGCAGGTCGCCTGCGCCTGGCGCGTGGCCGAGACGAGCGGGGCCCCGATGGCCGATTGCCTCCACTCCCTCGTGTCGGCCCTCCGGTCGGCCGACGAGGCACGCCGTGACGTCCAGGTCGCCCTCAGCGGGCCACGGGCGACCGCGAACGTTGTCCTCGCCCTCCCGCCGGTGGGCCTCCTCTTCTCCCTGGGGCTGGGCTTCGACACCGGTGCGGTGCTCGTCGGCACCCCGATCGGTTGGGCGTGCGTCGGTGTCGCCGGAGGACTCGTGATGGTCGCCCGTCGGTGGAACGCCCGACTCGTGCGGGGCGCCCTCCCGTCGTCGAGGGTGCCGGGCCTGCGCCCCGAACTCCTCGCCGTGGCGTTGTCCGGGGGAGCCTCGTGGTCGTCCGGCCTCACCACCGTCGACGAGGCGATCGTCTCGTGCGGGATCGAGGCCTCGGTCACCGAACCACCAGGAGGCGCGGGCCCGGTCGGCGAGTCCGCCGACCGGGTCGAGCGGCGTCGGTGCGAGGCGGTCCTCGACCTGTCCCGTCGTGCGGGGGCACCGGCGGGGCTGCTCCTGCGCTCCGAGGCCCGCGAGCTGCGGCTGGAGGCCCGGACGGCCGCCCAGGCCGCCGCGGGCCGCCTCGGCGTCACCCTGATGCTGCCGCTCGGCGTGTGCATCCTTCCGGCGTTCCTGGTCATCGGGGTCGTGCCGCTGGTCGTCTCGCTCGTGTCGTCCACAGCGGGTTCCTGGTGATCGGTCGTCCCCAGCACGGAGCGACGTCTGCAGGCCGTCCGTGGAATGCCGCCAGGCTCGGAACGTCACCGATGAGGTGCCGACACCCACGAGAGGAACATCATGACCGTTGCCGAGACCCCGTCGCCCGCCGTCCCCACGTCAGGCCCTCCGTCCCCTGCTCGCCGTGCCTCCCCGGCCGGCCGCCTCGCCCCGTTCGGCCGCCTCGCCTCGGTCGCGCGTCGCGTCGCCCGGGCCGACGACGGTGCCGCCACGGCCGAGTACGCGATCGTGATCATGGCCGCGGTGGGCTTCGCCGGCCTGCTCGTCACGATCATGAGGTCGGACGAGGTCCGGAGCATCCTCTCCGACCTGGTCCGGTCCGCCCTGTCGGTCGGGTGATCGCCGTGGCGACCGGGGTCCGTGCGTGCCTCGTCCGTCTCCTCCGTCGAGTGGACGACGAGAGGGGAAGCGCGACGGTCGAGTTCGCGATGACGATGCCCGCCCTGATCATGGTCGTCTCGTTCGTCGCGGCGAGCCTGGGTGTGACCTCGCAGTCGGTCCGCCTCGCGGACGCCGCCGCCGTGGTCGCCCGCCAGACCGCCCGGGGCGACCGTGGTTCGGTCGGCCCGACCCTCGCCCGGCTGGCGCCGGGCGCGGCGGTGTCCGAGTCCGTCACCGCCGACCTCGTCTGCGTCGACCTCCGCCGGCAGGTACGGCTCGGTCTCGTCGGCGAGGTCGCGTTGGCCTCCCGCAGCTGCGCACCGCGGGCCGGGGGATGACCGTCCGCCAGCTCCTCGGGAGCGACCGCGGCAGCTCGAGCGTGCTGGCGGCCGGCGGGCTCGTGACGATCACCGTCCTCGCCGTCGCTCTCGTCGGATCGCACTCGGCCCTCGCGGTCCGGTCGCGCACGGCCGGGGCGGCCGACGCGTCGGCGCTCGCCGCAGCCGACGCCCTGTCGGGGGCCGTCGTCGGTGCCGCCTGCGACCGCGCCGCCGCGACCGCCGAGGCGAACGGCGTCTCTCTCTCGGCCTGCGTCGTCGCGGGTGCGGAGGTCACGGTGGAGGTCTCGACGACCTTCGGTCCCCTCGACGTCGGGGCCCGGGCGACCGCCGGTCCGCCGCCCGCGACGGCCCCGTCCCGGGGCGGCGGCCCGTGAAGGGGGCCCGGGCGTCGGGTGTGTATGGTGTGGCTGTCGGCTGCACGGCTCCCGACGTTCCTCGGGGTCGGTGGGAGCGATCGAGCACCCCGTCCTCGCCCTGCAGCCCCTCGCCCGGTCCGTCGGACCGGGTCGCCGCACCACCACCCAAGGAGTCCCGTGCCAGGCACGAAGAAACTGGTCATCGTCGAGTCGCCCGCCAAGGCCAAGACGATCGGGCAGTACCTCGGCGACGGATACGAGGTGCTGGCCTCCGTCGGTCACATCCGCGACCTCGTCGAGCCCAAGAACCTCCCGGCCGAGCTGAAGAAGGGGTCGATGGGCAAGTTCTCCGTCGACGTCGAGAACGGCTTCGAGCCCTACTACGTCGTCTCCGACGCCAAGAAGAAGACGGTCTCCGACCTCAAGCGCGCGCTGAAGAACGCCGACGAGCTCTACCTCGCGACAGACGAGGACCGCGAGGGCGAGGCCATCGCGTGGCACCTCCTGCAAGAGCTCAAGCCCAAGGTGCCGGTCAAGCGCATGGTGTTCCACGAGATCACCAAGGACGCCATCCAGAAGGCACAGGAGAACACCCGCGACCTCGACACCGCCCTGGTCGATGCGCAAGAGACCCGTCGCATCCTCGACCGCCTCTACGGCTACGAGGTCTCGCCCGTGCTGTGGCGCAAGGTCGGCCCCGGCCTCTCGGCCGGACGCGTGCAGTCGGCGGCGACCCGTCTCGTCGTGGACCGCGAGCGTGAGCGCCTCGCCTTCGTCTCCGCCTCCTATTGGGACCTCACCGCGACCTTCGAGCCCGTCGCGGCCGAGGGGGAGGCGAAGGTCGCCTTCGGGTCACGCCTCGTCCGCGTCAACGGAGGACGCGTGGCCGCGGGGCGCGACTTCGACGACCGGGGCCGGCTGAAGAACGAGGCCGTCGCGCTCGACGAGGCGTCATCGCGGGCGCTCGCCGAGGCGCTGGGTTCCTCGGACGTCGAGATCGTCGTCGGCTCGGTGGACTCGAAGCCCTACACCCGTCGTCCGGCAGCTCCCTTCACGACGTCGACCCTCCAACAGGAGGCAGCGCGCAAGCTGCGCTTCTCGGCCCGACAGACCATGAGCGTCGCGCAGTCGCTCTACGAGAACGGCCACATCACCTACATGCGAACCGACTCGCCGGCGCTGTCGCAGCAGGCGATCGGTGCGGCGCGCAGCCAGGCGGCCAAGCTCTACGGGTCCGACACCGTCCCCGACAAGCCTCGGCTGTACACGGGCAAGAGCAAGAACGCCCAGGAGGCGCACGAGGCGATCCGTCCGTCGGGTGACACCTTCAAGACGCCGTCCGAGATGCAGAACGTCCTGCGGGGCAACGACTGGAAGCTCTACGACCTCATCTGGAAGCGCACGGTCGCCTCGCAGATGGCGGACGCCAAGGGCTCGACCGCCTCGGTCGTCGTCTCGGCGACGACCTCGGGACCGGTCGAGGGCATCGCGCCCCGCGCCGCCGCCGGGACGCTCGCCGAGTTCGCCGCGTCCGGCACGGTGATCACGTTCCGCGGGTTCCTCAACGCCTACGAAGAGGGTCGTGACGAGGACCGCCACGGCGCCGCCGAGCCGGCCGAGGCCAAGCTGCCCCCGCTGACCGCCGGTCAGGCCCTCGGCCTCGACGAGGTCGAGGCGAAGGGCCACGACACGTCGGCACCGCCGCGCTACACCGAGGCGAGCCTCGTCAAGACCCTGGAAGAGCTCGGCATCGGACGCCCCTCGACCTACGCCGCCATCATGTCGACCATCGTCGACCGTGGCTACGTCACCCCTCGCGGAACGGCCCTCGTCCCGAACTGGATCGCCTTCTCGGTGGTCCGTCTGCTCGAGGACTACTTCGCCGACCTGGTCGAGTACGACTTCACGGCCAGCATGGAGGACGACCTCGACCTCATCGCCGGTGGTGATGCCGACCGCGTGGACTGGTTGAACGGCTTCTACTTCGGCAACGAGTCGCACCGTGGTCTCCGCAAGGTCATCGACAACCTGGGCGAGATCGACGCGCGCGACATCAACTCCATCGTGCTCGCCGACGGCGTGACCCTGCGCATCGGTCGCTACGGCCCCTACCTCGAGGCGCCGGGCGACGACCCCGAGACGCCCCGTCGGGTCAACGTGCCCGAGGACCTCGCCCCCGACGAGTTGACGGCCGAGAAGGCCCGCGAGCTCATCGACGCCCCCGTCGTCGGCGACCGCGTGCTGGGTCTGAACCCCGAGACGGGCAAGGAGGTCATCGCGAAGGACGGCCGCTTCGGCCCGTACGTGACCGAGCGGACCCCCGAGTCGGCCACCGACGAGATCACGGCCGACCCGGCGACGGGCGAGGTGACCGAGTCGTCGTCCGCCGCCGCGACCACGACCGGGGCGAAGAAGGCTCCGGCGAAGAAGGCCCCCGCCAAGAAGGCCGCCGCTCCGAAAGAACGCACGGCGTCGCTCTTCAAGAGCATGGGCGTCGACACGGTCGACCTCGACACGGCGCTGCGGCTGCTCGACCTGCCCCGGACCGTCGGCACCGACCCCGAGAGCGGCGACGAGATCCAGGCGCAGAACGGGCGCTACGGCCCCTACCTCAAGAAGGGCACCGACACCCGGTCGTTGACGAGCGAGGACCAGATCTTCGAGATCGACCTGCCCGGGGCGCTCGAGCTCTACGCCCAGCCGAAGTACGGTGCCCGGAAGGCCAGCAGCTCCTTGAAGGAGCTCGAGGCCGATCCGGTGAGCGGCAAGCCCATCAAGGTGAAGGACGGCCGGTTCGGCCCGTACGTCACCGACGGCGAGACGAACGCGACCATCCCGCGGGGCGAGACGGTGGAAGAGGTCGACTTCGACCGCGCCGTCCAGCTGCTCGCCGACAAGCGGGCCAAGGGTCCCGCCAAACCCAAGGCGGCCGCCAAGAAGGCTCCGGCCAAGAAGGCACCCGCCAAGAAGGCCACCACGGCCAAGGCACCGGCCAAGAAGGCCACCACCGCGAAGACGGCCACCGCGAAGACGACCACCGCGGCGAAGAAGGCGCCGGCCGCGAAGGCGCCGGCCCCGAAGGCCCCGGCGGCCGAGTGACCGGCGGGGTAGGCCCTCGAGTCGAGGGCGCACGCTGACCATGCCCCTCTGGGAACACCTCACGGGTCAGCCCGACGCCATCGAGGCGTTGACCGCGGCGGCCTCCACCCAGCCCGGCAACGCCTCGATGACCCATTCGTGGCTCATCACCGGCCCGCCCGGTTCGGGTCGCTCCAACCTCGCCTACGCCTTCGCGGCCGCGTTGCTCTCACGAGAGCCGGCCGACGAAGCGGCGACCCTCCGGCAGGTCGCCGCCAGGTCGCACCCCGACCTCGCGGTCCTCAGCACGGAACGCATCATCATCACGATCGACGAGGTCCGGTCCCTGGTCGCGGCGAGCCAGTTCTCGCCGTCGGTGGGTCGCTACCGGGTGGTCGTCATCGAGGACGCCGACCGCATGACCGAGCGCACCTCGAACCTCCTGCTCAAGGCGCTCGAAGAGCCGCCACCCCGGACGGTCTGGCTGCTGTGCGCCCCGAGTGAGGCCGACCTCATCCCGACGATCCGATCCCGCGTCCGCAGCGTGCGCCTCCGCATGCCCGCCGTGGCCGACGTCGCCGCTCTCCTCGAGGACCGCGACGGGGTGGAGCCCGAGATCGCCCTCGTGGCGGCCCGGGAGGCCCAGAGCCACATCGGCATGGCGCGGCGCCTGGCGCTCGACGCCTCGGCGAGGTCGCGACGTCGCCAGACCCTCGAGACCGCCCTGGGCATCCGCAGCGTCTCGGACGCCGTCATCGCGGCGGCGACCCTGCTCGCGGTGGCCGGCGACGACGCCAAGGCGATCACGGAAGAGCGTGACGCCGAGGAACGGGCGAGCGCCCTGCGCTCCCTGGGCGTCGAGCCGGGTGGCACGGTGCCTCCGGCGTTGCGGAGCCAACTGCGCGCCCTCGAGGACGACCAGAAACGCCGAGCGACCCGGAGCCTCCGCGACGGGATCGATCGCATCATGGTCGACCTCCTCTCGCTGTACCGAGACGTCCTGCTGCTGCAGCTGGGCGTCGACGAGCAGCCCATCAACGAGGCCATCCGGGCACAGCTCGACGCCGCGGCGACCGCTTCCACGCCGGCCGCGACCCTGGCCGTCCTCGACGCGATCGCCCTGGCCCGCCGCCGCATCGAGGCCAACGTGTCGCCGGCCATGGCGCTCGAAGCCATGCTGGTGGTCGTCAGCCGTCACGCCACCCGCTGACCCGCGCCGGCGACACCGGCGCCGGCGACACCGGCGCCGGCGGCACCGGCCCGGCGGCACCGGCGCGGCCGCAGCGACGCGAGCGCCGGATCGGCCAGGGGGCGTCCACCCCTTTCCCCGGCGGCATGAGCGATGATGGCCTGATGAGCGACCCGAACGCCGCCCCCGGTCTGCGCGAGCGCAAACGTCTGGCCACCCGACGAGCGATCCAGGTCGCCGTCCTCGACCTCATCGTCGAACACGGGCTCGACGCGGTGACGGTCGACATGGTCAGCCGCCGGGCCGACGTCTCGCCGCGAACCTTCTTCAACTACTTCCCCTCCAAGGAAGAAGCCGTCGTCGGCGACCCGCCCGCGCTGCCGGACGGTCGAGACCTCGAGCGGTTCGTGGCCCAACGCGACGAGCCCGTGCTGTCGAGCCTCATCCAGCTCTTGACGCACGCCGTCGAGTCGGCCACGGTCGATCGCGAGCTCGTCGTCCTGCGCCGACGGGTGCTGCGGGCCCACCCCGACCTGCTGGCCCGTCGCATCGCGTCGACGCGCGTCTTCGAGGAGCGACTGACGACCGTCGTCGCGCAACGAATGGCGGCCGACGAGGGGGTGGCGGACGACGCCGTCGACGCCTCGTTGCTCAGCCGCGCGCACCTGGTGTCGCTCGTCAGCATCGCCACCCTCCGCCATGCCTGGGCCGAGTGGATCGACGACGACGACGTGGACCACCTCAGCGACATGCGGTACAGCCTGCGCGCCCGCATGGAGGCCAGCTTCGTCGAGCTCGGTCGCCTCGTGACGCGTGAGGTCCGCTGATCCTGTACAGTATCTAATCGTGCCGCGAGGCACGGGCAACCGGCCGAGGCCGGCCCCGCCGCTTTAGCTCAGTCGGTAGAGCGTCTCACTCGTAATGAGAAGGTCATCAGTTCGATTCTGATAAGCGGCTCCACCACAGCCCCGGGTCACCACGACCCGGGGCTGTTCTCGTCCGAGGGCGTGCCTCTCGAGGCCCCGGTCCCGGTCCCTCCGCCCCCAATAGTGGTGAGGGCGTCGTCGACTTGTACCCCGAACGGCCCCCGGGCGTCGTTCCGTCGCCCTACGGTCGATCTGCGACGACCACCTGATGCCGGAAGGAGGTGGCCCGCATGCCTCTCCGAGTGATCTGCACCGCGCTGCTCGCCGCCGTCCTGGCGGGCATCCTCCTCGTCGTCTGGGCCGGAGGCGACTCCTCGGCCCTCGCGACGGCCGGCGTGGCCGACGGACCGACGACGGTGGTCCTCGCGAGCGGCGACCCCGCATCCGAGGCGGGCCCCACGACCGAGGACGCAGGAGGCGCGGGGTGCGTCGACGACGCCACCGGCGCCTCCGTCCCCTCGCCCGCGCAGCCCGGCGCCGATGCCGGGAGCGGCGCGACGGGTGCCCCCGACGCGGCGAGCGGCGCCACGGGCACGACCGCCGCCGACCTCGACGCGTTCCGGACGGCGTACGACGAGCGGCGACAGGCGGCGTGCCTCGGGCTGCTGCCGGCCGCGAACGTGCGGTACGACGCGTGCCTCGAGCAGTACCTCTTCTGGGTCGCCGGCGACCCGAGCCCCGATCCGTTGAGCGCTTGGGGGCACAAGGGCGAGGTGGTCCGCAGCGACGGGGTGCCCCCGGTCGGCTGCAACGGCAACCTCGCGGGCGGCACGTCGACCACGGGCGACGTCGCCGCCGCCAAGTGGTGGGCCTCGGCCCCGCACCGCGACGCCGTCTACCGACCGGACTTCCGCGGAGACCTCGCGCACGCCTGTGTCGGGTTCGCCGCCGTGCACGGGGGAGCACCGGACGACAGCCCGGACTTCGTCCGTTCGGCCAGTCGTTGGTACGCCTGCTGAACGAACCGCGGGACGGCGCCTCGACCCTCGCGGGCCTCCCCGTCGGCGGTGACTGGTAGACAGTCCGCATGACACTTCGATGGGGAATCCTCGGCGCCGGCGGCATCGCCGCCACCTTCACGTCCGACCTGCAGGGGGCGGGGTCGACCGTCTCCGCCGTCGGATCGCGAGACCTGGCCAAGGCACGCGAGTTCGCCGACCGTGCCGGGGTCCCGGGGGCTCACGGCAGCTACGACGACCTGGTCGCCGACCCCGAGGTCGACGTGGTCTACGTCGCCACCCCGCACCCGTTCCACGCCGAGAACGCCCTGCTGGCCATCGCTGCCGGCAAGCACGTCCTCGTCGAGAAGGCCTTCACCGTGAACGCCATCGAGGCCGAGCGGGTCCACGCGGCCGCTTGCGAGGCCGGCGTGGTCGTCCTCGAGGCGATGTGGACGCGGTACACGCCGCAGAGCGCGCGACTGCGCGAGGTCGTGCGCTCCGGGGTCATCGGCGAGGTGCGCCTCCTGACGGCCGTGCACGTCCAGTCGCTGCCCACCGATCCCCACCACCGCATCAACGACCCGGCCCTCGGCGGCGGGGCCCTGCTCGACCTCGGGGTGTACCCGGTGTCGTTCGCGGACGACCTGCTCGGGGCGCCCTCGACGGTCTCGGCCGCCGCCACGCTGAGCGACCAGGGCGTGGACGCCCGCGTCGCGATCCAGCTCGGTCACGAGTCGGGTGCGACGGCACAGCTGTACGCCGCCCTCGACACCTCGGGGCGCAACACGGCGACGCTGCTCGGCACCGCCGGCCGCATCGACGTCGACGACACGTTCTACGCGCCCGGGGGCTTCACGGTGCGTGATCAGGACGACGCCGTGGTCGAACGCTACGAGGCCGACGAGAACGGGCTGAGGGGCATGCACCACCAGGCGCTCGAACTCGAACGGGTCGTGGCGGCGGGCGAGCGAGAGAGTCCGCTGCTGACAGCCGCCGACGTCGTGGGCGTCATGCGCACCATGGACGAGGTCCGCCGACAGATCGGCGTGCGGTACCCCTCCGAGGGATGACGTGGGCGCGAGGCTCCGTATGATGTCCTCGATGAGCGATCAGGGTGAGCCACGTCACGACCGTCCCGAGTCGACCACGGGGGGCGACGGCGTCGGCTCCGGCGACGCGGCCCGGTCCACGGGGGCGGGCGCCTCGGTGCGGCGTTGGGTCTCCTCGCGTCCGCGGGGGGTCGTCGTGACGGCGGGCGTCCTCGCCTTCGCGCTGCTCGGCGGCGGCGCCGTGGCCGCCGGGGCCGCCACCGCGCCCGACGCCGGGACGGCACGGGCCGCCGCGTCGAGCCCCGAGCCGGCGGTCACGGTCACCCCGACCCCGACCCCCTCGGTCGACCCTGCCCGTTCGGTTCCCGCCGAGATCCCGGGTGCCACGCGCCTCCGGACCTGCTCGGTCACCGGGGCCGCGTCCGACGCCCGTCTCGCCCAGTTCGAGGGCAGCGTGGTCAACGCCGCCACGGGCGAGGTCCTCTTCGACCGCAACGGTTCGACCCCGGCTCGCACGGGCAGCGTGTTGAAGACCCTGACGAGCGCGGTCGCCCTGTCGGTCCTCGGGCCCGACGCGCGTCTCACGACCCGGGTGACCGGCGACGCCGGGACGGGTGCCGTGTCCCTGGTCGGCGGCGGTGACGCCACGCTCAGCGCCACCGGCTCGAGCGTGTACGCCGGGGCCCCCACGGTGGCCGACCTCGCGACCCAGGTGAAGGCGTCGCTCGGCGAGCAGCCCCTCACGCAGATCACGCTCGACGCCACCTTCTGGAACCCCTCCGACAAGTGGGACCCGTCCTGGAAGCGCACCGAGCAGACCATCGGGTACCACTCCGAGGTCACCGCGCTCATGGTCGACGGCGACCGGGCGAACCCTGCGGCCCAGACGAGTCCGCGCAGCACCGACCCCGTCGCCCGTGCCGGCGACGCCTTCCGCTCCGCGCTCGTCGCCGCGGGCGTCGTCGGCGCCGACTCCGCCACCATGACCCAGGGCGCCGCCACGAGCGGCACCGTGATCGCCCAGGTGTCGTCCCAGCCGGTCGGCCGCCTGATCTCGCAGCTGCTGCCGACCTCTGACAACACCCTCGCCGAGATGCTCGCTCGCGTCTCGTCGAAGGCGTCCGGTGCCGACGGGTCGGCCGCGTCGCTCACCGCCCTCTACAAGTCCGTGCTCTCGTCGACCTATGGTCTCGACACGTCCTCGCTCACGATCATCGACGGGTCCGGCCTGAGCGAGAACGACGCCGTGCCCTCGACCTTCGTCGCGCGCCTGATGATCCAGGTCCTGAACCGCGAGCACGGCCTCGGCGTCGTCTACGACGCGCTGCCGGTGTCGGGCAAGACGGGCACGCTCGCCTCCCGGTTCACGGGCGCGAACGCCGTGGCCCGGGGTGCCGTGCACGCCAAGACCGGCTGGATCGACACGGCCTACACCCTGGCCGGCACGGTGGACGCGGCGGACGGCACGAAGCTCACCTTCGCCTTCTACGCGATCGGCTCCGTGCAGGACGACGCGCGGGCCGCCCTCGACACCCTGACGACGGCCGTCTACAACTGCGGCGACAACCTGGCCAACGGCTGAGGCGTGCCGCTGTCGGTGCGGCGCGCGAGAATGGTGGCATGACCAGAGCACTCTTCGTCATCGACGTCCAGAACGACTTCACCGAAGGAGGGGCACTCGGGGTCACCGGCGGCGCCCACGTCGCGCAGGCGGTCACCGACCACCTCCGCGCCCATCGCGACCGGTACGACCTCGTCGTCGCCAGCCGCGACTGGCACGCGGCCGACGGCGACAACGGCGGCCACTTCAGCCTCGAGCCCGACTTCGTCGACTCGTGGCCGGTCCACTGCGTGCAGGGTTCGACCGGTGCCGACTACCACCCCGACCTCGACACCGCCCTCGTCGACGTCCACGTGCTCAAGGGCGACGGTCGGCCGGCCTATTCGTTGTTCGACGGGCTCGTCGACGACGGGCGACCGTTCGGTGACGTCCTCGCCGCGACGGGCGTCGACGAGGTCGACGTCGTCGGTCTGGCGACCGACCACTGCGTCCGGGCCTCGGCCCTCGACGCCGTCACCGCCGGGCTCGGGGTCACGGTGCTGACCGACCTCGTGGCGGGTGTGGCCCCGGCTCCGAGCGAGGCCGCCCTGGCCGAGCTGCGCGCGGCCGGCGTGCGCACGGTCCCGTCGTCCGACGTCGTCGACGGCTCGACCGGGGTCCCGGCGTGAGCCGCCCGGTCGTGACGGCCGCCGAGCGTCGTCGCGTGGTCGAGGCCGTGCCCACCGGCCTCTTCGTGGGGGGCTCGTGGGGCCCGTCGTCCTCCGGCGAGACGATCGACGTCGTCGACCCGGCCACGGGCGAGGTCCTGGTCGCGGTGGCCGACGCCACTCCCGCCGACGGCCTGCGGGCCCTCGACGCCGCGGTCGCCGCGCAAGAGGACTGGGCGGCCACGTCCCCCCGCCACCGCAGCGAGGTGTTGCGTAGCGCCTTCGACCTGCTGATGCAGCGGCGCGACGACTTCGCCCTCCTGATGACGCTCGAGATGGGCAAGCCGCTGGACGAGTCGCTCGGCGAGGTCACCTACGGCGGCGAGTTCCTCCGCTGGTTCTCCGAAGAGGCCGTGCGCGTCTCGGGTCGCTACGGCACCAACCCCGAGGGCACCGGCCGGACGACGGTGCTGCACCGCCCGGTGGGCCCCTGCCTGCTGATCACCCCCTGGAACTTCCCCCTCGCCATGGCGACCCGCAAGATCGCGCCCGCCCTCGCCGCCGGCTGCACGGTGGTCGTCAAGCCCGCCGAGCTGACCCCGCTCACCACGCTCGCCTTCGCCGCCCTGCTCGCCGAGGCGGGTGTTCCCGACGGTGTGGTGAACGTCGTGACGACCCTGTCGGCGAACGACGTGTGCGAGCCCCTGATCCGTGACCCGCGCCTCCGGAAGCTCAGCTTCACGGGGTCGACACCGGTCGGTTCGACGCTGCTGACGCAGGCCTCCCAGCAGGTGTTGCGCACCTCGATGGAACTCGGGGGCAACGCGCCCTTCGTCGTCTTCGACGACGCCGACCTCGACGCCGCGGTCGAGGGCGCGATGCAGGCGAAGTTCCGCAACGTGGGCCAGGCCTGCACTGCCGCCAACCGGTTCATCGTGCACGAGTCGGTCGCCGACGAGTTCACCGCCCGGGTGGTCGAGCGCGTGCGAGGACTCCGGGTGGGCGCGGGGACCGACGACGGGGTCTCCGTGGGCCCGTTGATCGACGACCGGGCCGTCGACAAGGCCGACCGCCTGGTCCGCGACGCCGTCGCCCACGGCGCGGTGGTCGAGACCGGCGGCCACCCCGTCGACGGTCCGGGCACGTTCTTCGAGCCGACCGTCGTGTCGGGCGTCGCCCCCGGCAGCGAGATCCTGACGACCGAGATCTTCGGCCCCGTCCTGGCCGTCTCGACGTTCCGAGACGAGGCCGAGGGGGTCCGCCTCGCGAACGACACCGAGTTCGGGCTCGTCGCCTACGCCTTCACGCGGGACCTCGCCAGAGGGCAGCGGCTGGCCGAGCGGCTGCAGACCGGCATGCTCGGGCTGAACGTCGGCGTGGTGTCGAACGCCTCGGCCCCGTTCGGCGGCGTCAAGTCGTCGGGCCTCGGCCGCGAGGGCGGTGCCGAGGGCATCCACGAGTACCTCGAGACGGTCTACGTGCTCACCCCCGACCCGTTCGCCGCCGCATGAGCGCCGTCGAGCCGCTGCGCGTCGGCATCGTGGGCTACGGGCTCGCAGGACGGGTGTTCCACGGCGCGCTCCTGGCGGCGGACCCGGCCTGGCAGGTCGATGCCGTCGTCACGCGCGACGCCGACCGTGCGGGGCAGGCCGCCGCGGCGCATCCGGGTGCCGAGGTCGTCGCCGACGTCGACGAGCTCTGGCGTCGTCGACTCGACCTGGTCGTCGTGGCCACCCCGAACGACACCCACGTCGAGACCGCGGTGCGTGCCCTGCGAGCCGGGGCCGCCGTGGTGGTCGACAAGCCGCTGGCGACCTCGGCCGACGACGCCCGCGAGCTCGTCGGGCTCGCCGAGTCGCTGGGGCGGCCGCTGACGGTCTACCAGAACCGGCGGTGGGACGGCGACTTCCTGACGGCGACGCGTCTCGCGGGGTCGGGTGAGCTGGGCGACGTGCACACGGTCGAGTCGCGTTTCGAGCCGTGGAAGCTCGAGAACCGCGTCGGCTGGAAACGTCGGGCCACACCCGCCGACGGTGGCGGCATCCTGTTCGACCTGGGCCCGCACCTCGTCGACCAGGTCATGCGCCTCCTGGGGCCGGTCCGGTCCGTCCATGCCGAGATCGCGACTCGCCGCCCCACCGGCTCGGCCGACGACGACGTGCATCTGTCGCTCGAGCACGACGGGGGTCGACGGGCGCGGCTCACGATGAGCCACGTCGCAGCCCTCCCCGGGCCGAGGTTCCGGGTGCTGGGGTCGGCCGGCGCGTACGAGGTGCACGGCCTCGACCCGCAAGAGGCCCAGCTGTCGTCCGGACTGCCGCCTGTCGATCCCACCTACGGGGTCGACGCGGGCGATCGCCGTGGTGTCGTCGTCACGGGCGGCACGCGTCGCGACGAGTCGACCGATCCGGGGCGCTATCCCGAGTTCTACTCCCGAATGGCCCGGGCGCTCCGAGGCGACGGCGACCTCCCGGTCGACCCCTGGGACGCGGTCCGGGCACTCGAGGTCATCGAGGCCGCCCGCCGTTCCGCGGGGGAGGGACGCGTGGTCCGCCTCTGAGCCGGTGGCTCGCGGCGAACGGCGAGCAGCCCGTCGGCGGCGAGCGGGGCGGCAGTCGACTCGACCCGGTCAGAGCCGCGTGGACCAGTCGACCGTCGCGAGCGTCGCCTCGACGTCGACCTCGGCGAGGGTCGACGGTGACCACCGGGGCCGGCGGTCCTTGTCGATCACGCGAGCCCGGATGCCCTCGACGAGATCCGGCGACGCGGCGAGCGAGGTGACGATGCCGAGTTCCTGCCCCAGCACGGCCTCGAGGTCGGGCAGTCGGGCCGCCCGCCTCTGGGCTTCGAGGGTCAGGACCACCGACGTGGGCGACGCCGCCACGAGGTCGTCGACCACGGCTCCGGCGTCGGCGAGACCTTCCTCGGCGAGCTCGTGCAGGCGGGACACGATCGTCCCGGCGTCGTCGCCGCGATAGGCGCGATCGATCCACCCGGCGGCATCCGCGAGCTCGGACGGCCCCGCCGTCGTGCCCAGCGCCCGCACGGCGTCGGGGCCGCCCTCGGCCAGTGCCGGCAGGACTCGAGTCAGCTCGGAGGACGGGACGAACAGGTCGGCGAAGCCCGTGTGCAGGGCATCGGCAGCCGTCATCGCGCGGCCCGTCAGGGCGAGGTGGGTACCGAGCTCGCCCGGGGCTCGCGACAGCAAGAAGCTACCGCCCGCGTCGGGTGTCAGCCCGATGCGGGTCTCCGGCATGCCCACCGAGCTGCGTTCGGTGACGATGCGGAGCGTGACGTGACCGCCGAGCCCGATGCCGGCACCCATCGCGATGCCGTCGAGCAGCGACACGATCGGCTTCGACCAGCGCGACAGACGCAGCGTGCCACGGTACTCGCGCCGCCACATCTCGACGCTGCGCCGAGGGTCCGTCGTGGCGGCGGCGTGGATCCACGCGATGTCGCCCCCGGCACAGAACCCCCGTGGCCCGGCGCCCCGCACCAGCACCGCCGAGACCCGCGAATCGTCCTCCCAGGCGTCGAGCGCCTGCTCGACGAGCCCGAGCATCTCGAGCGTCACCGCGTTGATCTTCTCCGGGCGGTTGAGGGTGACGACACCGACCCCGCGCTCGACGTGGGTCAGGACCGCGGGGGCGACATCGCTCATCGGGCCATCGTCGCACGGCGTCGTGGCCGTGCTCGTCGTGCGCGGAGCCCGGCCTCAGACGAGGAGTTGGTGCTTCGCCAGGTCCTTGTACAGCGGCGTCGTCCCCACCAGTTCGGAGTGGGTGCCCACACCGACCACCCGCCCGGCCTCGACGACGACGATCTGGTCGGAGTCGACCACGGTCGACAGCCGGTGGGCGATGACGATGAGCGTACGGTTCTCGGCCACCGCGTCGATCGCTTCGCGGAGGCGCTGCTCGTTGAGGCCGTCGAGGCTCGAGGTCGACTCGTCGAGCAGGAGGATCGGCGGCGCGTTGAGCAGCGTGCGGGCGATGGCCAGGCGCTGGCGCTCGCCTCCGGAGAGCATCACCCCGTCCTCGCCGACCTGGGCGTCGAGGCCCTGGTCGCCGCGTTCGAGGACGGCGGTGAGGTTCACGGCCTCGAGGACCCGACGGCAGTCGTCGTCCGTCGCCTCGGGCGAACCCAGGGTGAGGTTGTCGCGGATGGTGCCGGCGAGGACCGGGGCGTCCTGTTCGACGTAGCCGATGCGGGACCGCAGGTCGCGCCGATCCAGGGTGCGCACGTCGGCGCCCCCCACGCGCACGGCACCCGAGGTCGGGTCGTAGAAACGCTCGATGAGCGACAGGATCGTGCTCTTCCCTGCTCCCGAGGGGCCGACGAGTGCCGTGCGCTTGCCGACGGGCACCGAGAAGCTCACGCCTCGCAACACCGTGAGGTCGTCGTCGGCGGGGCCTTCGCCCGAGACGTGGACCGGGTCGCCGGAGACCTGCGGGCCCCCCGTGGCCGGCCCGGCGGGGACCGGCGAGTCGGGGTAGCGGAAGTGCACGTCGTCGAACCGGACGGCGATGCCGTCGTCCGCCTCCAGACCACCGGCACCCGCCTCACGGGTCGCGACCTCGGCCGCGAGGCGCTCGTCGCCGTCGGTCTCGCTCGGCAGGTCGAGGATCTCCTGGATCCGTCCGAGCGCCCCCAGGGCCTGGTTGACGCTGAGCACGGCGCCGAGAGCCTGGCCGAGCGGCATGATCATGAGGAAGAGGAAGAGCACGAACGAGATGAGCGAGGCGATCTCGATGGCACCGCTGGCCACCCGGTACCCTCCGACGCCGAGCACGACGAGGAAGGAGGCCTGGAGGGCGACGGACGAGATCGGCACGACCAGGGCCGAGATGCGCGCGACCTGCAGCCCCCGTCGGTAGGCACCCTCGGCGTCTCGCTCGACGGCGACGATCTCGCGTTCGGTGGCGCCCGAGGCGCGGATCGTGCGGACCGAGCTGATGGCGCGTTCGACGGCGGCCGTCAGGTCACCCACCTTCTCCTGCGCCTGGCGGCTCGCCACGCGGATGCGTCCGGACAACAGCACGACGACGACGACCGAGACGGCGACGACGAGCACGGTCAGTCCGAGCAGGACGGGGTCGATCAGGAACATGCCGACCAGGGCGCCGACGAAGGTGAGGCTGCCACCGATCGCCTCGACGAGCCCCTGGGTGAGCACGGCCCGCAGCAGGGTGGTGTCCGAGCCGACCCGCGACACGAGGTCGCCCGTCCGGCGCGTGTCGAACTGGCTGACGGGCAACCGGAGCATGCGTCCGACGAGGCGACGGCGGCTCGACAGGACGACGCCCTCGCCGGTGCGCTGCAGCAGGTAGTGCTGGAACCCGCTGATCAGCCCGGCCACGACGACCAGCGCGACCAGGGCCCAGACGAGGGGACCGAGCGTCACGCCCTCCTGCACGGCCGAGATGACCTGCTGGACGAGCAACGGCTGACCGAGCGACGCCGCGGCACCCAGGACGCTGAGCACGATGATGACGGCCATGACCTTCTTGTGCTCGAACAGGTAGGGCAACAGCTGACGGAACGTGGCACGCGGACCCTCGGGCTGCGGACGGCGACCCCACCGCGACCGGGGCGCGGCCGGTGGGTCGACCCGCGCCTCCTTCCCGTCGGACGTCGTCGTGCGCGCGCGCGTGTCGGAGCTCATGATGCCTCTCGTGCCAGGTGACCGGCGTCGCGGGTGCGGCGGTCGGTGTCGCGGGCGGTGCCTCCGCCGACTACGACCGTACTTCGTCCCGGTGACATCCACCTGCGTCACGAGACCGGCCCGCGCCTCCGGTCAGGAGGCGCGGGCCGGGCGGCAGGGCACGTCGCGTCCGGTCAGCCGGCCGTGTCGTAGTCGACGTCGCGGGTCTCACGGCTGAGCACGAGCGCGATCAGGGTCAACACCGCCATCGAGGACAGGTAGAGACCCACGAGCCAGGTGCTGCCGCCCGCGGCCGTCCAGAGCGCCACGGCGATGAACGGGGCCACGGCGGCACCGAGGATGCTCGCGACGTTGTAGCTGATCGCCGAGCCGGTGTAGCGCACGCTCGTGGGGAACAGCTCGGGCAGCACGGCCCCCATCGGTCCGAAGGTCAGCCCCATGAGGACGAAGCCGATGATGAGCAACGCCTGAGCGCCGAGGGCACCCGCGGCGAACAGCGGGGCGAACGTGAAGCCGAAGACGAGGATGCCGGCCGTCACGCAGATGAGCATCGCGCGGCGTCCGTACTTCTCGGCCAGGGGCCCCGACACGAGCGTGAAGACGCCGAAGAACACCACGCCGAGGATCAGCATCCAGAGGAACTGCGTCCGGGGGATGCCCAGGCCGGCCGGGTCGCCCGCGGCGTCAGCCGTCCCGAAGGTCAGCGTGAACGTCGTCATCAGGTAGAAGAGCGTGTAGGTCGCCAGCATGATGAACGTGCCGAGCAGCAGGGGGCGCCAGCTCGACCGGAACACGCGGGCGAGCGGGAGGGTCGCGACGTTGCCCGAGTCGACGACCTTCTGGAACGCCGGCGTCTCGATCAGCTTGAACCGGACGTAGAGGCCGATGATCACCAGCACCGCGCTCGCCAGGAACGGCAGGCGCCATCCCCAGGCCATGAACTGCTCCTCGGTGAGGGTCGTGTTCAGCAGCACGAAGAGCAGGTTGGCGATGATGAAGCCGATGGGCGCACCCAGCTGGGGGAACGTGCCGTAGATCGCGCGGCGGTTCGCCGGGGCGTTCTCCGTCGCGAGCAATGCGGCACCGCTCCACTCGCCACCGAGGCCCAGGCCCTGGCAGAAGCGCAGCACGACGAGGCAGGCCGGGCCGGCGACGGCCCAACCGGGCGTGGTGCCCGCCGGGATGCACCCGATCAGCACCGTGGCGATGCCCATCGTCAGCAGCGACGCCACGAGGGTGCCCTTGCGGCCGATGCGGTCGCCGAAGTGGCCGAAGACGATCGACCCGACGGGCCGGGCGATGAACGCGACGCCGAAGACCGCGAACGAGGCGAGGCGGGCCACGGCGGGGTCGTCGTTGGCGAAGAAGATGGTCGGGAAGACGAGCACCGCGGCGGTCGCGTAGACGTAGAAGTCGTAGAACTCGATCGAGGTGCCGATGAGGCTCGCGACGATGACGCGCGAACGCTTGTTGGTGGCGGGGACGGACGACGTCGACGGGTCGACGGTGGGGGCAGACACGGGGGCACTCCGAGGCAGGGGTCGAGGTCCCGGCGGACGTCGACGACCGGGCGCATGGTGCGGCGCAACGGGTCGGACGGAGGCGCGGTGCAGGGATCTGCGGATCGCTCGGCCGGGTGAGACGGTGGCCGCTCGTGACAGCCGTCGTCCATCGTACTCCGGCGTGTACCCCGGTGGGGACGCACGTCGGGGCGGCGGGAGCGGGAGCCGCCGCGGGAGCGGGGGCCGCCGCGGACTCAGTCGTCGGAGCCGAGGTGGCCGGGCAGCTCGTGGCCCATGCGGTCGCGCTTCGTGTCGAGGTAGCCCTCGTTGAAGGCACCGACGCCGACGACGAGGGGCACCAGTTCGGTGACCTCGATGCCGTGCTCGCCGAGCTGACGCCGCTTCTCGGGGTTGTTGCTCAGCAGCCTGACGCGGCCGAGCCCCAGGTCGCGCAGCACGTCGGCCGCCGCCCCGTAGTCCCGGGCGTCCGCCGGCAGCCCCAGGGCGAGGTTGGCGTCCAGGGTGTCGAGTCCGTCCTCTTGCAGGCGGTAGGCCCGGAGCTTGTCGACGAGGCCGATGCCCCGACCCTCGTGACCACGCAGGTAGACGACGGCCCCGCCGTGGTCCCGGATGGTGTCGAGCGCGGCGTCGAGCTGTGGCCCGCACTCGCACTTGAGGGAGCCGAACGCCTCGCCCGTGAGGCACTCCGAGTGGACGCGCACGAGGGCACCGTCCGCCGGGGGGAGGCCGGTCGGGTCGCTCGCGATGATCGCCACGTGGTCGGCCCCGGTGAGGGTGTCGCGGTAGGCCCTCATGCGGAACGTGCCGTGACGGGTGGGGACCGTGGTCTCGACCTCGAACGACACCTGGGACGATGCGGCGGGGGTGGTGGTCATGCGGGGCTCCTGGGGGTGTCGCGGGCGACGACCACCAGGTCGTCGCCGAGGGGGTGCGCGTCGGTGACGCGCAGTCGTCGTTGCCCGTCGATGTGGTCCACGCCGAGGTCGTCGAGGGCCGTCCGGGGGCCGCCGAGCAGCGTGGGCGCGAGGTACACGACGTAGTCGTCGACGAGCCCGAGCCGGACGAACGCGCTGGCCACGGTCGGTCCGCCCTCGACGAACACGCTGCGGACCCCGCGGGTGCCGAGGTCGTCGAGCACGGCCTCGAGGTCGTGCGTCCCCGTCTCGACGATGTCGCGGGGGTGCCGACGCAGGGCGGCGTCGGCCGGCACGGTGCGCGTGCCGACGACGACGGGCAGGGGCTGGTCGGGGAGCAGTTCTCCGCCGTCGCCGCGGGCGGTCAGGCTGGGGTCGTCCGCCAACACGGTGCCCGTGCCCACCAGGATCGCGTCGTGGGCCGCTCGCTGCTCGTGCACGTGCTGCCGTGACGCCGTCCCGGTGATCCAGCGGCTGCTGCCGTCGGACGCCGCCGTGCGACCGTCCAGGCTGGACGCCCACTTGAGCGTCACGAACGGCCGGCCCGTCCGGGCCGTCACCAACCAGCGGCGAGCCATCTCGGTGGCCTCGTCGGTGAGCACGCCGTCGACCACCTCGACGCCGGCGCGGCGCAGCCGCTCGGCCCCGCCCCCGGAGGACGCGCCGGGGTCGGCGACGGCGTGGACGACGCGGGAGACGCCCGCCTCGATCAAGGCGACGCTGCACGGACCGGTGCGGCCCACGTGGTCGCAGGGTTCGAGCGTGACGACGGCGGTCAGGCCCCGCGCCTCGCCGGGGGAGAGGTGCGAGAGGGCGTCGACCTCGGCGTGTGGCGTGCCGGCACCGCGGTGCCATCCCTCGGCCGCGGTGCTGCCGTCGGGACGCAGGAGGACGCAACCGACCTGGGGGTTCACGCCGCGGGCCGGCCCACGTCGCGCGAGCGTGACGGCTCGGCGCATGGCGCGTTCGAGGACGTCGTGGTCGATCGGATCGATGCTCACTGTGCCTCCGGGACGGAACGGTCGCGCGCCGGGGCGTGCGCGGTGGGGGTCGGGCGGGCGACGCCGTCGACGGCATCGGTGAGGGAGTCAACGCCGTCGGCGACGGGGTATTCCGCGGAGCCGCCGGGACGGACCCCGGGGCGCCCCAGGTCGGGCCAACCGGCTCGCGCCGACCGCACGTCGCCCGGTCGCAGGCGGGCCTTCCAGCAGAGGGGGTGGCCTCCGTCACGGTCCGGGTGGAGCCCCGGACCGACGCCCTGGTAGGTGAACCCCGTCCGGCGGGCGACGGCCGCGGAGGCGTCGTTGCCCACGTAGCCCTCCCAGAAGAGTTCTCGGAGCCCTCCGGCGCCGAACGCCCAGTCGGCCACCAGGCCGAGCGCCTCGGTCATCATCCCCTGACCCCGCGAGGCGGGGGCCGTCCAGAAGCCGACGTCGGACGACCGGAGCCGAACGCTGACCACGCCCTCGAGCAGACCCGAACCCGGGCGGCGCAGCCCCCAGGTGAACTCGCGTCCCGTCGCCCACCCGTCGTCCACGATGCGCCGCAGGAAGAACTCGGCGTCGGGCCGTCCGTACGGCACGGGCACCGTGGTGAAACGCTGCAGCGTCTCGTCGCGGCAGGCGTCGACGATGGCCGGCACGTCGGCCGCGCTCGGCACCCGCAACTCGAGGGTCGGCGACGCGAGCACGAACGGCAGCACGATCAGGCCTTGCGGACGAAGCCGATGCGGTCGTACACGGTGTCGATCGTGACCTGGGCGATCTCGTTCGCCCGATCGGCGTTGACGGCGAGGATGCGGTCGAGCTCGGCCGGGTCGTCGAGGAGTTCGAGGGCTCGGGCCCGGACGGGCGCGAAGGTCTCGACGACGACCTCGGCCACGTCCTTCTTGAGGTCGCCGTAGCCGCGACCCGCGTAGCGCTCCTCGAGGTCGGCCACGCTGGAACCCGAGAACGACGACAGGATGGTGAGCAGGTTGGAGACCCCCGCTTTGGCGCCGCGGTCGAAGCGGATCTCGCGCTCGGCGTCGGTGACCGCCGACTTGATCTTCTTGGCGGTGCGGCTCGGTTCGTCGAGCATCCACACGACTCCGGCGTCGGTGGCCGCCGACTTGCTCATCTTCGACTCGGGTGACTGCAGGTCGTAGATGCGCGCGGACTCCTTCTGGATCGTCGCCTCGGGCACGACGAAGGTCTCGCCGAAACGGGAGTTGAACCGGGTGGCGAGGTCGCGGGTGAGCTCGACGTGCTGACGCTGGTCGTCTCCGACGGGAACCGTCTCGGCCTGGTAGAGCAGGATGTCGGCGGCCATCAGGGTCGGGTAGGCGAACAGGCCGAGCGAGGCCGCGTCGGACCCCTGCTTGGCCGCCTTGTCCTTGAACTGCGTCATGCGGCTGGCCTCACCGAAACCGGTCAGGGTGTTGAGCACCCAGGCCAACTGCGTGTGTGCCGGCACGTGCGACTGGATGAACAGGGTCGACTCCGCCGGGTCGATGCCCGCGGCGATGTACTGGGCGGCGGTGCCGCGGATCTGCGCGCGCAACGCGGCGGGGTCTTGGGGGACGGTGATGGCGTGCAGGTCGACCACGCAGAACAGGGCGTCGTGCGTCGCCTGCAACGACTTCCACTGCTGGAGGGCGCCGATGTAGTTGCCGACGTGGAGCGAATCGGCGGACGGCTGCATGCCGGAGAAGAGACGGGGCTTGGTCATGAGGTCCTCGGTCGGGGTGGTGCGAGAAGAGACGGGGTGGGACGCGGGTCAGAGCCGGTAGTCGACGACGACCGGGGCGTGGTCCGACCAGCGCTGGTCGTAGGCGGCCGCCCGGTCGACCACGTAGTGCTCGACGGTATCGGCCAGCGCCGGGGTGGCCAGCTGGTAGTCGATGCGCCAACCGGCGTCGTTGTCGAAGGCCTGTCCGCGCCAGGACCACCACGAATAGGGCCCCTCGACCTCGCCGGCGAAGCGTCGACCCACGTCGACCCACCCGAGGCCTTCTCCGCCGGTGCCGTCGACGGTCACGACCTGCTCGCCCGCGGGCCCCAGGAACCGGTCGAAGTACGAGCGTTCGCGGGGGAGGAAACCGGCGCGCTTGACGTTGCCCTTCCAGTTCTTGATGTCGAGTTCGCGGTGGCCCACGTTGAGGTCGCCCGTCACCACCGAGAGCTCGTTGTTGGCGGCGAGCTCGGGGAGCCGCGCCGACATGGCGTCGAGGAACTTCCACTTCTCGTCCTGCTTGGGGGTGTCGACCTCGCCCGAGTGGACGTACGTGCTGACGACGGTCACGACGGTGCCGTCGATCTCGTAGTCGGCCTCGAGCCACCGCCCGGCACTGTCGAAGTCGTCGGGGCCGAGCTCGACGCGGTGCACGTGGGCCTTGCCCCGGCTGGCGATGGCCACACCGGCCCGCCCCTTGGCGGTGGCCGGGTCGTGCACGACGTTCCACTCGGGGCCGAGCAGGCCCTCGAGGTCGTCGGTCGAGGCGCGCACCTCTTGGAGCGTGAGGACGTCCACGTCGCGAGCCGAGAGCCAGTCGCCCATGCCCTTGCGGAAGGCGGCACGGACGCCGTTGACGTTGACGGTGGCGAGACGGAGGCGCGTGGACATGGGCTCCAGACTAGCGGCGGGCACCGTCACCGGGGTCGTCGGGAGACCCCGTGCCCGGGGCGTCGGACGGGTCACCCCGGCGGACGGCCCGCAGCGACCGCGAGAGCAGCCCGCGGGCGCCGTCCACCAGGCGACCGCCCCGCGACCGGGCCCGCGCCTCCTGGGCTCGCCGTTCCTCCTCGAGGCGGCGGAGGCGGGCCGCCTCCTGATGCGGGTCGGCGAGCACGCCGAGGTCGTCCATGCCGACGGCGATCCAGCCGGCGCTGAGCAGCAGCACCTGGCACAGCAGGTTGATCACGATCAACAGCCCGACGACGGCCGCGAACGAGGCGACCAGGGGGTTCGACCCCGTGGCGCGGAGCACGACGCCGCCGACCACGGTCAGCGAGACGAACCCGGCCGCTCCGAGCATCGCCCCCGCGAGCAGTCGACGGAAGGGGATGTGCAGCCCGGCCAGCACGCGGAACAGGACGGCCAGCACCGCGGTCTCGAAGACGAACACGAGCACGATGCCGACCACGCGCAGGGTCGCCTCGCCCGCGATCGACCGGGTCGAGACGCCCACCCCGGACAACAGGCCCGAGACCGCCGTGGTGCTGAGCAGCGACAGCGTCGCCGACACGACGACCGCGGCCCCGAAGGCGAGGGCCAGGCCGAGGTCGCGCACGATCAGTCGGCCGAGCGGGGTGACCGGTTGCGGTGCCCGGAACACGATGCGCACGCAGTCGCGCATGCTGCCGAGCAGCGTGACGGACGACACCAGGAGACCGAGCAGGGCGACCGCGCCGGTCCAACCGAAGACCGACGCGTCGAGCAGCAACTCGGGGTCGACGACGCCCGTGCCGTCGACGTCCTGGATGAGCCCGGGGACGGCCGAGCGGATGAACACGATCAACTCGTCACGGAGCACCTGGTCGCCCGAGACGACGAACCCCGCGACCGAGAAGCCCACCCACAGGGCCGCGAACAGGGCGAAGAGCGCCTGGTAGGTCAACCCGGCGGCGAGCAGCGGCCCCTTCGCCGTGACGTGCCGCGCCAGCACCCGCGTCGGCCGCGACCCCACGACGCGTGAGCCGGCCCGCCGGGCGCGTCCGGACGGGCGTCCCGCCGCGGAGGCGCGGGTCGCCTCGGCCGGGTCGGGCGTCGGTTCTCGGGTCCACGGCGCGCGCATGCGTCCAGGGTAGGGGTGGCCGGGCGACGCGGCCCGGCCACCTCGGTCGAGCCCGGGATCGGCTCTGACCGGACGTCCGGACGTTCCGTCTACGATGGACCGACCGTGGGCGTGCCCGGCGTCCTGCCGCACGTCCCCACCATCGAGACTCGAAGAGGTTCACCGTGGCACTACAGGGCGTTGGCGTCGGACGTGGAGTGGCCGTCGGCCCCGTCAAGAAGATGCCCGATCCGCTGCCCGAGCCGGGCACCGATCCCCGCACCGCCGACGCGGCTCTCGAGTACGACGCCGTGCTCACCGCCCTCTCCGCGGTCGCCGCCGACCTCACGGCCCGCGGCGAGAAGGCCGGCGGCGAGGCGAAGGACGTCCTCGACGCCCAGTCGCTCATGGCCCAGGACCCCACCCTCACCGACGACGTGAAGGCCCGCATCGACGACGGTCGCACCGGTGAACGCGCCGTGCACGAGGCGTTCGCCGCCTTCCAGGACCTCCTGATCGGCATGGGGGGCTACATGGCCGAACGCGCGACGGACCTCGGCGACGTGGCGCAGCGCGTCATCGCCTCGCTGCGCGGCGTCCCGGCTCCCGGGGTGCCCGAGAGCGACACCCCGTTCGTGCTGGTCGCGCCCGACCTCGCCCCTGCCGACACCGCCCTGCTCGACCTCGACAAGGTGCTCGCCCTGGTCACGCGTGATGGCGGACCCACGTCGCACACGGCCATCCTCGCCCGGTCCAAGTCGATCCCCGCGATCGTCGGGGTGACCGGTGCCCTCGACCTCGCCGACGGCACGATCGTCGTCGCCGACGCCGCGACCGGCGTCGTCACGGTCGACCCGTCCGCCGACGAGGTCGCCGACGCCGAGAAGCGCATCGCCGACCGCGCCGCCGCCGCTGCCGCGCCGCTAACCGAGGGCGCGCTGGCCGACGGCCACACCGTCCCGCTGCTCGCGAACCTCGGCGCGCCGGCCGAGGCAGCCGGGGCCATCGAACTGGGTGCCGAAGGCGTCGGACTGTTCCGCACCGAGTTCCTCTTCCTCGGCAATTCCACCGCGCCCACCGTCGAGAGCCAGACGGCGAGCTACACCGCCCTGCTCGAGGCCTTCCCGGGCAAGAAGGTCGTCGTGCGCGCCCTCGACGCGGGCGCCGACAAGCCGCTCAGCTTCCTGAACGACGCCCACGAGGAGAATCCCGCGCTCGGCCTGCGCGGCCTCCGCGCCCTGCGCGTCAAAGAAGACATCCTGCGCGACCAGCTCACCGCCTTGGCGCAGGCACAGGCGGCGACCACCGCCGACCTGTGGGTCATGGCGCCCATGGTCAGCGACGCCGAAGAGACCGAGTACTTCGTCGCCCTCGGCCGAGAACTCGGCCTGAAGACGGTCGGCGTGATGGCCGAGGTCCCCTCGCTCGCGGTGCTCGCGGACCAGATCTTCGCCAGCGCCGACTTCGTCAGCGTCGGGACGAACGACCTCACCCAGTACACGATGGCGGCCGACCGCATGCTCGGCTCCGTGGCCGCCTATCAAGACCCCTGGCACCCCGCCGTGCTGCGTCTGGTCAAGTCGCTCGGCGACGCCGGTGCCGCAGCCGGCAAGCCGGTCGGCATCTGCGGCGAGGCCGCGGCCGACCCCCTGCTGGCCGTCGTGCTCGTCGGTCTGGGGGCGACCACGCTCTCGATGACGCCGGCCGCGTTGGCCGACGTGCGCCTCGAGCTCTCCCGGTACACCCTCGACCAGGCTCGCGAACTCGCGGCCGCCGCCGTCGCGGCGACCACCGCCGCGGGCGCGCGTCAGGCAGCAGAAGCCGTCACCGTCTGACGGTCGGGACGGCGTTGCCCCTCCCGGGGGCGGCGCCGTCCCTCGGCCGTCCGACTCCGACCTCGGTGTCGACGGGCCTCAGGGTGTTCCGGCCTCAGGACGGTCCGGCCTCAGGACGGTCGGGCCTCAGAACGGTCCGGCCTCAAGACGGTCCGGCTTCAGCGTGCCCCGGTCTCGGCGCGTCGTTCGTCGAGGTGGTCGGCCAGTTCGCCCCAGGCGACGACCACGTCCCGCAGCGCACCGGCCGTGCTCTCGTCGAGCACCGAGACGAGGCCGCGAGGATCGTCGACGAGGACGAGCGCGCTCGATCTCGACAGCACCGCGTACGACGACGACCGATCGCCGACGGGTGCGTTCGTGCCCCGCAGTTCGAGGTGCAGGCGACCCGACGACCGCGTGAGACGTGCCCGCACCGGATCGCCGTCCGAGGCGAAGAACTCGGCCAGCGCCTCCCGGTCGTCCGAGAGGACGTCACGCTCCCACCCGTTCTCGGCGAGCCGCGAGTCGGCACCGGCCACCGACTGCCAGAGGACGACCGACCTCTCGGTCGGGGACGCTCCCGCACGCAGGCCGAAGCGCGCCTCCAGGTTGTCCGCGACGGCGGCGGACACCGCAGCGCGGTCGACCGACGGCGGCGGATCGAGCCGGTCCACCACGACCGCGGCCACGGCGTCCAGTTCGCGAGGCCAGGTCGACACCCGCGTCTCGTCGAGCAAGCGGTCGTGGTCGCCCGAGAGCAGGACCTTCTCGACGAGCTCGTCGAGGCGCGCGAGGGCCCGACCGAACTCTCGGTCGGCGGTGGGTCGGAGGGGCGGCCTCGTCCGGACGGCTGCCGCGAACGCTCGTCGGCGTTCCCGCTGGTCGAGGGGGCGTTCGCCGTTGCGGTACGGGCGTCGTCTCACGAGATCGCTCGCGGACCGGGCCGGCGGGGCCGTCGGTCGAGGCGTCGGGCGTCGTTCATGGCAGGCCTCTCGAGGGTCGTTGGCGATGACGGGGACCAAGCCTAGGCCGCGCGGGCCTTCTCGGGCCGGGCTGGTCCGAGTCCGCCGTGCATCCGGTCACGGCCTTCCGGCACGGAGCAGAATCGACGGGTGGGCACCCCAATCCGACACCCGTTGGTCGACGCGATCTCGTCGCGCGCCGTCCGGGTCGACAGCAGGGCCCGCGTCGTCCGACTCAGTCGTCCGCTCGCGGACCTCCTCGGTCGACCCCCGACGAGTCGACGCGTCGTGCTGGTCACCAGCGAACGGTCGCGCCTCACCGTCGGTCTCCGGGCCGCCCTGGTCGCCGCCGGGGGCGTCTGGGCCGTGCACGACGACCAGGACCGTCTCCGGGACGGCCTCACGGGCCTGCCGTACGCCGACGTCGACGCCGCGGCCACCGAGCTCGACGCCTCGGCGCCCGTCGTGCCGTCCGCCGGGTGGCTGCCACTCATCGAGGACGCCGTCGACACCACCTGCCAGCTCAGCGTCGACCTCACGGTGCTCCACAGGGCATCCCACGACACGAGCCTGGGAGGTGCGGTCGAGACCCTGGGAGCGGCGGTCTCGGGCACCGTCCCGACCCGATGGGGGGCGACCGAGCCCCTGGGCCACGCCTGGGACCGCTGGGTCCTCACCCAGCACGCCCGTCACCAGGCTCCCGAGACCGTCCGGGTCGTCGTCGAGGGGCCGCACCTGTCGGCGACGATCACCGCACGGGTCACCGACCACGGCATCGAGGAGACCACGGCGTTGACGGTCGACGTGACCGAGGGGACGCTCGACGACGCCATCGCCCGGCTGACCGAGGCTCTCGGCCACATCGCCGAGTCGTCCCTGCCGACCTTCGCCCTCGTCATCGCCCGCGAGGGCGAGTCCGATCGGTGCGTCCGGGCCGTGACCTACCCCCCGCCGAACCCGGTCGCCCTCTTGATCGGCGCACCGTCCGTGCGTCGGCTCGGCCTCGAACGCTCCGCCCTCGACGCCGGACGTCCGGTCGTCGTGGTCGGCCGCCCGCGCCTGCCCGCCTACGTCGTGCCGCTGGGTGACGAGGCCACGTCGGGCTGGAACGCCCTGCACCGCACCCTGGAGGCGGTCGGCCCCGAGAGGCTCGCCCAGCTCGTCGCCAGCCCTCTGCTCCAGGCGTGGGAGGAAGACCTGCACGAACTGGACCTGCTGCACGAGAGCACGACCGAGGCCGAGGCCGAGGCCATGACCGAGGCCGATGCCGGGACGGGCAGCCGGTCCGGCGGCCAGGCCGACGGCATCGAGTCCCAGGCCGGAACCGAGCGTCCGCGTCCGGCCGAGGACGAGAGCTGATGCCCCGCGACATCACCATCCTGAGTCCGCACGTCTACGACCAGCTCGACCTCGCGACGGCGGCCCACGCGGTCGACGGTTCGCTCGGCGTGCGCGAGATCGACGGCGGCGACGCCCTCCAGGTGTTCGGGGCGGGTGGGGTTCCGCTGCTCACCGTCTACCAGGCGGCCGAACTGACCGAGGCGGACGAGGTCCACCGCCTGTTGCCCGACCCGCCCTCGGTGCCCCTCCCGGTGTTCTGGATCGACGCCGTCGCCCCGATGGGCGACGAAGGCGAGACCGGGGTGTCGGTCGCGCTCCGCCTCGCCCTCGGCCTCGAGGCCGCCTGCATCGTCGAGGACGACTGACCAGGTCGTCGACGTGCGTCCATGCGCCGCCGCGACCCGTCGGACGAGAGAGGGCCCGACCACATGGTGGTCGGGCCCTCTCTCGTGGAGGTGGCTCGGTGTCAGGCCCGTCCGCGCAACACGGCCTGCTTGACCTCGGCGATGGCCTGCGTCACCTGGATGCCGCGCGGGCAGGCCTCGGTGCAGTTGAAGGTGGTGCGGCAGCGCCACACGCCTTCTTTGTCGTTCAGGATGTCGAGGCGCACCTGCGCACCCTCGTCGCGCGAGTCGAAGATGAAGCGGTGCGCGTTGACGATGGCGGCCGGACCGAAGTACTGGCCGTCGGTCCAGAACACCGGGCAGCTCGACGTGCAGGCGGCACAGAGGATGCACTTGGTCGTGTCGTCGAAGCGCTCGCGCTGGGTGGCGCTCTGCAGGCGCTCCTTCTCGGGCTTGGACGAGGCCATGAGGAACGGCTGGATCTCGCGGTACGACTGGAAGAAGGGCTCCATGTCGACGACGAGGTCCTTCTCGAGGGGAAGGCCCTTGATCGCTTCGACGTAGATCGGCTGCGAGATGTCGAGGTCCTTGATCAGCGTCTTGCAGGCCAACCGGTTGCGACCGTTGATGCGCATCGCGTCGGAGCCGCAGACGCCGTGGGCACACGAACGACGGAAGGTCAGCGAACCGTCCTGCTCCCACTTGATCTGGTGCAGGGCGTCGAGCACCCGGTCCGTCGGCAGCACCTGGACGTCGAAGTCCTGCCAGCGGGGCTCGTCGTCGACCTCGGGGTCGAACCGACGGATGATCAGGGTGGCCGTGAACGTGGGGACGGCGTCGGCGCCCTGGGGCTTGTTCTCGAGGACAGCGGTGCTCATGTCAGTACTTCCGTTCCATCGGCTGGTAGTTCGTGATCACGACGGGTTTGGTGTCGAGGCGGATGTGGTCGCCGGCCAGGGACGAGTGGGCGTCGCCCGTCAGGTACGCCATCGTGTGGACGAGCCAGTTCTCGTCGTCGCGCGTGGGGTAGTCCTCGCGGAAGTGCCCCCCGCGGCTCTCTTGACGCGAACGAGCCGAGTAGACGACGACCTCGGCGAGGTCGAGCAGGAAGCCCAGCTCGATGGCCTCGAGCAGGTCGGTGTTGAAGCGCTTGCCCTTGTCCTGCACCGAGATGTTCTTGAACCGGTCGCGGAGGTCGGCGATCACGTGGGTGACCTCGTCGAGGGTCTCTTCGGTACGGAACACCTGGGCGTTGCGGTCCATGCTGTCCTGCAGCTCCTTGCGCAGCGTCGCGATGCGCTCGGTGCCCGTGGCGTTGCGGACGTCCTCGACGAGACCGCGCACGAAGCCGGCCGGATCGTCGGGCAGCGGCACGAAGGGTGCGTCCTTCACGTACTCGACGGCGTTGTTGCCGGCGCGCTTGCCGAAGACGTTGATGTCGAGCAGCGAGTTCGTGCCGAGGCGGTTGGAGCCGTGCACGCTGACGCAGGCGCACTCGCCGGCGGCGTAGAGGCCCGGCACGACCGTCGTGTTGTCGCGGAGCACCTCGGCCTTGACGTTCGTCGGGATGCCACCCATGGCGTAGTGGGCGGTCGGCAGCACGGGGACGGGCTCGGTGTACGGCTCGACGCCGAGGTAGGTGCGGGCGAACTCCGTGATGTCCGGCAGCTTGGCGTCGATCACGGCCGGGTCGAGGTGCGTGATGTCGAGGTAGACGTAGTCCTTGTGCGGTCCGGCCCCCCGGCCTTCGCGGATCTCGGTCGCCATGCAGCGCGCGACGATGTCGCGGGGCGCCAGGTCCTTGATGGTGGGGGCGTAGCGCTCCATGAAGCGCTCGCCCTCGCTGTTGCGCAGGATCGCGCCCTCACCGCGGGCGGCCTCACTCAGCAGGATGCCGAGCCCGGCGAGGCCGGTCGGGTGGAACTGGAAGAACTCCATGTCCTCGAGCGGCAGACCCTTGCGCCAGATGATGCCCACGCCGTCGCCGGTCAGGGTGTGCGCGTTGGACGTCGTCTTGTAGATCTTGCCGAAGCCGCCGGTGGCGAAGATGACGGCCTTGCCCTGGAACACGTGCAGGTCGCCGGTCGAGAGCTCGTAGGCGATCACACCGGCCGGGCGCTCTTCTCCGTCGATCTCTCCCATGATGAGGTCGAGGACGTAGAACTCGTTGAAGAAGTTGATGCCGTGCTTGACGCAGTTCTGGTAGAGCGTCTGGAGGATCATGTGCCCGGTGCGGTCGGCCGCGTAGCAGGCTCGCCGGACGGGGTTCTTGCCGTGCTCGGCCGTGTGGCCGCCGAAGCGACGCTGGTCGATCTTGCCCTCGGGGGTGCGGTTGAACGGCAGCCCCATGTTCTCGAGGTCGAGGACGGCGTCGATCGCCTCCTTGGCGAGGATCTCGGCGGCGTCCTGGTCGACGAGGTAGTCGCCGCCCTTGACGGTGTCGAACGTGTGCCACTCCCAGTTGTCGTCCTCGACGTTGGCGAGGGCCGCGGCCATGCCGCCCTGGGCCGCACCGGTGTGCGAACGGGTCGGGTACAGCTTCGAGATCACCGCGGTGCTGGCGTTCGGGCCGGCCTCGATGGCCGCCCTCATGCCCGCACCCCCGGCCCCGACGATGACGATGTCGTGCTGGTGGTAGTGGACGCCGTCGACGACGGTGCTGGCGGGGGCGGGGGAGGGTGTGGTCACGGTTCTTTCCGGTGGGGACGTGCGGCCGGTGGCCGGAGTGGACGGTGGGCCGGATGGCTAGCCGGCGGTGCAGAACGACGGCAGCAGGTCGGCCGGGGCGTTCGCGGGGCACGGGTCGAACGTGTAGATCACGAGCGTGCCGAGGACGAGCAGGACGACGGTCGACGTGACGAGCGTGACGAGCAGGACCTTGCGCACCGTCGGCTTCGAGACGTAGTCGTTGACGATCGTCCGCATGCCGTTCGTGCCGTGGATCAGCGCGAGCCAGAGGAGGAGGGTGTCGTAGACCTGCCAGAACGGGCTGGCCCACTTGCCGGCCACGAAGGCGAAGTCGATGGCCTTGACGCCGCCCTCGCTCGCGAGCAGGTTGATGAACAGGTGGCCGAACACGAGCACGACGAGCAGCAGGCCGCTGGCGCGCATGTAGATCCAGCCCCACTTCTCGTAGTTGGTGGAGCGTTGGGCCGCGCGGGCCGAACGCGGGGCTTCGACGGTCTGGGTGGTCATGGCTCTACTCCGAGAAGACGTTCATGAGGTGGCGCGGGGCGAAACCGGCGAACAGGACCACGGCGAGGCCGATGACGACCCAGAACATGACGCGCTGGTACTTGGTGCCGGGGCCCCAGAAGTCGATGAGGATGATCCGCAGGCCGTTCAGGGCGTGGAACAGGATCGCGGCGACGAGGCCGGTCTCGCCGAGTCCCATGATCGGGTTCTTGTAGGTGCCGATCACCGCGTTGTAGGCCTCGGGGCTGATCCGCACCAGGGCGGTGTCGAGGATGTGCACCAGCAGGAAGAAGTAGATGCTCACGCCGGTGATGCGGTGGAGGACCCACGACCACATGCCCTCACGGCCCCGGTAGAGGGTGCCGGCGATCTTCCCGGGCGCCTTGGGCGCACTGATCTTCGGTGCACCCGGTCTGCCTGCCGGTGATGCGACCGTTCCCGTCGACTGCTCGGCCATGAGCACTTCTCCTCGCGGATGGGGCGGACGACGCTCTCGCTCGATCGGTACGAGGGACAGCCGTGTCCGCTGGTGGCGTTCTCAGAACCTGTCCAGTCTATGTTCCCGCCGAGTGCGGACGCGGCCCCGCCCCTCCGAAGTCGTTCGACGTCGAGACAAGACGGACCCGTCGGCCCGGCCCTGCGATCAGCGGACGGAGGCGCGCTCCGCCCCAGCGCGGACGCTCGCCATCGCCCGTCGGTAGTGCTCGACGAGCTCGTCGCCGAGCGTCTCCCACGTGCGTCCGACGACTGCCCGCCTGCCGGCCTCGCCGAAGCGGGCCCGCAGCTCGTCCGAGAGGACCAGGGTGCGGACGCTCCGGCGGAGCGAGTGGTCGTGGCGGGGCTCGAAGAGGAACCCGTCGACCCCGTGCCGCACCAGGTCGAGGGGCCCGCCCGCGGCCGGGGCCACGACCGGCAGTCCGCTGGCGCGGGCCTCCTGGACGGTCTGACCGAAGGTCTCGGTCGAGCCGGTGTGCACGAACACGTCGAGCGCCGCATAGGCGTCCGCGAGGTGCTCGCCGTGCAGAGGGCCGGTGAACACCGGGTCGAGCTGTCGCAGGCGGCGGCGGAGGGCGGGCAGTGAGGGGCCGCCCCCGACGACCACGAGGCGGGCCTCCCGCAGGGGGCGCAGGGCGGCCAGCCGCTCGACCTGTTTCTCGGGGGCCAGTCGGCCCACGTAGCCGACGAGCACCTGGTCGGGTGCGCCCCAGGACTCCCGCAGGGCGCGCACCGCGTCGCCCGACTTGCGGTTCGGGTGGAACAGGGCCGAGTCGACTCCTCGCCCCCAGGTCGCGAGCCGGCCCACGCCGGCCGTCTCGAGGTCCCGCAAGGAGGCGCGCGAGGGGACCAGCGTCGTCGTGGCCTGGTCGTGGATGCGGCGGACGAGCCGCCAGGCGACGGCCGAGCCGAGCCCGAGGCCGTTCGTCCCCGCGTACCGGGCGACGTCGGTCTGGAAGACGGCGACCGAGGGCGCGCCCAGGCGTGCCGCCGCGGCGATGGCCTGGGCGCCGAGCAGGAACGGCGAGGCGACGTGCACGACGTCGGGTCGGAACCCGGCGATGGCGGCCGCGACCTGCGGGTTCGGCAGGCCGACCGGGAACTGGCGGTAGGCCACGGACGGCACCCGGTGGACGGGGAAGCCGGCGTAGCTCGTGGTCCCGCGGCCGGCCGGGGCGATGACCATGGCCTCGTGTCCGCGTCGGGCCAGGTGGTCGAGCACGCGCAGCACGCTCGTGGTGACCCCGTTGACGGTGGGTAGGAAGCTCTCGGTCACGATCACGACTCGCATCGGTCCTCCTCGGACTGCTCGTGCTGCGAGCCTCGACGGCGACGGTGGCGCGAGGGGATCGGAGGCATGGAGGAGGGGCGTCGATAAGGTGAACTCATGACGATCCAGGAAAGCCTCGACCGGTTCTACAGCATCATCCCGGCGGGTGGCATCGGGTCCCGTCTCTGGCCGCTCAGCCGCGCCGACGCACCCAAGTTCTTGCACGACCTCACCGGCAGCGGTTCGACCCTGCTGCGCGGCACCTGGGACCGCCTCGCCCCGCTCAACGGCGACCAACGCATCATGGTCGTCACCGGGCGGGCACACCGAGCCGCGGTCGAGTCGCAGCTGCCCGGCCTCGCCGACCACAACGTCGTCCTCGAGAGCGAGCCGAAGGACAGCACCGCGGCCATCGGCCTCGCCGCCGCCGTCCTCCGTCGTCGTGAGCCGGACGTCATCATCGGCTCGTTCGCCGCCGACCACGTCATCGCCGACACCCGCGGTTTCGGTCGGGCCGTCCGCGAGGCCATCGTCGCCGCCGACGAGGGCTACATCGCCACGATCGGCATCACCCCCACCGAACCCGCGATCGGGTTCGGCTACATCCATGTCGGCGCACCGCTCGACATCGAGGGCGCACCGAGCGCCCGCACGGTCGAGTCGTTCGTCGAGAAGCCCGACCTCGAGACGGCCGAGCGATACGTCTCCGGCGGCGACTACCTCTGGAACGGCGGCATGTTCATCTCGCGGGCCGACCGGTTGCTCGAGCAGCTGGGCGAGACCCGTCCCGACCTGCTCGAGGGCATCGAAGAGCTCGCGGCGGCATGGGACACCCCGAAGCGCGGCGCCGTCGTCGACAAGGTGTGGCCCGGCCTCGAGAAGATCGCCATCGACTACACCGTGGCCGAACCCGCCGCCGCGGCGGGCCGGCTGGCCGTCGTGCCGGGCGACTTCGACTGGGACGACGTCGGCGACTTCGCGTCCATCGCCAAGCTGCACGCCGGCGGTCGCAAGAGCGACCTGGCCATCCTCGGCGAGAACGCCCGCGTGCTCGCCGACAGCTCGAGCGGCATCGTCGTCGGCAACAGCGGCCGGCTGATCTCGCTGATCGGCGTCAACGACATCATCGTGGTCGACACCCCCGACGCCCTGCTCGTCACGACGACGGCGAACGCCCAACGCGTCAAGGGCGTCGTGGACGCCCTCAAGCTGAGCGGTCGCAGCGACGTCCTCTGACCCGCTCCGGGGCCGTGGACGTTTCGTGCTCGTTACGTCGTGGTCGCGACTGTGTAACGCCTCGGCATCACGACCACCCGTCGGTCGGAGGCGCCCGTCACAGTAGGTAACCTGTCAGCCATACCCACCCGGCGCGCCTCGTGCCGGGCTGCACCCTGGAGGACAACTTGACTACAACTGCGCGCAAGGCCGTGCTCAGCGGCCTCGCCCTGGCGAGCACCGCCGTCATCCTGGCCGGCTGTGCCTCGGCCCCCGAGAGCGGCTCTGGCTCGACCAGCGGCGCCTCGAGCGACTTCGTCCCTTGCATGGTCTCCGACGCCGGCGGCTTCGACGACAAGTCGTTCAACCAGCTCGGCTACGAGGGCCTGACCGAGGCCGCGAAGACCATCGGGTCCACGCCCAAGACGGTCGAGTCGGCCGACGAGACGGTCTACGACGCCAACCTGTCGAACCTCGCCGACCAGGGCTGCAACCTGATCGTCACGGTCGGCTTCGCGCTCGCCGACGCCACCAAGTCGGCGGCCGAGGCGAACTCGGGCATCAACTACGCCACCATCGACGACTCGTCGATCACGGCCGACAACGTGCAGCCGATCACCTTCAACACGTCCGAGGCCGCGTTCCTCGCGGGCTACGCGGCGGCGAGCTACTCGAAGACCGGCGTCGTCGGCACCTTCGGCGGCATGCAGTTCCCGACCGTCACCATCTTCATGGACGGCTTCGCCGACGGCGTGAAGTACTACAACGAGCAGAAGAGCAAGGACGTCAAGGTCGTCGGCTGGGACGTCGACGCCCAGAACGGCACCTTCACCGGTGGCTTCGAGGCCGGCACCACGGCCAAGCAGAGCGCCCAGACCCTGATCGACCAGAACGCCGACGTCATCCTGCCGGTCGGTGGCCCGATCTACCAGAGCGCCGCCGAGGCGATCCGCGACTCCGGCAAGGACGTCGTCCTGGTCGGTGCCGACAGCGACACCTACGAGACCGACAGTGCCAACAAGGACCTCTTCCTCACCTCGGTGCTCAAGGGCATCAAGCAGGCGACCGACGCGGTCGTCACGCAGGCCAGCGAGGACAAGTTCTCGAGCACGCCCTACGTGGGCACGCTCGAGAACGACGGCGTCGGCATCGCCCCGTTCCACGACTACGCCGACAAGGTCGACTCCGGTCTGCAGGACGAGCTCGACACCATCAAGGCCGGCATCATCGACGGCTCCATCGAGGTCGAGTCCCCGTCGGCGCTCACCAGCTGACGAAAGCACCTCCCGTCATCGATTAGCATCGACTGACCCAGGGCCGGGAGCGACGGTCACCCCGTCGCTCCCGGCCCTCTCAACGCCCGTGGGCGGGCCGCCGACCCGGTGCCGCCCGTCCCCACCCGAATGCCTAGACCCGAGGTAGCCACCTGAGATGAAGCTCGAACTGCGGGGCATCACCAAGCGATTCGGCGCGCTGACCGCCAACGACCACATCAGCCTGACCGTCGAGCCCGGCGAGATCCACTGCCTGCTCGGCGAGAACGGTGCCGGCAAGTCCACGCTGATGAACGTGCTCTACGGGCTCTACCAGGCCGACGAGGGCGAGATCCTGCTCGACGACGCCGTCCAGCACTTCTCGGGTCCGGGCGACGCCATGGGCGCCGGAATCGGCATGGTCCACCAGCACTTCATGCTGGTGCCCGTCTTCACCGTCGCCGAGAACGTCATGCTCGGCCACGAAGAGACCAGGTCCGGCGGCCGGCTCGACCTCGCCGCGGCACGCGCCAAGGTGCGAGAGATCAGCAGCCGGTTCGGCTTCGACATCGACCCCGACGCCCTCGTCGAGGAGCTGCCCGTCGGTGTGCAGCAACGCGTCGAGATCATCAAGGCCCTGTCCCGTGACGCCAAGGTGCTCGTGTTCGACGAGCCCACCGCCGTGCTCACGCCGCAGGAGACCGACGAGCTCATGGTGATCATGCGTCAGCTGCGCGACGCCGGCACCGCCATCGTCTTCATCACCCACAAGCTGCGCGAGGTGCGCGAGGTCGCCACCCGCATCACCGTCATCCGACTCGGCACGGTCGTCGGCGAGGCCGAACCGACCGCCTCGAACGCCGAGCTCGCCTCGCTCATGGTCGGTCGCGCCGTCGAACTCACCGTCCAGAAGGCCCCCGCCGAAGCCGGCGAGCCCGCCCTGGTGGTCGAGAACCTCCGGGTGGTCGACCCCATCGGACAGGTCGTCGTGGACGACGTCTCGTTCGAGGTCCGCCGGGGCGAGATCCTCGCCATCGCCGGCGTCCAGGGCAACGGCCAGACCGAACTCACCGAGGCCATCCTCGGCCTCCAGCCCCGGGTCGAAGGGCGGGTCTCCCTGGATGGGCGCGACATCACGGGCCGCAGCGTGCGCCAGGTCCTCGACGCGGGCGTCGGTTTCGTCCCCGAGGACCGCAACCAGGACGGCCTCGTCGGCGAGTTCACCGTGGCCGAGAACCTCATGCTCGACCGCTCGCAGTCCGGTCCCTTCGTGAAACGCGGCTCGCTCAAGCTCGCCGAGCTCGCGGCGTTCGCCGTGGCCAAGGTGAAGGAGTTCGACATCCGCACCCAGGGCATCACGACGCCTGCCGGCCGCCTCTCGGGCGGCAACCAGCAGAAGGTCGTTCTGGCGCGCGAGCTCAGCCGCGACCTGCGGCTCTTCGTGGCCGCCCAGCCCACCCGCGGCATCGACGTCGGGTCGATCGAGTTCGTGCACAAGCGCATCGTCGAGACCCGCGACCAGGGCGTGCCCGTCATCGTCGTCTCGACCGAGCTCGACGAGGTCGCCGCCCTGGCCGACCGCATCGCCGTGATGTACCGCGGCACCATCGTCGGCATCGTGCCGGCGGACACCCCTCGCGACGTGCTGGGGCTCATGATGGCCGGCGAGATGCCGCAGGGAACGGAGCAGGCAGCGTGAGCGACGCCACGACCACCACGACGGGCCCGGGCACGCCACCCGCCCCGTCGTCACCGGAGTCGACCGAGGGACGCGGCTCGCGCCTCCTGAGAGAGATCACGACCGGCAACGCCGCCATCTCGGTGCTCGCCGTCGTGTTGGCACTCGTCGTCTCGGGCCTCCTCATCGGGTTCACCGACACCACGGTGCAGGGCACGCTGGGCTACTTCTTCTCGCGCCCGGCCGACTTCTTCCAGGCGTTCTGGACCGCGGTCGGCGGGTCGTACTCGTCGCTCTTCCAGGGCGCGATCTACAACTTCCGGGTCGACGGCTTCGCGGCGGGCATCCGTCCGCTGACCGAGACGCTGAACTACGCCGTGCCCCTCATCGCCGCGGGCCTCGGCGTCGCGGTCGCGTTCCGCGTGGGCCTGTTCAACATCGGTGCCCGCGGGCAGATGCTGATGGCCTCGGCCGCCGCCGGCTGGGTGGGCTTCTCCTTCCACCTGCCGCTCGCCGTGCACCTTCCCCTCGCCCTCGCCGCCGGCATCGCCGCGGGTGCCCTGTGGGGCGGCATCGTGGGCCTGCTCAAGGCCCGCACCGGCGCCCACGAGGTGATCCTCACGATCATGCTCAACTACATCGCCTTCTACCTGTTGGCCTTCATGTTGCGGACGCAGGGCCTGCTGCAGGCTCCGGGCAGCGCGAACCCCAAGTCGCCCGCCACGCTCGACACGGCGATCCTGCCCGACCTGTTCGGCGCCCGGTACAACCTCAACTGGGGCTTCGTGCTGGTCATCGTCATCACCGCCGTCGTCTGGTGGCTGATCAACCGGTCGACGCTCGGCTTCCGGTTCCGTGCCGTCGGCGAGAACCCGCACGCAGCCCGCACGGCCGGCATGAACGTCAAGAACATCTACCTCTACGCGATGCTCATCTCGGGTGCTCTCGCGGGCGTCGCCGGGTCGACCCAGGTGCTCGGCACGCTGACCAGCGGCTTCACCTCGGGCATCGACGCCGGCATCGGCTTCGACGCGATCACGGTCGCGCTGCTCGGTCGTTCGCGGCCGTGGGGAGTGTTCGGCGCCGGCGTCCTCTTCGGCGCGCTCAAGGCCGGCGGGTACTCGATGCAGGCCGCCAACGGCGTACCGATCGACATCGTGCTCGTCGTGCAGTCCCTCATCGTGTTGTTCGTGGCCGCGCCCCCGCTGGTCCGAGCGATCTTCCGTCTGCCGGCCCCGGGCCTCCGCCCGGTGCGCAAGGCCTCGAACAAGGAGGCGGTGGTCACCAAGTGAGCACGCTCACCCCCGACACCGCGGTCCCCGCCGCGCCGTCGCCCGACCTGGCGCGGGCCTCCTCCCGCAGCCTCAAGGCCCCGATCGCGTTCGCGATCTTCACGGTCGTGGCCGCCGTGCTGTTCCTCGGCCTCGCCCGGGACGGCGAGAGCACCTTCCGCCTGTCGACGACGACGGACTTCTTCGCCCTGCCCGACGCGGTCCTGCCGGCGGCCGGCACCGGCATCGTGCTGACGGTGCTCCTGGCCGTCATCACGGTGGTCGCGGTGCTGCGCGCCGTCCGCTTCGAGAAGGTGCCGATCTGGCTGATCGCCGTGTTCGGCGTCCTCTTCCTGCTCGGCTTCCTCACGTGGGCGAGCGCCGGTCAGACCATCCCGGTGCCCGGTCTGCTGCTCGGCGCCCTCGCACTCAGCACCCCGCTGATCTTCGGTGCCCTCGGCGGCGTCATCAGCGAGCGGGTCGGTGTCGTCAACGTCGCGATCGAGGGGCAGTTGCTCGCCGGAGCCTTCGTCTCGGCCATGGTCGCCTCGGCGACCGGGTCGGCCTACGTCGGCCTGGTCGGGGCGATGATCGCGGGCGTGCTCGTGTCGATGGTCCTGGCGGTGTTCAGCATCCGCTACATCGTCGACCAGGTCATCGTCGGCGTCGTGCTCAACGTGCTCGTCACGGGCCTCACCAGCTTCCTGTACTCGCAGGTGCTGTCGAAGTCCGAGTCGCTGAACCGCGGCGTGCGGTTCCCGCAGCTCGACATCCCGGTCCTCAGCCAGATCCCGATCGTCGGGCCGGTCTTCTTCCGTCAGACGATCATCGTCTACCTGATGTACATCGCGATCGCGGTCGTCTTCTACGGTCTCTTCCGCACGCGGTGGGGGCTGCGCCTCCGTTCGGTGGGCGAGCACCCGCAGGCGGCCGACACCGTGGGCATCAAGGTCAACGCCACCCGGTTCTGGAACGTCTCCCTCGCGGGGGCGATCGCCGGCCTCGGCGGGGCGTACTTCACGCTCGGTTCGCTCGGCAACTTCCAGAAAGAGATGACGGCGGGCGCGGGGTTCATCGCCCTGGCCGCGGTCATCTTCGGTCGGTGGGACCCGATCCGGGCCACGCTCGCCGCGCTGCTGTTCGGCTTCGCGAGCAACCTGCAGAACGTGCTCGGGGCCATCGGTTCGCCGGTGCCCAGCGAGTTCATGCTCATGCTGCCGTACGTCGTGACGATCTTCGCGGTCGCCGGCCTGGTCGGGCAGTCCCGGGGCCCCGCGGCCTCGGGCAAGCCCTACATCAAGTCGTGACGGGCCGCAGCAGCGAGTCCGTGCTCGCCGAGACCGACTGGGACGCCCTCCGCGGAGCGGCTCGCGACGCCATGCGCAAGGCGTACGTCCCTTACTCGAACTTCCCCGTGGGGGCTGCAGCCGTCACGGACGACGGTCGGATCGTCTCGGGCTGCAACGTCGAGAACGCCTCGTACGGCATCACCCTCTGCGCCGAGTGCTCACTGGTGTCCGACCTCGTCATGTCGGGAGGGGGCCGTCTGGTCGCCTTCGCCTGCGTCGACGGCAACGGCGGGGTCCTGATGCCCTGCGGGCGGTGCCGTCAGCTGCTCTACGAACACTCCGACGAAGCCATGGTCCTCGACACCGTCTCGGGCTTCAAGACCATCGACGAGGTCATCCCCGACGCGTTCGGGCCGCGGCAGCTCGAGGCGTACCGCGCCTCGCAGGGCTGACCCGCGCCTCCTCGTCCCTCCCGGTCGCGACCCCGTGGTCGCGCCCTCGCACCACCCACCGCACCACCGCTAGGAGCCCCGCCGTGACCCAGAACGCCGTCGAACCGTTCGACACCGTCGACCTCATCCGCGTCAAGCGGGGCGGCGACGCCCTCAGCACCGCGCAGATCGACTGGCTCATCGACGCGTACACGCGCGGGTACGTCGCGGACGAGCAGATGTCGGCGCTGACCATGGCGATCTTCCTCAACGGCATGGAGCGCCGAGAGATCCGCGACATGACGATGGCCATGATCCGGTCGGGCGAGACGATGGACTTCGCCGGGCTCGGCAAGACGACCGTCGACAAGCACTCCACCGGTGGCGTCGGCGACAAGATCACCCTCCCGCTGGCTCCGCTCGTCGCCTCGTTCGGCGTCGCCGTACCCCAGCTCTCGGGCCGTGGCCTCGGCCACACCGGGGGAACGCTCGACAAGCTCGAGTCGATCCCCGGCTGGCAGGCCTCGATCTCGAACGACCGCATGCGCGAGATCATGGCCGACAGCGGCGCCGTCGTCTGTGCGGCCGGGTCGGGCCTCGCCCCCGCCGACGGCAAGCTCTACGCGCTCCGTGACATCACGGGCACCGTCGAGGCCATCCCGCTGATCGCGTCGTCGATCATGAGCAAGAAGATCGCCGAGGGCACCGCCGCCCTCGTCCTCGACGTCAAGTTCGGGTCGGGCGCCTTCATCCAGGACATCGAGCGGTCGCGTGAGCTGGCCCGCACGATGGTCGACCTCGGCACCGACGCCGGCGTCGCGACCACCGCCCTGCTGACCGACATGAACGTGCCGCTCGGGTTGACCATCGGCAACGCCCTCGAGGTCCGTGAGTCGGTCGAGACCCTCGCCGGAGGCGGCCCCGCCGACATCCGCGAGCTCACGGTGGCACTCGCCCGCGAGATGCTGACCCTCGCGGGTCGACCCGACGCCGACGTCGAGGCCGCCCTCGACGACGGACGCGCCATGGACGCCTGGAAGCGCATGATCCGTGCCCAGGGCGGGGACCCCGACGCCGCGTTGCCGACCGCCCGCGAGACGCACGTCGTCACCGCCGGGCGCAGCGGTCACCTGACCGAGCAGCACGCGCTGCCCTTCGGCATCGGTGCCTGGCGCCTCGGTGCCGGTCGCGCCCGCAAGCAGGACCCCGTGCAGGCGGCCGCCGGCATCGAGCTGCACGCGAAGCCGGGCGACCGGGTCACCGAGGGCCAGCCCCTCTTCACCCTGCACACCGACGAACCCGAGCGGTTCGAGCGTGCCCTCGAGGCCGTCGACGGGGCGTGGACGATCGGCGACGAGGCTCCGGCGGCGCGCACGATCGTCGCCGAGCGCATCGGCTGACGACCCGCCCGAGCACGTCCCACCGGCATCGCGCCTCCGTCCAGGAGGCGCGGTGCCGGTTCTCGTGGAGAGCGCACCTCTCTCGTGGCGCGCGTCCAGAGTCGCCGCCCGGAGCGCTAGTAGATTGAGGGCATGAGCGCTCCCGACAAGGACTACCGGCTGCCGAACGGGGGCCCGCGCCTCGCGGCCCTGCCGAAGGTCTCGCTGCACGACCACCTCGACGGCGGCCTCCGGCCCGAGACCATCGTCGACCTCGCGGTCGAGGCCGGCGTCGATCTCCCCGCGTCCGAACCCGAGGCGCTGCGCCGCTGGTTCGTCGAGAACGCCGACTCCGGCACCCTCGTCGACTACCTCGCGACCTTCGAGCTCACGGTCGCGGTCATGCAGACCCGCGAGCAGCTGACCCGGGTCGCGCACGAGTTCGTCCTCGACCTGGCCGCCGACGGCGTCGTCCACGCCGAGGTGCGCTGGGCCCCCGAGCAACACCAACGGGAGGGGCTCACCCTCGACCAGGCGGTGGAGGCCGTGCAGGCGGGCTTCGCGTCGGCCGTGCGGTCGCTGGCCGACGACGGGTACGAGATCTCGGTCGGGCAGATCCTGAGTGCGCTGCGCCAGGGCGAGCGATCGCTCGAGATCGCCCAGCTCGCCGTGCGCCATCGCGAGAACGGCGTGCTGGCCTTCGACATCGCCGGTCCCGAGGCGGGTTACCCGGCCGCCGACCACAGGGTCGCCTTCGACCTGTTGGCCCGCGAGTTCATGCCCGTCACGGTGCACGCGGGCGAGGCCGACGGTCTCGACAGCATCCGGGGTGCGCTGATCGACGGGCGGGCCCTCCGGCTCGGCCACGGGGTCCGCATCGCCGAAGACATCCGGGTCGTCGCGAGCAAGGGGTCGACCTCCACCGTCGAGATCGGGCCGATCGCGTCGTGGGTGCGCGACCGCGAGATCCCGCTCGAGTTGTCGCCGCAGTCGAACCTGCAGACCGGTGCCATCGCCGCCTGGGGAACGGACCTCGACGACCACCCCTTCGACCTGCTGTACCAGCTCGGCTACGGCGTGACGGTCAACACCGACAACCGCCTGATGAGCGACACGAGCCTCTGCAAAGAGCTCGCCCTGCTCAGCCAGGCCTTCGACTACGACCTCGACGACCACGAGACCTTCCAGCTCAACGCCGCCGCGTCGTGCTTCCTGCCCCTCGAGGACCGCGAGGCGCTGGCCGACCGCATCACCGCCGGCTTCGAGGGGGCCTGACATGGCGCTCCCGCCGCTCCCGGACGAGGCCGTCGTCATCGGCGCCCAGGTCGTCGACTGGCGTGAGGCCGTCCGGGTCGCCGGTCGTGCCCTGGTCGACTCCGGTGCCGCCCGCGAGGGCTACGGCGACGAGATGGTCCGCATGATCGACGAACACGGCCCCTACGTGGTCATCGCCCCCGGTCTCGCGTTGGCCCACGCTCGGCCGGGTGACGACGTCGTCCGCGACGGCCTGGCCGTCGTGACCCTTGCCGAGCCCGTTCCGTTCGGGCACCCGCACAACGACCCGGTCAGCGTGGTCCTCGGCCTCGCGATCGTCACCGTCGGCGGCCACCTCGAGTCGATCGCCGACCTGGCGAACGTCTTCAACGAGGCCTCCGTCATCCCCGCCCTCGCGGCCGCCTCCTCGGTCGACGAGGTGCGGCGGCTCATGGGCGTCCCCGCCTGATCGCCCTCCCACGGATCGAGACCTCCCCACAATGAAGATCGTCACCATCTGCGGCGCCGGCATCGGCAGCAGCGGAATCCTCAAGGTCAACGCCGAGCGGGTCCTGGCCAAGCTCGACATCGAGGCCGACGTGGTCGCGGCCGACATCGGCTCGATCGCGACGGTCGGTGACGATGCGCAGGTGATCCTCACGTCGGCCGAGTTCGTCGAGGCGATCGGCTCCACGTTCGCCGACGTCATCGTCATCCAGAACCACTTCGACCAGGCGGAGCTCACCGAGAAGCTGCAGAAGTCGCTGGGCTGACCGCGGCGTGCGGCATCGGGGCGAACCGCACCGGCCACGACGAGAGAGACCCCGGAGGCGCAGCTCGCGCCTCCGGGGTCTCTCTCGTCGTCCGGGCGGTCACCGCCCCGACCGTCAGGCCAGGAGGTCGCGCATGCCGGCGTCGAGATCGGCCACGGCCGCCTCGGCGGCGGCTCGACGGGCGACGGCGTCGCCCTCGGTGCTCGACGCGTCGATGTAGACCTTGAGCTTCGGCTCGGTGCCGCTCGGGCGGACGATGACGCGTGAGCCGTCGGTGAGCCAGTAGCGGAGGATGTCGCCCGCGGGGAAGGCTCCGAACCCGTCCCGGAAGTCGTCCACCCGGTCGACGCGGTGCGAGCCGATCGTCGACGGCGGGCGCCGGCGGAGACCGTCGGTGAGGGCCGTGATGGTGGCGAGGTCCTCGACCCGGATCGAGATCTGCGAGGAGGCGTAGGCGCCGAACCGCTCGTCGAAGGCGACGAGGTGCTCGGCCAGGCTCGACCCGGCCGTGTGCAGCTCGGTGGCGAGGGCGAGGAGGTCGACCGCGGCCGAGATCCCGTCCTTGTCGCGGACGACGTCGGGGTCGACGAGGTAGCCGAGTGCCTCTTCGTAGCCGTAGAGCAGCCCTCCGACGCGGGAGACCCACTTGAATCCCGTGAGCGTGTCGACGTAGTCGAGTCCGTGCACCCGGGCGATCTCGCGCAGGGCGGGCGACGAGACGATGCTCGCGGCCAGGGTGCCGTCGCGGTCGTCCCGTCGTGCCCGTTCTGCGGCGCGCCAGCCGAGCAGCGAGCCGACCTCGTTGCCGCTGAGTCGACGCCAGCCGCCGTCGACGGGGATCGCGACCGCGAGCCGGTCGGCGTCGGGATCGTTGGCGATGACCAGGTCGGCCTCGACGCGGCCGGCCGTGGCGTACGCGAGGTCCAGGGCGCCGGGCTCTTCCGGGTTGGGGAAGGCCACGGTCGGGAACGCCGGGTCGGGGGCGCTCTGCTCGCCGACCGGGATCGGCTCGGTGAAGCCGGCGGTCGCGAACACGCGGCGTGCGACCTCCCACCCGACGCCGTGCATCGCGGTGTAGACGACCCGTGGCTGACGACCGTTCGCCGCCGTGCCGGCCACCGCGGCGGTGCGACGGACGTACTCCATGACGAGGTCGTCACCGGCCTCGCGGTAGTCGTCGGAGCGGGCCAGTCGCGTGACGGGGGACTGCGCGGCCTTCTCGATCTCGGCGGCGATCTCGCCGTCGACCGGGGACACGATCTGCGAGCCGGCGTCGACACCGCCGAGGTAGACCTTGTAGCCGTTGTCCTTCGCCGGGTTGTGACTCGCGGTCACCATGACGCCTGCGCTGACGTCGAGGTGGCGCACGGCGAAGGCCAGCACCGGGGTCGGGAGGGCGCGGGGCAGGATCGTGGCCGCGACGCCCGCGGCGGCCATGATCTCGGCCGTGTCCCGCGCGAAGACGTCGGAGTTCTTGCGCCCGTCGTAGCCGATGACGATGGAGGGACTCGACTCGCGGCCCCGCAGGAAGGCCGCGAAGCCGGCCGCGGCCTGCGCCACGAGCACGCGGTTCATGCGGTTCGGACCCGAGCCCAGGGCGCCGCGCAGGCCGGCCGTGCCGAACTGCAGGCGACCGGCGAAGCGGTCGGCGAGTTCGGACGAGGCGTCGGCGTCGTCGGAGCCGGCCCGGGTCAGCAGTCGGTCGAGCTCGTCGCGCGTCTCGTCGTCGGGGTCCTGGTCGCGCCAGGCGGTGGCCGACGCGATCAACCGCTCGAGGTCGGACGAGACCGGCGAGCCGTCGCTGCCGGGCCCCGTCACGTCGCCGCTCACAGGGCCGCCACGATGCGGGCGAGCAGGTCGCTGATCTTGGCCTCGGCGTCGCGCCCGGCCTCGAGCACCTCGGCGTGGCTGAGCGGGGTCTTCTGGATGCCCGCGGCCAGGTTGGTGATCAGCGACATGCCGAGCACCTCCATGCCGGACTGGCGCGCGGCGATGGCCTCGAGGGCCGTCGACATGCCGACGATGTGCCCGCCGATGGCCTTGGCCATCTGCACCTCGGCCGGCGTCTCGTAGTGCGGGCCGCGGAACTGCGTGTAGACGCCCTCGTCGAGCTCGGGATCGATGCCGCGGGCGACGTCGCGGAGGCGCGTCGAGTAGAGGTCGGTCAGGTCGATGAACGTCGCGCCCTCGAGGGGCGAGTCCGCCGTGAGGTTGATGTGGTCGCTGATCAGCACCGGCGTGCCGGGCTTCCAGGTCTCCTTGATGCCCCCGGCACCGTTCGTCAGGATCATGGTGGTCGCGCCCGTGGCGGCGGCCGTGCGCACGCCGTGCACGACCCGACGCACGCCGTGGCCCTCGTAGTAGTGGGTGCGGGCGCCCATGACGAGGGCGTGCTTGCCCGAGGGCAGTGCGATGCTGCGGATCGAGCTGGTGTGGCCGACGACGGCCGACGCGGCGAAGCCGGTGATCTCGGTCGCGGGGACCTCGGCGACGGTCTCACCGATCAGGTCGGCGGCCTTGGCCCAGCCGCTGCCCAGCGTCAGGGCGATGTCGTGTCGGGCGACGCCGGTCTTCTCGGCGATCTCGGCGGCGGCGGTGCGGGCGACCTCGAAGGGGTCGGCGGCGCGGTCGTCGAGCGGGTGCGTGGTGGTCTCAGACATGGCGTCCACTCTAGGGTCTGCCGACGCGCGTCCCCGGTCGCCGCCGGGCCCGGCGCGGGGGTCAGTCGATGCTGAGCAGGACGTGACCCGACGAGACCGTCTCGCCGACGACGGCCGCGATGCCCGAGACGGTGCCGTCGCGGTGGGCGGCGACGGGCTGCTCCATCTTCATGGCCTCGAGGACGAGCACCAGGTCGCCCTTGACGACCTGCTGACCGGCCTCGACGGCGAGCTTGACGACGGTGGCCTGCATCGGAGCCTTGACCTCGGCACCGGTCGCGGTGACGACCGACGACCGGGGCGCGCCCCGGCGCTTGGGCGCGACCGCAGGAGGCGCGGTGCGCGACCCGAGGCCGGCCGGCAGCGAGACCTCGAGGCGTTTTCCGCCCACCTCGACCACGACGGTGTCGCGTTCGTCGGCCGGCCGGGGGGCCTCGGCCTCGCCGCTCCACGCGGGGATGGTGTTGTCGAACTCGGTCTCGATCCAGCGGGTGTAGATGGAGAACGGTGCACCGTCGGCCGGCGCGAAGGCGGGGTCGTCGACGATGGCACGGTGGAACGGCAGCACGGTCGGCAGGCCGGCGACCTCGAACTCGGCCAGGGCGCGACGGGAGCGCTCGAGCGCGTCCTCGCGCGAAGAACCCGTGACGATCAGCTTGGCGAGAAGCGAGTCGAACGACCCGCTGATCTCGTCGCCGGCCTGGACGCCGCTGTCGACGCGGACGCCGGGACCGCCCGGGGCCTTGAAGACGTGGATCGGACCGGGGGCGGGCATGAAGCCCCGACCGGCGTCCTCGCCGTTGATGCGGAACTCGAACGAGTGGCCGCGGGCCTCGGGGTCGTCGTAGTCGAGCACGCCGCCCTCGGCGAGGCGGAACTGTTCGCGGACGAGGTCGATGCCGGTGACCTCTTCGGACACGGGGTGTTCGACCTGGAGGCGCGTGTTGACCTCGAGGAACGAGACGGTTCCGTCCTTGCCGATCAGGAACTCGCAGGTGCCGGCACCGACGTAGCCGACCTCGCGGAGGATGGCCTTCGACGACTCGTACAGCTTCGTGGTCTGCTCGTCGGTGAGGAACGGTGCGGGGGCCTCTTCGACGAGCTTCTGGTGACGGCGCTGCAGCGAGCAGTCGCGGGTCGACACGACGACGACGTTGCCGTGGGCGTCGGCCAGGCACTGGGTCTCGACGTGGCGGGGCTGGTCGAGGTACTTCTCGACGAAGCACTCGCCGCGTCCGAAGGCGGCGACGGCCTCACGGGTGGCCGAGTCGAACAGCTCGGGGACCTCCTCGCGGGTGCGGGCGACCTTGAGACCGCGTCCGCCACCACCGAACGCCGCCTTGATCGCCACGGGGAGGCCGTGCTGGTCGACGAACTCGAGCACCTCGTCGGCGCCCGAGACGGGGTTGAGGGTACCGGGGGCGAGCGGGGCGCCGACGCGCTCGGCGATGTGCCGGGCCGAGACCTTGTCGCCCAGCTGCTCGATGGCCTCGGGCGACGGGCCGATCCAGACCAGGCCCGCGGCCTGGACGGCCCGGGCGAAGTCCGCGTTCTCGGCGAGGAAGCCGTAGCCGGGGTGCACGGCGTCGGCACCCGAGCGGCGGGCGATCGAGAGGATCTTGTCGATGACCAGGTAGGTCTCGGCGCTCGTCGTCCCGCCCAAGGCGTAGGCCTCGTCGGCGAGGCGGGCGTGTTGGGCGTCGCGGTCCTGGTCGGCGTAGACCGCCACCGAGCCGATTCCGGCGTCACGCGCGGCCCGGATCACGCGGACGGCGATCTCTCCACGATTGGCGATGAGGACCTTGCTGATACGCGGCATAGTTCCCCACCCTATTGCGCCCTCCCCGTCCGCCTTTGGCTGACGTGCACAAAAAGGACGAGGAGGCGCGAGGCAGAACCTACAAGGAGCCGGCGGTCGGCGAGGTCCACAGCTCGTGCCACGGCACGCCGAAGCCCCGGACGAGCGACCGCAGCACGGGCACCGAGAGTCCGACGACGGCGCTCGGGGTGCCCTCGATGTGCGTGATGAACGCGGATGCCCGACCGTCGATCGTGAAGGCCCCCGCGACCTCGAGCGGCTCGCCCGTCTCGACGTAGGCCGCGAGCTCGCGCGGATCGAGGTCGTCGGCGAAGGTGAGGGAGGCGCTCGCGACCCGGCCCGCGCCTCCTGAGGGGGTCTCGGCGGTGACGCGCGGAGCGCCACCGCAGTGGTCGACCAGCCAGTGACCCGACCAGAGGGTGCCGTGGCCGATCTCGGCCATGCGGCGCCACCGGTCGAGCGCCAGGGCGGGCTCGTGGGGTTTGCCGTGCACCTCGCCGTCGAACTCGAAGGCGCTGTCGCCCCCGAGGACCAACCCGTCGAGGGGGCGGCCGTCGACGACCGTGTCGAGCACGGCCTCGGCCTTGAGCCTGGCGAGGTGCTGCACCGTCTCGGCCGCCGTGAGCGCTCGGCCGAGCCGTGTCGACTCGATCGCGACCGCGGCCTCTTCGTCGACACCGGGACTGATCAGCACCGGCTCGACGCCGGCGGCGCGCAGCAGGGCGAGACGGGCGGGGGAGGTGCTGGCCAGGTAGAGCGGGACGGTCATGCCGCCCAGCCTGTCAGACTCGACGCATGGGAGACATGCTGGGCCGCGAGGTCGAACTGGACGTGACGGGCATCGCACACGGGGGCATCTCGGTGGCCAGACTCGACGGGCGGGTCGTGTTCGTGACCGACACCCTGCCCGGCGAGAAGGTCGTGGCGCGCATCACCGACGACCGCAAGAAGGCGTTCTGGCGGGCCGACACGGTGAGCGTCCTCGAGGCGAGCGAGCACCGTCGACCCCACGTGTGGGGCGCGGCCGCCCTCGAGGTCGATCCGACCGACCGTGCCGGCGGCGCCGAGTTCGGGCACGTCGAGCTCGGCCACCAGCGCGAGCTGAAGCGACGCGTGGTGGTCGACGCGCTGACCCGCATGGGCGGGATCGCCGACGCCGACGGCCGCGTCTCGGTCGAGGCCCTGCCCGGCGACGACGAGCGCGGCGGCACCGGGTGGCGCACGCGCCTGCGCCTGCACCTCGACGCCGAGGGGCGTCCCGGTCAGTACGCGGCTCGGTCGCACCGGGTCGTGCACGTGCCCGACCTGCCGCTCGCGTCCCCGGAGGTCGCCGAGGTGGCGCCGCTGGGTGACGCCTTCCCCGGCGAGGAACACGTCGACGTCGTCGCCCCGAGCGGCGGAGGCGCGCGTCTGATCATCGGGCGGCAGGCCCGCTCGATCATCACCGAGGTCGTCGGCGACCGCGAGTTCCGGCTCGACGACGGCGGCTTCTGGCAGGTGCACCGCGAGGCAGCGGCCACGCTCACCGCCGCCGTGCAGACCATGATCGACCCCGAGCGCTTCGACCCGAAGGGCGCCAACCTCGACCTGTACGGCGGGGTCGGACTCCTCGCCGCCGCCGTGGGGGACCGCTTCGGTGCGGGGACGCGCATCACGAGCGTCGAGAGCGACGAGCGGGCCACCGAGCACGCGTCCGAGAACCTGGCCGAGTGGATCGGCGCGTCGGCCGTGACAGGACGCGTCGAGCGCTGGTTGCGCCAGACCGCGTCGCAGGCGAGCGACGCCGAGCGCGAGCGCCTCGCCGCCGCGACGGTCGTGCTCGACCCGCCCCGCTCGGGCGCCGGGCGCGACGTGGTGTCCGAGATCGCGGCCCTCCGCCCGGCCCAGGTCGTCTACGTCGCGTGCGACCCGGTCGCCCTCGCCCGGGACGTGGCCCTCTTCGCCGAGCGGGGCTACGCGCTCGACGCCCTGCAGGCGTACGACCTCTTCCCGAACACGCACCACGTCGAGACGGTGGTGCGCCTGCTGCCGGCCTGAGCCGCCGTCCGGTTACGATGTACCCCGTGCACGCCCGGGATTCAGGGACCAGGGCACACGCCGACCGAAGGATCACCGTGTCAGACATCACGACCGAGACCCCCATCGCCACCCGCCAGACAGCACCCGTGCGGGTCGCCGTCGTCGACGACCACGAGTCGGTGCGGCTCGGCATCCAGGCCGCGTGCCAGAACGAGGGCTTCGAGGTGATCCTCACCGCCGCCGGCGTGCAGGAGTTCGTCGAGAACCTCGCGGGTCGCGAGGTCGACGTCGTCGTCCTCGACCTGTCGCTCGGCGACGGCTCGACCGTCACCGAGAACGTCAAGCGCGTCCAGGCGACGGGGTCGGCCGTCCTCGTGCACAGCATCGCCGACCGGGTCGCCTCGGTCCGTGAGGCGCTCGCCGCGGGGGCGGCCGGCGTCATCCCGAAGTCCTCCGCCACGAAGACCGTCATGGCCGCGGTCGCCACGGTCGCCCGCGGCGACGTGCTCAACAACCTCGAGTGGGCGAGCGCGATCGATGCCGACCGCGACTTCGCCAAGGCCCAGTTGGGTCGTCGCGAGCGCGAGATCCTGCACCTCTACGCCTCGGGTCTGCCGCTGAAGCTGGCCGCCCAACAGCTCGGCATCGGCTACTCGACGGCCCGCGAGTACCTCGACCGCATCCGCGTCAAGTACGTCGAGGTCGGACGCCCGGCACCCACCAAGGTCGACCTCCTCCGTCGCGCCGTCGAGGACGGCATCCTGCCGGGGCTCGATGCGGACGGCGGCGATGGCCGGTGAGGGTCGGCTGACCGGCCCGCTCCCGCTCGGCCCCCTCCGGCCCCCGCGCAACCCGATCAGTCGTGCCCTGCTCGACAAGGTGCTGGGGCGCATCATCGCCGCGGCCGGTCTCGTGTTCGGCCTGCAGGCCCTGCCCGGGATGATCGGTCAGGTCGGGAGCATGCAGCTCGCCTGGGCCTGGGTGATCGGCCTGGCCATGTTCGGCGGGTTCCTGGCGTTGGTCGTGGCGAGCCTCGTGCAGCGCGGCGTGACCACGGTCGAGGCCTTCGTCGCCATCGCCTACCTGATCGCGCTGGTCACCTGGCCCCTCGCGGTCGACGACCCCAGCGAGGTCCAGGCGAGCGTGCCCTGGCTCTGGTACCTGTGCACCGTCGCCACGGCCTCGGCCGCGTCGGCGTTCTCCACCTGGATCGCCACCGGCTACCTCTTCGTCGCCCCGGCCGTCTACGGCTTCATCCGCCTGACGCCGTCGGGCGGAGCGGTCTCCCCGCAGCGCGCGACCCTCGACTCCGTCTACGCGATCCTGCTCGGCGGTGCGGTCCTGATCCTCGTGGTGATCCTGCGCCAGGCGGCCGCGAACGTCGACCAGGCCCAGGCGACCGCGGTCGCGCGGTACTCCGAGGCGATCCGCGAGCACGCCACCGAGCTCGAGCGGGTGCAGGTCGACGCCATCGTGCACGACAGCGTCCTCACGACCTTCATCCAGGCGGCCAGGGCCTGGTCGCCCGAAGAACGTGAGCTGTCGACCAACATGGCCCGGAACGCGATGTCCCACCTCTCGGCGGCGGCGAGCACGACGCCGTTCGACGAGTCCGACACGACGGTCACGGGCATGGTCGACCGCATCGCGGCCGCCGTGTCGGACCTGGGCGTCTCGGTCGAGCTGCGCCGGGGCCCGATCGAGGGCGAGGGCATCCCGTCCACCGCCGCGGAGGCCCTCTACTCGGCCGCCGTGCAGGCCCTGGTGAACAGTTCCCAGCACGCCGGGGACGCGCCCGGTGTCCGGCGGTGGGTCGACGTCACCCGCGAGGCGACCGGCCTCACGACCGTCGAGGTCGGCGACACGGGCAAGGGCTTCGAGCCGGCGACGGTGCCGACCGAGCGTCTGGGTGTCCGGGTGTCGATCCACGAGAGGCTGAACAACGCCGGCGGACTCGCGACCATCGACTCGGCACCGGGGCGCGGAACCCTCGTGCGACTGCAGTGGCCGGTCGGCGCCCTCCTCGAGGGGGGATCGGCTCCCCGTCCCTCGCCCGACCGCGCCGACGAGACGGGCATCCCGGAGGGCGTCGCGTGAGGGTCTCCGTGCCGCGGTGGCTGATCGTCTCGCTCGCCGCCGTCTTCTCGGCCTACCATCTGGTCCTCGCCGTGGCCTCGTTGGACCGGTTCACCGATCCGCTTCCCGTCGTCGCGTGCATGGTGTTGTACGCCGCGGCGACCGTGGCCGTGCTGTGGCCCAGCCGCCACGTCATCATGCCCGTGTGGCTGGCCTCGTTCTGCCTCGCCGTCAGCATCGTCCTCCCGCTGGTCGTGACCTCCGAGCTCGACAGCTCGGTGAAGAACGGCTATGCCACGTGGTACGTGGCGGCCGTGGGCACGCTCATGGTGATCGTGTCGACGAGACGCCGCCAGGGGTTCGCCTGGCTCGGGGTCGGATTCATGGCGGCTCACGGGGTGCTCTGGGCCGGGGCCGAACAGATCGCCGACCTCGGCATCGTCGGCAGCGTGGTCTGGGTCGCCTTCAGTCACGCGATGTCGAGCACGCTGACGCGTGCCGGGCGCGAGACGCGTGAGTTCATCCTCGCCGAGCACGAGGCGGCGGACTGGCAGGCAGCGCAGGAAGCCCACGTGAACGAGCGGCAGTACCGGCTGCTGCAGACGGGCCGGACGGCACGGCCGATGCTCCAGACCATCGTCGATCGACACGGCGACCTGACCGCGGCCGAGCGCCAGGAGTGCCTGAACCTCGAGGGGGCCATCCGGGACGAGATCCGGGGACGCCGCCTCCTCGACGACGACGTGCGTCACGAGGTCATGGCGGCGCGTCGTCGGGGGGCCGTCGTCAGCCTCCTCGACGAGGGAGGCCTCGACGACCTCGGGCCAACGGATCTGCGGCGGGTCCATGCCGTGCTCGCCGAGGCCCTCCGCGGCTCGCTCGCCGATCGCATCATCGTCCGGACCGTCCAGGGCGGGGGAGACGACGCCGTCACGGTCGTCGGGCTCGGTTCGCCGGACCTGTCGTCGAGCGCCCTCGGCCGGGGCGTCTCGGCCGACGCGGACGAGGACGACGACGCCGACGAGGTGCAGCTCTGGCTGCAGATCCCCCGCTCGGCCCCCTGATCATCCACCGGGCAGCCTCACGGCAGGGCCGGGGAAGAAGGAAGGGCCGGACGATCGTCCGGCCCTTCCGAGACCCTGAGTCAGGGCGGCAACCCGAATGTCGCCCTGACTCCCCCCGGCAGGAATCCACTACCCATGTGGTCCTGCTGGTGGTGTGACTCCTAGAGAGACACCTAGCAAGAGCAAGCATGGTGGGTCGGGGCCGCGGGTGCAGTCGTCATTTAGGGGGACAGGCGGGGGAAGATGACTGCGTCTACCCCCGTTCCGGGGGCGTCAGCCCTCGAAACCCCGCCAGCGGCCTTCTCCGGCCGTGATGACGGGACGCGGTGCCCGGGCCGATCGCGTCCAGCCCGACGTCGTGGGTCGGGAGGACGTCGTCGTCGCCGATCCGGCCCGGCCGGCCGCGACGGCGGCGAGCAGCGCCGTGACGGCCGCCAGTTCGTCGGGCGTCGGGTCCCCGGCGACGACCCTGATGAGGGGAGCCGACGGCTGCTCGTCCGGGTCGGTGGGGGAGTCCGCCGGGTCGGGGGAGGCGGCGGCGTGGCGACCACTCACAGGGGGATGTTCCCGTGCTTCTTCGGCGGCAGGGTCGCCCGCTTGGTCTTGAGGGCGCGCAGTGCCTTGATGACGGCGACGCGGGTCGCGGCCGGTTCGACGACACCGTCGAGTTCGCCCCGCTCCGCGGCGAGGAAGGGACTCGCCACGTTGTAGGTGTACTCGTTGGCCAGTCGCGTGCGCACGGCCGCCACGTCTTCGCCCGCCTCGGCCGCCGCCTTGATCTCGTTGCGGTAGAGGATGTTGACGGCGCCCTGACCGCCCATCACGGCGATCTCGGCCGTGGGCCACGCGAGGTTGATGTCGGCACCCAACTGCTTCGACCCCATGACGATGTAGGCGCCGCCGTACGCCTTGCGGGTGATCACCGTCACGAGCGGGACCGTGGCCTCGGCGTAGGCGTAGAGCAGCTTGGCTCCGCGACGGATGACACCGGTCCACTCCTGGTCCGTGCCGGGCAGGTAGCCGGGCACGTCGACCAGGGTGAGGATCGGGATGTTGAACGCGTCGCAGAAGCGTACGAAACGACTGGCCTTCTCGCCGGCCTCGATGTTGAGGGTGCCGGCCATGGCGGACGGCTGGTTGGCGATCACGCCCACCGGACGGCCCTCCACCCGGCCGAAGCCCACGACGATGTTGGGCGCGAACAGCGGCTGGACCTCGAGGAACTCGCCGTCGTCGACGACGTGGTCGATGACGGTCATGACGTCGTAGGGCTGGTTCGGGCTGTCCGGGATCAGCGTGTTCAGCTGGCGGTCGTGGTCGGTGGTCTCGAGTTCGACCGGCACGTCGAAGACGTGCGGGTCGGCCAGGTTGTTGTCGGGCAGGTACGAGAGCAGCGCGCGGGCGTAGTCGAGGGCGTCGTCCTCGTCGCTCGCCAGGTAGTGCGACACGCCCGAGACCTTGTTGTGGGTCAGGGCTCCGCCGAGCTCTTCGAAGCCCACGTCCTCGCCCGTCACGGTCTTGATGACGTCCGGGCCGGTGACGAACATGTGGCTGGTCTTGTCGACCATGATCACGAAGTCGGTCAGCGCGGGGGAGTACACCGCGCCTCCGGCCGCGGGGCCCATGATCAGCGAGATCTGGGGGATGACGCCCGAGGCGGCCGTGTTCAGCCGGAAGATCTCGCCGTACTTGCCCAGGGCGACGACGCCCTCCTGGATGCGCGCTCCGCCCGAGTCGAGTATGCCGATGATGGGCACCCCGGTCTTGAGGGCCAGCTGCATGACCTTGATGATCTTCTCACCCGCCACCTCGCCGAGCGAGCCGCCGAAGATGGTGAAGTCCTGCGAGTAGACCGCGACCTGGCGGCCGTGGATCGTGCCCGTTCCCGTGACGACCGCGTCGCCGTAGGGCCGTTTGGCCTCCATGCCGAAGGCGTGGGTGCGGTGTCGGACGAACTCGTCGAGTTCGACGAACGAACCCGGGTCGAGCAGCTCGTCGATCCGTTCGCGGGCCGTCTTCTTGCCCTTGGCGTGCTGCTTCGCGATCGCGGCCTCGCCGCTGGCCGTCACGGCCTCGTGATAGCGGGCCTTGAGATCGGCGAGCTTGCCCGCGGTGGTGTGCAGGTCGGGCGCGGCGTCGGTGAGTGGCGCGGAGTCAGGAGTCACGCGCTTCACTCTACTGACCGACCCGCAGCCATCCGTTGGAGGTTTCCACGCGTGGACGGCGTCGCACGTCGTAGGAGTCGTCAACCGAGGCCGCCTAGGCTGACCCGATGGACTTCCCCCTCAGCGCGTCCGTCAGCCCCCGTCTCGTGGTGCTCGAGTCCACCGGATCGACCAACGCCGACCTGCTGGCCGCCGTCGACGAGCCGCACCTGGCGACCTGGCTGACCCTCGACCAGGCCGCCGGGCGGGGCCGGCTCGGTCGACGGTGGGAGACCGCGCCCGGTCGATCCCTCGCGGCGAGCGTCCTGCTGCGCCGCGGCGACCTGCCGGTCGACTCGCTCGGCTGGGTGCCGCTCCTCGCCGGCGTCGCGATGCGCGCCTCCGTCCAGGGCTTGCTCCCGGGCGGCGACGTCACGCTGAAGTGGCCCAACGACGTGCAGGTGGACGGCGGCAAGGTCTGCGGCCTGCTCGCCGAGCTGAGGCCCGACGCGAGCGCCGTGGTCGTGGGGGCCGGGGTCAACCTCACGGTGCCGGCCGACGAGCTGCCGACGCCGACCTCGACGTCGCTCGGTCTGCACGGTGCGCGGGGCACGGCTCTCGAGCTCGCCGACGCCGTGCTGTCGGCCTGGGTCTCCGGTCTGGCCCGGTTCGTCGCCGACCTCGCCGCGGCCCGGGGCGACGCCGTGGCGAGCGGCGCCCTGTCGCTGGTGCGCACGCACTGCGCGACGCTGGGGCGCGACGTCCGCGTCGAACTCCCCGGAGGCGCGGCTCTCGTGGGCGAGGCCGTCGACGTCGACGAGGCGGGCCGGTTGGTCGTGCGTTCCGCCTCGACCGGCGGGCTGACGGCCGTCGCTTCGGGTGACGTCACGCATCTGCGGTATGAATGAGCCTGTGAGCAGCGACGGACCACAGCCGACCGAGTACGTCGTCGCGCGGCTGCGTCCCCACGCCCGGGTTCTGTTCTGGCCGTCCCTCGGGCTCGTCGGCATCTGCGCCGCGACCGGCTACTTCGGCGGTCGCTTCGACGTCGCCTGGCAGAACTACGTCGTGCTGGGCTCGGCCGTCGCCCTCATCGTGCTGCTCTGGTTGGTGCCCGTGCTGATCTGGCTCGGCAAGCGCTACGTCATCACCTCGCGTCGCCTCGTCGTGCGCAAGGGGCTGTTCGTGCGCACTCGTCAAGAGTTGCTCCACAGCCGCGGCTACGACCTCACGGTGCGCAAGAACTCGGTCCAGAGCGCCTTCCGCAGCGGAGACGTCCTGATCAACACCGGCCTCGACCGTCCGCTCGTCCTCTGGGACGTGCCGTCGGCCGACCTCGTCCAATCGACCCTGCACGACCTGATGGAGTCGAACCTCAACAGCGTCGCGCAGCGTCGCCAACACGAGCAGTCCGTCGGACACGCCGACACCACCTCATGGGGCGACGACCGGGTCATCTGATCCGGCTCGCGTGATATAGGATATTACAATGCGAATCTCAGTCATCGGTTGCGGTTACCTCGGAGCCGTGCACGCCGCGTGCATGGCCGACCTCGGGCACGACGTGGTCGGCATCGACGTCGACCCGGGCAAGATCGCCCTGCTCTCGTCGGGTCACGCCCCGTTCTTCGAACCCGGACTGCCCGAGGCGCTCCGCCGGGCCCTCGACTCGGGGCGACTGCGGTTCTCGACCGACCCGGCCGACGCCGCCGGTTCGCAGGTCCACTTCGTCGCCGTCGGCACCCCGCAGACCCCGGGCAGCGACGCGGCCGACCTCACCTACGTCGACGCCGCGGTCCAGGGGCTCTTGCCCCACCTCGCCGACGGCGACCTCGTGGTGGGCAAGTCCACCGTTCCCGTCGGCACCGCGAGCCGACTCGCCGACCTGGTCCGCGCCTCCTCCGGGGCCGACCTGGCCTGGAACCCCGAGTTCCTCCGCGAGGGCTTCGCCGTGGCCGACACCGTCGCGCCCGACCGCTTCGTCTACGGAGTGCCCGAGGGTGACGCCGGTGAGCGGGCGACGGCCGTGCTCGACGAGGTCTACGCGACGGCTCTGGCGACGGGCACGCCCCGGCTCGTGACCGGGTACGCGACGGCCGAACTGGTGAAGGTCTCGGCCAACGCGTTCCTCGCGACGAAGATCTCGTTCATCAACGCGATGGCCGAGATCGCCGAGGCCACCGGTGCGGACGTGACGCAGCTGGCCGACGCGATCGGGCACGACGCCCGCATCGGCCGCCGGTTCCTCAACGCCGGCCTCGGCTTCGGCGGCGGGTGCCTGCCGAAGGACATCCGGGCGTTCCGGGCCCGATCGCGCGAGTTGGGGCTCGAGTCCCTGGACTTCCTCGCTGACGTCGACGCCGTCAACCTGCGCCGCCGCGACCGCGTCGTCGAGCTCGCGGGCGAGTTGCTCGGCGAGGTGCGCGGTGCGCGCGTCGCCGTCCTCGGGGTGGCGTTCAAGCCCGACAGCGACGACGTCCGCGACTCGCCGGCCCTCGACGTCGCCCGACGACTGCACGCCGCCGGGGCCGACGTGGTCGTCCACGACCCCGAGGCCAACGAGACCGCCGCCCGGCTGGCTCCCGACCTCACCTACGTCGGGGACGTCCCCACCGCCCTCCGCGACGCCGAGCTCGTGTTGGTCCTCACCGAATGGACGCAGTTCAAGGCGCTGCGTCCGGCCGACGTCGCCGCCCTCGTCTCCCGGCGACGCATCGTCGACGCGCGCAACGTGTTCGACCCCGCCGAGTGGCGCGAGGCCGGGTTCGAGTTCCGGGGGCTCGGGCGACCGTAGCCTCGCGACGGCCAGGTCGACCATCGGGCAAGATGGTTCGAGCCGGAAGCCGACGGATGAGCCCGTCCTCTCCCGGTGACGCCCGGAGCACGACAGGAAGAGGACCAGATGGCAAACCGTGTCGGCGTGATCGGTGGCGGCCAGCTCGCCCGCATGATGATCCCGCCCGCCGTCCACCTCGGCATCGAGATCAGCGTCCTCGCCGAGGCCGAGGGCAGTTCGGCCAGGCTGGCGGCGACACAGGTGGGTGACTACCACGACGTCGACGTCGTCCTCGATTTCGCCCGCACGGTCGACGTGGTCACCTTCGACCACGAGCACGTTCCCCAGCAGGTCCTGACCGCCCTCGTCGACGCGGGCGTGCCCGTGCATCCCGGGCCGTCCGCGCTGGCCGTCGCGCAGGACAAGATCGTCATGCGTCAGCGGCTCACCGAGCTCGGGCTGCCCGTCCCGGACTGGGCGGCCGTCCACGACGCATCCGAGCTCGAGGCGTTCCTCGCCGACCACGGAGGCCGGGCGGTCGTCAAGACCGCGCGGGGTGGTTACGACGGCAAAGGCGTGCGCGTGGTCTCGGCCGCGCACGAAGCCGACGACTGGTTCGGAGCCCTGGCCGAGGACGGCAACGGAGGCGCGCTCCTCGTCGAGGAGCTCGTCGATTTCCGGCGTGAGCTGTCGCAGCTCGTGGCCCGTCGTCCGAGCGGCGACATCGTCCCGTGGCCCCTCGTCGAGACCGTCCAACGCGACGGGGTCTGTTCCGAGGTCTTCGCCCCGGCGCCCTCGAGTGCCGGTCGCCTGGCCGACCTGGCCGACGAGATCGCCCGGACGGTCGCCGAGCGGCTCGACGTCACCGGGGTCCTGGCCGTCGAGCTCTTCGAGACGACCGACGAGCGGCTGCTGATCAACGAACTCGCCATGCGGCCGCACAACACCGGCCATTGGACGATCGACGGGTCGACCACGAGCCAGTTCGAACAGCACCTCCGGGCCGTGCTCGACCTGCCCCTGGGCGACACGGACTGCCACCGCCCGTGGAGCGTCATGCTGAACGTGCTCGGCGGACCGGCGACCGGGTCGATGGCCGACCGTCTCCCCGCTCTCATGGCCGACCAGCCGGCGGTCAAGGTCCACGACTACGGCAAGGAGCCGCGGCCCGGTCGCAAGGTCGGTCACGTCACCGTGGTCGGCGACGACCTCGACGAGGCCGTCTTCCGGGCGCGCGCCGCTGTCGAGTTCTTCACCGACTGACGGCTATCCTCTAGTCCGTGTCCGACCCGAAGAGCACCGACGTGCGCCCGAACGACCCCGCCGTGCCCGCGAAGGTCGCGATCGTCATGGGCTCCGACAGCGACTGGCCCACCATGCAGGGCGCGTCGACGATCTTGTCCGAGCTGGGCATCCCGCACGAGGTCGAGGTCGTCTCGGCGCACCGCACGCCCGACAAGATGATCGCCTTCGGTCGAGACGCCGCCGGTCGGGGGATCTCCGTCGTCATCGCCGGGGCCGGGGGAGCAGCGCACCTGCCCGGCATGATCGCCTCGGTGACGACCCTGCCCGTGGTCGGCGTGCCCGTCGCGCTGGCCAAGCTCGACGGTCTGGACTCGTTGCTCTCGATCGTGCAGATGCCGGCGGGCATCCCCGTCGCGACCGTGTCGATCGGTGGCTCGGTCAACGCCGGCCTGCTCGCGGCCCGCATCATCGGCGCGCACGACCCGGCCGTCGCCGAGCGGTTGGCCCGTCACGCCGAGTCCCTCGCCGGTCTGGTCGAGCAGAAGAACGCCGACCTGCGCCGATCACTGTGAGCACGTCCCTGCCCGTGCGTCACCCCGACGCCACCTCCGAGCCCTTCATGACGAAGCGAGCGTGGGTGCTCGTCCTGTTGAACGTGGTCGTGCCCGGCTCGGCCCAGGTGCTCGCGGGCAGCCGCCGGCTCGGCCGGTGGGGGCTCGCCTCCACCCTGGTCTTCTGGGCGGTCGCGGTCGTCGTCATCGTCCTGGCGTTCGCCTTCCGCTCGCCCCTGATCGAGATCGCGACCAACGTCGTCGCCCTCACGATCGTCCAGGTCTTCCTCGCGTACTACGCGGTGTTGTGGGTGGTGCTGACCGTCGACACGTTGCGCTTGGCCCGCATCGTCCGGACGGCCCCCTCGGCGCGGGGATTCCTCGCCGGAGCGATGGTGCTCTTGATGGTGGTGACCGTCGGGCCCGCCGCCTACGGGGCCTACCTCGCCGGGGTGCAGCACGGTCTGCTGAACAGTCTCTTCACCTCGAGGGCCGACGCCGCACCTCCTGTGGACGGTCGCTACAACATCATGTTGCTCGGCGGTGATGCGGGGGCCGACCGCACGGGTCTGCGTCCCGACAGCATCTCGGTCGCCAGCATCGACGCCGAGACCGGTGCGACCACCATCGTGGGAATCCCGCGGAACCTGTACGACGCGCCCTTCGTCGCGGGATCGCCGCTGTACGGCGAGTACCCCGACGGCTACGACTGCGGTGACGACTGCCTCGTGAGCTTCCTGTACACCTACGGGGAAGAGCATCCCGACCTCTACCCCGATGCCGAGTCGAGGGGAAGCAACCCCGGGGTCGAGGCGATGCGTGACGCCGTCGAGGGCATCACGGGCCTGACGGTGCAGTACTACGCCCTCATCGACATGCAGGGCTTCGTCGACCTCATCGACGCGCTCGGCGGCATCCAGGTCGACGTGCAGCAGCGCATCCCGATCAACGGAGGCGTGGACGGCAACGGTCAGCCGATCAACGTCGACGGCTGGATCGAGCCCGGCGAGCAGAAGCTCGACGGGTACCACGCCCTCTGGTACGCCAGGGCGCGGCACGGCACCAGCGACTACGACCGCATGGCTCGTCAGCGCGAGGTGCAGCAGGCGCTCCTCTCCCAGTTCCAGCCGGCGACGGTGCTCTCGAAGTTCCAGGCAGTCGCGTCGGCCGGTGTGCAGACCGTCGACACCGACATCCCGCAGGGTGCCCTTGCTGCCTTCGTCGACCTGGCCGTCAAGGCGAAGTCGCAGCAGATCACGAGTCTCGAACTCGTGCCGCCCACCTATGACAACGTCTACCCGGACTACGACGCGATGCGCACCGCCGTGGCGCAGGCCACGACGTCCGTCACCGCACCCTGACGACCCGTCTCAGGCCGTCCGTCGAGGCCGGTCGGCGGAGGCGGCCGGGTGAGGAGGCGCTCTGCGGCTGGGCGCGTCACGCGCGTCGTGACCCGGGCCTCAGGGGTCCTCAGAGGTCGGCGTGCAGCTGCCACACCTTGTCGGCCGAGTCCCGCCAGCTGAAGGCGCGCGCCCGGTCGATCCCGGCGATGCCGAGACGTGTCGACAGTTCGACGTCGGAGACGACCTGGAACATGGCCTGGGCGAGGCGCTCCGGGTAACCGGCGGAGTCTTCCCGCGGCACGCTGACGGCCGCATCCGCCGCGACCTCGAGGAGGGCGGGGGCATCCGAGACGATGGTGGGCGTGCCCAGGCTGAACGCCTCGACGACGGGCAGCCCGAACCCCTCGGCGAGACTGGGGAACACGAATACGGCCGCGCGCTGCAACAGGACGGCGAGCTGCTCGTCCGACACGAAGCCCATCGTGCGGACCTTGTCGGCGGGGAGCCCTGCCGCGGCGACCAGGTCGGCCACCTTCAGGTCTCCCCATCCCTCGGGGCCGACGATCAGCAGAGGCAGGTCGGGGGCGTCGGGGTGTGCGAGGGCCTGGATGAGGGGCTCGATGCCCTTGCGCGGTTCGAGGGTGCCGACGCTGAGGGCGTACCGCTCGGGAAGGTCCAGGGCATCGGCGACCTCGTCGGCGTCCGCGGGGACGGCGAGCTTGGGGCTCACGGCGCCGCCGATGACGCGCAGGCGGTCGCCGAAGGGGAACAACTCGGAGAGTTCACGAGCGACGCTGTGCGTCGGCACGACGACGCCGTCGGCGTGCTTGAAGGCCCGCTTGGTCATCGCCTTGTGCCAGCGGACGCCACGAGTGGTGAGGGTCTCGGGGTGGGTCCACGGCACCGTGTCGTGGATCGTGACGACGGTCTGCGTTCCCGGGTCGAGTGCGCGGTCGTGACGGTAGAGGGGAGCGAGCAGGCTGGTCGCGTGGACCATCCCCCGGCCGGGAAGGCCAACGACGCCGCCCTGCCACGCCAGCGACAACTCACGGCGACCGAGTGGCGACTTGGCGACACGGGACAGCCCCGGGAGCAGGTCCGTCAACCGGTCGTAGTCGGTCTGCGGGTGGGCCGCCACGACGCCCTCGACGTCGCAGCCGCGGGGAGCCGTCTCAACGAGGGCCCGGGTCAGCTCTTCCGTGTAGCGCCCGATGCCTCCGGGGATGGGAGCCAGGATCTGGTCAACGACTACTCGCAGCGTGGTCATCGGTCTGCAACACTCCCCTGCTCGCGGCCTCGGCCAGCGCTTCTCTCCACGGACGCATGGGCGCCAGTCCGGCCCGTCCCCATGCATCGTGGCCGAGGACGCTGTAGCTCGGTCTCGGTGCGGGACGGACGAAGGTGGAGCTGTCCGTCGGCAAGACCCTGGCCGGATCGAGTCCGGCTTCGTCGAAGACGGCCCGGGCGAACTCGAACCAGCTCGTACTGCCGGAGTTGGTGCCGTGGTACACGCCGGCCGGAGCGTCGGAGTCGAGCAGCGCGACGATCTGGGCCGCGAGGTCGGCCGTCCACGTCGGCTGACCGAGCTGGTCGTCGACGACCTTGACGGTGTCGTGCGAGCCTGCGAGCTTGACCATCGTCTTCGCGAAGTTGCCCCCGTGGGCACCGTACAGCCACGCCGTGCGCACGACGAAGGTGCCCTCCGGGTTGGCGGCGAGGGCGAGCTTCTCTCCCTCGGCCTTCGTGCGGCCGTAGGCGCTGACCGGCGCGATCGTGGCGTCCTCGGCATAGGGCGTGGCGGCATCGCCGTCGAAGACGTAGTCGGTCGAGACCTGGACGAGCTTCGCCCCGACGGATGCCGTCGCCTCGGCCAGCAGACCGGCGGCGGTGCCGTTGACGGCCAATGCGGCTTCTTCGTCGGTCTCGGCCGCGTCCACGGCGGTGTACGCGGCGGCGTTGATGACGACGTCGTGTCCCTCGACAGCGGCGAACACGGCGTCCCGGTCGGTCACGTCGAGGTCCGCGCGGCCGAGGACCGTGACGTCACGCCCGAAGAGCGCCTCGAGCAGGTCGGTGCCGAGCATTCCCCGGGCCCCGGTGACGAGGTACTTCGAGTTCTGAGGGGCGGCCATCAGAGGGCGGCGCGCTCTTTGAGCGGCTGCCACCACTCGCGGTTGTCGCGGTACCACTGGACGACGTCGGCGAGACCCTTCTCGAACGGGACCTGGGGCTCGTAGCCGAGCTCGTCCCGGATCTTCGAGATGTCGACGGAGTACCTCAGGTCGTGGCCCAGACGGTCCTGGACGCGGTCGACGTACGACCAGTCCTTGCCGGTGGCCTCGAGCAACATCTCGGTGAGCTCTTTGTTGGTGAGCTCGGTCCCGCCGCCGATGTTGTAGATCTCTCCGGCGCGACCGTTGACGAGCACCATGGCGATGCCACGGGTGTGGTCGTCGACGTGCAGCCAGTCCCGGATGTTGTTGCCCTCGCCGTAGAGCGGCACGTGCACGTCGTCGATCAGGTTCGTGACGAAGAGCGGGATGACCTTCTCGGGGAAGTGGTAGGGGCCGTAGTTGTTGCTGCAGCGCGTGATGGAGACGTTCAGCCCGTGCGTACGGTGGTAGCTGCGGGCGAGCAGGTCGCTCCCGGCCTTCGAGGCGGAGTAGGGCGAGTTCGGTTCGAGCGGTCGGTCCTCTGCCCAGGAGCCCTCGGCGATGGAGCCGTAGACCTCGTCGGTCGAGACGTGCACGAAGCGCTTCAGGTCGTTGCGCAGGGCGGCGTCGAGCAGCTGCTGCGTTCCCAGCACGTTCGTCTCGACGAAGATCGAGGCGTCGCGGACCGAGCGGTCGACATGGGACTCCGCGGCGAAGTGGACCACGGCGTCGACCCCGGGGAAGAGCGTGTCGAGCAGGGCACCGTCACGGATGTCGCCCTTGACGAACGTGTAACGGGGGGAGTCGGCGACACTCGCCAGGTTGGCCTCGTTGCCCGAGTAGGTGAGCGCGTCGAGGACGACGACCTCGGCCCCTTCGAGGCCCGGGTAGGCATCTTCGAGGGTGCGGCGGACGAAGTTGGAGCCGATGAAGCCGGCTCCACCGGTGACAAGAATTTTCACAGTGGTCCCTTGGGGTCGATCGCAGGCGGTCGAGCCATCATATCGGACCGGTCGCTCGCCTTCGGGAGGTCTCCGGAAGCGCCGCGGCTGTGACGGTGATCGACAGTAGGCGGGACGGTCGATCCTGTCGACTGCCCCCAGTCGTGGGGGGAAGCGATCCTCGGGAGCGCCGGAAAACCGGGGTACACGGCCCGGGGGACGACACGACCCGGGGAGAAAGGTCTGGACCGTCGGCGTCGCTCGTGCGAACGTCGTCGCATGCCCCTAGACGAATCCGACTCCAGAGGTCTGCCCTCCGGGGCTCCCTCCCTCGATCGCCGTGGCCTCCTGCTCGGTGTCGGCGTCGCCGGTGCGGTCGCCGCGGCTACCGCCTTGTCGAGGCCCGAGCGGGCGGCCGCCGCTGTTCAACTCGGTGAGACGACGGCGGGCGTGGACACCGTGGCCGAGGCCTTGGCGGCCGCCGCGCTGCAGGCCTGGGGTGGCCAGACGAACGGCAAGGTCCCCGCAGCGCTGATGTCGCCCGTCCAGGCGTCCGTGGCCGGCTCCGGCTACCTCCGGGACGACGCGGCCCGTCAGTACCTCTCCCTGAGCCTCGCCTTCCGCAGCGCCGTAGGACGATCCCTCACGATCACCGAGGGCTATCGCAGTTACGAGCGGCAGGTCGACTACTGGAACCGCTACCAGGCGGGCACCGGCAACCTGGCCGCCTACCCGGGCACGTCGAACCACGGTTGGGGCATCTCCTGCGACTTCGGGGCCGGGGTCGATCAGGCCGGCAGCGTGGCCAAGCGGTGGATGGACGCCAACGCCCCGTCGTACGGGTGGAGTCCCACGGGCAACACGTTCTCCCGACCCGAGCCCTGGCACTTCGACTACGTGGGTGCCTATGCCGGGCCCGCGGGTGCCGTCCAGGGCGACAGCGGCCTCGTCACCGTCCGGGCGACGGAGGCGCTGGACGGCGTCGGCACCGGGTACACGGCGTTGCTCGGATTACGTTCCCTCCGGCACCTGACGACCATCGACAAGGTGAACGCCCTCCGGGTCGTGGGAGTGCCCTACTACGAGGTCGGCCGGCAGAACTTCTACCTCCTGGTGGATGCCTTCTCCGTCCCTCGAACCGCCATCACCGGCGACTCCGACTACTGGCGCCGCTGAGCGTCTCGAGAAAGGAACTCCATGATCGTCCTCCACTGCCCAGACAGCCTTCCCGAGGTCGGCCGCGGCTACGTCTGCGTCGTCGCCCCGCGCATGATCCGTCACGTGACGACCGAATCGACGGTGGTCGCGCTGCGGGCCGTCGGCTTGGCTCCGCGCAACATCAACGCCGCCGGGTTCTACGATCTCATCGCCTCCCTCGGCATCCCGCGGACCGAACTGAAGACGGGCGCCGACTGGTCGGGCCGCTGATCGCCCCCCGTCGGGAGCCTCGTCGTGCTCCCGCTCGCTCCTCCCGCGACCGCGTCCATCCGGCTTGGTAGGCTGCCCGGGTGCAGATCCGCGAACTCAAGATCCCAGACAGTTACGAGATCACTCCGAAGCAGTTCGGCGACGACCGTGGCGTGTTCCTCGAGTGGTACCGCTTCGACAAGTTGGCCGACGTCGTCGGTCATCCGATCGACCTGCGTCAGGCCAACACGTCGGTGTCGAAGAAGGGCGTCGTCCGTGGCATCCACTTCGCCGACGTGCCTCGAGGGCAGGCGAAGTACGTGACCGCCACGCACGGTGCGGTGCTCGACTACGTCATCGACATCCGTGTCGGTTCCGCGACGTTCGGTCAGTGGGACACGGTCCTCCTCGACGACGTCGACCGCCGTGCCATCTACCTGGCCGAGGGGCTCGGGCACGCTTTCGTCGCCTTGAGCGACGACGCGACGGTGAGTTACCTGGTCACCGACACGTTCAACGCCGACAGGGAGCACGGCATCGACCCCCTCGATCCCGAGATCGGCCTGGTCTTCCCCGACGAAGCCGGAGAACCGTTGCTGTCTGCCAAGGACACCGACGCACCCTCTCTCTCCGAGGCGGCCGAGGCAGGGCTGCTGCCCACCTGGTCCGACATGCGGGCGTTCTACGACTCGCTCGACGGGGCGTCCGCCCTCGAGAAGGGCGTCTGACGTGAAGGGGATCATCCTCGCCGGCGGGTCCGGTACGCGCCTGTGGCCCATCACCAAGGGCATCTCGAAGCAGCTCATGCCCATCTACGACAAGCCGATGGTCTACTACCCCTTGTCGACGCTCATGATGGCTGGTATCCGAGAGGTGCTCATCATCACGACACCCGAGTACAACGACCAGTTCCGTGCCCTGCTCGGAGACGGATCGCAGCTCGGCATGGACATCCAGTACGCCGTCCAGCCCTCGCCCGACGGCTTGGCCCAGGCGTTCATCATCGGTGAGGACTTCATCGGCGACGACAGCGTCGCGCTCGTGCTCGGGGACAACATCTTCCACGGGGTCGGCCTGGGGTCGAATCTGAAGAAGAACGCGGACGTCAACGGTGCGACCATCTTCGCCTACCACGTGGCCGATCCGAAGGCCTACGGCGTCGTCGAGTTCGACGAGTCGTTCAAAGCCGTGTCGATCGAAGAGAAGCCGCTCGCTCCGAAGAGCAACTACGCCGTGCCCGGCCTCTACTTCTACGACAACAAGATCATCGAGATCGCCAAGACCATCGAGCCGAGCGCCCGGGGGGAGCTCGAGATCTCGACGGTCAACGAGCGTTACCTCGAGGCGGACGAACTGCAGGTGCAGGTGCTCGATCGAGGGACAGCGTGGCTCGACACCGGCACCTTCGAATCGATGATGCAGGCATCCGAATACGTCCGTGTCATCGAAGACCGTCAAGGGCACAAGATCGGGTGCATCGAGGAGATCGCCTGGCGGAACGCCTGGATCGACGACGAGGACCTCGCTGCGTTGGCGGCGCCCCTGGCCAAGAGCGGCTACGGCGTCTATCTCCAGAATCTTCTCAAGGCCTGACCACGGAGAGGGCCGAGCCGCCGCCGCCGGCGGCTCGGCCATCGTCCTCCTCGAGGGCCCGAACGGCCCTGTCGAGCGAGTCGGCTAGGCGCCCGCTCCGTGTGCGGGGTGGGGCGGCCTGGGGTTCAACCGGCCCTGCCGACGCCCCTTGGCCGACGACCCGATCTCGGGTCCGATCGGGAACGAACCATCCTCGAGTCCTCGGTGGAACTCGTCCTTGCGTTCATGCAACCCGTGGTACTGGTTCTTGTGCTCGAGGACGAAGCCGATCTCGGTGTCGGCCTTGACGATCGTCCAGCCGAGCGTGCGAGCGTAGTGCGACATCCACTGGTCCTCCAAGAATGCGTAGCGCTCCGGGAGCGACAGGAAGAATCGGTCGTCGTCCACCAGCGACGCGTCCACGATCGTGCCTCCCGTGCCTCCGTGGTCCGCGATGCTGCCCACCGAGATCTGGACGCGATCCCAGTACGACGGACCGAAGTCGAACGCCCACCAGGCAGCGATGCGTCGAGGGGAGTGGTCTGCCAAGAGGTCGTCCACGAACGACGGGCGGACGTCCTGGTCGTCGTCGAGCATGACCACGGGACCCTCGTAACCACCGTTGCGCAGCAGGCGGATCGCGACGAACCGTGCGAGCCCGCCGAGGTTGGTCGGGCTGTGCACGACGTCGACGCTGCGGAGCGAGCCCGAGGGCACGTGATCGTCGAGCCAGGCGTACTCCGCCCTCAGGGCGAGATCGTTGTTCCAGAGCAGCACCCGAACCGGGCGGGCCGGGTCCAGTCGCTCGAGCATCGTGACGATGTCGTGGATACGTTCGGGCCTGTTCCACAGGCACATGACGAGAGGGATGGAGTCGTCGTCGGGCGCCGCCCATCGAGCAGACCTCGTCGACGTCACCCCTCCTTCGAGCACCGCGAGCAGGCGCTCGTGCCATCCGCCCGCTTCGAGGGTGGACAGCGTTCTGCGACGGGCGAGCACGAGGGACAGACGCTCTCCCTGGCCGGCGGCATCGACGAGTCGCCGCGCTGCGCGACGCGCCTCGTGCCGGAGACGGGACAGTGCCCGTGAAGGAATGCTCATCGAGTCACCCACCAGCCTCGGACGCGCAGGCCGACGCGGAGGACCAACCGCACCGGCCAGAGCAGGGGGCCGCGATAGCGTCGCGACAAGTACCTGTAGGCGCTCGCGTGGTGCACGCGCTCCATGGTCTTGGCATTGCTCGAGGTGGAATGAGCGCCGCTGTGCATGACGACGGCGTCGGGCACGTAGACGTTGTCCCAACCGGCGCGGCCCAGTCGTGCGCCGAGGTCGACGTCCTCGAAGTACATGAAGTACCCCTCGTCGAATCCACCGATCGCGTCGAAAGCGGTGCGCCGCACCAGGACGCAGGCGCCGGAGAGCCAGCCGGCCGTTCGTTCGGCGGTCGTCTCGCGCGCCGCCCAATAGCTCTGGCTCCAGGGGTTGTGCGGCCAGACCCGGGAGAACGCGGCGTGGCCGATCCCCGTCCGGAGTGAGGGGAGCCGCCGAGCGGAGGGATACACGTCACCGGCCTCGTCGACGATCCGTGGGCCGAACGAGCCGCCGAGGGGGAGTCGATCGGCAGCGGCGAGCAAGCGGTCGACGGACCCTGCTTCGAGTACGACGTCCGGGTTCGTCACCAGCACGAACTCGACGTCCTCGTCGATCGTCGAGAGACCGTAGCGGATGCCGCCGCCGTATCCGAGGTTCTGACCGGACGCCACGAACCGGGCACCGTGCTCGGTGGCGATGGAGCGCACGAGGTCGACGTCTCTCGACCCGTTGTCGCTCACGACCGTCACGACCGGGACGGACGCGGCGGCCGGGATGCTCTGGAGCAGAGGCCTCAAGGTCTCACCCGTGTCGAAGGTGACCGTGACGACCGCGATCCGCGCCGTCACGCGGCAGCCTCGCGATACGCCTCGAGGGTCGCGTCGGCCGTCGCGGCCCAGGTGAAGAGGCGGGCTCGGGGGATCGCCCGGCCGCGCAACTCGTCGCGCCGAGCACGGTCGGAGACCAGGCGCCGCAGGGCGTCGAGCAGAGCGTCCTCGTCGGGCTCGGTGTAGTCGGCCGCGTCTCCCGCCACCTCGGGCAGGGACAGGCGGTCGGTGGTGAGCACGCAGGCGCCACAGGCCAGAGACTCGAGGACGGGCAGGCCGAAACCTTCGCCCGAACTCGGGTACACGACGAACTCGGCGGCGCCGAGGAGGCTGCGGAGTTGCTCGAGGGGAAGGTAGCCCAGTTCGCGCACCGCACCCTGCGCCGCGACGCGGTCGAGTTCGGCGGCCGCGTCGTCGTCCCAACCGCGCGCCCCGGAGATGAGGAGGGTCGGAACGTCTTCACGCTCGCGCCGGAGTCGCTCGTGGGCTCGGACGAGAGGCCCGACGTTCTTCCGGGGTTCGATGGTCCCGAGGAACGCCACCCACCGCTCGGAGTCGGACAGTCCATGGGCGGCTCGGAACGCGGCGGTCTCGTCCGGCCCCGGCGCGTGGAAGACATCGAAGTCGACGCCGAGTGCCGTCGTGGTCAGGGTCGACCTCACTCGTCGGACGTGTCGCCGGAACTCTCGGGCGCTCGCGTCGCTCGGCACGACACAGGGTCGTCCCGAACCGAGTGCGAGGCGCGTCCAGGCCGTGAAGAAGAGGCGCTTGGTCACGGAGTGCCACTGGGGGTCGCTGAAGAACGTCGCGTCGTGCAGCGTCACCACGGACCCCCGACGCCGGAGGAGAGGGAACGTGTAGTGCGGCGAATGCACGACATCGCTGCCCAGGCGTCTGGCGAGAGCGGGCAGCCCGAGCTGCTCCCACACGAAGCGGAGTGGTTTCGTCCGCAGCCACCGTGGACCCACGACGACGTTCGCACCGGGAGCGACGTCGCTGACGTGCTGCCGGTGCTCGGGGCGGACCACGATCGCGAGGTCGAGGTCGAGGGGGTCCAGGGCGCCGAGGAGACCCTCGACGTAACGGCCCACGCCTCCCAGGTCGACCGGCATGGCCGTGCCGTCGATGAGAACGGAGTAGTGAGGCACACGCCGCCCTTCGCTGACTGACTCGATGAACCGTCGTCCAGCATACCGTCGAGCGTCCGACCGGCCCGCCCTCAGCGGCCTGGGACGCCTGGTCGGCGCAGTCCGGTCGTCAGGTCGATGTCCCGACGTCGGTACGTCGCACGACGAGCCAGCTCGCGACGGTGCCGCAGGTCGGCGGGGAGGCCCGTCAACGACGCGAGGAGGGCAGCCCGGACCGCGGGCGCGTCGGGGGATCGGCGGGCCGTCGTGGTCAGGACGCGGACGAGGGTCCGCAGGACGGCTCGCACGACCGTTGTCACCGACGCGTGCCACACCGCGACCTTGATGCGGTTGCGAGCGTTGTGGAAGACGAACGTCCACGACGTCGTGCCCGAGGAGGCGGAGTGGCGGTGGACCAGGACGGCAGCCGGTTCGTGATGCACGACGTGACCGCGTTCCGCCAGCCGCCAGCTGAGCTCGGTGTCCTCGTAGTACATGAAGAGACTCTCGTCGAAGAGACCGACGTCCTCGAGGGCGGACGCTCGCAGCAGGACGCCTCCACCCGAGAAACCGAACACGTCCCGCCCGCCGGTCACGGCCTCCCGGGGGACCAACCAGTCGCGATCCAGTCCGTTGCCTGATCGGTCGACGACACCACCGGTCGAGTTCACCAGCGTGCGGCCGTGGTCGTCTCGACGCCAGCGGGAACCGTTCGCGGCGACGAAGTCGTCGGGTCGTCCGGCCGTGGTCGGCACCTGAACGAATCGCCCTTCGAGTTCGAGGCGCGCGGTGACCGCGGCGACGGCGGTCGGCGCCGCGTCGACGTGCGCCACCAGTGCACGCACGAACCCCGGAGCGGGGACCGCGTCGTTGTTGACGAGCACGTAGCGATCCGCGGGGTGATGCCGGATGGCCGCGTTCACCCCCGCTGCGAAGCCGCCGTTGCGCGTGAGGGCCAGGAGGCGGTCACCGGTCGTTCCGTCTCGCAGACGATCCACCGAGTCGTCGTCAGAACCGTTGTCCACGACGAGGACCTCGAAGTCGGCTCCCTCGGGTGCGGTCGCTTCGCGGTCGAGCGCGGCGACGCACCGAGACGTCAGATCTGCGTTGTTCCAGTTGACGACGACGACGAGGGTCGTCGGGACCTCAGAGCTGGACGAGTTCGGGTTCGGCATGGACAGTGCCGACCGCCAGCGCGTAGGCCGGCACGTCGAAAGAGGCTCCCTGGGGCAGGTCGTGGACGTGCACACCTCGGGGGTCCATCAGTGAGGCGTTGACGAAGTACTTGCCCTCACCGAACGCGACGTCCTTGAGGACGAACTTCAGCCTGCGGGTGCCCTGCAACCGGGAGAGGTCGATGCCCATGCGCGTGCTCGTCGTCCCGTAGACCACCTGACCGGACGCACTGTTGATCTGCAGCGCTGCGATCCAGTCGTCCATGCCGGTCGCGTGTTCGAACTCCATCGTGACCTCGAGATCGTCACCGGGCAGGATGCGGGTGTCGCCGACCCGGCCGGACGCCGCGACGGAGACGTTCGTGACGTGACCCGAGCCGACGAGGGGGTCGTGGGCCTGCTCCGCTTCCGTCTGGCGCCGATCCTCGAGGAGGTCGCGGAACATGGCCACCGCGTCGTTCGGCTCGCCGTCGAACAACACCGTGCCCTTGTTCAGGAAGACCGCGCGGGTGCAGAGTTCCTGGACCTGGGCGAGCGAATGCGTGACGATGATGATCGTCCGGCCCTCGGCCTGGAACGAACGGATCTTGTCCAGGCACTTCCGCTGGAACGCCTCGTCGCCGACCGCCAGCACCTCGTCCACGAGGAGCACGTCGGGGTCGGTGTGCACCGCCACCGCGAAGGCCAACCGGACGTACATTCCGGACGAATAGAACTTCACCTGGGTGTCGATGAAGTCGCCGATGCCCGAGAACGTCACGATGTCGTCGAAACGGTCCTCGGTCTCGCGACGCGTGAGGCCGAGGAGGGCGGCGTTCAGGTAGACGTTCTCGCGTCCCGTCAGGTCGGGGTGGAATCCCGCGCCGAGTTCGAGCAGGGCCGCCAACCGTCCGCGGCGGGACACCGTGCCGGTCGTCGGCTGGATGATGCCGCCGATCGCCTTGAGGAGCGTGCTCTTGCCTGAGCCGTTCTGGCCGATGAGTCCCACCGTCGTGCCCGCCTGGATGCTGACGTCGACGTCGTTGAGGGCCCAGAAGTCCTGTCGGTGACGTCGACCCATCTTGCCGAGGGTGACCAGGCGCTCTTTCAGCGAGTTGTCCTTGCGGACGGTGAACCTCTTCGACACGCCCTTCACGACGATGACGTCGGGCGCCTCGACGGCCGGGCGCGGAGGTGTGCTGAGGATGTCGTCGTTGCTCATGGCGCTCACAGTTCCTGGGCGAAGTTGCCCTGCAGTCGGGAGAAGACTCGCTGTGCCCCGAACAGCAGCAGCAGGCCCACCGCGAGGGCGACGAGCAGACGCAGCATCAGGTGCTCGGGGTAGGCGACGGTGTCATGGCCCGCCGTCCAGATGGCTCGCTGCAACGACAGGACCGAGAGGGTCAGGGGGTTGTCGGTGTAGATCTGCAGGAGCAGTCCACTGCCCAGGACGCTCTTCGCCTGTGACCATGCGTAGACGATCGGCGACGCCCAGAGCAACACCATCAAGCCGACGTCGATGAGGTACTGGACGTCACGCAGGTAGACGTTGAGGGCGGAGAGCACCAGCCCGAGTGCCGTTCCGTAGACGACGATGACCAGGAGCGCGGGCACCAGGTAGATCAATTCGCCGGTGAGGGGGAACTTGCCGAGGACGAGGGTGGCTGCGAGCAGGATGGCGAACTGGATGCAGAAGTTGAACAATGCCGCACCGACGCTCGCGAGGGGGAAGACCTCGCGGGGGATGTAGACCTTCTTGATGAGTCCGCTGTTGCCGACGATCGAACTCGTGGAGCCGGCCACGATCTCGCTGAAGAGCGTGTACGCCGTCAGCCCGGTGAAGACGTAGATCGCGAAGTCGGGGATGCCCCTCGCGGCACCGAGGAACTGCCCCAGGACGACGTAGTAGATGAGCAGTTGCGTGAGGGGCCTGACGAGGGACCAGACGAAGCCGAGCGCACTGTCCTTGTAGCGTGCCTTCAGGTCGCGACGCACGAGGAGCGAGAGCATCTCTCGTTGGCCGAGGATGTCTCGGAGCGACTTGCCGGTGCCGCGGAAGGCCTTCGCGGGGGCGCCGATGACGACGAGTGGTTCGCGGGAGAGTGCTTCGATACGGGAGTTGGAGGTCATCACGCGATCCGGTCGGCGGAAAAGGACTGGGCCAGCATAACCGGCACCTGCTCGGCGGCCGCCCGGTCTGACGGCTCCCGGTCGGCGGCCGATAGGTACTGACGACCGCATGGCCCTCGCACCTGGCAATCCCCTGGGTTACGGTTGTTTTCGACCAATCGATCAGACGGGGCACATCTGGATGAACCACTCCCTCCACGGGGCGCCCGTGCTGGTCTTCGCCGTCGGCGCCGCCGTCGTCCTCTCCTTCTCCCTCGGAGCGTGCACGTCGTCGGGGTCCGAGCCGTCTCCCACCGTGTCGACCACCGGCCCGGGTTCACAGGCCCCCTCCGCGGAGCCCGTCGCTCCGACGGGTTCCGCGACCTCGGCGGCACCCGTCACCGGGGGTGAGTTCGTGACCGGAGCCCCCCTCCCGGGATCGAACGGTTCCGATCCGGTCGACGAGCCGGACCCTGCCGACTACCCCGCGTCCCCCCTCGTCACCTTCGCGACCTGGAACGCCGCGTCGGGGCAGCTCGAGGCCGGTGGGGTGGTCAGCGGTCAGCTCGATCCCGCCGGGACGTGCCGTCTCGTCCTCGTCCAGGGATCGAGTCGCGTCGTCCGTGACTCCGTGCCCCAGGCCTCGGCCTCGAGCGTCGACTGCGGCCAGTTCGTCGTCCCCCGGGCCGAGCTGGCGCCGGGTCTCTGGAACGTCACCCTCCGATACGTGGTCGGTTCGTCCGCGGCATCGTCCGAAGCCGTACAAGTAGAGGTACCCGCGTGATCAAGAAATGGACAGCTCGTCTCCTCGCCGTCGCGCTCGTCGCCTCGGCCTTGACCGTCGTGTCGATCGCCGCCGACGATCCACGGCCCGCCTCGGCCGCCTCCGGTGCGGACTTCGATCCGGGCAACATCATCAGCGATGCGAACTTCTATGCGGCGGGGTCGATGACCCTCGACAACGTCCAGTCCTTCCTCAACCAGCAGGTGCCGTCCTGTCGGGCCTCCAGCGGGCCCGCGTGCCTCAAGAGCTACACGATGGACACGTTCACCCGACAGGACAGTGGAGCCCGCTGCGGCACGTATCCCGGGGGGCCCGGTCAGTCGGCCGCAGCGGTCATCTACAACGTCGCCCAGATCTGTGGCATCAGTCCGAAGGTGCTCCTCGTGCTCCTCGAGAAGGAGCAGGGCATCGTCACGTCCTCGGCCCCGACCGCGTACATGTACAGGTCCGCCACCGGCTACGGCTGTCCGGACACGGCCGCCTGCGACGCCCAGTACTACGGCTTCTTCAACCAGGTCTACGGGGCGGCGCTGCAGTTCAAGCGCTACGCCGCCACTCCGACGTCGTGGAGCTACCAGGCCGGCCGAACCAACAACATCTTCTATCACCCCAACGCGAGCTGCGGGACGAAGCCCGTGTACATCCAGAACCAGGCCACCGCGTCCCTGTACATCTACACGCCGTACACGCCGAACGCCGCGGCCCTTGCCAACATGTACGGCACGGGTGACTCGTGCTCGGCCTACGGAAACCGCAACTTCTTCCGCATCTACACCGATTGGTTCGGTTCGACGACGGGCGGCGGTTCGCCCTACGGCTACGTCGACACGGCGGCGGCAGGCTTCCGACAGGTGACCGTCAGCGGCTGGGCCGTCGATCCCGACAGCGCCGCGCCCATCCGCGTCGACTTCTACGTCGACGGTCGCGGAGCCGCGAGCACCGTCGCCGGGAACGACTACCCGAGCCTGGCGGGCGTCCTCGGCAAGGGCAACACCGCACACGGCTTCTCGGCCAACATCACGGGCCTGTCGGCCGGCCGGCACAGCGTCTGCAGTTATGCCATCAACGTGGGGACGGGCGTGAACACGTTGCTCGACTGTCGCGAGTTCGTCGTGAGAACGGGTGACCCGTTCGGGTACGTCGACAGCGTCTCGGCCTCGGCCGGTTCACTCACCGTGAAGGGCTGGGTCGTCGACCCCGACACCGCCGACCCGATCACCGCCCGGGTGACGGTCGACGGACGCCAGGTCTCGAGCCAGATCGCCTCCGGTGAGGTCCCCGGCCTGCCCGCGGTCTATCCCGGCTGGGGCACCCGGCACGCCTTCGAGAGCACCGTCACGGGCGTGTCCGGCGGCTCGCACCGCGTCTGCGTCCAGGGGGTCAACGTCGGAGCGGGCTCGACCGTGGACGTCGCCTGCCAGACCGTCGTGATGGCGTCGGGCGCACCCTCGCTGTTCCTGGACGAGGTGTCGATGGGGTCGCCCGGCAAGCTTCTCGTCCGCGGGTGGGCGATCGATCCCGACACGGTCGATCCCGTGCGCGTCCACGTCTATGTGGACGGTGCCCTGTCCACGAAGGTCACGGCCGACGTCTCCAAGGCGAGCCTGGCGACGGCGTTCCCCGGTTACGGCGACAAGCACGCCTTCTCGGTGCCCGTCGCCGGACTCTCCGCCGGCACCCACTCCGTCTGCGTCTACGCCATCAACGTCGGGGCGGGCGGCAACGCCGTCCGCTGCGCCGAAGTGGCAGCGCCGACGGGCTCGCCGCGGCTCTTCCTCGACCAGGCCCAGGGCACGGCTCTCGGCCAGATCACCGTCCGGGGCTGGTCCTTCGATCCGGACGTCGTGGACCCGGTCCGCGTCCACCTGTACCTCGACGGGCGTCTCGTGACGAAGGTGACGGCCGACGTGGCCAAAGCCAGTCTGGGCACGTCGTTCCCCGGCTACGGCGAGAAGCACGCCTTCACGGCGACGCTCACCGGGGTCGGTCCGGGTGCGCACACCCTCTGCACCTACGCCATCAACGTCGGTGGGGGTGGCAACACCGTCGACTGCCGGACCGTCTCCGCGGTCACGGGCTCCCCGTCCATGCTGCTCGACGAGGTCTCGTCGCCGAGCGCGGGGGCCGTGCTGGCCCGGGGTTGGACCATCGATCCGGACACCGTCGACCCCCTCCGGGTGCACGTCTACGTCGACGGCGTCCTGCAAACCAAGGTGACGGCCGACGTCGTTAAGTCGAGCCTCGGGACGGCCTTCCCCGCGTTCGGCCCGCGTCACCAGTTCTCGGCGTCCGTCGCAGGCCTCGCCGCCGGGCAGCATTCGGTGTGCCTCTACTCCATCAACGTCGGAGCCGGAGCCAACACCGTCGTCTGTTCCCCGGTCACGGTCCGCTGACGGTCGGCCCGGCAGGTCTCATGGTCGTGCTCGGCCGGCTGGGTGGACGCCTGGCCGAGGTCAGCGCGGCGGCGAGACCCGGCCGACGAGGCCTCGGTAGCGCTCGAGGGTCCGGTAGGCCTTGCTCGACTTGAGTTCGTCGAGTTCCTCGAGGGGGCCGACCGTGGCGAGCAGGTCGGCTTGCAGGGCACCGATCTCGTCGCGGAGGGTCGCGATCTCCTTCTCGAGCCTCCGGACGGTGATGAGATGCCCGTCGCCCTCCCGCACGGCGTTGCGGAGTCGTTCCTGCTGCAGCGTGGCCCAGGTGAGCATCGCCGGACGAGACGTCCGCGGTCGTGCCCTCGACGTCGCCAGCGCGAAGGACGCCGTGACCGTCGGCAGGCGATCGTCGTAGGAGTGACGGCTGAGGACGACGTCGCGGAGGGATCCCACGAGTCGTGCCGTCGCCTCCGGTGTGGCGAGGAGGCCCAGGGCCACGTCCCGGAGCGAGTCCGCATCGGAGTACACGGGCAGCTCACCGAGGCCGAGTTCGTCGAGCCCGTCCCGGGTGTTCACCAGGGGAAGGGCCCCACAGGCCAACGCCTCGTAGAGACGGCTGTTGTGCGTGCCGAATTCGCGCGCGGGATCGATGAGGTCGTCGACGACCAGGACGCTCCGACCGTAGACCCCGCGAAGGGAGAAGAAGTCGACACGGTCGTGGTGCCGGATGTGGGGCGACCTCTCGAGGTGGGCTCCGTTGGCTCCGAACCAGTCGACCGGAACCGTCTCCGCCAACCGGTCGAGGGCGCGCTGGATCTTGCGTTCGGCGCCCCAGAAGTTCGCCGTCGTGACGACCTGCAGGTCGCGAGGGACGCCGGGCGCGTCGAAGACGTCGGGGTCGACGGCGATCGGGACGATCTCGACCGGTCCGTCGTAGGCGGCGGACACGTGACGCGCGGCCGCCCCTGATGAGGCCCAGACCGCGTCGAAGTCGTCCAGGTACGGGAGCCGGGCCCACGACGCCGTCCAGTTGCGGACCCACGCGACCGTCGCCGTGGACGGCGGCAAGAGGCCGGGCACGAACGACTCGATCATGACCACGGCCACGTCGGCCGCCTCGTCGGGCGCGTCGTCCCATCGTTCGGTCGGCCAGAACGAGACGCCCCATCCGATGCGGTGCAGGGCGGCCGCGAGGCCGAGGGCGACGTAGAGGTCTCCGGCCCCCTGGCCCAGGTCGACGGTCGACACGCAGAAGAGGACGCGGCCACGATCGCCGTCTGCCAGCTCGTCACGCGCCAGGGCCTGGTAGAGATCGGATGCGTCATGCGTCGACGTGTGGGGGGCGGGTGCGTCAGGGGTCATCGTCTCGGGTTCTGTCGATCGATTCGGGGTGGCTTCGAGCGGTGAGGCCGGATCGGCGCTCCCGGCGAAGACCGGTCGTCACTCTACCGGTGGGTACGGCTGCCGCACCCTCCCACCCGGTTCGGCCACCGGGGTGCCGACGGTAAGGTGGACGGGCCATGGCGCTGTCCGCGCCCTCGTCGTCCTCGGGACGGACGACGTCGCGCCGACCAAAGGGAGTCATCACGTGAAAGACCGCAGACCGGGCGTCGTCTCCGTCGTCCTCGTCAACTACAAGGGGACGGACGACACGCTGACGAGCATCGAGGGGTTGGCCGCTCAGGACTGGCCCGCCGACAAGCTCGAGATCATCGTCGTCGACAACGACTCGGGTGCGGACCACGTCGCCCGCCTCAAGGCGTCGTCGCTCGAGTTCACCCTGATCGAGTCGGGGGGCAATCTCGGCTTCACCGGAGGGTGCAACCTGGGCGTCGAACAGTCCTCGGGCGAGATCGTGGCCTTCCTGAACAACGACGCCCGCCCCGACGTGGCCTGGATCCGGGCCGCGATGGACACCTTCGCCTCCGGAGCCGACATCGGAGCCGTGGCCAGCAAGGTCCTCGACTGGGACGGGGTCAACGTCGACTTCACCGAGGCGGCCATGACCTGGTACGGCATGGGCTACAAGCCGCACGCCGGGGGGCCCGACACCGGCGCCTGGGAGACCGAGAAGGACGTCCTGTTCGGGACGGGCGCGGCCATGTTCATCCGGGCCGAGCTCTTCGACCAGCTGGGCGGGTTCGACGACCGCTACTTCATGTTCTACGACGACGTCGACCTCGGATGGCGCCTGAACCTGCTGGGTTGGCGATTCCGCTACCAGCCACGCTCGATCGCCTACCACAAGCACCACGCGTCGATGAACAAGTTCGGTGACTTCCGCGAGACCTACCTTCTCGAACGCAACGCCCTCTTCACCCTGTACAAGAACCTCGGCCAGGAGCAGCTCGACAAGGCTCTGCCCGGTGCGCTCGCACTGGTCGTGCGGCGTGCCGTCGGACGCAGCGAACTCGATTCGACCGAGCTCGACCTGCGGAACCCGGGCGACGATTCCGTCGAGACGCGGCCCGTCCCGAAGAAGGGCATGGCAGGCATCTACGGCATCGACCAGTTCGTCGAGATGTTGCCCTCGCTGACCGAATCCCGGCGCGAGATCCAGGCCTCCCGGGTCAAGGACGATCGTCAGCTGCTCGATCTCTTCGGCAACCGTGACGAACCCGCATACCCGATCGAGAGCTATCTCGCGGGGTACGACAAGATCGTCGCCTCCCTCGACGTGCTCGAGGTCGTCAAGCGGCGTCGCGTCCTCATCGTCACCGGTGACTCCATCGGCGCCAAGATGGCGGGACCAGCCATCCGTGCGACGAACATGGCACGAGAACTCGCCCTCGAACACGACGTCCGCGTCGTCAGCATGACGCGATCCACCCCCATCGACGAGACCTACGACGTCGTGACCGTGCCGCACCGCCATCCGAAGCAGATGGTCGAGCACGAGGCCTGGGCGGACGTCATCATCGTGCAGGGACATGCTCTGCGGCTCTTCCCCTCGCTCGAGAAGACGCGCAAGGTGCTCGTGGTCGACGTCTACGACCCCCTGCACCTCGAGCAGCTCGAACAAGGTCGCAGCACCGACGTCGAGGCCTGGGACCGCCAGATCCTCGACGCCGCCGACACCCTGAACCACCAGCTCGAGCTCGGCGACTACTTCATCTGTGCCTCGGAGCGCCAGAGGCTCTTCTGGCTGGGTCAACTCGCGGGCTCGGGCCGCGTCAACGCACGCACGTACTCGCGTGACCCCGAACTGCGCAGCCTCATCGGCGTCGTGCCGTTCGGCCTCTCGTCGACGCCGCCCCAGCACGATCATCCCGTCCTCAAGGGGGTCCTCCCGGGAATCGATGCCGACGACAAACTCGTCGTCTGGGGAGGCGGCATCTACGACTGGTTCGATCCCATCACCCTCGTCCGCGCCATCGCGTCCCTCGCGAGTAGGCGACCCGAAGTCAAGCTCTTCTTCATGGGAGTGCAGCACCCGAACCCCGACGTCCCCGAGATGGACATCGTGGCGAAGGTGCGGGCGGTCTCCGACGAGCTGGGGCTCACCGGCGTCAACGTGTTCTTCAACGATGCCTGGATTCCCTACGACGATCGAGGTGCCTTCCTCCGCGAAGCCGACGCCGGCGTCTCGACGCACTACGAGCACCTCGAGACCACGTTCTCGTTCCGTACCCGCATCCTCGACTACCTGTGGGCCGAGTTGCCCATCGTGACGACGGCAGGCGACTCCTTCGCCGAACTCGTGGCGGTCGAGGACCTCGGAGTCGTCGTGGACGAACGCGACGTCGAGGGTCTCGCATCGGCCCTCGAATCGGTCCTCTTCGACGAGGAGGCGCGCCGACGTCACGTCGCGAACGTCACCAGGGTGCGTGAGCAGTTCACCTGGGAGAACGTCCTCAAGCCCCTCGTCGAGTTCGTCCGCGAACCCGTCCGTGCGGCGGACAAGACGGGTGGTACCGGTGACGTGGAGCACGCCGTGCCCACGCATGCGAAGGTCCAGGTCCGCAACCGGCGCAAGCAGTACGGCATCCGGCACGACGTCGGCCGCGTGTACCACTACTACCGCAGCGAGGGCGTACGAAGCGTTCTGGCGAAGGTCAAGCGCCGCATCGACACCCGCTGAGGCGCGAATTCCGAGGGCGACACCCCGGCGCCGCCCGGGTCCGATGGACGGACCCGGGCGGCGCCGTGCGTCAGGCGTCCCTGGACGCCGAGACGGCCGCCGGGGATGCCGTGGCCTCGTCGGACAGGCGAGCAGCCGGCTCGTCGTGCCCGGGCGCCGAGCCCGACATCGCCCGCGCGGTCAGGACCGCCCCGGTGGCCCAGACGGCGGCGAAGACGACGGTCCACACGATCCAGCCCCCCGACGGTGCCCATCGGGGGTCGGTGAACATGGCACCCCAACCGCCGCTCTGGTCGGACCAGCCGACCACGTAGCGACGGAGGGTCCAGACGAACGTGTGCAGTTGCATGACCCCGAGCGCTGCGAGGACGACGACGACGAGCGTCTTCATCCGCCCGGTGGTCGGAGCGGGGAACGCCTCGTCGAGGGCTGCGCCGGCCGAGAGCAGGACGCAGACCAAGACGGCCAGGATGTACCGGGACTGCCAGATGTAGCCGTAGTCGGTCACGGCGATGCCCTGGATGATCGGAGGGGCGACCACGAATGCGAGGGCGAGCACGGCCGTACCGAGTCGCGCCGGACCGCGGCCGAAGACCAGGGCGGCCAGCACCAGCACGATCATGCAGCAGCTCCAGAGCACGACGGTCGTCGCGGGAGCCGGCGCGTCGAGCCAGCCGAAGATTCCGACGTAGCCCTGCCCGTTCTCGAACGTGAGGAAGATCATGCGGATGAAGCCCGACTCGAAGGTCGAGCCCACGCCCGGATTCGGGACGGTGGGGCTGAGGCTCTGTGTGGCCAGCACCCACAGCAAGCTGAAGACCGAGGCCGCTCCGATGACGGCGGCCGCCACCCAGAACGCCACGCTGCGGAGGAGCCGGCGCCAGAGAGCGAGGTCGAGCGTCGAGGCGACGACGATCACGAGGAGCCAGAGGAGGCCGATGCTGCGGGTGTTCGCCAAGAGGGACGCCGAGACCGCCACCATGGCGATCCGATGGACGGGTAGCCCCTCGTCGGCACGTTCGCGGAGCAACGTCAGCCAGGCGAACAGGGCGACGGCCGCCGAGATCTCCATGCTGCTGGGATTCACCGAACCCGTGATGAACAGCACCATCGGAGTGGTGAGGACCACGACCGCCATCAACGACCAGCGGGACGACCGGCGCTGGACCAGAGCCGCGACGGCGGACGCGAGGAGGGCTGCGGAGAGGATCACGCTGAATCCCCGCATCGCATAGAGGGACGCCTTGCCGTCGAGCACGAGGCTCGGTAGTCCGACGAAGGCGTAGTAGACGGGGTCGTACGAACCAGCCGTCGTGACGGCCGACGTGTCGGCGTCGGAGTCGCTGACGGTGGCCTGGCAGGAGGCGTCCACGTCGTCGTTGAAGGCGAAGCAGGGCAGGGAGGTCGTCTGGGCCACGTACTCCGGCACGGTGACGCGCGTCCATCCCTGTTGCTCGACCGGATCGCCGCTGAGCTGCCCCCGGACGACGGCGGCCGCGTGGATGGTGTGGGCCGGCTCGTCGGGAACCGACATGAGGGGGCTGGCGACCGCCCAGGCACCCCCGAGGCCGCAGAAGACCGCGAACGCGGCGACGAAGACGGCCCAGGGGCGGGGGCGCCCGGCACCGTGGACGACCCGGGGTCGTGCACCTCGGGTGCGGGAGTTCGTCGTGTCGTCCGTCATGGTCTCGGTGCGTGTCTCGATGGTGATGCTCCCCTTGGCGTCGCGGGCCCACGGCCCCCGACGATGGTACCGAACGGGCGGCATCGATCGGGCGAATAGAGTGTCTCCTCGGGTTCGGCAGCGTGCCCGGTGAGGAGACGCGACATGCCCCAGGTCGAAGACCGCAGCGCCGACGGCGTCCCGCCGGAGGCGACCGGAACGAGGTCGGTGCTCTCGGCGGCGGTGCTCTCGACCCTGGGCATCGGCGTCCAGGGGGTCTCGCGTCTCGCGTACACCGTCCTCATCGGGCGGGCGTTCGGCACCGAAGCGCTCGGTCACGCCAGCACCCTGCTCTCGCTCTCGATCTTCGCGGCGCTCCTCTGGCCCACCGCGGCCGGCAACACGGTCTCGCGGTTCATCGCCCTCGCGCTCCACCGCAGGGTGTCCGACGCCCAGCTGATCCGGGTCTTCTCCCTGAGCATGCTGGTGTCGTCCGCGATCCTGGCCGTGTCGGCCGTGCCCGTCGCCCTGCTCCTCGGCAACGGCCTCACGACCGCGGTGCTGGCTGCTTGGCTCGTCGCGGGTTACGGCGCCTACGCCTTCTGCCGTGGCGTCCAGCTCGGCTACCACCGCGCGGGACGGGTGGCCCTGTGGGACTCGATCGGGAGCGTCGTGAGCCTCGGCCTCCTCGTCGTCGTCTGCCTCGGCGGAGTGGGCGACGTCGTGCTGCTGCCCCTGGCCCTCGGTTACACGGTGTTCGCGTTGGCGTGCCGGCCCCGGGGGAACGGATTCGCCACCGCCGAAGACCTGTCGGAGGCGGACGGTGACGGCCGGCAGGAGGCCCTCCGTTTCGCCTCGTGGAACGTGGTGGCCGGGTTGACGACCAACGGTCTCCTCCAGCTCGCGATGATCGCCGCCCAGGTCTACGGACCGGGAACGGCCGCGGGCGTGTACGCGGCGGCCTTCACCCTCGCCACCCCGGCCTCCATGCTCGGGCAGGCCGTGAGCCAGATCATCATCCCCGCCTTCGCGCACCGGAGTGGGCAGGTCTCGTTGCGTCAGCGTGGTCCCGTGCTGCTCCTGGTCGCGTTCACCGCCGTCTTCGCCGCGGTCTTCGGGGCCCTCGCTGCTCTCGCGCCCCTGTACCTGCCGTTGTTCTACCCCGCCGAGGCCGCCGAGGCCGTGCCCCTGCTCAGGGTCCTGATCGTGGGCGTCTTCGTCTTCACCGTCGCGTTGATCCCCTCGGCGCTGCTGCTGTCGGCCGGCCGTTCGAAGGCCGTCGCCCTGACGTCCGTGGCCGGCTTCGTCGTCGGCGTCGCGGTGATGGTCGGGTCGGGGCCCGTGCTGGGCGTGCAAGCCGGGACGGTCGGATTCGTCACCGGGTCAGGCCTCAACCTGGTGGCGCTCCTCGTGCTCGGCTTCCGAGCACCCGTCGGCGCCTCGCCGAGGGACGTCGATCAGACGAGTCGGCGCGCGACGGCCCAGTAGGCGCGCATCGCGGTCTGGAGCACGCCGGCACCCTTGGGCAGCGGGAACACCTGCTGATCCAACGTCGCCGTGAGCAGCGGCACGAGGCTGCGGTCGGACGCCGTGCGCACCTCTTGGACCCAGTCGCGACGTTCGCGCAACCATGCCGAGTTGTCGGCGATCCAGCGACGGGCCCGCGCGTTCTCGGCCGACCACCCCTGCGCGCGTGCCACCACGCGCATGGCGACGTCGAGCGCGGTGGTGGGCAGCCACGTCAGGGCCCGGAGCCGAGGCCCGTAGGCCGTCCGCAGGAAGATCTGTCGGTTCTTCTCGAGCAGGTACATCTTGAGCGCGTTGCGACTGAACTCGTAGTGGTGCAGGACGACGGCGTCGGGCACGTAGACGACCTGCAACCCCTGCTGCCAGGTCCGCCAGCTCAGGTCGACGTCCTCGTGGTAGGCGAAGTATTCGTCGGCGAATCCGCGGAGGCGCAGCCAGAGTTCTCGGGAGATGACCAGGCCGGCACCCGAAGCGGACGCGACCCGCGCCTCCTGGGCATGGTCCGCGGCGGGTTCGTCGAGCCCGCCGGCCCAGCTGAGTCCGACGACGTGGACGGGGTTGCCGGCAGAGTTCATGACCTCGGGGTCGGAAGCCAGGCGGATGCTTCCGCTGGCGATGCCCACCTCGGGGCGGGACGCGACGGCGACCAGCTTGGCGAGGGTGTCGGGCCGCACCTCGGCGTCGCTGTTGACGAGCGCGAGGAATTCTCCGTCGGCCAGTCGAGCCCCGAAGTTGACGCCGCCGGCGAACCCGAGGTTCTCGGAGGGTGTGACAACCCGGAGGCGCGGGTCGGTGGGCAGCGTCGAGACCGCATCGCTGGTGCACCCGTTGTCGACCAGGACCACGTCGACGTCGACGTCCGTGGAGGCGAGGACGGACGAGACCGAGTCGTGCAGGACGGGCTCGTCGCCGTAGGCGAGGGTCACCACGGTGACGCGGGGGAGTCCCATCAGGCCTGATCCGCCCGGTGGACGGAGCGTTCGAGTCGACGGATGCGTTCGTCGTGGAGGGCGACGTCCTCGGCCAGCGTGCGCGTCTTCTCTTCGAGCACCGTGAGTTCGGCGCTGTGCTGCACCGAGACCAGGAACAGGATGATCGTGCTCAGGAAGAACCCGAGGTTGGTCGGGGCGGTGATGCCGAGGGTCGCGGCGGCGCCGGTCAGGATGCCGGGGAAGACGGCCACGACGAGCGCCAGCACCCCGGCGAAGATCCACCAGAGGGCGTGGCGTTCGCGCACGCGTCGGCGACGGAGCATCTCGAAGACGACGTAGAGGACGAGCACGGCCGACACGATGCCGAAGACGTAGGTGGTGACGCTCATGTGGTGGGGGCCTCCACGCTGAGGGCGAGCGGGGGCCGCCACAGGGCGATGATCAGGGCGAGGCCCGCCCGTCCGAGGTAGACGGCGGCCTTCACGGGATTGTGGGACGGGGTGCCGCCGGCCCGGGGGCGCATCGAGACGGGCACCTGGCTGATGGAACACCCGGCCCGGGCCGCCAGCACGAGGGACTCGACGGTGTCACCGAGGTACTCGGCGGGATAGTGCTGGGCGAAGATCCCGATCGCCCGGGGCCCGGCGCCGCGGAACCCCGAGGTCGTGTCGGTCAGCTTCGTCCGCGCGATCCGACCGATGACCGCCGCCAGCACGACCATCGCCCATCGGCGGGGACCCGTGACCTGGTAGTCGCCCTCGCCGGCGAAGCGGGCGCCGATGGCCACGTCGACCGACGCCAGGGCGTCGAGGATGAGCGGGACTCCCGACGGGTCGTGCTGACCGTCGGAATCGACCTGGACGACGTACCGGAAACCGTGTTGCTGCGCGTACTTGAAGCCGGTGCGCATGGCGCCACCGACCCCCAGGTTGAAGGGCAGGTCGAGCACGGTCGCTCCGGCGGATCGCGCCCGGGCGACCGTGTCGTCCCGCGAACCGTCGTTGACGACGAGGACGGTGACGCCGGGCAATTTGTCAAAGACCTCGGTGACGACGTCGGCGACGACGTCCTCTTCGTTGTACGCGGGCATGACGATGAGAGTCTGCGCCAGGGCCGATGACATGGTCCCGATGGTACCAACAGGTCGGGCCCCGACCGGCACAATGAGCCCATGACGACATCGACCCCGACCCCTGCGATCCGTGCGGCCGCGCCCGGTCCGGGTGGACGGCCCGGTCGTCCGACGCGCCGAGGTGCTCGTGCTCCGGTCGCGGTCGCGATCGCCGTCGTCGCCGCCCTCGTGGCCTGGCTGCGGTTGCCCCCGGCGGCCCGCGACACGCTCTGGGCCGAGGACGGGCGGGTCTTCGTCCAGCAGCGAGCGGCCGTCGGCCCGTTCGAGAGCTGGTTCGTCCCCTACGACGGCTACCTGCACGTCGTCCCCCGCATCGTGGCGGATCTCGCGTGGTCGTGGCTTCCCGTCGGCAGCCTCGCGTCGGGTGTCACGGTCCTCTCCTGTCTCGTCGCCGGCGTCGTGGCCGCCGGGGTCTGGTGCTGCTCACGCGGCCTCGTGGCGTCGCCGGTCGTCCGGCTCGCACTCGCGGCCGTGACGGTCCTCGTGCCGCTCGCCCCGCTCGAGGTGTCGGGCAACCTCGCCAACCTGCACTGGTACCTGCTGTGGCTCACCCCGTTCCTGCTGCTGCACCGACACCGGAGCGCGACGTCCACCGTGCTCGCCTCCGTGGCGGCACTGCTCATCGGCCTCACCGAGATCCAGGCCGTCCTCCTCGTGCCGCTCGTCGTCCTGGCCGGGCTCGTCCGCCGTCGGACGGCTCCGTCGCGACGCGACCTCGTCCCCGTGGCCGTCCTCTGCGCGGCGCTCGTCGCCCAGCTCGTCGTCGCGGCCCTGACGCCCCGGGCGGATGCCCCGGGTGCCGCCTCGACGGTGCCGCAGGTCGTCCTGGGCTACCTCACGTCCGTCGTCCTCGGCACCTGGGTGCCCTCGGCCTCCGTGATGGGTGACCTGCTCGACCGCGCCGGATGGCCCGCTGTCGTGGTCGCGGCCGTTCCGTTCGTGGTATCGGCGCTGGTCGTGGTCCGGTCCTCCCGGCGCTCGACCGTCCGCGGGCCGGACGATGACGCATCGGGTCGGGTGGCGTCCGGGCGGATGGTCCTCGCCTCCGTGGTGGCGGTGGCGTCGATCGGTCTCTGGACGCTCGACGTCGTGGTGAACCACGGTCCCGACACGAAGTTCTGGTTCGCCGACCCCGGACGGGTGGCCGAACTCGGGCTGACCCGCTACGGGGTGGTGCCGTCGATGTTCCTCGTCGTCGTCGTGCTGTGCGCCGTCGACGCGCTGCTCCTCTCGACACGACGACGTCTCCGGGCGGCGGGCGCGGCCGCCCTCGTCGTCCTCGCCGTCGTCGCGGCGACCTGGTTCGTCGGCCCGGACACGGTGCGCGCCGACGGGCCTCGGTGGGAGCGTTCGTTGGGGACGGCCGGGGACGTCTGCGACGGCGGGGCGGAGGTCGCCGACGTGGCCGGCGCTCCGGCGGGCTGGGGCGCCCTCCTGCCCTGCGACGTCGTCGACGACGTCCCCTGAACGCTCGACTCGTGTGGGCCGGATCGGGTGCTCGGTCTAGAGTCGTCATCGGCGTGCCCCCCAGGGCCCAGCCGACCGGAACGCCGACGCGTCGCCGGTTCCCCGCAACCGGAAGCACCGCATGACCACCTCCGCCCACACCGGCGCCGGCGCACTCGTCGTCCTCCCCACCTACGACGAGGTCGAGAACCTCCCGATCATCCTGGGGCGCCTCTTCGCCGCCGTCCCCGAGATCCACGTCCTCGTGGTGGACGACGGCAGCCCCGACGGCACCGGCGAGCTCGCCGAGACGATGGCCGCCGACGACGACCGCATCCACGTGGCGCACCGCACCGGCAAGCTCGGGCTCGGGTCCGCCTACGTCATGGGCTTCGGCTGGGGTCTCGAGCGGGGCTACGACGTCGTCATCGAGATGGACGCCGACGGCTCGCACCCGCCCGAGAGACTGCCCGAGATGATCTCGCTCGTCAGCGCACCGGGTGCGTCGACGCCGAGCCTCGCGATCGGGTCCCGGTGGGTCCCGGGTGGCTCGGTGGTCAACTGGCCGGTGTCGCGCCAGGTCCTCAGCCGCGGCGGCAACCTCTACGCCCGGCTGGCGCTCGGGTTGCAGCTCAAGGACGTCACCGCCGGTTTCCGGGCCTACACGCGTGAGGCCCTCGAGGCGATGGACCTCACGGGCATCGACTCGAAGGGGTACTGCTTCCAGGTCGACATGACCCTCCGCGTCCTCGACGGCGGGGGGCGCGTCGTCGAGGTGCCCATCGAGTTCCGCGAACGCGAGCTCGGCGAGTCCAAGATGAGCCAGGCCATCGTCGTCGAGGCCATGCTGCGCGTCACGCAGTGGGGCTTCCGACGCCGCCTGCAGACCCTGCTCGGCAACCGCCCCGGGCCGCGCTGGGTCGTCGAGGACTGAAGCGGCGCGCCGGGTCTCGACCGGCGACCGACGTCCGCGACGGCACCCGACCGAGCCGCGCCTCCTACCGGCGGTTCGCCTGCGGCAGCCGTGACCGCCACGACCGCTTGCGGGCGGCGATCGTCGCGATGGCGACGAAGGTCATCAGGGTTCCCTCGAACAACACGAAGCTCTCGGCGACGGCGGTGACCCCGATCAGCACCAGGACGAGCGCCGGCCAGACGTACGCCACGATCGGGTGACCCGACGCCGTGATCCAGCTGCGCACGAACGCCAGGGTGCCGGCCACGACGAGGAGCAACCCGCCGACCAGGCCCAGTTGCAGCCAGATGTCGAAGAACGCGTTGAGCCCCGTCTCGTGCGGTCGGCCGCTCGGCGCGATGATCGTCGAGTACGGGAAGATCCCGGTCGGCCACTGCCCGACGAAGCCCCAGCCGACGATGTCGTGCACCGCGGCCAGTTCGCGGATGCGCGCCCAGAGCAGCGACCGCACCGACAGGTCGTTGGTCGCGTCCACCGCGTCCAGGAGGCGCGAGCGACCCGCGTAGGCCAGCGCACCACCCAGCACCACGATCACCGCGAAGACCGATTGCATGAGCGACCGTCTCGACTCGGGAGCCCGGCGCAGCGCGTCGAGCGCCACTCCCGCCACGATCAGGACGATGACCGCGATCGCCGTCGCGGGGGAGCGGGCGAAACCGAGCGCCGTGAGGGCGAGCACGCCCGAGGCGACGGCCTGCCGCCGAGGGACCGACCGGGTGAGGAACTCTACGGCGAACGTGATGACCGCGAGCGTCGCCAGGAAGCCCAGGTAGTTGCGCGTGCCCGAGATGCCCTGGATCGGACCGCCCGCGGCGAGGTTGCCCTGGATTCCGAGGAACGCGATCGGTTGGTCGATCAGCAGCCCGCTCAGCACCTCGAGCGACAGCGACACGACGAGCAGGATGCGGAGCGCGTCCCCGAAGGCCCGCACCACCTGGACCAGGTCGCGGCCCAGGGCCAGGTACAGCCCGAGGGCGCCGAACCCGACGGCGTAGGCCACACCGCCGACGGTGACCCAGGTGTACTCGCTCCAGAAGACGCTGAGGGCCATGAAGCCGAACAGGGCGATGAGCGACACCGGCAGGATGCCGTGCCACTCGATGTGGTGTCGGCCACCGACCAGGGAGAGCGTCGCGAGCACCACGAGGGTGCCCAGGACGGCGAGCGAGCCCGGCCAGCCCATCAGGGCGCGGACCGACTGGGTCGAGAACGCGTAGAGCACGATGGCGACCGAGAGGGCCTGCGAGAAGTGCCCGCCGGCCGAGAAGCCGATCCAGGCCGAGAGGTACCGGCGCAGGGGATCGCGGCTGCGGTCGAACCCGTGGCCGTGGCCGGACGTCACCGGTCGTGGCCCGTCCAGCCGAAGGGGTCGCGGCGCGTCACGAGCACGACGACCACGAACGTGGCCCAGCCCCACTCGACGATCAGCCGGGACTCGGTCAACCCGTGGACGAGCAGGGCCGTCACGAGCAGCAAGGGCAACAGGTCGAGGGCCGACCACGGCGCCGCGACCCCGCGCGCGAGCATGCGGCGGTCGACGGCCCACCACCACGATCTCAGGACGACGCCGACGATCGTGAGCCCGAACAGGGCGAGGCCGATCCAGCCCAGCTGGAACCAGACGTCGAGGTACGCGTCGTGCGCCTGCAGGTACACGACGCCGTTGCGCTCGGCGAGGTCGGTGAACGGTTCGACGAACGGGAACCAGTAGCTGACCCAACCCCAGCCCACGACGGGGTGCTGGACGCCGAGGTCGTAGACGGCCGACCAGATGTCGGTGCGACCCGTCAGGTCGCCGCTCTTCCCCAGCAGCGCGAGCAGCGGGCCGCGGGCGAGGACGACCACCGTGACGGCCGCCAGCACGACGAGCGCCGCCACGCCGAAGACGGGCCCCCGGCGGCCGGGCTCACGGCGTCGGGTCGCCACCACCAGCAGCGACACGAGGCCGACGGCCACCGCGACCACCGCGACGGTCGTCGACCGGGTCAGGGCGAGCGCCAGGAGCGAGGTGACGAGACCGACGACCGCCGTGCCGCGACCGATGGACCGGTCCGCCGCCTGGACCGCCGTGACGATCAGGGCGAGCAGGGCGATGATCGCGAGGATGTTGCTGTTGCCCTGCAGTCCCTGGATGCGACCGCCTTCGAAGAGCACGTCGCGCGACCAGAACCACGCCGCCGGCCGATCCGTGCAGTCCAGGTACACCGGGCAGACCGGCTGGCGGACGACCAGTCCGACGACGACCTCGAAGAGCAGGGAGGCCACGACATGGATGCGCAAGGCCCGTCCGAGGGCGGTCACGATGGTCGGCCACGAGGCGACGACGGTGACCGCCAGGGCGCCCACGCTCGTCATCAGCGTGAGGACGATGCCGATCGCGGAGCCGGCGGGGTACTGCGACCACGCGATCGAGACCACGGCGAAGAGCAGGAAGAGGACGAGGAGGCGCGGGAGGGTCCGTACCCGGGGCGGATGCCGCACGACGAGGACGACGGCGGCGACGACCATCGCCACGCAGGCCGCCCCCCAGCCCCACCAGCCGGTGCCGTTGCGGAGGACGTCGCCACCGAACAACACGAGGAACGCGAGCGTCGCGAACGTCGTGGCTCCGCGCGTCGGCACCGTCCGGGCGGGCCGCGCGGGCAACGTCGTGGTCATGGGCACCAGGCTAGACGACGGGGGAGGCGCGGAGGAGCGACCGGGGGCCGCCCCTCCTGGATCAGACGAACGCCGCCTGGCCCGTGATGCTGCGGCCCACGATGAGGGTGTTCATCTCGCGGGTGCCCTCGTAGCTGTACAGCGCCTCGGCGTCGGCGAAGAACCGGGCCACGTCGTACTCGAGCACGATGCCGTTGCCGCCCATGACCTCGCGGGCGTACCCCACCGTCTCGCGCATGCGGGCCGTGGTGAACGCCTTGGCGAGCGAGGCGTGCTCGTCGCGCTGGGTGCCCTCGTCGAGCATCTGCGAGCACCGCACCACCATGCCGATCGAGGCGGTGATGTTTCCGATGCACTTCACCAGCAGGTCCTGGATCAGCTGGTGCTTGGCGATCGGCTTGCCGAACTGCACGCGCTCGTTGGCGTACGCCAGGGCGGCCTCGTAGGCGCCGATCGAGTTGCCCACGGCCGCCCAGGCGACCTCGGCCCGCGTCAGGCGCAGCACGGCCGCCGTGCTGCGGAACGAATCGGCCTGCTGCAGTCGGTGGCTCTCGGGCACGCGCACGTCCTCGAGGGTGATGTCGGCGTTCTGGACGATGCGGAGGCTCTGCTTGTCCTCGATCTTGGTCGCCGTGTAGCCGGCGGTGTCGGTCGGGACGATGAAGCCCTTGACCTGGCCGTCCTCGGCGCTCTTGGCCCAGATGATCGTGATGTCGCTGAACGTGGCGTTGCCGATCCACCGCTTGGAGCCGTTCAGCACCCAGTCGTCGCCGTCACGGGTGGCGATCGTGCGGAGTCCCTGGGCCGAGTCGGACCCCGACAGCGGTTCGGTCAGGCCGAAGGCGCCCACCAGGTCACCGCTCGCCATGCGGGGCAGCCACTCGGCACGCTGTTCGGGCGAGCCGCCGACGCCGATCGAGCCCATGGCGAGTCCGTTCTGCACGCCGACGAAGGTCGCGACGGACGCGTCCACGCGCGCGAGCTCGAGCGCGACCCAGCCGCGGAAGACGGCGGAGTTCTCGAACGGGCGCGTCTCCTCCCACGGCATGCCGAAGAGGCCCAGGCCGGCGAGGCCCTTCACGATCTCGTGCGGGAAGGTCGCGTCGGCCCAGTGGCGGTTCACCCCGGGCTTGACCTCGGTCTCGAGGTAGTGCCGCAGGTCGGCCAGCACGCCCTTCTCGCGGTCCGAGAGGAGGTCCTCGTAACCGTAGAAGTCGCTGACGAGGGAGGTGAACGAGGTGAGGGTCGCTGATGACATCCGTGCTCCATTGCTTCGTGTCGGGACGACAGGAGCCTAGGCAGCGCCCCAGCCGCCGCCAAGGGGTTGGTAGCTTTGATCAACGCCCCGGCGTCGTCGACCTCACCGCTTTGTAGGGGGCGACCAAGCACGACCTCCGACAAGCAGGTAAAGCCATGTTCCTCGCCATCACCAACACGCCCCGCGACTACGCCTGGGGCTCCACGACGGCCATCGCCGACCTGCTCGGTCGTCGACCGAGCGGCCGCCCCGAGGCCGAGCTGTGGCTCGGTGCGCACCCGGGTTCGCCGAGCGTCGTCGTCGCCCCGGCGGTCGTGGGTGGTGCCGACACCCTCGCCGACTGGTTCGCCGCCGAGCCGGGCAGGGCGCTCGGCCGCGACCGGGACCACCTGCCGTTCCTGCTGAAGTTGCTCGCGGCCGACGGCCCGCTGTCCATCCAGGCGCACCCCACCCCCGAGCAGGCCCGCGAGGGCTTCGCGCGCGAGGACGCCGCGGGCATCCCGCTCGACGCCCCCGAGCGCAACTACAAGGACTCCTCGGCCAAGCCCGAGATCATCGTGGCGTTGAGCGACACCTTCGACGCCCTCTGCGGGTTCCGCGAGCCGGCCCGGACCCTGGCCGACCTCGACCTCCTCGACGACGGCTCGGGGCGCCTCGACCTGCTCCGCCGACACCTGGGCGAGTCCCTGCGGTCGACCCTGGCCTTCCTCTTCCAGGGCGACGACGAGTCGTCCGCGGCCATCGCGGCGGTGAGCGAACTCGCCGCCGCCCACCGGGCGGACGGCGCGGGCATCGCCACGGTCGTCGACCTGGCCGAGCGCTACCCCGGCGACCCCGGCGTGGTCGTCTCGCTGTTGCTCAACCGGGTCACGCTGCGTGCCGGGGAGGCGCTGTTCCTGCCCGCCGGCAACGTGCACGCCTACCTGGGCGGCTTCGGCGTCGAGCTCATGGCGCCCTCCGACAACGTGCTGCGCGGCGGCTTGACCCCCAAGCACGTGGACGTCCCCGAGCTGCTGAAGGTGCTCGACTTCGAACCACTGCCCGTCCCCCGTCTCGATCCGACCACGGTCGCCCGGGGGGTCGAGCGCTTCGCGCCTCCCGGCACGGGCTTCGCCATGCTTCGGGTGGACGCCGAGGGCGCGGGGGCCGTCGTCGAGATCGGCGGTCCGAGCATCGTCCTGGTCACCGCCGGAGAGGTCCACGTCAAGGGTCAGGACGGCACCATCCGGCTCGGTCGTGGCGAGTCCGCGTTCGTCACCCCCGACGAGGTCCGACTCGCGATGACCGGCGGCGGCACGGCCTACGTGGCGACGCCGGCCTGAGCCGGGCCGGGCGGCCGGGCGGAGTCGTCCGCTCCGCGTGACGTCCGGCTCCGTGCGCCCCACCCGGCGCTCGTGGTGGCACCCGTGACCCGTCGGGCACCCGATAGGTTGGCCCCATGTCATGGTTGGTCACCGGCGGTGCCGGGTACATCGGTTCTCACGTCGTCCGCGAGCTCACGGGGGCGGGCATCGACGCGGTCGTCCTGGACGACCTCTCGTCCGGCCTCGAGGCCTTCGTGCCCGCCGACGTCCCGTTCGTCCGGGGTTCCCTCCTCGACCGCGAGCTGATCGAGCAGACCATCGACCGGCACGGCGTGACCGGCGTCGTCCACGTCGCGGGCTACAAGTACGCCGGGGTCTCGGTCCAGCGGCCGTTGCACACCTACGACCAGAACGTCACGGGGACCGCCCGCCTCCTCGAGGCCATGTCGAGCCGGGGCGTCGACCGGATCGTGTTCTCGTCCAGCGCGGCCGTCTACGGCACGCCGCCGACCGAACTCGTCACCGAGGACACGCCCAAGGCACCCGCGTCGCCCTACGGCGAGAGCAAGCTGATCGGCGAGTGGCTGCTGCGCGACCAGGGGGTGGCCGAGGGCCTGCGCCACACCAGCCTGCGCTACTTCAACGTCGTGGGTTCGGGTCGGCCCGACCTCTGGGACGCCAGCCCGCACAACCTCTTCCCGCTCGTCTTCGCCGCGCTCGCCGAGGGCCGCGTCCCGCGCATCAACGGCGACGACTACGACACCCCCGACGGGACGTGCGTCCGCGACTACGTCCACGTCGCCGACCTGGCGGTCTCGCACGTCGCGGCGGCCCGCCGACTGGACGCGGGCGAGCCGGTCGAGCCGGCCTACAACCTCGGTTCGGGCGGCGGCGTCTCGGTCGCCGAGATCATGACCGCGATGCGCGAGGGCACCGGCATCGACTTCACGCCCGAGATCGCCCCGCGTCGTCCCGGCGACCCCGACCGGATCGTCGCCGACGGCAGCCTGGCGGCGCGCGACCTCGACTGGGAGATGCGGCACACGCTGCTCGAGATGGTCACCAGCGCCTGGCAGGCCGCGCCTCGCGGTTGACGGTCCGCCACGTACCCGACATCACCCGTTCCCGTCGAAACGTCCCCCGACACGCCGGGGCTCCGTTGCCCCTGATCGGGGGGTGGAGGGTTTATTGGCCCTCGACTTGACGGATGGGTAATGACACCGGTGTAATTACCTTGTCGCGTACATTCACGGGCGATCGACACGAGGGGAGATGCGCTGTGGGCATCCACGAGAACCGCGCCGGCGTCCCGGACGACTGGCACGTCGACCCGATCCAGCTGGGCGTCCCCGGCATCGGATCGTCGTCGCGCACCATCGTCGCCGACGACGAGAACCAGCTGGCCTGGCAGGCGGACTCGCTCTGCGCCCAGACCGATCCCGAGGCGTTCTTCCCCGAGAAGGGCGGCTCCACGCGCGACGCCAAGAAGATCTGCGCCTCCTGCGACGTCCGGGCCCAGTGCCTCGAGTACGCCCTGCAGAACGACGAGCGCTTCGGCATCTGGGGCGGGCTGTCCGAGCGCGAGCGTCGCAAGCTCCGCAAGCGGGCCTGACCCGCGCCTCCTCGGCTTCCGACGGCATCGACCCCTCCGGGTCGGTGCCGTTCCGTCGTGATGGCCCGAGGTCGCGGGGACCAGGAGGCGCGGGTCGTCACGTCTCGCCCGTCGCGTCGGCGCGCCGAGCCGGTGCCCGCGCCGGTGCGACCTAGGCTTCACGAGTCATGCAGCCGAGAGTCACAGCGATCCTCGTCGCCCCTGGTGGAGCGACCTACCTCGACCGAACCCTCGACGGACTGTCGCGTCAGACGCGGCCCCCCGAGGCATTGGTGGTGGTCGACACGGGCGGCAAGGACTCGGCCGCGGGTCGGCTGTCGCTGAGCGGCGCCGCCCAGTTGGCCTCGCTTCCCGACGCGAAGACGTTCGGCGCCGCCGCCGCGCACGGCGTGCGACTCTCCGACCCGGGCGACGGGGACCCCGACGAGTGGGTCTGGCTGCTCGGGCACGACAACGCACCCGCGCCCGAGGCGCTCGAGCGCCTCATGACGACCGTCGAGGTGTCGCCCTCCGTCGCGGTCGCGGGCCCCAAGCTGATGCGGTGGGGCCAGCCCGGTGTCATCGCCGAGTTCGGCGAGACCGTCACCCGGTACGGCGCCTCGCTCGCCCGCGTCGAGAACGAACTCGACCAGGGCCAGCACGACGTCACGGACGACGTGCTCGGCGTCGCGGCGGGGGGCATGCTCGTCCGTCGCACGGTCTGGACCGCCCTGGGCGGCTTCGACCCCGCGCTGCCGCACGTCGACGCCGCACTCGACTTCTCGATCCGTGCCCGCCTCGCCGGTCACCGCGTGGTCCTCGTGCCCGACGCGAAGGTCGACAGTGCCGGACCGCCGGAGGAGTTCGGCCACGGGCCCGTCGGGCACGCCCGCCGGGCGCGCCTGCACCGTGCCGCCCAACTGCACCGGCGCCTCGTCTACTCGGCGCCCGCCCTGTTGCCGCTGCACTGGCTCAGCCTGGTGCCGCTGGCGGTCGTGCGCAGCGTCTGGCACCTGCTCACCAAGAACCCGGGGGCCGTGGTGGGCGAGTTCGCCACCGCGTTCCGTGCTGCCTTCGGCGGCTCGCACGTGCGATCGGCTCGTCGGGCCCTCGCCCGGACCAAGAGCGTCGGCTGGAGCTCGGTGGAGCCCTTGCGCGCGTCCCGCGCGATGCTCCGAGAACGACGGGTCACCGAACGTGACGCACAGGTCGCCGGCGTCGAGGACGCACCCGACCCCCGGGCGAGCTTCGTCCACTCGGGCGGCCTCTGGGTCGTGCTGGTCGCCGCCGTCGTCGGTGTGGTGGCGTTCCTGCCGCTGCTCGGCAACCCGGCCGTCACGGGTGGGGGACTCCTGCCGCTCAGCACCTCGGTGGGTCAGCTCTGGTCGTCGGTGGGCTACGGCTGGCGCGAGATCGGCACCGGGTTCCTCGGCCCCTCGGACCCGTTCGCCGCGCTCGTCGCGGTCCTCGGCAGCCTGACGCCCTGGTCGCCGTCGACCGCGGTCCTCGGGGTCTACCTCGTGGCCCTGCCGCTCTCCGCGCTGGGCGCGTGGTTCGCCACCCGCCGCGTGACCCGCCGCACCTGGGTGCCGGCCGTCGCCGCGGCGCTCTACGCCCTCTCGTCCCCGCTGCTCTCGGGTCTGCAGTCCGGTCACCTCGGTGCCGTCCTCGCGCACGTGGCGCTGCCGTTCCTCGTCTGGGCCATGATCGGGGCCGCGAGGTCGTGGACGGCCGGGGCCACCGCCTCCTTGCTGTTCGCCGTCGTCGCGGCGGCCGCTCCCTCGCTCGTGCCGGCCCTCCTCGTCGGTTGGCTCGGGTCGATCGTCAGCCGCCCCCGCGGCACCCATCGCCTCGTGGCGGTGCCGCTGCCCGCGCTGGCCCTCTTCGCGCCCCTCGTCGTCGCCCAGCTGCAGCGGGGCACCTGGTGGGCCGTGTTCGCCGACCCCGGTGTCCCCACGAGGTCGGACCCGGCCTCACCGCTGCAGCTGCTGCTCACGTCCCCCGAGACGGGCCTCAACGGCTGGACGGCGCTGATCGCCGGGACGGGGTTCTCGTCCGCCACGCTCGCCGTCCTGGTCGCCGTCGCGATCGCCCCGTTGGCGCTGCTCGCCGTGGCCTCACCGTTCGTCGGCTCGCAGCGCCGCGCGGTCCCCGCCCTCTCGCTCGCCCTGCTCGGCTACCTGACGGCCGTCGCCGCGACCCACGTGTCCGTCACGGGCGTCGGCAGCGACACGACCACGATCTGGGCCGGCAGCGGACTGAGCCTCTACCTGTTGGGGCTCGTCGGTGCCGCGGCCGTGACCCTCGACCGGCTGCCCCGGGTCGCCCCGCCGGCCGGCGCCCTGGTCGCCGTGCTGGCGGTCGCCGCTGCGGCCCCCACCGTGATCGCGTCGTTCGGCCCCGTGGCCGACGTCCGTCCGAGCTCGGGGCGCATCCTGTCGGCCTACGTCACCGCCGAGGCCGAGGCGACACCCGACGTCGGGACGCTGGTCCTCACGCCCCAGTCCGACGGCTCGCTCGCCGTGTCCCTCGAGCACGGTCAAGGAGCGACGCTCGACGACCAGTCGACGCTCGACTCGACCGCCCCACGCCTCACCTCGGTCAACGAGGACCTCACCGTCCTGGCCGGCAACCTCGTCAGCCGCAGCGGTTTCGACCCGACCGGCGACCTGCGTCGACTGGGCGTCGGGTTCGTGTTGCTGACGGCCACCGACGACGACGGCGACGCCGACCGACTCGGCCAGCGTGCGGGCGAGGCGCTCGACGCCGACGCCGACTTCCTGCCGGTGGGTGACACGTCCAACGGCCTCCTCTGGCGTTACGTGGAGGCGCAGGACGAGCGCGAGGCGCGTCCGGCTGCGGGACCGCTGCGACCGATCGTCCTGATCAGCTGGGGACTCGTCTTCGGTTCCGCCCTGTTGCTCGCCATCCCGACGTCGCCGCGACGACGTCGATCCCGGGCCGGGACGCCCGAGGCCGAGCAGCCCGCCACGACCTTCGACGAGGAGCGAGATGAATAAGCGATCGGTCTTCTCCACGACGGGACGCGTCGCGGTCGGCGTCGTCGGTCTGGCCGTCGCCGCCGCGGTCGTCGGCGGTGCCACGGTCGTCCGCCTCCCCTCCTTCGAGACGGTGCCGGCGGGGCAGCTCGTGACGCCCGTGCCCGTCGACCAGCAGCGGGTCTGCACCGGTGCCCTGTTGCAGCTCTCGGACGCCGAGGGGCAGCAGGCCACGACCGCCAGTTCGGTGGGTCGAGCGGCCGTGGCCCGGGAATCGAGCGAGGGCGACGTCGACGTCGACGAGCTCGCCGGTGCCGACGGCAGCGACTCGCGACCGTCCGTGGTCACGGCACTCGTCGAGGGCACCGACGTGCCCCTCGTCGCGGCCGCCCAGAGCCAGTCGGTCGACGAGGGCGACCTGCGCGGTTTCGCCTCGGCACCCTGCACCGAGCCCACCAGCTCGACCTGGCTGATCGGCGGCTCGACCGAGACGGGACGCGTGTCGCTCATCAGCCTCGTCAACCCCAGCGACGTCAACGCCACCGTCGACCTCGACATCCGTTCCGAGACCGGCGAGGTGCAGGGCCCCGGAATCGACGGGATCGTCGTCGCGCCCCGCAGCCAGAAGGTGGTCCCGCTCTCGGGCTTCGCGACCGGACTCGTCTCGCCGGCCGTCCACGTGTCGAGTCGCGGCGGGCAGATCGTCGCCACGCTCCAGCAGAGCGTCGTCCGCACCCTCGAACCGGGTGGGGTGGACATCGTGACGGGCTCGGCCGCGCCGTCTCGCGAGTCGGTCGTCACGGGGATCGTCGTCCGCGACTCCGCCAACCTCGAGGGAGCACTCGCCGACCCGTCGTCCTCCGACCTCCAGTCGGTGCTGCGCGTCCTCGTCCCGGGCCAGGGTCCCTCGCAGCTGAGCGTCTCGTTGGCCACCGACGACGGCACCGGCACCTCGTTCGAGACCCGGGTCGAAGGCGGGCGCGTCACCGACGTCCCGATCGACGGGCTCGAGGACGGCGTCTACACGGCCACCGTCCGGTCGTCGACGGCCGTGGCCGTGGCCGCCCGGACCTCCACGGTCGCCGCGGACGCGGGAGGCGTCGACCTCAGCTGGGCCGCCTCGTCGCCCCGTCTCTCCGGTGACACCGAGGTGGTCGTGCCCGACGGCGAGGGCGGACGCCTCTGGCTCGCCAACCCGGGCCAGGACGCCGTCACGGCCGAGGTCACGGTGGGCGACGGCGACGAGCGGGACGTCGAGGTACCCGGTGGGTCGACGGTCGGCGTCGACGTGCAACGGGGCGACGCCGTCCGGCTCGGGAACGCCGACGACCTGCGCGCGGGCGTCAGCTTCTCGGCCCCCGGAGCCGTCGCCGCCTGGCCGGTGACCTCGCCGCTGCCGGCGTCCACCCCGGTGACCGTCTACCCCTGACGTCGGGGGCACACGCCCCGACGACCCCGACGACCCCGTCGCGCGTCAGCCGTCGCGCCAGCGGTCGGGAGCGAGCTCCCACGGGTCCTTGCCGAGGAGGTCCGCGACGGCTCGGAACACGTAGCCCTCGACGAGCACCCGGTGGTTCCACTCGTCCTCGGCCGCCCCCCGCCGGTCGTGCGAGGGGGCGAGCCGTTCGATCGGCAGGCGGTACAGCACGACCCGGCCGGCGGCCCGGTCGACGGACCACCGTTCGACCCGGGTGCGGTCCGGTTCGGCGGGGAGGCCGGCGACCTCGAACGACGTGTCGGCGAGCTCGTCGGGCCACGCCTCGCGGAGGTAGTCGGCGGTGGCGGCGACGATGTCGTCGAAGAGGTCGACCCTCGTCCGCAGGAAGGGCAGGTGAGGCCCGGCGGCGGACGACCGCAGCCCGCGACCATGGCGGTCACGCCGACGGGAACGGTCGGTGACGCGTGCGCGGCGGGGCCTGCTCATCAGCCCATCGTAGGCCCGCCCAGGAGGCGCGGGTCGGCCTCCGAGGACCCTCGCGATAGTCTGTCGGGCAGATGAACGGTCGACCCTGCAGCAAGGTGACGTGCCACGACGAGGCCGTCGCCACGCTGACCTACGTGTACGCCGACTCGATGGTCGTGGTCGGGCCCTTGAGCGACCGCGTCGAGCCGCACGGCTACGACCTGTGCGCCCGCCACGCGGGCTCGTTGTCGGTCCCGCAGGGCTGGGAGGTCCTGCGCCGGGTAGTTTTGGGTCATGACCTCTGAGAACGCCCCCGTCGACCTGACCGCCTTCGTCAAGACCTACGACGTCCGGGGACTGGTGGGCACCCAGCTCACCGACGAGGTGGTCGAGGCCTTCGGTGCGGCCTTCGCCGACGAGATCGACGGCGCCGGCCACGACCTGGTCGTGGGTCACGACATGCGGGACTCCTCGCCGGGCTTCGCCGAGGCCTTCGCCCGCGGGGCCCGGGCCCGGGGTGCGAACGTGGTCGCCCTCGGCCTGTGCTCGACCGACGAGTCGTACTTCGCCTCCGGCTCGCTCGACGCCCCGGCGGCCATGTTCACCGCGAGCCACAACCCGGCCACCTACAACGGCATCAAGATGAGCAGGGCCGGCGCCCAGGGCATCAGCCTCGACACGGGGCTGTCCTCGATCCGTGACCGCGCCTCCTCGTTCCTGGCCGACGGCATCGAGGCCGTCGCCGAGCCGGGCGCCGTGCGGGAGCACGATGCGTTGCCGGGCTACGCCGCATACCTCCGCGGTCTCGTGGACCTCGCGGGCATCCGGCCCATCAAGGTCGTCGTCGACGCCGGCAACGGCATGGGCGGGCTCACCGTCCCGGCCGTGCTGGGCGAGGCCGCCGGGCTGCCTGAGCTGCCGATCGAGATCGTCCCGCTGTACTTCGAACTCGACGGCACCTTCCCGAACCACGAGGCCAACCCCCTCGACCCGGCCAACCTGGTCGACCTGCAGAAGGCCGTCCTCGAGCACGGGGCCGACCTGGGCCTCGCGTTCGACGGCGACGCCGACCGCTGCTTCGTCGTCGACGAGAAGGGTGACGCCGTGACCCCGTCGGCCGTGGCGGCGATCGTCGCCGTCCGCGAGATCGCGCGCGTCCGGGCCGCCGAGCCCGACGTCGAGATCTCGGTGATCCACAACCTCATCACGTCCCGCGCGGTGCCCGAGGCCATCGAGGCAGCCGGCGCGACGCCGGTGCGCACCCGCGTCGGCCACTCGCTCATCAAGGACGAGATGCGGGCGACCGGGGCGATCTTCGGGGGCGAGCACTCGGCGCACTACTACTTCCGCGACTTCTGGAGCGCCGACAACGGCATGTTGGCCGCCATGCACGTCCTGGCCGAGTTCGGGTCGCAAGCCGAGCCCCTCTCGACCTTGACCGACCGGTACACGCCCTACGCGGCGAGCGGCGAGATCAACTCGACCGTCACCGACGTGCCGGCGGCGTACGCCCGCATCGTCGAGGCCTACACCGGGGTCGGGGACTTCGACGAGCTCGACGGCCTCACGGTCAGCGGTTCGTCCGACGACGGGTTCTGGTGGTTCAACGTCCGGCCGTCGAACACCGAGCCGCTGCTGCGCCTCAACGCCGAGGCGGCGACGCCCGCCGGCATGGAGCGCGTCCGCGACGACGTGCTCGGGCTGATCCGCGGCTGATGGTCGGCCGGGTGCGGCCGAGCGGGCGGAGCGGTTACCCCCTGGGGGTATCCTGGCGGGACCGGTCGACACGGCGTGACCGGACGACACACGAGGAGGCGCGGGTGGCGCAGCAGGGTGAGCACGCGACGGCGACGCACGTCGGCTACAGCGGCGACAAGGAACAGATCGTCAAGCGTCTCCGCCGCGCCGAGGGCCAGGTGCGGGGCATCCAGCGCATGGTCGAGGACGACACGTACTGCATCGACGTCCTGACGCAGGTCAGTGCCGCGACCCGTGCCCTCGAGACCGTGGCGCTCCAGTTGCTCGAGGACCACCTCGCCCACTGCGTCGCCCAGGCGGCCCGAGAGGGAGGCGACGTCGCGGACGCCAAGGTCCGCGAGGCCTCGGCGGCGATCGCGAGGCTCGTCCGGTCCTGACGCGGAGGCCGGGGTCGACGGCGACGCGGGTCAGCGCCGGGGGAAGCCCCGGACCGTCTCGGTCAGCGCCGGGGTGAGGCGGTCGAGCAACGCGGACTCGCGAGCGAGGGCGGCGGACTCACGCCGACGCCGGAGCGCCGAGACGCCCGCCAGGAGGAACTCCGGGTCGCCGGACGGCACGGGCGAGACGAAAGGCGTGGTCTCGGCCGCCAACTCGTCGGCGACGCGTCGACGACTGGCCGGGGAGAGCTGCGGCGCCTGCTGCAAGAACGACGCGATGCGACGGGCCAGGCCGTCGGGCAGGCGCCCGACGTCCGCGATCTCGGCCCACCCCTGCAGGTGTGCCGGCACGCCGTAGACCACGTGAGCGGCCTTGGGCACGCGTTCGTTGCGACTGTAGGTGCCGGCCATGAGGTCGCCGAGACGCCGCGACGAGCCGTTCAGCAGGGCGACGACGACGGCCAGGCCGCCACTGGTGAAGACGATCTCGAGCAGCCCCACCAGCGCTCGGGTGAGGGCGTGGCGCAGGCCGATCGCCCCTCCGTCGGTGCGGACGATGCGCGCGCCCACGGCGAGTCTGCCCAGGGACCGCCCGTGGCTCGCGGTCTCGACCACTGTCGGCACGACGATGAAGCAGATGGCGATCGACGCCACGAGGAACGCCTGCGACAGGGCGTCGTCGAGCACCCCGCCGTCGTTCAGCAACGAGACGAGCACCAACGCACCGACGAGCAGCAGGGCGTAGGCCAGGTAGTCGATGAGCACCCCGGCCGCGCGCAACACGAAGCTCGTCGGTCGGAGGTCGAGAGCGACCGCCTCGCCCGTGACCAGTTCGTCCCCACCCGCCGTGAAGGCCTCGACCTGGTCGGGTCGCAGCACCACCGGGGAGGCGCCTCGTGCCTTCGTGCGGGACATGCCTAGTATCTAAGCAGAATGGACATCGACGCCTACGCCGCCGCCCACGGCCACGACTGGGCCGAGCTCGAGCGCCTCGCCCGGCGCGGGCGACTGAGCGGGCCCGAGGCAGACGAACTCGTCCGCCTGTACCAGTCGGGGGCCGGGCAACTGTCGGCGCTGAAGACCGCCACCGGCGACTCGGTCGTGGCCGACCGGCTCTCCATGACCCTGTCGCGAGCACGCCTGCGGTTCACGGGCGCGGGTCGCAACCTGTTCAGCCAACTGCCGACCTTCTTCGTCGCGCAGCTGCCGGCCGCCCTCTACCGCGTGCGGTGGCTGTCGCTCGTGTTGACGCTCGTGACGGTGGTCGTCGCGGCCGTGTTCGCGACCTGGGCCGCGAACACACCCGCGCTGCTGGCCTCGTTCGGCAGCGAGGAGTTCCGCCGGCAGTTCGCCGAGCAGGACTTCGTGAACTACTACTCCGAGAGCGCCTCGACGTCGTTCACCGGCCAGGTGTGGACGAACAACGCGTACATCGCCGCGCAGTGCGTGGCGTTCGGCATCACCGGGGTGTGGGTGCCCTACGCGATCCTCAGCAACGCCATGAACGTCGGGATCTCGGCCGGGCTCATGGCCGACCAGGGGCGGCTGGACCAGTTCTTCCTGTACATCGCTCCGCACGGTCAGCTCGAGCTCTACAGCATCTTCGTCGCCGGGGCGGCCGGTCTGATGATCTTCTGGTCGTGGGTGGCACCCGGTGCCCGCACCCGGGGGCAGGCGTTGGCCCAGGACGGACGCGCGCTCGTGACCATCGCGGTCGGGTTGATGCTCTCGTTGTTGGTCTCGGGCGTCATCGAGGGGTTCGTCACCCGGCAGGCCTGGCCCTGGCCGATCAAGATCGGCATCGGCACCGTGGCCCTCCTGGGGTTCCTGGCCTATCAGTGGCTGCTCGGCGGACGGGCCCACCGGGCGGGACAGACCGGCGACCTCGACGAGTTCGAGGCCGGGGCCACACAACTCGTGGCCGACTGATCCCGCGTCGTCGGCCACCGAGCCTGCGTCAGAGGCGGCCGGCCGCCTTGAGCGCGAGGTAGCGGTCGGCGAGGGCGGGGGGCAGGTCGGCCGGCGCTCCGGTCACGACGTCGGCGCCGACCTGACGCAGGGCGGCGGCGACCCGGCCCTGGTCGAGTCGGGCCCGCTCGGCCGAGGCGGCCCGGTAGACCTCGTCGCGGGTGCCCCGTCGCACCACCGTCTCGTCGAGGGCCGGATCGGTGACCGACGCGACGACCACGAGGTGCTGGCGGGTCAGTTGGGGGATCGCCGCCAGCAAGGAGCGGGAGGCGCCGGGGCTGTCGACGGTGGTCGCGAGGACGACGAGCGCCCGATGGGACGTGACCGAGCGGACGAGGGCCGGCACGGCGGCCCAGTCGGTCTCGACCAGTTCGGGCTCGACGAGGGCCATGGTCTCGACCATCGACGAGAGCAGGGCGGGCCCGGTCGCGCCCTGCACCCGACCCCTGACCCGTCGGTCGAAGAGGACGACGTCGACCCGGTCGCCCGCCCGCGAGGCCAACGCCCCGAGCAGCAGTGCCGACTCGAAGGCCGTGTCGAGCCGCGGTTCGTCGTCGATGCGGGCCGCGGACGTCCGACCCGTGTCGACCACGACGACCACCCGACGGTCGCGCTCGGGCCGCCAGGTGCGCACGACGAGGTCGTCGCGGCGTGCGGTCGCCCGCCAGTCGATGGAGCGGACGTCGTCCCCTCGCACGTACTCGCGCAGGCTGTCGAACTCGGTGCCCTGGCCGCGGATCATCACGCTCGTGCGCCCGTCGAGTTCTCGGAGACGGGTCAGACGGGACGGCAGGTGCTTGCGCGACGAGAACCGCGGGAGCACGCGGACCGCGCCCGGCACCTCGTGCGTCGCCTGTCGACCGGCGAGCCTCAGGGGACCGACCGTGCGGACGGTGACGCCGTCGGCGCGGCGTTCGCCCCGGCGGAACGGGGTCAGCGTGACGGTGAGCGTCGCGGCCCGCCCCGGACGCAGGGACAGGCGACGGCGGGTCGGGGTCGCTCCGGCCGACGGCTGCCATGCGTCGCGCACGAGTCCGCGCAGCGTGCGTCGGCCGTCGTTCACCACGGTCAGCCGGGCGGGTGCGCTCTCGCCGAGACGGATCGCCCCCGGCAGTTCGCGCCGGATGGTGAGCGACCGGGGCGACGCCGCGAGGGCCACGTCGAGCACCGTCAGCACGGCGACGACGCCGAGCCAGCCGACGATCGCCCACCCGCTGCCCGTCAGGACGACGGGCACGACGCCGAGCGCGACGAGCGCCACGAACCAACCGGTGATCGCCATGGCTAGAGCGGGACCCGGACCTGCTGCAGCACCGAGCGGACGATGGCGTCGGCGTCGACGCCCTCGAGCTCGGCTTCGGGCCGCAGCTGCAGGCGGTGTCGTAGTACGGGCAGGGCCATGGCCTGGACGTGGTCGGGCGTGACGTGGTCGAAGCCGGTCAGCCACGCCCAGGCCTTCGAGGCGGCGAGGAGGGCCGTCGACCCTCGGGGGCTCACGCCGATCTTGACCGACGGGCTCTCGCGCGTGGCCCGGGCCAGGTCGACCATGTAGGCGAGCACGTCGGGGGAGGCACCGACCCGGGCCACCTCCGCCTGGGCGCGGGCGAGGTCGTCGGGCCCGAGGACCGGGGTCACGCCCGCGGCTCGCAGGTCGCGGGGCGAGAAGCCGGCGGCGTGACGGCCGAGCACCTCGACCTCGGCCTCGCGCGGCGGCAGGTCGAGCGTGAGCTTCATCAGGAAGCGGTCGAGCTGGGCCTCGGGCAGCGTGTAGGTGCCCTCGTACTCGACGGGGTTCATGGTGGCCGCGACCAGGAACGGGGTCGGCAACGCGCGACTGACGCCGTCGACCGAGACCTGGCGCTCCTCCATGGCCTCGAGCAGCGCCGACTGCGTCTTGGGAGGCGTGCGGTTGATCTCGTCCGCGAGCAGGACGTTGGTGAACACCGGCCCCGCCCGGAACTCGAACTCGCCCGACTTCGCGTCGTACACGAGCGATCCGGTGATGTCGCCGGGCATCAGGTCGGGCGTGAACTGCACGCGGGCGGTGTCGAGCGAGAGCGAGTGGCTGAGGGCGCGCACGAGCAGGGTCTTGGCCACGCCGGGGACGCCTTCGAGCAGGGCGTGACCCTGGGCCAGCAGGGTCACGATCAGGCCCGTCACGGCACCGTCCTGGGCGACGACGGCCTTGCCCACCTCGGTTCGGACTCGGGCGAAGGTCTGCTGCAGTTCTGAGCTCATCTGGTGGTCTTCTCCGGGGTGGGGGTCGATGCGGGGGCGATCGGACGAGGCGGGGGAGGCGCGGGGCGGGTCACGACGGAGTCGTCGCCCGTCGGACCGCACCCTCGAGGTCGAGCAGGCTGTCGCTCAGCGCGACGAGCTCGCGGTCGTCGACCGGGTCGGCGTCGACGAGCACGTGCCGCAGGCCCCGGGGGTCGGCCGAGATCAGTGCGGCCACCCGGGCGACGATCTCGTCGACCGACGCGGTCGAGGACAGGCCCGTCGTGCGCGCGAGTCGCCCGAGCGTGCCGATGCGGAGCTGGTCGAGGGCATGGCGGCGCTGCCCGGAGCGCTCGTAGAGGCGGGCGCGCCCCTCGGTGGTCTCGGAGGCCTTGACGGTGACCGGCAGCCGCTCGACGACGAGAGCTCCGAGGCGTCGACCCCGCCACACCATCGCGGCCACTCCGGCCAGGAGGAGCACGACCAGCGACGGCGACACCCATGACGGCGTCAGCGTGGCGAGAGTGCCCTCGCCCTCGGGCAGGTCGCCGGCCGAGGGCAGGTACCAGGTCAGCTCGGAGGACCCGCCGAGCAGCGCGAGTGCGAAGGCCGCGTCGTCATGCGTCCCGATCGAGCCGTTGGTCAGGGCGTCCGTGGCTCCCAGGACGGACACGCGCGTGTCGCCGTCCTCCAGCTCGACGAGCCCGTAGCCGTCGTCGGTCGGCAGGCAGCGGACGGCGCCGGGGGCGTCGACGTCGTACGCGACGCCCGCGACGTCGACCCGGGACGTCTGCGCGAGGGCCGGTGACGAGCAGGCGGGCCCGGCCGTGCCCTCGTCGACCGGGCCGGTCGACGCGACGCCCGCGGCCACGGCGTCGAGCGCGGCGGGCCCCGGGGCGGGGAGCACGAGGTGGGAGGTCGCCGTGACGAGACGCCCCCACTGGTCGCCGACCAGGAACCCCGAGGCGTCGTCGACGAGGAGCGTGCCGCCACCGGACCCGAGTCGGTCCAGGGTCTCGTCGAGGGTGGTCGTGACGGTCACGTCGACGCCCTGGCGACCGAGCACCTCGACGAGTGCCTTGGCCCCGCCGGGGGCGGCGTTCGCGGGGCCGAGGGCGCGGCCTTCTCCCGAGCCCGAGCCCACGAGGAGAGCCGCCCCGACGCCGAGGGCCAGGACGAGGGCGAGTGCGACCCAGAACCGGGCACGTCGGACCGACACCGCGACGGTGGGGGTCGAGACGGAGGTGGGCGCCTCGGACGGTGCGGCGGCGGTCACGCGGGCACCCGCCGGGACGAGGTGACGCGCCGGTCGAGCTCCGTGACGGCCCGGTAGTCCTCGTCGGTGCCCGGGCGGTCGAGGTAGCGTACGCCGTCGAAGGCCGTGGCGGCGTCCGCGAAGTCGGCCCGGAGGTCGGGGAAGACGTCGCCCGCCCGGCGGGCCACGTCGCGTGCGGTGGTGCCGGGGGAGACCGCGACGTCGCCCCGCTCGGCCAGCGAACGGGCGATCGCCCGGAAGGCCTCGGCGACGGCGAGCGTCATATCGCCCCGGGAGGCCGCCTCCCGGGCCGCGGCCCGCATGGCGTCGGCGTCACGGACGTCGTCGTCGCCGAAGAGGGCGAGGTCACGCGCGGACCGGCGGTTGAGTCGCGGCACCCCGTAGACGAGCAGCACGACCACGACGACCACCACGACGACCGCGAGCAGCACGATCAACGCGACCGCCGGCGCCCCCTCGGTCCCTCCGAACCGGATCGACCCCAGCCAGTCCCAGAACGCCTGCGCCGCACGGTCGAGCCAGGACGGCTGCGCCGCCACGTACTCGGGCCCGGTGAGCTCGCGCAGGACCTCGCGCCGGGCGTCGTCGGCGTCGGGGGTCAGGGGAGGCCCGGCGGCGAAGGGCAGCGGGCTCACCAGCGCGGTGCTCCCGGGTGCGTCGTCGGCGGGACCGGGGCCTCGGGCGTGCGGTACGGGTCGGGCTGTCCTCCGACCGCCCGCCCGCCGCGCTCGACGTAGCGCACGAGTTCGAGGTCGAGCCCTTCGGTGCGGATGCGTCGGTCGACGTAGACGAGGCCGGCCGACGCCGCCTGCAGCACGGACCCGATCGCGCCGATGACGGCCGTGATGCCGAGGGTGACGGCGTAGGTGCCCGCCGTGAGGGCCAGGAAGGTCGGGTCGGTCACGTCCCCCGTCGGCGCGAGCGTGCCCGTCAACACGCTTAACAGCACCGAGAACGGCGTCGCGACGACCTGCGACGCGACCTGGACCATGAGGAACACCAGGGCGATCACGCCGAAGGTCCGCCAGAAGGAGGCGCGGGTCAGCGACCACGAGCGCCTCACGGCCGCGCCCAGCGTCAGCCGTTCGAGCATGATGGCGCTCGGCACGAGGGCAGTCTTCACGGTCAGCCACACGCCGAGGACGAGGAGGCCCAGGCCGAGGAGGACCGCGAGCACGACGCCGACGGCGATGCTCGGCCCGGAGCCGACGGCCACGCCGACGACGACGACGCCGGCCACGAGCGCCAGCGCCACGACGTAGGCGACCGTGAGCAGGGCGGACCACCCGACGAGCGTGCCGACGCGGCCCTTGGCCATCGCCCAGAGGCCGCCGAGTCGGAGCTTCTCCCCGAGCGTCTGCCGCGAGGTCTCGAGCACGAAGAGCCCCTGCAACAGGGCCGTGACGATCACCTGCAGGGCGATCGGCACGAGGGCCGACGCGGCGACGACGGCGACGGCGCCGGCAAGGACCGCGTCACGGTCCCGGGGGAGGGCCTGCTCGACGCGTCCGAAGGCGAGGAAGGCGCTGCCGCCGGTGATCACCACGGTCACCACGAGCAGGACGACCTGCGACAGCAGGGCCGTGCCGAACGTGGTCCGTGGGTTGCGGCGGAAGACCTGGAACGAGGCGCCCAGGATCTCGCCGAAGGTGAGGGGGCGCAGCGGGACGAGGCCCGGCTTCGGCGGCGGAGCCCAGCCGGGTGCCGGCGGGGTGGTGCCGCCCGGGGCGGCCCCCGGGACGGGCCCCGCGGGGAGGGGGCCGGGTGACGTGGGGTCGACGCGCTCGCCCCAGCGCGGCGGGGACGTGTCGCCCCCCGGTGTGCTCCAGGCGTTCGGATCGCTCATGGTCCCCCTGGTCGTCCTGACCGTGAGGTCGTCCTCACGAGTGTGTTCATGTTTCCACACCGGACCGGGCGCTGCCAGCCGACGAGCGCCTCCTGCACTAATCTGTCCTGACGTGCCGCCTCCCGAGCGGCCCAGCCCAGACGGAGAACATGAACCCGCGCATCCTCGTGGTCGACGACGACCCGGCGCTCGCCGAGATGATCGGCATCGTCCTTCGCGCCGACGAGTTCGACCCCCACTTCTGCGGCGACGGCGCGGCCGCCCTCGAGGCGTTCCACGAGGCCTCACCCGACCTCGTCCTGCTCGACCTGATGCTGCCCGGCCTCGACGGCATCGAGGTCTGTCGCCTCATCCGGGCCGAGAGCGGCGTGCCGATCATCATGCTGACGGCGAAGGGCGACACGGCCGACGTGGTCCGCGGTCTCGAGAGCGGGGCCGACGACTACGTGGTCAAGCCGTTCAACCCGAAAGAACTCGTCGCGCGCATCCGCACCCGGCTCCGCCCGGCCACCGAGCCCACGAACGACGTGCTCACGGTGGGTGACCTCCGCCTGGACGTCGCCGCGCACGAGGTGCGGCGCGGTGACACCCCGATCGCCCTGACCCCGCTCGAGTTCGAGCTGCTGCTCGCGCTCGCCTCGAAGCCGCAGCAGGTCTTCACGCGCGAGATGCTGCTCGAACAGGTCTGGGGTTACCACTACAAAGCCGACACCCGTCTGGTGAACGTGCACGTGCAGCGGCTTCGCGCCAAGGTGGAGCACGATCCGGACGCGCCCCGCATCGTCACGACCGTGCGCGGCGTCGGGTACCGCGCCGGCGCGGGTTCGTAGCCCGGTCGGGTGGCGCTCGTGTCGACGGTCGCGGGGCCCGACCAGGGCGGGCCCGTCCGCTCGGGCGGACCGTGGTCGTGGCGGGCACCGGCGTGGCGCACGTGGCCGACCCGGGTGGTCGGCTTCTGGCGGTCGTCGTTGTCGTTCCGCACCGTCGCGCTCACGGTGGTGCTGTCGACCGTCGCCGTGACCGTGATCGGCACGCTCATCTCGGTGACGATCGGCACGAGCCTCTACGACCAGCGCCGGGAGCAGGTCGAGGCCGAGAGCGTCCGGGCGACGCTCCTCGCGCAGAACATCTTCGACTCGGCCACCGCCACCGAGGACGCCAACCAGGTCGAGCTCGACGCGCTGCAGAACGAGGCCCAGACCGCCATCCTGGGTTCGACCTCGAGCCCGGGCGGAACGAGCATCGCGATCCTCCGGACGCCGGGGCAGAACAGCCCGCAGACCATCCAGAACATCGCCAGCCCCGACTTCCCCGACTCCGTGATCTCGCCGGCCCTCCGCGAGGCGGTGGCGGCGGACGACGAGCGTCTCTCGATGCAGTCGGTGTCGCTCCCTCCGACCTCGCAGGGCGGGGGCTCGCCGGGCATCGCGGTCGGCTCGACCCTGCAGGTGCCCACCGCGGGCCAGTACGAGCTCTACCTCGTCTACGACCTCAGCGACGCGCAGGCCACGCTCGACCTCATGCAACGGACCCTCGGCATCGGCTCGCTGGCACTCGTGCTGTTGATCGCGGCGATCACCTACCTCGTCGTCCGCCTGGTCGTGGGGCCGATCCGCACAGCGGCCGAGACCAGCCAGAAGATCGCGGCCGGCCACCTGGAAGAACGCATCCCCGAGAAGGGGCAGGACGTCGTGGCCACGCTCGGGCGCTCCTTCAACGGGATGGCCGACGCCATGCAGCGCCAGATCTCGCAGCTGGCCGAGCTGTCGCGCGTCCAGCAACGCTTCGTGAGCGACGTCTCGCACGAGTTGCGCACGCCGCTGACCACGATCCGGCTGGCCGGCGACGTCCTCTACGACCAGCGCACGTCGTTCACGCCCTCGGCCGCCCGGACGGCCGAGCTGCTGCACACCCAGGTCGACCGGTTCGAGCTGCTCCTCGCCGATCTGCTCGAGATCTCGCGGTTCGACGCCGGTGCCGTCGAGCTGGACACCGAGCCCGTCACGGTCGTCCGTCTCGTCGAGGACGGTGTCGACGAGTTCGGGCCGCTCGCCGCCGGGTCCGGCAGCGTCGTCTCGGTCGTCGCCCGGGGCGGGTACTTCGAGGCCGAGATCGACCCGCGGCGGCTGCGCCGCATCCTGCGCAACCTGCTGGGCAACGCCATCGAACACGGCGAGGGGCGGCCGATCGAGGTCGAGGTCGACAGCGACGCCACGGCCGTCGCGGTGGCCGTCCGCGACCACGGTGTGGGCATGAGCCCGGCCGATGCCTCGCGCGTGTTCGACCGGTTCTGGCGGGCCGATCCCTCTCGCAAGCGCACCATCGGGGGCACCGGGTTGGGCCTGGCGATCAGCCTCGAGGACGCGGCCCTGCACGGCGGCCGGCTCGAGGTCTGGTCCGAGCCGGGCTCGGGCAGCCGATTCGTCGTCACCCTGCCCCGCGTGGCGGGCGGTCGCATCGAGGGGGCGCCCCTGCCGGTCGTGCCGCCGGACCGTCGGGGCGAGACGACCGTGCCGGTGACGGGCGAACCGTGGTCGGGTTCGGTCCCGGTGGCCGAGACGCCGGGCGTGCCGATCCCGTCGCGGTCGGCGGGGGGTGCCGACGATGACTGACCCACGACGGAACGCCCGGCGGGGCCGCCGGTCCGTGGTGCTGGCGGTCCTCGTGGGCGCCGCGATCACCCTGACCGGGTGCGTCGGCATCCCGGACGCCGGTCAGGTGCAGCAGGGCGACACCGTCAGCGACGACGTGGTCAGCGACTTCGTGTTCCGGCCCAACGGGCCGGTCGCCGGCAGTTCGCAAGAGAGGCTGCTGCGCGATTTCCTCTCGGCGGGCACCGGGTCCCAGGACAACTACGGGGTGGCCCGGCAGTTCCTCAGCGCCGGCTTCGCCGACGAGTGGGAGCCGCGGGCCAGCGTCACCATCAGGCCCGGGGTCGGGTCGACCTCGCGGGTCGGGGAGTCGACGCTCGACTACGCGTTCGTGGGCTCGGCGACGGTCGACTCGGCGGGGCACTACACGCCGGCCACGTCCTCCACGACGACGTCCCTGGCGTTCTCCTTCGTCCGCGAGGGCGGCGAGTGGCGCATCAGCGACGCCCCCGACGGCATCGTCCTCTCGCCGGCCACGTTCGACTCGGTCTTTCGGTCGCACGCCGCCTACTTCTACGACCCCACCTTCACCTATCTCGTGCCCGACGAGCGGTGGTTCCTCGCACGGTCGTCGACGAGCACGCGCCTCGCGACGGCCCTGCTCGACGGACCGTCGGACTGGCTGCAGGGTGCCGTCGTCTCGGCCTTCCCCGAGGGCACCCAGCTGTCGTTGACGGCCATCACGGTCGACGACGGGACGGCCCGCGTCGACCTCACCGCCGACGCCCTCGAGGCGACCCCCGCCGCCCGGGCCCGGATGCAGGCGCAGCTGCTGGCGAGCTTCTCGACCCTCGCGACCGTGACCGCCGTCGAGCTCAGCGTCGAGGGCGCGCCTCTGACCGTGCCGGCCATGCAGCAGCCCGTGCCGGTGCGCGACCCCGCGGTCGACGCCCGGCCCCTCGTGCTGGCCGACGGCGTGCTGGGATTCGCCACCACGAGCGCCACGAGCCGGCTCCCGGGCCTCTCGGACGCGGTGGAGGCGCTCCGCCCCCGGTCGGTCGAGCTGTCCGCAGACCAGACGACCGCCGCCGTCGGCACCTCGTCGGGCGCATACGCGGTCACCTCTCAGGGAGGAGCCCGGTTGGTCGACGCCCGGACCGGACTCGTCGCCCCCTCGCTCGACGACGCGGGATTCGTCTGGTCGCTCGTCGCCGACGACCCGACGAGCCTCACGGCCTACGCCCTCGACGGCACGCCCCACCCGGTGGTGACGTCGCTGCCGGCGGGGCCGAGCGTCACCACCTTCCGCATCTCGCGCGACGGCACCCGCGCGTTGCTGCTGCTCGACGACCAGGGCGAGTCGCGCCTCCTCGTGGCCGCCGTCGTGCGGGACGCCGACGGGGTCCCGCTCCGGCTGGGCCCGACCCTCGAACTGTCGGCTCCGGACGGCGCCCCCGTCGACGCGACCTGGGCCGACCAACTGACCATCGCCGTCCTGACCACCGTCGGGGAGTCGTCACGGGTGACGATGTCCGAGGTCGGCGGGGACTCCTCGAGCGCCGGCCGTCCGTCGGGCGAGGCGGTCGCGATCGTCGGGGGCAACGGCTTCGACCGACTGCTGCTGCTGGGTGCCGACGGCGACGTGCTCGAACCCCGGGGCAGCAGCTGGCAGGCCACGGGGTTGACGGCCGACCTGGTGGCGACCCAGCGCTGACGCCCCGGGTCGCCTCCTCCCCAGGGCAGGTGGTGGGTCGGTCGTCCTCCTCCGACGACGGAGGCGCGGTGTGCGCACCCGGGGGAGTCCACGCTGTCGGGGTGCCCCGGTCGCCCCGTCCCCGTCCCGCCGTCGATGCGCGGGACACCCCGGTGAGGGACGCCCTGGTGCGGGCCGTCCGCGAGGCGCTGTCCGTCGTGTCGCCCGTCTCGTGCGCGGGCTGCCACACCCCGGACGTCGGCCTGTGCGGCGACTGCCGGGGCCGGCTCGTCCCCGAGGTCGTCCGGATCGACCTCCCCGACGGGCTGACCGTCTTCGCCGGACTCGTCTACGCCTTCGAGGCGCGGGGCGTCGTGTTGGCCTTCAAGAACGGCGGACGCGTGCGCCTGGCCGAGGTGCTCGCCCCGGCTCTCGGTGCCGCTCTCCGGTCCTGCGCCGGTCAGGTGAGGGCCGAGGGGGCACCCGACGGGGACGCGCGCCCGGGCGATCGGTCGCTGCTGGTCGTCCCGGTGCCGGCGTCACGACGGGGGCGGCGTCGGCGGGGCTACGACCCGGTCGACCTGGTGCTGCGTCGGCTCGGTCTCGTGGTGGGCTCGCGCGTCCTCGTGCCGACGGCGCGGGCCGGCGGCGGACAGAAGGGCCGCGACCGACAGCAGCGTCTGAGGGACCGCGAGGGCAGCCTCCGCGCCCCCCGCGATCTCACGGGGTCGCAGGTGGTCCTCGTCGACGACGTCGTGACGACCGGGGGCACCCTCCAGGAGGCGCGTCGTGCGCTGGTCGCCCGGGGCGCGATCGTGGTCGGTGCGGCGTGCGTGGCCGCCACCCCGTCGGGCTCGGGCGCCGGTCGCCCCTGAGCGAACGGTGAACGGTGCGTGACACGGGGGTGTCCGGGTGGCTACGGTGGGGCGAAAGGCGTGAAAGGACATCCGCCTGGCTGACAGGCGGCACGTCGATAGCCACAGGAGGTCGTCATGGAAATTTCCGTCACGGGTCGAAACGTCGGCATCACCGATCGTTTCCGCGAGTACGCCACCGAGAAGGCAGACAAGGTCGCCGCGCTGGCCACGAAGGCCCTCGCCCTCGAGGTCAAGGTGTCGCGGCACCACGAGAAGTCCGGTGGGCAGGCGGGCGACGACCGGGTCGAGATCACGCTGATCGGCCCCGGCCCCCTCGTGCGGGCCGAGTCCACGGCCGCCGACAAGTACGCGGCGTTCGACCTCGCGATCGGTCGGCTCCTCGAACGGGTGCGCCGGGCGAAGGACCGGCAGAAGATCCATCGCGGGCAACACCGACCGACGTCGCTGCGCGAGGCGGCCACGGCCGACTTCAGCGGCGTGGGTGTCACCCCCGCCGCGGCGGAGACGCTCGACCAGGTCCGCACCGGGGCCGTGACGGTGGTGGGCGACGAGGCCCCCGCCGACGAACTCGAAGAGGAGTACTGCCCCGTGGTCATCCGCGAGAAGGTCTTCGCGTCGACGCCCATGTCGGTCGACGACGCGCTCTACTACATGGAGCTCGTCGGCCACGACTTCTACCTCTTCATCGACGCCGAGACCGAGCGTCCGAGCGTCGTGTACCGCCGCAAGGGCTGGGACTACGGCGTGATCGGGCTCGACCAGGACTCGCCCGACCTGCAAGAGACGGCGACGGCCCTGCGGGCGGGTCTGGCGAGCTGACCTCCTGACCCACCGGGTGGCCGACACCCCGGGAGGCGCGGGCACGTCCCTGTCGCCTCCCAGGGGGTCGGCCACTACGCTTGCTACGATCGTGGGCCGGTCCAGGACGGACCTTCGACACCTCGGTGCTCCGATGCGGATCACCTCAGCGAGACCGCGGAGCGTTCCGCGGGTTCGACCGAACACATGGGAGCACACCAGTGGCCAACGTCCTCGAGAAGGTCCTCCGCGTCGGCGAGGGCCGCACGCTGCGCAAGCTGAAGGCCTACGCCAAGGCGGTCAACGAGCTCGAGGACGACTTCACGACCCTCACCGACGACGAGCTGCGCAACGAGACCGTCGAGCTGCGCGAGCGGTACGCGTCGGGTGAGTCGCTCGACGACCTCCTGCCCGAGGCCTTCGCTGCCGTCCGCGAGGCGTCCAAGCGCACCCTGGGCCTCCGGCACTTCGACGTGCAGCTGATGGGTGGCGCGGCCCTGCACCTCGGCAACATCGCCGAGATGAAGACCGGTGAGGGCAAGACGCTCGTCGCCACCACGGCGGCGTACCTGAACGCCATCGCGTCGCGCGGCGTGCACGTCATCACGGTCAACGACTTCCTCGCCAGCTACCAGTCCGAGCTCATGGGGCGCGTCTTCCGGGCGCTCGGCATGACGACCGGGTGCATCCTGTCGGGCCAGACCCCGGCCGAGCGTCGCGAGATGTACGCCGCCGACATCACGTACGGCACCAACAACGAGTTCGGCTTCGACTACCTCCGCGACAACATGGCCTGGCAGGCGCAGGACATGGTGCAGCGTGGCCACTTCTTCGCGATCGTCGACGAGGTCGACTCGATCCTGATCGACGAGGCCCGCACGCCGCTGATCATCTCGGGCCCGTCGTCGGGCGAGGCCAACCGGTGGTTCACCGAGTTCGCCACGGTCGCCCGGCGCCTCGTCGCGGGCACCGACTACGAGGTCGACGAGAAGAAGCGCACCGTCGGGGTCCTCGAACCCGGCATCGAGAAGGTCGAGGACTACCTCGGCATCGACAACCTGTACGAGTCGGCGAACACCCCGCTCATCTCGTTCCTCAACAACGCCATCAAGGCCGACGCGCTGTTCAAGCGCGACAAGGACTACGTCGTCATCAACGGCGAGGTCCTGATCGTCGACGAGCACACGGGTCGCATCCTCAGCGGTCGCCGCTACAACGAGGGCATCCACCAGGCCATCGAGGCGAAAGAGGGCGTTACGGTCAAGGCCGAGAACCAGACCCTCGCGACGGTCACCCTCCAGAACTACTTCCGCCTCTACAAGAAGCTCTCCGGCATGACCGGTACGGCCGAGACCGAGGCCGCCGAGTTCATGAGCACCTACAAGCTCGGTGTCGTGCCCATCCCGACGAACCGTCCGATGCAGCGCATCGACCAGACCGACCTCGTCTACAAGAACGAGACGAGCAAGTTCGACCAGGTCGTCGAAGACATCGTCGAGCGGCACGAGAAGGGCCAGCCCGTGCTGGTCGGCACGACCAGCGTCGAGAAGAGCGAGTACCTCTCGCGACTGCTCGCCAAGAAGGGCGTCAAACACGAGGTGCTCAACGCCAAGAACCACGCTCGAGAGGCCGCCATCGTGGCCCAGGCCGGTCGCGCCGGCGCCGTGACCGTCGCCACCAACATGGCCGGTCGCGGAACGGACATCATGCTCGGCGGCAACGCCGAGTTCCTCGCCGTCGCCGAGATGAACGCCAAGGGGCTCAGCCCGGTGGACACCCCCGACGAGTACGAGGCCGCGTGGGACGACGTCTTCGCCGCCCAGAAGGCCGCCGTGCAAGAAGAGGCCGACAAGGTCATCGACGCCGGCGGGTTGTACGTCCTCGGCACCGAGCGCCACGAGTCGCGTCGCATCGACAACCAGCTTCGCGGTCGGTCGGGTCGTCAGGGCGACCCCGGTGAGAGCCGTTTCTACCTGTCGCTGACCGACGACCTGATGCGCCTGTTCAACTCGGGCGCCGCCGAGTCGTTGATGGGTCGCGGCAACGTCCCCGACGACCTCGCCATCGAGAACAAGATCGTGGGGCGGGCCATCCGCTCGGCCCAGTCGCAGGTCGAGTCGCGCAACGCCGAGATCCGCAAGAACGTCCTCAAGTACGACGACGTCCTCAACCGTCAGCGCGAGGCGATCTACGGGGACCGTCGCCACATCCTCGAGGGCGACGACCTGAAGGACCGCAGCCAGAAGTTCCTCGAGGACGTCGTCAACGAGGTCATCGACCAGCACACGGGTGACGGCAGCCCCGACGACTGGGACCTCGACGCCCTCTGGACCGAACTCGGCACCCTGTACCCGATCTCGATCACCATCGACGAGGTCATCACCGAGGCCGGCTCGAAGGGCAAGGCGACCCGGGCGTTCCTCGGGCAGGAGATCCTCTCCGACGCCAAGGTCGCCTACGAGGCGCGCACCGAGACCCTCGGCGAGCCCGCCATGCGCGAACTCGAGCGTCGGGTCGTGCTGTCGGTCATCGACCGTCGCTGGCGCGACCACCTCTACGAGATGGACTACCTGAAGGACGGCATCGGTCTCCGCGCGATGGCCCAGCGAGACCCGCTCGTCGAGTACCAGCGTGAGGGCTACGCCCTGTTCCAGAGCATGATGGGCCAGATCCGCGAAGAGACCGTGGGCTTCCTGTTCAACCTCGAGGTCGAGGTGCAGGGCCAGGTCGGCGCCACCGAGGCACCGGTCATCGCGGCCAAGGGTCTCGAGGCCGAGAAGCAACCGCAGGCCCAGCTGGCCTACTCGGCTCCCAACATCGACGGCGAGGTCGAGGTGCGCAACCAGCGCGGTCAGCTCGAGAAGGGTGCGACCGCGAAGGCCCAGAAGGCACAGGACGAAGCCGAGCGTTCCGATTCGCCCGAGATCGCGGCTGCTCGTGCCTCCGGTGGTCCGGCGGCACGTCAGGCTGACGACGGCAAGGTCGGCGCTTTCGGCCAGAAGACCGCCGGCGGCGAGGCTCCGGTGAACCGGGCCGATCGCCGAGCGGCGGGTAAGAAGACCCGCTGACCGAGTCGTCCGAACGACGATCGACGCGCTCCCGAGCCTGGCTCGGGGGCGCGTCGTCCGTCGGCGGTGACCGGGCCGACCCTCAGAGCACGTGCACGGCCGCTGCTCTCCACCGGCTGTCGTAGGTCTCGAGTCGGACGGCGACCGCTCGGCTCCGAGCGCGGCCGTGCACGACGACGACGGATTCGATCACCCCGTCGGCGGGCGAACTCGACCGGATGCCGCCGATCGTGAACACCGGTCGCCGAGCACGCATGCCGTGTGCGGACCGGGCCCGGGCGGCCAGGACGACCCGCTTGTGCAGGGTGCGGTAGACGTCCTCGGTGACCCACCGCGAGACCTGGTCGAGTTCTCGTGCCCCGGCCAGGATCTCGAGGACGCAGCGGACCAGGTTCTCGACGAGCAGGTCCGGATCGTCCGGAAAGGGGGACCCGGACGAGGTGCCGGCCGGAGGGACGGTCCGGACGAGGGGTCGGGGACCGGACGGTCGACCCTCCGCAGGCCCAGCGCCGGGGCCGGGGTCGGTCGGGCCCGGCGCCGCGAGCGGCGGGACGGGTCTCAGGTGCGGCCGAGGTGGTGCGGTGGGCCCCTGGGGCTCGACGAGGGCGAGGGCGTGGTGGTTCGAGGGCATGGGCAGTCTTCCTGTTCACGTGCGTCCGGGCATGACTAGAAGATATGACATGTGAGATTGCAAAACCAGACCGACTCGACGGTCTGTGGAGAAGCGGTGGTCGGGTCCTCCCGCCGGGGAGTGGCCGACGTCGCCGGACGGACCGTCGACCTAGACTGGGCGGGTGTCGACGCTCAGTGATCTCGTTCTCGCCCAGGGCCTCTCGAGCGAGGTGGACGTCGAGTGGTTGCACCTGCTGGTGGGGGACTGGCAGCTGCTCGCCGACCTCGCCTTCGCGGACATCGTCCTCTGGGTCCCCACGAAGGCCGACGGCTTCGTCGCCGTCGCCCACGCCCGGCCCTCGAGTTCGGCCACGCTCTTCTACCGCGACTTCGTCGGACAAGAGGTGCGGCCCGAGTGGCGCGAGCAGATCGAGCAGGCGTTCACGACGACCCGCATCGTCGACTCGGCCGCACCCGACTGGTACGAAGAGACGCCCACGCGCGTCCGGGCCGTGCCCGTGCTCCGCCGCCTGGGGGCCAGCCGGCCCGACGTCACCGACGCACCGATCGCGATCATCACGAGGCACACGAACCTCAGCGAGGCGCGCACCCCGAGCCGTCAAGAACTGACCTTCAACCAGTGCTCCAACGACCTCTTCGCCATGATCGCCGCCGGCGACTTCCCCGACCTGGGGGCGCCGACGGGTCCGCGACGGGGCGCACCCCGCGCCTCCGACGGGCTGCTGCGCCTCGACGTCGACGGCATGGTCACGTTCGCCAGCCCCAACGGCCTGTCGGCCTTCAACCGCATGGGGTTCGCCGGCGAACTCGAAGGCGAGTCGCTGGCCGAGGTCACCACCGGCCTGCTCGCGGGAAAGCTCGTGATCGACGAGTCCCTGCCGTTGGTCGTCACGGGCCGGGCGCCCTGGCGCACCGACATCGAGGCGCGAGGGGTCACGGTGTCGTTGCGCGCGATCCCGCTGCGTGACCGCGGTGAGCGCGTCGGGGCGATCGTCCTCTGTCGCGACGTGACCGAGCTGCGTCACCAAGAGCGCGAGCTGATCACCAAGGACGCCACGATCCGCGAGATCCACCACCGGGTCAAGAACAACCTGCAGACGGTCGCCTCGCTGCTGCGCATCCAGGCACGTCGCACCCACACCGACGTCGCCCGCGAGGCACTGACCCAGGCCATGCGCCGAGTGCAGTCGATCGCCGTCGTGCACGACACGCTGTCCGAGGGGCTCAGCCAGAACGTCGACTTCGACACCGTCTTCGACCGGGTCCTCATGCTGATCGCCGAGGTCGCGTCGAGTCACAACACGACGGTCCGCCCCACCATGACGGGCAGTTTCGGTGCCCTGCCGAGCGAGTACGCGACGCCCCTGGCCCTCGCCCTGACCGAACTCGTGACGAACGCCGTCGAGCACGGCCTCGACGGTCGCGACGGCGAGGTCGAGATCGTCGCCGACCGTCGGGCGGAAGAGTTGACGGTCAAGGTGCGCGACAACGGGGTCGGGCTGCCCGAGGGCAAGGTCGGCTCGGGGCTCGGCACCCAGATCGTCCGCACGCTGATCCAGGGCGAACTCGGTGGCACCATCGACTGGCACACCCTCGTCGGCAACGGCACCGAGGTCACCATCGAGATCCCGTTCCGCTGGCTCACCCAGCCCTGAGCCACAGCGGAGACCGGCGACGACCCCGCCCCGGACGCGACGAAGCCCGGCACCTGCGATCAGGTGCCGGGCTTCGTCATCGGCCCCGAGGGCCGGAGGTCGACCGCAGCGGGCGGTCGACGGTCGATCAGCTGGCGCGGCGGGCGCGGGCCGCGCGACGCTTGAGCGCGCGACGCTCGTCTTCGCTCAGGCCGCCCCAGACGCCGGAGTCCTGCGAGGTCTCGAGCGCGTACTGCAGGCAGGTCTCGGTCACGGTGCAGCGGCCGCACACGGCCTTGGCCTTGTCGATCTGGTCGACGGCGGGACCCGTGTTGCCGACGGGGAAGAAGAGCTCCGGGTCAGCCTGCAGGCAAGCGGCTTTGTCGCGCCAATCCATCGATGGGTACTCCTTAAAAGTGCAGAACCAGGCACGTCGAAGCGCCTGGTTCGGGATGGGGAAAGAGAAGAATTCGGGAGGCGCGCACCGCAATGTGCGCGTCACTTCGACCTCGAATATGGTCGCATACTGGTACGGCCAAATCAAGGATTTTTCGGAGGCTCACACGTGACCACAGCAGGCCCGGACGGCGCCCGAGACGAGACCGGTCGGTCTGCCGAGACCCGTCGACCCGCGCTGCTCTGGGTCGTGATCGTCCTGCTCTCCGCCGAGTTCCTGCTGGTCGCCGCCACGGCGGCGTTCCTGCTCGTCGAGCTGCTCGTCGCCCGTCCCGACTCGTACCCGTCGGCCGTCGCGATCTTCGTCCTCACCCTGCTGGCGACCGCCTGGCTCGGGTCCATCGTGATCGGCGCCCTACGCGGCCGGGCCTGGATCAGGGGAGCGGCGATCGTGTGGCAGGTGCTGCAGTTCGCGGTCGGCATCGGCAGCCTGCAGGGCGTCTTCGCCAACCCGACCATCGGCCTCGCGCTCCTCGTGCCGGCCGTCGCCGTCGTGGGCCTGCTGCTCGTGCCGTCGGTCGTCGCGGCCACCTCGGCCCGCGACTCGGACCCCCACGTCTACTGACCGACCCGCCCGCCGCCGTCGCGAGGCGACACGCAGGGGGCGCGGTGCCGGTCCTCGAGACCGGCGCCGCGCCTCCTGCGCTCCTCGTCGCCGAAGGGGTCAGTCGAGGCCGAGCTTCTTGCGGAGCGACGCCACGTGCCCCGTCGCCTTCACGTTGTACAGCGGCAGCTCGACGGCGCCCTGCTCGTCGACCACGAAGGTGGACCGGATCGTGCCCGTCACGATGCGCCCGTAGTTGTTCTTCTCGCCGTAGGCGCCGTACGCCTGGTGCACCGTCAGCTCGGGGTCGCTGAGCAGCGGGAAGTTCAGCCCCTGCTCGTCCTTGAACTCCTGCAGCGCGGCGGGCTCGTCCTTCGAGACGCCCAGCACCTGGTAGCCCGACGACTTCAGCGAGTTGATGTTGTCGCGGAAGTCACACGCCTCCGTCGTGCAGCCCGGCGTCGACGCCGCCGGGTAGAAGTACACGATGACCTTCTGCCCCGAGTAATCCGCCAGCGAGACGGGCGAACCGTTCTCGTCGTCGAGGGTGAACGTCGGCGCCGCAGCGCCCTTCTCGAGCTTCGTGGACATGGTGCTCCGATCTGCGGGCGCCGCGGACGGCGCCGGTGGTTCTGAGTGGGTCGAATCTCATGCTAGTGTTGACCGTCGTTGCGAGAGATCGCAGCACGCACCTCTAGCTCAATTGGCAGAGCAACTGACTCTTAATCAGTGGGTTCTCGGTTCAAGTCCGAGGGGGTGCACCCCAGCCCCGCCACCGTCACCGGTCGGCGGGGCTTCTCCGTTAAGCAGCCACTCCATCGGCACGCCCGTTCGCATGCTCCACAGCAGCAGCGCCGACCGCGGCACCGTCGCGCCACCTTCGTATCGGACGATGCTTCGCCGCGACACGCCGATCTGCTCAGCCATCTCGTCCTGACTCACCTCCGCCGTCTCGCGCGCCTTGCGCAGGCGGTCGGCCAGGTCGAATCTCGGGATACGCCCGTTCTGGGGCAGCGTCATCATGCTCACATGCGTCACCTTACGCACCTGCGCTAGGTGACGCAACATGTATTTCTGCTGTGTGCTGCGACAGGTGGCGCAGATGTGACACACTGTCCGGCATGGACACCCTGACCTACCTCACCGCCGAGCAGGTCGCGCGCATCACCGGCAAGAGCAAGAGCCAGGTGAACCGCGACGCTGCCGGCGACGACCCGAAGCTGCCCGCCGCGGTCACCTTCCCGGGCTACAACGGCCCCCGACTGTTCGACCCCACCGTCGTCGTCAGCGTGTACGGCGAGCAGGCGTCATGAGCGTCGAGTCCATGGCGATCGCCCTCCACCACTCCCGGGCCACCGGCTCGGCGAAGCTCGTCCTGCTCGGTATCGCCAACCACGACGGAGACGGTGGTGCCTGGCCGTCGGTCGCGACGCTCGCACGCTATGCCGCCGTCACACCGCGCAACGCCCAGAAGGCAATCGACCGGCTTGTCGAGCTGCACGAAGTCGTGCGCGAACTGAACGCCGGAGGCACCGCCTCGACGTCCAACTACACGCGCCCCAACCTGTATCGCTTCATCCTCGCCTGCCCGCCCACGTGCGACCGGACGTCGCGTCACAGCACCCGAAACCGCGTGGTGATCGAGCAGCTTCCCGACCCCCTGTCGGATGCGACAGGGGGTGTCGCTGGCGACACCACCCCCCTGTCGCCAGCGACACCCGAACCGTCCTATAACCACCCATCAATAACTCAAGTTCTAGAGACAACCACAGACGCGCGCACGGAGAGGCCCGTGCGCTGCACGGGCTCGCGCTCCGGCTCGCACAACTTCTCGGAGGGCCGCTACTGCGTCAACGCATGCGGCGTCACCTCCGACGAACTGGAAGGAGCCCACGCATGACCACCACGACCAGCAAGCTCGACGACGCCGTGCTCGACAGCCTCGCCAACCTCGCCGAGGCGTTCGACCACGAAGCCACTCACTACGACAGCCTCACCGCCGTTGACCCCATCACCCGCGCCTCCGCTTCGCTCCGGCTCATCCGCACCGGACTGCGAGAAGGGACGTTCGACAACCTCGAGGGCTACGCCTGGCTCCGCGCCGGCCGAGCCGTGCTCAAGGCCACGATCTACGCCCGCGAGAACGGCATCACCTTCGAGCAGGCCGTCGAGGTGCTGAGCGCATGACCGGCGACTACCTCGACCCCACCCTCGCGGGCGTACTCATCGTCGTGCTCTGGACCGCAGTTGCCTGGCCGAAGGTCGTCGCCTGGGTCAAGAGCAGCAGGGAGAACCGACGTGGCTGACTCGATCGTGTACGGCATGGCCGTCGGCATCCGCGACGTCCCGCAGAAGGGCATGCAGGTCCGCCTCGACGCAGGCGCACCCTACGGCGGACTCATGCTCGAGCCCCGCGAAGCTGCACAGCTCGGTGCCGAGCTGATCGCACAGGCCGAAGAGGCCATCCACGCCAGCAGATCGAGCAGGCGGTGAGCCGTCACCACCGGGCGCAGAAGTGGACCACGCACAGCCCGAAGCTCCGGAAGCAGATCGACCCCCTGCTCCCGCTCCCGTGCATCGGGTGTGGCCGGCCCATCAACCCGGGCGACAAGTACGAGGTCGGCCACCGCCTCGACGCAGCCCTCGGCGGCAGGCCCACCCCCGCCAACACCGGCCCGATCCACGGCCCGTGCAACCGCAAGAGCGGCGGCACCCTCGGAGCCCGCATCACCAACAGCAAGCGACAAGCAGGGAAGGACATCAGACCATGGTGAAGGACGAGGACCGCGGCACGTGGACCCCGGACGACCCGCGCTGCCCGGTGTGCATCGGCCCTGCCGGTGACGACAGCATGCGGTGCGAGCGCCCGGCCTGGCCACTGCATCGGACGCACCTCGTGGACGGTGTCTACCACCTGCCGATCAACACCGACGCGCTCAACGCGCTCAATCTCGCGACGATCGACGAGTGGACGCGCCCGTGAGCGCCGCGACCGCGCCGATTGGCGTCGAGAGGGCGGGAGACCCCGATTTTTTGACGAAATCGCCCGTACCTCCGCCTAGGGACAGCACCGAATTCTCTCTCCAAAGGTGGGAATCCCACCGGGACCGTGGTATCAATCCAACATTCCACTCGGGGTACGTCGCGGACCGTCAGAACCGCGTCGACTTCCTCCGAGGTGCCGAGCTGTACGGGCTGCACCTCGACCCCGACGCAGCTCTCGACGCACCGAACACGATCAAGCCCCAGCAGCTCCAGATCGTCGACACGCTGTCCGGCGACTTCGACATCTTCGACGTCGAGATTCCCCGCCGTGCGTCCAAGACGACGACGATCTTCCTGCTGCTGATCGGCCGCTGCGCGAACCGCCCCGGCTACCAGGTCGCGTTCTCGGCACAGTCGGGTGTCGCCGGCACCCGGCGCCTCCGCGAATGGAAAACGCGCCTCGATCGCATCAACCCGCCCGACGATCAGGACCTCCCGCCGTGGATGCGCACGGGCCGCTCCCGAACCACGAAGGCCCAGGAGCGTCGCGTCGCCCTGTTCGGCGACGACCTGCTCCCAGAGCGTGCCGAGGAGGCCGGCCCTGCACGCCGTGGGTTCCGCATCCTCATGGGCGAGACCGGCAAGGGCATCTACTTCGACAACGGGTCGCAGTTCCTCGTCTTCAAGCCCGACGCCGACGCCGTGCGCGGTGAAGCCGCCGACGTCGCGTGGATCGACGAGGCCCAGGAGGTCGACCCCGACGAGGGCGACGAGCTGCTCGCCGGCCTGCTGCCACTCATGGACACCAAGCCCGGCGCGCACCTGATCCTCTCCGGCACGTCGGGCGAGGTCCGCGTCGGTCCGTTCTGGCGCTACCTCGCGTTGCTCCGCGAGGGTGGCACCGACATCGGCGGGCTCGACTTCGCCGCCGACCCCTCGACCCCGTGGGAGCTGCTCGAGACCGAGGAGAGCGCCATGGAGCTGCTCCAGCGAGTCCACCCCGGCATCGGCACCCTGACGACCATCGAGAAGATGCGGAAGAACTACCGTGCGCTCCCGCTGCCTCAGTGGGCGCGAGAGTACCTGTCGATGTGGCCAGAGACGTTCGGGTCGACCGCGATCGCGGCAGACCTGTGGACGGCCGGCGCTCTCGAGAAGAAGCTCACGAAGCCGCCGCGCATCGCGTTCGGTCTCGCAATCAAGCCCGGTGGCGGTGTCGCCGCGATCGTCGCGGCCTGGCGCGGCACGAACGGCCAGGCGTACATCGAGGTCGTCAACCACCAGGGCGGGACCGACTGGCTGCCGAAGCGGATGCAAGAGCTGACGAAGACTTACCGCGGATCGTCGATCGCGTACGACGACATCGCCGAGGGCAAGGCCACCGCGGGGGAAACCCAGGTGCTCACCCCTCGCCCGCGCCTCCAGCTCCAGACCTACCGCGAGACCGCCGCCGGGTGCATCCAGATCATGCGCGACCTCGAGCGCGGCACCCTCCGCCACTTCGACCAGATCGGCCTCAACGCCGCCGTCGCCGTCGTCGCCAAGCGCGAGACCCGCGGCGACAACGGCGTTTGGCTCTGGACCCCCAGCGAGCCCGGAGCAGACATCACCTGCATCGACGCCGCCACCCGTGCTCTCCGCAACTGGGACCAGCACTTCGCCCGCAGCACCAACCGCACAGGAGTCGTGACCGCAGCATGATCGAGTTCGACCAGTCCAGCACGTCCGTCGTCATCACCTGCGCCGAGTGCCCGTGGTGGCACGGCTTCGCCTTCACCATGGACGAAGCCGAGGCCTCAGGGCTCCGTCACGAAGCCCAGGTCCACGAAGGCACGACAGCCCTCCGTGACCGCCTCCAGACTCGTGCCCGGGTACGCGCTCACCGGGCACGAGCGTCGATGTAACGCTCCGTCCGGATGATTTAGCTCATGGGAATCCTCGACCTCTTCAAACGGCCTCAGGCCGCGACAGGTGAGTTCCCGACGTTGCTCTCCCCGGCGGCGGTGCTGTCCCCATTCCAAGCTCAGATCACTCTCGCTCCGGCCCTCGTCGCCGAGTTCGACGTGTCGGGTGTCGCGGCCATGACACGCGTCGACGCGCTCCGCGTCCCGGCGATCGCAAAGGGTCGCGCGCTGCTCCACAGCATCATCGGGTCCCGCCCCCTCCGCGCCTACCGCGGAACCGAGCTGCTGACCGGCGACGCACAGCCCACGTGGCTCTACCGGTCCGACAGCGGCATCAGCCCAGTGCAGCGGACGAAAGCGATCCTTGACGATCTGATCTTCGCCGAGGCCTCACTGCTCGCCGTCCGTCGGGGGTCAGTCCCGACGGACGGTGAACTCGGTCCCATCCTCGACGCCGTTCACGTCCCTTACGAGCGGTGGTCCGTCAACACCGAAGGACAGATCGTCGTCGATCAAAAGGTGGCCGCCTACGGCTCCGTCGTATGGATTCCGGGCCCGGGCCCAGGTCTGCTCGCCGCGGCAGACGACACGATCACGGCCAGCAGGGATATGGCCAAGGCCTGGCAATCGCGAGTCCGCAACCCCATGCCCGGTCTCGTCCTGCAAGAGCAGGTCGAGGGCACACTCACCGAGACGGAAGCCAAGGCCTACGTCGAGGCCGTCGCGAAGATGCGCCGTAACCCCGACGGAGCGGTCATGTTCGCCGACGCCCGTATCCGCGTCGAAGCCCACGCCAGCAACCCCACCGACCTGTTCGAGTCCGGACGCAACGCCCTCCGCCTCGACGTCGCGAACCACATGAACATTCCCGCCGCGCTGCTCGAGGGCTCGCAGGCGGCGGCGACCCTGACCTACTCCACGCAGGAGGGGCAGCGCAACGAACTCGTCGACTACACGATCCCGTTCTGGGCCGGCCCCATCGAGGAGGCCCTGTCCCTCGACAACGTCGTGCCCCGCGGCCAGCGCGTCCGCTTCGACTTCTCCGACCTCATCGCCCCCGCCGCGTCACCGACCGGCCCCAACACAGAGGACTGAACACCATGGCTGACCCCAAGAGCAAGACCGCCGACACAAACGCCCAGCTCCCCGTCGACGAGACCCCCGAGACCGAAGCAGCGTCGACCGAGTTGGTCGGCTACGCCGCCTACGACGTCACCGAGTTCGAGAAGCGCCGTGCGGCGCTCGAGCTGGCAATCACCTCGAACTCCGCCGACGTCGTCGCGACCGCTGGGACGTACCTCGCGTTCCTCTCGCCCGAGCCCGAGGTGACGGCGTGACCGTCGCGCAGATCGAGGCCGGCACCCTCGCCGCGAACCGCGAGGACCGGACCGTGTCCGGCCTGCTGCTCAAGTTCGGCGAGACGGGCCGCACGAATCTCGGACGGTTCAGTGTGCAGAAGGGCGCGTTCAAGCTCCCGAAGGACGTGAAGTCGTTCCTGCACCTGGTCGACACGCACGCCCGTCCGATCAAGAACGTCGGCACTGCCCTCTTCGCGCAGGAAACCGACGACGGAATCGTCGCGGCCTGGCGCATCAACGACGGACCCGAGGGCGACGCACTGCTCGCCGCCCTCGACAGCGGCGACGACAGCGTGCCCCGCAAGCTCTCGATCGAGGTCGACGACGTCAAGCTCCGCAACGGCGTGGCCGTCGCCGGCACCGTCCACGGTGCTGCCCTCGTGAAGGCCGGCGCGTTCCCCTCGTCGTCGCTCATGGCCGAGGACACGCCCGACGGCGAAGAGCCGCCCGCCGCGTCGGACCCGAAGACCACCACCGAGAAGTTCACCGAGGAGCGCACCGACGAAGACGGTGTGACCCGGAAGTACACCACCACCCGGACGACGGTCGTCGACGGGGACAAGACCACGATCACGGAGAAGACCGTGATCGAAGAGCCGGAGACCCCGGCAGAAGAGGAGGAGCCCGCCGTGGCACCTGCACCCGCTACCGTCCCGGCGACCCTCGTCGCCAGCCAGGCGAGCCAGGGGCCGACCGCGGCCTCCGTGTTCGATCTCATCACGAAGGGACTCGCCGCCGAGCGCGACGGCCGCCCGCTCGAGGACTCCCTCATGGCCGCGCTGGCCGACGTCAAGACCACCGGGGCCCTGGGCTCCGGCGCGGCCGGCGGCAACCCGATCCAGCCCGCCTGGCTCGGCGAGCTGTGGAACGGCAAGAGCTACGTCCAGAAGTACATGCCCCTGATCCGCCGCGGCTCGATCACCGCGCAGGACGAGAAGGGGTTCGTCATCGAGGGCACCGACGACCTCGTCAAGCCCTGGGCCGGCAACAAGACCGAGCTGCCCACCGGCTCCGGTTCGGCCCGGTTGCGTGACTCGATCTTCCAGCGGTGGGGCTGGGCCGCGGACATCGCCCGCGAGTGGTTCGACATCCCCGCCAACCGACCCCTGATCGAGGCGTTCCTCAAGCGCCTCGCCAACAGCTACGCCCGCGTCACCGACGTCTGGACCGGGCAGCAGCTCGTGCTCGGCGCGACGGCCGGCGGACTGCTCGCCCCTGACACCTACCCCGAGCGCTACCCCGCCGCGCTCGGCATGCTCATCCAGGGCATCGAGGCCGTCGGCGACAGCGACGACACCCCGACGTTCGCGATCGCGAACCCGCTCGCGTGGAAGGAGCTGATCTACACCGAGAAGGACCGCGTCCCCGAGTTCGTGACGTTCAGCTTCGGCACCGGCGGCGAGGGCACCGCGGACGGCAAGGTCAAGGTCATCAAGGGCGACACCGGCATCACCGGCAGCCCCTCGATCGTCGTCGGCTCCGCCGCCGCCGCGCACGTCAACGAGCTGCCCGGCGCGTCCCCGCTGAACCTCGACGCCCTCGACCTCGCCCGTGGCGGTGTCGACCGCGCCGTCATCGGCTACACGCAGTACATGACCGACTACCCCGCCGGTCTCAAGCACGTCGGCATCGCCGACGCCTGAACCGGAAGGAGGGCATGACGATGATGAACGGACCGTACTGGGTCGGCGACGTCCCGACGACGGACCTCGTCGTCGTGCCCTCCCGCGGCGGGGAGGACATGGACCTCACCGCCTTCGACGATGTCGAGGTCGTGCTGTACAACCCCGACGGCGTGCTCGTCCCCACCGCCGGGTTCCTTGCCCAGCTCACTACCGAGGGTGCCGTGCTGATCGAGTGGCCCGGCGACACCGTGCTCGACGAGCCCGGCATCTACACCCTTGTTCTCGTCCTGCTCACCGCGGCCGGCGGGCGCGAGCGGGCCGACAGCCTCACGTTCGTCGCGCAGGCCGACGACGGGTGGCACACCCTCGAATCGACCCGCGGCACCCCCGAGCGGCCCGTGTGGGCCGACGCGCCCGAGGTCGACACCACGCTCTACGCGCTGCTCGAGTCCGCCAAGACGCAGTGCATCGAGTACGCCCCAGCCTTCACGGGCCGGCCCCCGGCTCACTACCGCCAGGCGCAGCTCATCCAGGCCCGGAACCTCTGGCAGTCGACCAAGGCGGACGACGGCGGCCAGCTCGGAGCCGACGGGTTCGCCGTCCCGGTCTACTCCATGGACTGGGTCGTCAAGGGCCTGCTGCGACCGAAGCGAGGTACCCCGATTGCCGGTTGACCAGAGCACCCGCCAGAAGCTCGCGAACGCCCTAAAGCCCCTGCTGCCCAAGGCGTGGAAGATCGTGCCCTACTCGCGCAACCTCGACACGATCGAGCTGACCACGGTCATGCTCCACGCCACCGAGATTCGACCCGCGACGTCCGCCGTCGGGGCACTCGAGACCGACTTTGTCATCAGCGTCATCTCGCCCAAGGCCGACCCCACATCGGCGCAGCAAGACCTCGACGACGACGTGCTCGCGCTCGTGCTCGACCTCTACGGCATGGGCGTCATCATCCGACAAGCCACCCCGACCGTCGTCCAGGACAACCTGTCCTGGGACATCACCATCACCGTCATCGCTCGAAAGGACGCCTGACCATGGCCGACATCGCAGTAACCCCGTTCGCCCTCACCGACGCCACCGTCAAGGTCGCCGCCGACAACTTCGCCGCCGCGATCTCGGCTGTCGAGTTCGTGCCGACCGTGCCGACCTTCAACTTCACCGGCCTCACCCCGTCCGCCGTCTTCAACTTCTCCGGCGCTCCGGCGTGGGTCGTGAACCTGTCCGGTGCACAGGACTGGGCCACCGCGACCAGCATCTCGAACTACCTGCTGGCCAACCAGGGCAAGACCGTCGAGATGCAGTTCGCGCCCATCAAGGGCGGCAAGGCGTTCAAGGCGAACGTCACCATCGTGCCGACGAACATCGGCGGCACGGTCAACACGGTGCCCGTGTTCGCCGTCACCCTCCAGGTGCAGGGGCAGCCGACCCCCATCGCCGCCGTCACGGCCTGATCGCCATGCCGCTCGGCATCGACGTCAACGACTCCAAGGAATTGCAGGCTGCGATCCTCGGACTACGTCGAGCCGAGCGGCAGATCCAGGCGAACGTCCGCAAGTACACCCGTGAGAAGCTTCTGCCCGAGTGGCAGAAGGGCCTCGCCGAGCGGGCCGAATCTCGCCTCGAGCACCGCGTGCTCGTCGGTACGGGCCGCATCAAGATGTCGAACCAGAACGTGCGTATGTCGTCGGCCACCGTGGGGCGAAAACTGTCCGGCGGGCTCAACCCGAAGACCGACTACTTCGCCGCCGAGTTCGGTGCAAACCGCGACGAGAAGAGCACGTACACCGCGACGAGCCGGAAGGGCAAGACCTTCAAGGTCACCCGCCGCACCCGCGCTCAGCTCCGCTCCCGCAACAAAAACGGCTACGTCGTCTACCCAACGGCCAAAGCCCTGATTCCTCGGTTCGCCTCGCTCTGGGTGCAAACCGTCATCCGCACATTCCACGAAGGACTGGAGGGAAAGTAATGGCCGCCGGCATCAACATCGACATCGCCGCGAACGTCCGCCAGTTCCAGAAGGGCACGTCCGACGCCGAGTCCGCCCTGACCGAGCTGTCCTCTGTTCTCGACGACGTCGCCGCCGACACCCAGCGCGCAGCGAACCGATCGGGCGACGCGCTGGGAGACGGGTTCCGCGACGGCTCCCGAGACGCCGAGAAGGCCGTCGACGGACTCGGCGACAAGGTCACCAGCAGCACCCGCAAAGCCGAGAAGGCCGTCGACGGGCTCGGCGACAAGATCGGCGACAGCACGAAGACCGGCGTCAAAGAGGCCGAGAAGAGCAACGAGCGTCTAGAGCGCAGCTTCAAAGAACTCGCCGATTCGGCCAAGCGCGACACCAAAGACCTCGGCGACCCCATGGCCATCAGCACCCGCAAGGGTGCAGACGAAGCAAAAGAGGGACTGGGCGAGTTCAAGGACGAAGCGAACTCGACCGCTCGAGAAGCCGCGGCCAGCTTCGACGGCTCAGCCGAGTCCATCGGTGACGCCTTCCAGGAGGTCGCCGCTAACGCGTTCGCCGGGTTCGGTCCCGCCGGTGCCGCCGCCGGCCTGCTCGCCGCCGCCGGCCTCGGAGTGGTCTTCTCCAAGCTGCAAGAGGGCGGCGAAGAATCCGACGCCTTCAAAGAGAAGGTCGCTGATCTGGGCGCTGAGTTCATCGACGCCGGGGGCAAGGGCGAGGCCTCGCTCGAGTACGTCATCGACAAGCTTAAAGAACTCGCCACGACCACCGAGGACGGCGTCGTCAACCTCGAGGACCTCCAGGAGGCCGTCGAGGGCGCCGGGAACGGAAAGAACTTCGAGGACATCGCCCGCGCCGTCGCCGGTGCCGGGGCCAACGTCGACGACCTGCTCAAGAAGCAAGAGAAGCTGCTCGAGCAGCTCGAGGAAGAAGCCCAGACCTCCGACCAGACCGCGACCGGCGTCTACCGCGACAACCTCAAGAAGGCTCAGGCGCAGCAGCTCGTCGTCGACGAACTCGTCAAAGCGAAGGACGCCGCCGACCAAGCGAAGGCGGGCGAGGAGGCATACGCAGCGTCAGGGGGTCCGGCGCTCCAGGCCAAGGCCGACCTCATCTCGAACATCAACGATGCGTACGACGACGCGGCCGGCAGCGCTGACGACTACGTCGACGCCGAGTCCGGCATCTTCGACGTCCAGGGCTTCATCGACTCCATGACGCAACGCGAGCAGGCGCTACGCGACTACCAGGAGACCCTGGCGACCGCAGCCCTGACCCCCGAGGCGAAGGCGTTCATCAGCTCGCAGGGCGTCGACAGCGCCGCGACGTTCATGGCCGGCTACAAGACCGCCACCCCGGCGCAGCAGGCCGAGCTAAACCGCATCTGGTCGGAAGCCGGCAAGACCTCGTCCGGAAGCTTCTCATCCAAGGTCAAGGCCGACCTGTCGAACGCGGGCTACAACACCGACGTCGTCCTCAACCCCGACATGTCACGGATCACCGCCGAACTCCAGCGCACCCGCGTGCTGAACATCGAGGCCCGCGTCAAGAACAACATCGCTAGCCAGTTGCCCCCCGGGCAGGGAATGGGTGTCCCGTGAGTTCGAGCATCAGCAGCACCGAGGCCCTGTCGACGACCGTCACGGCCTACGCCTGGACGGGCGCGGCTAACGCGTCGCCGTCCGTCAAGCGCGTCAACGACGTCGAGACCCGACGCAACGACATCGTCGACCCCCGGTTCACCAACGTCAACGCCTGGTATCGGAACCCCAACGCCACCAACGACTACACGGGCCCGGGCTCCGTCAAGGTCACGGCGACCGCCGCGATCGCCTCCGGCCTGCTCATCACCTACACGGCGTCAGCCATGGCCCCCGGGCAGGTCGGCACATACAAGGCCGCGTCCTACGCGATCACCAACACCGGAACGGTGCCGCACACGATCTACGGCAACATCCGCGCGTACGGCAGCAACGCCAGCACGGACGGCCCAAACTCGCCCGACGTCGTGATCGCCCCCGGGCAGACCGTGACGTTCACCTTGCCTGCGGTGCTGCCGACCGCGGCGAATGAGTTGGGCTACCGTGCCCTCATCCGCACCCGCGGCATGGCCGCGGGTGAGAGCCTGATCGTTTCTCAGGCGCAGGGCGAGACCGTCGCCGGCCCCGACGCTCAGCCCGGCCCGTACTTCGACGGAACGACCGCCGGGTCGACCGTCGTCAGCTACGCCACGTCACGGCCCCTGTACGTGCTGGGCTACGAGTCCCAGCGCGCATCCGCCCACGTCTTCCACGATGTCATCGGACGCGCCAACCCCGACGTGACCCTCCGCCCCGCCGGCCTCCGCACGGGCACGCTGTCGTACCTCTTCGCCTCGGAAGCCGAGGCAGCAGAGTGCGAACGCATGCACTCAGGCACCGCCGTGCTCACCCTCGACGACCCCGAGCTACCCACGATCGCCATGCCCTACGTCGCCGACGGCGCGATTAGCCGACAGCTCGACCCGCAGTCCCGCGCGCTCTGGCTCGTCGGTGTCGCCTACCGGGAGGTGCGCCCGTGATCTGCACCCGCACCTACACGGCGACCCTCCGAACCGCCGTCGGCAAGACGTACCCACTGAACATCGTCGACGGCAGCGCCGGCCTGTCCGAGGCCCGCGCCCCCTACGCTTCGGCATCGCTCACGATCGCCCACCCGGGCCTCACCGTGCTCGCCGCCCTCGACCCGACGCTGCTGCCGCGCGTGACCCTCACCCTGTCGAGCACACCCGGCGCAACCCGCACCCTCGACCTCTACGTCTCTGCCCGGCAACTCGACACAGCAGCGGCGCGAGTGGGGCTGAACCTGTCAGGCGACGAGCTACTGCTGCAGGACTACAAGCGCGTCGCGACCGAGCCGTACCGAAACCTCTGGATCAACCAGGGCAGCGTCGCCGACATCGTCTCGATCGTGCTGAGCACCGTCTACGGAGGCGGTGCAGCCTGGAAGCGAGGTGCCTGGGCCACGCGCCCGATCCCGACGTACTCCGCTGCGAAGAACCTGATCCCCGTCGGATCGTTCGAGGTGCCGTCCGGGGTGTGGATCGCGACCAACGTCGCCCTATCTCAATCGTCCACCCGCGCTCGTATCGGCACCAACTCGCTCCGCATGGTCCCGAACACCGCGAACGTCAACGACTCGTACGCGTCCCTCAACCCGGGGCTCGAGCCGGGGAAGACCTACCGCTTCAATGGGTCCGTATGGTGCGCAGCCCTGTCCGGCACCGTCAACGCCCGAGCCCTGTCCGTCGTCGTCCTCGCAACCGTCGCTGGCACGACCCGCCAGGTCGGCTACGGCCCCGCAAACCTCCGCAACCAGTGGGTCGACGTTTTCGCCGAGTTCACCATCCCCGAGAACGCTACCTACTCCGAGGTCCGCATCTACAACGGTGCGGCCTCAGGCGGCGGCGACTGTTGGTGGGACGCGCTCTCGATCTACGAGGGCGACGGACGGGACACCAACGGAATCAGCCCGATCCCGTACTTCGACGGAGACACCCCCGACACCGAGACCTACCGCTACGACTGGGACGCCGCCGCCGGCCTCTCGCCCTCGACCCGCACCCCCGTCCTCGACCGCGACCCCGAGCTGCTCACCTGGTCGCCCGGCCAATCGGCCTGGGAGTACCTGACCCCGATCCTGCAAGCTGTCGGGCTCCGCCTCTTCTGCGACGAGACACGCACCTGGCAGCTCGTCGACGACAACTACGCCGTGGCCGGCACCGTCCGCGCCGCGGCCGGCACGAACCTCTACGCCCACACCGACCTCATGAGCCGGACAGCGACGCAGACCGACGGCCTGCCCCTGTTCTGCGACGCCGTCGTGATCGCCTACACCTGGCGAGACCGAGCAGGGGATGAGCGCACCCAGTACGACATCGCCGGGACGACCAACCCGACCAAGGCGTACGTCATCGAGCGGCCCGACACCGCTTTCCCTGGGGCGGGCACGGCTGCCTACGTGCTGCGCCGCCTCCAGGCCCGGCAGAAGCAGCAGACCGCGACCGCGGCGATCGACTTCGCGGCGACACCCGGGATGAGTGTCGCGATCACGTCGGGGGCAGCCGACGCGCTGACGGGCTACCTCGACGCCGTCGAGTGGAACCTCACTGCCGACGACATGCAGCTCGTCTCCAAGGGTTTGATCGTCGTCGCCTCCGGCTCGATTGGACGAGCACCCGCAGATCAGACCATCGGCTCGGTCACGACCGACCTCGCCGGCTACACCAACTAGGAGGGCCACCGTGGCCGTAGGAGACGCAGCAGGGGCTAAGGGCCTCGCGACGTACAGCGATTCGCTACTCGTCAAAGACATCGACACCGCCCTCAACCAGCGCGGCGACGAGATAGCCGCAACCATGACGCGGCTCGAGAAGGTCGAGGCCGCAGTCAACCAGCCCATCCTCAGCGTGAGCCGGAGCACCGCGCAGAGCACCGTCCAATCCGGGGCGTGGGCCATGGCGACTGTGTCCCTCGCCACGACCGCGGAACTTGCATCGGGCATCACGTGGAATGCCGATTCCGGCGAGGCAAAGGTCGGCAAGGCCGGTATCTATCGAGTCGGCGGGTCCGTGTTCTACAGCACCGCGCCCGATACCGCGGGCATCCAGATCACACGCAACTCGACAGACTCGGACACCTCGGCAACCATCGCGGGCAACGTGCAGGCAGGCCGTGGGGTGAGTACGACCCGCCTCGTCCGCCTCGCCGAGGGTGACGTGCTCCGTCTGTTCGTCTACCAGCAGTCGAGCAACGGAGCGCGCACCATCGCCACCGCGCCCTACAACCTGACTCTGACGGCTGAGTGGGTGCGCGCGTAATGGCAAACAGACCGGGCACTCAAGCGTCGATCGGCAACGGGCAGACCCTCAACGCCGACGCCGCGATCTACTGGCGCCTGCTCGTCGCCGCGGTCGCCGCCCTGTGCGGGGTCTGGGTCGTCGCGACCGAGGGCACCCGCACCTGGCAACGGCAGTTCTACCTCTGGGTGAATCGTCTGCGCCCCGGCTTTAATCCCGCCTGGCATCCCGACGACCCCCGCGCGAACCACGTAGCCGGCCGGTGCGTCGATGTCGGGTCCGGCGTCGGCTACGTAGCCACCGCCGTTTCCAAGGCCTTCTACCGTCTCGCGGGGCTCTACGGCTTTCGAGCCACCGTGCCGGGGGAGCGCTGGCACTTCGAGTGGCGTCTGGAGTGGGTCAGCCCCGCGATCCGCGCCATGGTCGGTAGCACCCCGGCCTCCACCTCCACACCTCCCGCCCCCATCAGAACGGACGATGACGAAATGATCAGCACCGAGGCTCAGACCTTCATCCGTGACACGGTTCGAGCCGTCGTCACCCGAGACAGCCGCTACCGCCTCTACCGCAACAGCGACACCCAGAAGCTCGTCGCCGTCCGGTGGGACGTCCCCGTGGGCGACCCGGCGCGGGTCATCTACCCCAACGACGACGCCCACGCCAAGCGCCTCCGCGACCCCTACCAGGTGCTCGGCGACGACCCGTCGCAGGCCAAGGCCCTCAGCCCCCAGGAATGGGAATCGCTCCACCGACTCATCGACGGCTCCGACATCGCCTACCAGCCCAAGTAAGGAACAAATCACCATGGACAAGTTCAAGCTCATCGCCTTTGCCATCGTCGGCGTCTTCGCAATCGGCCTCGTGGCCGGCTTCATCGTGCTCGAGGCGAACGGTCGACCGACGTCGACCTTCGTGATCTTCGCCGGCGGCATCTTGTCGTCGCTCGGCATCTTCGGCGGTCTCGGCTACGGGCAGGTCAAACAGTCCGAGCGGCTCGAGACCGTGGCGAAGAACGTAAACGGCAACTCGACCCGCATGCTCGACACCATCGAGACGCAGCAGCAGCAGATCGCCGGGCTACTCGCGGCCCTGCCTGCCACCGTGGCAGCACCGGTCGACACGTCGCCGGCCATGAGCGAGGACACCATCCTCCGGCTGCGCTCGGACGCCGCGCAGCTCCCGAGCCACCGAGCGGAGTAGATCAGACCTTGCGGTCATCCAGGGCGCCGACGACGAGATAACCCGCCAGGCACGCTCCGGCGGCTCCGAGCATCCCGGTTCCGAGGCCGGCCATGACGATGACAGCATTCACTAGGTCGGCGGTCCAGGAGAGCCCGAGCGCCAAGGCACCGAGCACAGCGAACGCGATCGAGAGAAACAGCAGTGTCGTCTTCATGCCGTCATCCTAGGCAGCAGCGGCGACAGCACGGCGGAGGGCGTCGTCGGGGACGGCGGTGTAGACCTGCGTCGTCGCGACGCTCGCGTGCCCGAGGAGGAGCTGCACGGCCCGTATGTCGCGGTCGGCGGAGTACGACGCGGACGCGAACCGGTGCCGCAGCGTGTGAGCCGTCCACCCGTCCGGGAGGGCGGCGCTGACGAGCTTGGAGACGTAAGACGCCGAGAGGTGCCCGTCGACCTGCCCGGGGAACAGGTAGCCGCGGGGGAGGGCGCGCAGCGTGACCGCCAGTCCCGGGTTCAGGGGCACCGTGCGGAGCTTCGAGCCCTTCCCGTGGATCAGCAGCGACCACCCGTCGAGAGTCTCGCGGAGGTCGGACGTGTGCGCGTGGGCGACCTCACCGCAGCGCATGCCGACCGTCGCGGCCAGCTCGACCATGAGCCGCACCCGAGGGTCACCTGTGGCGCGCCCTGCCGCGAGAGCGGACGCGGGCGCGGGGCGGGGCTGGCCGAGGGGAGGGCTGAACGTCGGGAGGAGGTGGGCCGGGTTCGTCATCATCCGGCCCGTCGCGTGCGCCCACCCGTAGAACACACGGAGGGAGGCGCGGATCGAGTGGCGCGTCGTCTTGGACCACGCCCTCGAGCCGAGGTGGTCGACCAGCACCTCGGTCGTGACGTCGAACGGGTCGACGCGTGTCTCGTCGGCGAACCGTCGGAGGTGGTAGGTGCGGAGGTAGATCGTTCGTTCGGAGCGGTGGCCGGCGCGGAGCCATGCCGTGAACGGCCCGAGCTGCGTTGCCCAGGCCAGGGGTATTGCTGTTCCTGATCGCATGCGAGGGTTCGTCACGACCAGACGCAACGGTTTGGTCATGAGACGCGGTCGAACGTTTGCCAAGCCCGCGCGACGCCGCCCGATCCGGGGAATACGTCGGTGAACTCGTCCCCGGGTTCGGCACCTAGCAGGTCAAAGATCCACCGGCAGAAGATCGCGGGTTTCGCTCCCACTACCCGCCCTGGGTCGGTCGTGCGAGCCCTCGCCGCCCCCACTAGTGAGTCAACCCGTCGCGCCCCAGAAGTGTCGTCCGGGCCCGACAGCGACGCGTCGTGTCGACCAGGTGACGACGCGTCGTTCCCGTCGACGCGCGACGCGTCGCCCGCGGCCGCCCGCGACGCGTCGTTCGGGCCCGACAGCGACGCGTCGTGTCGCACGGCCGTGAGACGCGACGTGTCCGAGCTGCTCAACGCGACACGTCCCCCGCGGAAGATGACCGGCTCCCAAGAGTTCAGAGGTCCGCGGGCCACCGTTGGGCGTTCACCTTTGACCCACGCAGCCACCCGAACGTCTGGGGGACAGAGTGACAGCACGAATTGAAGGGCCGAGCTTGATGTGCTCAAGGCCCACCCGTCGTACGGGAGCAAGCTCGCGACGAGGGCAGCGTGATCGACCTCGCCATCGAAGTCGGGATGGGTTCCGTAGTAGCGGCGGGAGAGGCCGGGGTAAGGCGGATCGGCATAGGCCAGCTTGAGCCGTCGCCCGTGGCCACGGGCGACGCCTAGCCCAACATCGGCGTTGAACCTATGCCGGGCCTGTCTGCACCGCTTCGAGCACGTCACCGCGTCACGCCGTGACGCCTCTGGGATAGGCCCGTGGCACCAATCGCACGTACGGCTCACGACGCCCTCGCGAGGCGGGGACGTAGCTCGACGACGGGGCGCTCGTCGATTAACCAGTGGGTTCTCGGTTCAAGTCCGAGGGGGTGCACGAAAGAATTGGGTCCCCCGTGTTCTGCAGTCGCAGAAGCGGGGGATTCTTTCGTCGTATGGGTCTGGTCCGCTCCGCGGACCGCGGCCCAGCTCGCACGGGGAGCCAGCCGGGCCCGCCAGGTCGCCGTTGCTCGGGGGTGACGTCGCTTCGCTCGTCACGGACGGGGAGCAAGCCGGGCCCGCCAGGTCGCCGTTGCTCGGGGGTGACGTCGCTTCGCTCGTCACGGACGGTGACGTCGCTTCGCTCGTCACGGGGGGTGACGTCGCTTCGCTCGTCACGGGGGGTGACGTTGCTTTGCTCGTCACGGGGGAGTGAGGTTGCTTGGGTCGTCAGCGGGGGGAGACGGCAGGAGGCGCGGGCGGGGCGGCCCGCGCCTCCTGCGTCGGTGGGGTGGGCGGGGTTACTGGCCGTCGCGGGGGACCTGCGAGGCGGCGTCGCGGCCGGTCACGGGGTACGGGCCCGTCATGCCCTCACGGAGGCGGGCGGCAGCCAGGATGCGGTCGCGCTGCAGGTGCCACCCGAGCATCAACAGAGGGATGATCACGACGAGCGACATGACCGTGAACGACCCGATCGGCCAGTCGATCGCCATCAGGACGACGACCGCGGCCAGGAAGGCCAGCGTCAGGTAGCTCGTGACCGGCGCCCCCGGCAACCTGAACGAGGGCTCCTTCGCCTTGCCCTGCTTCGCCCACTGACGCAGTCGCATCTGGCAGAGGATGATCGTGCCCCACGCCGTCAGGATGCCCAGAGACGCGATGTTCAACACGATCTCGAACGCCGTGTTCGCCCCCACGATCGCGTTCAGCACGACGCCCAGCAGGGTGATGCTCGCGGTCAACAGGATGCCGCCGAACGGCACCCCGCCCTTCGACATCTTCGTCGTGAACTTCGGGGCCGAGCCGTTCATGCCCATCGAGTGCAACACGCGGCCGGTCGAGTACAGCCCGGCGTTGAGGCTCGACAGCGCGGCCGTCACGACCACGAAGTTCATGATCGACCCCGCGACGTCGCCCACCTCGGGGCTGCCGATGCTGCCGAAGAACGTGACGAACGGGCTCTCGCCCGCCTTGTAGGCCGTGTACGGCAGCAGCAGCGAGAGCAGCACCAGCGACCCGACGTAGAAGACCGCGATGCGGATGATGACCGTGTTGATGGCGCGCGGCACGACCTTCTCGGGGTTCTGGGTCTCGCCCGACGCCGTGCCCACCAGCTCGATCGCGGCATAGGCGAAGACGACGCCCTGCACCACGATCACGGCCGGCAGCAGGCCGTTCGGCAGGATGCCCGACGACGCCACGAGGCCCCAGCCGGTGTCGACCGCGGCACCGTCGTGCGTCACGGGGAACGCCGCCGCGAGCCACACGACGCCGACCACGAGGAACACCACGAGAGCGGCGACCTTGATGATCGCGAACCAGAACTCCATCTCGCCGAAGACCTTCACGGCCAGCAGGTTGACCGAGAGCACCACGGCGAGGGCCACCAGGGCCAGCAGCCAGTCGGGTGCTGCGGTGAACGCGGACCAGTAGTGCAGGTACAGGGCGACCGCGGTGACGTCGACGATGGCCGTCATCGCCCAGTTCAGGAAGTACATCCACCCGGCCGCGTAGGCGAACTTCTCGCCGAAGAACTCGCGGGCGTACGAGACGAACGACCCCGAGGAGGGGCGGTGCAGCACCAGCTCGCCGAGGGCACGCAGGATGAAGAACGCGAAGACGCCACAGATCGCGAACACGATCGCGAGAGCCGGACCGGCCGAGGCCAGTCGACCGCCGGCGCCGAGGAAGAGCCCCGTGCCGATCGCCCCGCCGATGGCGATCATCTGCAGCTGACGCGGCTTGAGCCCGTGCTGGAAACCCTCTTGCTCGTGCGAGAAGTCTTGCGGGAGGTGCGTCTCGGTGGAGGCGTCGCCGCCCCCGTTCGTGGGACTCGTCATCGGTCGACCGTAGCCCCTATCGCTTTCGCCCGCATCACCGCCGCGAGACGGGCGAACCCCCAGGAGGCGCGGTGCCGATTCACATGCGGATAACGAATGGGTGACGATCACCAGGCCCGCAGGCATGGGCGACACGCCGGGACGCAGGGTGTCCGGGGTACACCCGCGGCGCCGTCGGGCCGGTTCGCAATTCGGATGGACGACGGATGTCGGCTACGGTCGTGGAGGCCCGGGAGACCGGGCCCGTCATCATCAGGACGCGCCGACCGATGGTCCGATCAGTTCGGGTTCCGGTCGTCGTACGGTCTGGTGGCGCGAGGGTCCGGTCCCATGACCGACCCGGCGGAGGACAGGTTCGCCCCGTGGTTCCACGGTGGGCTTGAGCCGACACGGTCCGCACGCGTCGTCGACCCGTTCGCCCGACCCGATCGCCGCCGACGGCGAACCGGCCCGAGCGGCCGGTGCCCCCTCGGCGCGCCTGGAGACACCTGTGACCACTACGCCTGCCGTGCGTGCCCGGAACCTGTACAAGGTGTTCGGCCGCCGACCCAAGGACGCCGTCGCCCGACTCGAGGCCGGCGCCTCCCGCTCCGAGGCCGCGGGCCTCGGCACCGCTGCCGTCATCGACGCCTCGTTCGACGTCCGGCCCGGCGAGATCTTCGTCGTGATGGGGCTCTCCGGCTCGGGAAAGTCGACCCTCATCCGCATGCTCAACGGCCTGCTCGAGCCCACGTCCGGCTCGGTCGAGGTCGCGGGCTCGGCGATCTCGGACGTCCCGGCCAAGCGGCTCCGCGAGGTGCGTCGGCAGAACGTGTCGATGGTGTTCCAGCACTTCGCGCTGCTGCCGCACCGCACCGTCATCGACAACGTCGCCTACGGCCTCGAGGTGCAGGGGGTCGCGAAGGCGGCTCGTCTGGCCAAGGCTCGGGAGGTCACCGAGATCGTCGGCCTCGCGGGTTGGGAGGACGAGCTGCCGAGCCAGCTCTCGGGCGGCATGCAGCAGCGCGTCGGCCTCGCCCGCGCCCTCGCCGCCGAGACCGACATCCTGCTGATGGACGAGGCGTTCTCGGCCCTCGACCCGCTGATCCGCCGCGAGATGCAGGAGCAGCTCGTCGAGCTGCAGGCGAAGCTCGGCAAGACGATCGTCTTCATCACCCACGACCTGAACGAGGCGATGTTCCTCGGGGACCGCATCGCCGTGATGCGCGACGGCCGCATCGTGCAGATCGGCACGCCCGAGGACATCCTCACCGACCCCGCCAACGACTACGTCGCCCAGTTCGTGCAGGACGTCGACCGGGCGCGGGTCCTCACGGCGGCCAGCGTCATGGAGCCCGCCCGGGCGGTCGTCCCGCTCACGGTCGGCCCCCGGGGCGCCCTGCGTTCCGTGCGCGACCTCCAGACCGCCGCCCTGTTCGTCACCGGCCGTGACCGCAAGCTCCTCGGCTGGGTGCGCGACCGGCACGTCATGCGCCAGGTCAAGGCGAACGACACCGACCTCGCCGCCATCGTCAACGCGGAGTTCTCGAAGGTCGGGCCCGAGGCCGCGCTGGTCGACCTCTTCGAGTTGGCGGTCGAGAGTCCGCTGCCGATCGCCGTCGTGGACGACGCCGACCGCCTGCTCGGCGTCATCCCGCGCGTGACCCTGCTCGCGGCGCTCGGCAACGTCGACACGACCACCTCTCCCATCCCCGTGCTCGAGCCCGTCACCCGCATCTCGGACGTCGAGCTCGACGCCACCCTCGAAGGAGCCACCCGATGAACGAGTACCTCCGCATCCCCTTCGGCTCCTGGGTCTCGGACGTCGTCGACTGGATCACCACCCACCTGGGCGGCTTCTTCGACGTCGTCCGCCTGGTCTTCACGTTCTTCTACGAGTGGGTCGCGTACTTCCTCGGCGCACCTCCCTTCTGGGCGGTCGTGATCGTGATCGCCGCCCTCGCCTTCGTCGCGAAGGGCTGGAAGTTCTCGGTCGGCACGGCCGTCGGCCTGCTGTTCATCGGAACGGTCAACCAGTGGGACAACGCGATGTCGAGCCTCGCCCTCGTGCTCGTCGCCAGCACGCTCGCCATCGCGCTGAGCATCCCGCTCGGCGTGCTCGCGGCGAAGTCGGGCGTCGCGTCGCAGATCATCCGGCCCGTGCTGGACTTCATGCAGACGACGCCCGCGTTCGTCTACCTCATCCCCGCCCTGCTGCTGTTCCGCGTCGGCGTCGTGCCCGGCATCGTCGCCACCATCGTCTTCGCCATGGCCCCCGGCGTCCGCCTGACCGAGCTCGGCATCCGCGGCGTCGACAAGGAGGTGGTCGAGGCCGGCCAGGCGTTCGGCTCGTCACCGTGGCGCATCCTGCGTCAGATCCAGCTGCCCCTCGCGAAGCCCAGCATCATGGCCGGCGTCAACCAGGTGATCATGCTCTCGCTCTCGATGGTCGTCATCGCCGGCATGGTCGGCGCGGGGGGACTGGGCGGCGACATCGTCGCGAGCCTCAACCGCATCGACGTCGGGCTGGGTGCCGAGGCCGGCATCTCGGTGGTCATCCTGGCGATCGTCCTCGACCGCATGACGGCGGCCCTCGGGTCCGACCGTCACGCCCGACGGCTGGCCCGGGCGCAGAACCGCCGGTCCGTTCCGCCGACCCCGGCTCCCGACCGCGCCGAGGCCGAGCAGCCCCTGCCCCCGGCCGACCGCCGCGAACCCGCGACGGCCTCGGCCTAGACCCCGACCACCTGCGGGACGGGAGCACCACGTACCCACCCGACCCGCGCCTCCTGCACCACCCGAAAGGAACACATGAAGAAGCGCACCATCGCCGCATCGATCGCCCTCGGCACCACCGCCGTCCTCGGACTGGCCGCCTGCTCGCCTCCCGGCAGCGGCTCGTCGGCCGAGGGCGAGACCCTCGACAACGGCGACCAGGCCGTCGTCGACCTCGCCGTGTTCAACGGCTGGGACGAGGGCATCGCGGCCTCCTGGCTGTGGAAGACCGTCCTCGAGGACGAGGGCTACACGGTCAACCTCGAGCCGGCCGACGTGGCCCCCGTCTACAGCGGGCTCACCACCGACGACTACGACGTCGTGCTCGACACCTGGCTGCCGACCACCCACGCCTCGTACATCGAGCAGTACGGCGACGACCTGACCGATCTCGGCGCCTGGAACGACGGCGCCAAGCTCGCGGTCGCCGTGAACGAGGACGCCCCGATCGACTCGCTCGACGAGCTGGCGGCCAACGCGGACCTGTTCGGCGGCAAGATCGTCGGCATCGAGCCGGGCGCGGGCCTCACGGCCGCCGTCCAGGACGAGACCATCCCCACCTACGGCCTGAGCGACCTGCAGCTGCAGACCTCGTCGACCGCCGCCATGCTGACCGAGCTCAAGAGCGCGACCGACGCGGGCGAGAACATCGCGGTGACGCTGTGGAGCCCGCACTGGGCCTACGACGCGTTCCCCATCAAGGACCTCGCCGACCCCGAGGGCACCCTGGGCGACGCCGAGGGCATCCACTCGTTCGGCGGCAAGAGCTTCACGGCGGACTTCCCGCAGCTGACCGAGTGGCTGCAGGGCTTCGAGATGGACACCGAGACCCTGTCCTCGCTCGAGAACGCCATGTTCAACGGTGACGAGGTCGACGGCGACGACTACGCCCCCGTCGTCGAGAAGTGGATCTCCGAGAACCAGGACTACGTCGACGGCCTCACCAGCTGATCCGATCCGCCTAGGACGTCGCCCCGGCCGAGCCCCGGTCGTCCGGGGCGTCGTCGTACCGGGCGCCCGGCGGGGTGCCGGGGCGGGCCCGGATGGTGGGTGACGGAGCCGGGTGAAACCACAGCCGGACGACACCCGACGCACAGCGAACCCCGAGGTCACACCCCGGGAGGCGCGGGTAGCGTCGTCGACGGACGTCACCGAGACGTCGTCGCACCACCCGTACGAGCACCACGAGAGGCACCACCCGTGAGCACCACCGCACCGACCGACGTCCTGAGGAGAATGGCCCGCGTCATCACGCGCACCGTCTCGTCCGACCTCGTCCAGGTGTCGACCCCGGACCGCGTGCTCGGCCACGTCCGGGCCGAGCAGGGCGCCTTCGTCGCGCTCCGCGGCGCCGACCCCCGCTGGGGCGAGGTCGTCGGGCGGTACCCCTCCGAGGGGCTCGCCCTCGAGGCCCTGCGGCAGCGCAAGCGCTCGATCTGAACCGTCGCCTGGCCCGCCCGTCCGTGCGTCGCCGCCGGTAAGAGGCCCTTGGGGGCCTAGACGCCGACGCCCGCGAAGAACGACGTGAGCTGGCGCGTGATGCGCTCGCGCGCCTCCTCGTCCGAGATCGTGGCCGAACCGTCTCCGGACTGCGCGCCGTAGCTGCCGAACTGTGCGTGGTTCGACCCGTCGATCTCGACCATCGACGCGCTGCCCGGCAGCATGTCGCGGTAGGTCGCGATCTTCGCCGGGGTGCTGAGGCCGTCCTCGGACCCGCCGAGGCTGAGGACGGCCAACTCGTCGTCGTCCGAGAGGTCGGTCGTCGCGCAGTACGAGCCGAGGAGCACCAGGGCGTCCACCGACCTGTCGTCGGCGGCGTACTGACAGGCACGCACCCCGCCGAGCGAGTGACCGCCGACCGCCCACGCGTCGACCTCGGGGGCGAGGTCGGTGAAGGTCGACAGCGGGCGGGGGTCGAGGATGCCGAACCCGAGCGTGGGTCGTTCGACGACGACGGTGACGCCGGTGGCGACGAGCCCCGCGAAGGTCTGTTCGTAGGCCTGCGGGTCGACCCGGGCGCCGGCGACGAACACGAGACCCTGGCCGGTGGCGGCCGTCTCGGTCGGTCGCATCACGACCGTGTCGGGTCTGCTCGTCACCTCGACCCGTTCGTCGGCGGACACCGAGGCGAGCGAGGACGCCGTCGCCGACATCGGCGTCTTGGCCCAGACGAAGAACCCCGTGGCGGCGAGCACGACCACGGCGAACAGTCCGAGGGCCACGCCCTTGAGCACGCGCCGTCGCCGGGAGGCGTGACGCCGGGGAGGAGAAGGCGGGGCGGACTCGTGACGGGAAGCTGTGGATCGTCTCACCGTTCCATCGTCCCAGGGGCCAGCCGGGACGGAGCCGTGCGTCATGCGACAGGCTCGGGGGATGCCCTGGATACAACTCGTCATCTCGCTCGTCGCCGCCGTCGTCCTCACCTTCGTCATCTCGGCCGTCGTCGGCCTGGTCGTCGGCGTGGTCGCCAAGCGCAAGGAGTGGGCGCAGGCCTTCGTGACGCGCATGCGCCGCCCTTTCCGCGCCACGCTGCTCGTCGTGCTGCTCGTCGTCGCGCTGACCACGTCGTTCGACGCCCTGCTCCCCGCCGACTACCCGGGGGAGGGGTGGGTGTCACAGGCCTTCCGCTGCGCCGTCATCGTCGTCGTCGCCTGGTTCGTGGGTGCCCTCGCGATCTTCTTCGAGGACCTCGGCCTGTCGCGCTACCGGGTCGACACCCCCGACAACCGGGTGGCGCGTCGGGTCCGCACCCAGGTGCTCATCCTCCGACGGCTGACCGTGGCCCTGATCGTGATCCTGGCCGCGGGCACCGTGCTGCTCGGGTTCCCGGGGGTCGAGGCGGTCGGTGCGAGCGTCCTCGCGAGTGCGGGGCTGGTCTCGGTCGTCGCGGGCCTCGCGGCGCAGTCGACCCTGGCGAACGTCTTCGCGGGCATCCAACTGGCCTTCAGCGACGCCATCCGCATCGACGACGTCGTCGTGGTCGAGGGGCAATGGGGCCTGATCGAGGAGATCACCCTGTCGTACGTCGTCGTCCACGTCTGGGACGACCGGCGTCTCGTGCTGCCGTCGACCTACTTCACGACCACCCCGTTCGAGAACTGGACTCGGCGCAACAGCGAGCTGCTCGGAGCGGTCGAGTTCGACCTGGACTGGCGGGTCGACCCGGGGGCCATGCGGAAGGAGCTCGACGTGATCCTCGCGGGGACGGACCTCTGGGACGGACGCACCAAGGTGCTCCAGGTCACCGACGCCCAGGCCGGCTACGTGCGGGTGAGGGTGCTCGTCACGGCCAAGGACGCACCGACCCTGTTCGACCTGCGCTGCCTCGTCCGCGAGGACCTGATCGCCTGGCTGCACGCGAAGAGCCCGCAGTCGATCCCGCGGACGCGGGTGCAGATGGTCGAGGCCGAACCGGCGCCGAAGGGACGGGCCCACCGGTCGACGTCGGAGGCCTCCGCCCTGTTCAGCGGCGACAACGCCGACTCCGAACGCACGGCGCTCTTCACGGCGGCCATCCCGATCCACGACGTCGCCGAGTACCAGGCCTCGCTCGGCGCCGAGGCGGAACACGACCCGCACGTCGCGGGACGACCCGGTGGCCTGCCGACCGGCCGTCCCGACGGCGACCCGGCCGGGCCGACGCCCGGCGTCGACGGGCGTCGCTGACGCGACCACACGGACGAGGAGGCGCGCCCCGCCAGAGCGGGACGCGCCTCCTCGGTGTCTCGGCAGACGTCAGTCGTTGTCGTTCGCGGCCTCGATGACGTTGCCCACGGCGATCGCGGTCGACGCCGCCCAGCTGATCGCCATGAGGGCGAGGCGCCAGTCACGAGGGCCGGCGCTCAGGCTCTTGAGGAGGCTGATGCCGGAGAAGATCGCGCTGATGATCGCGCCGTTGAAGAGGAATTTGCGCACGGTGGGGCTCCCAGGGGTCGTTTCGACCACGGTACCGCGTGACGTGGCACGAGTCCGGGTGGGAGTAGGTTGAGCTGCCCGGCGTCCCGTGCCGGTGCGTCCTGCGGTCGAAGGAGAATGCCGTGCGCACTGCCCTGCTCGGAGGCGTGTTCGTGTTGCTCGGCCTCGTGGCCGTGTTCACCGGCGTCCTGACCGGTGACGAACTGCTCGCGCTCGTCGAACGGGTCGCGCCCGTGCTCGGCTTCGTCGTCGGCCTGACGATCGTCGCGGAGCTCGCGGCGGAGGCCGGACTCTTCTCGTGGCTGGCGTCCGCCTCGGCCCGGCTGGCCGGAGGGCGGGTGCTCGTGCTGTGGCTCCTGGTCGTGGCGCTCGCGGTGCTCTGCACGGTGTTCCTCTCGCTCGACACGACGGCGGTGCTGCTCACGCCGGTGGTCGTGATCGTGGCCCGGCACGCCGGCCTGCCGCCGATGCCGTTCGCGCTGACGACGGTGTGGCTCGCGAACTGCGCCTCGATGCTGTTGCCGGTCTCGAACCTCACCAACCTGCTCGCGCTGCACGAGCTCGGATCACCGGCCCCCGTGCAGTTCGCCGCCTTGGTCGCACCGGCCGCCGTGGTGGGCGTCGTCGTCCCCGTCGTGGCCATCGGACTGCGCTACCGCCGTCAGCTGGTCGGCCGGTTCGAGGCGCCGGCGTCCGAGCCCGTGGCCGATCGCGTGCTCTTCGGCGTCGCCGCGGTCGCGACGGGGCTGCTCGTACCGGCCCTGGTCTCGGGCGTCGAGGTCTGGATCCCCGCCGCCGTCGCGGCGCTCGTGCTCGTCGTCACCACGGCCGTCCGCCGCCGCGGCGTCCTCCGACTCGGACTGGTGCCGTGGGGCACGCTGCTCTTCGCCGGCGGGCTGTTCCTCGTCGTCGAGGCCGCTCACTCGCTCGGCCTGGCCGACCTGCTCGGAGCCGTCGTGGGCACCGGCGACCGACTGCCCGACCTGCTGCGACTGGCGGGCGGCAGCGCGGTGGCCGCGAACGTGGCCAACAACCTCCCGGCCTACCTCGCCCTCGAGCCGGTGGCCGGGTCGCCGCTGCGGCTCGTCGCCGTGCTCGTCGGGGTCAACATCGGCTGCCTCGTGATGCCGTGGGCCTCGCTCGCCACGCTGCTCTGGCACTCGCGCTTGTCGTCGATGGGCGTCGAGGTCGCGTGGGGGCGGTTCGTGCTCGCCGGCCTCGGGGTGGCGGCGGTCGCCGTGCCGCTCGCGGTCGTCGCGACGGTGCTGTTCGTCTGAGGGTCCCGGGCGCTCAGGCCCGACGCGGGCGCGGTCGCGAGGTGACGACGCGCGAAGGCGAGGGTCCGCCGGAGCTGGCCGAGCCGCGCCTCCTCGTCCCCGTCGGTGTGCACCTCGGCGGCGACGGTGCCGGCCCACCCCGACCGGGCCAGGTGGGTGAGCACCTCGGCGACCGGCTGCGTGCCGAGACCCGGCACCCGGTGCTGGTCGTGCAGCCCGCCGGGGCGGGACGAGACGACGCCGTCGGTCAGGTGGACGTGGCGCAACCTCGGCCCGAGCGCCAGGGCGAGGTCGAGCGCGTCGCGCCCGGCGACGGCGGCGTGCGAGAAGTCGAGGGTGGCCGCCTCCACGTCGAGGGACGAGGGGTCGTGTCCCGGGCGGTAGGGGTCGAACCCGGCCGGCCCGAACCTCACGGGGAACATGTTCTCGACGGCGAGGGTGACGCCCGTCTCGGTCGCGATCTCGCGGACGACGTCGACGAACCGCGCCGCGTAGGACCGCTGCCAGACGAACGGCGGATGGACGACGACGGTCGTGGCGCCCAGCTCGCGGGCGAGTCCGGCCGAGCGCCGCAGCTTGTCGACCTGGTCACGACCGAAGGCGAAGTGCGCGACGGGCAGGACGGGGGCGTGCACCGAGAGAACGGGCAGCCCCCACCGGGCGGACGCCGCACGGAGCAGCTCGGGTCGTCGGGTCGCCCGGTCGGCCGTCACCATCACCTCGACCCCGTCGAAGCCGGTGAGCCGCGCGAGCCGGAAGGCCTCGTCGGTCGACAGCGGGAAGACGCAGGACGTGCTCATTCCGACCGTGATCACGCGGCCAGGCTACGACCGGGGCGTCGCGGCGGCGTCGACACCGCGGTGAACAGTGCGGGAACGGCGGGCTACAGCCAGTCGCGGCGCTTGAACTGCCACCAGAGCAGGCCGCCGATCGCCACGATCAGCACGCACGAGGTGACGAAGCCGGTAACGGACTGGAACCCCGGATACGGCACGTTCTGCCCGTAGAACCCGGTGATCGCCGTGGGGACCGCGATGATGGCCGCCCAGCTCGTCACCTTCTTCATGATGAGGTTCATGCGGTTGGACTGCAGGTTGAGGTTCGTGTCGAGGATGGTCGAGACGAGGTCGCGCAGGGAGTCGTTCTGCTCGGCCACGCGCAGCACGTGGTCGTAGACGTCCTGGAAGTACGGGTGCATGGCGGAGTCGACCTCCTTCAGGTCGCGGCGCAGCAGCGTGTTCAGCACCTCGCGCATCGGCGACGCGACCCGCCGCAGCTGGACGAGGCTCTTCCGCAGGGCGAACGAGCGCTTCTGCACGTCGATGGTCCGGGGCGCGGGGTCGAAGAGGTCGTCGGCGATGCCCTCGATCTCGTCGTCCAGCGCATCCGTGGCGTCGAAGTGCCGGTCCACGACGCAGTCGAGCAGACCCCAGAGGAAGTACGAGACGCCGTGCGACGCCAGGTCGCGGTTCTGGTCGAAGGTCGCCTGCAGCCGGGTGACGTCGAACTCCGGATGGTGGATCGTCACGAGGGCGCGCTCCGTGATGAACGCCTTCACCTCGCTCGTGTCGAGCACGCCGCTGGCCCGGTCGAAGCGCACGTCGTAGAGAGCGGTGAACAGATGGTTGTCGTAACGGTCGACCTTGGGCCGCTGTCCGTCCTGCAGTGCGTCCTCGACGGCGAGCTCGTGCAGTCCGAGTTCGTCCTCGAGCGAGGCGAGGTCGCCGGCGGTCGGGTCGGTGAGGTCGATCCACACGTGACAGCCGTCCGTCTCGAGGTGGTCGCTCACCTCGTGCAGCGGGAAGTCGTGGGCGATCAGCTGGCCCCCTCGGTAGGCGCGCGTGACGATGGTCGTGTCGGGACGGGCGCCGTCGTCGGCGGGGCCGCGGGGCCCCTCGGTGCGCGGGGGACGGGTGTCGGTCATGGGGCGCATGCTATTCCCGTGACCTCCTACACGAAGCAGCGTGCCGACGCCCCCGCCGGGTTCTTCGAGGCCGAGGCGGCCGGTCTCGCCTGGCTCGCCGAGGCTACGCCCCGAGGAGGCGCGCGCACGGTCGGCGTCCAGGCCGCGTCCCCGGGGCGCATCGACCTCGATCCCGTGCACGAGGTCCGTCCCACGGCGGAGGCCGCACGGGCCTTCGGCGAGGCCCTCGCGGTGACCCACGCGAGCGGCGCGGAGGCGTTCGGTGCGCCTCCTCGGGGGTGGGCGGGGCCGTGCTTCATCGGCAGCCGTCCGATGACGGTGCGACCGAAGGCGACCTGGGGGGTCTTCTACGCCGAGCAGCGGGTCCTGCCCTACGCCCGCGTCGCCGTCCGGGCGGGCGGTCTCGACCGGGCGGGCCTCGAGGTCGTCGAGCGAGCCTGCCGCCTCGTCGCCGAGGGCGCGTTCGACGACGACCTGCCCCCGGCCCGCCTCCACGGGGACCTGTGGGCCGGCAACGTGCTCTTCGACGCCGGGGGAGTCGTGCTCATCGACCCGGCCGCCCACGGCGGTCATCCCGAGACCGACCTGGCGATGCTGGCCCTGTTCGGCTGCCCGCACCTCGAGGACGTGCTGGCGGGCTACGAGGCGCGCTCGCCGCTGGGCGAGGGGTGGCGGGGTCGCGTGCCGCTGCACCAGCTCCACCCGTTGGCCGTGCACGCCGCCGGACACGGACCGAGCTACGGGGCGTCCCTCGTGCGGGCCGCCGAGGCGACCCTGCGCCTCGTCTGAAGATCGTCCGGGTGGGGTACGCCGGTCGCCAGGAGCCGTCTGGGGCACCGCTGATAATCTGGCCGTCCCGCGTCCGTGCGGGCGATGCGACAGGAGCCGACCCACCCCATGCCCGACACCCCCGAACGTTACGGCTTCGTCGTCGTCTCCAACCGCCTCCCCGTCGACCGGGTCATCGCCGACGACGGGTTGGCGTCGTGGCAGCATTCGCCCGGGGGTCTCGTCACGGCCCTCGAACCCGTCATGAAGGCCAACGACGGGGCGTGGGTGGGCTGGGCGGGCCAACCCGACCTCGAGTTCGAGCCCTTCGAGTCCGACGGCATCGAGATCGTCCCCGTGCCGCTCAGCGCCGACGAGGTGCAGCGCTACTACGAGGGCTTCAGCAACGACACGCTCTGGCCGCTCTACCACGACGTCATCGCCGCTCCGACCTACCACCGGGTCTGGTGGGAGTCCTACGTGCAGGTCAACCAGCGCTTCGCCGACCGCGCGGCCGAGATCACCGAAGAGGGCGGCACCATCTGGGTGCAGGACTACCAGCTGCAGCTCGTGCCGAAGATGCTGCGCGAGGCCCGACCCGACGTCACCATCGGGTTCTTCAACCACATCCCGTTCCCGCCGCTCGGCATCTTCTCTCAGCTGCCCTGGCGGCAGCAGATCGTCGAGGGCCTGCTCGGTGCCGACGTCATCGGCTTCCAGCGGGCGGACGACGCGTCGAACTTCTCCCGCGCCGTCCGCCACCTGCTCGGGTACTCGACGACGCGCCCCTACATCGAGGTCCCGGTCGACGACGAGTCCGCGCCGGTCTCGCGCCGGGGCACCAAGGTCCGCCGGGTGCTGGCGAAGCACTTCCCGATCTCGATCGACGCCGCCAGCTACGAAGAGCTCGCCGCGCGCCCCGACGTGCAGGCCAGGGCCCGCGAGATCCGCGAGGGCCTCGGCAACCCCAAGACGATCATGCTCGGCGTCGACCGTCTCGACTACACGAAGGGCATCCGGCACCGCATGAAGGCGTTCGGTGAGTTGCTCGCCGACGGTCGGCTCAGCGTCGAGGACGCCACGCTCGTGCAGGTCGCGAGCCCGAGCCGTGAGCGGGTCGAGACCTACAAGCTGCTGCGCGACGAGATCGAGCTCACCGTCGGCCGCGTGAACGGCGACTACGGCACCATGAGCCACACGGCCATCAGCTACCACCACCACGGCTACCCGCGCGAAGAGATGGTGGCGTTGTACCTCGCCGCCGACATCATGCTGGTCACGGCCCTCCGCGACGGCATGAACCTGGTCGCGAAAGAGTACGTGGCGGTGCGGCGCGACAACGACGGCGTGCTCGTGCTGAGCGAGTTCGCCGGCGCGGCCGACGAGCTCAAGAGCGCCCTGCTGATCAACCCGCACGACATCGGCGGCCTCAAGAACACCATCATGCGCGCCGTCGAGATGCCCAAGCGCGACCGCACCACCCGCATGCGGGCCCTGCGCCGACGCGTCCTCGAGAACGACGTGGCCAAGTGGTCGGCGTCCTTCCTGCAGGCCCTCGAGAACGTGCGACCCGGGCAGCAGATCACGCCTGCCCCGGCCTCGGCGACGACGGACGGTGACGTCTCGTGACCGGTTCCGACCCCCTGGCCCTGAGCGACGCGCTCGGTCGTCTCGCGACGACCCCGCGCCTCCTCGTCGCGCTCGACTTCGACGGCACCCTGGCGCCCGAGGTCGACGCGCCCCTGCGGGCCCGGGCGTTGCCCGCGGCCATGGACGCGATCATGCGCCTGTCGGCACTCGACCAGACCACCGTCGCCCTCGTGTCCGGGCGCGACCTCGCCTCGTTGATCGAGGTCAGCCAGACCCCCGACGAGGTGCTGTTGGTCGGCTCGCACGGCATCGAGGTGCGGGTCGACGGTCACGAGACCTCGTTGAGCGACGACGAGAAGGCCGGCCGTGCGCGCTTGTCCGACGCCGTCCACGGTGTGGCCGAGGGGCGTGACGGCGTCTTCGTCGAAGAGAAACCCGCAGGCCTCGCCCTGCACACGCGGCTGGCGGACGCCGCGACCACCGAGGCCGTCCACACGGCGGCCCGCGAGGCCGTCGAGGCGCTCGGCGGCATGCACGAGCGCGTGGGCAAGAACGTCCTCGAGTTCGCCGTCCGGGCGACCGGCAAGAACGACGGCATCGACCGGCTCCGGGAGGCCGTCCAGGCCACGGGCGTCCTCTACGCCGGGGACGACGTCACCGACGAGGACGGCTTCCGGGCACTCGGCGAGGGTGACCTGTCGATCAAGGTCGGCCCGGGCGAGACGGGGGCGATGCATCGCGTCGCCGACCCCGCCGCCGTGGCGGACCTGCTCGTCGAACTGGCCGGCCTGCGTGGGCATCTCGGTCATGCCTGAGCGCGCATGCCTTGAACGGGTGTGATGTCCGGGTCTGAGCATTCCCAGGCGACTGCAAGGTAGTCTGGACACCCCGCCGCGACTCCCCGCCGCCGCTCAGCCGAGCCGGTCCGACGAGGTCGCCAGCCGACGGAGGTCCTCGTGATCGTAGTCCTGACAGCGTTCGCCGTGGCGGCCGTCGTCGTGGCCTGCGTCGGCGGACGACTCGGCCGTTCGCTCTTCCTCTGGGCGTCCGTCGTCCCCTTCGCCGCCTTCGCCTTCACGGCCCTCCAGGGGCCCGCCGTGTTGTCGGGCGAGGTGCCCACCGAGGCCGTGCCGTGGATTCCCCAGCTCGCCATCTCGCTCACCCTCCGCATGGACGTCCTCGCCTGGGTCCTCGCGCTCGTCGTCACGGGCATCGGCGGCCTCGTGCTCGTCTACTGTGCGCGCTACTTCGAGCGGGACGAGGCCGGTCGGGCACGCTTCGCCGCCGTGCTGGTGGCCTTCGCCGGAGCGATGTACGGCCTCGTCACGAGCGACGACGTGTTCGTCCTGTTCGTCTTCTGGGAGGCCACGAGCGTCTTCTCGTATCTGTTGATCGGGCACTACACGGCGAAGCAGGCCAGCCGCGGGGCCGCGTTGCAGGCGCTCATCGTGACGACCGCGGGCGGGCTCGCGATGCTCGTCGGCCTCGTGATCCTCGCCGTCCAGGGCGGCACGAGCTCGTTGTCCCAGCTCGTCGAGCAGCCACCCACCGGGACGGTCGTCACGGTCGCCGTCGTGCTCGTACTCGTAGGGGCGCTGTCGAAGTCGGCACTCGTGCCGTTCCACTTCTGGCTCCCGGCCGCGATGGCGGCTCCGACGCCGGTCAGTGCCTACCTGCACGCCGCCGCGATGGTCAAGGCCGGCATCTACCTCGTCGCCCGTCTCGCCCCCGGCTACCACGATCAGCCCGGCTGGCAAGAGATCATCGTCACCGTCGGGGTGGTCACGATGGTCCTCGGCGGGTACCGCGCGCTCCGTCAGCACGACCTCAAGCTCGTCCTGGCCTACGGCACGGTGAGCCAACTCGGCTTCCTGACGATCGTGGTGGGGTTCGCCACCCGCGACGCAGCCCTCGCCGGGCTCGCCCTGCTGGTCGCCCACGCCCTGTTCAAGTCGACGCTCTTCCTCGTGGTGGGGGTCATCGACCATCGGGCGGGCACGCGAGACCTGCGCAAGCTCTGCGGGCTCGGTCGTCAGGCTCCCGTCCTCCTCGTGGTGACGCTCCTCGCCCTCGCCTCGATGGCAGGCGTGCCGCCGACCTTCGGCTTCGTCGCGAAGGAGGCCGTGCTCACGGCCCTCTACGACGACGCCGTGACCGGGTCGGCCTGGGGCGTCGTCGCCCTGGTCGGCGTCGTCGTCGGGTCGATCCTGACCACCGCCTACAGCCTGCGCTTCCTCTGGGGGGCCTTCGGTCGCAAGAAGGGCGTCGAGCCGGTCGACTTCGTCCGTGAGCATGTCGACTTCCTGGCGTCGCCGATCGTCCTGGCCGTCGCCGGCCTGGTGCTCGGCCTCGTCTCGTACCAGGTCGGTCCGGTCTTCGCTCGTTATGCCGACACGCTCCCCTCGGCCCCGGGCGAGCACGGCCCCTACTACCTGGCCCTCTGGCACGGTCTCGAGCCCGCCCTCGGCTTCACGGCGGTCTCGCTCGGGGTCGGGGCCCTCCTCTTCTGGCAGCGCGACCGGGTATCGCAGGTGCAGAAGGCCGTCTCGTTCCTGCCCCGCGCCTCCGACGGGTACGTGCGGATCATGGCGACCATCGACCGGACGGCGTCGCGGACGACCGCCACGACGCAGCGCGGTTCGTTGCCCTTCTACCTCGCCACCATCCTCGTCGTGTTCATCGCCTCGTCGGTGGTGACGCTGGCGCTCAACAGCGACTGGCCGACCACCGCCGTGCTCTGGGACTACCCGGCGCAGCTGGCCATCGGCGGGTTGATGATCATCGGCGCCATCGCGTCGGCGCTCTCCAACAAGAGATTCCAGGCCGTCGTCCTGGTCGGGGTGACCGGCTACGGCATGGCCGCGCTCTTCGCGCTGCACGGGGCCCCCGACCTGGCCCTGACGCAGGCGCTGATCGAGACCATCACCCTCATCGCGTTCGTCCTCGTGCTGCGTCGGCTGCCGGCCCGTCTGGGCGAGCGAAACGGCCGCACCCACCGGGCGATCCGGGCCGTCATCGGCATCTCGGTCGGGTCCGTCATGGCCGCCATCGCCGTCGTCGCCCTCGGGGCACGCTCGATCCCCACGGTCTCGGGCGCCTTCCCCGACCTCGCCGTCGACGGCGGTCACGGCCGCAACGTCGTCAACGTGACGCTCGTCGACATCCGCGGATGGGACACCATGGGCGAGATCGCGGTCCTCATCGTCGCCGCGACCGGTGTCGCGAGCCTGGTCTTCCTGACCTCCCGCGCCGACGTCCTGCCCCGGCCCGAGCGGCGTACGCGTGCCCAGCGGTTCCTGGCACGGGTCCGGCCCGTGCGCGAGCCGGCGCCGGTCGTGCCCGTCGGCGGGGCGACGGCGCAGATCGGCGACAGCACCGAGGGCGACCGGCGCGCCTGGTTGTTGGCCGGGCGCAAACTCGCCCCGCAGAACCGGTCGATCTTGCTCGAGGTGGTCGTGCGCCTGATCTTCCACGCCATCATCGTCGTCTCGATCTACCTGCTCTTCGCCGGTCACAACCTGCCCGGTGGTGGCTTCGCCGGCGGTCTGGTGGCGGGTTTCGCGTTCGTGGCCCGGTACCTCGCGGGCGGTCGGTACGAACTCGGTGCGGCCGCGCCCCTCGATGCCGGCAAGCTCCTCGGGGCCGGTCTCCTGACGGTCGCCGCGACGGCACTCGTCCCGCTCTTCTTCGGCGTCGACGCCCTGACCTCGACCTGGGTCGAGGCCGAGGTGCCGCTGCTCGGCCACGTCGAGTTCGTCACGTCGACCTTCTTCGACGTCGGCGTCTACCTGGTCGTCGTCGGGCTCGTCCTCGACGTGCTCCGGAGCCTCGGAGCCGAGGTCGACCGTCAAGAAGAAGAGGACGCGTTCGGCCACGCGAGCGAGGTGTCCGAACCCGAAGAGGAGGCGCTCCCCGTGTCCGTCGCCGGTACGCCCCCGACCGAGCGGGGCCGCGCATGAGCGTCTCCCTCGTCCTGATCGTCGTCATGGCCGCGCTGTACGCCTGCGGCGTCTACCTGCTGCTCGAGCGCAGCATGACCCGTGTGCTGCTGGGCTTCCTGCTCGTCGGCAACGCCACGAACATCCTCATCCTCCTCATGTCCGGCCGTCGCGGCGCGGCCCCCGTGGTCGACGGCCAGGCCGATCCGGCCGACTTCGCCGACCCGCTGCCGCAGGCGTTCGTGCTGACGGCCATCGTCATCACCTTCGGCATCTCGGCCTTCATGCTCGCGTTGATCTACCGGTCGTGGCGGCTGGCCCAGGGCGACACCCTCGCGGACGACGCCGAAGACCTCGAGATCGGGCGTCGCGGCGTCCCGGCCGAAGAAGAGTCCGAACAGGGCGACGGTGACGACGAGGCGGGTGGCGACAGCGAGTTCGGCAGCCGTGCCGAAGCGGCCGTGCCGACGGACGACCGGTCGCTGCGCGACGACCGGCCCCACCACGACGAGAAAGGGCACCGAGCATGACCACCAGCTACCTCGTGCCGCTCGTCGTCCTCATCCCGCTGCTCGGAGCCGCGGCGGCGATGATCGCCGGTCGGCGGCCCCGGTCGCAGGCCGTGGTCTCGATCGTCGCCCTGGCGCTCGTCGTCGTCATCAGCCTGGTGCTGCTGGTGGTCGTCGACACGCAGGGTGCGATCGCCGTGCAGGTGGGTGGTTGGCAGGCGCCGTTCGGCATCACGCTCGTCGTCGACCGACTCGCGGCGCTCATGCTCAGCATCTCGTCGATCGTCCTGCTGGCGGTGTTCGTGTTCTCGGTCGGGCAGGGCCAGGCCGACGGTGACGGCGAGGCCCCGGTCTCGATCTACAACCCGACCTACCTCATCCTCGCCACGGGCGTGTTCAACGCCTTCATCGCGGGTGACCTCTTCAACCTCTACGTGGGCTTCGAGATCCTCCTGGTGGCCAGCTACGTGCTGATCACCCTCGGCGGCACCGAGCAGCGCATCCGGGCCGGCGTGGTCTACATCGTCGTCAGCCTGGTGTCGTCCGTCCTGTTCCTCGCCTCCATCGCGATGATCTACGGAGCGCTCGGCACGGTCAACCTCGCCGACATCGCCCAGAAGATGGACACCATCCCGCCCGACGTGCAGACGATCATCCACGTCATGCTGCTCACGGCGTTCGGCATCAAGGCGGCGATCTTCCCGCTGTCGTTCTGGCTGCCCGACTCGTACCCGACCGCTCCCGCCCCCGTGACCGCCGTGTTCGCCGGCCTGCTGACCAAGGTGGGCGTCTACGCCATCATCCGCACCGAGACGGTGCTGTTCGTCGAGAGCAACGTCAACGTCTACCTGCTGATCATCGCGTTGCTGACGATGATCGTGGGCATCCTCGGGGCCGTGGCCCAGGCCGACATCAAGCGTCTGCTCTCGTTCACCCTGGTCAGCCACATCGGATACATGATCTTCGGCATCGCACTCGGGACCGTCGAGGGCCTGGCCGCCACGATCTACTACGTCGTGCACCACATCACGGTGCAGACCACGCTCTTCCTCGGGGCGGGCCTGATCGAACGGCGAGGCGGCACGGCGTCGATCACCCGCCTGGGCGGTCTCCTCAAGGCGGCACCGATCGTCGCCGTCCTCTTCTTCATCCCGGCCCTCAACCTGGGCGGCATCCCGCCGTTCTCCGGTTTCATCGGCAAGGTCGCGCTCTTCGAGGCCGGTGCCCGGCTCGACGATCCCCTCGTGTACGTCCTCATCGGAGCCGGGGCCCTCACGTCGCTGCTGACGCTCTACGCGCTCATGCGTGCCTGGAACCTCGCGTTCTGGCGCCCGAAAGCCGATGTCGACGACCACGAGTCGCCCTTCACCGAGCACCTCGAGGAGGCCCCGGGTCGGGTGGCCGTCCAGCGACGTCGCACCAACCCCCGCACCATGGTGGGCGCGACCGCGGGCATGGTGCTCGTCTCGCTCGCCCTGACCTTCGCCGCCGGCCCGCTCTACGGCGTCGCCGAACGTGCGGCCGGCCGGGTCTACGGCTCGAACGACTACGTGCAGACGGTCTTCCCGGGCGGTCAGGGCGAGACGACGTCCGACCCGTCGTCGCCCGAGCCCGAACCCGCCTCGGACTCCGCAGACGAGGGGAGCACCCCGTGACCGGCCGTCCCACCCGCGGCGAGGTCGGCCGCAGCCTCGCCCGCCAGCTCCCCCTGCTCGTCGGACTGGTCGTCCTCTGGATGGCCCTGTGGAACCAGTTCACCGTCCTGGCCTTCGTCACCGGCGTCGCCGTGGCGCTGCTCGTGACCCGGGTGTTCTTCCTGCCCCCGGTCGAACTGAGCGGCCGGTTCAACCTCTGGTACGCCGTGGTCTTCCTGGCGCACTTCGTGGTCGACCTGGTGCGCGCCTCCGTCATCGTCGCCTGGCAGGCCGTCAGACCTCGCGGCGTGACCTCGAACGCGATCGTCGCGGTGCAGCTGCACACGAGGTCGGACTTCATCATGACCCTCGTCGCCGAGGCGATCTCGCTCGTCCCCGGGTCGCTCGTGGTCGAGGCCGACCGCGAGCGGTCGATCCTCTACCTGCACGCGCTCGCGGTCGAGGACCTCGCCGGTGTCGAGGGCGTCCGCGACGGCGTCCTGGTCGTCGAGGCCCGCCTCGTCCGGGTGCTCGGCAGCGACGACGACCGCCGTCGCATCGCGGAGGGCACCCCGGCCGCGGCCGAGGTCCACGAAGCGGTCAGCCGTTCCTCGTCCCACGAAGGAGGTCCCTCGTGACCGTCGTCGCCTACGTCGTCGGAGCGCTCTTCGCGTTCGCCGGCCTCGCGTCGGTCATCCGCATCGTGCGGGGGCCGTCCATCCTCGACCGCATGATCGCGTCCGACATGCTGCTGACCACCCTGATCTGCGTCCTCGCCGCCGACATGGTGTTCAACGGCCACACCCGGACCATCCCGGTCATCCTCGTCCTCGCCCTGACGGCCGTCCTCGGCTCCATCACGGTCGCGCGCTACGTCTCGAAGCAGGATCCCTCGTGATCCCCGAGACGGTCTACGACGTGGCGGCCTCGGTCATGCTCATCGGCGGGGCGCTGCTCTCGGTCGCGGCGGGCATCGGCCTCCTGAGGTTCCCCGACGCCTTGTCGCGCATGCACGCCGCGACCAAGCCGCAGATCTTCGGCCTCATCCTGGTCCTGGCGGCGATCGCGCTCGACCAGCACACCATGGGGACGATCGCGTCCCTGCTCGTCGTCCTCGTCTTCCAGATGCTGACCGCACCCATCTCGGCGCACATGATCGGTCGGGCGGGGTACCGCAACGGCGACCTCCTGCGCGATCGGTTGGTCGTGGACGAACTCGACGACGCCGTGGCCCGGGCAGCCGGCGAGATCGCCGAGACGACCGAGGGCGACGTCGCCGATCTCGACGTGTCCGACCTGCCCGTCGGGTCGGCCGACGCGTTGGCCGTCGAGATGGACCGGGTCGGGGACTCGTCCGGGCTCGACGACAGCGAGGGTGACGACGACGCCCGCGACCACGAGGGCCGGCGGACGCGGTCGACCGGAGACGCCGCGGGGGAGCCGGGCGAGCTCTGAGGCCGTCGGCGACGGTGGACGGCGCGAGCGCGGTCACGCCCTAAACTCGACCCATGCCAGAGAAGCCCACCCCGGACGGGATCGACATCAAACCGCGCAGCCGCGTCGTCACCGACGGCGTCGAGGCCACCACGTCGCGAGGCATGCTCCGTGCCGTCGGCATGGGCGACGAAGACTGGAGCAAGCCCCAGATCGGCATCGCCAGCAGCTGGAACGAGATCACCCCCTGCAACCTGTCGCTCGACCGTCTGGCCCAGGGTGCCAAGGAAGGCGTCCACGCCGGGGGAGGGTACCCGCTCCAGTTCGGCACCGTCTCGGTGTCCGACGGCATCTCGATGGGCCACGAGGGCATGCACTTCTCGTTGGTCTCACGCGAGGTGATCGCCGACAGCGTCGAGGTCGTCATGAACGCCGAGCGGCTCGACGGGTCGGTGTTGCTCGCCGGTTGCGACAAGTCGTTGCCCGGCATGCTGATGGCCGCCGCCCGGCTCGACCTCGCCAGCGTCTTCCTCTACGCCGGCAGCGTCGCCCCCGGTTGGGTCAAGCTCAGCGACGGCACCGAGAAGAACGTCACGATCATCGACTCGTTCGAGGCCGTGGGCGCCTACAAGGCCGGCAACATGAGCGACGACGACCTGAAGGCGATCGAGTGCGCCATCGTGCCGGGCGAGGGGGCCTGTGGCGGGATGTACACGGCCAACACCATGGCCAGCGTCGCCGAGGCCCTCGGCATGAGCCTCCCCGGTTCGGCGGCCCCGCCGTCGGCCGACCGCCGCCGCGACTACTTCGCCCACCGTTCGGGCGAGGCCGTCGTCGAGATGCTCCGTCAGGGCATCACGACGCGCGACATCCTCACCAAGAAGGCGTTCGAGAACGCCATCGCCGTGGCCATGGCCTTCGGTGGCTCGACCAACGTCGTGTTGCACCTGCTCGCCATCGCGTACGAGGCCGAGGTCGACCTGACCATCGACGACTTCAACCGCATCGGCGACAAGGTGCCGCACATCGGCGACCTGAAGCCCTTCGGCAAGTACGTCATGAACGACGTCGACCGCATGGGTGGCGTCCCCGTCGTCATGAAGGCGCTGCTCGACGCGGGTCTGCTGCACGGCGACTGCCTCACCGTCACCGGCAAGACCGTCGCCGAGAACCTCGAGTCCATCAAGCCGAAGCCGCTCGACGGCGAGGTGCTGCGGACGCTCGACAACCCGATCCACGCGACCGGCGGCCTCACCGTCCTCAGCGGCTCGATGGCCCCCGAGGGCGCCGTCGTCAAGACGGCGGGCTTCGACGCGTCGGTGTTCGAGGGGCCGGCGAAGGTCTTCGAACGCGAACGTGGCGCCATGGACGCCCTCACCGAGGGGCGCATCGAGTCGGGCGACGTGGTCGTCATCCGCTACGAGGGCCCCAAGGGTGGCCCGGGCATGCGCGAGATGCTCGCCATCACCGCGGCCATCAAGGGCGCAGGGCTCGGCAAAGATGTACTACTGTTGACGGACGGACGATTCTCAGGCGGCACAACCGGCCTGTGCATCGGCCACATAGCACCCGAAGCGGTCGACTCCGGTCCGATCGCCTTCGTGCGCGATGGTGACTTGATTCGGGTCGACATCGCCGCTCGCTCGATCGACCTACTCGTCGACGCCGCAGAGCTGGAAGCCCGCCGAGACGGCTGGGCACCGCTTCCCCCGCGCTACACCCGCGGTGTCCTCGCGAAGTACGCACGCCAGGTCCGCTCCGCGGCCGAGGGCGCCGTCACCTACTGACGCGTCCCACCGCCGGTCGAGCCGTCGCGACGTCGCACCCCGTGCACGGCCGCGTCCCGCACCGTCACCATCGATCACCGACCACGAACAGGGAACCGGCACTGATGCCTGCAGAGTCCACCCCCACGCCCGGCACCGCGACACGGACGGCCCGGCCGAGCGCCGGCGCGTCCGTCGGGGCGCCGACCGCGCCTCCCGTGCTGACCGGGTCGGGCGCCATCCTCAAGTCGCTCGAGCACCTGGGCGTGACCGACGTCTTCGGGTTGCCCGGCGGAGCCATCATCCCGTTCTACGACGAGTTGATGGCCTCGACGGCGATCCGACACATCCTGGTCCGCCACGAGCAGGGCGCCGGGCACGCCGCCGAGGGCTACGCCGCCGCGTCCGGTCGCGTCGGCGTCGCGATCGCGACGTCCGGCCCCGGCGCGACGAACCTCGTCACGGCGATCGCGGACGCCTACATGGACAGCATGCCGCTGCTGGCCATCACCGGGCAGGTCTTCTCGACCCTCATGGGCACCGACGCCTTCCAGGAGGCCGACATCGTCGGCATCACGATGCCGATCACGAAGCACTCGTTCCTGGTGACCAAGCCCGAGGACATCCCGGCGACGCTCGCCGCCGCGTACCAGATCGCGAGCACGGGGCGTCCCGGCCCGGTGCTCGTCGACATCACGAAGGACGCGCAGCAGAACAGCGCACCCTTCATCTGGCCGCCCGTCGTCGACCTGCCGGGCTACCGACCGGTGACGAGGGCGCACGGCAAGCAGATCACCGCCGCGGCCCAGATGATCGCCGACGCCAAGCAACCCGTCTTCTACGTCGGCGGCGGCGTGATCCGCGCCGGGGCGTCGGCCGAGCTCAAGGCCCTCGTCGAGCTCACCGGGGCTCCCGTCGTCACCACCCTGATGGCCCGCGGTGCGTTCCCCGACACCCACCCGCAACACCTCGGGATGCCCGGCATGCACGGCACGGTGCCGGCCGTGTTGGGACTCCAGGAGAGCGACCTCATCATCGCCCTCGGCGCGCGCTTCGACGACCGGGTGACCGGCAAGGCCGAGCTCTTCGCGCCCGGTGCCAAGGTCGTCCACGTCGACATCGACCCCGCCGAGATCTCGAAGATCCGCATCGCCGACGTGCCGATCGTGGGTGACGCCAAGGTCGTCATCCCCGACCTCACGAGCGCGTTCGCCGAGGTCACGGGTGGGGTCAAGCCCGACATCGCGGCCTGGTGGGAGCACCTCGAGGGTCTTCGCGAACAGTTCCCGCTCGGCTACACCCAGCCCGACGACGGCCTGCTGTCGCCCCAGGCGATCATCCAGCGCATCGGGCAGATCTCCGGCCCCGAGGCGATCTACGCCTCCGGCGTCGGCCAGCACCAGATGTGGGCGGCCCAGTTCATCGAGTACGAGCGCCCGCACGCCTGGCTCAACTCCGGAGGCGCGGGCACGATGGGCTATTCGGTCCCGGCCGCCATGGGGGCCAAGGTCGCCCAGCCCGACCGCGTGGTGTGGGCGATCGACGGCGACGGCTGCTTCCAGATGACCAACCAGGAGTTGGCCACCTGCGTCATCAACGACATCCCGATCAAGGTCGCGATCATCAACAACTCGTCGCTCGGCATGGTGCGGCAGTGGCAGACGCTCTTCTACGAGGGGCGCCACTCGTTCACCGACCTCAACACGGGTCACGAGACGCGCATGGTGCCGGACTTCGTCAAGCTCGCCGACGCCTACGGCGCCCTGGGCATCCGGGTCCGCACCGAGGACGAGGTCGACGCGGCCATCGAGCTCGCCCTCGCGACCAACGACCGCCCGGTCGTCATCGACTTCGTCGTCAGCCGCGACGCGATGGTCTGGCCGATGGTGCCGCAGGGGGTCTCGAACTCCGAGATCCAGCACGCCCGCGCCCTCGCTCCCGAGTGGGACGACGAGGCGCCGGGCACGAGCGCCTCCGACACCACCCGCGACGGCGACATGACCGGAGAACACGCATGAGCCACGTCCTGTCCCTGCTCGTCGAAGACAAGCCGGGTCTGCTGACCCGTGTCGCCGGCCTCTTCGCCCGGCGCGGCTTCAACATCGAGAGCCTCGCCGTCGGCAAGAGCGAGGTCGAGGGGCTGAGCCGCATCACGGTCGTCGTCGACGTCGAAGAACTGCCGCTCGAGCAGGTCACCAAGCAGCTGAACAAGCTGATCAACGTGATCAAGATCGTCGAGCTGGACTACTCGCAGTCCGTGCAGCGCGAGCACCTGCTGATCAAGGTGCGCGTCGACAACACGACCCGCTCGCAGGTGCTCGAGGCCGTCACCCTCTTCCGCGCCTCGGTGGTCGACGTGTCGACCGACGCCCTCGTCATCGAGGTCACGGGCGACACCGGCAAGACGACGGCGCTGCTCCGCGTGCTCGAGCCCTACGGCATCAAGGAGATCTCGCAGTCGGGCCTGTTGGCCATCGGCCGCGGCGCGAAGTCGATCACCGACCGCGTCTTCAAGAACTGAACCCGCGAGGGGTCGCGCACCGCGCCTCCTCGCCCCGACACCCCACCGTCACCACCCAAGGAGAACCACACCGTGACTGAAATCGTCTACGACAACGACGCCGACCTGTCGATCATCCAGGGCAAGAAGGTCGCCGTCATCGGCTACGGCTCGCAGGGCCACGCCCACGCGCTGAACCTCCGCGACTCGGGCGTCGAGGTCGTCGTCGGCCTCAAGGAGGGCTCGAAGAGCCGCGCCAAGGCCGAGGAGGCCGGCTTCACGGTGCAGACGCCCGCCGAGGCCTCGGCCTGGGGCGACGTCATCGTGATCCTCGCGCCCGACCAGGTCCAGCGTCACGTGTACGCCGACGACATCGCGCCGAACCTCGCCGACGGCAAGGCGCTCGTCTTCGGCCACGGCTTCAACATCCGGTTCGGCTACATCGAGGCGCCCGAGGGCGTCGACGTGGTCCTCGTCGCCCCCAAGGGCCCCGGCCACACCGTCCGTCGCGAGTTCGAGGCCGGCCGCGGCGTGCCCGTCATCGTCGCCGTCGAGAAGGACGCCTCCGGAGCCGCGTGGGATCTCGCCTGGTCGTACTCCAAGGGCATCGGCGGCCTGCGAGCCGGCGGCATCAAGACCACCTTCACCGAAGAGACCGAGACCGACCTCTTCGGCGAGCAGGCCGTGCTCTGCGGCGGGACCTCGCAGCTGATCCAGTACGGCTTCGAGACCCTGACCGAGGCCGGCTACCAGCCGCAGATCGCCTACTTCGAGGTGCTGCACGAGCTCAAGCTGATCGTCGACCTGATCTGGGAGGGCGGCCTGGCCAAGCAGCGCTGGAGCGTCTCCGACACGGCCGAGTACGGCGACTACGTCTCGGGCCCCCGCGTCATCACCCCCGACGTCAAGGACAACATGAAGGCCGTGCTCGCCGACATCCAGTCGGGCGCCTTCGCGAAGCGCTTCATCGAGGACCAGGACGCCGGCGCGCCCGAGTTCACGGAGCTCCGCAAGAAGGGCGAGGAGCACCCGATCGAGGCCACCGGCCAAGAGCTGCGTGCCCTGTTCGCCTGGAAGCAGCAGGACTCCGACTACGTCGACGGCAGCGCTGCGCGCTGACCTCGACGCAGCACCGGAACCACCCGAGAGGGCCCCGCACCACCCGGTGCGGGGCCCTCTCGCCGTCCGCCGGCGCGGTGACGTCGTGGCATGATCTATGGCATGGCTCACAGCAAGAAGGCCGTGCACTTCGGCGCCGGCAACATCGGTCGGGGCTTCGTCGCCCAGTTCCTCCACGCGAGTGGTTACGAGGTCGTCTTCGCCGACGTGAACGACGACCTGATCGGGGCGCTGCAGTCGCAGTCGTCGTTCGAGGTGCACGAGGTCGGTGAAGACAGCCGTACGACCGTCGTCGACGGTTATCGCGCCATCAACAGCCGCACCGACGAGGCGGCCCTCGTCGCCGAGATCGCGACCGCCGACGTCGTGACCACCGCGGTCGGTGCCCGCATCCTGCCGTTCGTCGCACCGGTCATCGCCAAGGGGCTGGCCCAGCGGTCCGCCGATCGGGCGCCGCTCTCCGTCATCGCGTGCGAGAACGCCATCAACGCCACCGACTCGCTGGCGGCCGCGGTGCGCGAGCACGATCCGGCCGAGAACGCCGTCTTCGCGAACTGTGCCATCGACCGGATCGTGCCCGAGCAGGCCGGGGGCACGCTCGACGTCACCATCGAGTCGTTCTTCGAATGGGTCGTCGAGAGCACGCCGTTCGGCGAGCACCGCCCCGACATCGAGGGTGTCACCTGGGTCGCCGACCTCGAGCCCTTCATCGAGCGCAAGCTCTTCACGGTCAACACCGCCCACGCCGCGGCCGCTTACCACGGGTTCCGCAAGGGGCTCACGAGCATCCGTGAGGCCCTGGACGACGCCGAGGTCATGGCCGAGGTCCGCGGCGTCCTCGCCGAGACGAAGGGCCTGCTCGTGGCCAAGCACGAGCTCGACGCCGACGAGCAGCAGTCCTACATCGAGAAGAACCTCGTCCGCATCGCCAACCCGCACCTACCCGACACGACCGAACGCGTCGGCCGCAACCCCCTCCGCAAGCTCAGCCGCCACGAGCGGTTCGTCGGCCCCGCGGCCCAGGCCGCCGAGCGTGGGCTGCCCTACGACGCACTCGTCCGCGCCGTGCGTGCCGCCCTCGACTTCTCCGTGCCCGACGACGTCGAGAGCGTCGAGCTGCAGTCGCTGCTGAGCTCGGGCCTCGCCGCCGACGAGCTGACGCGCACGCTGACCGGCGTCCAGGACGACCACCCGCTGTTCCCCGCGTTGCTCGCGGCGGTCTCGTCCAAGCTCACCGCATGACGCCAGCCGACCCGCGGGTGCCGACCGGCGGCGACGCCGACGACGCCCTGACCTGGGGTGACGAGGCCGACAGCAGCCACGTCGAAGGCCCTGCGCCGACGGGTCGTCCGCGTCGTACCCGGCGGTCGGACGGTGCAGGCGACGAGCCCGTCGACGAGCCCGTCGACCCGGACGAAGAAGACGAGGACGACGTCGACGACGGCCCCGCGGTGATGAGTTCGGCGTCGCTCGTGGTCCACGGCGTCCTCGGCGGCGTGTTCCTCCTCTGGGCCGCGGGCTGGATCGTCGCCGTCGGCGACTTCACCAACCCGTTCACCGATGCGATCTCGTCGCTCATGTGGAACCTCGGCGAACTGTTCGCCGTGGTGGCCCCGATCGCGTGGTTCGTGGCCGTCATCGTCCTCGTCCCCGTCGATCGCACGGGCCGTCGCCTCGCGTGGATGGCCCTCGGCGCGCTCCTCGTGGCCCCCTGGCCCCTCGTGACGGGAGGCTCCGCATGAACGACCACGGCCACGAGCACGAGCACGAGCACGACCACGACCACGGCGACAACCACGAGCACGACGCCGTCTCGGTGACGGCAGGCGACGCGAGCGAACCGGGCCGCGCCTCCTTCTTCTTCTACCTCGCCGTGGCGATCGTCTTCGCCGTCTTCTTCGCCTTCGACCTGTTCGAGGCCATCTCGAACCTCGTGCTCGTGCCGCAGGTCTTCACGCAGAACAACGAGTTCTACCGTGAGAACGGCCTCGACGGCCTGGTGGTCTCACCCCCGTGGGTGCCGCTCATCGTGGGTGTCGTCGTGCCGCCGCTGGCCTTCGTCGGGGCGATCGTGGTGGGGCGCCGTCGTGAACTGTGGAAGTTCACGCTGGCGCTGTTCGCGGCCCTGGGTCTCGTGGCGGCCGTGTCGCTGACCCTGACGGCCTACGTCACGACCGTCTGAGCGAGCCCAGGAGGCGCGGGTCGCGTCCGTGACGCCGCCCGCCGGGGACGTCGTCATGCGGACGTAACGATCCGCGCGAGTCGATAGAGTCGTCATCAGCCGCGCCCACGGCGCGTCGCGGCCCCTCACCGAACATCACCCAGAGAAGGACGTCCGCCCCGTGGCCAAGCCCGTCGTGTTGATCGCAGAAGAACTGTCACCCGCAACCGTCGACGCCCTCGGGCCCGACTTCGACGTGCGATCGGTGGACGGCACCGACCGCCCCGCACTGCTGGCCGCCTTGGCCGACGCCGACGCGATCCTCGTGCGGTCGGCGACGCAGGTCGACGCCGAGGCCATCGCCGCCGCCCCGTCGCTCAAGGTCGTCGCGCGCGCCGGCGTCGGGCTCGACAACGTCGACATCAAGGCGGCCACCACGGCCGGCGTCATGGTCGTCAACGCACCGACGTCGAACATCATCTCCGCCGCCGAGCTGACGGTCGGGCACATCCTCAGCCTCGCGCGGCACATCCCGGCAGCGCACTCCGCCCTGGCCCAGGGGCAGTGGAAGCGGTCGAAGTACACGGGCGTCGAACTCTACGAGAAGACGGTCGGCATCGTCGGCCTCGGCCGCATCGGCGCCCTCATCACGGCGCGCCTGCAGGCCTTCGGCGTGAACGTCGTCGCCTACGACCCCTACGTCACGCCGGCCCGCGCCCAGCAGCTCGGGGTCACGCTGCTGTCGCTCGACGAGCTGCTCGCCACGAGCGACTTCGTGACGATCCACATGCCCAAGACCCCCGAGACGACCGGCATGATCGGCCTCGAGCAGATGAAGGCGATGAAGAAGTCGGCCTTCGTCGTCAACGTCGCACGCGGCGGCCTCATCGACGAGGACGGCCTGTACGAGGCCCTGACCACCGGCGAGATCGCCGGTGCCGGACTCGACGTGTTCGTGAAGGAGCCCCCGGTCGACCAGAAGCTGCTGGGTCTCGAGAACGTCGTGGTCACCCCGCACCTCGGTGCCTCGACGGACGAGGCGCAGGAGAAGGCCGGCGTCTCGGTGGCCCGCTCGGTGCGGCTCGCACTCGGCGGCGAGCTCGTCCCCGACGCGGTCAACGTGGCCGGCGGCGTCATCGACCCCTACGTGCGACCCGGCATCCCCCTGGTCGAGAAGATCGGTCAGGTGTTCTCGGGCCTCGCCGACAGCCCGTTGACGAGCGTCGACGTCGAGGTGCGCGGCGACCTGGTCGAGTACGACGTCAGCGTGTTGAAGCTGGCGGCCCTGAAGGGCATCTTCACGAACATCGTCAGCGAGTCGGTGAGCTACGTGAACGCGCCGTTGCTGGCCGAGCAGCGCGGCATCACCGTTCGTCTGCTCACCGACCCGACCAGCGACGAGTACCGCAACGTCATCACCCTGCGCGGCTCGCTCAGCGACGGCTCGCAGATCTCGGTCTCGGGCACCCTGACCGGCACGAAGCAGGTCGAGAAGATCGTCGAGATCAACGGCTACGACGTCGAGGTCCCCCTCGCGGCCCACCACCTCGTGATGGTCTACACCGATCGCCCCGGCATCGTGGCGGTCTACGGTCGCGAGTTCGGTGACGCCGGCATCAACATCGCGGGCATGCAGATCGCCCGGCAGAGCGCCGGTGGTCAGGCCCTGAGCGTCCTGACCATCGACAGCCCCGCGCCCGACGAACTCGTCGAGAAGGTGCGCGTGGCCATCGACGCGAAGACGCTGCGCGAGATCGACGTCACGCTGTAGCCACGGCGGCCGACGACGAACCGCCCCTCATCCGGTCACGCCGGAGGGGGGCGGTTCGTCGTCGGGGGAGTGCCCCTCGCGGGCGGGGCTAGAGGTCGATCGACTCGTGCGCCTCGAGCTTCACGGCGTCGCCACCGATCGACTGCGCGGACGCCTTCATGCGGTCGAAGTGCATGGCGAGCCCGGGGCCGGAGAGGGTCTGCTCGTGGGTGGGGAAGGCCAGTCGGGGCGCGACCGCCGCGACGTAGTCGATCACCTCGGCCACCTTGAGCCAGGGCGCCCCGACGGGCGTCGCGAGGACGTCGACCGGCACCGGCGGGACCGTGAACTGGTCACCCGGGTAGAACAGCGATCCGTCGACGAGCACGCCGACGTTGTCGACGACCGGGATGCTTTCGTGGATGACCGCGTGGCGCGAGCCGTGGAACGCCAGCGTGAAGGGGCCGACCTCGACCGTGTCTCCGTCGCCGACCACGTGCACGTCGAAGCCCCCGGCGGCCGTGGCCACGCCCACGGGGCCGTAGACCGTCACCCCGGGGTTCGTGGCGAGCAGGTGGGTCAGCTGGTCGGGCGTCCAGTGGTCGGCGTGCTCGTGGGTGACCACGACGGCGTCGACGTCGTGCAGGTCGATGAGGGGAGCCGTGAACGACCCGGGGTCGACGACGAGCTTGCGCCCGTCCTTCTCGAGGATCAGGCAGGCGTGTTCGAGCTTCGTGAGGCGCATGACAGCGACTGTACGCGCGTCAGCTGGCTCGATCTCGACGCGCCGGTGCCTCGATTTGTGACGGGCTCGCGCGGTGTGGCATACTCGACGAGTTGCAAATACGGCCCCATCGTATAGCGGCCTAGTACGTCGCCCTCTCACGGCGGTAACACGGGTTCGAATCCCGTTGGGGTCACCAGCACCGATATGAAACCGCCAGGCTCTCGCCTGGCGGTTTCTTCGTTTCCGGTACGTGGTCCGACACGGCACGGCACGGCCCGGCATGGTCTGACCCGGCACGGTCCAACCCGACACGGTCCGACACGGCCCGGCCCGGCCCGGCCCGGCCCGGCGCAAGACCGGACGACGTGACGAGAGACCGCCAGGCGGTCGCCTGGCGGTCTCTCGTGCTGCGACGAGGTCAGCCCTTCGTGGCGCCGGCCAGCAGGCCGCGGACGAAGAACCGCTGCAGGGCGAAGAAGACGATCAGCGGCACGATGATCGAGATGAACGCCCCGGCCGTGAGCAGCTCCCACGACTGGCCGTACGACCCCGAGAGGTCCTGCAGCGCCTTCGTGATCGGCAAGCCCTGGCCCGAGGTGAAGACCGTGGCCACGAGGAGGTCGTTCCAGACCCACAAGAACTGGAAGATGCCGAACGAGGCGATCGCGGGCATCGACAGCGGCAGCACGATGCGGAAGAACACCTGCCCGTGACCGGCGCCGTCCATGCGGGCGGCCTCGATCACCTCGGCCGGGATCTCCGAGATGAAGTTGTGCAGCATGAAGATGGCCAGCGGCAGGGCGAAGATCGTGTGGGCGATCCAGACCTTCGCGAACGAGCCGTCGAGACCGTTCACCCCGAGCCCCGGCAGGATGTACAGACCGCCGATGCGCAGACCGTCCGAGAACAGGCGCAGCAGCGGCACGAGAGCCATCTGGATCGGGACGATCTGCAGGGCGAACACCAGCACGAACATCGTGTTGCGTCCCTTGAAGTCGATCCAGGCGAACGCGTACGCCGCGAGACTGGCGATCGTGATCGGGATCAGCGCCGCCGGCAACGTGATCACCAGCGAGTTCAGGAACGCTTTCCCGAGCGTGAGGCTGTCGCCCGAGTTGAGGGCGTTCACGTAGTTGTCGAGCGTGAACCCCGGGTTGGCGAAGACGGTCCACCAGCCGGTGGTCTTGATGTCGTTCGCGGGCCGGAACGACGAGATGAACAGCCCGGCCGTGGGCAGGGTCCAGATCACGGCGATGATCAACGCGGCGATGGTGGCGCCGCGGCTGGTCGTGCCCTTCTTCAGCTTGCCGCTCGAGGTCTCGATCTTCGCGATTCCTCGCTTGAGCTGTCTCTCGGTGCCCGAGCCGACGGCGACCCCGACGGGGGTGGGTGTGGCAGTCATCGGATCTCCCTCTGCTTCTGGATCTGGCGGGCGTTGTAGATGACGATCGGCAGCACGAGCACGAAGAGGATGACCGCCAGCGCCGAGCTGTAGCCGGTACGGCTGCCGAGCTGGAACTGCCGGACCATCTCGAACGCGAGGATCGTCGTGTCGTTGCGTCCGCCGGTCATGGCCGAGACGATGTCGTAGACCTTCAGCGAGGCGATCGAGATGGTCGTCAGCACGACGATGATGGTCGTTCGGATGCCGGGGACGGTGATGTGCCGGAACGCCTGGAACCCGTTGGTGCCGTCGAGCGACGCCGCCTCGAGTTGCTCGGCGGGGACGCCCTTGATCGCTGCCGACAGCACCGTCATGGCGAATCCGGCCTGGGTCCAGATCAGCACGATCACGAGCAGCAGCGTGTTCCACGGTTCGAGCCCCAGCCAGTCGACCGGCTGGCCGCCGAAGGCGACGAGGATGCCGTTGAGCAGGCCGATCTGTTCTCCCTGGCGGATGTCGTAGAAGAACTTGAAGATGATCGAGGCGCCGACGAACGAGATGGCCATCGGCATGAACACGAGCAGCTTGAGGAACTTCTCGCCCCGGCTCTTGTCGATGAAGACGGCGTAGGCGAGGCCGATCGCGGTCGCCGTGATCGGTGCGAGCAGCACCCAGACGAGGGTGTTGCCGAAGGCGGTCAGGCCGTCGGGGCTCGTGAACACCCAGACGAAGTTGTCGAGCCCGGCGAAGCCCGATCCGTCGTTCTTCATGAAGGCCTGGCCGGCGGTCGTGATGGTCGGGTAGATCAGGCCGATGACGAGGAAGAACACGGCCGGGGTCATGAAGGCGATCAGCTGCAGCGAGTAGCCGGCACCGCGTTTCGAGCGGTAGTCGAGCAGGAACAGTCCGCCTCCCAGGACGGCCGCGACGGCGGCGACCCAGATGACCGAGTTGTAGAGGCCGAACGCCAGCAGCACGACGACCGGGACGACCACGCAGACGGCCAGTCGGATGATCGTGTACTGCGTGCCTCGGCGGGGGGCGAACTCGACGAAGACGAGCACCACGGCCACGAGGGCGGTGAAGGCGATGAGGATCAAGGGGATCTGCGCCAGGGGCGGGATTCCCGCCAGCCACTGGAAGAAACTGGACATCTCTGTCCTTTCACGTTCGGGTCCGAGCAGGACGCGACCCGTCGCCGCCGCCGCTCGGATCGGCGAGCGGGGCGGCGAGCGGGCGCGGGGTCAGGGGCCACCGACGTGCGGTGGCCCCTGTGGCGCGGGTGTTACGAGGTGTAGCCGGCCTGGATCTCGTCGAGCACCGTGTCGGTGTCGGTGCCGTCGATCCAGTCGACCATGCCCTTCCAGAAGCTGTCGGAGCCGACCGACTTGGGCATCAGGTCGGAACCGTCGAAGCGGAAGGTGGTGTCGGTGCCCTGCAGGATCTCGACGGCGCCCTTCAGCAGGTCGCTACCGGCGTTCTCGGGGTCGAGTCCCTTGTTGGCCGAGATGACTCCGCCGAGCGAGACGCGGCTGTTCGCCCAGTCGGCGCTGGCGAGGTAGGCCTGCACCTTGGCGGTGTCGTCGTCGTTCGAGAACGCCGCGACGAACTCGCCACCGCCGGTGACGGCTGCGGGGTCGTCCTCCTTCATGGGCGGGGTGAGGAAGGCCCAGACGTCGCCGTCCTCGGCGACCGTCGCCGGCTGTCCGCTGGCGTTGTTCGCCGCCGTCAGGAAGCCCTCGAAGAACGAGGCCTGGTGGGTCAGGGCGCAGCTGCCGTTCGCCACGTTGGTCGCGACGTCTCCGAAGGCCGTCGAGTTGATCGACTTCACGTCGCCGTAGCCGGCGTTGACGAGGGTCGGGTCGAGCAGGATGTCGCCGACCGAGTCGAACGCGGCCTTGATCTCGGGGTCGGTGAACTCGGTGTCTCCCGCGACCCACGAGTCGTAGGCGTCGGGTCCGGCCTCGCGCAGGACGAGGTCCTCGACCCAGTCGGTGCCGGGCCAGCCGCTGGCCTCGCCCGAGTTGAAGCCGGCGCACCACGACGGGCCGCCGGTCTTCTCCTGGATGGTCTTGGACAGGGCGACGAGTTCGTCGTAGGTCTTCGGGACCTCGACGCCCCACTCCTCGAACTTGGCGGGGGAGTACCAGACGTAGCCCTTGACGCTCGCCATCAACGGGGCCCCGTACTGCTTGCCGTCGACCTGACCGTACTTCTGCCAGTCCTCGGACCAGCCCTCCTTGACGTTGGCCAGGGCGTCGGCGGGCAGTTCTTGCACCTTGCCCGAGGCGACCGTGTCGGCCAGCAGGCCGGGCTGGGGGAAGATCGCGAGATCGGGGGTGTCGCCACCCTGCACCTTGATGCCGATCTGCTTCTCGAACTCCTTGTCGCCCGTGTACTTGATCTCGATGTCGTTGGCCTTCTCCCAGTCGGCCCACGACTGCTCGAGCAGGGTCGCCTCGTCGCCGTTGATCGTGCCGTAGACGTTGACCACGCCGTCGGCGGTTCCGACGTCACCGGCACCCGCGCCTCCGGCGTTGGGGTCGTTGGGGTCGGCCGTGCCGGAGCATCCGGCCAACAGGAAGCTCGACGCCGCCAGGATGGCCAGGGGGCCCGTGAAGCGGCGGTGCAGGGATGCTCGCATTGGTGTCTCCTCATTGAGTCGCAAGATTGGACGGCCCGTGCTGTCGGGGTGATCGTCCGCCGCACGTCGTCGTCGACGCGCGTCGACGATGAGTGTCACATACTCGCAGGAGGCGCGCAACCGCGTCTGCTATCGAGCCCGCTCCGACGGGGCGGCGGCCGACGTGCCCCGCACGACCAGACGGGGTGCGACGAGGACGTGGGGGGCGTCGTGACGTCGACCCTCGATGCGGTCGACGAGGTCGTCGACCGCGGCGGCCGCGATGTCGGCTCCGGGAGGGTTGACGGTCGTGAGCGGCGGCGAGGTCATCTCGGCGGCGAGGTCGCCGATGCTCAGTGCGACCACCGTGAGGTCGTCCGGGATGGACCGGCCTGCCGCCGCGGCGGCCTGCACGAAGCCGGCGAGGGCCATCTCGTTGAACGCCAGCACGGCCGTGGGGCGGGCCGTCGAGGCGGCGAACGCGTCGAAGGCCCGGCGGCCGCCCGGGACGGAGTCGGTGGCGGCGTGCGTCTCGAGCGACAGGCCCCGCTCGTCGGCCGGGCCGCGCAACGCCCTCGTCGTGCGGTCGAGCGGACCCGACCCGCGCTCGGGGGCCCGGATGCTCTGACCGAGGAAGAACACGCGTCGGTGGCCGAGGTCGGCGAGGTGGTCGACGGCCTGTCGGGCCAGCGAGTCGTAGTCGGCGTCGACGAACCAGAGTCCCTCGACGTCGTCGGGGCGACCGATGTTCGTGAACGGCAGGCGCGACCGCGACAGCACGGCGACGCGGTCGTCGCGCGCGGTGAGCTCCATGAGGATCACGCCGTCGACGAGGCCTTCGCTGACGAGGCTGCCGAGTCCTTCGACGTCGTCGATGGGGTTCGACCACAGCAGCAGGTGGTAGCCGCGCTCTCTCGCCCGGTCGGTGGCCGCCGCCACGTACTCGAACTCGGACGACGTGACGCCGCGGCGTCCGTAGGGGTAGTGCAGGGCGAGGATGCCGCCCCGTGCTCCGGCGAGACCCCGGGCGAACGCGTTGGGGGTGTAGTTCAGCTCGGCCATCGCCGCCTCGACCCGGCGGCGGGTGGCGACGGAGATGGTCCGTCGCCCGCTGATGGCGTACGACACGGTGCTCGACGAGACGCCTGCCAGACGCGCCACGTCGTCACGGGTTGCCGGCATACTCGTCCACCTCGTCGTCGATCGTGTGCACAGCATACGAGCGACGGCCCCGTGGTCCGCGCGGCCGGCCGGTCCGTCAGAGGCGGGCTAGGTGGGCCACACTGGTCGGAACTGCACGCTGATTCGCGGGCCGACGGCCTTCTTGGTCTTGGCGATGGCGTGCTCGTGGGTCCGCTGGCAGCTGCCGCCCATCACCAGGAGGTCGCCGTGGCCGAGCGGGAACCGCCGGGTCGTGCCGGTCGATCGGGACCGCACCGCGAGCGTGCGCGGTGCCCCGAGCGAGAGGATGCCCACCATCGTGTCGCGGTCGATCGTGCGCCCCACGTGGTCGCCGTGCCAGGCGATGCTGTCGTCGCCCGTCCGGTAGAAACACAGCCCCGCCCGGTCGAAGCGCTGTTCGACGGGGGCGCCACGCTCGAGCGCGTAGTACGCGTTGAGGTCGTCTCGAGCCTGGGCGAGCACCGGATCGGGGAGCGCGTCGCCCGCGTCGTAGGAGGAGACGAGCCGGGGCACCTCGACCACCCGGTCGTACATCTGGCGGCGGTCGGCTCGCCACGGCACGTCGGTCACGAGACGTTCGAACAGGGCGTCGGAATTCGACGCCCAGCCCGGGACGACGTCCAGCCAGGCGCCCTCGCCGAGGTCGAGGTGGTCGACTCGCCCGACGAGCGGCGCGAGGTCGGGGCCGTCGGACAGGCCGTCCAGCAGCGAGGCGGTGAAGGGGAGGCTCATGCCGACACCCTACGCCCGATTCGAACACGTGTTCGAACGGAGTGGGCGAAGCGTCACCCCCCGGAGGAGACCGTCGGGACGGCGAGGCGCTCGGGGGAGACCAGCACCCGCGCGACCCCCTCGACGTCCACGTCCACCAGCCGCCCCGCCCAGGCGTAGACCTGCAGCTCCGCGGCGTGCTCCCAGAGGGCGCGCCCGCTCGAGAGGTCGAACGCGACGAGGGTCGACCGCCCACCCGAGGTGCCGTAGGCCAGGGCGTAGCCGACCGTCCGGCCCGCCGCCGCGAGGACGGCTCCGTCGGGCAGCGACAGGCGGGCGCCGGCCGAGCCGCTGGAGCCGTCGAGCGCACGGACCACCACGGGCCCCGGGCCCGCGGCGGTCGCCGTCGCGAAGACGCGGTCGTCGGTCTGGCCGGGCAGGCCGTCGACGCCGGACGAGCTCGACGCCGGGTCGGTCCACCGCACGTCTCCCGTCGCGAGGTCGAGGCAGGTCACCGTCTGCGCGCGCACGTCGGTGACGGCGAGACACGAACGCGTCACCGAGTAGCCGCCCCGGACGTCCCGGTCCGAGCTCCAGAGGCGCTCTCCGTCGGCGGTCAACGCGACGAAGCCGGCGTCCCCTCGTCCCGTTGCCGCGCCTCCTCGGGGGGCGTAGACGACGTCGTCGTGGAGGACGTAGCCGATGAGGCGGTCGAGCCGTGCCGCCCAGGGGCGCTCGGTACCGGTGGCGAGGTCGACCTGGACCGAGCCGTCGGCCCGCGCGACGACCAACCGGTCGCTCAGCGCGAGGGCGACGCCCGTGGTCGAGGCGGGTCCGCTCCACGTCACGCGGTCGAGGTCGCGGGCGTCGCGCAGGTCGTAGCGGTAGACGCCGCCGACGCCCTGCTGCCGACCGGTCACCACGACGGCCCCCACGGTCTGGAACTGGTCCCCGTCACCCGCCGAACCGGTCTCGACCACCTCGACGGGTCGCCCGGTCTCGACGGACAACGTCATCAGCACCTGCTCGCCGTCGACCGACGCCCGGACGAGCACGAGTCCCGCCTCGTGCACCGCCGTCACGGACGAGACGAGGGCCGGGCCGGTCAGGCCGAGCCCGGCGAGGTCGTCGGCGACGTCGTGCACCCAGCGGAAGGTGCCGCGGTCGACGTCGAGCGCTCCGATGCGCGTGCCGACCCCCTGGGTCGGGGTGGCGCAGTCGCCGTCGTTGGCGAATCCGTAGGTCCAGGCCCCGGCCGCGCTCACGAGTGCGAGCCCCTGCGCGACGGGCGTCGCCCGGTAGCGGAGGCACTCGGCGGGGGCCCCGGGGGCGAGAGCGGCACGGAGGTCGACGCGCCACCCGGTGGTGCCGGGTTCCTGCCGGAGGTCGTCGACGGCGATGCCCTGCCACGGCGGGTCCGACCCGTACTCGGGCTGCGTCGGCGCGACCAGCACCGTGGTCGCCAGCGCCGCCAGGACCACGGCGGCGTAGACCACGGCGAGGCGACGTCCCGCCCTCACGACGTCGCCCCGACGCGGGCGGTGTCCACGAGTCGTCGGGCGATCCCCTGGTCGTCGATGCGCACGAGATGACCGCCCCAGAACACCACGGTGCCCGAGGACGAGGTCGCCCACAGCGGCCGACCGTCGTCCAGGTCGAGGGCCGCGACCTCCCGCCCCGACGAGCGACCGTCCTCCGTCTGCAGGTAGAGCACCGACCGGCCCGCCGCCGCGAGGTCGTCGAGCAGCCCCACGGACGAGCTGAAGCGGGTGTGCCCGTCGGCGCCGTCGAGGGCGAGCAGGCGCGACCCGCCCGACCGCTGCACGACGACGAAGACGTCGGTCGCGCGCTGACCCGGCACGGCCTCGACCGCGAACGGGGCGCCGAGGTCGGTCCTCCAGCGGACCGAGCCGTCGCGGGGATCGAGGCATTCCGCGGCCGTGTCGCCGTCGGTGACGACGACCACGCAGGACGGCGTGACGGCCAGGCGGCGCCCGGAGGTGGGTCGGCTCCAGACGGCCTCCCCGTCCTCGTCGAGCGCCTCGACGGTGCCGTCGGCCCTGGTCCTCTCGATGCCGAAGGCGACGATGCGGCGCCCGTCCCCGGTCGTCACGGGCGAGCCGACGGGCGGCACGGCGATCTCGTCCGGTGAGGCCGCGAAGGGACGTTCGCGGCCCGTGGCGGCGTCGACGAACACGGTCTCACCGCCCCGTGACACGAGGGCGCCGTCGTTCAGCAGCGCCGGAGAACTGCCCGAGTCGACCCCGCCCTCCCACACCGGGTCGGCCAGACGCGAGGCCTCGACGAGTTGGTACCGATCGCCCGACCCCGCGATGCCCGAGAAGGTGCGCAACTGCAGGGGTCCCCGCGAGTCGACGCTCACGCTCGGCAGGTCGCGCCGGCCGCGGGTCGACTCGACGAGCGAGCCGTCACGCAGGTCGAGGGCGGCCAGCACGGTCGCCCCCGTCGTCTGCGTCTGCACCAGCACGCGACCGGCCGAGGGGACGACCTGCGTCGCGGGGATGCTCAGGGCGTCGGTGTCGGGGACGTCTCGGGCCAGGTCGTGCACCCAGCGGACCGTGCCCGTGGCCGTCTCGACCAGCCCGACGAGGCTCGTGCTCGCCTCGGACGCGTACGAGCGGCAGGCCGGCGCCCCCAGGGCGTCCCCGAAGTCCAGGTCGACCGAGGTGCCGACCGCCACGAGTCCGTCGACCGCGGGGGACGTCCAGAAGTTCAGGCACCGCCGCGGGGCGTCGGGCGCGAGCGTCGCCGCCAGGTCGAGCGTCCAACCGGTCGCGTCCGGCGACCGTCGGAGGTCGTCGACCGCGAGCCCCGTCCACGGGCGGCCGTCCCCGTAGTGCGGAGCCACCGAGACCGCCCCGGCGGCCACGAGCGTGGACGCCACCACCAGGGCGCCGAGCACGGCGGCGACGCGACGACCCGGGGAGGCGCGGTGCCAGCGACCGACGACCCGCGCCTCCCCGGGGTGGTCGCGTGCGCGCTCGGGGTGGCTCATGGTCGGCCTCCTCGTCGAGCGCAGCCGTCGTCCGCCCGACGGATGTCGTCATGCTATTCGGAGCCCTCGTCCCACGCGCTCGCCGCAGCCCCCGGGTGCGCCGGGAATGGCCGCCCTCGGGGCGGGGTTCACCCCACGACCGTCGAGAAACGTGCCGGAGGCACTGGCGTAGACTCCACGGATCATCTTTCCGTCGATACAGGAGAAGGGGCGTGCCCGTGGGTAGGACGCTGGCCGAGAAAGTGTGGGACGACCACGTCGTCGTCAAGGGCGAAGACGGCGCCCCCGACCTTCTCTACATCGACCTCCACCTCGTGCACGAGGTCACCAGCCCCCAGGCGTTCGACGGACTGCGCCAGGCCGATCGGCCGCTGCGTCGCACCGACCTGACGATCGCCACCGAAGACCACAACACGCCCACCCTGGCGATCGACAAGCCGATCGCCGACCTCACCAGTCGCACGCAGATCGAGACGCTCCGTCGCAACACGGCCGAGTTCGGCGTCCGCCTGCACCCGTTGGGCGACGCCGAGCAGGGCATCGTGCACGTCGTCGGCCCGCAGCTCGGACTGACCATGCCGGGCATCACCGTCGTCTGCGGCGACTCGCACACCTCGACCCACGGGGCCTTCGGCGCCATGGCCTTCGGCATCGGCACCAGCGAGGTCGAGCACGTCATGGCTACGCAGACCCTGCCGCTGAAGCCGTTCAAGACGATGGCGGTCACCGTCGAGGGCACGCTGCGCCCCGGCGTCACCGCGAAGGACATCATCCTCGCCGTCATCGCGCAGATCGGCACCGGCGGCGGCCAGGGCTACGTGCTCGAGTACCGCGGCAGCGCGATCCGCGCCCTCTCGATGGAGGGGCGCATGACGATCTGCAACATGTCGATCGAGGCGGGTGCCCGGGCCGGCATGGTCGCTCCCGACCAGATCACGTACGACTACCTGCAGGGTCGTCCGCACGCCCCCACGGGTGCCGACTGGGACGAGGCGATCGCCTACTGGGACACCCTGCCGACCGACGACGACGCGGTGTTCGACGCCGAGATCTTCCTCGACGCCGACACGCTCGAGCCCTTCGTCACGTGGGGCACCAACCCGGGCCAGGGCGTGTCGCTCAGCGACTCCGTGCCCGACCCCGAGACCGTCGTCGACCCCAACGAGAAGGCCGCGGCGACGCGGGCGCTCGAGTACATGGCCCTCGAGGCCGGCACGCCGATGAAGGCCATCCCGGTCGACGCGGTGTTCATGGGGTCGTGCACCAACAGCCGCATCGAAGACCTCCGTGCGTTCGCGTCGATCATCCGCGGGCGCACCAAGGCCGAGGGCGTGCGCGTCATGGTCGTGCCGGGGTCGGCTCGCGTCCGCCTCGAGGCCGAGGCCGAGGGGCTCGACGAGGTCTTCACCGCCTTCGGTGCCGAGTGGCGCTTCGCCGGGTGCTCGATGTGCCTGGGCATGAACCCCGACCAGCTCGCACCGGGCGAGCGATGTGCGTCGACCTCGAACCGCAACTTCGAGGGTCGCCAGGGCAAGGGCGGTCGGACGCACCTCGTGTCGCCCCTCGTCGCCGCGGCCACCGCGGTGCGCGGGACGCTGTCCTCGCCGTGGGACCTCCAGGCCGACGACGACGCGGCGGCCTCCACGGCCGTCCGCACGTCCGACGAACCCGTCCTCGCCGACGGCACCGATCGGGCAGGGGTCCGCTGATGCAGAAGTTCACCACCGTCACCGGTGTCGCCGCGCCGCTGAAGCGCTCGAACGTCGACACCGACCAGATCATCCCGGCTCAGTTCCTCAAGCGGGTCACCAAGACCGGCTTCGAGGACGCCCTCTTCTTCGGGTGGCGCAACGACCCCGAGTTCGTGTTGAACCGACCCGAGTTCCAGGGCGCGCGCGTCCTCGTCGCGGGTCCCGACTTCGGCACCGGCTCGAGCCGTGAGCACGCCGTCTGGGCGCTGCGCGACTTCGGCTTCGACGTGATCATCAGTTCGCGGTTCGGCGACATCTTCCGAGGCAACTCCGGCAAACAGGGGCTCCTCGCGGCGGCCGTCGCCGAGGACGACGTCGAGCGCATCTGGGCCGAGATCGACCGGCAGCCGGGCGTCGAGATCACGGTCGACCTCGTGGCGCAGACCGCCACGGTCGGCAGCCTCACCGTCGGATTCGAAGTCGATGCCTACACTAAGTGGCGACTCCTCGAAGGCCTCGACGACATCGGCCTGACCCTCCGCGACGAAGCGGCCATCACAGAATTCGAATCCCGCCGCGCCGCCTGGCGCCCGAAGACATTGCCGGTGAAGTAAGTGAACTCTCTCGTCCAAGACGCAGCAGCAGCAGGTGCCCGTGTGGGGCTCACCTCCGATGAGATCGTCATCCGGGGCGGCAAACCGCTGATCGGTCGCATCGAGGTGCGCGGTGCCAAGAACCTCGCCACGAAGGCCATGGTCGCCGCCCTCCTGGGAGACACCCCCAGCATCCTCAAGGACGTCCCCGACATCAGCGACGTCAACGTCGTCCGCGGCCTCCTCTCGGTCCACGGGGTGCGCATCACCGACCCGGCCCGCGGCGAGATGATCCTCGACCCGTCCAACGTCGAGTCCGCCCACTTCGCCGAGATCGACGCCCACGCCGGGTCGAGCCGCATCCCGATCCTCTTCTGCGGGCCGCTGTTGCACCGCCTGGGCGAGGCGTTCATCCCCGACCTCGGCGGCTGCCGCATCGGCGACCGGCCCATCGACTTCCACCTCGACGCCCTCCGCGCCTTCGGCGCCGTCGTCGACAAGTCGTACAACGGCATCCACCTCACCGCGCCCGACGGGCTCACCGGTGCCAACATCGAGCTGCCCTACCCGAGCGTCGGGGCCACCGAGCAGGTGCTGCTGACCGCGGTCCTCGCCAAGGGCGTCACCGAGCTGCGCAACGCCGCCATCGAGCCCGAGATCATGGACCTCATCGCGATCCTGCAGAAGATGGGCGCCGTCGTCTCGGTCGAGCCGAACCGCGTGATCTTCATCGAGGGCGTCGAGAAGCTCCGCGGCTACACGCACCGGGCGATCAACGACCGCAACGAGGCCGCGAGCTGGGCCTCGGCCGCACTCGCGACCAAGGGCGACATCTTCGTCGAGGGCGCCGATCAGAAAGACCTGATGACCTTCCTCAACGTCTTCCGCAAGGTCGGCGGCGACTTCGACGTCCACGAGGACGGCATCCGCTTCTTCCACCCCGGTGGCGAGCTCAAGCCCGTCGTCGTCGAGACCGACGTCCACCCCGGGTTCATGACCGACTGGCAGCAGCCGCTCATCGTCGCCCTGACGCAGGCGCAGGGCACTTCGGTCGTGCACGAGACGGTCTACGAGAACCGCTTCCAGTTCACCGAGGCCCTCAACGACATGGGCGCCGACATCACGGTGCACAAGGACGGACTGCCCGACCACGACCGTCGCGTCGCGCGTCGCGAGTTCGAGCAGGCCGCGGTCATCAACGGACCGACGGCCCTGCACGGTGCCGACATCCGCGTTCCCGACCTGCGGGGCGGCTTCAGCCACCTCATCGCGGCCCTGACCGCCGAGGGCGAGTCCAAGATCAGCAACGTCGGCATCATCAGCCGCGGCTACGAGCACTTCATCGCGAAGCTGCGCAAGCTGGGCGCCGACTTCGACTTCAAGGGCTGATCGGCCGGTGTCGACAGCCGACCCCGACGCTCCCGTCGTCCCGGTCCCGGCGCGGAGGCGTCGCAAGGAGAAGGGTGCGTTCTTCCGCGTCCTCGCGACTCCGGCGGCACCGCTCTTCGACCTGATGGCCCGGATCGACATCGTCGACGGCGACAAGCTGCCGGCCGAGGGTGCCTTCGTGCTGACCCCGAACCACTACACGAACATCGACCCGGTGGTCGTGGGCCGTGTGATGTGGTCCCTCGGGCGGGTGCCGCGCTTCCTCGCGAAGGCGTCCCTCTTCCGGGTCCCCGTCTTCGGTCGCATGATGCACGCGATGGGGCACATCCCCGTCGAGCGGGCGGGTCGCACCCACGACCACGACCCCCTGGCGGCCGGGCGTCTGCTCGTCGCCCGGGGCGGTGGCGTGATCGTCTACCCCGAGGGCACCCTCACCCGCGACCCCGACCTCTGGCCCATGAAGGGCAAGAGCGGTGCCGTGCGCCTCGCCCTCGCCGCCGGGGTGCCGCTCGTCCCGATGGCGCACTGGGGCAGTCAGCACCTCATGGGTCGCTACTCGAGTCGGCTGCACGCCTTCCCCCGGAAGCGCATCACCGTCGTGATCGGCGACCCCGTCGACCTCTCGGCCTTCCGCGATCGTCCCCTCGACCAGGCCTCGGTCACGGCCGCCACCGCCCTGGTGATGGACGCCGTCACCGAGCTGGTCGAGCGGCTGCGGGGCGAGAAGGCACCCGCCGAACGCTGGAACCCCACCAAGAACCACCAGAAGGAGACAGGCCGCTTTGAGTAGCTCCGAGTCACGCGAAGGCGCCATCGAGGCCCTCGGAGAAGGGGCGGTCACGACCGAGGCGATCTCGATCGTCATGCGCGACTCGATCCCGCGCCGGGTCGCCGTCCTGGGGTCGGGCAGCTGGGGCACGACCTTCGCCAAGGTCCTCGCCGAGGGGGGCGCGGACGTCACGCTCTGGGCCCGCCGTCCCGAGGTGGCACGCGAGATCACCGAGAGCAAGCGCAACAGCGACTACCTGCCGGGCATCAACCTGCCCCGCACCCTCGTCGCCACCCCCTCGGTCGAACAGGCTCTGGCGGGTGCCGAGCAGGTCTACCTGTCGGTCCCCAGCCAGACGCTCCGCGACAACCTGACCGCCATCCGCGGCATGGTCCCGTCCGGCGTGCCGGTCGTCAGCCTGATGAAGGGCGTCGAGAAGGCCACCGGGTTGCGCATGAGCGAGGTGATCGAGGCCGAGCTCGGCATCGACCGCGACCTGATCGCCGTCGCGTCGGGGCCCAACCTCGCCCTCGAGATCGCGAAGCGGCAGCCCACGGCCGCGGTCGTGTCGTCGTACAGCCTCGACACGGCGACCCTGGTCGCGGCCACCGCCACCAACCCGTACTTCCGTTCGTTCGTCAACACCGACGTGATCGGCACCGAGTTCGGCGGGGTCCTCAAGAACTTGATCGCCGTCGCCATCGGCATCGTCGACGGCGTGGGGTACGGCGAGAACACCAAGGCCTCGATCATCACGCGCGGGCTGGCCGAGATGACCGCGTTCGCGGTGTCGTTCGGGGCCAAGGCCGAGACCCTCGCCGGCCTCGCCGGCCTGGGCGACCTCATCGCCACGTGCGAGTCGCCCCTCTCGCGCAACAACACCGCGGGTCGACTGCTCGGTCAGGGTTACGCCTTCGGCGACGTCGTGCGCCAGATGAACCAGACCGCCGAGGGACTGGCCTCGGTCGCTCCGATCCTCGAACTCGCGCGGTCCCGCGGCGTCGACATGCCCATCGTCCAGCAGGTGGCCGAGGTGCTCGCCGGTACACTCGACCCGCGCAACATCGCCCCGCACCTGACCGAGACGGACGAGCCGCAGGGCGAGTGACCGCTGGTCGGCCGTGCCGGGGCGCGTGACGACCAGAGCCCGCCCACCGCGGGTCGGCCCGCGGGCCGTGACACCGACGAAAGGCCCCTCATGGCGAGCACCGAGCCCACCACGACCCCGCGCGTCGCCGCGACCGATGCCTCGCCGGTCGGCGCCTCGGCACCCGGGGTGGCGAAGACCGTCGTGGTCGTCCTCTTCGGCGGCCGCTCGAGCGAGCACTCGATCAGCTGCGCGACGGCCGGGGGAGTCCTCTCGGCGATCGACCGCTCCCGCTACGACGTGGTGCCCGTGGGCATCACCGTCGAGGGGGCGTTCACGCTTCAGCCCGACGACGCCGCACGGTTCGAGCTCGACGCCGAGACGCTGCCGACCGTCGTCGACAACGGCACCCGCGTCCACTGGCCCGAGTCGTCCACCACCCGCGAGCTGACCGTCACCGAGCCCGACGGCACGACGCGCCTGCTGGGCGAGGTGGACGTGGTGTTCCCGATCCTGCACGGTCCGTTCGGCGAGGACGGCACGGTGCAGGGCCTGCTCGAGCTGACCGGGCTGCCCTACGTCGGCGCGGGCGTGCTCGCCTCGTCGCTCGGCATGGACAAGCACTTCACCAAGACCGTGCTGCAGGCTGCCGGCGTGGTCGTCGCCCCCTGGCGCACCGTGCGTCGTCGGGACTGGGACGCCGCACCCGAGCGCGTGGCCGCCGACGTCGAGGCGCTCGGTTACCCGATGTTCGTCAAGCCCGCCCGAGCCGGATCGAGCGTGGGGGTGTCGCGCGTCGACTCGCCCGCCGGCCTCCCGGCGGCCATGCGGAAGGCCTTCGCCGAGGACCACAAGGTGCTCGTCGAGTCCGCGGTCGTCGGCCGCGAGATCGAGTGCGCCGTGCTCGGCGGACGCGACGGCGCGCCTCCCCGCACCTCGGTCGCGGGCGAGATCGTCCTCGCGGGCGACACGTTCTACGACTTCGAGTCGAAGTACCTCGGCGCCCCCGGGGCCGACCTGGTCTGCCCCGCCGACCTCGCACCCGGCGACCTGACCGAGATGCAGCGTCTCGCCGCTCTGGCCTTCGAGGCCATCGACGGCACGGGCCTCGCCCGCGTCGACTTCTTCTTGACCGAGGACGGCTGGGTCGTCAACGAGGTCAACACGATGCCGGGCTTCACGCCCATCTCGATGTTCCCCGCCTGCTGGCTCGCGAGCGGCCTCAGCTACCCCGAGCTGATCGACGAGCTCATCGCCCTCGGCCTCGAGACCGAGCGCTGACGGAACCCGTCCGTCCGGGCCACCGGGCCTACGGCGTGGGTGTCGCCGACGGGTCGTCGGCCGATCCGGCCGAGCCCGGCAGGTCGCCCGCGCCGACGCACTCCTTGCCGTCGTTCGGCAGGTAGCCGACCGAGTCGGCCAGGTCGCGCAGCACGTTGCCGCCGTTCGCCTTGGTGGTGTCGACGATCACCTGCACTCCCGGCTCACGGCCGTACGTGGTGAGGATCGAGGTCTCGGCGTCGTCGGGGTCCTGGTCGACGAGCCAGTCCACGCCCTGGATGTCGTAGCAGGGCAGGTCGGATACGGCGGGCGTCTCGACGCCGCAGTGCAGCAGCACGCTCGTCGGCGAACCCCAGGCGCCGGTCGCCTGCGCGTCGGTCTCGCGGCGGTCCTGACCGTCGTCGACGACCTCGGGCAGGTGGACGGTGACCTGCGCGCAGGCCGGGTCGTTCGCCCCCGCGGCGGGCTGCATCGGGACCGCTTGCGAGCAGCCGACGAGCGTCGTCGCGAGACCGGCCCCGACGAGCACGAGGGCCGGGACGCGAAGGCGGGGACGGAGGCGCGCGGTGAGGCGCGAGGACGGGTTCGACATCGCATCCAGGCTACCGTTCAGCACATGGAACGACGCTCCACGGACCCCCGCCCGGACGACGCCGACACCGTCGAGGGCGTCGGCGAGCTCGCCACCCTCGCCCGCATCCTGCCCCGCCTGCCCCGCGGCGACGACACGCTGCTCGGTCCCGGTGACGACGCCGCCGTCGTCGCGGCGCCCGACGGTCGGTTCGTCGTGACGACCGACCTCATGGTGCACGGCCCCGACTTCCGGCGCGCGTGGTCGACGTCGTACGACCTCGGTTGGAAGGCCGCGGCGTCGAACCTGTCCGACGTCGCGGCGATGGGCGCTCGGCCCACGGCGCTGGTGGTCGCCCTCGCGGTGCCCGGCGACACGGGCGTCACCGAACTCGAGGCCTTCGCGGACGGTCTGCGCGCGGGTTGTTCCGTGATGTCCCCGGGCGCGGGGGTCGTCGGCGGCGACCTCTCGGTGTCGCCGACCTTCACGGTCGCGGTGACGGCGTTCGGTGACCTCGAGGGGCGCACGCCCGTGCGGCGGGACGGGGCGCGCGTCGGCGACGTCGTCGCCGTGTCGGGCGCGCTCGGCCGCTCGGCGCGGGGGCTCGACCTGCTGTTCCGTCTCGGCGTCGACCACGACGGGTCGCCCGACACCGCCGCGGCCGCCGCCCTGCGCGAGCGCGACCCGGACGTCGGCTGGCACCTCGCCCCGACCCCGCCCGTGGCCGACGGCCGCTCGGCGGCGCTGGCAGGGGCGACCGCCATGCTCGACCTGTCGGACGGCCTCGCCCTCGACGCCGGTCGGGTGGCCCGCGCCAGCGGTGTCGTGGTCGACCTGTGGGGCCCTGCCCTCGGCGACGACCCACGGCTCGCGCTCTCGGGTGGTGAGGACCACTCCCTGTTCGCCACGTTCCCGCCCGACGTGGCGTTGCCCGGTGGTTTCCGCGCCGTCGGCACGGTCCGTGATCCGGCAGGAGGCGCGCCCCGCGTCATCGTCGACGGTTCCGAGCCCGGCGAGGCCGGCGGGTGGGACCCGTACCGCCTGTGGTCGGGGGCGCAGGGCTGACGAGCCGACCCGCGCCTCCTGCGGGGGGTCAGTCGCGCAGCGCGAACCAGACGGTCGTGTCGCCGTACTGCTTCTTCACGTCGAGGGTGAGGCCCTCGGGCCAGCCCGGTTCGCCATCGCGCGAGGCGCGTTCGACGACGACGAGGGCCTGCGCGTCGAGCGAGGGCAGCAGGGCCGTGAGGTCGGCGGTGAGGTCGGCGGCCGACAACTCGTAGGGCGGGTCGAAGAAGACGAGGTCGACGAGCGCCGAACCGCCCTCGAGGTAGGACCGCACGGGCTGGGTCACGACGTCGACGCGCGGGGGAGTGCCGCGCGGCGGGCGGGGAGCCCGGGCCAGCACCGACTCGACGTTGCGACGCAGCACCTTCGCGGCGGCCGGGGCCTTCTCGACCAGCACGACCGAGGCGGCTCCTCGCGACGCCGCCTCGAGCCCGAGGCCGCCCGTCCCGGCGTAGAGGTCGAGCACGCGCCGGCCCCGGATCTCGTCGCGCGCGTCGAGCGACGAGAACAGCGCCTCGCGGACCCGGTCGCTCGTGGGCCGCGTCCCGACCTTGGGGACGACGAGCGAGAGGTTGTCGGCGAAGCCGGAGATGATGCGGGACATGGGGTCAACCTTGCCAGGTCGTCACCCGCCACCCGTCGCCCGTCGGGTTCGAGCATCCCGACAACGCGCGACCGTCGACTCCCGCGCCCGGTCGTCGGACCTGCACAACCGAGTTGTCGCCACCCGCCCGCGTCGGCAGCATCGGGTCCCATGACCAGCGTCGATCGCACCGTGAGGCCCTCGTTCACCAAGTCGCTGTTCGCGGGGCGCATCGCCTCCGAACTCGCCTTCCCGTACCCGCACATGACGGCGGCCGAGAAGTCCCGGGTCGAGACGGTGTCCGCGTCCGCCCGCGAGGTGCTCGCCGGCTACGACCCGCTGAAGGCGGAACGCGAGGGGTGGATCGGCGACGACCTCGTGCGCGAGCTGGGCGAGCGGGGCCTGATGGGACTCTTCGTCTCCGAGGAGTACGGCGGTCTCGGGCTCGGCCAGAGCGCCTACTGCCGCGTGTACGAGGAGTTCGGTCGGGTCGACGGCACCCTGGCCACGGTCATGGGGGTGCACCAGTCGATCGGCACCAAGCCGCTGCACCTCTTCGGCACCGACGACCAGAAGGCCCGCTGGTTGCCCGACCTGGCGAGCGGCCGCAAGCTCGCGGCGTTCGTGCTCACCGAGCCGAACGTCGGCAGCGACGCCTACGCGCTCGAGACCCGGGCCGAGCGGCAGAGCGACGGCAGCTGGCTCCTGAACGGCGAGAAGCGGTGGATCGGCAACGGCGACAAGGACGTCCTGACGGTCTTCGCGCAGAGCGACCTCGGGCACGTCGCGCTGATCGTCGAGAAGGGCATGGAGGGGCTGAGCGCCGGCCCGCGGTTCGAGACGCACGGCCTCAAGGCCAACCACCTGCAGCGCGTGCACTTCAAGGACGTCCGCGTGCCCGCCGAGAACCTGCTCGGCGAGCCCGGTGACGGCTTCCGCATCGCCGTCAACACGCTCAACAACGGTCGCATGTCGATGGGCACGGCCATCGCGGGCGGCATGAAGCGGTTCCTCGAGCTGAGCCTCGAGCACACGGAGGCGCGGCACCAGTTCGGCAGACCGCTCGCGGACTTCGAGATGGTCGGCGACAAGCTCGCGTGGATGACCCAGCAGATCTACGGCGTCGAATCGATGTCGTACCTGACCACGGGCCTCGTCGACCGCGGCGACACCGACTTCGCCCTGGAGTCCGCCCTGACCAAGGTCGCGGCGAGCGACACCGGCTGGTACGCCCTCAACCGGGCCGTCCAGCTGCACGGCGGCGAGGCGTACATGGAAGGTCACCCGCTGTCGAAGGCCCTGCGCGACTTCCGGATCTTCCCGATCTTCGAGGGGGCCAACGACGTCCTCCGCGCGTTCGTCGCCCTCAACGGGCTCAAGACGCTCAGCGAGGAACTGCCCGACGTGGCGTCGCTCCGCATCGGCGACCCGGGGCGGGCGCTCGGGGTGCTCGCGCCGTACGTCGCGGGCCGCGTCCAGCGTCGCATCCGGCCCGAACGGCCGGTCGGGGTCCATCCCGCGCTCGCCAAGCAGGCCGCCGAGCTCGGCGACCAGGTCTCGCGACTGCGCGAGCGCACCGAGGGCGCGCTCCGCAAGCACGGCAAGAAGGTGCAGGAGAAGCAGCTCGTGCAGAAGCGCCTCGCCGACGCGGCGAGCGGCATCTACGCGCAGACGGCCGTCCTGTCCCGCGCCTCGACGGCCCTCCAGGAGGCGCGGGCCGACTCCGACGCGGAGCGTCACCTCGCCGTCGGCTTCTGCAAGCAGTCCGCGCGCGGGGTGGGGCGGCAGCTGAGGGCCCTCGAGGTCAACGACGACGGGCACGGGGCCGACCTCGCGAAGGCGACCCGCGCCTCCGGCGGGTACTCCTTCACCCTCTGACGCCGGGAGGCGCGTCCGCCGGGGGCGGGCGATGTCGGGGGCGCGCGCTAGCGTGGTGTGCGTGCCCGACTCACCCCTCGACGCGTCGCTGGCCGGGGCCCTCGGCGGCCGGACGGCCACCGCCCTGCAGAAGGCCTTCGGCCTGCGCACGGTCGGCGACCTGCTGACGCACTTCCCTCGGCGCTATGCCCGCCGGGGCGAGCTCACGGCCCTCGACCAGCTGCCGCTCGGCGAGTCCGTCACCATCGTGGCCCAGGTGCTCGACGTCCGCGAACGCACGATGCGGGCCCGGCGCGGGTCGATCCTCGAGGTGCGCATCGGCGACGGCCAGGGCATCCTCACGCTCACCTTCTTCAACCAGGCCTGGCGGGCGAAGGACCTCGTGCCCGGCGCCCGCGGCATCTTCGCGGGCAAGGTCGGCGACTACCGGGGGCTCCGTCAGCTCGCGCACCCCGACTACGAGCTCTTCGACGCCTCGCACGAGGCCGTCGCCGGGGTCGGCGACCAGCAGGCCCAGAAGTGGGCGAAGCAGCCCATCCCGATCTACCCGGCCAGCGCCTCCGTGGCGTCCTGGCAGGTGCAGAAGTCGGTCGAGGTGCTGCTCGACGGACTGCCGCCGATCGACGACGCGGTGCCGGCGTCGGTCCGGTCCGAGCTCGACCTCATGCCCGTGTCCGAGGCGTACGAGCGCATCCACCGGCCCGAGAGCGATCGTGACCACCTCACGGCTCGTGACACCCTGCGGTTCGACGAGGCCTTCGTGCTGCAGAGCGCGCTGCTCCAACAGCGGGCCCTCGTGCGTCGATCGGCCGCGACCCCCCGTCGTGCCGCCCCCGACGGCCTGCTCGCCGTCTTCGACGCGGCCCTGCCGTTCGAGCGGACGGGTGACCAGCGCCTGGTCGGCGACGAGATCACCCGCGACCTCGAGGCCGAGGTGCCCATGAACCGCCTCGTGCAGGGCGAGGTCGGCTCGGGCAAGACCCTCGTCGCCCTCCGGGCGATGCTCGCCGTGGCCGAGAGCGGTGGGCAGTCGGCCCTGCTGGCTCCGACCGAGGTGCTCGCGGCTCAGCACCTGCGGTCGATCACGGCCACCCTCGGGCCCGACCTCGCCGCCCGACTGCGCCCGACCCTGCTGACCGGCCAGATGACGGTGGCCCAGCGCAAGAAGGCACTGCTCTCCATCGTCAGCGGGCAGGCGCACGTCGTGGTGGGCACCCACGCACTGATCAGCGAGGCCGTCGAGTTCTTCGACCTCGGCCTCGTCGTCGTCGACGAGCAGCACCGCTTCGGCGTCGACCAGCGCGAGGCGCTCCGCAAGAAGGGTGCCACGCCGCCGCACGTTCTCGTCCTCACGGCGACGCCGATCCCACGCACCGTGGCCATGACGGTCTTCGGCGACCTCGACGTCTCGACCATCGCCGAGCTGCCGAAGGGCCGTCAGCCGATCGAGTCGTTCGTCGTCCCCCTGGCCGACCACCCGACCTGGGGCGGCCGCATCTGGCAACGTTCGGCCGAAGAGGTCGCGAAGGGGCGACAGGTCTTCGTCGTGTGCCCGGCGATCGACGCGGTGACGGCCGAGCCGGGTGACCCGCCCGACGCCGAGGTCGCGCCCGGTGACGACCCCGACGGTGCCGAGCCCTCCGACGCACCGGCGCCGGAACGCGCCAGCGTCGAGGGGGTCATGGCCCGGGTGCCCACCATCCCCGTGTTGCAGGGCCTGCGGGTCGAGCCCCTGCACGGCCGCATGTCGTCCGACGAGAAGGACGACGTCATGCGCCGCTTCGCGGCCGGTGACATCGACGTCCTCGTCGCGACGACGGTCGTCGAGGTGGGGGTCGACGTGCCGAACGCCTCGACCATGGTCGTGCTCGACGCCGACCGCTTCGGCGTCTCGCAGCTCCATCAGCTGCGCGGCCGCGTCGGCCGTGGCGGCCACCCGGGCCTCTGCCTGCTCGTCACCCACGCGGCGGCCGACACCGTGGCCCGCGAGCGGGTCGACGCGGTCGCGGCCACACTCGACGGCTTCGAGCTCGCGCAGGTCGACCTCGACCTGCGCCGAGAGGGCGACGTGCTCGGCAACCTCCAGTCGGGCGGCCGCTCGTCGCTCCGGCTGCTGAGGGTCGCCCGCGACGGCGACCTCATCGGACTCGCCCGCGAGCACGCGGCCGAGGTCCTCGACGCCGATCCCCGCCTGGTCGACCACCCCGCCCTCGCCGCCGCCATCGCGCGGCGCCTCGACGACCGGGGCCGCGAGGCCATGGGCAAGAACTGAGCCGGTGGTGACGCGTGACGCGTCCTCGACCCGGTCCTCGCCCTGGGCATCCGTCCGGGGTCGGCGGGCTACAGTGACCGGATGAGCAGGATCGCCGTCGTCCCGGGTTCGTTCGACCCGGTGACCCTCGGTCACGTGGACGTGATCGCCCGGGCCGCCAACATCTTCGACGAGGTCCACGTCCTCGTGGTGCACAACCCCGAGAAGAGCGCGTTGTTGCCCCTGGCGCAGCGGGTCTCGTTGCTCACCGAGTCGCTCCGGGCGGCGGGGCTGCCCGACACCGTCACGGTGCACAGCTGGAGCGTCGGGTTGCTCGTCGACTACTGCACCGAGGTCGGGGCGAGCGTGCTCGTCAAGGGCATCCGCTCGCAGGTCGACGTCGCCTACGAGACCCCGATGGCGATCATGAACCGCAGTCTGGCCGGTGTCGAGACCGTCTTCCTGCTGCCCGATCCCGCCCACGCGCACGTGTCGAGCTCGCTGGTGCGACAGGTGGCCTCGCTCGGCGGCGACGTGTCGCCCTACGTGCCGGCGGCCGTCGCCGCCTACCTCAGCACGACCTGACCCCGACCCCACCCGACGAGGACGCCGCGATGACCACGACCAACGACCACACCGTCGAGCCCGCCGCCGTCCGGGCGGCCGGCTCCGGTCCCACGATGTCGCTCGACGAGGTCCAGCAGCGGGCACGGGGCGTCCTCGAGGCCGTGGCCACCGTCATCGACGGCAAGGACGGCGCCATCTCGACGGCGCTCACCGTGTTGCTCGCCGAGGGCCACCTGCTGATCGAGGACGTCCCCGGCGTCGGCAAGACCCAGCTCGCCCGAGCGCTTGCCAAGGCCGTCGACGCGACCGTGACCCGCATCCAGTTCACCCCCGACCTGCTGCCGAGCGACATCACGGGCGTCTCGGTCTACGACCGGCAGAGCGGCGGCTTCGAGTTCAAGCCCGGTCCGGTCTTCGCCAACGTCGTCATCGGCGACGAGATCAACCGTGCCTCGCCGAAGACGCAGTCGGCGCTGCTCGAGAGCCTCGAAGAGCGCCAGGTGACGGTCGACGGCATCACGCATCCCCTCCCGTCGCCCTTCCTCGTCGTGGCGACGCAGAACCCCGTCGAGATGGAGGGCACCTACAACCTGCCCGAGGCCCAGCGCGACCGGTTCATGGCCCGCATCTCGCTGGGGTACCCGGACGCCCGCAGCGAGCTGCGCATGCTGCAGCAACGCGAGCGGGTCAGCCCTCTCGACACCCTGCGCCCGCTGGTGTCGCTCGACGAGCTCACGCGCATGATCGCCGCCGTCCGCACCGTCTACACCGCCCAGGCCGTCGAGGAGTACGCCGTGCGGATCGTCCAGGCGACCCGGGTCCACCCCGACGTGCGGCTCGGGGCCAGTCCCCGCGCGACTCTGCAGCTCATGCGCGCGGCGAAGTCCTGGGCCGCGCTCAACGGCCGCGGCTACGTGGTCCCCGACGACGTCGACGCCCTCTCCGGTCCCGTCCTCGGTCACCGGGTGATCCTCGCCGGTCGAGCCGGTGCCGGTGCCGCCTCGGCGGCCTACGACCTCGTGGCCGAGATCGTCGAGCAGACCGCCGTCCCGCTCGGCGACGCGGCCGACGCGCGCTGACCATGGGACGGGGTGGGGTCCCCAGGCCGACCGGCCGTGGCGTCGGCGTGCTCGCCGCCGGGGTGCTGGTCGTGCTCGTGGGCTGGCTGCTCCAGGCCCCCGCCCTCGTCTTCGCCGGCACGACCCTGGTCGTGCTCATCGTGGCCGTCACGATCTCCTTGCTGTTCCGCACGGCCGACGTGCGGGTCACCCGTCGCTTCACTCCCGACCGGGGCGTCGCGGGGTGGTCCGCCGTCGAGACGGTCGCGGTCCTCCCTCGTGGGGGGCGGACCTCCGGCACCGTGCGGGTCCGCGAACAGCTGCCGTTCGGACGACTGTCCGATGCCGAGGCCGCAGCCGTCCTGCTGGTGCCGGGCCGCGCCTCCTCGGCGGTCTTCCGCCACCACGACCTGCCGCGCGGCCGACACCGCATCGGCCCGCTGCACGTCGACCTCGTCGAGTCGTACGGCGTGGCCCGTCGACGGGTCGTGGCCGCCGGCGTGGCGGAGTTCGTCGTGGTGCCCGAGGTCGTCGAGGTGGGACTCGGCCGCGAGTCCCGTGCGCTGGGCGACGGGTCGAGGCGCCAGCGCGAGCACAGCCTGGCCGGCGGCGAGGACGATCCGGTCACCCGCGAGTACCGCCGGGGCGATCCGATGCGACGGGTGCACTGGAAGGCCACGGCGCGGCACGGCGAGCTCATGGTCCGGCAAGAAGAGCAGCACGGCCTGCCGAGTGCGCGGGTCGTCATCGCCGTCGCGGCCGAGGGATGGCCGGACGCCCGTCCGACCCTGCCCCCGACGAGCAGGGTCGGGGTCAGGGCGGCGACGGCCGCGATTCCTCTCGTCAGCGACGCCTTCGAATGGGCGGTGTCGTTCGCCGCGACGGTCGCGGTCGAGGTGGGCCACGCGGGCTCGGCGACCCTGCTGACGACACCCGGCGGCACGCTCGTCGCCCGGCACGATCCCGACTCGACCACGATGTTCCTCGACGACCTCGCCGACCTGCGGCTCGACGACGCGCCCGGGGCGCCCGCTCCGGCCCCGTCACCCCGGGAGCCCGTCGTGGCGGTCGTCTCCGGGCTGGGCCGACCCGACCTCGACCTGCTCGTCGCCTCGAGGGCCCCCGGATCGTCGGCGGTCGCGGTCGTCGTCACGGCCGCGCTGCCCCTCGGCGCCGGCCTGACCTCGCGACCCACCCGCCCCGCCGACGGTCGTGCTCGGGCCGACGACCGCGTGCTGACCCCCGACGAGGTCGCCGGTGCGCTGCGTGACTCGGGCTGGCGGGTCGTCGAGACCGACTCGAGCGTCGACGTCGGCCGCCTGATCACGACGTCGGGAGTCCTCGATGACTGAGTCGCCGACCCGCACGGGGTTCTTCGGTGCCGAGCCCGCGGGCGCCGTCCGCGGGCAGACCACGGCCCTGCTCTGGCTCGTGCTCGTCCTGTCGCTCGCGAGCCTGCACCCCGTCTTCGTCGGGATCGGCTGGTGGGTGGCCGGGGCCGTGGTGGCCGCCGTCGTGCTGGGCGGTTCCCTCGTCGTGCGGGCGCTGGGGGGCGCCTCCTGGCTGGGCGTCGTCGGTGGGGCGGTGCTGGGCGCCCTCGTCACGACGGCGTTCGCCTCGGGCGGCACGGCCCTGCTGGGCGTCGTGCCGACGGGGTCCACCTTCGCGCGCCTCCCCGAGCTGTCCGCGCAGGCGAACGCGGCGATCGTCGAGGGCTCGGCCCCCGTCGAGGTCAACGACGGCCTGCTGGTCACGGTCGCCCTCTCGGTGCTCGTCGTCGCCGTCGTCACCGACCTGCTGTCGTCGGTGGGGCAGCTGCCGGTCGTGACCGGGGTCTTCCCCGCCCTCGTGCTGGCGGTGCCGACCTTCGTCCCGGGCGTCGTCACGAGCTGGCCCTGGGTGGTGGCCACCGTGCTGGCCTTCCTGGTGCTGCTGATGGTGTCCACCGGCCGACGACCCTCGCGCGCCGGCCTCGTCGGAGCCGCCGCGTCGGTCGCCGTGGCGGGGTTGCTGACGGCCGTCGTCCCGCTCACGGGCGTGGCGCCGTTGACCGGTTCGGGCACCGGGACCGGACTCGCGACCGGCGTCAACCCGATCATCGACCTCGGCGACGACCTCCGGCGGGGGGCCCCGGTCACCGTCCTGTCGTACCGGACCGACGACCCGCAGGGCAACTACCTCAAGCTCGTCGACCTCGTCGACTTCTCGGGCCGCACCTGGAGCCCCGCCGACGTGCCGCTCGACCCGCTCAACACGCTCGACGCGCTGCCCGACGCTCCCGGCATCGACCCCGGCACCGCTCGACGCGACGTCACGACCGACGTCACGATCGGGGCGCTCCGCAGCCCGTACCTGCCCGTGCCGGTGCCGCCCGCGACCATCGAGGGCCTGGACGACGGGTGGCGGTTCGTCGACGAGAGCGGCGTCACCGTCCGCAGCGATTCCGAGGGCACGCAGGGCCTCGAGTACGAGGTGACGAGCCGGCCCGTCGATCCCAGCCCCGAGCAGGTCGTCGCCTCGCTCGACGACACGGGGCCCGACATGGCGCCCTATCTCTCGGTGGACGAGGTGCCGCAGTCCGTCACCGACCTCGCGGCGCAGGTGACGGCCGGTTCCGCGAACCCCTTCGACGCGGCCGTCGAGCTGCAGGACTTCTTCCGCGACGGCGACTTCACCTACTCGGAGGACACCCCGGTCGAGCGCGGCTACGACGGCAGCGGCCTCGACGCGATCGAGACGTTCCTGCAGGTCCGCAGCGGGTACTGCGTGCACTTCGCCTCGGCGATGGCCGTCATGGCGCGGACGCTGGGCATCCCGTCGCGGGTGGCCGTGGGCTTCCTGCCGGGCGACCTGCAGGGCGTCGGCGACGACGCCGCGTTCCGGGTCAGCAGCGACGACCTGCACACCTGGCCCGAGCTGTACTTCGCCGGACTCGGGTGGGTCCCCTTCGAGCCGACCGTCGGCCTCGGCGCACCGCAGCAGTACCTGCAGCAGACCGGCGTCGAACCGAGCGACGTCCCGAGCGACGACGCCAGCACCGCGCCCGACGCGAGCACGGCGCCTTCGGCGTCGGCCGCCCCGACGAGCGCGGCCCCGGGCGCGAGTGCCACGCCGACGTCCACCGCCTCCGGCCAGGGAGCCGGCGGCGGTCCCGTGCCGACGATCGCCCTGTCGGTGCTCGCGGCGCTCGCGCTGGCGGCCCTCGTCGTCCCCTCGGGGCTGCGGGCCGGTCGCCGTCGCCGCCGCCTGTCGGCGTCGCCTCCCGACCTGGCCCTGCACGCCTGGCATGAGGTGGTCGACACCGCTCGGGACCTCGGCGTCCCGGTGACGGCCGCGATGACACCTCCCGCCGTCGCCGACCTGCTGGCGCAGCGACTCGCGGCTCTCGGCGACGGTGCCGCGGCGACGACGTCACACGCACCGTCCGCCGGCCGGACGGCCACGGCCCAGGAGGCGCGGGCCGCGTCCGTCGCGCTGCTGGACGCCCTGCAGGCCGAGCGCTTCGGAGCCGAACCGGCCGCCCGACAGGTGCAGGCGGACGCACGTCGGGTCATCGCCGGGCTCCGGGCCTCCTCGTCCGTGGGGCAGCGTCTCACCGCCACGATCGCGCCGCGGTCGCTCGTCGGGGGCACGGAGGCGGCGTCCGGCTCGACGGCGTAAACTCTTCGTTCGTGCCTCATTTCACCCAGACCCCCTACACCGTCCCGGTGTTCGACCTCGTGCACCGTCCGGGCGAGATGCGCGAGCACGAGCTCGACGTCGTCGTGCCCGAGAAACTCGGCGAGGGCCAGATCTCGGTGCCGAAGGGTGCCGAGATCGCGATCGACGTCAAGCTCGAGGGGCTGCACGACGGCATCCTGGTGTCCGCACACGTGTCGGGCACGGCGGTCGGCGAGTGCAGCCGATGCCTCCGTGACATCTCCGAGCCCGTCGAAGTCGATTTCGCCGAGCTTTTCGCGTACGATGTCGACGAAGCTTTTGACTATCAGGTTCAAGACGATCACGTGGATCTTGAACCCGTGGTCAGAGACGCAGTGGTTCTGTCACTGCCCTTCCAGCCGGTCTGTCGGCCGGATTGTCCGGGCCTCGACCCCGAAACGGGCGAGCGTGTGGACGACATCCCCGACTACCAGCCCCGCGAGATCGCCGACCCCCGCTGGTCGGCACTGGCAGGGTTCCAGGCTGAATCGGCACCCGCCGACGGCACGTCACAGGGCACCGGTCACGACGACCAGCGCCCGGCCGACGAGCAGCACTGAACACCACCGCGTCACCCACCATCGTCAGACCCAGGCACCCGCGAGGGTGCCGACAGAGAGAAGAGAAACCCATGGCCGTCCCGAAGCGCAAGCAGTCACGCTCCAACACGCACGCTCGTCGTTCGCAGTGGAAGGCCACGCCGGTCCAGCTCGTCAAGACGATCGAGAACGGCAAGGTCACCTACAGCCTCCCGCACCGTGCCAAGGTCGTCGAGGACAGCGCCGGCACCGCCCTGTACATGGAGTACAAGGGCCGCAAGGTCGCCGACGTCTGATCACCGACGTGAACCCGTCCACCCCCGCGGTGAGCGCATGAGTCAGCCCGAGTCGAGCCCTGGTGCCGACCGGGCTGTTCTCTTGTCCCGACTGCAGATCGAGCTCAGCGACGACCTGATCGACCAGGCGTTGACCCACCGGTCGTACTCGTACGAGCACGGCGGTGTCGGCAACAACGAGCGCCTCGAGTTCCTCGGCGACTCGATCCTGGGCCAGGCCGTCACGGTCATGCTCTTCACCGAGAACCCCGACCTCGACGAGGGCGACCTCGCCAAGCGTCGGGCCAGCCTGGTCAGCACCGTCGCCCTGGCCGAGGTGGCGCGGATCATCGGACTCGGCCCGCACCTGCGCCTCGGTCGCGGCGAAGAGCTGACCGGTGGTCGCGACAAGCACTCGATCCTGGCCGACACCGTCGAGGCCATCATCGGGGCGACCTACCTCGAGGCCGGCGGTGAAGCCGCCACGGCGCTCGTCCTGCGTCTCGTGGCTCCTCTGCTGGTCGACCCGGATCGCTTCGGCGCCGCGATGGACCCCAAGACCAGCCTGCAAGAACTAGCAGCGACCCTCGGCAGGGGCATGCCCTCGTACTCGGTGACCGACAGCGGGCCCGACCACGACAAACGGTTCCACGCCGTCGTCGCCCTGGGCGACGACCAGGGAGTCGCCGAGGGGTCCGGCAGCAGCAAGAAGCAGGCCGAGATGGCCGCCGCCCTCGGGGCGTGGACGTCCCTCAACGCGTCGGCTGCCGGCGTAGCCGCCGCCCGTCGGGCCGCCGCCTCCGTCGACTGACCGTGCCCGAACTGCCCGAGGTTGAGGTCGTCCGTGCCGGTCTGCACCCGGTGGTGTCCGGCGCCGTGGTGACGGCCGTCGAGGTGCTCGACCAGCGGTCGCTCAAGCGACACCGTGGTCCGAGCGACGACTTCGTCGACCGGCTCGTCGGCGGCACGATCGATTCGGCCGTCCGCCGGGGCAAGTTCCTCTGGTTCCCCTTCGAACCGGTCGAGCGGCACGAGCAGCCCCTGGCCCTGGTCGCGCATCTCGGCATGAGCGGGCAGGTGTTGCTCCGCAGCCGGGATGCCGAGCCCGACCGTCTGATGCGCATCCGGCTCGACGTCGAGAGCCCGTCGCTCGGCCCCGTGCGGCTCGCCTTCGTCGACCAGCGCATCTTCGGCTCGATGGCCCTCGACGAGACGGTGCCCACCCTGGACGGGCGCGCGGCGGGGTTCGCCGGCCCGCGCCTCCTGGGTTCCGACGTCCTGGCCGCGGGGGAGGCCACACCCGGCACCACGACCGCCACGACGACCGTCGGCACCGACGCCGACCCGGCCGCCTGGGTGCGCCGCGTCCCGCAGCAGGTCTCGCACATCGCGCGCGACCCGCTCGACCCGGCCTTCGACGAGGCGCGGGTGATCACCCGTCTGCTGGACCGCCGCACGGCGGTGAAGCGGGCGCTCCTCGACCAGGGTCTGCTGAGCGGGGTGGGCAACATCTACGCCGACGAGAGCCTCTGGGCCGCGCGGGTGCACCCCGAACAGCCCACCGAGTCGTTGTCGAGGGCTCGGGCGCGGGTGCTGCTGGCCGAGGTGCGGGTCGTGCTGCTCAAGGCCCTCGGCGAGGGGGGCACGAGCTTCGACGCCCAGTACGTCAACGTCAACGGCCAGTCGGGCTATTTCAGCCACAGCCTCGCCGCGTACGGGCAGCAGGGGCGTCCGTGCCCACGGTGCGGCACGCTCATCGTGCGCGAGGCCTTCATGAACCGGTCGAGTCACTTCTGCCCCCGCTGCCAGCGGGTGCGCACGCGCTGAACCCCGACGGCCGAGGGCGTCCGCCTCCCCGGTCCGCGGGGCCTCCGCCCCTATCCTTGAGCGCGGGTCACCACCCGTCACGAGTCCCGAGGAGGCGCGGCGCATGTACCTGAAGAGCCTCACGCTCAAGGGCTTCAAGTCGTTCGCCTCCGCGACCACGTTCGCCTTCGAGCCGGGGGTCACCTGCGTCGTCGGCCCGAACGGTTCGGGCAAGAGCAACGTCGTCGACGCCCTCGCCTGGGTGATGGGCGAGCAGGGGGCGAAGAACCTGCGCGGCGGCAAGATGGAGGACGTCATCTTCGCCGGCACGTCGACCCGCGGTCCGCTCGGTCGGGCGCAGGTCGTGCTGACGATCGACAACTCCGACGGGGCCCTGCCCATCGACTACACCGAGGTGACGATCAGTCGGACGCTCTTCCGCAACGGGGGCAGCGAGTACGCCATCAACGGCGAGGGCTGTCGGCTGCTCGACGTGCAAGAGCTCCTCAGCGACTCCGGCCTCGGCCGCGAGATGCACGTCATCGTGGGGCAGGGGCAGCTCGACGCCGTGTTGCGCGCCACTCCCGAGGACCGCCGGGGCTTCGTCGAGGAGGCCGCCGGCATCCTCAAGCACCGTCGTCGCAAGGAGAAGACCCTCCGCAAGCTCGAGGCCATGCAGACGAACCTCACGCGCCTCAGCGACCTCGCGGGCGAGATCCGCCGCCAGCTCAAGCCGCTCGGGCGCCAGGCCGAGATCGCCCGTGAGGCGCAGACCATCGCGGCGGTCGTCCGCGACGCCCGCGCCCGTCTGCTGGCCGACGAGGTCGTCGCCCTCCGCGAGTCGCTCACGGCCCGGTCGAGCAGCGAGGCCGAGCGCAAGAGCGAGCGCCTCGTCCTGCAGGGCCGCCTGGACGAGAACAAGCAGCGCGAGCACCGCCTCGAGCAGGCCATGGTCGGCGACGCCGTCGACGAGGCCCGCCGGGTGGTCTTCGGACTCGAGTCGGTCCACGAGCGCCTGCGCAGCCTGTCGAGCCTCGCGCAGCAGCGACTCCAGCTGCTCGCCCAGCAGGGGGACCGACCCGCCGTGGCGACCACCGTCAGCTCGGGCATGGTCGCCGACGCCCGCGACGAGGCCGAGCGCCTGCGCGGCGACGTCTCGCAGGCAGAGGCGGCGGTGGGACAGGCCGGGGCCGACCTGGCCACGGCCCGGGCCTCCCTCGACGCCCTCGACGTCGAGATCCAGGCCCAGAGCGTCCTCGTCTCGCAGCACGACCTCGAGGCGACCCGCCTGCGCGGCGCCCTCGAGGCGGCACGGTCGGGGCTCGCGGCCGTCCGGGGCGAGCAGCTGCGGCAGCGCGCGGCACTCGAGGCCGCCGAGGCGCGTCGCGACGCCGGGCGGGCCGAGTACGCCGAGCTCGAGCAGCGGTCCCCGCGGGCCGACGCCGACGGCGTCGACCACGCCGCCGTCCAGGCCGAGGCCGAAGAACAGCTGTCGAGCCTCACGGCGAGCGTCGACGAGCGGCGCGACCGCCTGCACGCGGCCGAGCGTGAGCGCGACGCCCTCGCGGCCCGCCGCAGCGCGCTCTCGCTGGCCCTCGACCAGAACGACGCCACGGCCGCCCTGGTCGCCGCGGGCCGACCGGGCATCCGCGGCCTGGTGGCCGAGCACGTGCAGGTGAGTCCCGGCTACGAGGCCGCCGTCGCGGCGGCGCTCGGCAGCGTGGTCGACTCGGTGCTGGCCGACGACGTCGAGGCCGCCGTCGATGCGGTCGCGCACGCCACCGAGGCCGAGCTCGGTCGTGTCGAGGTCGTCGTGGCCGAGCCCGAGCGGCCCCGGTCGACGCTCGACGTCGACCTCCCGGCCGGGACCGTCGCCGCCACGGCCGTCGTCACCGCGCCTCCCGGGGTGCTGGGACTGCTGGCCGCCACCGTCGTGGCCGACGACCTCGCGGTCGCTCGCTCGGCCTGGCGGGCACTCGCCGGCCACCCGGTCCCCGTGACCGTCATCACGCGGGCCGGCGAGGTGCTGACCGACTACGTGCTGCGCGGCGGGTCGGGCGTCGAGCGGTCGCGTCTCGAGCTCGTCGCCGAGCGTGATGCGGCCGCCGAGCGGCTCACCGGCGTGGCCACCGAGATCGAGCGGCTCGCTCCCGGGCTCGCCGAGCTCCGGGAACGGCTCGCCACGACGCGCACACGCGCGAAAGAGGCAGCGGCCGCCGCCCGGGACGAGGAGGCGCGGGTCACCTCCCACGGGCAGCAGCTCGGTCGTCTGCGTGCCCGGGTCGAGGCCGCCGAGGCCGAGGTCGATCGGCTCTCGGTCGCGCTCGACGCGTCGGTCGAGGCCGTCGACGCCGCGAGCCGCGCCGTCGACGCCGCCGCGGCCGCCCACGACGAACACGCCGCCCGCCCGCGTCCGCTGCTCGACGCGTCGGCGCGCGACGGCCTGCTGGCCGAGGTCGAGACGGCGCGCGCCGTCGAGACCGAGCGCCGCATCGCCCTCGAGACCGTCCGCGAACGGGTCCGGGCCGAGATCGCCCGGGCCGAGGCCCTGCAGCGTCAACTCGACGAGCAACGGGCGGCCGCCGAACTCCAGGCCCGTCAGACGGTGGTGCGGCATCGCCAGATGGCCGCCACGTCGTCGGTGCTCGAGGCCCTGCCGCCGACCCTGGACGCCGCGGCCCGGTCGGTGGCCGAGGCGCGCGCGGTCCTGGCGAAGGCCGAGGCGGCCCGGACCGAGCAGAACACCGAGCTGCAGGCGCTCCGCGGAGCCGAGCGCGAGCTGCGCGACCGGCTCGCCACCGTGACCGAGAGCGTGCACGGCCTCGAGATGGAGATCTACGAGAAGACGCTGCACCTGTCCGGGCTGCTCGAACGGGCCGGCTCCGAGCTCGGCCTCGTCGAGGACGTCCTCGTCGCCGAGTACGGACCGCACGTGCTCGTGCCGAGCGACGACGAGGTCGCGACCCGCCCGTCCGTGGACGACGAGGTCGACCTGGTCGACGTCGACGCCGCGGGCGAGGACGACGCCGCGGGCGAGGACGACGCCACGGGGGAGGGCGCTGGCCGTGCCGCCCGCGGACCCGACGGTGCCGCCGACCTCGACGACGCGACCCTCGCCGGGGCCGCCACCGCGCCTCCTCGGGGCGTGCCCTTCGACCGCGCGACGCAGCAGCGCCGGCTCGCCGTGGCCGAGAAGAAGCTCGCCCGGCTCGGCCGGGTGAACCCCCTGGCCCTCGAGGAGTTCGCGGCGCTCGAGCAGCGCCATCTCTTCCTGACCGAGCAGCTCTCCGACCTGACCGGCACCCGCGCGGACCTGCTGACGATCATCGACGAGATCGACGACAAGATGCAGACCATCTTCGCGAGCGCGTTCGCCGACACCCAGGCCGCCTTCGACCGGGTCTTCCCGATCCTCTTCCCGGGGGGCAGCGGTTCGCTCCACCTGACCGACCCCGACGACCTGCTGGCGACCGGGATCGAGGTGACGGTGAAGCCCGCCGGCAAGAAGATCGAGCGGCTCTCGCTGCTGTCCGGGGGCGAGCGGTCGTTGGCCGCCGTGGCGTTGCTGATCGCGATCTTCAAGGCCCGGCCGAGCCCGTTCTACATCATGGACGAGGTCGAGGCGGCCCTGGACGACGCCAACCTCGGCCGGTTGTTGACGATCTTCGAGGACCTCCGCGAGTCGAGCCAACTGATCGTCATCACGCACCAGAAGCGCACGATGGAGATCGCCGACGCCCTCTACGGCGTCTCGATGCGTCAGGACGGGGTCAGTGCCGTCGTCGGCCAGCGCGTCGTCGCCGAGCGCGGCACCGCCGCGGGCGGCACGGCCGAGCGCAGCATCACCGACGCCTCCTGAGCCCCCCCCGACGCGAAACGCAGGAGGCGCGACCTGCGCGGCCGCGCCTCCTGCGTTCTCGCCGCGCCCCGTGGGGAACCGGGGTGTCAGTCGATCGGCGTGTCGACGACCCCGCCGTTGATGCTCAGCACGTGCCAGGCGGTGCCGTCCCACTCGACGGTGTTCGCCGCGGCGTTCTCGATGTGCGGCACCTCGCGACCGAGGATCTCGGCGAGGGTGAACCGGATGATCGTGCCGTGGCAGACGACGACGATGTGGGCGTCGTCACCGTCGAGGGGCAGCCGCGTGTCGCGGATCATCTCGAGGGCGCCGAGTCCGCGGGCCGCCACCGACTCGCGCGGTTCGATGTCGGGGTAGTCCGCGTTCGGCTGGTCGGGGATCGGCGACTCGGGGGTGCGGCCCTCGTGCGACGCGTAGTCGCGCTCGATCAGTTCGTCGTAGGCGTCACCCAGCTCGATGCCCAGTTCGGCGGCGATGATCTCCGCGGTCTCGCGGGCACGCCCGAGTGGCGACGACACGATGGCGCTCCACTCGACGCCGGCCAGCAGGCGAGCCGCCTCGAGGGCCTGGCCGCGGCCCGTGTCGTTCAGGGGGATGTCCGAGGAGCCCTGGAGCTTGTCGGCGAGGTTCCAGTCGGTCTGACCGTGGCGGATGAGTTCGAGGCGCATCGGGGTGTTCCGTTCCGTGGTGCGGCCGCGGGGGTGCCGCGGGGGAGTGGCGACGGGCGGCCCCGGTGGGGGCCGCCCGTCGGGGGATCAGTGGTCGTCGTCGGTGCTCGCCGTGACGTCGGCCTTCGCGCGGGCGTCCCGTCGGGTCTTCGCGAGGCTGGCGACGGTCGCGACGGCGATCGTCAGCACGATGAAGCCGAGGGAGAACCAGATCGGGATCTCGGGGATCCAGGTGATCGGCTCGCCGCCGTTGATGAACGGCACCTCGTTGACGTGCAGGGCGTGGAACAGCAGCTTGACGCCGATGAAGGCGAGGATGACCGCGAGGCCCTGGGCGAGGTAGACGAGGCGCTCGAGCAGGCCCGAGATGAGGAAGTACAGCTGGCGCAGGCCGAGCAGCGAGAACGCGTTCGCCGTGAAGACGATGTAGGCCTCTTGCGTGAGGCCGAAGATGGCCGGGATCGAGTCGAGCGCGAAGAGCACGTCGGTCAGGCCGATCGCGACCATCACGAGGAAGAGCGGGGTGAAGAGGCGCTTGCCGTCGACCTTGGTGGTCAGCTTCTGGCCGTCGTAGTCCTGCGAGGTGGGGATGACGCGGCGCAGGGCACGGATGAGCTTGCTGTCCGCCTCGTCCTTCTCGTCGTCGCCGTGGCCGCCCTTGACCTGGCTGTAGGCGAGCCAGAAGAGCAGGATGCCGAAGAGGTAGAAGACCCACGAGAAGTTCTCGATGATGACGACGCCCGCCGCGATGAACAGACCACGCGACAGCAGGGCGATGGCGATGCCGACGAGCAGCACCTTCTGCTGGTAGATGCGGGGCACCGCGAAGCTCGTCATGATGATGAGGAAGACGAACAGGTTGTCGACCGAGAGGGCCTTCTCGGTGATGTAGCCGGCGAAGTACTCGCCACCGAAGGTCCAGTTCGAGAAGACGCCGACCCCGACGCCGAACAGGACGGCGATGCCGATGTAGACGCCCGACCAGATGGCCGATTCGCGGATGGTCGGCTCGTGCGGCGTGCGCACGTGACTGAAGAAGTCGAAGAACAGCAGGCCGATGATGCCGGCGATGGTGATCGCCCAGGTCAAGAAGTGGACGTCCATGTGTGTACCTCCAGTACGCAGCGGGTACCGAAGGTCTCCTCCACTCGCGACGCGTCCTGATCAGGACGGCTGCGAACCGGTGCACCGGGTCGAGATCGGTCTCTTCCGTATTGACGACGCCACCGCGTGGGAGTACTCCCCTTCAACCTGGCGAGCTTACAGCCTCTGCACGTCCGCGGTCTCGCCCGGGGCCGAATATGCTGGCCCGCATGGCTTCTCCCTGGTCCCTCTCCGGTGCCCTCCGTGGCATGTTCGCCAAGAAGACGATCGACGAGACCACGTGGGACGACCTCGAGGCCGCCCTGATCGGCGCCGACTTCGGCCCGGACGTGACCGAGCAGATCATCGACGACCTGCAGGCGAAGGTGCAGCGCTACTCGACCACCGACCCCGCCGACCTCAAGCGCATGCTGCGCGAGACCCTCGAGGAGCGCCTCTCCAAGCTCGACTCGACCCTCAAGCTCAGCGCGCGACCCGCCGTCGTGCTCATGGTCGGCGTCAACGGCGTCGGCAAGACGACCACCATCGGCAAGTTCGCCAAGTTCCTCCGCAACTACGACCGCTCGGTCGTCGTGGGCGCGGCCGACACGTTCCGGGCCGCGGCCGTCGAGCAGGTCGCGACCTGGGCCGATCGGGCGGGGGCGCGCATCGTCCGCCCGCAGCAACAGGGGCAGGACCCCGCGTCCGTGGCGTTCCAGACGGTCGAGCTCGCCATGCGCGAGGGCATCGAGATCGTCCTGATCGACACCGCCGGGCGCCTGCAGACGAAGTCGGGCCTGATGGACGAGCTCGGCAAGATCAAACGCGTCGTCGAGAAGCAGACCGAGATCGCCGAGGTGCTGCTCGTGCTCGACGCGACGACGGGTCAGAACGGCCTCGCCCAGGCGCAGGCCTTCATCGAGCACGCCGGGGTCACGGGCCTCGTGCTGACGAAGCTCGACGGTTCGGCCCGCGGCGGCTTCGTCCTCGCGGTGCAAGAACAGACGGGCATCCCGATCAAGCTGGTCGGGCAGGGCGAGGGCATCGGCGACCTCACGGGCTTCACGCCGCACGTGTTCGTCCAGAACCTCATCGCGTAGCGAGCCCCGGCGGGCACGGGTCACACGGCCTGGCGCCCGGCCCCGGCCTCGAGCAGGTGTCGCAGGGCCTCGGGCACGACCTCGCCCCGCGCCTCGGTCGCCCTCGCCCAGAGTCGGCCCGCCCGGTACGACGAGCGCACGAGCGGCCCGGCCAGCACGCCGCTGAACCCCATGTCCTCCGCGATCTCCCGGAAGTCGACGAACTCGTCCGGGTGCACCCATCGCGCCACCGGCAGGTGTCGCGGGCTGGGACGCAGGTACTGGGTCAGCGTGATGACGTCGGTGTGCGCCTCCCTCAGGCGCTCGAGGGCGTCGATCACTTCGTCGCGTTCCTCACCCATGCCGAGGATGAGGTTCGACTTGGTGACCAGGCCGGCGTCGTGCCCCTGCCGGATGACGTCGAGCGACCGCTCGAAGGTGAACGCGGGGCGGATGCGCTTGAAGATGCGCGGCACGGTCTCGACGTTGTGGGCGAAGACCTCGGGACGGGCGTCGAAGACCTGCGCGAGCAGGTCGGGGCGACCGTTGAAGTCGGGGACGAGGATCTCGACGCCCGTGCCCGGGTTCAGCTCGTGGATGCGACGGATGGTCTCGGCGTAGAGCCACGCGCCTCCGTCGTCGAGGTCGTCGCGCGCGACGCCTGTCACGGTCGCGTAGCGCAGCCCCATCTCGCGCACCGACTCGGCGACCGACAGGGGCTCGCGGCGGTCGATCGGGCTCGGCCTGCCCGTGTCGATCTGACAGAAGTCGCAGCGCCGCGTGCACTGCGAGCCGCCGATCAGGAACGTGGCCTCCCGGTCCTCCCAGCACTCGAAGATGTTCGGGCAGCCGGCCTCCTGGCAGACCGTGTGCAGTTTCTTGTCGGCCACGAGCTCGGTCAGGGCGCGGTACTCGGGGCCCTGCCTCGCGGTCGTCCTGATCCAGGTCGGCTTCTTCTCGATCGGGGTCTCGGCGTTGCGGGCCTCGACGCGCAGCAGGCGTCGTCCCTCGGGGGCGGTCGTCGTCATCGGTGGGCTCCCACGGGGTCGGGTCGGGCCGGCACGCGGCCGACGGTCTCGAGGCTGGTCAGGTAGGCGGTCAGGGAGGTCTCGAGGGCGTCCGCGACGTCGGTCACGGCCACGCGCCTCCCGGAGGCGCGGGTCAGGCTGGTCACGCCGGCGTCGCTGATGCCGCAGGGCACGATCCCGGCGTACGGCGACAGGTCGGCGTCGCAGTTGAGGGCGACGCCGTGCATCGTCACTCCCTCGGCGACCCGCACGCCGACCGCCGCGACCTTCTCGTCGCCGAGCGGTCCGCGCACCCAGGCGCCGCTGCGCCCCTCGACGCGGACGGCCGACACCCCGACGCCCGAGCACACGGCGATCAGGCACGCCTCGAGCGCCCGGACGTGGGCGACGACGTCCAGCGGTTCGGGCAGGCGGACGATCGGGTACGCCACGAGCTGGCCGGGGCCGTGCCACGTGATGCGTCCGCCGCGGTCCACCCGGGTCACGGGGGAGCCGTCGCGCGGCAGGTCGGCGGGCTGCGTCCGCGTGCCCGCCGTGTACACCGACGGGTGCTGGCAGAGGACGAGGGCCGAGTCCAGTCGGCCGGCCACGACGTCGGCGTGCAGCTCGCGCTGCAGGCGCAGGCCCTCGTCGTAGTCGAGTGGCGGGCCCGTGAGGCCCGTGCGTCGCGTCGTGGTCACACCCCGAGGCTAGGCCCATTGATGCACTCGGTACAACAACGACGGGCCGAGGAGGCGCGGCCACGCAGCACAGGAGGCCGACGGTCGGTTAAGATGGGCGCACCATGGCCACTTTTGGAACCCTCTCCGACCGCCTCGCGGAAACGTTCAAGAACCTCCGCAACAAGGGCAAGCTGAGCCCCGCCGACGTCGACGGCACCGTGCGTGAGATCCGTCGTGCCCTGCTCGACGCCGACGTCGCGTTCGACGTCGTCAAGGCCTTCACGAACACGGTCCGCGACCGCGCCCTCGGCGACGAGGTCAGCAAGGCGCTGAACCCGGCGCAGCAGGTCGTCCAGATCGTCAACGAAGAACTGGTGCAGATCCTCGGTGGTCAGCAGCGCCGGCTCGAGTTCGCGAAGAACCCGCCGACCGTGATCATGCTCGCGGGCCTCCAGGGTGCCGGCAAGACGACCCTCGCGGGCAAGCTGGCCAAGTGGCTCGCGAAGGACGGCCACACGCCCATGCTCGTGGCGGCCGACCTCCAGCGCCCCAACGCGGTGACGCAGCTGCAGGTCGTCGGTGAGCAGGCCGGTGCCCACGTCTTCGCGCCCGAGCCGGGCAACGGCGTCGGCGACCCCGTCAAGGTCGCGAAGCAGGCCATCAAGTACGCCCGCGACAAGCAGTACGACACCGTCATCGTCGACACGGCCGGCCGTCTCGGCGTCGACGCCGAGCTCATGAAGCAGGCCGCGAACATCCGCAAGGCGGTCGATCCCGACGAGGTGCTCTTCGTCATCGACGCGATGATCGGTCAGGACGCCGTCGCGACCGCCAAGGCCTTCCAGGACGGTGTGGACTTCACCGGCGTCGTGCTCTCCAAGCTCGACGGAGACGCCCGCGGTGGTGCCGCACTCAGCGTGGCCTCGGTCACCGGCCGCCCCATCATGTTCGCCTCGACGGGTGAGTCGCTCGACGACTTCGAGCCGTTCCACCCCGACCGCATGGCGAGCCGCATCCTCGACCTCGGCGACATCCTCTCGCTGATCGAGCAGGCCCAGCAGGCCTTCGACGAAGAAGAGGCGATGGCGGTCGCGCAGAAGATCGCGACCGACTCCTTCACGCTCGACGACTTTCTCACGCAGATGCAGCAGCTGCGCAAGATGGGTTCGATCAAGGGCATGCTCGGCATGCTGCCGGGTGCCAAGGGCATGCGCGAGCAACTCGAGAACTTCGACGAACGCGAGATCGTCCGCACCGAGGCGATCATCCAGTCGATGACCAAGCAAGAGCGAGCGATGCCCAAGCTGCTCAACGGCTCGCGTCGCCTCCGCATCGCCCGCGGTTCGGGCATGACGGTCACCGACGTCAACCAGCTCGTCCAGCGCTTCGAGCAGGCGTCGAAGATGATGAAGACCGTCGCCAAGGGCGGCGTGCCCCAGGTGCCCGGCATGGGGCCGATCCCCGGGGCCTCGTACGCCGGCAAGAAGGCTCAGCCCAAGAAGAAGGGCTCCAAGGCCGGCAACCCGGCCAAGCGTGCCGCACAGAACGCCGCCCTCACCACGGGTGCCAGGCCGGCGTCCTCGGCTCCCGGCGGCTCGGGCTTCGGGCTCGGCGGCGGCGGGGCCGCCGCGGGTGGCGCGGCGCCCTCGCCCGAAGAACTCGCGTCGCTGCAGAAGATGCTCGGGCGCGGCTGAGCCGACCCGCGCCTCCTGTCGGTCCTCGACGCCCGCCCCGCCTGATGCGGGGCGGGCGTCGTCGTGTGCCCGTCGCGCCGCAGGCGGCTGGTCATTCGGCTGCGGACAGCCCTTCGTCGAACTCGCGGACCAGCGACGCCACGACGGGGCGCAGGTCGCCCCCGTGCGCGGCGGCGACGGTGAGCTGGCGTTGGTAGCTGGCCCCGCGGTCGGTGATCGTCGCGAGCGAGTGCAGTTCGTCGAGGCAGCCGAGGCGTTCGGCCGCCGGCTCGAGCGACGTCACGAGTTCGCGCAGGTCGTCCGTCACCAGTCGTTCGTCGCCGGCCGCGTTCTGGATCACGATGGCGTCCATGCCGTAGCGGGCGGCGCGCCACTTGTTCTCGCGGACGAACCACGGCTGCATGCTCGTCAGGGTCTCGCCGCGGTCGAGTCGCTCGGACATGTCGTCGACGAGGCACTGCACCAGTGCCGTCACGGCGGCGAGCTCGTCGGTCGTCGCGATGCCGTCGAAGACGCGCGTCTCGAGGGTGCCCCACTTCGGTGAGGGGCGGAGGTCCCAGCGCAACTCGCTGTGGTCGTCGATCACGCCGGTGTGGGTCATGTCGGCGACCATGGCCTCGTACTCGGACCAGGTCGCGAACTGGGGCGGCAAGCCCGCCGTCGGGAGCTGCTGGAACATCAGGGCGCGGTTCGAGGCGTACCCGGTCTCCTCGCCGACCCAGAACGGGCTCGACGCCGTCAGCGCCTGGAAGTGCGGCAGGTAGGTGAGCATGCCGTTGAGGATGGGCAGCACCTTGTCCTGGTCGTCGATGCCGACGTGGACGTGGACGCCCCAGATCATCATCTGGCGGCCCCACCACCGCGTCCGGTCGATCAGGGTGGCGTAACGCTCCTTGTCGGGCGTCACCTCCTGGTCGGCGTAGCGGCTGTAGGGATGCGTCCCGGCGCACATGAGGTCGGCGCCGAGCACGGAGGCCGGGCCCCGGACCAGGTCGATCGTGCCCCGGAGGTCGTCGACGGCGTCGGCGACCCGGCGGTGCACGCCCGTGACGACCTCGACCGTGTTGGTGAGCAGTTCGGTGGTCAACCGTTCCGGACCGCCGTCGTTGACGTGGGCCAGGTCGGCGAGGATCGCCGGGGCGTGCGGCGCCAGTTCTCCCGACTCGTGGTCGACGAGGGCGAGTTCCCACTCGACGCCGAGGGTCGACCGCTCTGAGGTCGTGAAATCGATGCGCATCCGCGTGGCCTTCCCGTGGGCGTCAGGGCGGTTCCATCCTGCCAGTCGGGTGCCGGTCGGGGCCGTCCGGCGGGCCGGCCTGCGCCGCCCGTGACGTCCGGTGACGCCGAGGAGGCGCGGTGTCGGACACGATGCGACGCAATTCGTGCAGATGGCCTTTCGTCTGCAACAATGGGAGGTCGAGTCTTCTGTCGTCCGACCCTCTAATCAGACGACGTTCGACTCCCATCAGAGCTTTCGAGCCGAGTGTGCCCCCACGCTCACGGCTGGCAACTCGCCCACATCACATCACACAGGAGAATTGTGGCTGTCAAGATCCGTCTCAAGCGCATGGGCAAGATCCGCGCCCCCTACTACCGCATCGTCGTCGCCGACTCGCGCACCAAGCGTGACGGTCGCGTCATCGAAGAGATCGGCAAGTACCACCCCACCGAGGAGCCCTCGTTCATCGAGGTCGAGTCCGAGCGTGCGCAGTACTGGCTCGGCGTCGGCGCTCAGCCGACCGAGCAAGTCGCCGCTCTGCTGAAGCTCACGGGCGACTGGGGCAAGTTCAAGGGCGACGCCGACGCCGTCAGCACCGTCAAGACCAAGGCTCCGAAAGAGGCCTTCGTCGCCGACGAGAAGAAGAAGCCGGTCCTCGTGCCCAAGACCGAGAAGCCCGCGGCCAAGGCCGAGGCTCCCGCCGAGTCCAGCGACGACGCCGAGACCACCGAGGCGTAGTCGGTGCTCGCACCTGCACTCGAACACCTCGTCCGGGGGATCGTCGATCACCCGGACGAGGTGCAGGTCGTGGAGAAGAACTCCCCACGAGGCGACGTCCTCGAGGTGCACGTCCACGCGGACGACCTCGGTCGCGTCATCGGCCGTGCCGGTCGCACCGCCAAGGCCCTCCGGACCCTGATCACCGCGCTGGCCGACGGCAAGCGGGTCCGGGTCGACGTCGTCGACGGCGATCTCTAGAACCGTGCCGTCCGACCGCAAGACCGAACTCCGGGTGGGGCGCCTGACCAAGGCCCACGGCCTCAAGGGCGCCCTCAAGCTCGAACTCTTCACCGACACCCCCGAGCAACGCTTCGTGCCGGGTGCCGTGTTCCGCCTCCAGGTGCCCGCCGACAGCGCCTGGCACGACAAGACCCTCACCCTCACCGAGCTGCGCTGGTACAACAGCCACCCGGTGGGCTTCTTCGACGGGGTCGACGACCGCACGGCGGCCGAGTCGCTCGTCAAGGCGATCCTCTGGGTCGACCAGGACGCCGACGAACTGCCCCACGAGGCCGACGCCTGGTACGACCACCAGTTGGTCGGCCTCCGCGTCGAGCGTGACGGCGTCGTCGTGGGCACCGTGGCCCGGGTCGACCACCTGCCGGCCCAAGACCTGCTCGCGGTCGACACCGCGTCGGGCGAAGTCCTCGTCCCGTTCGTCTCGGCCCTCGTGCCGAAGGTCGACGTCGAGGGCGGCGTGGTCGTCGTGACCCCGCCGCAGGGGCTCTTCGAAGAGCTGGCCGACGACACCGACGACGAGCCGGCCTCCGACGACGTCGACCGGTCGGTCGCCGACGGTGTCGACGAGCCGGCCTCCGACGGCGAGTCCGCTCCCGACGACGAGCGCTGACCCGTGCGCATCGACATCGTGTCGATCTTCCCCGAGTTCTTCGGGGTGCTCGACATCTCGCTGCTCGGCAAGGCGCGGCAGCAGAAGCTGCTCGACGTCGAGGTGCACGACCTGCGTGACTTCACGCACGACCGGCACCGCACCGTCGACGACACCCCCTACGGTGGCGGGGCCGGCATGGTCATGCGGCCCGAGCCCTGGGGCGAGGCGCTCGACCACGTCTTCGGCGAGACGTCCACGCCCGACGACACGATCATGATCGTCCCGTCGCCGGCCGGCACGCCCTTCACCCAGGCCACGGCTCGCGAGCTCGCGTTCGCTCCGCACCTGGTCTTCACCTGCGGCCGGTACGAGGGCATCGACCAGCGCGTCGTCGAGCACGCCGCCACCCGGGCGACGGTGCGCGAGATCAGCCTGGGCGACTACGTGCTGAACGGTGGCGAGGTCGCCGTCACGGCGATGATCGAGGCCATCGGTCGTCTCGTCCCGGGCGTCGTGGGCAACCCCGAGAGCCTCACCGAAGAGAGCCACGAAGACGGCCTGCTCGAGTACCCCAGCTACACCAAGCCGGCGTCCTGGCGGGGTCTCGACGTGCCTCCGGTGCTGCTGAGCGGCAACCACGCGGCGATCGCGACCTGGCGTCGCGAGCAGCAGCTCGAACGAACCCGCCGGGTACGGCCCGACCTGCTCGACTGATCGGGCCGAGCCAGCGCGCTCCGGGCGTCCCGGCTCGACCCGCCGAGGAGGGCCCGCCGTGGACGGCCCGTCCGGGTCATCCGCGCGCGGTGAGCACGAGAGGCCCGTCCTCGGTGACGGCGACGGTGTGCTCGACGTGCGCGGCCCGCGAGCCGTCGACGCTGCGGAGCGTCCAGCCGTCGGCGTCGGTCACGATCGCGTCCGTGCCGCGCATCAGCCACGGCTCGATCGCGACGACGAGGCCCGGTCGAACGGGCCACCCGCGCCCCGCACGTCCGTCGTTCGGCACGTGGGGGTCGCCGTGCATGGTGCGTCCGACCCCGTGGCCGCCGAACTGCAGGTTGACGCCGTAACCCGCCCCGCGAGCGACCTGTCCGATCGCGGCCGAGACGTCGCCGAGCTTGGCGCCCGGCCTCAAGGCCGCGATGCCGGCGTCGAGGGCCACCTCGCACGTCTCGATCAGGCGGAGGTCCTCGGGCGACGCCTGCTCGCCGACGACGAACGACACGGCCGAGTCGGCGACCCAACCGTCCACCGAGGCGGCGAAGTCGAGGCTGAGCAGGTCTCCGTCGCGCAGTCGGTAGCGATGCGGCAGGCCGTGAAGGGCCGCGTCGTTGACCGACGTGCAGATCACCTTGCCGAACGGGCTCGCCCCGAACGACGGGTGGTAGTCGACGTAGCAGCTCTCGGCCCCCGCCTCGCGGATCATGCGGTGCGCGAGCGCGTCGAGGTCGAGCAGGTCGACGCCGGGTCGCGCGGCCGCACGGGTCGCCTCGAGCACGCGGGCGACGAAGGCTCCGGCGGGTCGCATGCGTTCGATCTCGTCGGGAGTGCGCAGTTCGATCATGCAGCCATTCTTCACGAAGCCCTCGTAGCCTCGACCGCATGACGACGCGCAGGATCTTCTACCGCCTCCTCTGGGTGGCCGTCTTCGTGTTGCCGCTCTGGGTGCTGCTGGGTCGGGCGTTCTTCGGCGTCCCGCTGGGCCTGCAGTTCGTCGGCCAGTTGCTGCTCGTTCCCCTGCTCTTCGTCGGGCAGGCGGTGGCCACCGGCGTGGTGGTGGGCCGCCGCAGCGTCCGGCGGGCGAAGGCCGTGTCGTGGGCCGACGCGGGTCTGCTAGCCCTGTCCTGGCTCGGCCAGCTCGGCCTGGGGTTCTTCATCGTCGACAGCTCCGCCGAGTCCGCGTCCGCGTCGGCCTTCACGCAGGTCGCCGGCGGGGTCTCGTCCCTCGACCTCTCGACCGCCCTGTTCGCGCTCTGCGCCGTCGTGACGATCGCGGCGGGCGTGGGCCTGTTCGCCTGCGCCCTCTGGCAGTTCGTGAAGGAGGCGCGGGCCCGCATGGCCACGTCGCTCGCCGATCTCGAGCGGGTCGCGTCGGGCACCGGGGCCGCCGCGGGGCGTCGGCCCGGCTACGGCGACGACGGCCCCGTCATCACCATCACGCCGCGAGGCTGACACGGGTGCCCGCGCTGTGGCACAATAGGCGCTTGTGCCTGCGCACGACTCTGCCACAGGGGAGTCTGCCGATCCAGAGCACACCTTCTTCATCATGACGGGCGCGTGACGCGCCCCAGACACGCAGTCGACCTGTGGCGGTTGCAGAGAGCGAACGACAATGCACATCCTCGACGCGGTTGACTCCGCCAACCTCCGCTCGGACGTCCCCGACTTCCGCGCCGGCGACACCGTCAAGGTGCACGTCAACATCATCGAAGGCACGCGCTCGCGCGTCCAGGTCTTCCAGGGTGTCGTCATCGGCAAGCAGAACGAGGGCATCCGCGAGACCTTCACGGTCCGCAAGGTGAGCTTCCAGGTCGGCGTCGAGCGTACCTTCCCGGTGCACTCCCCGGTCATCGACCACATCGAGGTCGTCAGCCGCGGTGCCGTCCGTCGCGCCAAGCTCTACTACCTGCGCGAACTGCGTGGCAAGAAGGCCAAGATCAAGGAGAAGCGCGACAACTAGTCACGCCCCTCAGCGACATCACGCGAGCTCCTCGCCATCTAAGATGGCGGGGAGCTCGGGTGGTTAAATGACGAATGACACAGTGAGGCGCGCCCTGCGTCCTCGACGCGACGACGGCGGAAAGCGCGGCATCGGCACCTTCGTGCGCGACGTGCTCGTCATCTTCCTGGCGGCCCTCCTGATCTCGTTTCTGATCAAGACGTTCCTGATCCGGTCGTTCTACATCCCCTCCGGGTCGATGGAGCAGACGCTCCAGATCAACGACCGCATCATCGTCAACGAGCTGGTGCCCGACCTCGTCGACGTCAAGCGGGGCGACGTGGTCGTCTTCACGGACCCGGGCGGCTGGCTCGACGGCACGGCTCCCATCAGCACGGCCACCGGCAACCCGGTGTCCGACGGCTTCTCGTGGTTCCTCACGCTGGTCGGGCTCGGCGCACAAGACAGCAACGACCACCTGATCAAGCGGGTCATCGGCCTGCCGGGCGACACCGTCGAGTGCTGCAACGACTTCGGCCAGATGTCGGTCAACGGCGTCCCCCTCGACGAGCCCTACGTGAACCTGCCCCCGGGCGAGACCCGGGTCTCGGCCGACGACTTCTCGGTCACGGTGCCCGCCGACTCCCTCTGGGTGATGGGCGACAACCGCTACAACTCGAAGGACAGCCGCTACAACGGCGCCACCCCGAGCAAGGGGTTCGTCCCGATGAGCGACGTCGTCGGACGCGCCTTCGTCATCAGCTGGCCCACCGAGCGCTGGACGTGGCTCGGCGACTACCCCGACGTCTTCCGCGGCACCGAGCGAGAGGGCGAATGAGCCCCGTCGTCGACCCCACCCTCGACTACGAACGAGAGCTGCACGCCGCCGGCGCGACCTGGGTGATCGGCTGCGACGAGGTCGGTCGGGGCGCCATCGCCGGGCCGGTCGCGGTCGGGCTCGGGGCGGTCCACGTCGAGTGCCTCGACGTCCCCGCGGGTCTGCGCGACTCGAAGCTCCTGTCCGAGAAGCGACGCGAGGCCCTCTACCCGCTGGCGACGTCGTGGGTGTCCCATCACGCGGTGGGCTTCGCCGAAGCGCACGAGGTCGACCGGCTGGGCATCGTCGTCGCCCTCGGGCTCGCGGGCAAGCGTGCCCTCACGGCGCTGCACCACGCCGGTGTCGGCATCATGCAGTCCGTGGTGGTGCTCGACGGCAACCACGACTACCTGTCACCCCAGCTCGCCACCCCTCCGCGCATCACGACCAGGGTCAAGGCCGACCGCGACTGCGCGTCGGTGGCGGCGGCGTCGGTCATCGCCAAGGTCGAACGCGACCGGCTGATGATCGAGGCCGACGGCGTCCACCCGGGCTACGCCTGGGCCGGCAACAAGGGCTACGGCTCGTCGGCGCACTACGGGGCCCTGTCCGAATTGGGTCCGTCGCCGCTGCACCGCCTCACCTGGCTGCACTGACCTCGAGCACCTACGCCGGGAGCAGAGGGACGACGGCGACCGCTGCCCCGAGGGCCGCGTAAGCTCGACTCCGATGGACGAGGACGATTTCGAAGACTACGACCGCGAGGTCGAGCTCGCGCTCTACCGCGAGTACCGCGACGTGGTGTCGCAGTTCCGCTACGTGGTCGAGACCGAGCGGCGTTTCTACCTGGCCAACGAGGTCGACCTGGTCCGGCGTGACACCGAGCACGACTTCTACTTCGAACTGTCGATGACCGACGTCTGGGTCTGGGACGTCTACCGCTCCGACCGCTTCGTCAAGTCGGTCCGGGTGCTCACCTTCAAGGACGTCAACGTCGAAGAGCTCACGAGCCGCGACCTCGAGCTCCCGAAAGAACTCGCACTCGACGAGTAGTCATCCGTCGCCACGCGACCTCCTGGAGCGGGACGCGATGCCTCTCGACTCGGCTCGTCCCCAGCCGCGGCCGGGTCGGTGGTGTCCCCAGTCGATGCTCCGCCCGCCCTCCGAGGGGTGCGCCTCCGCCAGCCTGCTGGCAGGAGGTCAGACATGGCGAAGAAGGACGAATTGGGTCGGCGCGGCGAAGACGTCGCGGCCGAGTACGTCGAGGCGCAGGGCATGCGGGTCGTCGAGCGCAACTGGCGGTGCCGCGAAGGCGAGATCGACGTGGTCGCCCTGGACGGCGACGAGGTGGTCGTCGTCGAGGTCAAGACGCGATCGGGCACCGGCTACGGTCACGCGCTCGAGGCCGTGACGCCGGCCAAGCTGGCGCGTCTGCGACGGCTGGCGGGGGCCTGGTGCCAGGCGCATCCCACCTCGACGCCCCGGGGGGTGCGCATCGACGTCGTGGGCATCACGGTGGAGCGGTGCGCAGGGCACGAGCGGATCGACCACGTCCGCGGGGCCGGAGCATGAGCGTGGCGCGGACGCGGGCGGTCGCCCTGCTGGGCGTCGACGGAGCCCTGGTCGAGATCGAGGCGGACATGGGTGCCGGGCTGCCGGCGTTCGTGATCATCGGATTGCCCGACACGTCGCTGGGTGAGGCCCGTGACCGCGTCCGGTCCGCAGCGACCAACTCCGGGTGCGCCTTGCCGGCGCGCAAGCTGACCGTCAACCTGTCACCGGCGTCGCTGCCCAAGCAGGGGTCGTCCTTCGACCTCGGCATCGCCATCGCGGCCCTGGCCGCAGCCGAAATCGTCCCCGCCGAGTCCGTCGAGGGCGTCGTCCACCTGGGCGAGCTCGGTCTCGACGGCCGGCTCAGGCCCGTCGACGGGGTCCTGCCCGCCGTGTTGGGTGCGCGCCGGGCAGGGGCCGCCACCGTCATGGTGCCGACCGACAACGCGGACGAGGCCACCCTCGTCCCCGGCATCCGCGTGGTGGCCGTGCCGAGCCTGCGCGAGGCGGCGATCTGGCACGGTGCAGGGCTCGAACCCGAGCCGGTCGAGGCCATCACGCGATCGCGCACCGAACCGGCAGTGCCGGCCGAACTCGACCTCGCGGACGTCATCGGCAACGTCGACGCCGTCGAGGCGCTCGTCGTCGCCGCGGCCGGCGGCCACCACCTCCTCATGGTGGGGCCGCCCGGCGCAGGCAAGAGCATGCTGGCGGCCCGTCTGCCCGGTCTGTTGCCCGACCTCGACGCCGATTCGGCCCTCGAGGTCGCGTCGATCCGTTCGTTGGCCGGGGTCGCCGTCACGGGCGATCTCGACCGGAGGCCGCCGTTCGAGGCGCCCCACCACACCTGCAGCGCGGCGGCCCTGGTCGGCGGGGGCAGCGGGGTCATCAGGCCCGGCGCCGCGTCGAGGGCGACCCGGGGCGTGCTGTTCCTCGACGAGGCGCCCGAGTTCCGACAGACGGTCCTCGACTGTCTTCGCCAGCCCCTCGAGTCGGGCGAGACCGTCGTCCACAGGTCACGGGCGGTGGCGCGTTTCCCCGCGAGGTTCCAACTGGTCGCGGCGGCGAACCCCTGTCCGTGCGGGCAATACGGCTCTCGCGACTCCGACTGCAGTTGTTCCCCGCACCAGCGGCGTCGCTACCTGGGCAAGCTCTCCGGGCCTCTCGTCGACCGCATCGACCTGCAGTTGCGGGTGGCCCGCATCAGCTCGTCTCAGTTCCGAGCCTCGGCCGACGTCGTCCCGACGACGACACGCCAGGCCCGCGAACGCGTCGACCGGGCGCGCGGCCGTGCCGCCCGCCGGCTCGAGGGAACACCCTGGCGGTCGTCCGGCGAGGTCCCAGGAACCTGGCTGCGTGATCCGGCGAACCGCCTGGCCGCGGCGGACTCACAGCCCGTCGACCGGGCGCTCGAGACCGGTGCCCTGACGATGAGGGGTTACGACCGCGTGCTGCGGGTCGCCTGGACCCTCGCCGACCTCGACGACGAACCCGCCCCCGTCCGCCGTCACGTGGTCCGGGCCCTGAGCATGCGGCAGTCGCTGTGAGCGACCTGCTCCGGGCGACCCCCGCCGAGCTGGCCGACCTCGTCCGGCCCCTCCTGCCCGGCGCCCACGAGTTCAGCGAGGCACAGACCCTCGAGGCGTTCGCCCTGGGCGCCTGGACAGGTGTGGTCGAACCGGGTGACGCGGTGGGTGGCGTCGTCCGGTCACTGCTCGGACCGACCGTGGGGCTCCGCCTCGTGCTCGAAGCGGCGGTCGGTCACGACGACCCCCGCGCGGGTCTGCTCGCTGGGGCCCTGGTCGAGGCAGGGGCCACCCGCGACGACGTGGAGCGGCTCGACCTCGGACGGGCGCTCACGAGATGGCGGCCCCGTCTCGAGACCAGCGTGATCCTCCGGTCGTTCCGCACGGCGACCGTGGTGGGATCGAGGCTGCTCGTGCCGGGCACCCCGCTGTGGCCCGAGGCCCTCGACGACCTCGGCCATCACGCTCCCGTGGCCCTCTGGGCACGAGGTCCGGCGTCCGTTCCGGCGCCGACCTCGAGCATCGCGATCGTCGGCTCGCGGGCGGCGACGGCCTACGGCGAGCAGGTGTCGGCCGAGCTCGCCGGCGGCGTGGCCGACCGGGGTCTCGCGGTCGTCTCGGGTGCCGCCTACGGCATCGACGGTGCCGCCCACCGGGCGGCCCTGGCCGCCTCGGCGACGACGGTGGCCGTCATGGCCGGGGGAGTCGACCACCTCTACCCGGCCGGTCACGACGCCCTGCTGCGACGCGTCATCGAGACGGGTCTGGTGATCTCCGAGGCTCCGTGCGGTGGCAAGCCGTCGCGGTGGCGGTTCCTGCAACGCAACAGGCTGATCGCGGCGTTGACGGCCGCGACCGTCGTGGTCGAGGCCGGCGGCCGCTCGGGGTCGCTGAACACGGCCGCCCACGCGCAGTCGCTCGGTCGTCCGGTCGGGGCCGTGCCCGGCCCGGTCACCTCGCCGTCGTCGGTCGGCTGCCACGCCCTGATCCGGTCCGGTCTGGCCGAGTGCGTGACGGGTGCCGACGAGGTCCTCGCACTCGCGGGGGTGTCGACCGACCTCGTCGTCGCCTCGTACGAGGGCCGACGGCTCGACCCCGAGACGATGCGGGTGCTGGACGCCCTCAGCACGACGGCGACCCGCGAGACCGACGAACTGGCCGTCGCGAGCGGGCTGTCGCTCGAGACGGTCCGCGACGTGCTCGCCGAGCTCGACCTGTCGGGTGCGGCCCGGCGCTCCGGCTCGGGGTGGCGACGGGTGAGGGGGCGCCGCGATGGTTAGCCTGTCGGCATGCACGAGCCGGGGTCGAGACGCGAGGGGCGGGCGCTGCCGTGACGCGCCTCCTGGGCGAGGTCGAACGGTTCGCCGACCACCTGCACGACGGCCGGGGGCTCAGCGACCACACGGTGCGGTCGTACGCGGCCGACCTCGACTCCCTCGTCGCCTTCGCCGAGAACCGGCTCGGTCGCCCGGGTGAGGTGGGCGACCTCGACCTCGACCTGCTTCGCGACTGGCTCTGGCAGGGCACGCAGGCCGGGCTCGCCCGGGCCACCCTCGCCCGGCGGTCGGCGAGCGTCCGGGCCTTCACCCGGTGGCTCGACGAGACCGACCGCACACCGGTCGACGTCGGTGCCCGACTGCGTGCGCCGAAGCCCGAGAGTCGCCTGCCGCGCGTCCTCACGCGCGAGCAGGTCGACGGCCTGTTGGCGTCCCTCGCCGTCCGGGCGGACACGGGCGACCCCGGGGCACGCCGGGACCTCGCGGTCGTCGAACTGCTCTACGGCGCGGGCCTGCGCGTGTCGGAGCTCGTCGGGGCGGACCTCGGCGACGTGGACCTCGAACGGCTGACCGTGCGGGTGACCGGCAAGGGGGCGAAGCAGCGCGTCGTGCCGTTCGGGGTGCCGGCGGCCGAGGCCCTGGGGCGGTACGTCGACCTCGCCCGCCCGACGCTCGTCACCCCGGTCACGGACGCCGCCTTCTTCGTGGCGTCGACTGGGGGGCGGCTCGGCACGAGGGCCGTCTACCGACTGGTCGCCGGGCTGCTCGCCGACCTCCCGGGCGGCGGGCCGGCGGGGCCGCACGCGTTGAGGCACACGGCCGCCACCCATCTGCTCGACGGAGGGGCCGACCTCAGGGCCGTCCAGGAGCTGCTCGGTCATGCGAGCCTCGGCACCACGCAGATCTACACGCACGTCTCGACCGACCGGCTGCGCGACAGCTACCGGTCGGCGCACCCCAGGGCCTGACGACGCTCCGCCCGACGACGCGCACGACGCCCGTGGACACTCCGGGCACCCGACCGTGCTGCGGTCGTCGGCCCGGCCGGTGCCGGCCGGTGCCGGCCGGTGCCGGCCGGTGCCGGGCGGTGCTCAGCGGGGCGTCGTCGGCAGCAGCACCGACGGCTCGATCCCGCCCAGGAACACCAGGGGCGAGACGTACTCGCCGTCGATCCGCGCCCCCAGGTGCAGGCACGGTCGGTCGGGGCAGTGCCCTCGCTCGAGCACACCGACGGTCTGCCCCCGCGTGACGGCGTCGCCCTTCGAGACACCGGCCACCACCGGTTCGAAGCTGCTCAGCACCCCACCCGGGTGGGCGATCGACAGCACCGGCCGGTCCACCACGACCCCGGCGAAGTGCACGACGCCGTCGTCCGGGGCCGTCACGACCGAGCCCTCGACCGTCCCGACGTCGAGGCCGCGGTGCCCCGGCGACCACGGGTTCGGCGGCCCGACGAAGGGCCGGACCACCGGATGGGGCGAGGCGACCGGCCAGGCCCACACCGCGCCTCCTGCGCTCGCTGCCCGGGGGTTCGCTGTCCGGGGGTTCGCGACCGCGGGCGTGACCGAGAGCGACCCGGCGAGGACCGTGACGAGGGCCGCCGTCGTGAGGGTGACGAGAAGCCGCGTCGTCGGCCGCAGGTGAGAGCGCATACCGGCACCTTGCCGGTTGCGCAAGCTTTCTCGGCGAGGCGTAAGGTTCACCCGTGCACGAACACCCCGTGCACATCGTTTGTGGGGGAGTCGTGGCCACGAGCCCTGCTCCTCGAGCCGTGAAGGAGTACAGGTGTCGAACACCACTGCAACGACGAAGAGCTTGAACAGGCGGGTGACCGCGCTGGCCGTGGCGGCGGCCATCGGCGGGTTCCTGTTCGGTTTCGACTCGTCCGTCATCAACGGCGCGGTCCAGTCGATCACCGACGAGTTCGGTCTCACCGAGTTCGCCTCGGGCTTCGCGGTCGCCTCGGCCCTGATCGGTTGTGCCATCGGTGCCTACGTCGCCGGCCGCCTCGCCGACAAGATGGGTCGCATCAAGGTGATGCTGATCGGTGCCGGTCTGTTCCTGATCAGCTCGATCGGTGCGGCCGCGGCCTTCGCCGTCTGGGACCTCGTCCTCTGGCGCGTCATCGGCGGCCTCGGCATCGGCATCGCGTCGGTCATCGCGCCCGCCTACATCAGCGAGGTGTCGCCCAAGGCGATCCGCGGTCGCCTGGCGTCGTTCCAGCAACTCGCCATCACCCTCGGCATCTTCGCCGCCCTGCTGTCTGACCAGCTCTTCGCGGTCACGGCGGGTGGCGCATCCGAGCCGTCGCTCTTCGGCCTCGCCGCGTGGCGCTGGATGTTCCTGGTAGGAATCGTCCCGTCGGTCGTCTACGGCATCCTGGCCTGGCGTCTGCCCGAGTCGCCGCGGTACCTCGCCGGTGACGGGCGCGAGGCCGAGGCCAAGAAGGTCCTCCAGACGATCGTCCCGGCCGAGACGGTCGAGACGAGCCTGAAAGAGATCACGGACTCGATCCGCACCGAGGCAGAACTCGAGAAGAAATCGTCGATCCGCGGCACCCGCTTCGGCCTCCAGCCCATCGTCTGGGTCGGGATCATCCTCGCCGTGCTGCAGCAGTTCGTCGGCATCAACGTGATCTTCTACTACTCGACCACCCTCTGGCAGGCCGTCGGCTTCCAGGAAGAGGACTCGTTCCTCATCTCGACCATCACCGCGGTCGTCAACGTCGCGGTCACGTTCATCGCGATCGGGCTCGTCGACAAGGTCGGCCGTCGGCCCATGCTGCTCACCGGCTCCATCGGCATGTTCGTCAGCCTCGCCGTCACCGCCCTGGCCTTCAGCCAGGCGACCACCTCGGCGAGCGGCGACCCGTCGCTGCCCGGCGCCTGGGGCCCCGTGGCCCTCGTCGCGGCCAACCTCTTCGTCGTGTCGTTCGGTGCCACGTGGGGCCCGCTCATGTGGGTGCTGCTCGGCGAGATGTTCCCCAACAGCATCCGTGCCACGGCACTCGGCGTGGGCAGCATGGCCAACTGGATCGCCAACTTCATCGTGACGGTGTCGTTCCCCACCCTCGCCGCCCTCAGCCTCACGCTGTCGTACGGCATCTTCGCGTTCTTCGCGCTCGTGTCGTTCTTCTTCGTGCTGGCGAAGATCCCCGAGACGAAGGGGCGCTCGCTCGAGGAGATGGGCACCTCGGCCGTCCAGGCCGATGCGGGGCGATCGGCGAAGGCCTGAGTCCGACACGATCCACGAACGTCCCGTCCAGATCCTGGGCGGGACGTTCGTGCACGTCGGGGTCCCCGCCCGGGGTCGACCTCCACCTCACCGGGCCCGTGGTGGTGCTAACATGAGCGATGCAGCCTGCTCAGCAGGCTGACTTCGCGTGCCCTGTGCGTCCCCGGACGCACCGACGTCGAGGCGACCTGGTCGCCTCGCGCCGCTCCCGGCCTCCACGTCCATTCGGTCCGAACCGCCTCAGGGTGGGCTCGGCGGACGTGTGCCCGGGCACCAGGCAGTGGCGACCGACCGGTCGCCCGACAACCGACAAGCAGGCACACCCGCGGGTGTGCCCAGAAACAAGGAGAACGACCATGGCCGTCGTCACCATCCGCCAGCTGCTCGACAGCGGCGTCCACTTCGGACACCAGACCCGTCGCTGGAACCCGAAGGTGAAGCGCTTCATCCTCGCCGAGCGCTCGGGCATCCACATCATCGACCTGCAGCAGTCGCTCGGCTACATCGACAAGGCGTACGACTTCGTCAAGGAGACCGTCGCGCACGGTGGCACCATCCTCTTCGTCGGCACGAAGAAGCAGGCCCAGGGCTCCATCGCCGAGCAGGCGAACCGCGTCGGCCAGCCCTTCGTCAACCAGCGTTGGCTCGGTGGCCTCCTGACCAACTTCCAGACGGTCTCGAAGCGCCTCGCCCGCATGAAAGAGCTCGAGGACATCGACTTCGACGACACCACGCAGGGCTTCACCAAGAAAGAACTGCTGATCAAGAAGCGTGAGCTCGACAAGCTCCACAAGACGCTCGGCGGAATCCGCAACCTCACCAAGACGCCGTCCGCCCTCTGGGTCGTCGACACCAAGAAAGAGCACCTCGCGATCGACGAGGCCAAGAAGCTGGGCATCCCGGTCATCGGCATCCTCGACACGAACTGCGACCCCGACGAGATCAACTTCCCGATCCCGGGCAACGACGACGCCATCCGTTCCGTCGGCCTGCTGACGCGCATCGTCGCGGACGCTGCCGCCGAGGGGCTGGTGCAGCGTCACCAGAAGCCCGAGGACGCCGACCAGCCCGTCGAGCCCATGGCCGAATGGGAGGCCGAGCTGCTCGCGCAGGGCGAGGCCAAGGCCGCCGTCGCCGCCGCCGAGGCACCTGCTGCCGAGGCCCCCGTCGCCGAGGCCCCCGTCGAGGAGAACGACGCCGACGCACAGGTCGCCGCGAAGCCCCTGGGCGAGCCGGTCGTCGAGCCCGTCGCCGAGGCGACCGAGGCCACCGCGGCCGAGCCGGCCGACGCCGACTCGAAGTAGTCCTCTCCTTCACCCTTCCGACTCCACGAAAGGAAGTCAGACACATGGCCAACTACACCATCGCTGACGTCAAGATCCTCCGTGACCGCCTCGGCGCGGGCATGGTCGACAGCAAGAACGCCCTCGAAGAAGCCGACGGCGACATCGAGAAGGCCGTCGAGATCCTCCGCGTCAAGGGACTGAAGGGCGTCGCCAAGCGCGAGGGCCGTCAGACCACCGCGGGTCTCGTCGCCGCCAAGCCCGGTTCGGGGTACGCCACGCTGATCGAGCTCGCCAGCGAGACCGACTTCGTCGCGAAGAACGAGAAGTTCGTCGCCCTGGCCGACCAGGTCCTCGAGGCGGTGCACGCGGGCGGAGCCTCCAGTGCCGCCGAGGGCAACGCCGCCGCGATCGGCGGCCAGACCGTCGAGGCCTTCGTCAACGACGAGGCCGCGCTCATGGGCGAGAAGGTCGAACTGCGCACCGTCAACCGCATCGAGGGCGAGCAGTTCGCCATCTACCTGCACAAGACCTCGAAGGACCTGCCCCCGCAGGTCGGCGTGGTCGTGGGCTACACGGGTGACGACGCCGAGACCGCTCGGTCGATCGCTCAGCACATCGCCTTCGCCGCGCCGTCGTACCTGTCGCGCGACGACGTGCCGACCGAGCAGGTCGACAAGGAGCGAGCCATCGTCGAGGAGACCGCGAAGAACGAGGGCAAGCCGGAAGCGGCCCTGCCCAAGATCATCGAGGGACGCCTCACCGGCTTCTTCAAGGAGATCGCCCTGCTCGACCAGGCCTACGCGAAGGACAACAAGTTGTCCGTCGCCAAGGTGGTCGCCGAGGCCGGACTGACGATCACGGGCTTCGCCCGCATCAAGGTCGGCGCCTAGACAGCACCGTGACGGGGTCCGAGACGAACGTGTCTCGGACCCCGTTCCCATGCCCGGCCGAGGTGACGACGTCGGGTGCATCATCGGCGACGGACGGCGACCAGCCCGAACTCGCTAACCTGGCTACGGCCACGACGAGACGGAGACTCGCATGACATCGGAAACCACCGGACGACGACGCGTCCTGCTGAAGCTCTCGGGTGAGGCCTTCGGCGGCGGCCAGCTCGGCGTGAACCCCGACGTGGTCGGCTCCATCGCCCGTGAGATCGCCGACGCGGCGACCGACGTCGAGATCGCCATCGTCGTCGGTGGCGGCAACTTCTTCCGCGGTGCCGAACTCAGTCAGCGCGGCATGGACCGGGGAAGGGCCGACTACATGGGCATGCTCGGCACCGTCATGAACGCCCTCGCCCTCCAGGACTTCCTCGAGCAGGCCGGCGCTGCGACCCGCGTCCAGTCCGCCATCGCGATGACCCAGGTCGCCGAGCCGTACATCCCCCGTCGCGCCGAGCGGCACCTCGAGAAGGGGCGCGTCGTCATCTTCGGTGCCGGCGCCGGCCTGCCGTACTTCTCGACCGACACCGTCTCGGCCCAGCGAGCCCTCGAGATCGGGGCCTCCGAGGTGCTCGTCGCCAAGAACGGCGTGGACGGCGTCTACTCGGCCGACCCCCGACACGACCCGTCGGCGGTCAAGCTCGACCAGCTCACGTACCAAGAGGCGCTGATGCAGGGGCTCAAGGTCGTCGACTCGACCGCCTTCAGTCTCTGCATGGACAACGGCATGCCCATGCACGTGTTCGGCATGGAAGGCGAGGGCAACATCGCCCGCGCCATCCGCGGCGAACGCATCGGAACAATCGTCAGCAACTAGACGACTAAACTCGACCGCGAACCGAACAAGGAGCACCAGTGGCGATCAACGACGTACTCACCGAGACGCGCGAGAAGATGGACAAGGCGCTCGACGCCGCCAAGAACGACTTCGGGACGGTGCGCACCGGCCGCATCAACCCGGCTCTGTTCCAGAAGATCCCGATCGACTACTACGGGACCCCGACCCCGCTGGCCCAGCTCGCCTCGCTGCAGGTGCCCGAGGCGCGCACCATGATCGTCACCCCCTACGACAAGACGGCCCTCAAAGAGATCGAGAAGGCCATCGCGACCTTCCCGAACCTGGGGGCCAACCCGACGAACGACGGCACGATCGTCCGCGTCACCATCCCCGAGCTGACGCAAGAGCGTCGCAAGGAGTTCGTCAAGCTCGTGCGCAGCAAGGGCGAGGACGCCAAGGTGCAGGTTCGCAACGTCCGTCGCAAGTCCAAGGAGGCGCTCGACGCTCAGAAGACCGAGGTCGGCGACGACGAGGTCGCTCGTGCCGAGAAAGAGCTCGAGTCGATCACCAAGGGGTACATCGACTCCATCGACGACGCGTTGAAGAAGAAAGAAGCGGAGCTGCTCGAGGTCTGATGAGACAGCGACCCGACGGCGCCGGCCCCGACGACTCGTCACCGGCTCAGAAGAGCACTCTCGGTAGTCGCCGGGCCGACTTCGACGCTCGAGCGCAAGCGGCCCGCCACGACATCGAGAACCAACTGCGGGCAGGCAAGGCGCGCCTCGACTCGCGCAACGAGAAGTTGACGGCGCGCACCGGTCGCAACCTGCCGGCCGCCATCGCCGTGGGTGTCCTGCTCGGGGCCGCGGTCTTGTTGAGCCTGATCTTCGTCAAGGCGTTCTTCATCATCGTGGCGGCGGCCCTGATCGGTTCGTTGTGCTTCGAACTCGCCAGTGCCCTGCGCTTCGCCGGGCGCGACGTGCCCCGCCTCCCGAGCGTCCTCGCCGGCGTGGCCGTGGTCCCCGCGGCCTTCTTCGGCGGAGCCGGCGGCCAGTGGGCCGCTCTGGTGGGCGGCATCGTCGTCGTCTCCGTGTGGCGCCTCGTCGAGACGGCCCGTCCGTCGCACCGAGCCGGCGCCTCCGCGCTGGGTCGTGATCTCGGTGCCGGTGCGTTCGTCCAGATCTACTGCTCGTTCCTCGGCAGCTTCATGGCCCTCATGGCTGCTCGACCCGACGGCCAGTGGTGGACCCTGTCGGCTCTCATCGTCGTGATCGCGGTCGACACCGGTGCCTACGCGACCGGCCTGAACTTCGGCAAGCACCCGATGGCGCCCCGCATCAGTCCCAAGAAGACCTGGGAGGGCTTCGCCGGTTCGGTGGCCGCCAGCCTCATCGCGGCCGTGCTGTTGTCGGTCTTCCTGCTCGACGAGCCGTGGTGGTTCGGTCTCGTCTTCGGTGGCGTCATCATCGTGACCGCCACCATCGGCGATCTGTCCGAATCCCTCATCAAGCGCGACCTGGGCATCAAAGACATCAGCACCTGGCTTCCCGGGCACGGCGGGTTCCTCGACCGGCTCGACAGCACGTTGCCCTCGGCCGCCGCGGCCTACGCCCTGTACCTCCTCTTCGCGTGACGCCCGTCCGCCGGTACTGACCGGCCGCGCGTCCAGCGGCTTGCCATCGGCCCATACGGCATGATGGTGGCCGTGAGCAGCACATTCCCGATCGTTCCCAAGGGCAAGCGGGGTTACGACGTCGACGAGGTCGACGCGTTCCTGGTCGAGGCCCGGAAGGCCTACGCCGGCGAGACCGGCCTCGGCATCGACTCCGCCCGCATCCGACGCACGGCCTTCGGGTTGACCAAGAACGGGTACTCGACGGCACACGTCGACGCCGCGCTCGAACGTCTCGAGGACGCCTTCGCCAGTCGGGAGCGCGAACGGGCCGTCTCGTCGGGCGCCGAGTCGACCTGGTTCTCGACCGCGCGCTCCGGGGCGGAAGACATCGTGGCCCGTCTCGAGCGACCGCAGGGCCACCGCTTCGACAGGGTGGGCATCCTCACGACCGGCTACCACCCGCGAGACGTCGACCGCCTCACCCGGCGGCTGCACGGCTACTTCACCGACGGCCGCCCCCTCAGCATCGACGACGTCCGGGCTTCGGTCTTCCGGGCGAAGCGCGGCGGTTACCGCGAGAGCCAGGTCGACCTGGTGCTCGACACGGTGGTCGACGTCATGCTCGCCGTCCGCTGACGGTCACGGCCGGGCCTCTCCACTTCCCCCGAGCCTCCGACACGCTGACGGGTCGTCCCTGGCCCTCCGGCGTCCCATCGGTTACCCTGGACGGACTCATGGGCAGGCACGCAGCGAATCCGACCCCCGGTCCCTCTCGACGAGAGCACCCGGCCGCGGTCGAACGACCCTCGACCCGCCGGCGCGTCCGCGTGCCGGCCTCGCAGAGCGTCGTGCGACGCCCGGCAGCCGGCTCCCTCGCGTTCACCGGTCCCGTCCGCGATGCCGTACCGGCCGCTCGTCGTCCTGGATTCCCTCGACGGGTGGCCCTGCCCCTCGTCGGCTTCTGCGCGTCGTTCGCCTTCGTGTCGGCCTCGCTCGTCAACCCCTTGGCCGGTGCCGAGGCCGCGACGACCGTTCCGGGCGCTGCGTCGGTGCTGACGGCCCCCGGTCAGACCCTCACGGTCGCCGGTGCCGCCGTGACCGTCGCCGACCGGGACGCCTACGGCGTGACCGAGTACGTGCCGCCGCCGCCCCCGCCCGTCGTGGTGGCCGAGACCGAGAAGCCCGAGGCCCCGTCGGGTGCGACGTCCGGCTCTGCCAAGAAGTCGTCGTCTGCTCCCGTGGCGGGTACCCCCGACCCGGGCAGCGCCAAGGCCGTCGCCGCCGAACTCGTGGCCGCTCGCGGCTGGGGTTCCGACCAGTACGACTGCCTGGTGTCGCTGTGGCAGAAAGAGTCGAGCTGGAACGTCTACGCGTCCAACCGGTCGAGTGGTGCCTACGGCATTCCCCAGGCCCTGCCGGGTAGCAAGATGGGCTCCGTCGGTGCCGACTGGCAGACCAACCCTGCCACGCAGATCACGTGGGGGCTGAACTACATCGGCGGCCGCTACGGCAACCCCTGTGGCGCCTGGGCCCATTCCGTCGCCAACAACTGGTACTGATCCGTCGCACGGCCCTCGACCTCGGGGGCCGTTGCTACGCTGGTCGTCATGCCCCGCAGCAACCGCTCCCGTCGCTCGCGCGACCGGCGTGACGCCGACGAGGCCTACGACGTCACCCGAGCGTCGTTCGGCGGCTTGACGGTCGAGACCAAACACGGGCGTTCGTTCAACGTCCAGTCGGTCTCGGCGACGTCGGCCGTCAAAGAGTACGTCTGCCCCGGCTGCTCCTTGGGCATCGCTCCCGCGACGCCGCACGTCGTGGCCTGGCGTGCCGACGGGCTGTTCGGTGCCGAGGACGACCTGGCGGCCCGCCGCCATTGGCACACCCACTGCTGGAGGATCTCGTGACGACCCCCGACGCCGACCCTCTCGAGATCCGCGGGGGCGTCCTGCTGCCCGCGCGCCGCGAGGACGTCGAACTGCACACCGGCGACGGTCTGACCCTGGTGGGCGAGCTGAGCCTCCCGGCGGACCGCGAGCCCGTCGGCACGATCGTCGCGCTGCACCCTCTGCCCACCGCCGGCGGGTTCATGGACTCCCATGTCATCAGGAAGGCCGCGGCCCGTCTTCCGGCCCTGGCCGACCTCGCCGTGCTCAGGTTCAACTTCCGCGGGGTGTCGTCTCCGCGAGGTCGGTCCGAGGGTGAGTTCGGCGAGGGGGTGGCCGAAGCGGCCGACCTCGCCGCCGCCGTGGCCTTCGTGGGCGATCGCGGTCTGCCCACCCCGTGGTTGGTGGGTTGGTCGTTCGGCACCGAAGTCGCCTTGAAGCACGGCCTCGACGTCGAGGTGGCCGGCGTCGTGCTGCTGTCCCCACCACTGCACCGCACGTCCGACGCCGAACTCGGGGCGTGGCACGACTCCGGGCGGCCCGTGGTGGCCGTCGTGCCCGAGTTCGACGACTACCTGCGTCCCGACGAGGCGCGACGTCGCTTCGCCCTCGTTCCCGAGGCCGAGGTGGTCGCCGTCGAGGGAGGCAAGCACCTCTGGGTCGGCGAGAAGCAGACCAGTCGCGTGCTGACCGAGATCGTCCGTCAGGTCGCGCCCGGTGCCCTGCCGCTGCCGTCCACCTGGCCGCCCCGCGCCTCCTGACGGTGCCTCCGCCGGACGGCGGACTGTCCACCACGCCGGGCTCGGAGCGACCGGGGCGTGGCGCGTCTCAGAGCTGGTTCTGGCGTGGCACGTAGACCTCGCGGATGATCAGCAGGATCGACGCGGCGACGGGGATGGCGATGAGTGCGCCGAGCACTCCCAGCAGGGTGCCACCGACGAGGGCCGCGATGACGACGATCACGCCCGGGACGCGGACCGCCCGCCGCATGATGCGCGGGCTCAGCAGGTAGGCCTCGACCTGCATGTAGACCAGGTAGTAGACGGCTGTCGTCACCCAGGTGGCCGGTGATTGGGGCAACAGCGCGATCTGCGCCAGCACGATGATCGCCGAACCGCTGATGGTGCCGACGAGGGGGATGATCGACCCCAGGAACGCGATGAACGCGAAGACCGCCGGCTGTTGGGCTCCGATGATGGTGAGGAACACGAAGCTCAGGATGCCGTTGAGCGCCGCGAGCGTGAACTGGCCGATGACGTACCGACCCACCGATTGGCTGATCTGTTCGGAGATGTCGACGAACGTGGCCCGCTTCGAGGCCGGGACGAGCTGGTAGAGCGCGCGCTTGACGCTGTTGATCGACGAGGTGAAGTAGATCGTCAGGATGACCACGACGATCGTGCCGAAGAGGCCGTTGCCGATCGCGACGCCGACGGCGAGGACCCCGCCGCCGATCGTGACGACGTTGTCGGGGTTGGTCAGGAAGTCGACGATGGAGTCGAGCGCGTCCTGCACGTCGAAGACGTTCTGGGGGACGAGTTCTTGCAGGTTGTCGACGAACTGCTGGGTGGTGACGCTCTGCAGGTACGACGTCAGCGCCTGGATGAGGCTCGTGGTCTGTTGCACGATGACGGGCACGATCGCGAAGACGACGCCCACGAAGGCGCCCACCACGGCCACGAGGACGATCACGATGGCGATGCCCCGGGGCACCCGGCGCTTCTCGAGCCACGAGACGACCGGGTCGAGCCCCAGCGAGATGAACAAGGCCGCGCCCACGTAGGTCAGGATCGTCGAGAGCTGCCCGACGGCGCCCCCGATGACGAGGGCGACGAGCACTCCCAGCCCCGCGAGCAGACCGATGCGGAACGGGTTGTGGATCTTCACGGGCGGGCTCCTGTCGACGGCACGGGCCGGTCGAGGTCACGGCGGCACCGACTGCCCGACACGGCCTGTCGCCCTACTCTGACGTACCGCCGCCGACTTGTCCGATCATGCCACGCAGGTTCTCGAAGTACTCCGCGACGGCGTCGCGTTCGGCCGTGATCTCGGCCAGGCGTTCTTCGGCGTCGCCGATGAGGTCGTCGGCCCGCTGCTGGGCGTCGGCCAGGATCGACCGTGAACGTTCGTCGGCGTTGGTGAGCACCTCGTGGGCCGTCTCGTCGGCGTCCGTCCGGGTGGTGCGGGCGTACTCGAGCGCGGTGCGTTCGAGGTCGTCGGCCTCGCGCCGGACCTCGGTGGCACGACGGGTGGCCTCGGCGAGCTGCTCGGCCGCCGCGTCGAGCAGCTCCTGGGTCTCGGCGACGGCGTGCTGGTGTCGCTGCGTGAGCTCGACCTCCGCCTCGTCGCGACGGGCCAGCAGCTCGACCTCGAGGTCGGCGCGCCCCTGGTCGACGTCGCGGCGCAGGTCGGCGACGGCCCGTTCGCGGTCGGCCTCGAGCCCGGCGCGGACCCGGACGTCGTCGGCGGCCAGGCGGGCGCGCTGGTCCTCGGTCTCGTCCGCCAGGGCGGCGCGGGCCTCGACGGTCTCGGCGGCGAGTTCGGCGCGTGCCTGCTCGATCTCGGTCGCGAGTTCGGCCCGCCGGTCGGCGTCCTCGCGGGCGAGACGGTCGGCCTGCGCCTCGCTCTCGCGGGTGAGGCGCTCGTCGGTCTCGACGGTGATGCGCGCGATGCGTTCGCGTGACGTGGTCTCGGCGAGGTCGAGTTCGTCGCGGCGGCGCCGGGTCTCGCGGTCGAGCTCGGTGCGGGCGTCGCCGACCTCTTTCTCGAGTTCGGCACGGGCCTGTGCGATCTCAGCCGCGAGGCGGTCACGACCGGTCGCGATCTCGCGCTCGAGCTCGACCCGGGTGGATTCGACCTCGTCGGTGAGGTCGGCACGGGTGGCGTCGACGTCGCGGGCGAGGAGCGCGCGGGTCTCGGCGACCTCGTGGGCGAGCTCGGCACGGGCCGCGGCGACGTCGCGTTCGAGTTCGGCGCGCTGGGCCGCGACGTCGTCGGCCAGCTCGGCGCGAGCGGCCGTGATCTCGCGGTCGAGTTCGGCGCGGCGGGCGCCGACCTCGGCGTCGAGGTCGGCGCGGGTGGTCTCGTCGAGTCGGGCCAGCTCGGCGCGGACGGTGACGCCCTCGCGCTCGAGGTCGGCGCGCTGTCGCCCGGAGTCGCTCTCGAAGACGGCTCGGGCCTCGCGCGTGTCGGCGGCGAGGGTGTCGGCCTCGTCGCGGGCCTCGGCGAGGTCGCGGGCGACGGCGGCCCGCTGCTCGGCGACTTCGTGCTCGACCTCGGCACGCAGCGCGGCTGCCTCGCGTCGAGCCGTCGAGACGTTCTGGGCCGCCTCGGTGGCGGCCGAGCCGCGGATCGAGATGGCGTCGCGCTGGGCCTCTTGCAGCAGGTCGCGTGCTTCGGCCTTGGCGCGTGCCACCAGACGGTCGGCGTCGGCGGTGGACTCGGCGACCTGCGCCGCGGCGCGGCCCCGGGCGTCGTCGAGCACGGACGTGGCCCGTTCGCTCGCGTCGTCCAGCAGGCGCTTCGCCTCGGCCGTCGAGGACGAGCGCAGGGCCTCGGCGTCGATGTCGGCCTGGCTGATCACCAGGGTGGACTGCTGTTCGGCCAGACGCAGGGTCTGCTCGAGCTTGCTGCCGAGACCGGAGTACGTGGGGGTGCCGGCCTCTTCGAGCTCGGCACGGATCTCGTCCACCCGCTGCTGGAGGAACGCGACCTCGCTCGCCCGGTCGGCCCGGTCGGCGTTGGCCTTGATGAGCTCCCGCCGCAGGTCGCCGAGCACGCGGTCGACCTCGTCCTTGCGGTAGCCCCGGAGTTCGATGCCGAAATCGGCTTCGTCAGCAGCCACGGTGTCTCCTTCGATGCAGGGTTCGGACCAGGGGAGCGCGGCCCGCGACACGATGCTAGTGGGAGGCCCTCGACGGACCCCGATCCACGGGTTAGGTGCCTCTCAGCCTCGTCGGATACGCTGAGCCGTCTTAAATTCTGCTGCCGCGCCCGGCCCCCTGGCCAGGCTCGTGCGAGGCCCGTCGTCGACCACGACGGTTCCTGGCGCCCCGACCGGGATGGTGGCTCGGAGGGAGAGAAACGTGCGTTTCATCGTCGCAGTCGTCGTCGTCGTCCTGGCGGCGGTGATGGTGGCGTTGGGCTTCGCCCAGCGCACCGTCTTCGCACCGCCGCCGAGCGTGTCGTCCCAGGTCGACACCGCCGACTCCGACGCGACCGTCACGGTCGTCCCGGCCTCGGCGCTGCACGGCCGCGACGGGCGTCAGACGGTCTCGGTGTCGGGCGGCGACACCGCCTTCGCCGCCTACGGCCGCACGTCGGACGTCCTCGGGTGGGTCGGCGACGCCAGCTACAACGAGGTCGAGTACGACGAGGCGTCCGGTCGGCTCGTCAGCCGCACGGTCGCGGGCGACACCACCGAGGTGCCCGACCCGACGGACTCCGACCTCTGGTTCGACCAGTTCGCGGGCAACGACCTCACCTTCTCGCTCGACGCGCCTGACGACGTCTCCCTCGTCATCGTCTCGGACGGCACTCAGCCCGCCCCGTCCGACGTCCGCATCACCTGGCCGCTCTCGACCGCGACGCCCCTGGCCGGGCCGCTGATCGTCGGTGGGCTCGTGGTCCTGCTGATCGGCATCGGCCTGTACGTCTGGGCGATCCTGCACCACCGCCGGACGCGCGGCCCCCGTCGGCGCTCGGGTGACGGGAAACGACCCCGCCTGTCGCGTCGGGCCGGTCGCAAGGCGGTCAAGGCGCTCGACGCCGCCGGCACCGAGACCCTGGCGCCCGGCCGCGGTCGTGCCCGCGGCATCCGTCGGTTCGCCGCCGTGGCGCCGATCGTGCTGGTCTCCTCGCTCGCCCTGTCGGCGTGCACCGCCGACTACTGGCCGCAGCAGGCGCCGGCGGCGGGTTCCGACTCGTCCACGCCGACCCCGACGCCCACCTCGACCGACGGCACGGACTCCGGCGACCAGGGCAACGCGCTGCAGCCCCCGGTGATCAGCGTCGCCCAGGCGAAGCGCATCGTCGAACGCATCTCGGCCACGGCGACCGAGGCCGACGCCTCGCTGAACGCCGACCTCGCGGCCACCCGTTTCACGGGTCCGGCCCTCGAGCAGCGTCAGGCGAACTACACCATCCGTTCCAAGGACGCCGCCGCCGCCGCGCCCCTGGCGATCCCCACGGGCACCGTCACGCTGACGCTGCCGCAGCAGGCCGACTCCTGGCCGCGCTCGGCGTTCGTCGTCGTGCAGGACGCCGACGCGAGCGTGGCGCCCGTCGCCCTCACCCTCGAGCAAGAGAGCGCCCGCGACCCGTACAAGGTCGAGTACGCGGTCAGCCTGCAGACGCAGACCCCGTTGACCGTCGCACCCGCCTCGATCGGCGCCGCCCGGCTCTCGCCCGACGTCAAGCTGCTCACGCTGCAGCCCGACCAGCTGGCCGAGGCCTACGGCGACATCCTTCGCAACGGCGACGAGAGCCAGTACGCCGCCCAGTTCCAGACCGAGGGCGACACGCTGCGTGAGAAGATCGGCAAGGCCTACAAGGACGCGAAGCGTGCGGCCCTGCCCACCACGGCGTCCATCGACTACACGTCCCAGGCCGACGACGAGACCCCCGTCGCCTTCGCCACGAACGACGCCGGTGCCATCGTCTCGGTCGCGTTGAACGAGATCGAGACCGTCAAGCCGACGGCCACGGGTGCCAAGGTCAACCCCGAGGGCACCGTCAAGACCCTGCTGGGGCTCGACGAGTCGTCGAAGGGCATCGAGGCGACCTACGGTGTCGAGCTCTTGTTCTCCGTCCCGCCCGTCGGCAGCGACGACCCCATCGTCCTGCTCGGTTTCAGCCAGGCCCTCACCTCTGCCAAGGAGCTGCCATGACCAACCTCCCTCCCGTCCCCGCCGGTCTCCGCGGCGCCGTCGACCTCTCGTCGCTCGTCAACCGCCCGCCGGCCCCCGCCCCGGCGGGTCCGTCCGCCGGGGCGCCCGTCGACGGTGCGCCCGCAGGAGGCGCGGGTGGCGTCCCGGCCCCGTCCACCGGTCAGGTCGCGGTGCCGGGCCTCGTGCTCGACGCGACCGACGCCACCTTCACGCAGGTCCTCGAGATCAGCAACACCGTCCCCGTGATCGTCGACCTGTGGGCGGAGTGGTGCGGCCCGTGCAAGCAGCTGTCGCCCGTCCTCGACAAGCTGGTCGGCGAGTACGCCGGCCGCCTGCTGCTCGTGAAGGTCGACGTCGACGCCAACCCCCAGCTGACGCAGGCCTTCCAGGCGCAGTCGATCCCGGCGGTCGCCGCCGTGATCGGCGGTCGTCCCGTCCAGCTCTTCGTGGGGGCCCTGCCCGAGGCCCAGGTCCGCGACGTCTTCGAGCAGGTGCTCGAGCTGGCCGCGCAGAACGGCGTGACCGGCACGGCGGTCGTCGACGGCGCCCCGGTGGGCGAGGCCGACGAGGTCGAGCCCGAGCCGGAACCGCTGCCTCCGCACCACCAGGACGCCTACGACGCGATCGACCGGGGCGACTACGCCGCGGCGATCACGGCCTACAAGACCGCGATCGCGCAGGACCCTCGTGACCAGCTCGCCGTGGCGGGCCTCGCCCAGGTCTCGCTGCTCGAGCGACTGCAGGGTGCGTCGCTGTCCGACGTCCGTGCGGCGGCCGCGGCCGCCCCCACCGATCTCGACGCCCAGCTCGACGTGGCCGACCTCGACCTCAGCGGGGGGCACATCGACGACGCCTTCGACCGCGTGCTGACCGTGTTCCCGTCGCTCGACCCCCACGGCCGTGACGCGGCCCGGGCGCGCCTGCTCGAGTACTTCGAGATCGTCGGGGTGGACGACCCCCGGGTGGCGACCGCCCGTCGTCGTCTGGCCATGCTGCTGTACTGAGCCGCGCCTCCTGCACGGACGACGGAACCCCCGCGACCCGGAAGGGGCGCGGGGGTTCCGTCGTGTGCCGACGTCGGATCAGCGGCGCAGCTTCAGCCAGACGACCCCGAGCGGCGGCAGCTGGACGTCGGCGGCCGCGGGGCGACCGGCCCAGGGCTCGTCGGTGGCGGTGACTCCGCCGAAGTTGCCCACGCCCGAACCGCCGTAGACCTCGGCGTCGGTGTTGAGGATCTCGTCCCAGCGACCGGCCTCGGGCAGACCGAAGCGCATGTGCACCGGTTCACCCGAGAAGTTCGCCAGGACGGCGATCGACTCGCCCGAGCCGGACTTGCGCATGAAGGCCACGACGCTGTGCTGCGCCGCACCGCCGTCGATCCACTCGAAGCCGTCGGTGTCGAAGTCGTGCGCCCAGAGAGCGGGCTCGTGGCGGTAGACCTCGTTGAGGCGGGCCACCAGGCCGTGGAGCCCCTGGTGGGCGGGCTGATCGAGGATCCACCAGTCGAGCCCTCGTTCTTCGCTCCATTCGCCGGGCTGACCGAACTCGCTGCCCATGAAGAGCAGTTGCTTGCCGGGGTGGCCCCACATGTAGGCGAGGTACGCCCGCACGTTGGCGAGCTTCTGCCACTCGTCGCCGGGCATCTTGTTGAGCAGGGACCCCTTGCCGTGCACGACTTCGTCGTGGCTGATCGGCAGCATGAAGTTCTCGCTGAACGCGTAGACGAACGAGAACGTGATCTCGCCGTGGTGGTGCGAGCGGTAGAGCGGGTCCTCGGCGACGTAGCCGAGGGTGTCGTGCATCCAGCCCATGTTCCACTTGAGGCCGAAGCCCAGGCCGCCCTCGCTGGTCGGGCGGGTGACGCCGGGCCAGCTCGTGCTCTCTTCGGCGATCATGACGATGCCGGGGTGGCGCTTGTACGCCGTCGCGTTCGCCTCTTGCAAGAAGCTGATCGCCTCGAGGTTCTCGCGCCCGCCGAACTCGTTCGGCAGCCACTCGCCCTCGTTGCGGCTGTAGTCGAGGTAGAGCATCGAGGCGACGGCGTCGACGCGCAGCCCGTCGATGTGGAACTCCTCGAGCCAGTAGAGCGCGTTCGAGACGAGGAAGTTGCGCACCTGCGAGTCGCCGAAGTTGAAGACCAGCGTGCCCCAGTCGGGCTGCTCGCCGCGGCGGGGGTCGGAGTGCTCGTAGACGGCGCGACCGTCGAACTTCGCGAGGGCCCACTCGTCCTTCGGGAAGTGCCCGGGCACCCAGTCCATGATGACGCCGATCCCGGCCTGGTGCAGGCGGTCGATCAGGTAACGCAGGTCGTCCGGGCTGCCGAAGCGGCTGGTCACGGCGTAGTAACCGGTGACCTGGTAGCCCCAGGAGCCGCCGAAGGGGTGCTCGGCGAGCGGCATGAACTCGACGTGGGTGAACCCGAGCTCGCCGACGTACTCGATGAGCTGGTCGGCGAGTTCGCGGTAGTTCAGGCCCGGCCGCCAGGAGCCGACGTGCAGCTCGTACACGCTCATCGGTCCGGAGTGGACGTCGTTCTCGGCCCGGGCGGTCATCCAGGCGTCGTCGGCCCAGGCGTGGGCGGCCTTCGTGACGACGGACCCGGTGAGCGGCGGCACCTCGGAGGTGCGCGCCATGGGGTCGGCGCGCTCGACCCAGACGTCGTCGGGCGTGAGCACCTCGTACTTGTAGATGCCGTCCGTGACGCCGGGCACGAAGAGCTCCCAGACGCCGTTGCCGTCGAGGCGGCGCATCGCGTGCCGCTCGCCGTCCCAGCCGTTGAGGTCGCCCTTGACGCGGACGGCGCGGGCGTGCGGCGCCCAGACGGCGAAGGAGGTGCCGGTCACGCCCTCGTGCTCGCGGACGTGGCTGCCGAGCATCTTCCAGAGCTGCTCGTGGCGCCCCTCTCCGAAGAGGTAGAGGTCGAACTCGGTGACGGTGGGGGTGAAGCGGTAGGGGTCGTCCGAGACCCACGCCGCGCCTCCTTCGTAGGTCGCCTCGACGGTGTAGGCGCCCACGGGCTCGTTCGTGACGCCCTGCCAGAGGCCGTGGGCCACGTGCTCGAGGGCGAAGGACGACCCGGAGGCGCCGGTCACGGTGACGGTGTCGGCCAGCGGTCGGACGACGCGGACGGCGGTGCGACCGCCGCGGGGGTGGGCACCCAGGACGGCGTGCGGGTGGCCGTGGGTGCCGTTGGCGGCCGAGAAGACCTCGTCGTCGCCCAGGGCGAAGGAGGTGTCGGGCTCGGTCGGGGGAGTGGTGGTCATCGGGTCGCTCCTACGGGGCTCGGTTGAGGTCGACGGAGAGGACGTGCACCGGTTCGACGAAGGCGTCCAGTCGGACGTAGTTGTCGTCGCCCCAGGTCCACGACTGACCGGTGATCAGGTCGCGGACGGTGTAGGTGCCACCGGGCTGCAGGCCGAACTTCGTGACGTCGAGGTGGACGGTCGTCTCGCGCGCCGAGTGCGGGTCGACGTTGGCGACGACGATGATGCCGTCGGCGCGTCCGCTGCGGGTGTGCGCACGGGACAGGTACTTCGAGAACACGAGGATCGACTCGTCGTCGCTCGAGTGGATCTCGAGGTTGCGCAGCTGGCGCAGGGCCGGGTGGGAGGCGCGGATGCGGTTGAGCTGCGTCAGGTACGGCGCAAGGGATGCCCCCGCCTCTTCGGCGGCGGCCCAGTCGCGGGGCTTGTACTCGTACTTCTCGTTGTCGATGTTCTCTTCGCTGCCCGGGCGGGCGACGTCCTCGAAGAGCTCGTAGCCCGAGTAGACGCCCCAGGTCGGCGAGGCCGTCGCGGCGATCGCGGCACGGATCTTGTAGGCCGCGGGACCGCCGAACTGCAGGTAGGGGGTCAGGATGTCGTGCGTGTTGACGAAGAAGTTCGGGCGCAGCCAGGCGCTCGTCTCCTTCGACAGCTCGTCGAGGTACTCCTCGAGCTCCCACTTCTCGTTGCGCCAGGTGAAGTACGTGTAGGACTGGTGGAACCCCACCTGCGCCAACGCCTGCATCATGGCCGGCTTCGTGAACGCCTCGGAGAGGAAGACGACCTCGGGGTTCGTCTGCCGGATCTCGTGCAGCAGCCACTCCCAGAAGCGCACGGGCTTCGTGTGCGGGTTGTCGACCCGGAAGATCGTGACGCCGAGTTCGATCCAGTGACGGACGATGCGCAGCACCTCGCGGCTGACGCCCTCGTAGTCGTTGTCGAAGTTCAGGGGGTAGATGTCCTGGTACTTCTTCGGCGGGTTCTCGGCGTAGGCGATCGTCCCGTCGGGCAGGGTCGTGAACCACTCGGGGTGCTCGGTGACCCAGGGGTGGTCGGGCGAGCACTGCAGGGCCAGGTCGAGCGCGAGTTCGAGACCGGCGTTCTTCGCCGCGTCGACGAACCAGCGGAAGTCGGCGACCGTGCCGAGGTCGGGGTGCACCGCGTCGTGCCCGCCGTCGGGCGAACCGATCGCGTAGGGCGACCCAGGATCGTTCGGCCCCGCGGTCAACGTGTTGTTCGGGCCCTTGCGGAAGGTCGTCCCGATCGGGTGCACGGGCGGGATGTACACGACATCGAAGCCCATGCGGGCGATCGAGGGCAGGCGGCGGGCCGCGGTGCGGAACGTGCCGCTCTTCCAGGTGCCGTCGGCCTGCTTGCGGGCGCCCTCGCTGCGGGGGAAGAACTCGTACCAGCTGCCGAGGCCGGCGCGGCTGCGTTCGACGCGGAGCGCCTCGGGGGCGCTGCGCGTGACGAGGCTCGCGAGCGGCGTCACCAGGAGGACCGCGGCGAGGCGCGGATCGGTGGCGACGCGGAGTCGCGAGGCGGGGGAGAGGGCGGGGTTCGCGAGGGCCTTGGCCGCGTCGCGGATCAGGGTCGTGTCGGGGTGGTTCTCGACGGCCTCGGTCAGCAGTCGACTGCCGAGGGCGAACGTGACCTCGACGTCGAGACCGGCCGGCACCTTGATCTCGGCCGCGTGCAGCCACGTGGCCCAGTCGTCGGTGTAGGCCTCGACCTGCCAGGACCAGTCGCCCTCGACCTCGAGCTGCACCTGGGCCGTCCATCGGTCGGTGCCGGGGATGCCGGCGACCATCCGGTGCCGGGTCTCGGCGCCCTCGGGGTCGATCGTGACGAGGTCGGCCCCGATCAGGTCGTGACCCTCGCGGAAGACGGTCGCCCCGAAGGTGACCACCTCGCCGGAGAAGGCCTTCGTCGGGAACACTCGGTCGGGGGTCGTCGGGGTGAGGCCCGTGATGGGGATCCGCCCGACTCTGGGTTCGTATGCTGTCGCCACGTTGTCGACCGTACCCGGTCTGGCCCGCCCGGTCCCGGCCCGGGGCCCCGCAGGGCCGACGGTCGTGGATCGGGGTGCGGTAGAGGCGTTTCGGGGTACAAAAACGTGTCCGCCCTGTCGCCGACAGACACTCCGGTCCGTTTTGTCACCCCAACTGGGTGCATGCATCGGCATGAATCCCCTGTCGGCACTTTGGGGGACCGCGTAATGTCGATCCTGTCGTCGCGGCCTGCCCGCCCGAAGAACCCGAACTCCTCGAGAGCCCGGCGCCCGACGACACCGATCGGCCGCCCGACCCGGAGCCGACAGCCCCTGCAGCGCCGTGCGCCACCCCGAAGTCGACCCGACCGACGGCGCACGGCGGTGCTCGAGCGCGCCACGGCGCGCGGAACAGGACCGACATGAACAAGCTCGTCACGGGTGCCGTCGCCGGTGCCGCCGGCATCGCCCTCCTCCTCGGCGGCGCCGGGACCTTCGCCCTCTGGAACGCCAGCACCGAGGTCAACGCCGCCAGCGTCGCCTCGGGCACGCTCTCGCTCACCCAGTCGTCGGCGGGCAGCTGGACCGACGTGACGAACGGTCGCAGCACGGCCCTCACGGCCGCCCAGGTCGCCGCCTACAAGATCGTCCCGGGCACCAAGCTGCAGTTCACGCAGCCGATCACGATCGCCGCCTCGGGCAACGACCTGCGCGCCGACCTGACCTACGACGCGGCCTCGGTCACGGGCAGCCTCAAGCCGTACGTGACCAACACGATGGCCCTCTCGACGGCCGCCGGCGGCACGACCCTGCCCTCGGGCGTGACCGCGGGCAGCACGGCCGGCAGCTACGTCGTGGCTCCCGTCTCCGCGGGCAGCACCTCGGCCGTCGTGACCTTCGTCGTCGAGCTGCCCTCGACGGTGTCCGACGCCGCCAGCCAGGGCGGCACGCTCGACCTGAGCAAGCTGACCTTCACGCTGAAGCAGCGCGCCATCGCGTAGCGGGTGTCGGCGGCCCGACGGCCACCGCACCCCGTCACCCACCGGCGACCGGACCGCACCCGACGCGGTCCGGTCGCCCCCTTCCGTCCGTCCGTCCCGCCCAGGGACCCACGGGCCGCCGCATCGCACGATCGACCACCAGGGGGTGAGACGTTGACCGGACCGTCCCGCGGACGCGCGCGTCACCGCTCGGTCGAGCGCGCCTCGTCGTCCCGCCGTGCGCTGCGCTCCCTGTGGGCGGCGACCGCCGTCGTGGCCGGCGCGGTCACCGTCGCCCTCGTGGCGACCGGGGGGACCTACGCGCTGTGGAACTCCTCCGTCAAGCCGACGGCCGTCACGGTCGGGTCGGGGACGGCGGGCCTCTCGGTCGGCGCCGTCAAGGCCCTCGACACGTCCGCGCTCGGCCCCGGCGGCGCGACCGCGGGGACGTTCACCGCGACCAACACGGGGTCGGTCGACCTGGCCATGCGGGTGTCGGCCGGGACCACCACGGCGTCCGCGTCCGCCCTGCCCGGCGAGCTGACCGTCAGGCTCGCCGCCGTGGCGAGGGCCGCGGACTGCGTCGTCGGCGTCGGCGGCTACTCGGCCCGGCCCGCCGCGTTCGACACGGGGAGCGGGTACTTCACGTTGCCGGCCGGAGTCACCGTCACCGGCTGCGTCGTCGTGACACTCGACTCGGACGTCCCGGCGACCCTGCAGAACCAGACCTCGTCGATCGGGCTCGTCCTGACCGGGACGCAGGTGGCCCCGTGAGCGGGCGCCGCACCGTGACCGGGCGCCGCACCGTGACCGGGCGCCGCACCGTGAGCGGGCGCCGGCCCCGGACGACCACGCGATCGACGTTGGCCGCCGTCGTCGTGGGCGTGATCGTCGGCGTGGTCCTGGCCTCGGGAGGCGCGGCGTCCGCCCTCTGGACGGCGTCCGCCACCGTCACCGAACAGGTCAGGACCGGCGCCTTCGGCCTCACGGCCGGCACCCTCGACGCCCTGCAGGCCGACTACGCCGGATCGACCAGGTCGCTCACGGCGCCCTGGACGTTCACGAACTCGGGGACGGTCGCGGCGTCCTACTCGACGAGCGGCAGCCTGAGCTCGGGCAGCTCCGCCGCCCTCGCCGCGACGATCGCCGTCGTCGCGTGGCCGGTGACCGCCGCGTCCGCCTGCACGTCGACGACCGCCGTCGGCCCGGGCAGCGTCAGCGGCACCTGGTCCGCCGTGCCGAACCTCACCGGGACGTTGGCGAGCAAGGCCGCCGCGACCTGGTGCCTCCGCACCTCGATCGCGACGTCCTCTCCCACCGGGCGCGTGAACCCGGTCCTCACGGTGTCGCTCGCCTCCGGGTCGTGGGCCGCCACGCCGCAGGACCGCCGGATCGTCCAGAACAACACGATCGTCCCCCCGCAGACGGCGGTCTGCCGCACCGACGGCGAGGCCTACGCCTGGCTCGACTTCGACCCGTCGACCCGGGCGACCGCGACCCGGTACGCGACCTTCGTCGGCGGCACCCGGATCTCGAACGACGAGCGGACCGGCGACTACCCGCACTTCGCGTTCACCCGCGACAACCTGCCCAGGGACCCCTTCGGCGACGGCCCGATCCACGTCGACATCCGCGTGATGGTCGACGGGCAGCCGACCGACCTCATGGCCGTCGGCACGGTCACGGTGGTCTACGACCAGTACGGCACGAGGAACATCCAGTGCGGGTGACCGGCGGTCGGGCGGTCGCGGTCGTCGTCGCCGTCGCGGCGGTCGTCCTGGGCCCCGGCGTCGTCTCGGCCGCGGCTCCCGCCACGGCCTCGACCGCGCCTCGCCTCATGGTGAGCGACGACGGCCGACACTGGCAGGGTCGCCTCGACTCCGCTCTCTTCGGCGACGGGCTGCGGCTCGTCCCCGGGGCAGGCACGACGGGCACCTTCTTCGTCAAGAACCTCTCGAGCGAGCCCGCCGTGCTCAGCGCCCGCCTCGTCGACGTCACGACCTCGTCGCCCGCGTTCGCCGAGGCGGTCACGGTCCGTTCGCACTCCGACCTCGACGTCGGCGACCTGCCGCCCGTCACCCTGTCCGGAGACGGGTGCACCCCCGTGCTCGCGCCGGTCCGCCTCGCCGCCGGGCAGGAGGCCCCGGTCACCGTCTCGGTCGACCTCGACGCCTCCGCCGCCGCGGGCACCGGTGACCAGACCCTGGACTTCGCCGTGCTCGTCACGCTCACGGGGCTGGCCGGGTCGGCCGTGCCGGCGGGCTGCGCGTCGGCCGGGACCGCCGGCGCGGCGGACCCCGCCGAGACGAGCACAGGAGGCGCGGGAGGCGACCGTGCCTCGAGCGCGACGATCGAGGCGGTGGCGACCCGCGCTTCCTCGGCCGGTGCGGCCGACGAGACGGCGCCCTCCGTCGGCGACGGCGCCTCGGGCGGGGCCGCCGACGGGTCGGGCGCGGACACCGAGCTGCCCGTCCACTCCCTGGACGTGCTCGACGACTTCGTGCCGGAGCCCTTGCGGGGCAGCTGGCTGCCGCTGCTGATCGCGGCGATCGCGGTGCTGTCGGGCGCGTTCGTGGCGGTCGGGCGCCGTCGCCCGGACGAGGTCGACCCCTCGGGGGAGCAGCCGTGAGTGGCCGCCGCGCCGCCGTGAGCGGCCGCCGCGCCGCTGTGCGCGAAAAGGGGCTGCTGCACGCTCTCGGCCTCGGCCTCAGTGCGGGGCTGTTCGTGCTCGTGCTCGGCCTCGCGACCGTGTTGGTCGTCGTGCCGAAGGTCGCGGGGGCGACGCCCCTGACCGTGTTGACCAGTTCGATGGAGCCGCGGCTGCCCCCGGGCACGCTGATCGTGGTGAAGCCGACCCCGACCGACGAGATCCGGATCGGTGACGTCGTGACCTACCAGATCGAGAGCGGCCGCCCCGAGGTGATCAGCCACCGGGTGACCGAGATCGTGTCGTCGTCGGACGGCGGCACGGCGTTCGTCACCCAGGGCGACAACAACTCCGAACCCGACGAGGCGCTCGTGCTGCCCGAACAGGTCCGCGGCACGCTGTGGTACTCGGTGCCGTGGCTCGGCTTCGTCAACCAGGTCGTGAACGGCGACGCCCGGTCGTGGATCGTGCCGCTGCTGGCGATCGCGCTGCTCGGCTACGCGGGCTACTCGCTGGCCGCCGGCCTCGTGGAGGCGCAGCGACGGCGGGCGGGGACGCGGAAGGCCCGCCCGGCCCCGCGCTGAGCGGGGGCCGGACGGGCCCGGGGGAGGCGTCTACTTCGTGAAGCCGACGACCGTCCAGTCCACGTCGCTGGCACCGGCGCGGGCGCCGAAGTTCGCGAGCTTGGGGCTCTGGAACGAGATGTACGGCGCCTGGATGATCGGCATCGAGTGCCCGATCTCCCAGATCTTCTCGTCGGCCTGGTTGTACAGGTCGGCGGCCTTCTCGGGATCGCCCTCGGCGACGGCCTGGCTGAGCAGGTCGTCGATCTCGGGGCTCGAGACGCGACCGTAGTTCTGGCCCTGCTCGTCCGAGTTGTAGATGCTGACGCCGGACGCCTGGTAGCCGGTACCGGCCCAGACGAAGATCGTCATGTCGTAGTTGCCCGGGGTGACGTTGTCCTCGAAGAACGAGTCGACGCTGACGGCGTTGATCGTCAGCTTGATGCCGACCGCGGCGAGCTGGCTCTGCATGACCTCGGACAGCTGCTGCGAGATGGGCGTGCCGGACGGGATCGTCACGGCGATCTCGAGCTGCTTCCCGTCCTTCTCGAGCACGTCTCCGTTCAGCTCCCACCCGTCGTCGGCCAGGATCTTCTTCGCCTCGTCGACGTCGTAGTTTCCGGTCTCCTTCGCGTTGTCCTGGTAGGCGCCGTCGGTGCTGAGGAACAGGTGGTTGTTCAGCGTGGTCAGCTCGTAGGGCAGGGTGCCCGTGATGACCTTGCCGAGCGCCTCGCGGTCGACCGCGTGCTGGATCGCCTGACGGATCTTCTCGTCGGCGAGCACGCCCTTCGTGCTGAAGTCGACGTGCGTGTAGCGAGCCGACGGTGCCGCCCGGATGTCGGTGTCCTTCGCGTCCTTCAGGCGGTCGTAGCGCTCCGACGAGTTGCCCGTGACGAAGTCGATCTCACCGTTCAGGTAGGCGTCGACGTCGGCGTCGCTGTCGAGGGCGCGGAAGACCACCGAGTCCAGCTTCGGCGCGTCGCCCCACCAGGTCTCGTTGGGCACGATCGTGACCGTCTGGGCGGTCGTGTCGATCTTCTCGACCTTGTAGGGGCCGCCTGAGACGGGCAGGGTGTCGACGTAGGCCGTGTTGAAGGCGTTCGGGTCGTTGTAGAGGCTTGCCGGGTAGAGCGGCGCGAACATGCTCTTCCAGTCTGAGAACGGCTCGGCGTAGGTCACGACGACCTGCTTGTCGCTCGAGCCCGCCTCGACGGAGGCCATGCGGTCGGGGCCGAGGGTGCTGCCGACGAGGTACTCGGGGTTCGAGCCGTCGAGTGCGGTCTTCCAGGCCTGGAAGTCGGCGACCGTGATCGGGGTGCCGTCGTTCCACACCGCGTCGGGGTTGATGTCGTAGGTCACGACCAGCGGGTCCTCGCTGGTGGCCTCGGCACTCGTGACGAGGTTCTCGTCGATCTGCGCGACGCCCTTCTCGTCGATGCGGAACGGCTGGGGCAGCACGGCGCTCTCGATCAGCGAGGCGTCGGCCAGGGCGCCGTCGAGCTGGCCGTAGTTCCACTGCGAGGGCAGTTGGCTGAGCGGCAGGGTCAGCGTCCCGCCCTGCTCGACGTCGGCCGCCGCCGTGGCGTTGATGTCGCCGTCGGGGGACAACTGGCCGTTCTTCGCGGCTCCGTCGCCGTCGTTGCCGCCGCCACCGCTGCACGCCGTGACGACGAGAGCGATGCTGACGAGGCCGGCCGCGAGGCCGAGCTTCTTCGTGATCTTCATGGCACTCCGAACTGAAGGGTGGTGAAAAGTGCTGATCAGACGGGATGCTGCATCGTCGCCGACTCGTGTGGGCACGCGTCGCGACACCTCCCGAGAGCTGACCGCGTGTGCCCAAATGTACGGACGCCTTGAATCCACGCAAACTTTCATGTGAATTTGTTACACGCTCGAAACCTGGCCAGCTGGTCGGGCCGCGGGGTACGTCTAGTGTGATCTGCCATGGCTCGATTCCTCGCCCGCCGGCTGGTGTACTACGTCGCCCTGGTCTTCATCGCGACGTCGCTCACCTACTTCCTCGCCTCGGCGACCCTCAACCCGCGCTCCGTCTACGCCGACCGCAACCCGCGTCCGTCCACCGAGATCGTCGACGCGAAGCTCAGCTCGATCGGGGTCAACGACAAGGACCCTCTCGGCGAGCGCTATGTGCACTGGGTCGGCGGCGCCCTCACGGGCGACCTCGGGCAGACCATCCAGGACAAGCCGGTGGCGCAGGAGTTCGGGCCGAGGCTGGGCGTCAGCCTGCGCCTCCTGCTGGTGGGATCGATCCTCGGCATCGTGCTGGCCGTCGTGGTCGGCACCTGGAACGCCATCCGGCAGTACGCGTTCTCGGACCGCGTGTCGTCGGTGCTGTCGTTCGTCCTGATCTCGACGCCGGTGTTCCTCACGGCGGTGCTGCTCAAGATCGGGGCGACGAAGCTCAACGACGTCCTGGGGTACCAGCTGATCACCTTCACGGGCGAGGCGACGCCCAACCTGACCGGCGGGCTCGGCACGATCGCCTGGGACCGCATCGCCCACCTGCTGCTGCCCACCATCTCGATCGGCGTCGGCCTGATCGCCGTCTACAGCCGGTACCAACGGGCGACGATGCTCGACGTGCTGCAGGCCGACTACATCCGCACCGCCCGGGCCAAGGGCCTGCGACGTCGGCCGGCGATCTTCAAGCACGGGCTGCGCACCGCGCTCATCCCGATGACGACGCTGTTCGCCTTCGCGTTCCTCGGGGTGCTGACCGGTGCGACCTTCACCGAGAAGATCTTCGCCTGGAACGGCCTCGGCGCCTGGTTCATCGACGCCGTCCAGGCCAACGACATCAACGTCGTCGTCACCTACACCCTCTACAGCGCCGTCGTCGTGCTGCTCGCCGGCTTCGTGTCGGACGTGCTCAACGCGGTGCTCGACCCGCGCGTCCGAGCGCAGAAGTAGGGCCGCCCCATGACCCGGTTCACACCCGACCTGCTCGAGGGGCCGTCCGACGCCGTCGTGCCCGAGTCGCGAGAAGAGGTCGCCGCCACGTCGACGAACCGCTTCGCGCTGACCTTCCGTCGCCTGTTCGCCAACCGCGGGGCCACCGTCGGGCTCGTGACGATCGTGCTGCTCTTCGTCTTCGCCTTCGTCGGCCCGCTCGTCTCGCCGTACGCCTACAACTACATCGACTACACGGCCCTGTCGTCGCCGCCGACCGGGGCGCACTGGTTCGGCACGAACAACATCGGCCAGGACGTCTTCGCACAGACCGCGCGCGGCCTGCAGAAGTCGCTGCTGATCGGCCTGCTGGTCGCCCTGTTCTCGACGGTGATCGCGGGCATGCTCGGCGCGATGGCCGGCTACTTCGGCGGCTGGATCGACCGGGCCGTGATGGTCTTCGTCGACCTGCTGCTCGTGCTGCCGTCGTTCCTGATCATCGCGATCCTGTCGCCGCGCCTCAAGCAGTACGGCTGGTTGATCCTGGTGGCCCTGCTCGCCCTGTTCGGCTGGATGATCACGGCCCGCGTGGTGCGCTCGCTCACCCTCAGCATCAAGGAGCGCGAGTTCATCCGGGCCGCCCGGTACATGGGCATCGGCCACTTCACCATCATCGTGCGGCACATCCTGCCGAACGTGGCCTCGTTCCTCGTGATCGACGCCACCATCGCCATCGGGGCAGCGGTGCTCACCGAGTCCGGGCTGTCGTACTTCGGCTTCGGCGTGCAGCCGCCCGACGTCTCGCTCGGCACGCTGATCGCCCAGAACCAGAGCGCGGCGACCACCAAGCCGTGGCTGTTCTTCTTCGCGGCCGGTGCGCTGATCGTCTTCGCCCTCGCCAGCAACCTGCTGGGTGACGGGCTGCGGGACGCGCTCGACCCGACCTCGACGGCCGGGCGCACCGGTCGTCGCCGTCCCACCCGCGGGCGGACGGCCGAGAGCCGAGGAGGCGCGGTGCCGCTCGGACGCACCGGCGGCGTCTCCGAGGCCGCGAACCCCGCCCCCGGGGCCGACGTCGGCTCACCGGCGCCGACCCGTACGAACGACGAGAAGGGGGAGCGCGCATGACGCTCACCGAACCGGTCGACCGCACCCGCGCCTCCTCGGCTCCGGTGCTCGAGGTGCACGACCTCACCGTGACCTTCCCGACCCCGGACGGCGACGTGCGCGCCGTCCGCGGCGTCGACCTGACGCTGCGCCGCGGCGAGGTGCTCGGCATCGTGGGCGAGTCGGGCTCGGGCAAGTCGGTCACGAGCCTGGCCGTGCTCGGCCTGCTGCCCGCCACGGCCAAGGTGACGGGGTCGATCACGCTCGACGGCGAAGAACTGCTCGGCCGCGGCGACAAGGCGATGTCGGCGATCCGCGGCAAACGGATCGCGATGGTCTTCCAGGACCCGCTCTCGGCGTTCACCCCGGTGTACACGGTCGGTCAGCAGATCGCCGAGACGGTCCTGATCCACCGCGGCGGCACGAAGAAGCAGGCTCGTGAGCGGGCGATCGAGTTGCTGGGGCTCGTGGGCATCCCCGAGCCGGAGCGACGCGTCGACTCGTTCCCGCACGAGTTCTCGGGTGGCATGCGGCAGCGCGCGATGATCGCCATGGCGATCGCCAACGACCCCGACGTCATCCTCGCCGACGAGCCGACCACGGCCCTCGACGTGACGATCCAGGCCCAGGTCATCTCGGTGCTGCGCACGGCGCAGCGCGAGACCGGGGCCGCGCTGCTGTTCGTCAGCCACGACCTCGGCGTCATCGCCGGGTTCGCCGACCGCATCGCCGTGATGTACGCCGGCCGCGTCGTCGAGACGGCGACGGCCGACGACCTCTTCGCCCACCCGCGCATGCCCTACACCGTGGGTCTCATCGGCGCGCTGCCGCGCCTCGACCAGCGGTCGGACCAGCCGCTCGTGCCGATCCCCGGCACGCCGCCGTCGCTGTTGTCGCTGGCGCCGGGCTGCCCGTTCGCGGCGCGGTGCCCCCTGGCGACGGCCGAGTGCCGGGTCGACGAGCCCGCGCTCGAGCAGGCTCCGGCGGTCGAGGCGGGTCACCGCGCGGCCTGCCTGCACGCCGACCAGCTGGTGGGGGAGGGCACCGACCCCGAGGACGTCTACGACCTGCCGCCCGTGGAGACCTCGGGCCTCGCTGCCGTCCCGCGGGCGGAGCGGGACCGGGTGCTGCACGTCGACGGGCTCGTCAAGACGTTCCCGCTCACCAAGGGGTCGGTCTTCAAGCGACGCGTGGGCAGCGTCTGGGCGGTCGACGGGGTCGACCTCGACGTGCGCGAGGGCGAGACCCTCGGCCTGGTCGGCGAGTCAGGCTCGGGCAAGAGCACGACGCTGCACGAGATCATGGACCTCCGGGTGCCCGAGGCCGGCACCATCGAGCTGCTCGGCACGGCCCTCGACCGAAAGCTCGACGGGTCGACGGTGAAGAGGCTGCGCGGTGCCGTGTCCATGGTCTTCCAGGACCCGATGGCCAGCCTCGACCCGAGGCAGCCGGTCAGCGACATCATCGCCGAGCCGTTGCTCGCGATCGGTCGGCCCCGCGACGAGGTGTCGCGTCGGGTGCCCGAGCTGATGCGCCTCGTCGGGCTCGAGCCCGCCGCCGCGACGCGCTACCCCCACGAGTTCTCGGGTGGCCAGCGGCAGCGCATCTCGATCGCGCGGGCGCTCGCCGCCGATCCGAAGCTCATCGTGCTCGACGAGCCGGTGTCGGCGCTGGACGTGTCGATCCAGGCCGGCGTGCTGAACCTGCTGGCCGAGCTCAAGGCGAAGCTCGACCTGTCGTACCTCTTCGTGTCGCACGACCTCTCGGTCATCCGTCACGTGGCCGACCGCGTCACGGTGATGTACCTCGGCCGCACCGTCGAGACGGGACCGGTCGACGAGGTGTTCGAGCACCCGCTGCACCCGTACACGCAGGCACTGCTGTCGGCCGTGCCGGTGCCCGACCCCGTCAAGGAGCGGGCACGCGAGCACATCGTGCTGCCGGGTGACCCGCCCACGCCGACCGTCAAGCAGACCGGCTGCCGGTTCCGCAGCCGCTGCCCGCTCTACGCGATGCTGCCCGAGGCCCAGCGGTCGCGCTGCGAGGACGAGGTCCCCGCGATGCTGCCGCACGGACGCGACGGTGCCGACCACACGGCGGCGTGCCACTTCGCCCGCGAGAAGCAGCTGGTCTGAGGCTCGGACGCTAGCCGACGAGCGCGGAGGCCGCGGTGACGACCGCCACGTTCACGGCGACCGTGCCCCAGAAGGCGAGCTGGAACGACCGCTTGCTCGTCTTGTGCCGCAGCAGTTGTTGCGCGGCGAGGGCCCCGGGCCAGCCCCCGAGCAGGCCGAGCAGCAGCAGGACGCGTTCGGGCACGCGGCGACGTCCTCGACGGGCGGCGGACTTGTCGACCGCGTAGACCGCCGCCGTCACCAGGCCGAGGGCGACGGCCGTGGCGACGAGCCAGGGGAGTGCCCCGTCGATCCGGGCGGACGGCCCGGTGGAGGGGACGACGCCCACCACGACCGCGACGGCCACGACGAGCAGCAGCCCGATGACCAGGGCGACCCGGCCGGCCCGTGTCGGGCGCGGGGCTCGTCCCCGGGGCGCCGTCCAGGTCGATCCGACGGCGGACACCCGCACGGCGGCCGGCCCCCGGTCGCCGTGGCGGTCGACCTCGTACGAGTAGGCGTCACCGACCCGGGGTCGGGCCGTGCCGCGGCTGAACGCCGTGATGTGGACGAACGCCCGGCCGCGTCCCGAGGCCGGGGTGAGGAACCCGAAGCCGCGGTCGTCGTCCCACGAGGTGAGCGTGCCCTCGACCCGGGCCGGGCTGCCGGTCATGCGCCCGACCCTATCCCGCGTCGCCCGTGCCGCATTCGGCCATCCCGCCACGAGGTCGACATCCCGCCACGTTTTCGCGTGGCGGATTGTTTACTTCGTGGCGGCGTGGCGGCGTGGCCGCAAATCCGAGGAGGCGCGGCGCGGGTCAGTCGCGACGGATCGCCGCGTAGGAGCCGCCGGTGGCGCGCACGAGGTCGTCGGGTGCGATCTCGATGTCGAACCCGCGCCTCCCGCCGCTGACGAAGACCGAGGCGAAGGAGGCGGCGCTCGCGTCGACCACGGTCGTCGCGGCGGTCCGCTGTCCGAGGGGGCTGATGCCGCCCACGACGTAGCCCGTGCGGCGTTCGACCAGGGCGGGGTCGGCCAGCGAGGCCTTCTTGGCCCCGACGGCGGCCGCGAGCGCCTTGAGGTCGAGGCGACCCGAGACGGGGACGACGCCCACCACGAGGGTGCCCTCGGCGTCGACCACGAGGGTCTTGAAGACGCGTTCCGCCGAGAGGCCGAGCTCGGCGGCGGCCTCCTCGCCGAAGTTCGTCGCCGTGTCGTGGTGTTCGTAGGTGTGGGCCGTGAAGGGGATGCCGGCCGTGGTGAGCGCGACGGTGGCCGGCGTGGCGGGGCCGCGCGCCCCTCCGGACGCCTTGCTGGTCACGAGGCCACCTCGGTCGTCGTGGCGCGGAACACCACCACGGTCGGCCCCGAGACGAGCAGGTCGTCACCGGGGGCCGTCGCCTGCGGCAGGCTGCGGTCGTCGCTCGACCACAGGGCCTCGTACGCCGTCACCCCGTGGTGTCGGGGGAGCGTCACCGAGACGGCGGCCTCGGCCCCGTGCACCACGACGAGGACCGTGTTGGGCGCCTCGTGCTCGGGCGTCGAGGTCGCGAGGTACTGCATTGTGCGGACGGCGGGGTCGTTCCACTCCTCGGGACGCATCTCGTCGCCCGAGGCCGAGTGCCACGACATCTCGTTGGCGCTGAGCGTGCAGGCGCCGTCGAGGCCGAACCGCGACGGGCGCAAGGCGGGGTTCTCGGCTCGCAGCCGGGAGAGCGTGGCGACGTCGTCGCGCAGGTCCCGGTGCCAGGGTTCGTCGGACCAGTCGACCCAGGTGAGCTCGCTGTCGGTGCAGTAGGCGTTGTTGTTGCCGTGCTGGGTGCGGCCGCGTTCGTCGCCGGCGGTCAGCATGGGGATCCCGGCCGACACGAAGAGGGTGGCGAGCAGGTTGCGCATCGAGCGGCGGCGGGCGTCCGAGATCCAGGGGTTGACGCTGTCGCCCTCGACGCCGTGGTTGAACGAGCGGTTGTCGTCGGTGCCGTCGCGGTTGTCCTCGCCGTTGCTGAGGTTGTGCTTGCCGTCGTACGAGACGAGGTCGAGCAGGGTGAAGCCGTCGTGCGCCGTGACGAAGTTGACGCCCGACAGCGGACCGCGCTCGTGGGCATAGATGTTGCTCGACCCGCTGAGCTTCGACGCGAAGCTGCCGAGCCCGGACGGGGGTGCGCCCTGCGACCGGGCGGCGGCGATGTCGGTCAGCCAGAAGTCGCGGGCCCGGTTGCGGAACCGGTCGTTCCACTCGATCCAGCCGTCGGGGAAGGCGCCGGTCTGCCAGCCGCCCATGCCGACGTCCCACGGCTCGGCGATCATCTTGACGCCCTCGAGCGCCGGATCGTCCACGATCGCGCTCAGCAGCGGGTGGTCGGGGTCGAAGACGTGGTCCGCACCGCGTCCGAGCGTGGCGGCGAGGTCGAAGCGGAAGCCGTCGATCTGCACCTCGTCGGCCCAGTACCGCAGGGAGTCGAGGACGAGCCGCGAGGCGGCCGGCGTGCTCGTGTCGAGCGAGTTGCCGCACCCCGTCACGTCGACGGGTCGACCCTCGGCGTCGTGTCGGTAGTAGCCGGAGCCGTCGAGACCGCGCAGGCTCGTGACCGGGCCGCCGACCTCGCCCTCTTCGGCCGTGTGGTTGTAGACCACGTCGAGGTAGACCTCGATGCCGGCCTCGTGCAGCAGGCGCACCATGCCCTTGAACTCGCGGAGGATCGCCGAGGCGCCGGCGAGCTGCGCGTCGCGGCTGGCGTAGGCGGCGTGCGGGGCGAAGTAGCCGAGGGTGTTGTAGCCCCAGTAGTTCTCGATGCCCTGCGCGACGAGGCGCTGCTCGTCGACGTGCTGGTGCACGGGCAACAGCTGCACCGCCGTCACGCCGAGGCCGGTCAGGTAGGCGATGGTCGACTCGGCGGCGAGGCCGGCGTAGCTGCCGCGCAGCTCTTCGGGCACGAAGGGGGCCAGGCGGGTGAGGCCGCGGACGTGCGCCTCGTAGACCACCACCCGGTCGAGCGGCGTGCGGGGCTTGGACACCCCACCCCAGTCGAACGACTCGTCGACGACGGCCGACTGCCACGTGCCGCGTCCGGTGCGACCGAGCCCGCGCGCGTAGGGGTCGAGCAGCTCGAGCGAGGGGTCGAAGGCGTTGCCGCCCCCGGCGGGGCCGTCCGCCCGCAACCAGTACCGCCGCCCGGGGGTGAGGGCGCCGTCGGTGGCGCTCCACACGTCGTGTTCGTCGCGGACCATCGGGACGACACGGTCGTGCGGGGCGTCGTCGATCACGACGTCGACCCGGGACGCCGACGCGGACCAGACGCGCAGCGTCGGCCCGTCGGGGCCGGAACGGATGCCGAGATCGCGCAGGGGGTCGGGGTCGGTCACGCGTTTACAGTAGAGGAGGCGCGTGTCGGCCCCGAAATGATCGAGCGTCACCGCCCCACCCAGCCTGAGGACCCGAACATGAGCGTCTACCTCGACCACGCGGCCACCACGCCGATGCACCCGGCGGCGATCGCCGCCTACGCCGAGGCGCTCGGCACGGTCGGCAACCCGTCGTCCATCCACTCGGCCGGCCAGAACGCCAAGCGCGTCCTCGAAGAGGCCCGCGAGCGCGTGGCCGCGACCCTCGGCTGCGACCCGATCGAGATCGTCTTCACCTCGGGCGGCACCGAGGCGGTCAACCTCGCGATCAAGGGACTGTGGTGGGCGAGGCAGTCCGACCGACCGCGGCCGCGCCTCCTCGTCCCCGCCGGCGAGCACCACGCCACCGTCGACACCGTCGAGTGGCTCGAACGGTACGAGGGCGCCGTCGTCACCTGGCTGCCGCTCGACGAGCAGGGCCGGCTGCGCGTCGACGCCCTCGCCGCGGCCCTCGACGAGCACGACGACGTCGCCCTGGTCAGCCTGCTCTGGGCCAACAACGAGGTCGGCACGATGCAGCCCGTCGACGAGGTCGTGGCGCTCGCCGCCGCCCACGGGGTGCCGGTGCACTCGGACGCCGTCGCGGCCTACGGGCAGGTGCCGATCGACTTCGCGGCCTCCGGGCTCGCGGCGCTCAGCGTCAGCGCCCACAAGATCGGCGGGCCCATCGGCATCGGAGCGCTCGTGCTGTCGCGGTCGGCGACCGTCGTCCCCCTGATCCACGGGGGCGGACAGCAGCGACAGGTGCGCTCGGGAACGCAGGACGCCCCGGCCGCGGTCGCCTTCGCCGTGGCGGCCGAGCAGCCGCACGGGGCCTACGAGCCGCTGCGGGACCGGCTGATCGCCGGGGTGCTGGCGTCGGTGCCCGGGGCCGTGCTGCGGGGCGACCCCGTCGACCGGCTGCCCGGCAACGCCCACTTCACCTTCGACGGGTGCGAGGGCGACTCGTTGCTGTTCCTGCTCGACGCCGCCGGGGTCAGCGTCTCGACCGGATCGGCCTGCCAGGCGGGCATCCCCGAACCGTCGCACGTGCTGCTCGGCATGGGCCTGCCGGCGGACGCGGCCCGCGGTGCGCTCCGCATGACGATCGGCCACACGAGCACCGAGGCCGACGTCGACGCGCTGCTCGCGGCGCTCCCGACCGCCGTCGCGCGCGCCACGACGGCCGGTTACGCCGACCGCGCCCCGGTGCTCGGCGCCCGCTGATCCGGCCGCCGGGCAGGGCACCCCGGCCACGACCCCCGAACGGGTGGGTTGTCGCCCCCGCGCGGGGGTGGTGTACTCGACCCCAACACACGTGAGCACGCCTCACCGGCCGGGCCCCACCACCCCGCGCCGCCGCCGCATCCCGGCCCGCCGCCCGCTCACCACGGGCGTCCATCGCACCACCCCGAGCGCCGCCCCCACCAGGCGACGCGGATCAGGAGCACCACCATGTCGCAGCACCGCTCTGCCTCCGACACCCCTCACGGCGAGGTCCCGCGCGACGACGTCGCGACGCACGACCGGTCGGCGCCGAGACCTCGTCGCCTCCGCAAGGTCGCGGCGCTCGCCGCAGGCGGTGCGCTGGTCGTCGGCGGACTCGGCTACACCGTCGCGGCCTGGACCGACAGCGAGTGGGTCTACGCCGGGGACGGCACGGGCGGCCCCGGCATCGGCACCGGCACGTTCGAGGTGCAGCAGAGCGTCACCTCGCCCTACACGGCGAGCTTCTCCGACTACGAGACCGCACCGGGTCGCGGCACGGTCTTCACGCCGGGCGCGCAGACCCTGAGCCCGGGCGAGAGCGTCTACTCGGGCGTGGCCCTGCGGACGACGGCCACGACGAGCGTCCCCGCCGACGTGCAGGTCCGGGCCGCGGTGCCCGCCACCGGCGTGACCGTGGCCGATGCCGGGGGAGCGCTCTTCAGCGCCCTGACCGTCCGCGTCGCGACCGTCGAGGTCACGGCCGGGGGTGCCGCGCCGACCTGCACCGCCGCCGCGTTCACCGCGCCGACGACCATCGCCACGGGTTCGCTCTCGACGACGGGCGCCACGGCCACCCAACGACTCGCCGCCGCGTCCGGCACCACGCAGTTCTACTGCTTCGAGGTGACCCTGCCGGCGAGTGCCGCCACGTCGGCGAGCTCGACGCTCCAGGGCCGTACCGCCGCCCCGGCGTGGGAGTTCGCCTCGACCAGCGTCGAGTGACGGGCCGACCGGTGGTCGACACCGTGACCCGGCCCCGGGCGGAACGTCGGGGCCCCGAGGTCGAGCCGCGCCGGGCGGATCGCCGTGAGCGCCGTCGCCGACGCCCCCGCCGCCGACCGGTCGACGTCGTCAGCACGCTCCTGCTGTCGGTGGTCGGCCTCGTCGGCGCGGTCTGCCTCCTCTGGCTCGCCGTCTCGACGGTCCTCGGCCTCTCGCTCGTGGTCGTCCTGACCGGCTCGATGAGTCCCACCGTGCCCGCGGGCGGCGCCGTCGTCACCCGGGCGATCGCGGCGGCCGACGTGCGGCCCGGCGACGTGGTCACGGTGCCCCGATCCGGCTTCGACGTCCCCGTGACCCACCGGGTGGTCTCGACCACCGCCGTGCCCGGCGACGCCGCCGCTCGCTCCCTCGTGCTGCGGGGCGACGCCAACGACTCGGACGACCGCGACCCCTACGTCGTGCGCGACGCCCGGATCGTCGTCGCCTCGGCCCCGGGCCTCGGCTTCGTCTTGACGACGATGTCGACCCCGCCGGCCCGCGGGCTCGCGGTCGCCGTCGTCGGTGCCGCCGTCGTGCTGGCCTTCTGGCCGACGCGACGCGGCGCCGTCCGCCGAGGGTGAGGACGACCGTGGACGGGGAGTCGAGTGGCGGCGCGCCCGGCGGGCCGAGCGGCGAGCACCACGGCCGCGGTGCGCACCGCGGACCCACGACCCGCGGGCACCGCGCCGCGACGACGCTCCTGGCCGTCGTGGGGACGGCCGCGTTCGTGCTCGGCGGGGCCCTCACCGTCCAGGCCGGCACCGCCCGTGCCCTCGAACCCGTGCCCGAGACCGGCCTCGACGGCCACCTCGTGCTGGCCGACGAACTGACCGGCACCGAGGACATCGCGCCCGCGGCCCCGGGCCGCTGGCAGATCGCGACCGACGTCACGACCGGCGACCGGGTGGCACTCGGCCTCGAGCTCGTCAGCTCGGGGTCGCTCGTCGACGACGAGGCCGGATTCACGCTGGGGGTCGAGACCTGCGACGTCGAGTGGCAGCGGGTCGAGACGACGCCGCTCTGCGCGACCGGGGCACGGACCGTGACCGCCCCGACCCGCGCCTCCGCGTTCGTCGACGGCAGTCCCTCGTGGCCGGTGCGCTCGGTCGGGGGCTCGGGCCGGGTCTTCGTGCTCGTCAGCCTCGGTCTCGCCGGTGGGCGCGGCGACGACGCCTCGTCCATGGGCCGGAGCGCCCGGGTCGGCGTCGGCATCACGGCGACGGCGCTGGACCCCGTCGCGACCCTCCCAGCCGAGCCCGAGCCCGAGCCCGAGCCCGAGCCGACCGTCACGACCGCCGTGCCCGGCGACCCGGCCGGTCCCGGCCCGGGCGGGGCGGACCCGGCGGCGCCCGGCACCGGCGGCACCGGCACCGGCCCCGGCGGCGTCGCCCCCGTCATCGACTCCGCCGGCGACGGGCGCCCCGTCGACGTGACCCTCAGCGGCGTGGACGCCCCGCGGGCGCTCGCCTTCACCGGCGGCCTCTCGTCCGGCCCGGCCATCGCGGGTGCCGGTGCCCTGGTCGTCGGCCTCTCGCTGCACCTCCGCGGACGACGCCGGGCGGTGACGTCGTGACCGGCACGCACGGCCGCCGTCGCCGTCGCCCCACGGGTGTCGCCCGCCTCGTCGCGGCGCTCACCGCGCGACGGGCCGTCGTCGCCGTGGCGGCCGTCGTCGCCGTCGTGGGTGCCGTCATCGTGCCCCCGCCGCCCGTGACGACCGCCGCCTGGACCGACTCCGAGCGCACGTACGGGCTCGTCGGCACCACGAGGTTCACCTGCGGCACCGACACCGGGTACGCCGCCGCCGCGTCCAGCCGGTTCGTGCGCGGCAGCCTGGCCGGCACCGACCTCGACACCGTCGCGGCCGTGCGTGGGGCGGACCTGACGCGCACCCGCTCCGGCGTCGTCACCGCGGTGCCGGCGTCGCCCGCCCCGACCACGGACGCGGGAGGCACGACGACGTTCCGCAATCCCCTGTCGGCGAGCGCGGGGTCGGGTCTCGTCGGCCTCGACCTGACCGGGCTCGGCACGAACCTGCCGGCGGGGTCGGCCGGAGCCCTCAACCAGTTCACGCGGGTCGCCCCGACCGGCACGGCGGCCGCCGCCGCGGGTCTGGTGAGCGACTCGGGCGGGCTCGGCGTGACGCCGACGACCCCCGCCTCGTCACTGCCCGGTCCCGCCCGCATCGGCCTCACCTCGGTGCTGCCCGCCTCGACCGCCCTCGACCGGGCCGACCTGACCGTGGGCGCGGTGGCGTCCACGGCGACCCTCGACGGCTGCCGAGCGCTCGAGAGCCGCATCTGGGGCGACGGCAGCGTGACGGGGGTGACCCGCGACTACGGCATCGCCGGTCTCGCCCTCGAGCTGCACAGCCCGGCGGTGGCGGGACTGTCGGGTCAGGTGTCGAGCACGGTCACGAGCCTGAACACGGCCGCCGCCGGCCTGACGGGCGTCAACGGCACGATCTCGAGGACCGTCCGGGACGGCGTGCTCGCCACCGTGAACGGCCTCACGAACCTGCTGAGCCTGGGCGGGGTCACGGGTTCGGTCACCCTCACCGGCCTGGCCCTGCAGTCGGCGGTGGACCCGGTGCTCGCGGGGTCGGTCACCAGCACGGACGGCACGGTCACCATCACCCCGTCGACCGGTGTGGTGTCGGTCGACCTGGCCACGCTGGTCGGCCAGCCCGGCGGGCTGAACGGGCTCGCCCCGAACACCGAACTCGTGCTGAGCGCGGCGGCGATGGCCTCGATCACGACCACGGTCGGGTCGATGCTCGACGGCCTGACCCAACGGGTCGTGGCGGCGCTGCAGTCCGCGGTGTCGGCGGCGCAGCTGTCGGTGGCGTTGACGGTGACGTTGCGGGCGACGGTGCTCGGCGTCCCCGTCGACGTGCTCGCCGTCGACGTCGCGATGGGGGGAACGCTCGGCCAGTTGCTCGCGTCCCCGTCCACCGCGACGGCGGTGGTCACCACGCGGGTGCTGAGCGGGGCGCTCTCCACCCTGCTCGGCAACGTGCTGAACCCGCTGCTCGCCGCGTTGACGGGCTCGGCCGGGTCGCTGCTCGCGTCGGTGGCCACGCTCGTCCGCTCCACGCTCGTCACCCCGGTCACCACCCTCGGCAGCACCCTCTCGACCACGCTCGCCCCGGTGCTCACGGCGCTCGGCACCCTGACCACGCGCCTGCCGTCCGTCCTGTCGCTGAGGGTGAACCTGCGCCCCGACCAGGCCGGCTACCCGGGCGGCGTCGTGACCGGCGTCCCGCCCGACAAGTGGACGACCGTCCCCTACCAGGTGGGGGCGTTGCGGGTGGCCCTGTCGGCCGGAGCGACGACGGTCACCTCGCTCGACCTCGCGACCTCGCGGGTGGGACCCGTCAGCACCGTGCCCCGGTAGTCGTCGTCTCCGACCCGAGGAGGCGCGGGTCGCGCCTCGCGGGCCGCCTCGCGTCAGACTGGGGCCATGCAGCTCTACTCGGCCTCGCCCCTCGTCCGGACCCGCCAGGTGACCGGAGACGTCGTGGCCGTCGGCCTCGTCGTCCTCTTCGTCGTGCTCGGGGTGAGCATCGCGACCTTCATCGGCACCTTCGCCGACCTCGGGAGGCAACTCGAGGAGGCGGGGGCCGGCTTCCAGGGCACCATGCAGGACGCGTCGCGCGCGCTGGAAGGGCTGCCCCTGGTGGGCGGTGCGGCCAGCGCCCCGTTCGACGGGGCCAGCGGGGCCGGAGAATCCCTCGCCGACGCCGGACGGCAGCAGCAGGACGGCGTGGCCCGGGCCGCGCTGGTCGCAGGACTCGTCGTCGCCGGGGTGCCGAGCCTCGTGGTTCTGTGGGTCTGGCTGCGCGGGCGGATCGCGTTCGTGCGCCGCGCCTCCTCGGTCCGTGCGCTGCTCGCCCTGCCGGGCGGCGAGGACCTGCTCGCGTTGCGGGCACTCACCGGCCGCGACGCGAAGGCCGCCCTCGCCGTGTCTCCCGACCCGGTGGCCGCCTGGCGCGCGGGGGATGCCGCGGTCGTCCGCCGCCTCGCCGACGTGGCCCTGAGGGAAGCGGGCGTCGCCCGGCGCTGACGAGCGGGCGAGCGATCGGAGCGGGGCACGGGCAGGCCCGGCCCACGCGGGCCGGGTAAGCTCGGGGACCATGATCGCACTGGATTTCTCTGAGCAGATTGCCGCCCTCCGGGCCACGTTCGAAGACATCCGTGCGGTGATCGGGCAAGACCGTCTCGTCGCCGAGATCGCCGAACTCAGCGAACAGGCCTCGGCCCCCGACCTGTGGGACGACACCGACAACGCCCAGAAGGTCACCAGCGCCCTCAGCCACCGGCAGTCCGAGCTCGAGAAGCTCGAGACCACCGAGGCGCGGCTCGACGACCTCGAGGTGCTCGTCGAGATGGCGAACGACGGCGACGACCAAGAGAGCGCCGACGAGGCCCAGGCCGAGCTCAGGGCCCTGCAGAAGATGATGGACGTCCTCGAGGTGCAGACGCTGCTCGACGGCGAGTACGACCCGCGCCCGGCCGTCATCACGATCCGCGCCGGGGCCGGCGGGGTCGACGCCGCCGACTTCGCCGAGATGCTGCTGCGCATGTACCTGCGCTACGCCGAGAAGCACGGCATGTCCGCCACCGTCATGGACACCAGCTACGCCGAAGAGGCCGGCATCAAGAGCGCCACCTTCGAGATCGACGCCCCCTACGCCTTCGGCACGCTCAGCGTCGAGGCCGGCACGCACCGGCTCGTGCGCATGAGCCCCTTCGGCGCCGCCGGCAAGCGCCAGACCAGCTTCGCCGCGGTCGAGGTCATCCCGCTGATGGAAGAGACCGAGTCGATAGACATCCCCGAGAACGACATCCGCGTCGACGTCTTCCGGTCCTCGGGCCCCGGCGGTCAGAGCGTCAACACGACCGACTCGGCCGTGCGGCTGACGCACATCCCGACCGGCACCGTCGTCTCGATGCAGAACGAGAAGAGCCAGATCCAGAACCGCGCCGCCGCCATGCGCGTGCTGCAGTCGCGCCTCCTGCTGCTGCAGAAAGAAGCCGAGAACGCCAAGAAGAAAGAGCTGGCGGGCAACATCACCGCCAGCTGGGGCGACCAGATCCGCAGCTACGTGCTGGCGCCCTACCAGATGGTCAAAGACCTGCGCAGCGAGCACGAGGTCAACAACCCCTCGAACGTCTTCGACGGCGATCTCGACGGCTTCATCTCGGCGGGCATCCGCTGGCGCAAGCGCGACGACCAGGACTGACCGGGCGTCGCCCGCCCGGCGGCTCCCAGCACATCCATAGCCGCCCCGCCGCAGCGAGTCGCTGCGACGATCGTCGCCGGCCGCACTTAGGGTGATCCCCGTCATGATTCGGTTTGATGAAGTCACCAAGGTCTACGTCGGCAACCCCCGGCCCGCGCTGAACGCCGTCACCCTCGAGATCCTCAAGGGCGAGTTCGTGTTCCTCGTCGGGGCGAGCGGCTCCGGCAAGTCGAGCTTCCTGCGGCTCGTGCTGAAGGAAGAGAAGCCGTCCCAGGGCCAGATCCACGTCCTCGGGCAGCGTCTGGGCACGCTCTCGAGCCGCAAGGTGCCGTACTTCCGGCGCAACCTCGGCGTCGTGTTCCAGGACTTCCGGCTGCTGCCGCAGAAGAACGTGTTCGACAACGTCGCGTTCAGCCTCCAGGTCATCGGCAAGAGCAAGGGCTTCATCCAGGAGGCCGTGCCCGACGTCCTCAAGATGGTCGGGCTGGTCGGCAAGCAGCACCGTCTGCCGCACGAGCTCTCGGGCGGCGAGCAGCAGCGCGTCGCCATCGCCCGTGCGATCGTCAACAAGCCGGCGATCCTGCTGGCCGACGAGCCCACCGGCAACCTCGACCCGTCGACCAGCGCCGGCATCATGACCCTGCTCGAGCGCATCAACGCCGGCGGCACGACGGTCATCATGGCGACCCACGACGCGGGCATCGTCGACCAGATGCAACGACGGGTGATCGAGCTCAGCGCGGGCAACATCCTCCGCGACGAGCGTCACGGCGGCTACCAGACCCAGGCGGTGCCCATCCAGGCCATCGGGGTCGAGGACCTCAGCACGAGAGGGGCCGACGCATGAGACTCGGACTCGTCATGAGCGAGGTCGGCAGCGGCCTCCGTCGCAACGCCTCGATGGTCATCTCCGTCGTGCTCGTCACGTTCATCTCGCTGACCTTCGTCGGCACCGCGGCCCTGCTGCAGATGCAGATCACGCAGATGAAGGGCTACTGGTACGACAAGGCCCAGGTCGCCGTCTACCTCTGCACCGACACCGACACGACCGGCAACTGCACCGGGGCGATGGCGACCAAGGACCAGATCGGCGGCGTCCGCGCCCAGCTCGACAGCGACGTCCTGACGCCCTACGTCGACAAGTTCTACTTCGAGGACCAGACCCAGGCCTACGACCGCTTCAAGCAGCAGTTCGCCGACAGCCCGGCCACCGAGTTCGTGCAGCCGGCCTACCTCAACGAGACCTTCTGGGTGAACCTCAAGGACCCGACGCAGTCCGACGTCCTCACCGAGAGCCTGTCGAGCCTGGCCGGCGTCCAGAGCGTCGTCGACCAGCGCGGGTACCTCGACCCGATCTTCTCGGTGCTGAACGCGGCGAGCTACACGGCCATCGGCATCGCCTCGCTCATGTTGATCGCTGCCGTGCTGCTGATCGCCACGACCATCCGGTTGAGCGCGTTCAGCCGGCGTCGAGAACTCGGCATCATGCGCCTGGTCGGGGCGTCCAACCGGTTCATCCAGACGCCGTTCATCCTCGAGGGGGTGATCGCGGCCCTCGTGGGCTCGTTGCTGGCCGGTGGGGCGATCGTCGCGATCGTGAACTTCTTCGTCAAGGGCTACCTGGCGGTGACCTTCCAGGGCACGCCGTTCATCGGCCTGCGGGACGCCGCCCTGGTCGTGCCGATCGTCATCGTCGTCGGCATCCTGCTCGCAGCCCTCAGCGCGAACGTCGCCATCAGGCGCTACCTCAAGGTCTAGAAGCCGGCCTCGTGAAGGAGGCGCGGTGTCCGTCAGACGGGCACCGCGCCTCCTTCGCTGTATACTGAACGGCTGCCTGTCGGCAGCACCCCCACCCGAACGACCAGGAGGCCAGCGTGGCGAAAGAACGCGGTGAGAAGGTCGTGGCCACGAACCGCCGCGCGCGCCACGACTACACGATCGAGACGACGTACGAGGCGGGCATCGTCCTGAGCGGCACCGAGGTCAAGTCGCTGCGGCAGGGCCGCGCGTCGCTGGTCGACGGGTACGCGTTCGTCGACGCCGGCGAGGCCTGGCTCGACGCGGTGCACATCCCCGAGTACACCGAGGGCACCTGGAACAACCACGCACCCCGGCGCAAGCGCAAACTGCTGCTGCACCGCCACGAGATCGACAAGATCGGGCAGAAGACCAAGGAGGGCGGCTTCACGGTCGTCCCGCTCAAGATCTACTTCAGCGACGGTCGGGCCAAGGTCGAGATCGCCCTCGCGAAGGGAAAGCGCGAGTACGACAAGCGCCAGACCCTGCGCGAGCGCACCGCGACGCGCGAGGCGCAGTCGGCGATGTCGGCGCGCAAGCACCTGGGGGAGTGACCGGTCGGTCGTCGGGCACGGGCGGGCGGGTCGCCGACGGTGGCGCGAACGCGTCGGACGACGTAGACTGATGGGCCGCACGGAAACGTGCGTTGGTAATTCAAGAGCGTGTGACGACGGCCCCCTCATGGGGATGATCGGTTTCGACATCGCCTGTGTGCGAACGAGAAGCGGGCCGAGGATCCAGGGTTATCTCGTAAACGATCTCTGGAAAACAATAAGTGCCAATAACAAGCGCACTGACTTCGCTCTCGCTGCGTAAGCAGTAGAGCCACATGGAGTCCGTCAGTCTGGTGACCGCCTTCTAACCAGATCCTGACGTCATTTAGATGGCTTGCTGTGTGACTACGCCTGGGGGTCACACGGGACTTGCACTCGGGCTGGGCTCGTCGACCTAGAAGCCAGTAACAAAGGTCGGAGCCGAGCAGAACGCCTCATCTGGCTACGCCCGTAGAATGCGTGCAATCTCAGCGATGGACGGGGGTTCAATTCCCCCCATCTCCACCACCGGTCGTCGTCGCACCTCTCGAACACCGAACGCCCCCGCCTCTCGAGGCGGGGGCGTTCGTGCGTCCCGGGCCTGAGCGGTCCGCGCCGTGTCGCACCGCCGGATGAGCATCGCACCGCCGAAGTGGACGGTGCGACGTTCATCCGGCGGTGCGACACCTGCGAAGGGAACCGGGGGGACCGGGGGCCGGGGGTGGCCGCCGCCGGACGCGGAACGGCCCCCGCCGCTGCCGAGGCAGCGACGGGGGCCGTCGTCGTGGTGCGGGTGTTACTCGCCGGCCACGTCGGTGGTCGCGAGCTTCGCGCGGCGGCGAGCGAGGACCATCAGCGTCGAGCCGAGCAGCAGCACGGCGGCGCCGATGCCGATGGCGGCCTCGGTGCCCTCGCTACCCGTGTACGCCAGGCCCGTGGTGCCGGTGGCGATCGGGGTGGCGGGCAGGGCTGCGGGCGTCACGGCGGCGACGAGGCTGAACGCCACGTCGGCCGAGGGGGCCGAGACGATCGGCTGACCGGCGGCGTCGAGCACCGGCGCGCCGTCGGCGTCGAGGAGGAACGACACGGCGGCGGCCGTGTAGTCGTTCGGCGTCAGGGCGAGGGTGACGGTCCAGTTGCCGGCGGCGTCGACCACGATCGGGTCGGCGGGGTCGGCGGGGACCGCAGCGGCGGCGGCGCGTCCGTTCTCGGCGGCCTCGAGCTCGTCCAGCTGGTCCGTCGGGACGACGGCCAGCAGGATGTTCGAGCCGGGGGTGCCGGTGCCCTCGAAGGTGACCTGGTCACCGACGACGACCTGACCCTGGGTGGGCGAGGTGATCACCGGGGCGTCGAGGACGACGGCCGCGGCCTCGAGGGTGAAGTCGACCGGGGTCGAGTCGTCGGAGGCGACGGGGAGACCGTCCTCGTCGAGGACCGGCTGGCCGGCGGCGTCGAGCAGGACCTGGACCGCGACGGCCGTGTAGTCGCCGGGCTGGAGGGCCGCGGTGACGGTCCAGTCGCCGTTCTCGTCGACGACGATGCGCGCGGCCGGGTCGTCGGCGAGGGTGCTGACGGAGTCGGTCGGAGTGACGACGAGGCCGATGTCGGCGCCGGGGGTGCCGGTGCCCTCGAAGGTGACCTCGGTGCCGGTGACGGTCGCGCCCTGGGCGGGCGCGGTGATGACCGGGGCGGGCAGGGTGACCGGCGTGGTCGGGGGCGTCACGACGGCGGGGAGCGTGAAGTCACGCGTCACCGGCTCGAGGCCGCTGCCGCCGACGATGCCCGTGACCGTGACCGTCTGGGCCGTGGCGGCGGCGTCGGCGTAGGTGAACGGGATCGAGTAGGTCGTGCCGTTGCCGAGGTTGGCACGGCCGAGCTCGACGCCGGCGGAGCTCACGATGACGGTCGAGCCCTCGGTCGCCGTTCCGGAGAAGACGACGTCGCGGCTGCCGGTCGGGGTGTTCGCGACGGGCGTCTCGAGGGTGAGGTACTTGCCGATCGGCAGGACGAACGACAGGGGCTGCGCGTCGGAGAAGCCGCTGCCGCCGACGACACCGTCGACGAAGACGCTCTGTTCGCGGGGGGCGGTGACGGGGTACGAGGGCAGGACGGCCGTGAAGGCTCCGGTCGTGGTGTCCGTCGTGGTCTGCACGAGACGCGTGGTCCGCGTGTCGTCGGTGAAGACGTTGATGGAGGCCCCGGGAACCGCGGTACCCACGATCGAGACGTCGCGCGAGGTCGTCGCGCCGCCGTCCGTCGGGCTGGTGATGTCCAGCATGCCGTCGGCCGCGTTGGCCGCCGTGGTGGAGAGGAGGGCCCCTCCGAGGGCGAGCGTGAGGACGGCCGGGACGGCCACCGCACGGCGCCAGGAGAACTTCGTGATCACGTGGTGAGTGCTTTCTTGATCGGTGGTGCAAGCGTCATCGCTTGTCCGCCCCCGGCCCAGCGCCGGGTGAGACACGCAGCACGAAGGGAGCCCCCCGTGCCCATCGAACCTATCCGTAAGCTGAGAGAAACCCACCGAACTGTCCGGAATGCGCAGGGTGGTTGTCGCGTCACCTCTGTTTCACCTGGGTGAGAGTCGACGCCGGGGCTGGCGGCTCGGCAGGCGGGGCGTCAGACCGGCGCGGGCCCCGACGACCCCCGCCGCACCAGCGACGCGGGTGGCGCCTCGACCGACGCCACGGCCTCTCCCGCGAGCACGCCGAGCAGCATGCCCGCGGCCACCTCGCCGAGGCGTTGCACGTCGTGGCTGACCGCCGAGAGCGGGGGCGTCGACAACTGGCACTGCGACGAGTCGTCCCACGCGACGAGCGTCAGTCGCGTCGGCACCTCGACCCCGAGTCGCTGCGCCGCGGCGAGGCCGCCGAGCGCCATCTGGTCGTTGTCGAAGACGACGGCCGTCGGTGGCGTCGACCCCGAGAGCAGACGCGAGAGGGCGGCCGCGCCGGCGTCCCACGAGTAGTCGCCCTCGATCGTCTCGACCACGGACGAGGAGGCGCGACTCGCGGTGACCAGCGCCTCCTGCCTGACCTGCGTGTGCAGCAGCGCTCCCGGGCCCGACACGTGCGCGAGTCGACGGTGCCCGTCCGCGACGAGCGCGGCGACGGTGTCGCGCATGGCCACGCCGTCGCCGGTCCAGACGGCGGGCAGGTCTCCCGAGAGGGCGGGGTCGCCGAGCACGACCGCGGGCAGGCCGAGCTCGCGCAGCAGGGCCGGTCGGGGGTCGTCGTCGGTGAGGTCGACGAGCACGACCGCGCCGAAGTCGCCCGAGGCCGCCCACCGCCGGTAGGCCGACAGCTCGGCGTCGCGGTCGGCGAGGGCCTGCAGCAGCAGGGTGTGGCCGCGGGGGCGCAGCACCCGTTCGATGCCGGCGATGAGTTCGTGGTAGAACGGCTCCGCCCCCAAGATCTCGCCGGGGCGGACGAGGGCGAGACCGACACGACGGCGGTCGCCCGGCCCGGCAGGGGCCACCCGGGTGTCGACGATCGAGTCGGTCATGCGCCCGAACCTACAGCCCCCGACAGGTCGGAGCGACGCCCGTGGTGACCCGCGACCCCGACCGGACCCCGACGCAGCCCCCTGCCCGGTCCGCGACGCCGTGGCGGTCGCACACCTCGCCGCCCACCCCGGCACAGCCCACGACGCATCCCGCCGCGCAGCCCGCGCCCCAGCCCGCGCCGCAGACCAGCCGCGAACTCGTGGTCGACCTCGTGCGGTCGTCGGGCCCGATCAGCCGCGTCGAGCTCGCCCAGGCCAGCGGGCTGACGCAGGCGTCGATCTCGACGATCGTCCGGCGGCTGCTGGACGAGGGGCTCGTCCGGGAGACCGGCCGGGTCGCGTCGACCGGTGGCAAGCCCCGCACGATGGTCGAGATCAACCCGCGTGCCGTCTACGGCATGGGCGTGCAGATCGGCGAGGACGCGCTCACCTACGTCGTCACCGACATGCGCGGGGGAGTCGTCGGGCGCCTGCAGGTCGACGCCGGGCCCGCCGCGTCCGACGACGTCACGGCCGCCGCGGTCCGCATCGTCGACGGCTTCCACGACGTCGTCGGCAGCCTCGGCCTCGCGAGCGGAGCAGTGGCCGGCCTGGCCGTCGTCGGTCCCCGCGCCACCCTCGCCCACGGCGTGCGCACCGGGCCCCGCTCGACCGAGAGCGCCCTCCACGCCGGGCTGCACGCCGCGCTGGCCCTGCGCCTCGGCCTGCCCGTGATCGTCGACAACGACGCGGCGGCCGCGGCGCTCGGCGAGTTCTGGAGTCGCCAGGTGCCGCGCTCCGAGACGTTCGCCTGCGTCTACCTCGGCACGGGGGTCGGCTCGGGCATCGTGCTCGACGGGGCCCTGCACCGGGGCGCGAGTTCGGGCGCCGGAGAGCTCGGCCACGTGTCGATCGACCTCGACGGCGAGCCCTGCTACTGCGGCAACCGCGGCTGCCTCGAGCTCGCGGCGTCGCCCGGGGCCGTCGTCGCCCGGGCCCGGCGCGACGCCGCCGCGTTCGACGACCTCGGCCTCGCCTGGGCACCGGGCGGGGTCGCGCGCGACTTCGACCTGCTCGCCCGCGCGGCGATCGCCGGTCACGCCGCGGCCGACGGGCTCGTCACGCGCGCCGCCGAGCAGCTCGCCGCGGGAGTCGTGACGCTCGCCAACCTGCTCGACCTCGACCGCGTCGTGCTGAGCGGTCCCGGGGTCGCGGTCGCCGGCTCGATCTACGCCCGGGCGGCCGTCGAGGCCCTGGCCCGCACGGCGTTCTCGCGGGGCGTGCACACCACGAGGGTGGAGGTCTCGACCGACCCGCGCGACGCGGCCGCGATCGGTGCGGCCGCCCTCGTCGTGCAACGCGCCATCTCGCGCTGACCCCGCGACGGTGCCCGGACCCGGCCCGCGCCTCCTCGGCCCCGCGAGTCGTGCACTGCACCGGGTCCGGTCGGCGGCCCGGGCGGGCCCGCACGTCTCCGCGCCGCGTTCCGCGCAGCACACCGCGTCTCGTCGGGGTGCCGTGCACGAAACGCGATGCGGTGCGTGGGGAGGTGCGCCGCACTGCGTGCACCCGTTGCCCGGGCGGGCCCGCACGTCCCCGCGCCGCGATCCGTGCAGCACACCGCGTCTCGTCGGGGTGCCGTGCACGAAACGCGGTGCGGTGCGGGCCGGCCCAGCGCGGGCCGGGCCGGTGTGGTTCGCCTCGGCACCGCAGGAGGCGCGGGTCACGATCCCGACACGTCCTCACGACTTTCTTGACTCGCTTACGTAAGTCGTCTAAGAAAGACCCGGGACCAGGCGACGGCGCCTGGCACGACGAAGGGTCGACGATGCCTCTCTCCATGACCAACCGCCGACGGGTCGGGTTCGGTGCGATCGCACTCGCGACCGCCGCGGGCCTCGCGCTCACCGGCTGCACCGCCTCGAGCGGCGGCGACGAAGGCGGCATCACCGCCAACACGGGCCCGGCGGGCGACCTCACGGCCAACTTCAACCCGTTCTCGGCCACGGCCGACAGCACCTCGCAGGGCCTGCTCTACGAGCAGCTCTTCTACTACAACGTGCTCACCGGCGCCGACCCCAAGCCCATGCTGGGCGAGGAGTACGAGTGGAACGACGACGGCACCGAGCTGACCGTCGACCTGCGCACCGGCGTGCAGTGGAGCGACGGCGAGGACTTCACCGCGGACGACGTCGCGTACACGTTCCAGACGATGCTCGACAAGCCCGAGCTGAACCGTGTCGGCTTCGAGGGCACCGTCGAGGCCACGGACGACGACACGGTGGTCTTCACCTTCGCCGACACCTCGTTCGTCAAGGGCCCGGACATCCTCGGCCAGGCCGCGATCGTGCCCGAGCACGTCTTCTCGAAGCTCTCCGACATCGCGACCGACCCGGTCGAGAAGCCGATCGGCACCGGGCCGTACATGCTCGACACCTTCACCCCGCAGAGCTACGTCTACAAGGCGAACCCGAACTACTGGCAGTCGGGCAAGCCCGAGGTCAAGAGCATCCGGTACATCGCCCTGGCGAACAACACCTCGGCCACCGACGCGATCGTCGGCGGCGACCTCGACTGGTCGAGCATCTTCATCCCCGAGGCCGACAAGGTGCTCGGCAGCAACCCCGACGTCAGCTACGTCGCCACCCCGCTGCAGCAGATCACGTTGATGACCTGCTCGAACGCCGACCTCGGCTGCACGGGCCCGCAGACCGATCCGGCCGTGCGCCAGGCGATCTACAAGGCGATGAACCGCGACCAGCTGAACGACCTGGCCTTCTCGGGCACGAACAAGCAGATCTCGCCGACCTTCATGACCCTCGGTCGTGACGACGACTACATCAGCCCCGACGTCGAGAAGGAGACGCCGATGACGGCCGACACCGAGGGCGCCGACGCGCTCCTGCAGTCGGCCGGCTACGCGAAGGGCTCGGACGGCATCTACGCCAAGGACGGCCAGAAGCTGCAGCTCGAGATCCAGGTCGTCACCGGCTACTCGGACTACATCGCGGCGATCGACGCCATGGCCGAGCAGCTGCGCGCGGTCGGCATCGAGATCACGCAGAGCGCCAAGTCGTACAACGAGTGGGTCGCCGCCCGCAACAACGGGCAGTTCCAGCTGACGATGGACTCGCTCGGCCAGGGCCCGTCGACCGACCCGTACTACCTCTACAACGGCAACTTCGACTCGACGACGACCTCGCCGGTGGGCGAGCAGGCGATCAACAACTTCGCCCGCTACTCGAACCCGACCGTCGACGCCGCGATCGTCGCGGCCGAGCAGACCGACGACGTCGCGGCGAAGACCGAGCAGTACTTCACGATCCAGAAGGAGATCGTGGCGGACATGCCGTACATCCCCGTGCTGCTGCAGTCCACGCTCACCGAGTTCAACAGCGCGAAGGTGACCGGCTGGCCCACGGGCGACGACGACACCGAGAACTTCCCGGCGACGTGGAAGACCTGGGACAACGCCCAGACCGTCCTGAACCTGAAGCTCAAGTGATCGTGGTCGGGACCGAGAAGGTCAGGAGGCGCGGATGAGGTACGTCGCGCAGAAGGTCGGCTTCTACGCGGTCGCGTTGTTCGCGGCCCTGACGCTGAACTTCTTCATCCCGCGGTTGCTGCCCGGTGACCCGGTGGACATCCTGCTGGCCAAGATGCAGCAGAAGGGACCGGTCAGCGAGGCGACCGTGACCAGCCTGCGACTCCTTCTCGGTTCCGACTCGGACGAACCCCTGTTCTCGCAGTACGTGCAGTACCTCGGCAACCTGGCCCGGGGGGACCTCGGCATCTCGGTGTCGTACTTCCCGGCCGGGGTGTCGACCATCATCGGCCAGGCCATCCCGTGGACGATCGCCCTGATCGGCATCGCGACGATCCTGTCGTTCGTCTTCGGGGTGGGGCTCGGGACCCTCGCCGGGTGGAAGCGTGGCTCGGTGCTGGACAACTTCATCCCGGTGACGACGATGTTCCAGGCGGTGCCGTACTTCTGGCTCGCGCTCATCCTGTTGTACGTGTTCGGCAGCGTCCTGCGGGTGTTCCCGCTGTCGGGCGGCTACAACGTGTACGAGGCGACGCCGGGGCTCAACTGGACGTTCGTCCAGAGCGCGGTGCTCTACGGCACGCTGCCGGCGTTGACGATCATCATCTCGTCGGTCGGCGGCTGGCTGCTCGGCATGCGCAACATGATGGTGTCGACCCTCAGCGAGGACTACATCGTCACCGCCGAGGCCAAGGGCCTGTCGCCGATGCGCATCCGCCAGAGCTACGCGGCCCGCAACGCGGTGCTGCCGCAGTTCGCGGGCTTCGCGATCTCGCTCGGGTTCGTCGTGTCGGGCTCGATCGTGACCGAGCAGGTGTTCTCGTACCCGGGCATCGGCAACGCGCTCTTCACGGCGACGCAGAACAACGACTACGCGCTGATGCAGGGCATCTTCCTGGTCATCACCCTCGCCGTGCTGGGGACGAACTTCATCGTCGACCTGATGTACGGCTTCATCGACCCGCGCACGCGCGCCAAGCGTTAGGACGACGAGCATGTCCACGATCGACCTCGGCCAGCTCGCCGACCCGAACTCGCCCACCGGCGACAGCGGCGCGGGCACCGGCCGGAAGGGCCTCAAGCGGGTCTTCCCGCACGTCACCCCCAAGCTCTGGGTGGGGGCGGGCATGATCGCCGCCATCGCCCTGTTCGGACTGGTCTTCCCGTTCGTCGTCCAGAACCCGCAGGCCATCAGCGACGTCGGCCTGAGCGCCCCGAGCGGGGAGCACCTGCTCGGCACCACGCAGACCGGGCAGGACGTCTTCGCCCAGCTGGCGTACGCGACCCGCGGCTCGCTGCTGATCGGCGTGCTGGTCGGCGTCGTCGCGATGGCGTTGGCCATCGTCTTCGGCGTCATCGGCACCTACGTCGGCGGGTTCGTCGACGAGGCGTTCTCGCTGTTCTCGAACGTCGTGCTGGTCATCCCCGGCCTGCCGCTCGCCATCATCGTGTCGAGCTACGTGCCGCAGAAGGGCCTCGTGGTGATCGCCTTCGTGATCGTCATCACGAGCTGGGCGGCCAGCGCCCGCGTGCTGCGCGCCATCACGCTGAGCCTGCGCTCGCGCGACTACGTCGCCGCGTCGCGGGTGTCGGGCGAGAAGACCTGGCGCATCGTCGCCGTCGAGATCCTGCCCAACGTGCTGCCCGTGCTGGCCAGCCAGTTCTTGTTCGCGGTGATCTTCGCGATCCTCGCCGAGGCGGGACTGTCGTTCCTGGGGCTCGGCGTCTCGGGCCAGTTCACCTGGGGCTCGATGCTCTACTTCGCGCAGAACGGGCTCGCGCTGCGACTCGGCGCCTGGTGGTGGTTCGTGCCGCCGGGGCTGATGATCGCGCTGCTGGGGTGCGCGCTGTCGCTGATGAACTTCGCCATCGACGAGATCATCAACCCGAAGCTGCGCGACCAGACCCGGGCCGGCGTCAGCCGGGCCGACCGCAAGCGACTGGCGCGGGCCGAGGCCGCCGCCGGCACCACCGAGGGGGCCACCGCATGAGCACCGTCCTGACCGTCGAGGACTTCAGCGTCGACTACGCCGTCGAGCACCCCGTGCACGCCGTCAAGAACGTCAGCTTCGAGCTGGCCCGGGGCGAGATCCTCGGGCTGGCGGGCGAGTCGGGCTGCGGCAAGACGACGCTCGCCTACGGCATCAACCGGCTGCTCAAGGCGCCGGCCGTGATCACGGGTGGTCGGGTGGTCTTCCACGACGCCGAGGGCGCCGACATCCTGCTGCCCGAGCTCGACGACAAGGCGTTGCGGGCGTTCCGCTGGGACAAGCTGTCGATGGTGTTCCAGGGGGCGATGAACGCGCTCAACCCGGTGACGACGATCCAGGCCCAGCTCGAGGACGTCTTCAAGACCCACCGGCCGTACTGGAAGAAGGCCGACCGCGTCGAGCGGGCGGGCAAGCTGCTCGAGACCGTCGGGGTCGACCGCAACCGACTCCGGTCGTATCCGCACGAGCTCTCGGGCGGCATGCGCCAGCGCGTGATGATCGCGATGGCGCTCGCCCTCGGCCCGCAGATGATGATCATGGACGAGCCGACCACCGCCCTCGACGTCGTGGTGCAGCGCGAGATCCTGCGCGAGATCGGGCGGTTGCGCGACGAGTTGGGCTTCGCGGTCATCTTCATCACCCACGACCTGCCGTTGCTGCTCGAGATCAGCGACCGCATCGCCGTGATGCGCGCGGGCGAGATCGTCGAGATCGGGGAGTCCACCGAGCTCTACACGAACCCGCAGCACGAGTACACGAAGAAGCTGCTCGGGTCGTTCCCGAGCCTCACGGGCGACCGTGGGGCGTTCATCCGCAGCGGGGTCGACGAGACGGCCCAGGACGGCGCGACTCGCGCCTCCTCGGGGCACGAACGGGCGACCTCCGTCGCCACGAGCACAGGAGGCGCGGCGTGAGCACGCTCGAGTTCCGGAACGTCGTCAAGGACTACCGGGTGCGCGGGGGCCGGGGTGAGAAGGGTCGCCTGCGCGCGGTGGACGACGTCAGCTTCACGCTGGAGGCCGGCAAGACGGTGGCCCTGGTCGGCGAGAGCGGCAGCGGCAAGTCGACCATCGCCAAGATGCTGCTGCAGCTCGAACGGCCGACGAGCGGCTCGATCGTGCTCGACGGTGCGGTCGCGCCCCGGCACGGCGAGGCCCTCCGCCGCTACCGCAGCGACGTGCAGATGGTCTTCCAGGACCCGTTCGCCTCGCTCAACCCGTTCCACTCGATCGGGCACCACCTGGCGCGGCCGCTGCTGCTGCACGGCAAGGCGACCCGCTCGACGGTCGACGAGAAGGTGCGCGAACTGCTCGGGCGGGTGCAGCTCGGCCCGGCCGCCGACGTCGCCGCGCGTCGACCGCACGAGCTGTCGGGTGGGCAGCGGCAGCGCGTGGCGATCGCCCGGGCCCTGGCGCCCGAGCCGCGCATCCTGATCGCGGACGAGCCGGTCTCGATGCTCGACGTGTCGATCCGGCTCGGGGTGCTCAACCTGCTGGCCGACCTGCAGCGGCAGGAGGACCTCGGCGTGCTCTACATCACGCACGACCTGGCGACGGCCCGCCACTTCTCGGACGAGATCCTCGTGATGTACAAGGGGCAGGTGGTCGAGCGTGGGACCCCCGACGAGGTCATCCTGAACCCGCAGCACCCCTACACGCAGCAGCTCGCCGAGGCCGCGCCCGACCCCGAGAAGCGCATCGCCGAGCGGCGCGCCGCCCGCGCCTGACCGGCACCGCCCCTCCTGCGCCTGAACCGCGCCCCATCCGCCCGGCCATAAACCCGGTTTCGAACGTTGCACCCCGTTGCTTCCGGGTGTTTCGTTCGAAACGGGGTTCATGGTGGGCGGGCCCGACCCCACGCCACACCCTCGATCGCTGGGAGCGACATGAGCACCACCGACACCACCACCACCGGCACCACCACCCGCGCGACGCAGCGCACGGTCCGCACCCTGCACACCGGCTGGAGCCTGCGCAGCACCGCGGGCCCCGTGCCCCACGAGATCGCGGCCGTCGACGTGCCCGCGACCGTCCCGGGCACGGTGCACACCGACCTGCTGGCGGCCGGCCTGATCGTCGACCCGTACCTGGACGCGAACGAGCACCTGCTCGCCTGGATCGGCCAGGCCGACTGGTCCTACGCGACGACGTTCGACTGGCGGCCCGACGGCCACGACCGTCACGAGCTGGTCTTCGCGGGCCTCGACACCGTGGCCACCGTGCTGCTCAACGGCGAGGTCGTCGCCGAGACGCGCAACCAGCACCGCACCTACCGGGTCGGGGTCGACGGACGGCTCCGCGAGGGGTCGAACGACCTCGAGGTGCGCTTCGGGTCGCCCGTGGCCTACGCCGACGCGCAGAGCCTGGCGCTCGGCTACCGGCCGCACGTGAACCACCACCCCTACAACGCGATCCGCAAGATGGCGTGCAGCTTCGGCTGGGACTGGGGACTCGACACGGCGACGTCGGGCATCTGGAGGCCGGTGACGCTCGAGTCGTGGTCGTCGGTGCGGCTGGCGTCGGTCCGACCGGTCGTGACGGTCGATGGGTCGCGGGGCGTCGTCGACGTGCACGTCGACCTCGAGCGGGCGGGGGCCTCGGCCGGGGCGGCCGCCCCGGTGACCGTCCGGGCGACCGTCGGGGACGTCACGCAGGAGGCGCGGGTCGAGCCGGGCGCGGACTCCGCGGTCGTGCAGGTGGTCGTCGACGACCCCGAGCTGTGGTGGCCGCGGGGTCACGGCGGGCAGCCGCTGTACGACGTGAGGGTCTCGGTGACCGGGGGAGAGGACGGGGACGCGGGCCGCGCCTCCTCGGGGCGTGACGGCGACGGGGTCGACGCGACCCGCGCCTCCTCGGGTGACGGGGAGCCGGCAGGCGACGTGCTCGACGAGTGGTCGTCGCGGATCGGGTTCCGCACCGTCGAGGTGCGGGTCGAGCCCGACGAGGTCGGCACGAGCTTCACGGTGGTGGTGAACGGCGAGCCGCTGTGGATCAAGGGGGCGAACTGGATTCCCGACGACGCGTTCCCGCACCGCATCGGACGCGACCGGTACCGGGACCGCATCGAGCAGGCCGAGTTCGGCAACGTGAACCTGCTGCGGGTGTGGGGCGGCGGCATCTTCGAGTCCGACGACTTCTACGAGCTGTGCGACGAGCGCGGCATGCTCACCTGGCAGGACTTCCTCTTCGCCTGTGCCGCCTACGCCGAGGAGGACCCGCTGCGCGGCGAGGTCGAGGCCGAGGTGCGCGACAACGTGACGCGGCTCATGACCCACCCGAGCCTGGTGCTGTGGACGGGCAACAACGAGAACATCTGGGGCCACGACGAGTGGGGCTGGGAGCGCCGGCTCGACGGGGCGACCTGGGGGCTGGGCTACTACCTCGACCTGCTGCCGGCGCTGGTGGGCGAGCTCGACCCGGGGCGTCCGTACGCGGCGGGCAGCCCCTGGTCGGGCAGCCTCGACGTGGCGCAGAGCGACCCCGACCACGGGTCGGTCCACCTGTGGGAGCAATGGAACCGCAAGGACTACCCGACGTACCGCGACGTCGTGCCGCGCTTCGTGGCCGAGTTCGGCTGGCAGGGGCCGCCCACCTGGTCGGCGATGACCCGGGCGATCCACGACGAGCCGCTGACGCCCGAGTCGCCCGGCATGATCGTGCACCAGAAGGCCATGCAGGGCAACGACAAGCTGACCGACGGCCTGCTGGCGCACTACCGGCTGCCCGACGAGATCGAGGCGTGGCACTGGGCGATGCAGCTGAACCAGGCGAACGCGGTGCAGGTGGCGCTCGAGCACTTCCGCTCGCACGCCCCGCGGTGCAGGGGAGCCGTGGTGTGGCAGATCAACGACTGTTGGCCGGTGACGTCGTGGGCCGCCGTCGACGGCGACGGGCAGCGCAAGCCGCTGCTCTACGCGATGCGGCACGCGTTCGCCGACCGGCTCGTGACGATCCAGCCCCGGGACGGCGGCCTCGCGGTGGTCGTGGTAAACGACACCGAGGAGGCGCTGGCCGGCCCGGTCACGGTGCGTCGCGTCGCGTACGACGGTCGCGTCCTCGCCTCGGAGCAGGTGTCGCTCACGGTGGCGGCCCGCGACTCAGTGACCGTTCCGGTGCCCTCGGCCGTGGCGGCGTTCGGTGCTCCGGAGTCGGAGCTGCTCGTGGCGTCGCTGCCCGGGGTGACCCGCGGACTGTGGTTCCCGGTCGAGCCGCGGGACTCGGCGCTCGCCGCGGCGTCGCTGTCGACGTCGGTGACCGCGCTGAGCGAGGGATCGGGGTCGGGCGCGGGCTACCGGGTCGAGGTGACGGCGGGTGCGCTCGTGCGCGACCTGGCCCTGCTCGTCGACAAGGTCGACCCTGCCGCGACGGTGGACGAGATGCTCGTGACTCTGCTGCCGGGCGAGGCGGCCGTGTTCACGGTGGCGTCCGAGGTGGTGGTCGTGGGGGAGGAGTTCGTCGCGCAACGGGTGTTGCGTACCGCGAACGAGTTGGTCGGGTGAAGGAAGCCGTCGTCCGGGGCGGGGAGGTCCGGCGAGGAATCGTCGGCTCCTTGTTATAGTCAGGTGCGCTGTGGCCGAGATCCGTGACCGAGTGCTAGGGGAGCGAGCCGCATGAGCGACATCTTCACGCTGACGCCGGACGAGGGCGACGGTGGCGAGCCGACGCCGCAGAAGAAGCGCAGGCGTCGTCGCTCGAAGCCGGTCATCGCTCTGATCACGCTGGCGTCGGTGCTGGTGGGGGTCATCGTGATCGTCGGGGTCGTGGGTGGCGTCTACGCGTCGCGGCTGGCGAACTCGTTCAACGACAACGCGACGAAGATCGAGCAGGCCTTTCCCGAAGAGTCGACGCGTCCGGCACCGGCACCCGACGGGGCGATGAACATCCTGTTGATGGGTTCGGACTCACGGGCCGACGCGACGACCATCGACGATCCGTCGTCGTCGGACCAGCGGACCGACTCGATGATGCTCGTGCACGTCGACGCTGACCGCGAGAACGTCTACGTGATGTCGATCATGCGCGACCTCTACGTGCCGATCCCCGGCCACGGCTCGAACAAGATCAACGCCGCTTTCGCCTACGGCGGTTCACCTCTGACCGTGCAGACCGTCGAGCAGCTGCTCGGCGTCCGCATCGACCACGTGGCCATCATCGACTTCGAGGGCTTCAAGGGCATGACGACGGCGCTGGGCGGGGTCGACGTGTTCTCGCCGCAGGCGTTTTCGACCAAGGGCGGATTCTCGTACGTTGCTGGCCTCAACAAGCTTGAGGGCGATGCAGCACTGGCCTTCGTTCGAGAGCGCTATGCGTTTGCCGATGCCGACTTCACGCGGGTTAAGAACCAGCAGGCGTTCGTCAAGGGCCTGGCCAACACAATCCTGAGTAGGTCGACCTTGACCGACCCGGGCAAGGTGTCGGCTTTCGTCACGGCCATGTCGCCCTACCTCACCGTCGACAAAGAATTCGACATCGGAACGATTGCCTCCCTTGGCGTCAGCCTGCGATCGATCGACGCATCGAAGATGCACTTCTTTACCGTGCCGACGGCCGGCACCGGCTCGGTCGGCGGCCAGTCGATCGTCAACGTCGATCAGCCCGGGCTTGACGCCGTCAAGGCCGCCCTGGCCAACGACTCCTTGAACACCCTGCCTGTTGCGCAGAACTGACTTGTGACGTCGCCGGGCCACTGCGGTTGCTCGCGACGTCAGATCGCTCCCGTCGTTCGTCAGCACGACGCGGTCACCTCAACAGAGAGCAAGAGTTAATGAATGACACAGTCCTGACATGGGGACACCTTGAGCACCTCGCACCGACAAGTTCGGGCCGATGAGCTTCATCGCCGAGTCGGCGCAGGTCGACTCGACCTCGAGGATTGGTTCGGGTACGAAGATCTGGGACCTCGCGCAGGTGCGTGAGCACGCGGTGCTCGGCGTCGACTGCATCATCGGTCGCGCGGCCTACATCGACGAAGGTGTGCGGTTGGGCGACCGGTGCAAGGTGCAGAACGCGGCACTGCTCTATGCCCCCGCGGTGCTCGCAGACGGCGTGTTCGTCGGCCCCGGTGTGATCTTCACCAACGACACCTTCCCCCGGGCCGTCAATGCGGATGGTTCGGCCAAGAATGCGGATGACTGGACACCGACCGGCGTGTCCGTCTCCGAGGGTGCGTCAATCGGCGCCCGCGCCGTGTGCGTCGCCCCGGTGGCGATCGGCCGATGGGCCACCGTCGCTGCCGGTGCAGTGGTCACGCGAGACGTCCCGGACCACGCACTGGTCGTCGGCGTCCCCGCTCGACGCATCGGTTGGGTGGGAAAGAGCGGCCGTCGGCTCGTCGCCGACGGTGAGTCCTGGTTCGACGAGATGACACGAGAACGATACGAAGAGCGCAATGGCGTGCTGATGGAGATGACGAAATGACCACGGAATTCATACCGTCCGCCCGCCCGCTGATCGGTGACGACGAACGAGAGGCGGTCGACGCGGTGCTCCGCTCCGGCATGTTGGCACAGGGTCCGGAGGTCGCTGCCTTCGAGCACGAGTTCTCGGCCGAACTGGCTCACGATCGTTCGTCGGTGGCGGTGAACTCAGGCACCTCCGCCCTTCACCTGGGCCTACTGGCCGCCGGAGTCGGGCCCGGTGACGAGGTCATTGTCCCGTCCTTCACCTTCGCGGCCACGGCGAACTCCGTCGCCCTCACCGGAGCGACGCCCGTGTTCGCCGACATCGACCCGGCGACGTTCTGTCTCGACGCGTCGTCGGTCGAGTCGTTCGTCACCGACCGGACGGTCGGGGTTATGCCGGTGCACCTCTACGGGCAGTCCGCTGACATGACCGCCCTGACGACCCTCGCCGCCGCCAAGGGCCTCCGCATCTTCGAAGATGCCGCCCAGGCACACGGGGCGACGTGGGACGGCCAGCAGGTCGGCACGTTCGGTGTGTTCGGAGCATTCAGCCTCTACCCCACGAAGAACATGACCTCGGGTGAGGGCGGCATGCTCACCGTCGACGACGCAGCCGTTGAACGGACAATCCGGCTGTTGCGCAACCAAGGCATGGAGCGCCAGTACGAGAACGAACTGGTGGGCTTCAACATGCGCATGACCGACCTCCATGCCGCGATCGGCAGGACGCAGCTCCGCAAGTTGGCTGCCTGGACCGAGTCACGTCGTGCCCATGCGGCGCAGTTCGACCGTCGGCTCGAAGGGGTGGTCACGCCTCCCGTGGCTGCCGCCGCCGGGCACGTCTACCACCAGTACACGATCCGTGTCGAAGACGACCGTGACGGGTTCGCGGCAGCGCTGAAGAGCGAGTTCGCCGTCGGAAGCGGCGTCTATTACCCCGTGCCGAACCATCGACTGCCGTCGTTCGCGAGCGGCGTCGATCTGCCCGAGACCGAGAAGGCTGCGCGCGAAGTGCTGTCCATCCCCGTGCACCCTTCGCTCGACGAGACGGAGATCGACCGCATCGTCGACGCCGTGAACACCCTCGCCACGGCAGGTGCCTGATGGGATCGGTCATCAGGGTCGCGCTGGTCGGGCTGGGCATGATGGGTCGCCATCACGCCAGGGTGCTGCGAGGCGTGGACGGGGTCGAGCTCGTCGCGGCCGTTGATGCCCTGGGAGACACGCACGGGGCGCTCGGCCCGGGTGTTCCCCTGTTCACCACCGTCGAGCAGGCCATCGAGCACGGCATCGACGCGGCCGTGGTCGCGGTGCCGACGATCTTCCACGAAGAGATCGGTCTCACCCTCGCAGCGGCGGGGGTCCACTGCCTGATCGAGAAACCTGTCGCACACGACGTCGACGCCGGCCGGCGACTGGTCGAGGCCTTCCACGCCGCGGGCCTGGTCGGTGCCGTGGGGCACATCGAGCGTTACAATCCCGCCCTGCAGAGCCTCCGGTCCCGCATCGCGGCAGGCGATCTCGGCGAGGTCTACCAGATCGCGACGAGGCGGCAGGGGCCCTTCCCCGCCCGGATCGCCGACGTCGGTGTCGTCAAAGACTTGGCCACGCACGACATCGACCTCACGGCCTGGTTGGCACAGAGCGGATTCGAGACGATCTTCGCCCAGAGTGCTCATCGCAGCGGTCGCCCCAACGAAGACCTCGTGTCCGTCTCGGGTCGCCTCCGCAACGGCATCGTCACGAACCACCTGGTGAACTGGCTCTCGCCGTTGAAGGAGCGCGTCACGACGGTCACGGGAGAGAAGGGAACGTTCGTCGCCGACACCATCACGGCCGACCTGACCTTCTTCGCCAACGGGACCGTGTCGACGAGCTGGGATTCGATCGCTGCGTTCCGGGGGGTGTCCGAGGGCGAGATGGTCCGCTACGCCCTGACCAAGCGGGAGCCGTTGCTCGTCGAGCACGAAGCCTTCCGCGACGCCATCCTTGGTCGCGCGAACGACATCGTCACCTTGAGGGACGGACTCGACACGCTCCGAGTCGCCGAAGCAGTCGTCGAAGCGTCGCGCACCTCCACCGCCATCACGATCTGAACGGGAACGACCCATGAGCAAGAACGTCCTCAACATCTCCGTCGTTGGCCTCGGAAAGATCGGCCTGCCCCTTGCGGTCCAGTTCGCGTCCAAGGGCCACACGGTCTCGGGCGTCGACATCGACCAGAGGGTCGTGGATCTGGTGAACGACGCTGTCGAGCCGTTCCCCGGCGAACACGGTCTCGCCGACGGACTGCGTGACGTGGTGCCTCGCGGGCTGCTCAAGGCCGTCACGAACTACGCCGATGCCATCGCCGACAGCGACGTCGTGGTCGTCGTCGTACCGCTGTTCGTCGACGACGAAGCGCGACCCGACTTCGGGTGGATGGACTCCGCCACGCGCTCGATCGCCGCGCACCTGACGCCAGGAACGCTCGTCTCGTACGAGACGACTCTGCCGGTCGGCACCACCCGAGACCGATGGGTGCCCCTGCTGGCTCAAGGTAGTGGACTCACCGAGGGCACGGACTTCCACGTCGTGTTCTCACCCGAACGTGTCTTGACCGGGCGCGTGTTCAGCGATCTGCGCAAGTACCCGAAGCTCATCGGTGGGCTGAGCGCCGAGGGTGCGCGTCGGGCTCGAGAGTTCTACGAGGCCGTCCTCGACTTCGACGAGCGCGCCGACCTGCCTCGGGCGAACGGCGTCTGGGACCTGGGCAGCGCGGAAGCAGCCGAGCTCGCGAAGCTTGCCGAGACGACCTACCGGGACGTCAACATCGGTCTCGCGAACGAGTTCGCGCTGTACGCCGATCGTGTGGGCATCGACGTCCATGCAGTGATCGACGCGTGCAACTCGCAGCCCTATAGCCACATCCACCGGCCCGGCATCGCCGTCGGAGGGCACTGCATCCCTGTCTACCCGCGTCTCTATCTCTGGAACGATCCCGAGGCCACCATCGTCCGCGCAGCCCGCGCCGCGAACGCTGCGATGCCCGCTCGCACCATCGACGCCTTAGGGGCGCTCCACGGAGACCTCACGGACCAGACCGTTGTCGTCCTCGGTGCCGCCTATCGCGGTGGCGTCAAAGAGACGGCTTTCTCGGGCATTTTCGATGCCGTCGACGCACTGAAGGCACGAGGCGCTCGTGTGCTCGTCCATGACCCCCTCTACACAACCGATGAGCTGGCGTCGTACGGATTCGAGTCGTTCCAGGAAGGACAGGCCGCTGACGCGCTCGTCCTGCAGGCGGATCACGAGGTCTACCGGCGCTGGAGCCACGAGCAGGCGCCCGGCGTGCGCACCGTGATCGACGGTCGCCGGGGTCTTGACTCGGCCGCCTGGGGCGAAGCGACGTTCGTCCGGTTGGGTGATGGCACGGCCGCGCGCTCGGGCGATATCGACCAGAGCGCGGTTTGAGCCGGAGCCGGCGAAACCGGCCTAAGCATCAACGTCGAACATTCAGGAGATGAGAACAGGTCGTTGATTAAAGCCAAATTATGCCTGCCGACACGGCTGAGAAGTGGTGTCGCTCTCATCCTGGCCGGCAGCATTGCGGGTCAGGGCATCATCGTCCTGTCCTCGCCATTGCTCACCAGGCTTTATGGCGCCGCTGACTTCGGATCTCTGGCCGTCATCACGTCCCTCTCGGCAATCGGAGGGGCTGTGGTGACGTTGAATTGGGAACGTGCTGTCGTCGTGCCCCGGAGCCCTGGAATTGCCAGGTCGCTCGTGTGGCTCGCTCTGGCCTCTGCAGTTGTCCTATCGAGCCTGCTGGCGCTCGTGGCCTGGCTCTCAAGAGACTGGCTCGCGTCGACCTTCAGCGCGCCGTTCCTGACGCGAGACTGGTGGTTAATCCCCGTCACCGTCATCGCTATAGCGCTCTTCAAGATCTACTCGAGCACCCTCACACGCCGCGAAGCTTATGGCCGCCTTGGCATCCGGAATGCGATGCAGGGCTGGGCTCAGGTTGCCTTCAACATCTTGATGGGGCTAGCAAGCATCGGGGGATCTCTGGGTCTCACCCTCGGAACAGCTGTCGGTCGGATCTTTGCGGTAGGCGGTGCGGTAAGGGCTCGCAGACCCGGGGGAGAACTTGTTCCGCGCACGATGTACATCCCACCGCGCCGCATGTTCGCAGTGGCCTCGGCAAGATTCCGCCGACTGCCACTTGTGTCTACATGGTCCTCGTTGTTGAACGTCGTGGGGCTTCAGGCGCCCATTCTCGTGTTGACTGCCGCCTACGGGGTGTATGAGATTGGTTTCGTTGCTTTGACGATGCGCGTCTTGGCTGCTCCTGTCGGCATCATCGCGGACGCAACAGCTCAGTACGTCGAGGGATCGCTGGGCGTCCTCATCCGGGGCCGTGGACGCATCGGACCTTTGCTGAACCGAACCGAGTTTGTCCTTGCTCTTGTCGTCGTTGTGCCGCTCGTAGCGATCATCGTGGCCGGGCCGTCGGTCTTCTCAGCTGTCTTCGGGGAAGAGTGGAGGACGGCAGGCCAGTACGCGCGCATCTTCGCCCTCACGCATGCCCTCCAGTTGGTAGTGGTGCCCGTTAGCCGGGTGCTGCTGCTCATCGACCGAGCGAAGGTCCAGCTCGCTTGGGACCTCAGTCGATCGATAATCGTTTTAGGTGCGGTTGCCATGGTGAGTAGCCTCGGCGGGTCGCTCACGACCGCCATCGTTGTTCTCGCAAGCGTTCAATCGGTCATGTACGTGGCGCTGTTGGTCCTCATTCGCATAACTGTCGCTAACCACGATAGGAGAGGAGGAAGCAATGTCCCAAGCGTTGCCTAGCCGGGTCAAGCACGCCTTCATGTTGTCGACATCCTTGACACGCCGCCGACGAGCCGTGTTTCCTGCAATACTGCTGCCCACCCGGTCGGCACAATGGTGCCAGCGGTGAGGAGTTATAGTGCGTAACCAGAATGGAGCTCTTACCAGAGCCCATGTCGTAGACGCCGTGGTCCCGTTCTTCTGCGTTCTCCTGCTCTTCTCAGGGGCTGTCAAAAGCAGCCCCGCCCTGGGTTGGCTGCCGTTCGATCTAACGCTCGCGAGTGCCTCGGTTGTCGTCCTGGGGATCGCTCTACAGTTTGTCAGGGCCGGGACGTCATTCGTTGTTGACCCAAAGGCCGTTCTGTTTCTGGTGGCGTTCCTGCCAGGTTGGTTCTTCGGGGTTCAGAACGATTACGCCAGCGATAAGCTCCAGGGGATGCTGTTGACGGTGATTGCCGTGGCAGCATCGTTCTATCTTCTAGCCAACGAGCGACGTCGGCGCTACTGGGTCACCTGGTTTGTGGTGTTGGGTGCGGCCGTCCTCGTCAACGGTCTTGTCTTTCCGAATGTCGAGGTCACTCTGGGGCGGCTTGCCGCAGAGGGGTCTAACACGATCACGGCCGGCCGCGCCACAGGCGCGGCGCTCGTCATCGCGTTCAGCCTTCTACTGGTGTCCCGCGGCGCCTCTCGGATCGCTCTAGCCGCCCTGGCTGTCATTTTCGCCTACGGCATGTTCGAGTCGGGCTCACGAGGACCGGTATTCGCCGCGGCTCTAGCTGTCCTGGCTGTTGCGGTGTTCGTCAGTCGCCAGGGCAAGTTCCGGCGAATCCTGCTTGTTGCCATTGGATTGGTTGTCGCATGGCTGTTCATAACGAGGAGTAGTAGCTCGGGTATGGAGCGAATCCAGGGGGCTTTTGCTTCTGATGGCTCTGCCACAGCTTCGCGAGATGCCATCTGGGCCGCCGCAACGCGATACATCTCCGACGTGCCCCAGTCCTTCACTGGTGTCGGTTGGGCCAATTTCTCTTCCGTCCTTCGCAATGGTGAAGCACTGAACTCCGGAGACCGCCAGTATGCGCACAACGTCGTGCTCGAAACTGTCGTGGAAGGTGGCTGGATTGCGGGTCTGGCGACTGTGTTGTTTCTGGTCCTGTCCTTGGTTCGATTGCGTCGGCTGGCCACGACCCCAGTCGGAGTGGTCCTGTTCGCGATGGGTGTCTTCTTCGTCGTGAATGCCATGGTTTCAGGTGACGTCAACGACAACAGAATGATGTGGGCCACTTTGGCGCTGTCATGGATCGTGCCCCTTAATCACGGTAACGAAGGTGCAGAAGACGCGCGAAGTCGATCTGATAAGAGTCTGCAGCGACACTAAAAGCGCCTACTTGATGCACGAACGGGTAGGACACGTCCGAGGTTGTTCGTTCACTTTCGCACGTAGGGGGCGCGTCTTGGGCCGGCAAGAACTTTTTGTCCGACTTCGTTCATTCGTTATCTTTCAGATGAATACGAGTCGAAGATCGGAAGGGGCGGAACGCCCGTTTGGCTGTGTTTCATGGATCAGAGGTAATCATGGCCGTCACCGAGAGATTTGAAGACAATCGTCAGGCGAAACAGCGCATTACTTCCCTCTCCCGATTGGCACGCTGATCAAGAGACCGTAAACCGCTAGGAGCCTCTTTTCCTGGCTGGTCCAGTTGAGTTCCGCCAAAGCGGCTCGTTTCGCGTTGTTTCCATGGCGGTGAAGTAGCTCTGAGTCGTTCGCGTAAGCAGACACAGCAATGGCAACAGCCTCGGACGAAGTCTCGTCGACGAACGTCGCGCAGTCGAGAGGCTCGAGGATAGAGCGCCAGAGGGGGAAGTCGGACGCTATGACTGGCAAGCCGGCTGCCATGTACTCGAACATCTTGGTCGGAAGGGAGTCACGGTACGCCACTGTGTCCTGGAGCACGACGAGCCCCACACGGGCCTGGACGAGGAGATCACGTGCTTCGGCGGGCGACATCTTGCCGTGCACTTCGGTGCGCTCCGGCCGCCGGACGTTCGAGAACAGGTCTGCCGTGTTCGCAGGCACGAAGTGCCCGGCGAGACTCAATTTCCAGTCGGAAGGGAAGGCGTCGTCGTCCACGGCAGCAGCCATGACTCGCGCGCCGCGAGTGTCGCTGATGGCTCCGACGTAGACCACGTGCAGGGGACGGTCGTCCAAGGCAGGAAGATCGGCGTCTTGCTCTCGCAGTCTCGGGTAGTTCTTCACGACCGTGGTCTTTGCTGCGGGAAACCTGCGAGCAATGGTCTCGGTCGCGGCGATCACGTGGTCACTCGACGACGCGATGAGGGTGAGGATTCCGGCAGCTCGAGCGACAGCACTGCGCAACGGCCTGGGCAGGTAGTGCTTGTCCATGATCTGCGAGGGCAGGTCCTCGTGCGCGTCGAAGATGACCTTTCGCCCCAGCGTGCGAAGCACCGGGATGGCCCAGATGAGTTCGGGATCGTGCAGATGTACGACTGTCGCCTGCGACCGTATGGCGAGGAAGACGGCCTGCAGGCTGCTGACCGTCAAACGCCGGAGACGCGTCCGTCGAGGAATGAGCTTCACGTTGACCGAGGAGAGCTGGAGTTTTTCGCTCGACTCGACGGCGATGAGGACGACGTCGTAACCCGCGTCGTGAAGTGACACGGCTTCACGAAGATGCACTCGGTTGTCAGTCCAAGGGTGTGCGGAAGAGACATGTGCGACGCGGTTGCGTTGTTGTGACATCGTTATCAATCTGAAGGTGTGGTTGGAGCGGTCGGGGTCGCTGATGTCGGTTTCAAGAGGGGGACGAGGGCCCGAGACAGGCGCCGGGCGAGGACCGAATAGTCGTATTCGCTCTTGACGTGCTCTCGGCCACGCGCACCCATTGCGGCTCGTTCGGCGGCTGGGGTGTCTTGCAGCTGTTGCATCGCTTCGGCGATCGCCGCGACATCGTTTGCGGGGACCGCAAATCCCGCGGACGCATCCGCGACCGGATTATTGGACGCGTTGCTAGCGAAGATGATCGGACGGGCGGCAGAGAGGTATTCGAACAGCTTGTTGAGAGATATTCCGTACTTGTAGAGAGGCAGATCGAGCATGTTCGCAATAAGTGCGTCGCTCTCAGCCGATATTTGCGTGAGCTGAGACTGCGGCACCGCACCTTGCAAGTGCATCTGCGACGCCCATTGCGAAGTCGTGGTCCGGCGCTTGATCTCGTCGAAGTCGGCCCCGTCACCCACCAGTCGGAGCCGCGCGTACGGGCTTCCGCCCTCAGCGAGGTACAACTCGAAGGCCTGCACTAACGTGTCGACGGCGTTGGCTCGGCCGATCGAGCCGAAGTAGGTGAAATTCGGGCCGGCTGCGTCGTCGGCAGGCGGCGCAGAGGCTTCGCCGGGCTCGACACCGTTGCTGATCCAGACGAATGGCACGTCGTGGCCCCAGGCTTCGAGATAGTCACCCACCCCGGGCAGAGGTGAGATCACCAGCAGCGATCGCTCGATAGTTCTCTTCTCGATCCACCTGAGAATGCGGGCCAGTGGATGGCGGCGCGTGATCGCCCCCATGTCAATGAGAGTCTCAGGCCAAAGATCACGCGTCTCGAAGACGAAAGGGACCGCCTTGCGCCGGGCCACGGTGGACGCAGCCCAAGCCGCGAGCGGATGAACCGTACTTCCGATTACGAGGTCAGGGGCATCGAGGTTTCGCAAGGCGAGGAGTCGCGCCGAGAACGTGACCATGTTGATGACTCGGCTGAAACCACCTTTCTCGTACGCAGGCGTTTTGAGCAGCCGGAAGACGGGGCCGGTTTCGTCACCACTGACCGTGGCACCGCGGGGAGACAACTGACGTCCACTCGGGTGATCTGTGCTGGACGCGATGATGGTGACACGCCAACCGAGGCTCTCGAGGTGCTGAGCCAATCGGTAATGACGTCCGCTACGGCCATGGACGTCCGGGTGCACGGCGTAGTGGTTGACGAACCACAGGTGTGGCCGGCGTCGCTCCTCCGTCATCGCGCCGGAACACCTTTCACGGTGGTGGAGGCCGGTACATCACGCGTGACGCAGGCAGCGGCGCCCACCGTCGCGCCACGACCCACTTGGAGGCCCTGCAGAATCACGGCACCGGCGCCGACCAGACATTCGTCCAGGATCACGACACCCCCGGAAATGATTGCGCCTGGATTGACCGAGACGCATGCTTCCAGTCGAGCGTCGTGCCCGATCGTCGAGTTCGGATTGAGGTGCACGTGCGGACCGATCTCGACGCCCGTCGACACTTGGGTCCCGGCACAAATGATCGACCCTGCACCCACGCTCGTCAGAGTGCCGATCTCAGCTCGGGGATGAATTACCGTCGCGGCGGTGAGGCCATGCGAACCGATCTGACCAGCGATCTCGGCCCGTCTCGACGGCGAACCGACCGCGATGACATAGGTCGCTGACGGGCTCGTGAGCAGCCATTCGCTAAGAGGGCCCAACCAATGGACGCCGCGTCGTGCGAGGAGAAGGAGGGCGGACTCGGAGGGGGCGTCATCCACGACGCCTAGAACATGCCAGCTCCCCGGGGACTGCTTCTCAATGGCGTCCAGGACACTGAGCGTCTCGCGCCCGAAACCGCCAGCCCCGATGACGACGATGTCAACGCTCATGCTGCACGTCCCCGTTGCCGATGAATTCAGCGACCGTTACTGAGGTCGAGTCCGTAATGCCCTCCCGACGGAAAACCTTTCTCACCGTGGACAAAAGAATCCCCAGATCACCGAAGAACGATCTGGTCTCGACGTAGCGCACGTCGAGCTCGAGCTTGTCCGCCCACGAGATCGCGTTGCGGCCGTTGATCTGCGCGAGTCCGGTCACGCCGGGGCGGACGTCGTGACGACGAGCCTGCCTGGGGGAGTAGCGCTCGAGGTAGCGAACGAGCAAGGGGCGCGGCCCGACGAGGCTCATGTCGCCCCGCAGGACGTTCCACAACGTGGGCAGTTCGTCGAGGCTCGTCGAGCGCAGGGTGGCTCCGAAAGCGGTCATGCGGTCCTCGTCCGTTACCAGGCCGCGAGACTCGTCGACGGGCAACATGGTGCGGAACTTGACGAGGTGGAATACCTTGGCACCCTTGCCCGGGCGCGCCTGGACGAACAGCACCGGCCGCCCCAGGCGTCGGGCGATGACGGCGGCCAACACGAGTTGGACGGGGGCGGTGACGAGCAGCCCGACACCGGCGACGGCGACGTCGAGCGCCCGCTTGGCGATTCGATCTGCGAGCCCTGACTTCATGCGGCGTCCAAGAAGGACTGGATGCGGGCGTGGACGCGTTCCCGCTGCCCGGCGTCGAGAGCCGAACCGCTCGGCAACGTCAACCCGCGCTCGAAGAGTCGCTCTGAGGCGCCCGTCACGCGCGCACGAGCCGACGCGAAGACCGGCTGCAGGTGCATGGGCTTCCACAACGGTCGCGACTCGATCTGAACCTCGGCCAACCAGGCCGACAGATCGGCCGGCGCCCATCCGGTGACCGAACGGTCGACGAGGATCGACGTCAGCCAGACGTTGTCGAGTTCGTCGCCGTCGCGACCGAAGATCTCGACACCCTCGACCCCGGCGAAGAGCGAGGCGTACAGCTCACGCATCTCCCGGCGCCGGGCGATCATCTCGTCGAGCCGGGTCAGCTGTGCCCGTCCAAGGGCCGCCAACAAGTTGCTGAGACGGTAGTTGTAGCCGATCTCGGTGTGCTCGTAGTGGACGACGGGCTGTCGCGCCTGCGTCGACAGGTAGCGCACGCGCTGTGCCAGGTCGCCGTCGTCGGTCAGCAACATGCCGCCGCCCGACGTCGTCATGATCTTGTTGCCGTTGAACGAGACCACGGACGCATCACCGAACGACCCGGCGGCACGTCCTCGATGGGATGCGCCGAGCGACTCCGCTGCGTCGGCGAGCAGTCGCACGCCGTGGCGATCGGTGAGCTCGGTGATGGCGGTGTAGTCGACGGCCTTGCCGAGCAGGTCGACGGGCACGACCGCGCCCACTCGTTCGCCCGAGGCCGTGAGCTCGTCGAGAACACTGGCGAGCAGGCCCGGGTCCATGTTGCCTGTCTCGGGGTCACAGTCGACGAAGTACGGCTCGGCGCCCGTGTATGCGATGGCGTTCGCCGTCGCGGCGAAGGTCATCGACGACGTGGGCACGACGTCGCCCGGGCCCACGCCCCAGGCGACGAGAGCGACGTGCAGGGCCGATGTCCCCGAACTGAGGGCGACGCCGTGCCCGACCCCGACCCGCTCGGCGACGTCGCGCTCGAAGGCGTCGACGTCGGGCCCCAGGGGCGCGATCCAGCCGCCCGCCATGGCCGCCAGGACGTATTGCTGTTCGAGCTCGCCCACGTCGGGCGAGCTCATGTAGATCCGTTCGGTCACTCGGGAACTTCCTGTTTCGGGTCGAGCGCGAGCTCCGCCGTCCACGGGCCCACGTGGGCGTGCACGCCGTCGAGCTGCGACGGGTGCAGCGCCGGCACGGTGGTGTGCGAGATCTTCGGGTGCACGGGCCGGTTGTCGCTCTCGCCGAGGCCGACGAGCTCCTCGTGCATCTTCTCGCCCTCGCGCAGACCGGTGTAGACGATGCCGATGTCCCGGCCCGACATGGCGATCATGCGTTCGGCGATGTCGAGGATGCGCACGGGCTCGCCCATGTCGAGGATGAGCACCTCGCTGGGCGAACCGATGCCCCCCGCCTGAACCACGAGGTGGCACGCCTCGGGGATGGTCATGAAGAACCGCGTCACGTCGGGGTGCGTGATCGTCAGCGGGCCACCGGCCTCGATCAGCGAGGTGAACACCGGCAGCATCGACCCGCGGCTGCCCAGCACGTTGCCGAACCGCACCGACAGGTAGCGGGCACCGGTCTCGTCGGCGGTCCAGGCCGTGAGCCGCTCGGCCAGGCGCTTCGAGTGCCCCAGCACGCTCGTCGGGTTCGCCGCCTTGTCGGTCGAGATGTTGACGAACGTCGTCACCCCGACGGCCTTGCTCGCGTCGAGCACGTTCTGGGTGCCGAGCACGTTCGTCTTCCACGCCTCGTCGGGGTACTGCTCGAGCATCGGCAGGTGCTTCAGCGCCGCCGCATGGAAGACCACCTCGGGTCGACGGTCCGCGAAGATCGCTCGCAGCGCCTCCGGGTCCCTGATGTCGGCCAGCACAACCTCCTTGGTGTCGAGCAGGCCGTTGCCCGAGATCGACAGCTGCGACTGCTGCAGACCGGTCTCGTCACGGTCGAGCATGATCAGCTCGGCGGGGCCGAACTTGGCGATCTGGCGGCACAACTCGCTGCCGATCGACCCGCCGGCTCCCGTGACGAGGACGCGCTTGCCCGCCAGGTAGCCCGCGATCGACTCGACCTGCGTGTCGACCGGGTGACGGCCGATGATGTCCTCGATGGCGATGTCGCGCACGTCGCCGAGCCGCGACTTGCCCTCGAGGATCTCGTCGAGCAGCGGGAGGACCATCACGCGGAGACCGGCCTCGGCGGCCCGGTCGGTGATGTCCTGTAGCAGGGGGGCGTCGGCCTTCGCGATGCCGACGATGATCGCCTTCGCGCCGCTGCGCTCGGCAGCGGCGACGAGATCGTGCCTCGTCCCGAGGACGCGCACGCCCTCGATGCGCAGGCTCGACCGCGTGCGGTCGTCGTCGATCAGGCCGACGGGGAGGTACGGCGAGGCCGGGTCGGTCAGCATGCGGCGGACGAGGTGGTTGGCGAGCCGACCCGCTCCGAAGATGAGCGTCGGTTGGGCGCTCTCGCCGGGCCGGTTCTTGGTCTCGACGTAGAGCCGGGCCACGTAGCGCAGAGCACCCATGAAGACGAAGACGACCGGCATGGCGATGAACACGGTGCTGCGCGCCAACATGATCTCGGTCCCGATCGCGAGGACGGGGATGCCGACGATCAGGCCCGTCCCGACGACCACCGCGACGATGGTGCGCACCTCGGCGAAGCTGCCCGGCACGAACCGGCGACGGTACAGCCCCGACGCGTAGCCGAGTGCCGCTCCGACGACGACCGTCACGGCGGCGACGCCGAAGACCGCCCGCCAGGTGACGTCGCCGTACCAGAAGTCGTAGCGCAGCGACACGGCGAAGAAGATCGCGGTGATCCACGAGAGGGCGTCGAGCCCCACCTGCAGGGCGGTCCGCCGCGTCGGCGAGGCCATGAACCGGTCGATCACCAGGTCACCCCACCGTCCGTCGACACCGACACGACGTCGTCGGCCCAGAGCCAGACCGCCGCCGCCGAGGCCGAGAGCGCGATCGCTCCGGGCGTCTCGGAGGACGCCGGCGCGCAGCCCACGGTCGTCGCGGTAGCACCCGAGGCGGTCGGCGGCGTCACGACGGCGGTGCCGTCACAGTCGGCGACACCGGTCGAGGCGACCAGGAACGAGCCCGAGGCGGCCGTGATCGCGACGGCGCCGTCGACGACGGTGCCCGCGTCCCAGGTGCTCGCGCCGTCGCCGGTGCGGAAGAACGTCCGGTCGCTGCAGAGCACCCCGGCCTCGGCGTCGCTCACGACCGCGAGGTCGACGACGGTCGGGCACGGGGCCGCACGGTCACCCGAGGGGGAGTGAACGGTGCCGGGCGCGGTCCGGGCGACGTACCACGACGCCGCCAGTCGCTCGGGGTAGTCGCGGTACTCGGCACCCCCGCTGAAGGTCTGGGCGAACGCCGGCGCGCAGTCGTCCCCGGCGGGGCCGACGACGAAGGCCGACGACGCGTCCGTCGCCTGCAGGCGGTCCAGGCCGGCGAGGGAGCCACCGGTCTCGACCGACGTGGCCGACCAGGTGGCGCCTCCCGACGTCGTCTGTTCGACGACGGGCGGCGACGCGACGGTGCCGGGGGTGCAGCTCGCGGCCTGCGCGCGCCACGCGGTGCCCGCGTCGACGACCGACAGGAGGCGCGTCGGCGTCACGGCCTCGGCGGCGGTGGTGGGGGTCGCGGTGGGCGACGGCGTGCTCTCGGTCTCGACCGGGCGAGGCGTCGACGTGGCGGCGGGCTCGGCGTCGGCAGCCAGACCAGACGGTTCGCGGTTGAGCGCCAGGGCGACGAGTCCGAGGTCGACGAGGACGAAGGCACCGATCCCGATGATGGCCAGGCGGCGGCGGGCGCGTGCTCGTGAGCCCCTCTTGCGGCGTGCGTCGGGCATCAGCGGTCACCCCCGTCGAGGGCGGCGGCGCGGGTCAGCAGGTCGACGAGCACGTCGGCCGCGGGCACCAGCTGGCGCCCCGACTCGGTGAACGTCTCGTCCGACCGGCGGTAGGGATCGACGACGTCGTCGTCCAGCGCGTCGTCCGGTGCCTCGACGGTGCCGCGGCGGGACGCCAGCAGGGCCACGGTCGCACGCAATCGGTCGGCCACGGTGGACGCGTCGGCGGGCAGGGCGTCGACCAGCTCGGCGTCGGTCACGTCGCGGGCGAGGCGGGCGGCCTCGCGCAGGGTGAACGTGTACCGGCTGGCGCGGGGGTGCATCGAGACGACGGCCCGGCGGTGTTCACGGGCGAGCGCCACGACGAGGTCGGCGTCGCGGACGTCGCGCTCGAACAGGAACCGGGCCCGGTGGTCGTCGGGCTCCAGGTCGAAGGACCGGGCGAGGGCCCGGGCCTGGTCGGGCATGACGTCGTCGTCGACGGCCATGGTGCCGGCGCTCGACACGGTGACGTCGTCCCACGACGAGAGACCGCGGCGGAGGTACAGCTCGGCCAGGGGGGACCGGCAGATGTTGCCGGTGCAGACGGTCAGCAGCGAGAAGGTGGTCGAGGTGCGGCGGGGGATCACGAAAGACACGGGGCCGCCTACTTCGCCGAGCGCGAGCTCGTCTTCGGGGCCACGGGCAGGTCGCCGACGCCCGCCTCGGGAGCGTCCTGCTCCATGCCGTAGTACGCCCCGTAGTTGCCGTAACCGTAGGCGTCGGGCCCCTTCGTCGGCAGCATGGTCAGCACGATGCCGTGCACCTTGCTGCCGATGTGCTCGAGGTTGCGCAGCGCGGACTGCAGCTCGTTGCGCGTCGTGCGGCCCGCGGCCGACACGACGATCGCACCGCCGGTCAGCTTGCTGAGGATGGCCGCGTCGGTCACCGGCAGCAGCGGAGGCGCGTCGATCAGCACGTAGTCGAACGACGTCGTCAGCGATTCGATCAGGGACGACATCGCCTTCGAGCCGAGCAGCTCGCTCGGGTTCGGGGGAACGCGGCCGGCCGGCAGCACGTACATCGTGCCGCGGCCCCAGGGCTGCAGGACGTCCTGGAGGTCGGCCCGACCGATCAACACGTCGGTCAGGCCGACGACGCCCTCGAGCCCGAGGGTGTCGGCCAGGCGCGGCAGGCGGAGGTCGCCGTCGACGACGGCCACCGTGGCACCGGTCTCGGCGAGGGCCACCGCGAGGTTGGCCGTCGTGGTGGTCTTGCCCTCGCCGGGCAGCGACGAGGTGACGACGAAGCAGCGGCTGGCCGACTCGACGTTGACGAACTGCAGGTTGGTCCGCAGGGTGCGGAACGACTCGGCGCGCGGGTTGCGCGGGTCGACGTGCACGATCAGCGGGTGCTTCTTCGCCCCGGGGTCGTAGCTGATGCCACCGACGATCGGTGCGTCGGTGACGAGCTCGACGTCGTGCGAGCCGTGGATGCGGGTGTCGAGGGTGCTGCGCAGCACCGCGGCTCCGACGCCGAGGGCGAGGCCGATCAGGAGGCCCAGGCCGAGGTTCAGCGTGGTGCGCGGGGTCGAGGGGGCCGAGGCGACCGACCCGGGGACGATCGTCGCGATCTTGACCAGGCTCGCGCCTCCACCGGTCGGCGTCTCGAGCTCGTTGACGACGACGTCCGTGAGGGAGGCGCCCACCGCGTTGGCGACGTCGGCCGCGCGCTGGGCGTCGGTGTCGGTGACCGTGATGTTGATCAAGACGGTGTTCAGGGGCGACTCGGCCGTGATCTTCGAGGCGAGGCTCGCGGCCGTGGTGTCGAGGCCGAGCTGGTCGATGACCGGGTCGAGCACCGCGTCGCTCGTCACGACGTCGACGTACGACCGGACCTTCTGCTGGGCCGCACTGCTGCCCTGCACCGCGTCGACCGTGGTCGACGAGTCCTGCGCCTGCACCGAGACGAACAGCCGGGTCGACGACACGTAGGTCGGCGTGGCCAGGATCGAGCTCAGCGCCCCGGCGGCGAGGCCGACGAGCGTGAGGGCGGCGATGAAGATCCAGCCCTTGCGGAGAATGCGGATGTAGTCACGGAGTTCCACGTGGCTGAGGTCCTGTCCTGATCGGGTGCGGGCACCGCGGCAGGCACCCCGGCAGTCGTCGCACGAACCATGCCTCCCGGCACCCTGATGGCTCCCCGCGACTCTGCGCCGTGACCAATACTCACACACGGGACGGCCAGACGGGGTACATATGTTGCCCGATCCGGCGAAGTGGCCCCCGAACGGGGGTGCAGCGGGCCGTACCGCGACACCCGTCGCTGATCGTCCGCCTGAACGCTGGCTGTGATTCGGGCGCACCGCCCGACCCGCGCAATAGCCTGCCGACGACGGGCACGTCCCGTGCTCGCTCGTGATCAAGGAGGATCACCATGGCAACGAATCACGCGGTCGCCTACAAGGGCCCCGGCCAGGTCGAGGTCATCGACGTCGACTACCCGACCTTCGAGCTCAAGGACGGCCCCGGCGTCAACCCGGCCAACGTCGGGCGCAAGGTCAACCACGGCGCGATCCTGCGCACGGTCGCCACCAACATCTGCGGTTCCGACCAGCACATGGTCCGCGGCCGCACCACCGCCCCGACGAACCTCGTGCTCGGCCACGAGATCACCGGCGAGGTCGTCGAGGTCGGCCCCGACGTCGAGTTCATCAAGGTCGGCGACATCGTCTCGGTGCCGTTCAACATCGCCTGTGGCCGGTGCCGCAACTGCAAGGAACGCAAGACCGGCATCTGTCTCAACGTCAACCCCGACCGCCCCGGCAGCGCCTACGGCTACGTCGACATGGGCGGCTGGGTCGGCGGCCAGGCCGAGTACGTGCTCGTGCCCTACGCCGACTGGAACCTCCTCAAGTTCCCCGACGCCGACCAGGCCATGGAGAAGATCCTCGACCTGGCGATGCTGTCCGACATCTTCCCGACCGGCTTCCACGGTGCCGTCACCGCGGGCGTCGAGGTCGGCTCGACCGTCTACGTCGCCGGAGCCGGCCCCGTCGGCCTCGCCGCCGCCACCGGTGCCCTGCTGCTCGGTGCCAGCGTCGTCATCGTCGGCGACATGAACGCCGACCGCCTCGCCCAGGCGCGCAGCTTCGGCTGCGAGACCGTCGACCTGACCAAGGGCGAACCAGGCGAGCAGATCGACCAGATCCTCGGCGAACCCCTCGTCGACTGCGCCGTCGACGCGGTCGGCTTCGAGGCCAAGGGCCACGGAGGCGGTTCGGGCGAAGAAGCACCGGCCACCGTGCTGAACTCGCTGATGGACATCACCGCGGCCGGTGGCGCCATGGGCATCCCGGGGCTCTACGTCACCGGCGACCCGGGCGGCATCGACGCCGCCGCGCAGAAGGGCTCGCTGTCGCTCAGCCTCGGCACCGGCTGGGCCAAGTCGTTGTCGTTCACCACGGGCCAGTGCCCGGTGATGAAGTACAACCGGCAGCTGATGATGGCGATCCTCCACGACCGCACGAGCATCGCGAAGAACGTCCACGCCCAGGCGATCAGCCTCGAGGACGCCCCGCGCGGCTACGCCGAGTTCGACCAGGGCGCGGCCACGAAGTACGTCCTCAACCCGAACGGCCTGATCAAGGCGGCCTGACCGTCGTCGCCCCCGCGCCTCCTCGGCTCTCGGTCCCTCGACCGTCGGAGCCCGGGAGGCGCGGGTCGGCGCACCCGCGCCCCTCGGGTTCCGCAGGCACCCGCGTCGTTGCAGGCCGTGCACGGTGTATGACGGAACGATCCCATGACGAAGACATCCGACACCCCTGCCCCGGGAGGCGCCGACGCCGCCCGCCCCGCCTCCGGCCGCGCCGCCCGCTCCGACGAAGAACGCCAGAAGTGGCGCGCCTTCGCCGTCTGCGTCGGCGTCGCCGCCCTGACGATCCTCGACCTGTCGAAGGTCAACGTCGGCCTGCCCAGCATCGAGGCGTCGCTCGGCGCCGGCCCCACCGCCCTGCAGCTGATCGTCGCCGGCTACGCGCTCGCCTTCGGCCTCTCGCTCGTGCCGTCCGGCCGACTCGGCGACCTCAAGTCGCGCCGCATGATGTTCGTCATCGGCCTGACCTCGTTCACCGTCGCGAGCCTGCTCTGCGCCCTCGCGCCGACCATCGAGTTGCTCGTCGCCGCGCGCATCCTGCAGGGCGTCGCCGCCGGAATCCAGATGCCGCAGGTGCTCGGGCTCATCCAGCAGCTCTTCCAGGGCAAGGAGCGCGGTCGCGCGTTCGGCTTCTTCGGCGCCATCATCGGCGTCAGCACGGCGTTCGGCCCGACCCTCGGTGGCCTGCTCATCGCGATCGGCGGCCCGGAGGACGGCTGGCGCCTGCTGTTCTGGATGAACATCCCCCTCGGCCTGATCGCCATCTTCTTCGCCCTCAAGCTGCTGCCGAAGACCCGCACGGCCTCGAACGGCCACAACGAACTCGACCTCTTCGGCATCGTGCTGCTCGGCCTGACGATCTTCACCCTGATGCTGCCGTTCGTGCTGACCACCGGACAGGGCGACGACCCGCTGCGCTGGCTCTTCCTGGTCGGTTTCGTCGGCTTCGGCGCCGCGTTCGTCTGGTGGGAGCAGCGCTACAAGGCCCGGGGCAAGTCGCCGGTCGTGCACTTCAGCCTGTTCTCGCTCGCGTCGTACCGCAACGGCACCCTGATCGCGACGGTCTACTTCTGCGCCCTGCCCGCGACCTTCCTGCTGACGACCCTGTACCTGCAGCAGGGGCTCGGCCTCGAACCCGTCTACGCCGGCATGGTCACCATCCCGTTCGCCCTGACCAGTGCCGTCGCGGCGTTCTACGGCGGACGCCTCGTCGACCGGTTCGGCCGCAGCCTGGTAGTCCTCGGGCTGGTCCTGGTCGCGGTGGGCTTCGTCGCCCTGCTGCTCGCGGCCGTGCTCACCCCGCGCGACATCACGCCCTACGCCATGGGCATCGGCATGTTGATCGCGGGCACCGGCGGTGGCTTCGTCATCTCGCCCAACCAGACGCTGACGCTGGCCGAGGTGCCCGTCGAGATGGGCGGCGTCGCCGGCTCGATGGGGCAGGTCGGCCAGCGGGCCGGCACGGCCATCGGCACGGCGGCGGCGGTCTCGACGTTCTACTCGGTCATCGCCGGCTCCGGGGGAGCGGACGGGGCGAACCTCGACGTCTACCACGAGGCCTACCGCAACGGCTTCTTCGTCACGATCGCCCTGGTGTCCGTGGCGCTCGTGCTCGGACTGATGGACCTGCGCGCCCGCAAGAAGGGGCGCGTGGGCGAGGGCGCCTAGGCCAAGGTCCTAACGATCAGAGTTTTGAAGGATGACATCCTTGAAAGAAGGGCAGCCTAGATATTAATGAAAAATCTCTCTGAGACACTCGGAGGCCTCAGCGATCTCCTAGACACCGTTCGGGCAGCAGGTTCGAGGGGTTCTCGAGACCCTAGACGTATTATGCAAGCTCTCCTCGTGGCCATAATCAAGGTTGACACGGAGTGGCGCGAGGTCACTAAAGATGACCGCGTGACCGTTCAGGAGATGATGCTCCTGTCGAAGATGACGTTGCAAACGGTCTACGCATGGATGACGCGCTCTAGTCTTCACACTCTCGTACCTGGACCAAATGGAAAGCTTCTGTCTGAAGCGGCCACAAGGCGCACGCGAGTTCTGATGTTAGGCACTTTCGATCACTGGCTTGCCATTTTTGTTACTGCGCGTAGGGAATCGGGCATAATAGGTGATGACGAGGAGATGATCGAGCTAAACATCTACCGTTTGTTTTGTAACGCACACGTGTCGATTATCGAGACGGGCGGTATTAGTCTGCCTGGTGGGCGGTCTGGCCGCGAAATGCTTGCGGCTGATGCTAGACGCCTTCTCCGCCGTCTAGAGCGACTGGCGAGTCGAGGTTCGCCAGCGGACTCCTGGTCGTACGCGGCCCTGTCTCAGCTGTTTGTCTTGTGCGACGAGACGGATGCGGTCGGGTTGGCCGAGAGAGCACTGGCCGAGAATCGGGGAGAACACGAGGACCTGCTCAATGTCGCTCTGGTTGCGTGGGCGTCATCGATCGGTTCACCACCCTCGGCCGAGGTGCTCGACATTCTCGACCGAGCATTCAAAGACACGGGTTCTGCGTTCGCCCCAGAGCGAACGAGTCTTTTATCAAGAGTCCAGCCATTAGCAGAGGAGGGACTGCTGCAACTGATTCGGACGAATCGACTCGATGGTGTATCTGCCCTTCTGGATCGCATCGACCTTTGGTCTCTAGGGCCAACTGTTCCCGCAGATAAAACGTGTGTCTATCTCATCGCGGATACCGCGAAGGTGTGGGCTTTGCTGAGAATCCCGGATCATGCCTTGAAGATCTTCTCCTTCGTGGTACCCGAAACCGTTATGGTGGCCTTCCGTGATGCCAGCATAACCTCTGACGATGATGCCTTGGTCCGGGCTAGAAGAAGCCTTCTGAAATGGATGAGAGGTCTTATGTGGATCTCCGAATTATCAAAATTTGAGAATCTGCTACTCGCGCCTATAGGAAAAGTCTCCTGGTGGCCCTGGATGAGTGTTTCCAGTGCTGGGCGCTCCCTCGCTCAGAGTATGAGCGGAATAGCTATTCGCCAACTATGTTCGGGCGAAACGTTCGTACCCGCAAGGTCCACAGGTAAAGCCGTGGCTCTCACCTCCGATCAACCTTCGGGTCCGGATCTGCTCGTTGTTGATACCTTGTTTCCGGAGGCGCAGCAAGTTATTGCTTCATGGAAAAAGGAAGGCTTCTCAAATACTGACATCGTCAGCTATGACAGTTCCCGCGCTTCAGCGGAAAGTTTGGCCGTGGTACGAAGCAGACTCGGTTCCGCCAGGTTTCCCTGGGTGTTTGCGCATGCGATAAGCCATGCCATGGAAGCCGGGCAGACGGGGCTTCTTTTGGGTGCGGATTCAACGTTGACTCTTGAGGAGCTCAGAGCCGACCGGCGCGTGCCGATTATCGGAGCGGTCATCATCGCTTGCGAATCTGGCAGGCAAAACTACTTCGTCTCTGGCCGTTCTGTGTCCCAGGCCGTGTCTCTGGATTCCGCTGGCCCCACAGTAAGCACCCTCTGGGCCATTCACTCCAAACTCGGGCGACGTTTCTTCGAGACTGCGCTTGCCTCAACAGCTCGGGGGAGCAGCCTGCGAGACGCGTGGTTGGAGGGAGTGGGTAAGAACTTCGTGGAATTTAGTGCATTCGTTTACTCGTCTCCATAAGCAAAATGCGCTGCGGCAAGCTGCGCCGACGAGCCCCCGCAGGTCAGAGGCGGGCGAAGGCCTCGACGACGTAGCTCGTGACGTCGACCTGGCGGGTGCCCGGCAGGGCGATCGACGCGGGGTCGACCGAACCGGCGGCGGTGCTGGTGGTGGCGGAGACGGAGACGGCAGGCGTGACGAACATGGTGGGCCTTTCGGTCGGCTGGTGAGGCGGCTGGTGAGGCGGTTGACGGGGCCCGGCCGCCCGTGAAGGGACACGGGCGGCGGAGCCCCTGACGTCCCTGCCCGAGATGCTCGGTGCCCCTGCTGGAGCCGGTGACGTCGTGCGACCAGTCAAGCCGCCCGGACGTTGCGTGAACATGAGCGCAGGGCTGAGTCGCCCTCCGTCGCAGGGATGAACCTCGACCGCCGTCATCCCGCCACGAAGTACACAAGCCGCCACGCAAAAACGTGGCGGCTTGTGTACTTCGTGGTGGCGTGGGCCCCACAGCGCTCAGGCAGGAGGCGCGGCCACGACCCCGAGGACGCTCTCGTGCAGCAGTCCGTTCGTCGCCATCGCGGTGCCGTGCCACGGCCCCGGCCGGCCGTCGGCACTGGTGAAGCGTCCGCCGGCCTCCTCGACGACGACCGCCACGGCGGCCATGTCGTAGGGCTGCAGGTCGAACTCGCCCGCGACGTCGAGCGCGCCCTCGGCGACGAGCATGTACGACCAGAAGTCGCCGTAGGCCCTCGTCCGCCAGACGCGGCTCGTCAGGTCGAGCAGCTGTGGCAGGCGCCCGGCGTCGATCCAGTACTCGAGCCCGTTGAAGCTCAGGGACGCGTCGGCCAGGTCGCGCACGCCCGACACCCGCAGCGGCCCGTCATGTTCGGTCGAGAACGCCCCGCCGCCCTGCGTCGCCCACCAGCGCCGGCCGAGCGCGGGAGCACTGACCACGCCCACCACGGGCACCCCGTCGACGACGAGCGAGATCAACGCCGCCCAGACCGGCACCCCGCGCAGGAAGTTCGCCGTGCCGTCGATCGGGTCGACCACCCACTGGCGGTGCGAGGGAGCGTCGTGGCCGTACTCCTCGCCGTAGAAGGTGTCGTCGGGCCGCGCGGCGGCGACCCGGTCGCGGATCGCCCGCTCGACGGCCTGGTCGGCGTCGGTCACGTGCGAGCGGTCGGGCTTGAGCGACACGTGCAGATCGGCCGACCGGTACCGCTCGGTGCTGATCGCGTCGGCCAGGTCGGCCAGCTCGAGCGCGAGCGCCAGGTCGTCCGCCCAGGGCGTCCCGGTGGATCGGTCGGACGAGGAGGCGCGGGTCGGCTCGGCAGCATCGGTCACCCCGTCAGCGTACCCAGCCCGCCCTGCTCGACCGCGCCCTGTCCGCCGGCCCGGCCCGCGCCTCCTGCACCCACCGCACCGCCGCCCCGGCCCGCCCCGCGCTTCACTGCACCGCGTTTCGTGCACGGCACCGCGACTAGTCCAGGTGTGCTGCACGAGACGCGGTGCGATGTCGCGCGGTCGGCACCGGCGCGGATCGGCCGGCGCCGAGCGACCGAGTGCGGTGCAATGAGGCGGCGCGCTAGCCGAGTTCGTCGCTGCGGGCGTCGTCGGCGGCCGCCGCGAGGTCGCGCGCGCTCACTCCGCCCTTGGAGGCGAGCAGCGACTGCAGCGACTCGAGCCGTTCGCGGCCGACGTCGCCGAGCTCGCCGGCCTCGATGCGGTCGACGATCTCCCAGTCGTGGGCCTCGGCCAGCGGGATGCCGTCGACCGGCTCGCCCTCGGCCGGGATCGCGTGCGCCGCGAACGACTTGAGGATGTTCTCGGGGTCGACGTGCCCGAGTCCGAACGACCGCACGCCGGGGGTGTCGACGATCCAGCCGCCGGTCGGGACCTTGAACGACACGGTCGACGACGAGGTGTGCCGTCCGCGACCGGTGACGGCGTTGACCACGCCGACCTCGCGACGCGACCCGGTCAGGGCGTTGACGAGGGTCGACTTGCCGACGCCCGAGTGGCCGACCGTGACGGTCACGTGGCCGTCGAGGACGCCGCGCAGCTCGTCGAGCGCGGGGGAGACCTGCCCGCCGGGTGCGACCTCGTCGAACGAGGTCGAGGTCGTCGTGACGATGCGCAGGTCGAAACACGAGAAGTGCGCCGCGAACGGTGCCGGATCGGCGAGGTCGGTCTTGGTGATGCAGAGGATCGGTTCGACCCCCGCGTCGAACGCCGCCACCATGTAGCGGTCGACCAGACGGGGCCGGGGCTCGGGGTCGGCAGCGGCGACGACGATCAGCATCTGGTCGGCGTTGGCGACGATGACGCGCTCGACGGCGTCGCTGTCGTCGGCACTGCGCCGCAGCAGGGTCGAGCGGTCGTGCACCTTGACGATGCGGGCGAGCGACCCCTCGGAGCCGCTCGTGTCCCCGACGACGCCGACGCGGTCACCGGTCACGACGCTCTTCTTGCCGAGCTCGCGGGCCCGCGCCGTCGTGATCTCGCGTTCGTCGGGGGTGCCGGCGTCCATCAGCACGCCGTAGCGGCCACGGTCGACCGTCCAGACGACGCCCTCCTCGGCGTTCGCGTAGGCCGGGCGCTGCTTGGTGCGCGGCTTGTTGCCCTTGGGGTTCGGGCGCACCCGCACCGAGCTCTCGTCGTACTGGGCGTAGTCGCCCTCGTCCTCGGCGTCGTCGCCGTCGCTCCACCAGCTCATCGTGCCTCGCCCATCGTCGACCGTGCCCCGCTCGTCCTGCGCCGTGCCCCGCTCATCGTCGTCGGCCCGGCGCCTAGAGGAAGCCGAGCAGGTCGATGTCGGCGGGGCTCTGGCGGACGGACCGGCCGAGCATCTCGTCCCACAACTCGACGAACTGCGGCAGCGTCTTGCCGACGACCCGGACGTCGTCGAGCTCGACCCCCTCGACCGCGAGGCCGATGATCGCCGCCGCCGTCGCCATGCGGTGGTCCTCGTAGGTGCGCCACTGGCCCGCGTGCAGCGGGGACGGCTCGATGCGCAGGCCGTCCTCGAGTTCGGTCACCGCGCCTCCGAGGGCGTTGATCTCGGCGGCGAGGGCCGCGAGGCGGTCGGTCTCGTGGCCGCGCAGGTGGCCGATGCCGGTGATCGTGCTCGGGCCCGACGCGAGGGCGGCGAGGGCGACCAGCGCCGGGGCGAGCTCGCCACCGCGGGACAGGTCGACGTCCACGCCGGGCAGCGAGCCGCCGCCGACGAGGCCCACGCCGCCGTCGACGGTGAGGGTGTCGCCGTCGAGCGTGACGGACGCACCCCAGAGCGGCAGCAGCTCGATCAGGTCGGCCCCGACCTGGGTCGTGTCGGCGGGCCAGTGCGGGATGGACACGGTGCCGCCCGCGACCAGGGCGGCCACGAGGAACGGCGCCGCGTTCGACAGGTCGGGTTCGATGACGACCTCGCGCCCTGCGATCGGCGTCGGCGGAACGATCCAGGTGCCGACGGCGGGCGAGGCGACCTCGACCCCGCGCTGGGCGAGCGCGTCGATCGTCATCTCGATGTGGGGCAGGCTCGGCAGGCGTTCGCCGGTGTGGGTCAGGGTGAGGCCGCGCTCGAAGCGCGGGGCCGACAGCAGCAGCCCCGAGACGAACTGGCTCGAGGCCGACGCGTCGATCTCGACGTCGCCGCCCTCGACCTCGCCGGTGCCGTAGAGGCTGAAGGGCAGCGCGCCCCGGCCGTCGTCGTTCACCTCGACGCCGAGGGAGCGCAGGGCGTCGATCGTCGTGCGCATGGGGCGCTTGCGGGCTCCGGCGTCGCCGTCGAAGGTGACCGGTCCGAGGGCGAGTGCGGCGACGGGGGGCAGGAAGCGCATGACCGTGCCGGCCAGGCCGCAGTCGATCGTCGCGCCGCCCTGCAGCTCGCCGGGCGTGACGACCAGGTCGGAGCCGAAGGGGGAGTCGTTCGGGAACTCGGCGACCGTCGTGCCCAGGGCCTTGAGCGCCTCGATCATGAGCGCCGTGTCTCGGGAGTGCAGCGGCAGCCGCAGCGTCGACGGCGACGAGGCGAGCGCCGACAGCACGAGTTCGCGGTTCGTCAGGGACTTCGACCCGGGCAGGGACGAGGAGGCGCGCAACGGCCCGGAGGCGGTGGGCGCGACCCAGCGCCCCTCGTCGACCTCGGGAACCTTCCCGTCGCCGTAGGGAGAGAACTCGGGCCCGGAATACCTGTACACCTGCATCGGTTCACCACAGTAATGCAGCAAGAACCTGGAGGACCTGTGCCTGTCGCACTCGCACCGAGGGAAATCACCGTCGCCGAACTAGAATCGGCCCTGATGAGCACCCCCGAGGGCCACGAGCCCACACCGACCGCCGCCGTCGAACCGACCGAGGCCGAGGTCGACGCCGCCCTCGAGGCGGTCGACGCCGACGCCGAGAAGCGCGCCCTGTTCGAAGAACAGGCGCTGCCGTTCATGGACCAGCTCTACGCCGCGGGCATGCGCATGACGCGCAACCCGGCCGACGCGAGCGACCTCGTGCAAGAGACGTTCGTCAAGGCCTACGCGGCGTTCGCGCAGTTCCAGCAGGGCACGAACCTCAAGGCCTGGCTCTACCGCATCCAGACCAACACGTTCATCAACACGTACCGCAAGAAGCAGCGTGACCCGTACCAGGGCACGATCGACGAGTTGGAGGACTGGCAGATGGGCGGCGCCGAGTCGGCGACCCGCGCCTCCGGCTCCACCCGCTCGGCCGAGGCCGAGGCGATCGACCACCTCCCCGACAGCGCCGTGAAGGACGCCCTGCAGAAGGTCCCCGAAGACTTCCGCATGGCCGTGTACTTCGCGGACGTCGAAGGCTTCTCGTACCAAGAGATCGCCGACATCATGAAGACCCCCGTGGGCACCGTGATGAGCCGCCTGCACCGCGGCCGTCGCCTGCTCCGTGAACTCCTCGCCGACTACGCACGCGATCGTGGCATCGCCGTTCCCGTCGGCTCGTCGAAGGGCGGAAAGAAATGACCGACTGTGGTTGCACCAAGGCCAAGGCCGAGCTCGAAGATTACCTGCACAACGAGTTGTGCCGCGAGGACGCGGCCGACATCCGCGAGCACATGGCGAACTGCGGCGACTGCTCGGGCGAGCACAAGGTCGGCGTCGTGCTGACCGAGGCTGTCCAGCGGGCCTGCCGCGAGACGGCTCCCGAAGACCTGCGTGCCACGGTGCTGGCGCGCCTGCGCGAGCTGCAGTCCGCCCACCGCTAGTCGTCGCGCTCCGTGCCCGGCCGGTCGTCACATGACGAACGGCTGCGCTAGCGTCGTGGCATGACCGCAACGGTGCAGCCCCTCGGCATCCCGACCACCAGCGACCTCGACGACCTCGTGTCGTTGATCGGCCTGCTCGGTTACACGCTCGACGCGGACGTCCTGTCCGCACGCCTGACGCGGCTCACGGCCGACGCGGGGCACGAGACGTGGGTCGTCCGTGGCGACGACGGGCGCATCACGGCCGTGGCCGGCGGTCACGTCGTGTGGGCGTACAACGACGACGCGCCGACGGCCGAGCTGCTGCTGCTCGTCGTGTCGGCCGAGGCCCGCCGCGACGGCGTCGGCTCGTACCTGCTGGGGCACTTCGAGACCTGGGCGCGGGGTCACCAGGCGCGCGTGCTCAACGCCGTCTCGGCCGCCGCAACCGACTCGGCCAACCGTTTCTACCGCAAGCGCGGCTACCACGAGGCCGGCGTCCGCTACTCGAAGCTCATCTGACCGCGGCGGTCCCGTCGCCTCCTGACGCTGACCGCCCTCCCGGTGCTGGCCGCGCCGTCCCGGTGACGGCCCAGCCCTGAGGCGCGATCCCTCGCCGCGGTGCCGACTCCCTCCGCGGCCAGCGGTGTCGCGGGTGACGCGTCGTGCCTCGTGCGTCGTGCGCCGGTAACTCCTGGCCGGTGTCGTCGTGACGCGGCTGGACTGGGACTGCGCTCGCAGGAGTCCTGAATTGCCGACAGGCGGCACGGGGCCGCTCCCGGGGTCGACCATCGATGCCGATGCCGATGCCGATGCCGATGCCGGTGCCGGTGCCGGTGCCGGTGCGATGTCGATGCGGGCGCCGTTCGTCGCAGGCGTGTGTGTGGGCAATTCCGGAGAACGGCTGCACATCGGGGTGTCTGCGCCCGCTGCGGCAGCAGGAGTCCTGAGTTGCCGACAGCGGGGCGCGGACTCGAACCCGGGCGGACCTGGGCCGGTGCAAGCGACGTCCGTCGGCCCGTCCCGCGGCCCCGAATCGATCCGCGTCGGCACGTCAGGCCTCTTGCCGTCGTTCAGCCCGGGGCCGTCCCCGGCGGGCACGGTTCTCCTGAGTTGCCGACGCGCGAGACGACCGTGGCCGCGCCTCCTGAAGGAGGCGCGGCTACGGTCGTGCGGGCGAGGACCGTCTACAGGTCGAGCGCCTCGGCGATCAGGGTCGCCTGCTGCGCAGCGCTCGCCTTGTTCGAGCCGGCGGCCGGCGAGGCCGACGCGGGACGCGACGCGACGCGGATCTGTCGATCGAGGTGCTTCTGCAGCTCGAGCACGACGAACGGCCAGGCGCCCTGGTTCTCGGGCTCTTCTTGCGCCCAGACGAGCTCGGCGGACGGGTAGCGGTCGAGCACGCGGCGGATCTCGTCGAGGGGCAGCGGGTAGAGCTGCTCGAGGCGGACGAGCGCGACGTCGTTCAGGACGCCTCGCTTGTCGAGCTCGGTCGACAGGTCGTAGTGGATCTTGCCGCTGTGCAGCACGACGCGCTTGGTCGACTCGGGCTCGGAGACCCGCGTGCAGTCGAGCACCGGCTCGAAGCGACCCGAGGTGAAGGCGTCGACCCCGCTGGTCGCGCCACGCAACCGCAACATGGCCTTCGGGGTGAAGACCACGAGCGGACGACGCGGGCGGGCGTAGGCCTGACGACGCAACAGGTGGAAGTACGACGCGGGTGTGGAAGGCCGCGCGATCGTCATGTTGTCCTCGGCGCAGAGCTGCAGGAAGCGTTCCATGCGGGCGGACGAGTGGTCGGGGCCCTGGCCCTCGTAGCCGTGCGGCAGCAGCAGGACGACGCTCGAGCGCTGACCCCACTTCTGCTCGGCCGACGAGATGAACTCGTCGATGACCGTCTGGGCGCCGTTGCTGAAGTCGCCGAACTGCGCCTCCCACAGCACGAGCGCGTCGGCCCGCTCGACCGAGTAGCCGTACTCGAACGCCATGGCCGCGTACTCGCTGAGCAGCGAGTCGTAGATCCAGAGCTTCGCCTGGTTGTCGGCGACGTTCTGCAGCGGCAGCCACTCCTGGCCGTTCTCGCGGTCGTGCAGCACCGAGTGCCGCTGCACGAAGGTGCCGCGTCGGCTGTCCTGGCCCGCGAGGCGCACGGGGGTGCCCTCGGTGAGCAGCGAGCCGAAGGCGAGCAGCTCGGCGAAGGCCCAGTCGATGCCGCCGTTGCGGCTCATGTCGACGCGCTTCTTGAGCAACTGCTGCAGCTTGGGGTGGACCGAGAACCCGGCCGGCGGGTTGTCGTGGGCGTCACCGATGTCGTGGACGAGCTCGAGCGACACCCCCGTGGTCTCGGGTTCGCCCCGGGCGTCGTCCTGCTGGGCGACGGGACGCTCGAGGTCGGCGACGTCGCCGTCGTCGCTCGTCACGACGGGGATCGACCCCGTCTGCGCGGCGTGCGTCTCGGCGAAGGCGCGCTCGAGGCGTTCCTGGAAGTCCCGGTGGGCGCCGTCGTACTCGTCCTGCGTGATGTCGCCACGGCCGACGAGGGCCTCGGTGTAGAGGGTGCGCACCGAGCGCTTCTGCTCGATGAGGTTGTACATCAGCGGCTGGGTCATCGAGGGGTCGTCTCCCTCGTTGTGACCGCGTCGGCGGTAGCACACGAGGTCGATGACGATGTCGCGCTTGAACTGCTGACGGTACGAGAACGCGAGCTCGGCGACGCGGGCCACGGCCTCGGGGTCGTCGCCGTTCACGTGGAAGATCGGAGCCTGGATCGTCTTGGCGACGTCGGTCGAGTACACCGACGTGCGCGACTCGGACGGCGGGGTGGTGAAGCCCACCTGGTTGTTGATGACGATGTGGATGGTGCCGCCGACGCGGTAACCGCGCAGCTGCGACATCTGCAGCGTCTCGACCACGACGCCTTGGCCGGCCATGGCCGCGTCACCGTGGATCAGGATCGGCAACGTGCTGAAGGCCCCGGGCGTCCCACGGTCCTGCTTGGCGCGCACGATGCCCTCGAGCACGCCGTCGCCGGCCTCGAGGTGCGACGGGTTCGCGGCCAGGTACACGGGGATGGTCTCGCCGACGGCACTCGTGAACTCGCCCTCGGTGCCGAGGTGGTACTTGACGTCGCCCGAGCCCTGCACGGTCTTGGGGTCTTGCGTGCCCTCGAACTCGCGGAAGATCTGACCGTAGGTCTTGCCGGCGATGTTCGTCAGCACGTTGAGGCGGCCGCGGTGGGCCATGCCGATGGCGACCTCGTCGAGGCCTTCGCGGGCGGCGTGTTGCATGACCGTGTCGAGCAGCGAGATGGTGGACTCGCCGCCCTCGAGGCTGAAGCGCTTCTGGCCGACGTACTTCGTCTGCAGGAAGGTCTCGAAGGCCTCGGCCTCGTTGAGCTTCGCGAGGATGCGCATCTGCTCGTCGTGCGAGGGCTTCGTGTAGGGCACCTCGAGGTGGTCCTGAATCCACTTGCGCTGCGCGGGATCTTGGATGTGCATGTACTCGACGCCGATGGTGCGGCAGTACGAGTCGCGCAGGATGCCGAGGATGTCGCGCAACAGGGCGTGGGTGCGGCCGCCCAGGCCACCGGTGACGAACTCGCGGTCGAGGTCCCAGAAGGTGAGCCCGTGGCTCTCGATCGCGAGGTCGGGGTGCGTGCGCTGGCGGTACTCGAGCGGGTCGATGTCGGCCATCAGGTGGCCGCGCACGCGGTAGCTGTTGATCAGCTCTTGGACGCGGGCCGTCTTGCTGACGCGCTCGGCCAGGTTGACGTTGATGTCGGCGTTCCAGTGGATCGGCTCGTAGGGGATGCGCAGCGCCGCGAAGATGTCCTCGTAGAAGCCGCGCTGCCCGATCAGCAGTTCGTGCACCTTCTTGAGGAACTCGCCCGAGCCCGCCCCCTGGATGACCCGGTGGTCGTAGGTGCTGGTGAGCGTGATGGTCTTGCCGATGCCCAGCTCGACGAGCGTCTTCGAGGCCGACCCCTGGAACTCGGCCGGGTAGTCGAGTGCACCGGCGCCGATGATGGCGCCCGCGCCCTTCATCAGGCGGGGCACGCTGTGGACGGTGCCGATGCCGCCGGGATTGGTCAGCGAGATCGTGTTGCCCTGGAAGTCCGCCGCGGCGAGCTTGTTGTCGCGGGCGCGCTTGACGATGTCCTCGTAGGCGGTCAGGAACTCGCCGAAGTGCATCTCTTCGGCCTTCTTGATGCCGGGAACGAGCAGGGCCCGGGTGCCGTCAGGCTTCGGGATGTCGATCGCGAGGCCGAGGTTGACGTGCGCGGGGGTGACGACCGACGGCTTGCCGTCGACCTCGTCGTAGAAGACGTTCTGGCTGGGGAACTCTTTCAGGGCCTGGACCAGGGCCCAACCGATCAGGTGGGTGAACGACACCTTGCCGCCGCGGGCGCGCTTGAGGTGGTTGTTGATGACGATGCGGTTGTCGATCATCAGCTTCGCCGGGATCGTGCGGACGCTCGTCGCGGTGGGCACGGTGAGGCTGGCGTCCATGTTCGTGGCGAGGGACTTGGCCATGCCGCGCAGCGGTGAGACCACGTTCTCGGCCTCGGGCGTGGGCTGCTCGCCGGCCGAGGCGGGCTTCGCCTTGGCCTTGTCGGGCACCTGGGCCGGGATCGGCTTCGCCGCCGGCTCGACCGAGGTGGTGCGCGCGGCGGCCTTCTGGCCGGCGGTCGCAGCGGCGGCGGGTGCGGTCGCCCCAGCAACCGGAGCGGCAGCGGACGACGCAGGAGGCGCGGGCGCGTTCACGACGGACGGTGCGGTGGGCGACGTGGGGGCTGATCCGCCCTCGGGCGGCGTGTAGGCCTCGAGGATCGGCCACCACGACTCGTCGACCGAGTTCTTGTCGACCACCCACTGCTCGTAGAGCTCGTCGACGAGCCACTCGTTGGCCCCGAACTCGGCTGCAGCGCCGTCGTCAGTTGTACCGGTCACGTGGCTTGACACAGCCGATCGCCCACTCTCCGTTGATTGTTGATCAGTGCGTGGGCTGCGACGCCCACCTCCTCCACCTTAAGCGCAAACGGCCGGTCCTCGGCGGGACGACTCACAGGGATTACCGTGGACCCATGCGGTTCTACGAGACGACCCCCACGCACGATCTGACCTACTCCGACGTGTTCCTCGTCCCGAGCCGGTCGTCGATCACCAGCAGGCTCGACGTGTCCCTCTCCCCGGGCGACGGCACCGGTGCCACGATCCCGATCGTGTCGGCCAACATGAACTCGGTCACGGGCCCACGCCTGGCGGCGGCGCTGGCGCGTCGGGGCGGCCTCGGTGTCCTGCCGCAGGACATGCACCTCCAAGACCTCGACGCCGCGATCCGTTGGGTCAAGGACCAGCCCGTCGACTACGACACGCCGTACTCGCTCGACGCGGGGCAGACCGTCGAGCAGGCGCTCTCCGTCGTCCCGGCCGTCGAGGGCCACGGCATCGTCCTGCACGACGGCACGGGGGCGTACCTCGGCTGCATCGCCACCTCGCGCCTGGCGACGGCCCCGCGCGACGCGGTGCTCGGCGACCTGCTGCACGGCGCCCTGACCTCGCTCGACGCGGACGACGTCGACAGCCCCCGCGACGCCTTCGACCGCATGGTCGCGGCCGACATCCACTTCGCGCCCGTGCTGCGGCACGGTCGGGTCGTCGGCACGGTGAGCCGCAAGAGCGCGCTGCGGTCGACGATCTACCAGCCCGCGGTCGACGCCGACGGTCGGCTGCGCGTCGCCGCGGCGGTCGGCATCAACGGCGACGTCGCCGGCAAGGCGAGGGCACTCGCCGCCGCGGGCGTCGACGTGCTCGTGATCGACACGGCCCACGGCGACCAGGACGGCATGATCCGGGCCGTCAGGGCGGTCTCGGCCCTCGGCCTGGGCCTGCCGATCGTCGCCGGCAACGTGGTCACCGAGGAGGCCGTCCGCCACCTCGTCGCGGCCGGCGCCTCGATCGTCAAGGTCGGCGTCGGGCCGGGCGCCATGTGCACCACCCGCATGATGACGGCCGTCGGCCGTCCCCAGTTCTCGGCCGTGCTCGAGACGGCCGCCACCGCCCGTGCCCTCGGCGCGCACGTCTGGGCCGACGGCGGGGTGCGCTACCCCCGCGACGTCGCGCTCGCCCTCGCGGCGGGTGCGTCGTCGGTGATGATCGGATCGTGGTTCGCCGGCACCATCGAAGCGCCGGGCGAGCTGGCGAGCGACGAGCGCGGCCTCTACAAAGAGAGCTGGGGCATGGCCTCGACCAAGGCCGTGCGCGGTCGCTTCGAGCGCCTCGACCCCTACGAACTGGCCCGCAAGACGCTCTTCGCCGAGGGCATCTCGTCGTCGAAGATCTACCTCGACCCGCTGCGTCCCGGAGTCGAGGACCTCCTCGACATGATCACCTCGGGCGTCCGCAGCTCCTTCACCTACGCGGGGGCTCGGTCGGTCCCCGAGTTCGCCGAGCGAGCGCTCGTCGGCGTCCAGTCGGCGGCCGGCTACGAAGAGGGCAAGGCGCTCCCCGTCAGCTGGTGAGACGGGGCCGAGGTCGCGCGACGGAAAGCGTGCACGTGCCGTAAGATCTCCCGTCTATGGATGACCCTCCGTCTCAGACGACCGCACCCACGCACCATCGCACGCCGCGCCTCCTGACCTCGGGCGCCATGCCCTCCGAGCGGGGTGACGGAACCCGGTGAACGAGTGGATACTGCTCGCCTTCGGCCTGCTGCTCACCGTGGGCACCGGACTCTTCGTCGCCAGCGAGTTCTCGCTGGTGAACCTCGACCGGTCCGACCTCGAGGCCCGTCAGTCCCGAGGTGAGAAGGGGCTCGCCCCGACCATCGGGGCGCTGCGCATCACGTCGACGCACCTGTCGAGCGCCCAGCTCGGCATCACACTGACGACCCTGCTGACCGGCTACACGATGGAGCCCGCGATCTCGCGCCTCCTGTCGCCGCCGCTCACCGCGGTCGGCGTGCCCGAGGGGGTCGTCGCGGTCGGTGCCCCGATCGTCTCGATCGTCGTCGCGACCCTGCTGTCGATGATCATCGGCGAGCTCGTGCCCAAGAACTTCGCCCTGGCCCTGCCGCTGAAGACGGCCAAGCTGGTCATCCCGTTCCAGGTCTTGTTCACCACGGTCTTCAAACCCGCGGTCGCCCTGCTCAACAACACGGCCAACGCCGTGCTGCGCGCCATGGGCATCGAACCGAAAGAAGAGCTGTCGGGTGCCCGGACGGCTGAAGAGCTGTCGTCGCTGGTGCGACGCTCGGCCACGGAGGGCAGCCTCGACCGTGACACGGCGACCCTGCTCGCCCGGACGCTCGTGTTCAGCGACCACACCGCGTCCGACGTCATGACCCCGCGGCCCCGGCTCTCGACCGTCGCGCGCGGCGACTCCGCCGAGACGGTCCTCGAACTGGCGCGACGCACCGGATACTCACGGTTCCCGGTGACCGACGACGGCATCGACGACGTCGTGGGCCTGGTCCACGTCAAGCAGGCCGTCTCGGTGCCGCGCGAGAAGCGGGCCGACGTGCCCGTGTCCGCCTTGCTGACCGATGCCGTCCGCGTCCCCGAGACGATGACCCTCGACAACCTGCTGGGCGAGGTGCGGGGTCGCGGCTACCAGATGGCCGTCGTCGTCGACGAGTACGGCGGGACCGCCGGCGTCGTCACCCTCGAGGACCTCATCGAGGAGCTGGTCGGCGAGGTCAGCGACGAACACGACCGCAGCCGGGTCGACGTCGTCCGGTCGCGCAACTGGCTGACCTTCCCCGGTCTGCTGCGTCCCGACGAGCTGCTCGAGCGCGCCTCGGTCAAGGTGCCGGAGGACGGCCCCTACGAGACCGTCGGCGGCTGGCTGATGAGCGAGCTGGGCCGCCTGCCCAAGGTCGGCGACGTGGTCGAGACCGACGACGGCGCGTTCCGCGTCGAACGGCTCGACGGCCGGCGCATCGATCGCATCCGCTTCACTCCCACGCCCGACGACGTGGTCGAGGCCACGGGGACCGAGCCGGGCCGCCGCGACGGGCGTGACGAGCGCGACCGGTCGGGCCGACGCGACCCGAAGGTGCTCCCCGAGAAGGTGCGCACGGGCGTCGAGGACGACCGTCGCGCGGTCCGCACGAAAGAGGTGACCCGATGAGCAGCGACTGGTGGGGCATCGTCTGGCTCGTCGTGTTGCTGGCCGGCAACGCGTTCTTCGTGGCCGCCGAGTTCGCCGTCATCTCGGCTCGTCGTTCGCAGATCGAGCCCAAGGCCGAGGCCGGCAGTCGCGCGGCGAAGACCACGCTGTGGGCCATGGAACACGCGACGATGATGCTCGCGACGACGCAGCTCGGCATCACCATCTGCTCGCTGCTGATCCTCAACGTGTCCGAGCCGTCGATCCACCACCTGCTCGAGGGGCCGCTCGCCTGGACCGGGCTCAGCCCCGAGTTGGTCAGCGTCGTCGGCTTCGTCATCACGCTCGTGCTCGTGTCGTTCCTGCACGTCGTGTTCGGCGAGATGGTGCCGAAGAACATCTCGTTCTCGCTCCCGGACCGTGCCGCCCTCCTGCTGGCCCCGCCGCTCGTGGCGATCGCGCGCGTCCTGCACGTGGTCGTGCTGGCCCTCAACCACTCGGCCAACGCCGTGCTGCGGGCCTTCAAGGTCGAGCCGAAGGACGAGGCGACCAGCGCCTACACGGTCGACGAGGTCGCGACGATCGTCGCCCAGTCGCAGCGCGAGGGCATGATCACCGACGCGACCGGCACGGTGCGCGCGGCGTTCGAGTTCACCGAGAAGACCGTGGCGCAGACGGCCGTCCCGATGGCCGAGCTCGTCACCCTGCCCGAGGACGCCACGCCGCACGACGTCGAGCGGGCGGTCGCCCAACGCGGCTTCTCGCGGTACGTGCTGGTCGACGACGGCGGCGACCCCACGGGGTACCTGCACCTCAAGGACGTCATCGACCTCGACGAGGACGAGTTCGCCGACCCGGTGCCGCCGAAGCGCATCCGTCAGCTGATCTCGATCTTCCAGGGGACCGAACTCGAGGACGCCCTGGCGACCATGCGCCGCAGCGGAGTCCACGTCGCCCGCTCGTTCGACGAGACCGGTGCCACGCGCGGCGTGCTGTTCCTCGAGGACATCCTCGAAGAGCTGATCGGCGAGGTCCAGGACGCGACCCGGCGTCGCTGAGCGAGCCCGCGCAGACGACGCGACCCGCGCCTCCTGACCCCGAGGGGTGAGGAGGCGCGGGTCGCGTCGTCCGGGACCGTCACGGCCCCCGGGCGGCTGGCCGTGCTCGGCCGGCCGCGCCCGGTTCAGTGCGCGCGGAACGGTGCCCGCTGGTACTGCGGCGGCGTGTAGTCGAGCTCGATCCCGAGCTCGGCCGCGGCGCGGAGCGGGAAGTGCGGGTCGCGCAGGAACTCGCGCGCCATCAGCACGACGTCGGCCTGGCCACTGGCCACGACCTCGTTCGCCTGCTCGGCGCCGACGATGAGGCCGACGGCCCCGGTCTCGACGCGGCCCTGCGTCCGGACGTGCTCGGCGAAGCGCACCTGGTAGCCGAGGCCCACGGGGATGCTCACGCCGGCGACGAGGCCGCCGGTCGAGATGTCGAACAGGTCGGCGCCGGCCTCGTGCGCCCAGGCCGCGACGGTGGCGGTGTCGTCCTCGTCCCAGCCGCCGTCGGCCCAGTCGGTGGCCGAGAAACGGACGAGCAACGGGTACTCGTCGCCGACCTCGGCCCGGACGGCCGCGACGACCTCGAGCAGGAAGCGCGCACGGTTCTCGAGCGACCCGCCGTACTGGTCGTCGCGCGAGTTGCTCAGCGGCGAGAGGAACTGGTGCAGCAGGTAGCCGTGGGCGGCGTGCAGTTCGATCAGTTCGAAGCCGGCGTCGATCGAGCGGCGCGCGGCGACGCGGAACGCCTCGACGAGGTCGCTCACCGCCTCGGTGGTCAACGCGACGGGCTCGTCGTAGCCCTCGAAGGCGACGGCCGACGGGGCGACGGTGGTCCAGCCGCCCTGTTCGGCGGGGACGGTGCCCTGCGTCTCGCTCCACGGGCGGAAGGTCGAGGCCTTGCGGCCGGCGTGCGCGAGCTGGACGCCGGGCACCGAACCCTGCGAGCGGATGAAGGCCGTGATCGGGCGGAACGCCTCGACCTGGGCGTCGTTCCAGAGACCGAGGTCCTGCGGCGAGATGCGACCCTCGGGTGTGACCGACGTGGCCTCGGCGATGACCGCACCCGCGCCTCCCCGGGCGAGCGAGCCCAGGTGGACGAGATGCCAGTCGGTGGGGACTCCGTCCTCGAGCTCGGCCGAGTACTGGCACATCGGCGCGACCCAGAGGCGGTTGCGGAAGGCCTGCCCGCGCAGGGTGATGGGGTCGAAGAGACCGACGGGGGAGTCGGAGGGGGTCGTGGGGGCGGGTGCCGTCTGTGCTGCGTTCGTCACGAGTGTGGTCATCGCCTTTCGGTGGGGAGGGTGGCGAGCCCCTCGACGAAGCGTCGGAGCGGCTCGGGCCCGGTGAACAGGTGCCCGATGATCCCGAGCGCCTGGGCGGCCTCGACGTTGTCGGACCTGTTGTCGATGAACACCGTGTCGGCGGCCGTTGTTCCGAGTTCGGCGAGGACGTGCTCGAAGATCGTGGCCGACGGCTTGAGGTCGTCGAGTTCGGCGCTGACGAAGACCTGCTCGAACAGCTCGCCGAGGGGCGAGTGCCGGAACGGCGACGCGAAGTCGAGACCGGCGTTCGAGAGGATCGCCAGTCGCGTGCCGCCGTCGGCCAGGTCGGCGATCACCTCGAGCGTGCCGGGCTCGGGAACGAACCACGACGGGAAGTCGGCGGCCCAGAGCTCGTGCACGCGGGTGCGGGTCCAGTCGGCGCCCGTGTCGGCCGCGATGGCCCGCCAGTACGCCCCGGCGCTCAGCGTGCCTCGGTCGAGGGCGTGGCGGTGGCGACCGTAGCTGGGCCAGAGCACGTCCGGGTCGACGCCCGCGAGCTCTTCGAGGCGGCGGCGCGACGCGTCGTCGGGGAACCGCGCGATCACCTCGCCGTAGTCGAAGACGACGGTGCGGCCGGGGAGTGAGATGCTCATCGACCCACCGTATCGGCGGGCGCAGGCCGGGCGGGGCCGGGCGGGGCTCGGCCGACTACCGTCGGGGCGTGACCTCCGACACCCGCTTCACCGACTGGACCCCCTCCGACGCCGCCGACCAGATCGCCGTGCCGGCGGTCGACGACGACAAGTACAGCCGAGGCGTGCTCGGCGTCGTGACCGGCTCGAGCGCCTACCCGGGCGCCGCCGTGCTCGGCGTCGAGGCCGCATTGCACACCGGCGTCGGCATGCTGCGGTACCTGGGCCCCGCCCGCGCCTCCGACTTCGTGCTGCACCGTCGGCCCGAGGCCGTGACGAGCCCGGGTCGCGTGCAGGCGTGGTTGCTCGGCTCGGGCGTGGACCCGGACCACCTCGACGACGAGACGCGCGACGGCTTCGCGACCGGCGCCTCCTCGGGGCTGCCGCTCGTGCTCGACGCCGGAGCGCTGTCGCTCCGCGAGCAGGCCACCGGGCCGGTGGTGCTGACGCCGCACTTCCGCGAGCTGGCGAAGGCCTCGGGCCGCGAGGTCGCCGACGTGGCCGCCGACCCGGCCGGTGCCGCCGAGCGCGCGGCCGGGGAGTGGGGCTGCACGGTGCTCGTCAAGGGCCACCGCACGTACGTCGCCTCGCCCGGCGGCACGCGCCTCGTCGCCGCCAGCGCGCCGACGTGGTTGGCCACCGCCGGCGCGGGCGATGCGCTCGGGGGAGTCCTGGGGGCCCTGGTCGCGACGCACGCCGACGAGATCGCCGCGGACGAGGAGGCGCTGGCCCGGTCGGCCGCGACCGCTGCGGTGCTCCATGGCCTCGCGGCCTCCCGGGCGGGTGCCGGCGGACCGTTCACGGTGCTCGGCCTGGTCGACGCCCTGCCCGCCACGATCGCGGAGCTGTTGCGCCGGGGCTAGCCCGGCCCAGGCGCACGGCACCACGAGTTGAGCGTCGCACCGCCGAGATCGGCGGTGCGACGCTCAGGTCGTGGTGCGGCGCTCGACGCGCGAGCGCCCGGGACTCAGGAGGCGGGGGTCGCCGCCACGAGGAACTCGACCGTTCCCTGGTCTTCGACCTTGACGAAGCCGAGGCTCGGCGCGTCGACGCCGTAGTCCGAGAAGGTCACCGGGATCGACCCGCTCACCTGGACGCCGTCGCCCGACAGGGCCGCCTGCAGGGGCACCGTGACGGTCTTCGTGACGCCGTGCATGGTCAGCTCGCCGGTCGCGTCGACCTTGGCCACGTCACCGTCGGAGGGGACGGCCGCCTCGATCGGCTGGGTCAGCGTGAACGTGGCCGTGGGGTACTTGTTCACCTGCATGGCGGTGCCCCGGAAGTAGTCGTCGCGGTTGCCGCTGTCGGTCGCGATCGAGGCGACGTCGACGTCGATGGTTGCGGCCGAGATGGTCGTCCCGTCGACGGTGATCGTGCCGGAGACCTGGTCGGTCTTGCCGACGACGGTGACGTCGGTGCCGTTCAGCACCTCGTCGACGCGGTAGCCGGCCGTGCTGCCGTCACCGATGCTCCAGTCGCCTGCGAGCTGGCTGGGGTCGAGCGTGCTCGACCCGGGGGTGAGGGAGGCGGTGGGCGCGGCCTCGGGTTCGCCGACGATCACGTCGCGGTAGAAGGCCGGCCCGGCGAAGGCCGCGGTGGCCCCCAGGACGACGACGACGGCTGCGGCGACGCCGAGCCCGATCTTGGTCTTCTTCTTCATGGTCTTCGTCCTTCGGAGGGGTCGGCGTGACGCGCGGCGAGTCCACGGGGCTGAACCGATGGTGACGTGTCTCCTTCGCAAGAACCTGGGAGACGCAGGTGAAGACGGTGGGCGCCCGAGCGGGCCGAGTCGGACCGGGCCCGGGTCCAGAGCTGGCCCTGGCCCGGGGCCGGTGCCGGGGCCGGTGCCGGTCGATCCCGGTCAGTGAGCGGTGAACCGCGTGAGGAACTCCTGGGTGCGCACCTCGCGGGGGGCCGTGAAGAGCTGCGCGGGCGGACCCTGCTCGGCGATCCGGCCCCGGTCGAGGAAGACGACCCGGTCGGCGACGTCGCGGGCGAAGGCCATCTCGTGCGTCGCCATGAGGATCGTCGTGCCGACCTCCTTCAGCGTGCGCACGAGGTCGAGCACCTCGCCCACCAGCTCGGGGTCGAGAGCGCTCGTGATCTCGTCGAGCAGCAGCACGGCGGGTCGCGGGGCGAGGGCCCGGGCGATGGCGACCCGCTGCTGCTGTCCGCCCGAGAGGCGGTCGGGGTAGGTGCCGGCCTTGTCGCCGAGACCCACGCGCGTGAGGACCTCGAGGGCACGCTCGTTCGCCGCGGCCTTGGGTTGGCGCAGCACGTGGCGACTGGCCAGGGCGACGTTGTCGAGCACGGTCAGGTGCGGGAAGAGGTTGAAGTGCTGGAAGACGACGCCGATGCGGGCCCGGACGGCGTCGACGCGCACCCGGGGGTCGGTGATGTCGTCGTCGCCGAGCACGATGCGTCCGTCGTCGATCTGCTCGAGCAGGTTCACGGTGCGGAGCAGCGTCGACTTGCCCGAGCCGCTGGCGCCGATCAGCGCCACGACCTCGTCCCGCGCGACGTCCAGGTCGATGCCGTCGAGCACGACCGTGTCGCCGAAGGACTTGCGGACCCCTTCGAGGCGCAGCACCGTCTCGGGGCCGAGGGCTGCGGGGGTGACGGGCACCGCGCCTCCTGGGGTGGGGTCGGGGGTGGAGCTGCTCATACGACGCTGCCCGCCTGTTCGCGGCGACGGAGGCGCGCCGACAGCCAGTCGGTCAGCCAGATGGTCGGCAGGGCCAGCAGCACGAACAACAGCCCGGCCAGCACGTAGGGCGTGAAGTTCGCCGCGGTCGCGGTCTCGATCTGGGCGGCGCGGACGGCGTCGACCGCCCCGAGCACGGAGATGAGGCCGACGTCTTTCTGCATCGAGACGAAGTCGTTCATGAGGGCGGGCGTGACCTTGCGCAGTGCCTGCGGGAACACGACGAGGCGAAGGGTCTTGGCGTGGCTGAGGCCGAGCGACCGGGCCGCGAGGCGCTGCGACGGGTGGACGGCGTCGATGCCGGCGCGGATGACCTCGGACACGTAGGCCGAGTAGGTGAGGACCAGCGCGATCGTGCCCCAGAACTCGGCGGGCAGGCGTGGGATGCCGAGCCCGAGGCCCGGCACGCCGAAGCCGACGAGGTAGAGCACGATGATCAGCGGCATGCCGCGGAAGAGGTCGGTGTAGCCCCGCACCAGCGCCCGGACGGGGAAGAAGACCGGACCCCGCAGGGTGCGCAGTGCCGACAGGACGGTGCTGACGACGGCCACGCCGACGGCGGCGACCAGCAGGACCCGCACGTTCAGCCAGAGGCCCTCGATCACGCGGGGCCACGCCGACGCGAAGGTGGCCCCGTCGAGGAAGCTGAACTGCACTCGGGACCAGCCGGGCGTGCTGGTGACCGCCCACCACGCGAGTGCGGCGAAGGCGACCGTGCTGACGGCGGCGATCACCACGGAGCGGGTCGACTGTCGTCGACGGAAGGCGCGCCGGTCGAGTTCGAGGTCGCTGACGGCCACCGGGCCGGCCGCGACCGTACGAGGCGCTACGACAGCTCTTTCACGTCGTAGTCGGCCAGCCACTGCTTCTGCAGCTCGGCGAGCGTGCCGTCGGCCCGGAGGTCGTCGACGGCCTTCGTGACGTCGGCGGTCAACGAGCTGCCGAGCGGCAGGACGATGCCGAGCTGGTCGCTCGCCCCGTCGGTGGCGGGCAGCTGGCCGAGCACGACGCCGCCCTCGACGAAGTACGTGGCCGTGGGGACGTCGAGCACGATGGCGTCGACCTGGCCGGCCTCGAGGGCCGCCTTGGCGTCGTCGTTCGAGTTGTAGGCCTGGACGCCGCCCTCGGGGTCGATGGCGTCCTCGGCGGCGGTGAAGCTCGTCGTGCCGCTCTGGGCGCCGATGGCGAGGCCCTTCAGGTCGGCGATCGAGGTGGCGTCGGCCGCGGAGGTGCCGGGCAGGGTGACGACCGCCTGGCGCGTCTCGTAGTAGGCGGGCGAGAAGTCGACGGCCTTCTTGCGCTGGTCGGTGATCGAGAACTGCTGCAGGTTGAGGTCGAAGGTCTTCGGCCCGGGGGCGATGGCCTCGTCGAACGTGGTCCGCACCCAGACCACGTCGGAGTCGTCGTAGCCCAGCTTCTCGGCGACCGCGTAGGCGACGGCGGCCTCGTAGCCCTTGCCCGAGGTCGGATCGTCGTCCTCGACCCAGGGGCCGTAGGCCGGTTCACCCGTCGCGACGGTGATCTTGCCGTCGGTGACCGGAGCGACGGCCGCCCCGTCGGCACCCGCGCCCCCGTCGGACGAGCAGGCGGCGAGCGACCCGGCCAGCACGAGGGCGGCGGCGGTCGCGACGAGTCGGAGGGAGGCGGGTCTGCGCATGAGAGGGATCGTAGCGGCGACCGCGGACGTCGGCCGACGCATGACGCCCGGCGTCGGGGCCGGCGGCTAGCCTGTGGGCATGCCGACCTCCGTGCCCCCCGCGTCGGCCACCCCCGGGGCACCGATCGTCCGCGCGGCGCGGACGTCGGGCACCCGGCCCGTCGCCGACGGCCCGACGACGTTCGTCGACCGGGCGAGGTCGTTCGTGGCGTCGCCGGTCGTGCTCGGCATCGCCTTCGTGCTCGTCCACGCCTGGCTCGTCCGGCTCAACCTCGTCGGCGGCAACCGCACCCTGGGCGACGTCGACGTCGTCTACCGCACCTGGATGCAGCAGGGCGTCGGCGGGGGCGACTGGGTGGGCGTCGACCGACCGTGGGTCTACCCGCTGCTCGCCGCGGTGCCGATGCTGCTCGCCCGCCTGGGGGGCGACTCCGGGTACGGGGCCGTGTGGCTCGTGCTGGTGTCCCTGCTGAACGCCGGCGCCTTCGTCGTGCTCGTGGCGCGGCGGCGTGCCGGGTCCGTGGTCGCCGCCTGGTGGTGGCTGGCGTTCCTCGTCGCCCTCGGGCCGATCGCCCTCGGCCGCATCGACGCCGTCACGGTCTCGATCGCGCTGGTGGGACTGTTGCTCGTCTCGACGCGGCCCTCGGCGGCGTCCGCCCTGCTCACGATCGCGGCCTGGGTCAAGGTCTGGCCCGCCGCTCTCGTGGTGGTCGCCGTCCTCGCCCTGCGTCGTCGGGTCGAGGTCGTCGTGGCGGCGGCGGTGACGAGTGCGGTCGTGGTGTCCGTCTCGCTCGTGCTCGGCAGCGGGTGGAACGTCTTCGGCTTCGTCGGCCAGCAGGCCGGTCGCGGTCTCCAGGTCGAGTCGCCCGCAGCCGTGCTCTGGCTCTGGCGCGCGGCCGCGGGGGTGCCCGGCACCTTCGTCTACTACGACCGCGAGATCCTGACGTACCAGATCGCCGGCGACGGGGTCGGGTTCGCCGCGAAGGCGATGAGCCTCGTGATGGCCGCGGTCGTGCTCGGCGTCGTGCTGCTGGGCTTGCGGGCCGTGCGCCGCGGGGTGACGGCCACGCGCCTCCTGGGTCCGTTGTCGCTCGCCGTCGTCGTCGCCCTGATCGTGACCAACAAGGTCGGTTCGCCGCAGTTCGTGGCCTGGCTCGCGGTGCCCGTCGTCGTCGGGCTCGTGCTCGCACGATCGGGCGGGCCGCGGTTCGTCGTGCCGGCGGTGGCGGCCGTGGTCGTCGCGGGGCTGACCCAGGTGGTCTACCCCCTCGAGTACGACGCCCTGCTCGCCGCGCGACCCGACCTGGTGGCCGTGGTCACCGTGCGGGCCGTGCTCGAGCTCGGACTGCTGGGGTGGACGGTCGTGACGCTCTGGCGCCTGCGGCCCGCACACGCGAGGATGGACGCATGATCGTCGCGTTCTCCGTCTCGCCCAGTGGTGCCGCTCCCGAGGGCGGGCCGTCCGCCGGCTCCGAGCCCGACTCGGTCCACTCGGCCGTGGCCGCCGCCGTCGCGGCCGTGCGGGCGTCCGGGCTGCCGAACCACACCTCGTCGATGTTCACCGAGATCGAGGGCGCGTGAGTGCTTCAAGTCTACTTGGGCGCAGCAATTTCCAGACAGAACGCGAAGTTCAATCGTCGAATGAAGGCCAGGTGTAGCCGTGGAAATGCGTCCTATAGCGGATTACATTTGGGCAGGCACTGCCGTCAGATTTTTGATGGACTTGCAAGTAGGATCACGGGTCTTCGGAGAAGACAACGTCGAGGGCAACATCGCGGATCTAATGGTTGCCTTGGACGGAGCCGAGCTCTACGTCTCGCTCCGCCTCGCGAGTGGGCTAATAAAAATCAAGGACTCGTGGGATGCCGAACTTGCCAGTCATGAAGACAGGGAAAGCTTCAAGAAAACCCGTCTGCTAACGGCTGCCGAAGTCCGTTCTTTGAGAACGACCTCATCGACTCTTCGAGAAGCGATGATAGCCGAGGGTGAAGGAAAGGTTGCTTTCATCGCGTCGGATGGGCGTTACGCGGTCGGAAAACTATTGAACGACATAGGGACTCTGATGAGCCCTGACGTCTTCGCGTCTCTGCCGACGATTGCACAAAAAGACTTGGAGGAGGCGGGAAAGGCTATGGCCTTCGACCTTCCGACCGCGGCCGCCTTTCACATTCTTCGCGCGACCGAGGCCGCTCTCCGTCAGTTCTATGCAAAAGTGACCAGTAAGAATCGCATTAGCGAGCCGTGGATGTGGGCAGCCATGTTAGCCCATATTCGGGCCAGCGAGACTCCACCTCCGGCCGTTCTGCTGGTCAATCTCGACAGCCTGCGTGCAAACTTTCGAAACCCCACTCAACATCCCGAAATGACATACGAGATGGATGAAGTTCAAGATCTATTTGCGCTGGCGGTCGATTCGATGAATCGGATGGCCCGCTACACCGTGCCTGAGTCCGAAATTGATCGACCGTCAGGATCAGGGTAAAAATTCGTTTCCTGGTGACGGAGCCGCGGCGGCTGAGACTGGTGAAGTGCCCGACGCTGTAGTTGCCGCTGGCCAGGTGATCCGTAGGTCGGGACTCCCAAATGGAACCTCCTCGATCTAAGGAGGTAGAGCCCGCGTGAGTGGTACCCGATTACACAGGAAGGTCTGACGATGATTATTGCTTTTAGTGTTGCTCCGAGCGGGGGCGCAGCTGCCGCTGAGGACGGCGCCGTGCATGACGCCGTGGCCGCTGCGGTCCGAGTCGTCCGTGCCTCGGGCCTCCCAAATCACACGTCTTCGATGTTTACGGAGGTGGAAGGTGAGTGGGACGAATGCATGGCGGTCGTAAAGGCGGCTACGGAGGCCGTCCTCCCCTTCGGGTCGCGTGTGTCGCTCGTTCTGAAGGCCGACATACGGCCGGGCCACACCGGGGAGCTCGACGGGAAGGTCGCACGACTAGAGGAAGCACTCGGCGAGTAGGTCTGGAAACGACGAAAGCCCCGGCCGGTGAGGGCACGGGGGCTTTCGGTAGAGGATTATTCGAAGAGCTCGACGTGACGGCCAACCTTGTAGCGGAGGGTCTCCAGCGACTCGGCCCGGACACCAGGCGGGCGACGTCGGCGACCTCGCGCTTCGACTCAGTCGGATGCTAGGCGATCCATGCGGGATGACGTCTCGACCGCGTGAGTCACCCTAAGCAAGTCAACTCAAATAATATATTGCAGATCGGATTCTGCTTGCGTCGTCTCCACTCGCCCGAATAGGCCGAGCGACGGAGAGGCAATGATGACGGCGACCATGATTGACGAGATTGCGGCGGAGCTCGGGGCAGTGCTCGGGGAGGCCGTAACGGAAACGGACTTTGAAGAGCTCGTGCATGCAGTTGTGCGGGAGCGCATGACGCCTGCCTACGCCTGAGGGGTAGCGCCTCGCGCGCCGCGTGCAACGGCGACGCGCCCGGACGAAGTGCAAAGACAGGGGCGACGCCTTCGACTGTCAGAGCGCCGCTGGTGGTTTGTCAGAGCGTGAGCCCGGCCAGGCCGCTTGCGAGGGAGACAGCGGCCCCGATGCTCGCAAGGATCAGGCCGCGTGGACTCGCGTCGGGAACGGTGTACAGGCCGCTTTCCTTGGGGTCCTCGCGCATCCGGCCCCGATAGGCGTCCACTGCGCCGAGGACGGCGACTACGGCGCCGGACACAATGAGGACTGCGACAAGAGCAAGCATCCGCCGAGTGTTTCACGCCTCGGGGCTAACGGCTAACGAAGCCCCTCCGGATCTTCGTCCGCTTGAGGGAAGCGAGCACGCTGCCCTATGTTGCGCGTCGACTAGGAGCTTCGCCGATATAAGTCATCGAGCCCCCCGCCGGCGCCACGTCGCCTCGCGAGCTCAGCGGCCGTCTCGCGCGCGTTCACGACGTCGTGAGCGGGCCGATCAGGGAGGAGAAGGCTTCGACGATCTGCGGGAGGTGCGAAGCGAACGCGCCGTCGGTCTGCTGCGCCAGGTCGATCACGGTCTCGCGCATGGTGAAGAGGAAGTCGACGAAGCCGGAGTCCTCCTGGAGACCGGCGAAGGGCTTAAAGTCGCCCTTCCCGAGGATCGAGAAGATGCCCCCGGCGACCTCCGTCACCTTGACGATGCCGCGCTCGGCGCCGTCGAGGGCCGGGCCCAGCGCGCCGATGAGGACGCCGGTCAGAGCCGAGACGGCAGGGACGAGGGCCGCGCCGATGCGCGTCTTCCCGTCCTCCCAGAGCGCATTAAGGACCTGTTGCTTGTGGGAGAGCGTGTCGGCCTCGCGCGCGAAGTTGCCGTGCGCGTCGGCGGTCTGGTCCATGATGATTGCGAGGGTCGCGGCCTGATTCGCCTCGGCCGAGAGGGCTCCGCCGACCTTCGAGAAGCCGAGCTCGGCGGCCTTCGCGTCCACGGCTGCCTGATTCAGCGACACGCCGTATCGCTCGATCGGGTCGCGCTCGCCCTTCAGCGCCGACGACAGCGCGCCGACGGCGTCGGCAGTCGAGCCGCCGAACATCGAGGAGAGGTCCGAACCGAGCTCGATCAGGTTGTTTGTCTTCGGCGCGAGATCGTCCATCGCCGTGCCACCGTTTTTAAGCTGGGTGCCGATCAGGGTCCCGAGCTCGGCGTATTCGATTTTGGTCAGGCCCACGGCCGTAGCGGCGGAGCTCGCCCAGTTGAGCATTTGAGGCTCGGAGCTTTGGAAGACGATCTCGATCGCGCCGACGCTCTGCTCCAGGTCGGCGGCGCCCTGCACGGCGTTGCGCAACCCCGCCCAGACTTTTTGGCCGAGCCACGCTGCCCTGGCGAACAGAGCAAGGGGCGCCAGGGCCCGGGTCACGGCCTTTCCGAACAGGCCTCCGCCCACGCCTCCCGCTCTGCCGAGCTCAGGCGTGAAGGACTGCCCGAGGGTGCGTAAAAGGTTCGCGCTGGCGGGTACGAGATTCAGTGTCGCGAAGCCGACATTTGCGGACATGGGTCTCCGGGGGTACGGCAAAGCCCCCTCGGCGGGTGGTCACGAGGGGGCTTCGAGCGGGGGCGGGCGCGGATAGGAACGGCGCATGAAATGGTTGGCGTCGGTCGTCGCCGTAGTGGCTGCCGTGGCTGCGGTATGGCAAGCCGCCGAAGCAAGGACAGCGCGAAAGGCCGCTCAGGCTGCGGGAAACGAAGCTGAAGCCGCGGCAACTCGAATTGCACTCGCCCTGGAGGACTCTGCGCGTGCTGGCGCCAGGACGGCCGCCGCCACGGAGGAACTCGCCAAACGTTCGCATCCGTGTTTAGGTCGCTTCGTGGGGGGATACTCGAACCGTGAGTATTGGAGACGCTTGGGCGCAATTCCTGGCTAATTGGCCGACCGTAGTTGGCACTCTGTTTCTGGCCGTCGTCGCGGGGGCGCTCGCGGCATGGATAACTGGGAGCTCCACGCGAGCGGCGGCAGCGAAGCCGAGTCGTGAAGCTGCGCGACTGGCTCTGTGGGGTTTTCAGCGTGCCCTACGCGACACAGCCGCTGAAGAGGAATCGCGTGAGATTCGTGATGGAACAGTCACGTTCACAGATACTTCCGATGACGACCTCGCAGAAGCCCGTCGGTCTGCATATCCGTATATTACTTATCTTAAGCCCAAGGATCGTGACCATCTGCGCGCGAACTGGGTCGACGAATGGGACCCGCAGCGAGACCCTCTAGCGCGGTCAACTTCTATGTGGAAGAGGGCCAAGGCGCTAGAAAAGGCGCTCACAAAAGTCTTTAGGACGTAAACCCGCGTGCGGGCTATTAGCGCAACCTCTATGCCCGTACGCACAGCGAGGCGCTATGCCGCTTCGGACGCGGACGAGGGGGCCGGAGGGGAGTCCCCTGCCACCCCCTCGGTCGTCGCAGGCGAGCTACGCCGCGCCCGCCTACGAGACGGCAGGCGCGGCGTCCGGCTCAGCGAGCGCGCGCTCGAGTGACGTGGACGTCGTGCGCAGGGCAATGACGGCCTGCTCGAGCGCTCGGTAGCTCTGCTGCACGGCTCCGCGCAACGCGAGCCGCCCGTCGTCGACACCGACATCGAAGGTGGGGTCGCCGGGCCCGCCCGTTGCTCGGCGGCCCAAGGTGTCTACCGACAGGCGAGGCGCGCGACTCTACTACGCGTCGCTGTTCTGGTGCACCAGCCGTGCCAGCTCGAGGGCACGCTCAGCGAGGTCGTGCACGACGGGCGGCAGCGGCGTCGCCGGGCCCGCGCGGTCAGCGGGTGGAGTGACTGCGGCGGGCAGGGGGGCGTCGTCGAGGGGGGCGGGGGGTCATGCTGCACCCCAGCGGCGGGCGGGGCGGTTGCGCTTGGGCCGGTGGCCCGCTGGTGAAGCGGAGCACTCCTCGCGGGCCCGGCGCGGGTAGCAGGCGCCCACACCCGTCGGCGCAGGCGACGTAGTAGCCGCTCGGGGACGGCGGCAACCAGTCAACGGCAGTCTCGGGGTCGGGACGCATCGTCCTGGGAGTAGCCGGTCGAGTGGGCTTTTTTGGAATGCTCATGGTCTGCGGCATCCAGCCGCGCCCCGGCCTGTAGCGCGCCGGGTGTGAGATGTTATTGACGGGTGTCAGTCATCAGATGTAATATTTGTTGAGAGGTGCTCGAACCTAGAGGCGCCACAACCCGATTGGACACAACATGGCTGCAGTGCTGGTCTCCTACGACCTCAACGCCCCGGGGCAGAGCTACGACAAGCTCATTGCCCAGATCAAGACGTACCCGGGCTGGTGCCCGATGATGAAGTCCGCCTGGATGGTCTACGGGCCGAACGCGACGGCGCAGTCCGTATCTGACGATCTGCGTTCCGTGATGGACGGCGGCGACAACCTGTTGTGCATCGAGGTGAGCGGCAAGTCGAGGCAGGGCTGGCTCTCGAAGGACAAGTGGGAGTGGATGAACACCCACCTTTGACGCCCTTAGCCCCGAGGGGACGCGGCGCGCTCGCGTCCCCTCGGGTGCTCCACTACTTCGAGCGGGTGACGCGGAGGGCGAGCTCTTCGGCGCGCTGGGCCGCCGCGCGACGCGACGCTGCGTATCGGTGCGTGGCCGCGATGAGCGCCGGCTCGGTGACGCCGTGGCGGTCGGCCTCGGCTGTGATGTCGCTCCAGGCGGCCGGGTCGATCTCGTCGGTCGCTTTCGGGATCAGTTCGTCGGCGATGACGTCGGCGACGACTGCGGTGATGGTCTCGGGGGACAGTGCCATGGGGTGGCCTTTCGTTGCGGAGAGGTGGGGGATCAGGCCGTGGCGAGCACGCGGACGGCGCCGCCGTGCTCGACGAGGTCGACGGTGCCGTCCTCGCGGTCGACGGCGAGGGGCATCGCGGTGACCTCGGCGAAGACGCTGAGGAGGGAGCGGTCAGCCGCGACGCTGTCGTCGTAGCTCATGATGTGGCGGAGAGCGAAGCCGCCGGCGCTCACGCTGGCGCCGTAGGCGGCGCCGTCGGGCTTGGCCGGTGCGCGCACGACGAGGGCGAAGGCGGGCTTCACGAATCCAACGATCTCCGTCGGCGCGAGGCGGGTCGACTCGACGACCTGGAAGCCACGGACGACGTCGGGCGAGTCGAAGGTCGTGCCGCTCGACCCGACCGGCCCGTCGAGGAGGTCGGCGTAGACCTGGCTACCCACGGCAGCATAGAGCTGCGCGGAGTCGCCGACGCCGTTCTGTCGGAGCTTCGTCCGCATCGCGGTGAAGACACGGGCCGGGTTGGCCGGATCGTAGGCGAGCGCGGTGTCGGCGGGGGTCGCCTTCATTACGGCGACGACGTAGCGCTCGATGCGCTTCACGAGGGCGTCGGTCTGCGGCTTCAGTACCTGCGCGGCGAAGCTCGCGATGTCGAGGTCGAGCTCGCCCTCGGAGAGGGTCACCTTCGAGTAGAGGTGGTCGTTCAGCTTGACGTCGATCTGCTGCTCGACGAGCTCGTCGACTTCGAGGACGCTCGTGGTGTCGTGGAGGTCGCGACGGTGTGCGACGACGGAGCCGGGAACGCGGACACGGACGGTCGTGCCGGCCCCCTTGCGGAAGTCTGCTTCGAGGTCGCGGGATATGAGGCCGGCGAGAACGAGGTCGCCGCCGACAAGTGTTGCCGCGACGGTAGCGACTTCCGCGGGAATCAGGAGGGTGTTGGGCATGGTGCCCCTTTCTGGGTGGTGGGTCGCGGCGGTAGGCCGCGGAGCGGGGTGGGCGTCAGCCGTGGGCGGTAAAGAGCCGGTCGACGTAATCGCCGATGCGGGCGAGCTCCTCGCTGGCGGCTGCGCGCTCTTCGGGGCTGGCTGCGCTTTCAAGTGCTTCGAGGGCCTGTCGCTCGCGCAGGAGCAGGGCGGCGGCTGCGGCGTCCCGGGCGGCGAGCGTGTCAGCGGCGGACCGGGATACGGCGCGACGGCAGGCTGCGGAGCAGGTGCGCGCCGAGGGGCGCATTCCCTCCAGCGAGGCGGAACAGTGATCGCAGAAGCGCATGACACCTCCAGGAGTCGGGTCTAAAAGCGTGCGCACGCATAGGGAGCGTAAATAGGCGCCCCCGGTCCGAAGACCGAGGGCCTACCTCTCCACGAATGACGGCGAAGGGACTTCGCCTCCGCATAGGAGTAGGGGACCGGGGGCGTGGCAGAGAAAGCCGTTTACACACGCCGCCGAGGACGTGATCGGCAGACGCGGCACCGGGGCTCGCGCCCGTCGGGCCGGGTCGAGTCGACGCCGAAGGCGGAGAACGGCTTCTCCTGCCGGCACCTGGCGCAGGTCTTCCCGGCCGAGGCCTGGCGCCGGGTGAGAGCGCGGACCGCCGAGTCGGCGACCTCCTGCTCCCACCCGAGCGCGGCGGTCGCTGCCCGGACGCGCTCCTCGGGGGTCATGGTCGGTCCTTTCGTCGGCGGGTGGCCGACGGCCGCCGACAGGAGAGAAGGGGACCGAGAGGTAGCCCCATGCTCAGATTGACGCCGGGATGGTCGGGGCGTGACGTTGTGACGGAAGTGTCGTCACTTCTAGTTACTTGATCGAGAGAGAGAGCTCTCTAGCGAGGAAGGGGAAGTGACGTAACTTCCGACACTTCACCACGCCCAGAGACGCCGACGAGCCCCTCTCCGGCGTGGAAAGGGGCTATAGGTGCGTGTAAACAGAGCCGTCGGCGTCTACCCGGCGGTCAAGGTCAGGGTCACTCGGGAGGGGTCCCATTTGCCGCGTTGCTTGGCGGGGGCGATCGCTACCTCGGCGCCACTTGATAGGAGAAGCGCCCGGCGGCCTAGCATGTCGAGGCGCTTCCAGGACTCGGCGAACGTTTCGCCGGTCTCGACGAGCTCGACCGTGGGAGCCGCGGGGGCTGCGTCGAGCCGATCGCGCTCTGAGTGGAGGCGCTGGAGCCGTTCCATGAGGGGTGCCAGGTTGGCTCCCGGGCGGCTCAGTGCCGCCGTGGTGTGTCGAAGCGCCTCGTCGACGGCTGCAAGCCCGGGCACGTCGCGGACGGTGACGCGTTGCTCGACGACGAAAAAACGGCCGACGATCGCGAGAAATTGGCGCTCGACCTCCTCCTCGACCCGGTGGCACTCGATCGCGACGCCGCGGGGGCACGCTCGTCCCTGACCGGCCGCATGGCAGGCATAAATATCCTGGCCAGTCGAGCTCCGACGAGTCTTCCGCACGAGATTGCCGCCGCACCCCGGGCACGAGATCAGCCCGGAGAGGAGACGGGATGCCTTCTCGCGTCGGCCGCGCTGCGTGGCCTCCGCCCGCCCGGGGGTGGTCGTCCAGTCCGTCAGCGCGCGAAGTCGCTCGACGTCTTCCACCGGGAGGATTGGCTCCCAGTAGACGACCGGGAGCCCCTTGTCGTCCCGGATGAGCTCGGCAGGCTTAACGATGTGAGGTTTCCCCGTGACGGGGTGGGGCGCGCGAACGCTTCCGGTCCGTACACGGCCGAGCACGGCGTCGGAGCGTAGGACACGCTGGAGCGCCGTCGAGCCCCACTCGGCGGCTCGGCGCGGCTTGATGCCAGCGGCGTTCATCCTCACACACGCCGCGTAGACCGACGAGCCCGCGAGCACCTCGTCGGCGACGCGACGGACGACGGCGGCCTCTTCCGGGTGCGGCTCTAGCGCGCGCCCGACGCCGGACGGGTGCGGGACGGCGCGGTAGCCGTAGGGCACGACGCCGCCGGGGAAGCGGCCGACCTGGCGGAGGTGCTCCTGAGAGGCCGAGACGCGAAGCCCGGTCGTCTTCGCCTCCATACTGGCGAACACCTGGAGGATCTCGACCATTGCGCGCCCCATTGGAGAGGTCGTGTCGAGGCTTTCGGTCGCGCTGACGATTTGAAGCCCCTCGTCGAGGAGGACCCCGACGTCGACGACGGAGCGGACGAGCCGGTCGAGGCGCCAGACCATTACGGCGTCGGCGTCTCCGCCGCGGACGAGCTCGCGGACGCGCGTCAGGCCGGGGCGGTCCAGGCGGGTCTTCGTCGCGGAGGTGTTGTCGTCCTCGACGATCTCGACGAGCTCCAGGCCGCGGAGCTCACAGTGCTTCGCGATGACCTCGCGCTGACGAACGATCGAGGTTGACTCCTCCCGGGATGCGCGGGAGAGGCGGACATAGCCGACTATTTTCACTAGGGCCTCCTTGTCTAGGTGTGCGCCCGAGAAGGGGACCGAGAAGTGCCTAACTGCTCATGTGCCACTCACGAGGGCGAGTGGGACGAGGTGATGGCCGTCGTCAAGGCCGCGACCGAGGCCGTCGGCGCCTTCGGCTCGCGCGTCTCCCTCGTGCTCAAGGCCGACATCCGGCCGGGACGCACCGGCGAACTGACCGGCAAGGTCGAACGACTCGAAGCCGCACTCGGCGACGCCTGACCGCATCACGCAGGGCCGGACCACCGTCGCGTCGGTCCGGCGTGGGGAACGGGACGCCGCCGTCAGCAGGCCGTGAGGGAGTCGACCCGGGACGAGAGGGCCTGCTGGCCTCCGAGCAGGACCACGTGCTCGGTCTGGAGGACGTCGAGGTCGTGCAGGATCGATGCCGTCACGCACGTGCCCGGCACGATGAACAGTGGCGACGAGGTCCGGGCTGCGAGGGCTGCGCCCGACAGCGCGTCGGGGTAGTTGACGCCGGTGGCGAGATAGACCGTGCCGGCTTCGTCGAACGACCCGCGTGTGGTGTGGTGGGACACCTCGTAGCGATCGGCGCCGACGATCTGCCCGCCGCGGTCGGTGCCCGACAGGGACGTGGCGATGCCGGGGGACATGGCCCGCGGGCCTCCCACGCCGATGGCTGCAGGGCTGCCCAGATCGCCCCACAGCTCGCGCGTCGCGTCGTCGGCGCGTGCCGCCCGGCCGTCCACCATCACGAGCGGGGCGTCGGCCTCCGCAGCCGCGGCACCGGCCGAGAGGGCGTCCGCGAACCCCGAACCCGAGGCCAGGTACAGCACGCGGCCCGGTGAGGTGCCCGTGGTCGCGGCAGGGGAGTCGGACGAGACGAAGGCATAGCGCGCGATGGCTCGGGACGTCGCGTACCGATCGGCGCCGCCGATCCGCACCACCGTCGAGCGCGGACCGCTCGTCGGGGTGGCCACGACGCCGAGGGCCTTCTCGACGTCCGGCGAGATCGAGACGGGACCACCGACGACGACGACCGTCTTCGGTCGCAGGCGCTTCAGCTCGGCGGCGACGACGTCGGGAACGGTGGTCGGGGTGACCAACAGGAGGGGGGCGTCGAGATGCGCCGCGGCCGGTCCGGCCGACAGCGCATCGGGGAAGCCCAGCCCGTTGGCGACGACGACCGTGCCGCCGGTCTCGGTGAACCGCGAGGACATGGCCGCAGCGACGGCGAAGCGATCGGGGCCGGAGATGCGGGTGGTGGTCTGACGAAGGGGCGGGAGGAGGACCGTTCCCACCGAGCGCGTCTCACCGCTGGCGACACGGAAGCGCGTCGCGTCGTCGCGGTTCTCCACACCGGGTGCGTAGCGTGGCGCGACGGCGGGGGCGGAGTCGTCGGTGCGGTTCAGGGGGAGGCCCGTCAACCGCACGACGTAGTCACCCGCCGGCAGCCCGTGGAACGCGAACGCTCCCTTCCGGATCGCCGCCACCGTCGCGAGGTACCAACGACCTCGAAGGTCGGTCGTCCACGCTTCTGCGCTGAAGCCGACGTCGAGGGGGTCGTCGAGGACCGGGGTCACCGAACCCGTCAGGACGGCCGACTTTTCGACCTGCAGGTCGAGTCCCGAGAGCCGGGCGTCCTTGGCCACGGTCACGATCGTCGCGTCGGATTCGGCCGCGGCGCCCCCGAACCACGACGTCGAGAGGTCCGGCGCGTCGGGTGAGGGCCTGACCGAGGCGCGGATTCGGTAGCGGCCGGGGTCGACCGCGACCGAGTAGGCGCCTCTCGAGTCGGTCAGGGCCGACGAATGGTCGCCGGTGTCGACGTTGACGACCGAGATGTCGGCGTTGCCGACGGCGGCGAAGTCGTCACGACCCCCGCCGAGCCACACACGCCCCGCCAGGGCCTCCTGGACGACCAGGCGGGCGTCGACGTCGGTGACGGTCTGGCCGTCGGCCACGTCGAACCAGCGGGCTCCGGTGAGATCGTGGGCTCCACCCCAGTACTGGCTCCGGCGCGTGTCGCCGTCCTCGAACAGCACCGTGTAGCGACCCGCGGTCACGACCTCGAGGGTGTAGGCGCCCGTGGTGCGGTCGACGAACTGGGTCGAGCCCACCTCGGCTCCGTCGGGGCGGATCAACCGTGCCTCGGCGATGACGTCGCTGCGCGCGGGATCGGTCCCCGTCAGGTGCCCGGTCACGTACCCCGTCGTCGCTGCGTGCGCCGGAGGGGGAACCGCCAGGCCGACCAGCGTGGAGACCAACACGAGCGCGACGACCGTCAGGGCCCCGACGAGGGTCCGCGTGAGAGGCCGGATCGGGTCGCCGGAGCCCCCGAGCCCTCGGTGGGTGGCGGCGGGGGAGGAGCCGGGTGTGGACATGCGAGAACCCATCGGGAAGGAACGGAACGCTCGAATCTAGCGGCACGGAGCGGCTCGACGCCAGATCGCTGGCTGCGGGTGCGTCGCCGGACGGGTCGGGGTCCCTTCGGACGGTTGGCAACCGCGGGTCGAATCGATACGATCAGGAGGGAGGCGCGACGTGTCGCGCTCTTCCGCACGTGCCCTGCTCGATGACGAGCGAAGGTCGTTCCTCCCTTCTCCTCTGGCTCTTCTCGATCTGCAAAGGCCCGCTCGTGACCCACCTCTCCCGCCGTCGTCGCACGGCCGCCTTGATCGCCCTCGCCCTCGGCGGGTTCGGAATCGGCTCGACCGAGTTCGTGGCCATGGGCCTCCTGCCGAACATGGCGGGCGACCTGCTGCCCGATCTCTACTCGCGGTCGGCCGACGCCGGCATCGCCCAGGCCGGCTGGTTGATCAGCGCCTACGCCCTCGGCGTCGTCGTCGGGGCCCCGACCATCGCCGCGATGTCGTCGCACTTCCCGAAGAAGAAGTTGCTCCTGGCGCTCCTCGCCGCCTTCACGGTCGGCACGATCGCGTCGGCCCTGCTGCCGTCGTTCGGCTGGGTGCTAGCCGCCCGCTTCGCCGCGGGCCTGCCGCACGGCGCGTACTTCGGCATCGCCTCCATCGTCGCCGCGTCGATCATGGGGCCGGGCAACCGGGGCAAGGGCGTCGCGCTCGTCCTCAGCGGCCTGACGATCGCGAACGTCATCGGCGTGCCCTCGATCACCTGGCTCGGCCAGCAAGCCGGGTGGCGCGTCGCCTACCTCGCCGTGGCCCTCATCTTCGCCCTGACCTTCGCCGCCGTCGCCCTCGCCGTGCCGCACCAGGACGGCGACGCGTCCGCCTCGATGAAGCGCGAGCTGCGGGCGTTCAAGCAGCCCCAGGTGTGGCTCGTGATGGGCATCGGAGCCATCGGCTTCGGCGGGTTCTTCGCGGTCTACAGCTACATCGCCAACGCCGTCACCGAGGGCGCGGGCGTCTCCCAGGGCGTCGTGCCCTGGGTGCTCGTCACGGTCGGCGTCGGCATGACCATCGGGAACCTGCTCGGCGGCTGGCTGGCCGACCGGTCGCTCAAGCTCGCCATGTACCTCGGCTTCGTCGGCCTCATCGCCGCGCTCTCGGCCTACGCGCTCACGTCGAGCTCGATCGTCGGCATCTTCGTCAGCACGTTCTTCGTCGGCCTCGTCGGCTCGAGCGTCGGCCCGTCGGTGCAGTCCCGCCTGATGGAGGTCGCAGGCGAGAGCCAGGTCATCGGAGCCGCCCTGAACCACTCGGCCATGAACCTCGGCAACAGCTTCGGCGCGTACCTCGGCGGCGCGGTCATCGCGGCGGGCCTCGGCTTCTCGGCACCCGGGTGGGTCGGCGTCGTGCTCGCCCTCGCCGGGGTCGTCCTCACCATGATCAGCTTCGGCATGCAGCGAGTCGACGACCGGCGCGGAGCGGCACGGATCACGACCGCCGAACGCGAGTCGGTCTCGGCCTAGCCTCCCTCGCGCCGCCGAGGCGGGACGACGGGTCCCGAGGAGGCGCGGGTCGAGCAGACGACGAACGGCCCCGTCCCGAGGAGGCTCGGGTCACGCCGACGACGAACGGCCCGGCCCCTGAGGGGGTCGGGCCGTTCTCCGCGTGGGGCCGGGCGTCAGAAGCTGGTCTGGGCCGGCGTGTCGGTCTGGAGGAGGATGCCGTCCTGGATGGCGCGCTTCCGGAGGGCGACCTTGGTGCCGACGTCGTAGCCGGCGACGCGGTACTTCTCGCGGATGCGCTTGAGGTAGCTCTTGGCCGTCTCTTCGCTGATGCCGAGCTGGTAGGCGACGGCCTTGACCGGCTCGCCACCGCCGTAGAGAGCCATGACCCGGCGTTCCTGCGCGCTGAGCTTCGGCACACCACCCACCTCGGCGGCGTTGAGGGCCAGGTCGAGTTCGGCCGAGATGTACGACTCTCCCTTGGCGGCCGAGCGGATCGCCTCGACGATCATCTCGGCGTCCTCGCTCTTGACGAGGTACCCCAGGGCGCCGGCGGCGAGGGCCTCGCGCACCACGTTGGGCTCGGAGTAGGTGCTCATCAGCACGGTCTTGACGCCCGTCGTCTTGAGCGTGTTGATCTTGAGCGAGATCGGGATGTTGTCCTTCAGGTCGAGGTCGAGCAGCACGACGTCGACCGGGAACTCGGGGTGCGTGAGCAGCTCGGGCCAGGACGCGACGGCGGCGACCATCGAGATGTCGCTCGCGGCACCACGGATCCACTCGCTGAGGGCGCCCAGGAGCATCTTGTGGTCGTCTACGAGGGCGAGGCGGATGCGGTCGTCGTGGTCTGACACGTCGGGACCTTCTTTCAGGACGGAGTGGGGTTCATGCTACGGGCGGGGGTGGTGATGGGGCCGGGCCACGCGGGGTGCTCGGCGGGTCAGGCCTCGGCGGGGTTGTCGACGATGCAGTCGACCGAGATCTTGACGCTCGACTCGTGGGTCGAGACGACGTACTCACCGGCGCGCTCGAGGGCGTTCCAGGTGGCGGGCGTGACGCGGTTGCGGCGGATGCCCGTGGTCGAGAGCACGACGGGCACGCAGACGCTGCGACCGGCGAAGGACTGGGACGCGGCGGTCACCGGGCCGAGGGTCAGCTGGATCGTCGTGCCCGGTGCGCGGCTCTTCGAGTCGCCGAGCAACAGCCAGACGCCTTGCAACAGTCCGTCGCGCTGTGCCGGGGCGAGCAGGCCGGCGAGCGACGACGGGTCGACCAGCGCGACCGACCGGCCGAGGTACTCGGACTCCGTGACGGCGTGGTGCAGCCAGGTCTCGCGCCGGCCCTCGATGAGGTGCAGGCGCAGTTCGGTGGCGAGCGACGCGGCCTGCGACGCGACCTTGGGTGACAGGGGCAGGGGCACGTCGCCGTTCGCGACGCCGTCGAGCAGCTTCTCGGCCGCGAGGTCGAGTCGCGCCAGTTCGTCGCTGGCGAGCATGCCCACCGCGAAACGGGGCTGTGACACGTTGCTCTGCACGAGCACCCGGTCGAGTTCGACCTGCACCATGCGACGGAAGCGGTGCACGGCGAAGGTGGCGATGGCGCTCGGCAGGACGGCCAGGGCCACGACGGTGATCTGCTGCGGGCCCGAGTCGCTGGTCACGGGGGTCGAGAGCGCCACCATGACGACGAACGCCACGAACAGCAGGGCGGTGGCCGTGACGACCTCCCGCACGGGCCTGAGGGTGACGATGGGCAGCAGGCCGAAGCCGACGGCGACGCTCGACGTGGCATAGGCGCCCACGTCGTGCAGCGGCCAGATGGCGACGAAGTCCAGCGTGACGACGACGGCCAGGACGACCCCGATCACGGCGAACACGCCCGTGGTCAGCCGCTCGCCCCGGACGGTCACCAGCACGGCCGTGCCGATGAAGGTCGCCACGTAGAGCAGCCACGAGATCAGGACGGGGGCGACGTCGGGATAGGCCGAGAGGTGGCTGAGGAAGAAGGCGAGGCCGTACACGGCCTGGAGCGCGGCGACCACGGCCGCGCCGACGCCCAGGTACCCGGTGCCGAGTGTGGCACCGGCCGCGCGGGCCTGGCGCAGCGAACGCGCTCCGGTCGAACTGATCGGCAGGCCGCGAGCGGCTCGGCGGCCCCGGACGATCCCGAAGGTGTTCTCGTCGACGCTCATCGCGGTGCCTCCAGGACGACGGTGGTGCCCGACCCGGGAGACGAGAACAGACGGGCGCTGCCGCCGACCTCGTGCAGCCGGCCGACGACGGACTCCTTGAAGCCCAGGCGCTCTTCGCTGATGCCGGCGAGGTCGAACCCGACGCCCGCATCCGTGACCATGGCACGGACCATCGAGTCGTCGTGGATGATCGTGACGTGGGCCTCGGTCACGCCGGCGTGACGTCGCACGTTCTCGAGGCATTCCGCGAGGGCCAGCAGGAACGCGTCGAGCACGTGGGTGGGCAGCAGGACCTGGCCGGTGCCGTGCCAGCTCACCTCGAGGCCCATCCGGCCGAAGCGCTGCTTGACCGACTCGAGGGTCTGTCCGAGCGGGGACTCCTCGACCGTCTCGAGGCTGTAGTCGCCCGACGCCTGCGGCTGCGGCGTGCCGCCGAGACGGAGGTGGCGCAGCAGGCGTGCGTCCTCGGCGGCCTGGTCCTGGAGCGCCTGGGGCGTGACGCCGAACCCCGAGTGGGCGAGCAGGGTCAGCGTGGCCAGCACGGTGTCGTGCAGCAGGCGGGCGCCCTGCCGCCGCTGGGCCTCGGTCTCGCTGGCCTGACGTTCGGCCCGGTGGGCGTTGCCGATGCTGTAGATGCGGCGTGCCGCCAGGGGCACGGCGCGTCCGAGCCAGAGGCCCGTGACGAAGCAGGACACCCAGCCGAGCAGCACGGCCGCGACCGGGAAGGTGAACGGCGAGCCGGTCGCCAGGGCCACCAGGGTCAGTTCGACGACGAAGGCCACGACCGCCGTGGTCAGCCGTGGGCGACTGGACGAGAGCATGAGGCTGAAGGCGGCGGTCGCACCGCCGGCCAGGGGGATGATCGCGGTGGCGAGCGGACCGTCGTCGGGGCCGCCGGCGGGCAACAGGGCCACCACGGTCGCCGCGATGCCCGAGGCCAGCCCAACCGGGACCCAGACACGGGCGCGCGGCCCGGTGACGAAGAGCAGCGACACGACGAGCAGAGCGGCGAGCGGGGCGATCACCGCGAGGTGCAGGGGGTCGGTCACACCGGGGATCGCCAGGGCCACGACCGAGACCGCCGCGCAGGCGAGCCCCAGGGTGCGGGTCGTGCTGCTGAGCAGACGATCGCGCTCTTGGGCGAAGATGTCCATGATTCGTGAGTGGCTTCCGACGGTGGCGTCACGGCTGCCGGGTGGCTGGCGACTCCTCATGTTTTCACACCCAGCCCCCTCTCAGGGGGTCGTGCAGGGCCCGAAACGCCGATTGTCGGGGTAACGATCCGGTCGCGATGCGGAACTGTACCCCGTGGTGTCCACCGAACTGGGGTCAGTCGAGCAAGCGGCGCAGCTGGGCGCCCACCGCGTCGCCTTCGATGAGGAATCCGTCGTGCCCATAGGGGCTCTCGACCACGGCCACGCCGTCGCCGTCCAGGCCGTGTCGCAGGTGTCGTGCGATGACCCGCTGGTCGGACACGGGGAAGAGTCGGTCGCTGTCGACGCCGAGCACCAGCGTCGGAGCCGTGATGCGGTTCAGCGCCGCCGCCACGCCGCCCCGGTCCCGCCCGACGTCGTGCGAGTTCATGGCACCGAGCAGGGTCACGTAGCTGCCCGCGTCGAAGCGGCGGGTGAACTTGTTGCCGTGGAAGTCGAGGTAGCTCTCGACCTGGAACCGTCCCGGACCGCCCAACGGCGAGATCTCGCTCTGCCAGCTGCGACCGAAGCGGGCGTTCAGTTCGTCGGGCGAGCGGTAGTTGAGCAGGGCCATCCGCCGGGCGAGGGCGAGGCCGCGGTACGGGCCGTCGACCGCGTCGTAGTAGTCGCCGCCGTCGAAGGCGGCGTCCATCCGGATGGCCTCGTACTGCACCGTGTTCAGGGCGATCTGGTCGGCGCTCACGACTGGCGGCGCGGCCAGCACCGCGAGCCGGGCGACGCGCGAGGGGTGAGTGATCGCCCACTCGAGGGCGTGCATGCCGCCCATCGACCCGCCGACGACCGCGGCCCACCGCTCGATGCCGAGATGGTCGGCCAACGCCGCCTGGGCGGCGACCTGGTCCCGGATCGTCAGGTGGGGGAACCTCGACCCCCACTCGACGGCGTCCGGCGCGAAGGACGAGGGACCGGTGCTGCCCTGGCAGCCCCCGAGCACGTTCGGTGCGACGACGAACCAGCGGTCGGTGTCGATCGCGAGCCCCGGGCCGACGACGCCGTTCCACCAGCCCGCCGTGGGGTGGCCGGGGCCGGCCGCGCCGACGACGTGGCTGTCGCCGGTGAGGGCGTGCGAGACGAGCACGGCGTTGCTCCGTTCGGCGTCGAGTTCGCCCCAGGTCTCGACGGCGAGCCGCGGTCGGGGCAGCGTGACGCCGCTCTCGAGCACGAGGTCGTCCAGGCTCACGAACGACCGTCCGCCGGGGTCGTCGCCGTCGCGCCAGGCTCCGGTGACCGGCGGCCGGCCGAGCATCGCCAGGCGCGTGCGCTCGCTGATGACGCTCGACGGGACGGTGTCCTCGGGTGTGCTCTGCCAGTCCATGTGACGTCCATCCTGGACGAGCCGAGGAGGCGCGGTGCGTTTGTTACGCACACCGCGCCTCCTCGAGTCCACCGCGCAGGCCCCGACCGGCCGCCGCCCGTCCTAGCTGCTGCGGAGCGCCTCCCGGGTGACGGCGCGCGCCGCCTCGAAGCCCGCGTCGAGGTCGGCCTTCAGGTCGTCGACGTTCTCGAGGCCGACCGAGAGGCGGACGAGCCCCGGCGTGACGCCGGTCGTGAGCTGCTGCTCGGGGGTGAGCTGCGAGTGCGTCGTCGAGGCGGGGTGGATCACGAGGCTGCGCACGTCGCCGATGTTCGCGAGGTGGCTGAAGAGCTCGAGCGCGTCGACGAGCGCTCGGCCGGCGTCGACGCCTCCCTTGAGCTCGAAGGACAGCACGGCCCCGACGCCCTTGGGTGCGTACTTGTTCGCCGCCGCGTACCACGGGCTCGTCGGCAGGCCCGCGTAGTACACCGCGGCGACGTCGTCGCGGGCGTCGAGCCACTCCGCCACCTCTTGCGCGTTCTGGACGTGTCGCTCGATCCGCAGGCTGAGCGTCTCGATGCCCTGGATCAACGAGAAGGCCGTGTCGGGGCTGTTGGATGCCCCGAGGTCGCGCAGCAGCTGCACGCGCGCCTTGATGACGTAGGCGAGAGCGTCGCCGACGGCCTGCGTGTAGACGGCCCCGTGGTACGACGGGTCGGGCTGCGTCAGACCGGGGAAGCGCTCCGCGTGGGACGACCACGGGAAGGTCCCGCCGTCGACGATGAAGCCGCCGATGACGGTGCCGTGCCCGCCGAGGAACTTCGTCGCCGAGTGGACGACGATGTCGGCCCCGTGCTCGAGCGGCCGGATCAGGTACGGCGTCGCGATCGTGTTGTCCACGATCAGCGGGACGCCCTCGGCGTGTGCCACCCCGGACACCTTCTCGAGGTCGAGGATGTTGATCTTCGGGTTGCCGATCGTCTCGGCGAAGAACAGCTTCGTGTTCGGACGCACGGCGCGGCGCCACTCGTCGGCGTCGTCCTGGTTCTCGACGAACGTCGTCTCGATGCCGAGCTTCGCGAGCGTGTACTTGAAGAGGTTGTACGTGCCGCCGTAGATCGACGACGACGACACGATGTGGTCGCCCGCCTCGGCGATGTTCAGCACGGCGAAGGTCGACGCGGCCTGGCCCGACGACACCAGCAGGGCACCCGTCCCGCCCTCGAGCGCGGCGATGCGCTTCTCCACGACGTCGTGGGTGGGGTTCATGATGCGCGAGTAGATGTTGCCGTTCTCGGCGAGGGCGAAGAGGTCCTGCGCGTGTTGCGCGTCCCGGAAGACGTACGACGTCGTCTTGTAGATCGGCGTGGCGCGGGCATGGGTCGTCGGGTCGGGCTGGGCCCCGGCGTGGATCTGCTGCGTCTCGAACTTCCAGGCGGGCTGGGCGTCGGTCATGGTGTGCTCCTGCGGTCGGGGTGCGTGGGCCGGGGTCGTCGGCGGGGGTCTGCGGTGACAGCCACGGTACGGACCGTGCCCCCGACCGTCCACGATGCCGGACACGGGACGTAACGGGGCCGCTAGCGTGGGGCGGTGCGCCCGCAGCGGGCGCCGACCACGAACGAGGCAACAGGAGGCAGACGTGGCGAAGCGGGTCGTGGTGACGGGAGCGAGCTCGGGCATCGGAGCGGCGACGGTGCGGTCGTTCCGCTCGCGCGGATGGGAGGTCCTGGCCGTCGCGCGACGTGAGGACCGCCTCCGGGCGCTCGCCGACGAGACGGGGGCGGCCTGGTTCCGGGCCGACCTCACCAGCGACGACGACGTGGCCGCCCTGCGGGCTCACGTCGAGGAGACCGGACCGTTGCACGCCCTCGTCAACAACGCGGGTGGGGCGTTCGGACTCGACAGCGTCGAGAACGGCTCGATCGACGACTGGCAGCGCATGTTCGACGTCAACGTGCTGGGCACCAAGCGCGCGGTCACCGCCTTGCTGCCGTCGCTCCGCCGCGGAGCCGAGGAGGCGCGGGGTGCCGACATCGTGACCGTCACGTCGATCGCCGGTCACGTCGCCTACGAGAACGGCGGTGGCTACAACGCCTCGAAGTTCGCCGAGCACGCCCTCGTGGCCGTGCTGCGGCTCGAGCTGGCCGGGGAGCCGATCCGGGTGATCGAGATCGCGCCGGGCATGGTGCACACCGAGGAGTTCTCGCTCGTGCGCTTCGGCGGCGACCAGGACCGCGCCGACGCGGTCTACCGCGACGTCGAGTCGCCGTTGACGGCCGACGACGTGGCCGAGTCGATCGTGCACTCGGTCGAGCTGCCGGCCCACGTCAACCTCGACCTGGTGACCATCAAGCCCGTGGCCCAGGCGGCGACGTACAAGGTGGCCAAGGGCGAGTTGAGGGTCAAGAAGGACTGACCGAGCCGGCCCCGCCGTCCGCGCGGCTCTCGCGCAGGGCCGCGAGGTCGCCCTCGACGAGGTCGCGCAGGCGCTCGTGGCGCCCGTCGTCGTAGTCGTCGGCCGGGCGCGCGGCCCAGCCGAGCCGGTCGACGACCGTCTGCCCGACGTCGTCCCACGCTCGCGACCGGGCGTCCGCGACGACCTCGGCCACGAAGTCGTCGTCCTCCCGGCGGGCGGCCAGCGCCCGGGCCACGCCCTTCGACGCGGCCTCGCGGAGCTTCAGGGCGTCGGCGTCCTCGGGACGGTAGTCGAACTGGTGACGGGACTGACCGTACGACCGGCCGGTCATCCGACGCAGTCTGCGGACGCGCACCGCGGCCGACGTCTGCTCGGCCGTCAGGCGGTCCATCTCGTCGCGGGTGACCCGCGTCGCGACGTCCTCGTCGAACGGGAGGCGCTCTTGCAGGGCACGGCGGATGATCTGGTTCGTGACGGCCACCACCAGGGCCGCCCGGACGATCAACAGGCCTTCGTCGACCGCGCGCTCGAGCGCCGTGCGTTCCGCGCGACGGCGCGTTCCCGGTCCGTGGGGCACTGGTCGACGTCCTCTCGTGGTGGCGGGTCAGGCCCCGACCCTACCGGCGCGCGGGGGAGCGACGACCGGGTGGGCGGCCCGCGCGACGGGTGGGCGGACGACGCGTCACACGGGTCACCAGCGGGTGGTTCCGGCGGGGGACGACCCGCTCGGCGACCGGGGGGACGTCGCCGACGGTGCCCGCGCCTCCTGCCGTCCGGGGCCCGGAGGGCCGCAGAACCGCGCGGGACGGCGAGCCTCACCCGGGGGGAGCCGACGCGGACCGGCCCCCACCCGGCCGCCACCCGGACGTCACCCGGACGAGGCCCCCTCGAACGGGGGACCCCCTCGTTCTTCGTCTTCCCAGGAGGGACCCGTACCGTTGTGGAGGTCAGGACGTCCCGAACCCGAATCCGGGACGTGCCTCTGCCGTGGTCGCCCGAATCGACCGCCGGCCGACGACGTCGGGCCACCCCTCCCGACGACGCCACCCGAACGCACCCTCCGACGAGGGTCGCCACCCGAACGCGACGCCCTGCGGCGCGACGGCGACCGTCGACGAACCCAGAGGAACCCCCGTGACCCTCCGCGTCCGCACCTCCCTGCCTTCCGTCCCCCCGGCCCCCCGCGTCAGCGTCGTCGTCTGCGCCGACGAATCCACCCCCTTCGACGGCCTGACGGCCGCGCTCGACTCCGTCCTCCGCGACGGCGACGTGCACGACGTCCTCGTGGTCGTCGATCGGGCACCCCGACTCCGCGACCACCTGCGCCACCGGTACGACGACCTGCTCGTCGTCGACAACACCCGCACCCCGGGGCTCGCCGGCAGCCGCGACACCGGCATCGAGTCGGCACGCGGCGACGTCGTCGCGTTCCTCGACGCGGACTGCGTCGCCCACGCCGGCTGGGCCCGCGCGCTCGCCGCCCCGTTCGACCAGGTCGACGTCATCGCGGTCGTGGGACGGACCGAACCGACCTGGCCCGGTGCGGCCTCGTCCGCCCTGCCCGACGACCTGCTCTGGGCCGTCGACTGCACGCCCCGCACGCGACCCGACGGCCTCGTCGGCCTCGACGACGTGGCGGGAGCGACCGTGGCCTTCCGACGGTGGGACCTGCTGCAGGTCGGTGGCCTGGCCAGCGGTGTCGACGCCCGTGAGGGCGTGCCCCGCGGCGCCGAGTTCGTCGAGCTGTGCCTGCGCCTGGCCGCGGACGAGCCGGAGGCGCGGGTCGTGTCGACCTCGTCGGCCAGGGTTTCGCGCACCGTGCGTCCCTCGCGGACGCGCCGGAGCTCGGTCGTCGGCGCCGCCGTCGACCGCGGCGTCACCCAGGCCGCGCTGCGACGCTCCCTCGGCGGAGAAGCCGACACCGCCGTCGTCCCGGGCGTCACGGCCGCCCGCCTGGCCTCGGGCGCGTGGCGTTCGTTCGTCGGTCGCCGGCGCGGCACGGCGGTGCTGGCCGCCGCGGCCGTCGGTCTCGTGGCCGGTCGCCTGCTCGGGCTGCTGCGCGGAACGCACGTCGGTCTGCCGATCGACCAGCTCGAACCGCTGCGTTCGGCCACCGTCCGTCACTGACGTCTCCTGATCGCGACGGCGTTCCCCGGGCCCCCACGGGTCCGGGGTCGCAAGATGGACGTGTGATCGTCCCGACCAGAGTCGCCGGCCTCGAGGCCCTCGACGAGTTCCTCCCCCTCGCCGGCTCCGCCTACGCCCGTGACCGGAACCACGACCTCGGGGTCTCACGCCGCACCGTCTCGGGACTGTCGCCGTACCTCCGCCACCGTCTCGTGACGGAACGCGAGGTCGTCGGCGCGGTCCTCGAGCGTCACACGCTCGGTGCGGCGGAGAAGTTCGTGCAGGAGGTGTTCTGGCGCACCTACTGGAAGGGCTGGCTGGAGCAGAACCCCGAGGTGTGGCGGCGGTACCGACGGGACGTCGACCGCGCCGTCGACGCCGGCGTCCCCGCGGGGTACGACGAGGCGGTCGCCGGCCGCACCGGCATCGACGCGATGGACGCCTGGGTGCGCGAGCTCGTCGACACCGGGTACCTCCACAACCACACGCGCATGTGGTTCGCCAGCATCTGGATCTTCACCCTCGGCCTTCCGTGGCACCTGGGCGCCGACTTCTTCCACCGCCACCTGCTCGACGGGGACGCGGCCTCGAACACCCTGTCCTGGCGCTGGGTGGCGGGCCTGCAGACCGCCGGCAAGACCTACCTCGTGACGGCCTCGAACATCTCGCGCTTCACCGACGGGCGCTTCTCGCCCGAGGGTCTCGCCACCACGGCCAGGGCCCTCGACGAGGAGCCGTTGCCGCCACGGACGCCCGTCGAGGCCTCCGACGTCGTCGGCTCCCCGTATGGGCGGGTCGGGCTGCTGCTCCACGAGGAGGACCTCGAGCCCGAGAGCCTGCTCGCCGAACGCCCCGGTCTCGTCGCGCGGCTGTCGGCCGTGGCCGTCTCCGCCGACCCCGGAGGCCGGTCCCCACAGGGCGCCTCCGCCGCCGTCGTGGCCTTCACGACGGGCGCTCGGGACGACGCGGCGACACGGACGCGGGACGCCGACGGTCGGCCCGCCCGGACGCTCACCGACGCACGGCCCGCCGCCGTCGTCGAGTGGGCGCGGTCCGAGGGGCTCGACACGGTGGTGACGCCGTACGCCCCGGTCGGTCCCGTCCAGGAGCGACTGACGTCCGTGCGCGGAGCCCTCTCTGCCGAGGGGATCGACCTCGTCACCGTCCGGCGGCGGTGGGACGGCGAGGCGTGGCCGTCCGCCTCCCGGGGCTTCTTCCCGTTCCGCGGTCGCATCCCCGAACTCGTCCGCCAGCTCTGAGGCGGCCCGGGGAGGGCCGGGGGCGGCAGCTCGTCCGAGGCTGTGGACCGCCCAGGCGGTCGCCCGTACCGTGGGCCACATGGACCAGACCATGCCGGGGGCCGAAGCCGATCCGGTGTCCCGCACCGCGCCTCCGTTGCTCCGCCCCGCGTTCATCCGACAGCACTGGGGCGGCCTGGCCTTCGCACACTGGCGGGTCGAGCCCGATCGCGTCGCCCCGCTGCTGCCGCCCGGCACGCGGCCCGACGTGTTCGACGGGTCGACCTGGGTCGGGCTCATCCCGTTCAAGCTGACGGGCAGCGCCTTCGGGCCGCTGCCCGCGGTGCCCTGGGCCGGGGACTTCCTCGAGACGAACGTGCGGCTGTACTCGGTCGACGCCCTGGGCCGACGCGGCGTGGTGTTCCGCACCCTCGAGGCGCAGCGCCTCGTCTCGGTGCTCGCGGCGAACGTGGGCCTCGGTCTGCCCTATCGCTGGGCGTCGATGCGCGAGTCCCGGGTCGACGGGGTCGTGACCTACCGCAGCACCCGGCTCGGGCCAGGGGCGAACCCGTCGTCACGCCTGTCCGTCCGACCCACCGACGAGGTCGTCGACGGCGACCCGCTCGCCGAGTTCCTCACCGCCCGCTGGGGCATGCACGTCGCCCGCGGCGGGCGCACCCGGTACTGGCCGAACCGGCACGACACCTGGTCGCTGCGACGGGCCGAGCTCGTCGACCTCGACGACGAGCTCGTCGCCGACGGCGGCCTGCCGGGCGTCACCGACCGCGAGCCGGACTCGCTGCTGTGGTCCGACGGCGTCGACACGGTCTTCGCGCCTCCCGGGGGTGCCTGGGTCCCGGCGTGACGCGGGGCGCCCTGCGCGCGTTACGGTTGTCGGCATGGTCACCCCACCCGACGACAGCCAGGCCGCCCCCGCACGACCCGAGGTCGAGGCTCCCGAGCGGGAGGTGCTGGGCTGGCTCGAGTTCGGTGAGGCCGCTCGCCACCTGGCCTCCGACGTCGTCCAGGCGGGGTTCACGCCCGACGTGATCGTCGCCGTCGCCCGCGGGGGGCTCGTGCTCGCCGGTGCCGTGGCGTACGCGCTCGACACCAAGATGTGCGGTTCGATCAACGTCGAGTTCTACACGGGCGTCGACGAGCGGCTGCCCGAGCCCGTGTTGCTGCCCCCGACCCTCGACGCCCCGTCGCTCGAGGGCAGGAAGGTCCTCGTCGTCGACGACGTGTCCGACTCGGGGCGCACCCTCGTGCTCGTGCGCGACCTGCTCGCCGAGGTGGCCTCCGAGGTCCGCACGGTCTGCCTCTACAGCAAGCCCCGCACCGTGCTCGAACCCGACTTCGTCTGGAAGCGCACCGACCAGTGGATCACCTTCCCGTGGAGCGCACTGCCGCCCGTCACGCGTGAGGTCGGAGCGGGGGCGGGCGAGTGAGCATCCACCTGGTGGGCGGCGGCTGGTCGCCCGACGACACCGAGCTGTACGACCTCTTCGTCGCCGAGGCCGCCGTCCGCGGTGCCGCCGTCGGCCGGAGCGTGCCGCGCATCGCCGTGCTGATCGTCGTGGCCGACGACTCGCCGTCCGCCGAGTTCCGTGACGGGTACCCCGCCATGCTGGCCGCCGGGGGGCGCTGTGAGGCCCTGACCACCATCGTCTCCGCCGGGGACGAGTTCGACACCCGCGTGCTGAGCGACGTCGACGGCCTGCTGGTGGCGGGTGGGCTCACCCCCGCCTACCTCGACGCGGTCGCTCCGTTGATCGACCAGGTGCGCCTCCTGGTGGCCGACGGGCTGCCCTACCTCGGTTTCTCGGCCGGCGCCATGATCGCCGCGGACCGCGCCGTGCTCGGCGGCTGGTTGATCGGCGACGTCCCGGTCTGCCCCGAGGACGCGGCAGAAGACCTCGACGAGGTCACCCTCGCCGACGGCCTCGGCCTCGTCGACCTCGCCATCGACGTGCACGCCGCCCAGTGGGGCACCCTGACCAGGCTCATCGCCGCCACCGAGGCGGGACTCGTCCGTGGTGGCGTCGCCATCGACGAGAACACCGCCCTGGTCGTCGGCGAGGGCGCCCTCGCGGTGCTCGGCACCGGCAGCGTCTGGCGGGTCGAACCGCAGCTCGACGACGACGGCGAGATCGTCGGCGTCTCGGTCGGCACGCTCGGGGTCGAGTGACCGTCGAGGCGCACGACCACCGTCGACCGCTCTCGGAGCAGATCGACCCCTCGTGGGCGACCGCGCTCGAACCCGTGGCCGACCGCATCACCGACATGGGCGAGTACCTGCGAGCCGAGGTGCGCGCGGGGCGCGGTTACCTGCCCGCCGGCGAGGACGTGCTGCGCGCCTTCCGACAGCCGCTCGACGAGGTGCGCGTCCTGATCGTCGGTCAGGACCCCTACCCGACGCCCGGCCACCCGATCGGGCTGTCGTTCGCCGTCGACCCGCACGTGCGCCCGGTGCCGCGGAGCCTCGCGAACATCTATCGCGAGCTGCACGACGACCTCGGCGTCCCCGTCGTCGAGCACGGTGACCTGACCTCGTGGTCGCGCCACGGCGTGCTGCTGCTCAACCGGGTGCTCACGGTGCGTCCGGGCGAGACGGCGTCGCACCGCGGCAAGGGCTGGGAGCCGGTCACCCAGCGCGCGATCGAGGTGCTCGCGGCGCGGGGAGGGCCCCTCGTGGCCATCCTCTGGGGCCGTGACGCGTCGGCGCTCAAGCCGATGCTCGGCGACGTCCCCTCGATCGAGTCGCCGCACCCGAGCCCCCTGTCGGCGTCGCGCGGATTCTTCGGCTCGCGGCCGTTCAGCCGGGCGAACGAGCTGCTCGTCGCCCAGGGCGGCGACCCCGTCGACTGGACGCTCCCGCCCGCCGTCTGACGGTCCCGCACCCGGCGTGGCAGAGTGATCCCGTGCTCGAAGAGGAATACCAGCCCCGGCGTCGGCTTCCCCGAGCCCTCCGCCCCCCGGCCCCGGTCGAGCCCGGCTTCACGTTCGAGATCCGACCCGCGACGCCCGCCGACCTGCCCTACGTCCAGGAGATCTACAACCACTACGTGGCGAACTCGTCCGTCACCTTCGACGAGGACGCGATGACCCTCGCCGAGTGGCGCCGCAAGTTCGCCTTCGTCACGACGCTCGGCATGCCGTTCCTCGTCGCGGTGAACCCGTCCGGCGAGGCCCTCGGCTATGCGCTCGCGACCCCGTGGGGCGGCAAGGCGGCCTACCGCTACACCGTCGAGAGCTCGATCTACCTGCGGGCCGCCTCGACCGGCAAGGGCCTCGGCCGTGCCCTGCTCGAGGCGCTCGTCGAGGCCTGCCGGGACGCGGGCATCCGCGAGATGATCGCCGTGATCGCCGACAAGAACGCCGAGGCGTCGATCGGCCTGCACGAGCGCCTCGGCTTCACCGAGGTCGGTCGCATGGGCCGGGTCGGCTTCAAGTTCGGCCGCTGGCTCGGCACGATCACGATGCAGAAGTCGCTCAAGAAGCGCCGCCGCGCCTGAACCTCAGGGCAGCGGGCCGATGATCTCCCGCAACATGCGATCGGTCGCGTCGACGGTGCCGGGCTCGCCGCGCCAGAGCATGCGGACGATCAGGCCGTCGACGGCGAGGGCCACGACGTCGAGCCGCTCGCTCGGCACGCCGGTCCGCCTCAGCACGTGCTCGAGCGACGAGTACCAGAGGTCCGCGTCCTCGCGCAGCGACTCGTCCCGCATGGCGGTGAAGAGCAGCTCGTACTGCGCCCGGGCCGACCCGCGCTCGGTGATCGCGTACCGGACGAGCGTCTCGGCCAGGTCCGCCGAGGAGGCGCGCTCGAGTCGGTCGAAGGACCGCACCCAGTCCGTGGTCGCGTGGCGCAGCGCCGCCCGCAGCAGGTCGTCGCGTCCGGCGAAGTAGTACGTGGCCGCCGAGACCGGGACGCCGGCCGCGCGGGCCACCGCGCGGTGCGTCACGGCCGAGGGGCCGCCCGCCTCGAGGACGGCCAGGACGCCGTCGAGCAGGGCGCGCCTCCTGGTCTCGCCCTTCGGGGTCAGGGCCTGGCCGCCGGGGCCGACGGTCGAGCCGCCGGGGCCCCGGCCGTCACCCGACGTGGTGTCCGTCACGGGGTCAGGCCGCGGCCTCGTGGCGACCGCCGAGCTCGAGCATGGTCACGCCGCCGATGACGAGGACGATGCCGCCGAGCTGGACGAGGGTCAGGGGCTCCTTGAAGAAGATCCAGCTGATGAGGGCGACGAGGACGACGCCGACGCCGGCCCAGATCGCGTAGGCGATGCCGAGCGGCACGCCCTTGCTCAGCGACTGCGAGAGCATCGCGAACGCGAAGACGTAGCCGACCACGACCGCCGCGTACTGCCACCACTTGGCGTCGGGGCCGCTGGTGACCTTGAGGAAGCTCGTGGCGAAGACCTCGCCGACGATGGCGAGCGCGAGGAAGAGGTAACCCATGACGACGTCCTGTCGAGACGTGCGACGGTCCCGGAGGCGACCTGCGACCGGGGGAGCACGAATGGGACAAATGTACCAGAAAGCGAGATCCGTGGTCGGAGCCGCGGCCTAGGCTCGACGGGTGTTCGAACTCCACCACCTGAGCGCCCACGAGCAGTGGGACTGGCTGCGTCGCGGCGAGGTCTCGCCCCGTGAGCTGACCACCCACTACCTGGAGCGCATCGCCCGCCTCGACGGCGACGTCGGCGCGTTCGTGACGGTGACCGGCGAGGCCGCCCTCGCGCGGGCCGACGCCCTGGCCGCCGGAGGCCCCTCGGTCGCGCCGCTCTGGGGGCTGCCGCTGGCCGACAAGGACCTCAGCGACCGCGCGGGCGTGCCGACCTGGTCGGGCTCGCGCCTCAGCAGGGGGCGGGTGCCCGAGACGTCGGCCGAGATCACCGAGGCGCTCGACGAGGCCGGCGCGATCAGCGTGGGCAAGACGGCCACGCCCGAGTACGGGTTGACCGCGTACACCGAGACGCTCGTGGGCCCTCCGACGCGCAACCCGTGGGCGCCCGAGACGGGCGCGGGCGGGTCGAGTGGTGGCGCCGCGGCCGCCGTCGCCGCGGGGTTGCTGCCCTTCGCGCCCGGGTCCGACGGCGGGGGCAGCATCCGCATCCCGGCCGCCGCCACGGGCCTCGTCGGGCTCAAGCCCTCCCGGGGACGCGTGCCGGCGCAGTCGGGTCTGACGAGCCTCGCGGGCCTGCCGGTCGGCGGGGCCCTGGCCCGATCGGTGGCCGACGCCGCCTTGCTGCTCGACGCCATGGTGTCGCCCGACGGGCGCGAACCGCGCCACCACCAGGCCCTCTGGGCGCCTCCGTCGCCCGACGGCGCCTACCTCGGCACGGCCGTGCGGGGCGAGGGACGCTTCCAGGTCGCCGTCATGACGACGAGCCCGTGGGACGACGCGTTCGACGTCCGGGTCGACCCGCGCCTCCTGGGGGTCCTCGGCGAGACCGCCGACCTGCTCACGACGATGGGGCACGGCGTGGACGAGACCACCCTGCCGGCGTCCGACTACCCGGCCCTGTTCCGCACGATCTGGCAGGCGGGGGCGGCGGGCATCCCGGCCGAGACCGAGGCCGACCTGGCGCTGCTCGAGCCCGTCACCCGGTGGCTGGTCGAGCAGGGGCGACGCGTCACGGCACGCGAGCTGTCGGCGGCGCTCGTCGGGCTCGCGTCGTTCGAGCGCGCCGTCGTCGAGCGGTTCTCGGCCTTCGACGCCGTCCTGACGCCGACCCTGGCGATGCTGCCGCGCCCGCTCGGCTGGTACGACGCCGAGGACGCCGAGCGCAACTTCGAGCAGCAGTGCCTGTACTCGCCGTTCACGTCGTTCGTCAACGTGGTCGGGCTGCCCGCGATCAGCCTCCCGGTGGGCGAGGTCGACGGCGTCCCCGCGGGCGTGCAGCTGATCGGGCGACCGGGGCGCGAGGACGTCCTGCTCGCGCTCGGCGCCCAGCTCGAGCGGCGGCTGCGGTGGCAGCGTCGGCACCCGCCGATGTGGTGAGCCGCGTGGGCACCGCTGACGAGCCGGGGCTCAGTCGAGCGTCGGCACCGAGTCGACCAGCGTCCGCGTGTAGTCGTGCCGCGGTCGACGCAGCACGTCGTCGGTGAGGCCCTGCTCGACGATGTGACCGTCTCGCAGCACGGCGACCCGGTCGGCGAGGTGCTGCACGAGTCCGATGTCGTGCGACACGAGCAGCAGCGACAGCCCGCGTTCGTCGCGCAGCTCGCGCAGCAGCTCGAGGATCTGCGCCCGCACGGTGACGTCGAGCGCACTCATGGGCTCGTCGCCGATCAGCAGCCGCGGCCCGTGCACGAGGGCCCGGGCCAGGGCGATGCGCTGCCGTTGGCCCCCGCTGAACTCGTGGGGCCAGGCCTCGGCGTCGTGCGCCGAGAGGCCCACGCGTTCGAGCATCTCGGCCACCAGGCGGTCGTGGTCGCCCTCGACGCGCAGGGCGCGCAACGGCTCGGCCACGGTGTCGCCCACGCGCATGCGGGGGTCCAGCGAGGCGTAGGGGTCCTGCAGGACGATGCCCGTCTGGCGCCGTAGCCAGCGCAGGCGCGAGGCGCGGTCGGGGGCGACCGTGCGCCCGTCGAAGGTCACCGTGCCGGACGTCGCCCGGTCGAGGGCCAGCAGCAGGCGCACGAGCGTGGACTTGCCCGAGCCGGACTCGCCGATCAAGGCGACGCTCTCGCCGGCGGCGACCTCGAGGTCGGCGTCGACCAGGGCGTGGCGCACCGGGCCCGGTCGGAAGGGCGACCGGCGCGGCAGGATGAAGGTGCGGGTGAGGCCCCGGGCGACGAGCAGAGGAGGCGCGGGTGCGGTGGTCGGGTCGCTCACGAGGCCCTCCAGGTCGTCGCCCTCGTGGCCTCGACGAGCCCGCGGGTGACCTCGTGCCCGGGGCGGTGCAGCAGCTGCTCGACGGGGCCCCGCTCGACGACGCGCCCGTGCGACAGCACCGCCGCCTGGTCGGTGATGCGCGAGAGCACGGCGAGGTCGTGCGTGACGAAGAGCAGCGACGTCCGCTGCTCGTCGACCAGGCGCTGGAAGAGCGCGAGCACCTCGGCCTGCGTGGTGACGTCCAGCGCGGTGGTCGGCTCGTCGGCGAGGACGAGCCCCGGCCGGTTGATCAGCGCCATGGCGATGCCGACCCGCTGCCGCTGACCACCCGAGAGCTGGTGCGGGTAGAGGTCCACGACGGTCTCGGGGTCGGGCAGGCCGACCTCGGCGGCCGCGGCCACCGCTCGCGAGCGGGCGTCCCGGCGACCGACGCGGCCGTGCAGGCGGAGGGGCTCGGCGATCTGTCGCCCGACGGTCACGACGGGGTCGAGCGCCGTGCGGGGGTCCTGGAAGACCGTGCCGACGACGCGGCCGCGCAGGCCGGCCAGGTCGCGCTCGGACGCTCCGAGCAGTTCGCGTCCGTCGAGCCGGATGCTGCCCGTCGCGCGGGCGCCGTCGGGCAGGAGGCCGAGCACGGCCAGCGTCGTCATCGACTTGCCCGAACCGGATTCGCCGATCAGTCCGACCCTCGCACCGTCGGGCACGTCGAGCGAGAGGCCGTCGACGACGCGGCGGCCGCCGACGGTCACGGTGAGGTCGTCGATCACCAGGCTCACGAGACGACCCCCGGGGTGGTCGGGGTGCCTGCGGTGCCCGGGGCGGTGGCCCGCGGGGAAGTGGTGGACGGAGCCGGCGTCGTGGGGGAGCCCGGGGTGCCACGTCCCGCCGGCCGGGACCGCAACCGGGGATCGGAGGCGTCGCGCACGGCGTCGCCCAGCAGGTTCAGCGCCAGGACGGTCAGCGTGATGGCGAGCCCGGGCCAGACGACCGACCCCGGGTGCACGCCGATGAACTTCTGCAGGTCGCTCAGCAGACGCCCCCACGAGGCGGTGTCGGCCGGGGCGCCGTAGCCGAGGAACGACAGTCCGGCCTCGGCGAGCACGCTCGTGGCCATCGACAGCGAGAGCTGGACGACGAAGACGGGCGCGATGTTCGGCAGCACGTGGCGACGCAGCACGGCCCCGGTGCCGAGCCCGTTCGCCCGGGCGGCGAGCACGTAGTCGGTCCGCGCCACCTGACGGATCTCGGACCGGCTGACCCGGGCGATCGTCACGCCGTAGCCGATCCCCACGGCGACGACCACGACGGTGAGGGACCCGCCGAACGCCGCGGCGAGGGCCATGGCGATCAGGAGCGTCGGGAACGCCACGAGCACGTCGATCAGCACGGCGACCGACTCGCGCACCCAGCGAGACGTCAACGAGCCGAGGGCGGCCAGTCCCACCCCCACCACGGTGGCGACCACGCCCGAGGCGACGGCGACCACGACCGTCGTGCCGGTCGCCGCGACGACGTAGCTGAAGATGTCGCGGCCGATCGAGTCGGTGCCGAAGGGGTGACCGAGCGAGGGCGTCAGCCAGGCCGAGTAGGGGTCGGTGTCGAAGGGGTCGAGCGGGGTCCAGAACCGGCTGACCACGGCGGACAGGACGATCAGGGTCAGCCAGCCGGCGCCGAATGCGCCCTGCGGTCGACGCAGCAGCTCGCGGACGAACGCGCCGCGCCTCATCGGTCGCCCTCGCGGAGGCGCGGGTCGAGCCGCCGGTGCACGACGTCGATCACGAGGCCGATGAACAGCACGAGCGTGGTCAGCGTCATCAGTTCACCCTGCACCTTGGTCAGGTCCCGGCGGCCGACGTCGGTCACCAGCATGCGGCCGAGCCCGGGCAGCGTGAAGAGTTGCTCGACGACGACGGCCGACACGATCAGGCCGGCCACCTGCAGGCCGAGGATCGACACGATGCTGAGCATCACGTTGGGCAGCCCGTGTCGCACGAGGGCGCGGGACCGGGTCATGCCGTTGGCGGCGGCCGTCCGCACGTAGTCCTGGTCGAGGGCCCCGAGCGCCGCCGACCGGGTGAAGCGCAACAACACGGCCCCCTCGACGATGCCGATGGTGAGGGCCGGCAGCACGAGCGAGCGCAAGGCCCGCCCGGGCTCGCTCCACCCGTCGGCCGGGAACCCCTGCGTCGGCAGCAACCGCAGCGTCACGGCGAAGACGGCGATCAGCAGCATGCCCGCCCAGACGACCGGCACGGCAGCGAGCAGCTGGGCCCCGGTGCCGAGGACGACCCCGGAGGCGCGGCCACGGCGGAGCGCGCTCGTCACGCCGAGCGGGATGCCGATCAGCAATCCGAAGACCAGGGACAGCCCCGCGAGCGGCAGGGTGACGGCCAGCTTGTCGAGCACCTCGTCGACCACCGGCGTCCCCGTGACGAGCGATTCGCCCAGGTCGAGCCTCAGCAGCCCGCCGGCCCAGTCGAGGTACTGCACGACGATGGGACGATCGAGGCCGAGCTGCTGACGGAGGGCGGCGACCTGCTCGGGTGAGCCGGTCGTGCCGGCGATCGCCTGGGCGACGTCGCCCGGCAGCAACCGCAGCGTCGCGAAGATCAGCACGCTGGCGACGACCAGCCCCCCGACGAAGAGGAGCAGGCGGCCGACGACGAAGCGGGTCACTCCGTCGTGGCCAGGTCAGCCAGGTCGAGGCGGGTCGTGGTCGAGCTCGTCGGGAACCCGGTGACGCCGTCGTGGATCGCCGTCAGCGTCGTGGCCGTGTAGAGCCATTCGGCCGGTGCGTCCTCCGAGACGATCGTCGCCGCCTCGGCGAGCTTCTCGTCGGCAACCTCCGGGTCGGTCGCCGCGATCGACTCGGCGTAGAGCTGCTGCACGGGGGCGCTGTCGTAGCCCCAGTAGTAGTCCGGGTTCGCCCAGTTCGCGAAGTCGTGCGTCTCGGCGTGGTTGACCATGCTGAGCTCGAAGTCCTTGTTCACGTAGACGTCGTCGAGCCAGGTGCTGAAGTCGACCTGCTGCACCGTCAACGTGACGCCGACCGCCTTGAGTTGCGTCGTCAGCACGTCGCCGATGGCGGCCGGGTAGACGTTGGGGTACTCGAGGGTGAGCGAGAGGTCACCGTCGTGACCGGCCTCGGCCAGCAGGCCCTTCGCCTCGTCGGGGTCGTAGGACTCGACGCTCGTGAGGTCCTCGTAGCCGGGGTCGAGCTCGGGGATCGGGCCCCCCTGGTCCACCGCCGACCCGCCGACGGCGGCGATCAGGGCATCGTTGTCGATCGCGAGGCGCAGGGCCTTGCGGACCTTCGCGTCGGTGAAGGGGGCGACGGCGTTGTTGAATGCGAGGGTGTACTTGTCGGTCGTCTTGCCCTTCTCGAGGGTGATGCCGTCCACGCCGTCGAGCTGGGTCGACAGGGTCGCGTCGACCGCGGTCTGCACGTCGACGTCACCCGAGATCGAGGCGTTGATCGCCGCGGACGGGTCGGTCACGTAGCGGAAGGTCACGCCCGCGACCCTCGCCGGGGTGCCCCAGTAGTCGTCGAAGCGCCCGAGCTGCAGGTTGTCGCCCTGTCGCCAGCTCGTCAGCTCGAAGGGGCCGGTGCCGTTCGCCGTCGTCGAGAGGTCGTTCGTCGCGGACTGCTGCAGCACGAGGCCCGCGCGACCGGTGAGGTCGAACAGCAGGGACGAGTCGGGTCGCGAGAGCGTCAGCACGACGGTGTCGGCGGCGGGCGCCGTGATGGTCGAGACCGCGGCGAGGTCGGAATGGCTCGCGAGCGAGGCGTCGTCCTTGACCTGGGACAGCGACCAGACGACGTCGTCGGCCGTCATCGCGGCCCCGTCGTGGAAGGTCACGCCGTCGTGCAGCGTGAACGTGTAGGTCAGGCCGTCGTCGCTGACCGTGTGGCTCGCGGCCAACACGTCGCGGATCTCGTTGTCCTGCGTGCGGCCGACGAGGCCCTGGTAGACGTTGTCGATCAGCACCTGGTCGAGCGCGATGCCGGCCGTGGTGCGGATGTCGAGGTCGCTCGGCTCGAGCACGAGGCCGACCGTGACGGTCGCGTCGGGGTCGGGGGTGCCCGACCCGTCGGGGGACGAGGCGGACGAGCAACCCGTCGCGAGCAGCAACAGCGCGGCGACGGCGGCGGAGAGGGGGAGGGTGCGCACCTGGTGGGGCCTTCCGGGGATGGCCGTGGCGGATCGTCCACGGCGACGGGGGACCGGGGGCGCGGGAGAGCCCCTCGGTCGTTCGGCGGGGGAGTCCCGGTCGCTGCTGAACCGGTCCACGCGATCCGTCACCGTGTTGCTGTCGGACACGGCACGGCCCCTTGCGCCGGGCGTCGCTGACGGACTCCCGAACCCGTCAGAACTTACCATCACGGCAGCGAGGTCGCTGTCAATCGAGAGACCCGTGTGGCGGATGAGGCAAGCCTTACCTATATTGAAGGGGTCATGCTCCTCGTAGACCAGAACCCGCCCCTGCCGCACGACGCCCTGCGCGTCCTGTTCGCCGCCGACGCGACCTCGATCCCCGTCCTGCGAGAGATGCTCTCGGTCCTGCCGATCTGCGCGAGGGGCCAGGTGTTCGTCGAGGTCGAGAGCGCTGCCGACGTCGTGCCGCTCGCCTCGCCGGGGCGCGTCACCGTCACCTGGCTCGCGCGGGACCGCCGCTCGGGCGTGCCCGGCACCGGCACCGCCTGCGCCCCCGGCCAGGCCCTCGAGCGGGCGGTCCGTGCGTGGCTCGGCGAGATGTACGTCGAACCCGAGACCGTCGCGACGGGTGACCACGTCGTCTGGATCGGCGGCCCGCCCTCGTTCGCCTACGACCTGCGGCACGACCTGCACCAGCTCTTCCACGTCGGCACCCCCGCCGCGGCCTGACCGGCTCCCTCGATGACGATCACGTCCCCGGGCACGTCCACGTCCGCCGCCACCGTCGAGCGCCCGGCGAAGCCGGCCCACCGCCCCTACCGCGTCCGGGTCGCGGCCGTGCGTCGCCTCGCTCCGTCGTTCGTGCGCATCACGTTCACCGGTGACGACCTGGGCGACTTCGGCGTCGACGGCCTCGACCAGCGCATCAAGGTCGTCCTGCCCCTCGAGGCCACGGGCTACGACACGTTCCCGACCGACGACTGGTACGCCTCCTGGCGCGCCCTGCCGCCCGAGCAGCAGAACGCCTTCCGCACCTACACGGCCCGGGCCGCCCGCGCCGAGAGGCGCGAGGTCGACGTCGACTTCGTCTGCCACGGCGACACCGGCCCCGCCTCGGCCTGGGCCGGGCGCGCGCGCGTCGGTGACGAGCTCATGCTGATCGGGCCCGACGCGACGAGCGGCGTCACCGGCAGCGGCGTCGAGTGGTCACCGGGTGACGCGCGCACCGTGCTGCTGGCCGGCGACGAGACGGCGGCCCCGGCAATCTGCTCCATCGTCGAGGCCCTGCCGGTCGACGCCCGGGGGTGCGTCTTCATCGAGATCCCGACAGCGGCCGACGAGCTCGACCTCGTCGCGCCTCCCGGGGTCGACGTCCACTGGCTGCCGAGGCGAGACGCCACGTCCGGTCACGGCGAGGCCCTGGTGGTCGCCGTCCGCCGCTGGACCGCCCGCTACGTGACCGCCTGGCACCACGGCGTCGAGGTGAGCGAGGTCGACATCGAGCACGACATCCTCTGGGACGTCCCGCAGGGCGACGATCCGCGCGGCACCGCCGTCAGCTCCGACCTGTACGCCTGGTTCGCCGGCGAGGCGGGGGCGATCAAGACGCTCCGACGCTTCCTCGTCAGCGAGGTCGGCATCGACCGGCGCCAGGTCGCCTTCATGGGCTACTGGCGGGTCGGCAAGTCCGAGTCCTGAGGCGAGGCCCTCGACGACGAAGGAGGCGCGACCACGTCGGTCGCGCCTCCTTCGTCTCGTGCCCCGGTCGCGCCTAGACCTCGGCGGGCACACCGACGAGCTCGGAGGTCCGCTCCCAGAGGGCCTCGGCGAGCAGGGGATCGGTGGCCTGGCGGTGCAGGCGACCGTGCGGCGACAGCTGGTCGAAGTAGGTGCCGCTCTCGACCGAGATCGTCGTGGGCCCGACGAGCTGGATCAACGGCACGGCGCCGGCCGACGCCGAGATGCCGTAGTTGCCGTTGGTCAGGACGTTCGCGACCCGCATCGAGCGTGAATCCGAGCCGAAGCCGGTCATCACGATGCCCGGGTGGAACGAGAACGCGTCGAGGCCCGTGCGCTTCGCCAGTTCGCGGATGAACAGGACGGTCTCGATCTTGGTCGTGCCGTACTGACGCCAGCCCCCGGCCCATCGACGCTTCGACCAGTTGAGGTCGTCGAGTCGGACGTGCCCGAGCAGGTTGGCCGCGCTGGCCGTCGACACGACCCGGCCACCGCTCTCGACGAGGCGGGGCAGGAGGAGCCTGGTCAGGAGGAACGGTGCGAGGTGGTTCGACTGGAGGGTGCGCTCGAACCCGTCCGCGGTGAGGCCTCGTTCGCTGACGAGACCTCCGGCGTTGTTGGCGAGGGCGTCGATGCGGGGATAGCGCTCCAGCAACCGGTCGGCCAACGACCGGACGTCGTCGAGCCGGTCGTAGTCGACCAGGAAGGCCGTCCCGCCCACCTCGTCGGCGACCGCCTGCGTGCGTTCCGGGTTGCGTCCGACGACGCCGATCTCGGCGCCGCCCTTCGCGAGCTCGCGGGCGGCCTCGCGGCCGATGCCGCTGCTCGCCCCGGTGATGATCACGGTGCGGGTCATCGATATCCGCCCTTCTCGAGGCCGGCCTCGATCTCGAATCTGTTCGACAGCGGGTCGCTGCCGGCCAGGAAGTACAGTACGGGCATCAGCATGCCGTACCTCCGCCACTGACGGACGTGCACGGCCTCGTGTTCGAGGACGCGCGGCCCGTCGTTGTCCCGGGTCAGGTAGACCCGACCGACACAGGTGCCTCCCCGCTTGAACGCCCAGCGGGGCAGGCCGCTGCACACGATGAGGTCACCGACCATGCGGACCCGCCCCACGCTGAGCGGCACCCCGACCGCGAGACCGACGACCGTCGCCCAGGCGCAGCCGAGTCTCGAGATCGGGGAGTCGAGCAGGGGGTTCTTCACGGACGGCCGTAGGCGTCGAGCAGGCGCAGCCAGACTTCGCTCACCGTCGGGTACGACGGGACGGCGTGCCACAGCCGGTCGATCGGCACCTCGCCGACGACGGCGATCGTGGCGGCGTGCAGCAGGTCGCTGACGTCCGGGCCGACGAAGGTCGCGCCGACGATCACCCCGCGGGACTCGTCGACGACCAGCCGCGCCTGGCCCGCGTACTCGTCCGAGTGGATCGCCGAACCGGCGACCGCGGCGAGGTCGTAGTCCACGACCTTGACGTCGATGCCTCGCTTGCCGGCGGCGTCGGCCGTGAGGCCGACGCTCGCGACCTCGGGGTCGGTGAAGGTGACCTGCGGCACTGCTGCGTCGTCGGCGGTCGCGACGTGTGCACCCCACGGCTCGGCGTGCACGGGCTTTCCGAAGGCGCGGGCGGCGATGACCTCGCCGGCGGCGCGGGCCTGGTACTTGCCCTGGTGGGTGAGCAGGGCGCGGTGGTTGACGTCGCCGACGCCGTAGAGCCAGTCGGTGCCCTTGACGAGCATGGTGTCGTCGACGTCGAGCCAGTCGCCCGGGGTGAGCCCGACGTTCTCGAGGCCGAGGTCGGAGGTGCGGGGAACACGGCCGGTCGCGACGATGATCTCGTCGGCGACGACCGTGGAGTCGTCGTCGAGGGTGACCTCGACCGTGTCGTGCTCGGTGCGCAGCACGGTCGAGGGCGAGACCCCGAGGCGCACGTCGACGCCGAGACCCCGCAGCGAGTCGGCCACGAGTTCGCCGGCGAAGGGCTCCTGGCCACCCAGCAGACCACTGCGGGCGATCAGGGTGACGGTCGAGCCGAGCTGCTGGTACGCCGTGGCCATCTCGGCGGCGACGACGCCACCGCCGACGATGACGACGCTCTGCGGCATCGACTCGACGCTCGTGGCCTCACGGCTGGTCCAGGGCTTCGCCTCGGCGAGGCCGGGGATGTCGGGCAGGAGCGCCGACGAACCGGTCACCGCGGCGACGGCGTACGTCGCGTGGTGCACCTCGCCGTTCACCGTCACCTCCTTGACGCCGGTGATGGTGGCGTGCCCGCGGATCAGGTCGATGCCGGCGCCCTCGACCCAGTCGGCCTGGCCCGAGTCGTCCCAGTTGCTGGTGAACGAGTCGCGGCGACGCAGCACGGCGGCGACGTCGACGTCACCGGTCACGGCCTGCTTGGCCCCGTCGAGCGACTTCGCCGCACGGACGACCGCGCTCGAGCGGAGCAGCGCCTTCGACGGCATGCAGGCCCAGTACGAACACTCGCCCCCGACGAGCTCGGCTTCCACGAGCCCCACCTTGAGCCCGTTGCGGGTGGCGTAGTCGGCCACGTTCTCGCCGACAGCGCCGGCTCCGATCACGATGAGGTCATAAGTCGTCATGGCCCCGACGCTAGTCGCCCGGGGCCCGGCGTTCTCAGGCGGGTCCCCGGGCGGGCGTGGCCGTTTCGTGAAACCCTGCTGGGTCTTTCCTGAACGGCACGAGCGAGATCCGGGAGGCACGGGTAGCGTCCCTCACATCAGCGCACCATCGCGATCGTTGCGGGGGAGCGCGTCAACCTACGAGGAGGCACACATGGGACTCGACGAAAAGATCAAGAACGCCGCTCAGGACATCGCCGGCAAGGCGAAAGAAACTCTCGGCGACCGCAAGGGCGACGACGAGCTGAAGGCCGAAGGTCAGAAGGACCAGGCCGGTGCCTCCGCCAAGAAGGTCGGCGAAGACGTCAAGGACGTCTTCAAGTAGGCCGATCCGCCTCGTTCTCGGGCCCGTCCACCCCTCGGGGTGGGCGGGCTCTTTCGTGTGCCCACGACCGAGGAGGCGCGGTCACCGTCCCGTGAACTCGGCGGCGGTCCGCGAGACGAAGGCCTCGAACCCGATCCGGGCGTCGTCCGAGGCGAGCAGCCGCACGAGCTCGGGCTGCAGGCGGGCCTCGGCCGCGGCGTCGCCGTCACGGACTGCGAGCCGGGCGTTCGCCAGGGTGGCCTGCACGGCCAGGGGTGCCTGGGCGGCGATGCGACGGGCGAGGTCGCGGGCGTGGTCGAATGCCGACCCGACGTCCACCAGGTCCTGCACGAGTCCGATGCGCCGCGCCTCCTCGGCGTCGAGGAGGTCGCCGGTCAGCAGGTACCGCATGGCGTCGCCCCAGCCGATCCGTCGTGGCAGGCGGATCGTCGCGCCACCGAAGGGGAGGATGGCGCGGCTCACCTCGATCTGGCCGAAGCGGGCGTCCCGGCTCGCCACCACGACGTCGCTCGCCAGGGCGAGCTCGACCCCGAGGGTCAGGCAGGTGCCCTGCACGGCCATCACCACGGGCTTGCCCACCTGGCGGCCGTGGACCTGCCACGGATCGAGGCCGCCCTCGGGAACCACGTCGAGGCCTTCCGCGGTGACCGCGGGCACGACGTCGCCGAGGTCGAGTCCGGCGGTGAAGTGGTCGCCGTGGGCGAAGAGCAGCCCCACCCGCAGGTCGGGGTCGCGGTCGAGTTCGCCGTAGGCCAGGGCCAGTTCGCGCAGCATCCGCAGGTCGGCCGCGTTGCGTTTCTCGGGCCGGTCGAGGCCGATCAGCAGCACGTGGCCGTCCCGCTCCACCGTGACGCGCGGACGGTCGGCCGCGGAGGCGGCGGGGTCGGCCGGGGCGGCGCTCGGGGGGCCCGCGCTCATCGGGACAGGGCTCCGAGGATGCGCAGGATCGGGCCCATGTCGTCGGAGGCGGCCGCGGCGTCGACCGGCGCGAACGAGCACAGGCCCGCGCCGACCAGGGAGAAGCGCTCTTTCAGGGCCGTGATCGTCTCGATCAACACCCCGAGCTCGAGACCGAACGGCTGCGGGTCGAGCAGGCCCTCGATCACCCCCGGGTCCAGCACGTCGAGGTCGACGTGGAGGTACACCTCGGTGGCGCCGGACGCCTCGACGGCGGCGACCACCTCGGCCGGGTCGAAGTCCAGCGACGACACCGTGGGGACGTGGCGGCTCTCGATGTAGCGGTCTTCCGCGTCGTCGTAGGTGCGAGCCCCGGCGAGCACGACCCGGGCGGGGTCGAGCGGTTCGGGCGTCGGACCGGGGCCGATGGTCGGGAGGTCCTCGGTGGCGTCACCGATCAGGGCCCGCAGCACCATGCCGCTGAAGGCACCGCTCTCGCTGCTGCGCGGGCTGTGGAGGTCGGGGTGCGCGTCGAACCAGACCACGGCGGTGCGGGGGGTGACCGCGTGGCGGACCGCGGCGAACTCGACGCCGCAGTCGCCGCCCACCACGATCGCGGGGGAGTCGTCGGCCCGCAGCTCGCGTCCGACCGACTCGGCGATGGTGAGCACCGACGAGAGCCGGTGCACCCGCGTGCCGAGCGAGTCGCCCGCACCCACCGGGACCTCGACCAGGGTGGTGGCCGTCGACGGCAGGTCTCCGAGGACGGCGTACGCACCCTCGGCGAGCCGCATGGCGCGCGACGACGGAGAACCCTGCCACTGTGGAACCACGACGAACCTCACGGGCGTCAGTCTGTCACGGGCGGGGGCCCGTGCTCCAGGCCCAGGGACGACTCAGCGCCCCGACGGCGCGCTCCAGCGGCCCGCGCCCGACGTACCGTTGCCAGAGGGTGGCGTAGACGAGCGTGAGGACGACGGCGACGACCAGGTGGCCCAGGGGCAGACCGTAGGCGGCGGCCGGGTCGGACAACCGGTACACGGTGAACAGCGGCGCGGTGATCAGCACGTGGGCCGCGTAGACGGTGAGCGGTTGCGCGCCCGTGGCCGCGAGGGGCCGGAGGACGGTGCGGACGACCGCAGCCGCGCCTCCTCGTCCCCGACCCTCGGGCGTCACGGGACGACGCGGGGTGGTGGCGAGCAGGAGCAGTCCGAGCACGGCGGCGGCGACGCCGCCCGAGCCGACGATCTCGGCGGGCATGCCTTCGTGGTCGGCCGGGTCGAACCAGGGGATCGAGGAGGCGCCGGGCAGGAAGCGCGCCGCGTACCCCACGATCGCGGCCGACGTCCCGGCGACGATCAGCGTGATTTGGGTCCGGGTGCGGATCAGGTCGGAACGAGCCGCGACGAGACCGACGAGCAGGAAGGGCGTCCAGACCAGCGCCGGGTAGGCGCCGACGAGCAGGGCCTGGGTCGCCAGGCCGGCGGCGCCGGACACCGCGGTGTCGCCGTAGGCGTCGACGGGGACGGACGAGGCCAGCCACGGGGCCACGACGGCGAGCAGGGCGGCGGCCGCCAACAGTACGGCCCGGGGGGCGAAGAGCAGCCCCAGTGCCAGGACGAACATCACGCCGTAGTAGGGCAGGATCACCAGGAGGTACGGGTTCCAGGCCTGCAACGCGAGGCCCAGCACGACGAGCAGGCCCGCCCGGATGGCGATCCCACCGACGACCCGCCCTCGACCGCCACGGGGCGTCGGCCGGGCGCCTCCCGACATCAGACCGAGCGAGACGCCGGCGAGGGTCGCGAAGAGGATCGCCGATCGTCCGTCGAAGACGCGCTCGTCGAGCAGCGGCCGAGGCCACATGTGGGCGGCGAACATGCCGAGCACGGCGAGGCCGCGGGCGACGTCGACGCCCATCAGGCGGGGTGCCGCCCGGCGCGCCTGCACCGGCGGGACGTCCACCGGCGCAGGCGTGACGGGCGGCGGCTGGCTCACTTGTCGAGCGCGCCGAGCTTGAGGGCGGCGAGGCGGGCGTCGACCTCGGTCTGCTCCCCGAGGTCGTCGAGGCCCTCGAACTGGGCGTCGAGGCTCGAGGCCGCGAGCTCTTGACGACCGAGCATCTTGGCCTCCTCACGGCGGACCTTGTCCTCGAAGCGGCTGATCTCGCTCGTCGGGTCGAGGATGTCGATGCTCTGGACGGCGTCGGCGACCTTGGTCTGGGCCTCGACGGTCTTCGAGCGCGCGTTCAGTTCGTCGCGCTTGGCGGCGAGCTGGTCGAGCTTGGACCGCATGCCGCTCAGCCCCGTCTTGAGCTTGTCGACGACGTCCGTCTGGGAGGCGATCTGCGGCTCTGCCGTCTTCGCCTCCTTCTCGCTCTGCAGTTGCTTGCCGAGGGCCACGCGAGCGAGGGCGTCGAACTTGTCGGCGTCGACCGTGTTGCCCGACGAGCGCAGCTCGTCGGCCTTGTTGCTCGCCGCGAGGGCCTTGCGCTCCCAGTCCGCGGCGGCGGCGACGTCCTCGGCGTGGTCCTGCTCGAGGAGGCGCAGGTTGCCGATGGTGGTCGCGACGGCTTCCTCGGCCTCGGCGATGCTGTTGGTGTAGTCGCGGACCATCTGGTCCAGCATCTTGCTGGGGTCCTCGGCCTGGTCGAGCAGGCTGTTGATGTTCGCGCGGGTCAGTTGCGCGATGCGTCCGAAGATCGACTGCTTTGCCATGGTGCGTCCTTTCGAGAGGTGGTGCCGTGGGGTGGTGCTCGGCTTGTCGGTCGTGCTGCTGTCTGGGGGCGGAGGGGGGCGGATTGGGGCGGATGGGGCGGAACGGGGCGTGGACCGTGACGGGCGGGCCCTAGAACCGTCCGCCGCCCGAGCTGCGGCCGCCTCCGCCGCCACCCCCACCGCCGAAGCCGCCGCCCCCGCCGAAGCCGCCGCCTCCGCCACCGAAGCCGCCGCCGCCGAAGCCGCCGCCACCCCCGCTGAAGAGTCCACCGAGCAGCATGCCGGTGACGATGCCGCCGAGATCGGCCCCGGCCGACCCCCGCGTGCCGACTCCGCCGCCGAACGGGCTCGCCTGCTGGTAGGACGAGACGTCGGCCTCGGCACCGGCGGCTGCGGCCTGAGACAACTGGACGGCCTGGTGGGCCTCGAACAGTGCGGCGTCGCGGTCGGACGTCGCGAGCGACACCGCGGTGGCCAGGTGACGTTCGGCCTCGGACAACCGGGTGCGCGGCTGCGGGCCGATGCCGCCGCGACGGGTCTCGATGAAGTCGCGGGTGGCGCTGATCTGACTCCGCGCGGTCAGCAGCGCCTGGTCGAGGGCCGCCTGGGCCCGGCGCTGCTTCTCGGAGTCGTCGCGCACGGCCGCCAGCACTTGGTCGATGCGGTCGTTGGCAGCACCGAGCGAGGCGACGACGGCGAGCGGGTCGTCGGTCGTCGTCTCGGCCAGCGCGATGGAGGCCCGCGCAGCCGAGACGGAGCCGGCGACGTCGACGCCCTGCGGGGCCGAACCGTCGGGCAGCCCCTCGGCCGTCGCGATGTCCTGCCGCAGGTCGAGGGTCATGGCCGAGATGGTGCTGCCCGCCGTCCGCAGCGACTCGGCGGCCCCGTCGACCGCGCTGAGCAGCTGGTCGACCTGCGCCAGGGCCTGACGGGCCTCTCGGACGGCGATGACGGCCTCCGACGTGGAGGACGACGCCAGCGCGGTCGCCGCCGTACCGGCCCTCTCGTCGGCGAACTCGAGCAGACGGTCGGCCTGGTCGTCGTTCTGGTCGATCGACGCGACCGCCCGCGCCGAGTAGATCGTGGTCAGCTCGCCGATGAGGGTGCGGGCCGAGGCGAGCCGGGCTCGTCGGGTCGCGACCTCGCCGGGGAGGGCCGCCACGTCGCTCGGCGCCCGCCCCTCGGCCTCACGCAGCTCGTCGAACGCGGCGGACTGCTCGGCGAGCGACGCGTCGGCCGCCTCGCACAACTCGATGATGCGGGTGGTCCACTCGAGGCGTTGTTCGGGGGAGTCGGGGACGGAGTCGTCCAACTTCTGCTGCAGGGCGAACGCCTCGCGGGCGTGCACCCGGGCCGCGTCGAGCGCCTCGGCGAACGGCCGGGCCGCGTCGTCCCCGAACTGTGCCGCCGCGAAACCGACCTCGTGTGCGCCTGCGGTCAACTCGTCGTCGAGGGCGACCAGCACCCGCGCGGCACGCTTGTCGAGTTCGTCCTGGCGGGCCTTCTGCGCATCGGACTCGCTGCGTCGACGTCGTGCCCGGCGGACCACGACGACGACGGCGACGGCCGCCGCGACGAGGACCAGCACGAGCAGCGCCCAGAGCACCCAGCTGAGGTCGGGCCCGGCCTCGTCGCTGCGGATGCCGTCGGCGAGGGCGACGGCGGCACCGGCCCAGTCGCCGTCACGCAGCTCGGGCACGACGACGTCGGTCTGCAGCGCCTGCCGATCGGATTCCGAGATCACGGACGTGTCGGCCGAGAGGTCGTAGAACTGGTCGTCGACCGCCACCGAGAGCAGCACGTCGTTCGCACCCAGTTGGTTCAGGGAGGCCGTCGCCTCGCCCCAGGCCGTGCGGTCGGAAGGCGAGGAGAAGGAGTCGACGTAGACGACGAAGAGGTTGACGCCGGTGTCGGTCGCGAGCCGGTCGAGTGCGTCGGTCACCTCGGCCTCGTCCGCGCTCGACAGCACGTCGGCCTGGTCGACCACGTAGGCGCCCGAGAACTCGACCGGTTCGACGGCCTGGGCCGGGACCGCACCGAAGGCGATCGTGCCGACCACGGCCAGGACCGCCGCGGCGACGGCGGTCACCGTTCGTCTCGCCGGTCGTCGGCCGGTCGTGGATCTCGTGCTCACGACGCTCCCCTCGCTCGTTGCGGGGGAGTCTATCGACGGCCCCCGTCAGACCGCCCGGGGTGCCCTGTGCCCGCAGGGGGTGACGTCGAACCGGCCGCGAGACGGGTCAGGAGACGAAGAGCAGGCCCACCGACGCGACGGCACAGACCGCCCCGACGGCGTAGAGCACGACCCCCACGGTGCGGGGCGCCCGTCCGTCTTCGTGCGGGGGGTGGACGCGGGCCCGGTGGGGTCGGTCGGGGTCGTAGTGCACGGTGAGCTCGGTCTCGAGCGGCGTCGTCACCGGGACGTCGCCGAACTGCGTCTCGTGCAGCTGCCCGTCGACGTCCATCCATCGGGCGGTGGCGGCACGGGCCCAGTCGGGCGGCGGGATGACCACGCCGACGGTGCTCTCGAGGCGGGTCGCGCGGCGCCGGAGCACCCACCCGGCCAGGAGGAAGGGCGTGCCGACGATGAACCCGAACCAGCCGAAGAGCTCCACCACCGGCGAGATGACGGAGAAGGCGTCGCTCATGCCACGATCGTACTGTGCCGCCGCGCACCCCGTGACGAACCCGGAGCCCCGTGAACCCCAGCCCCCTCGGCCGTGTGCCGTCGCCCCTGCTCGCCGTCGCGGCGATCGTCTCGGTGCAGTTCGGGGCCGCCCTCGCCAAGACGCATTTCGAGGCCCTGGGACCGCTGGGCGCCGCCAGCCTGCGCCTCGCCTTCGGCGCGACGCTCCTGGTGCTCGTCTTCCGACCGCGCCCCTGGCGGTGGCCCCGCCGGACGTGGCCGGGCGTGGTCCTGCTGGGTCTCGCCCTCGCCGGGATGAACTCGCTCATCTACCTCGCGATCGACGTCGTGCCGCTCGGGGTCGCGGTCACCCTCGAGTTCCTCGGTCCGCTGGTCGTGGCACTCGTGCAGACGAGACGCTGGTGGGACGCGGCCTGGGCCCTGCTCGCCCTCGCCGGGGTCGTGCTGCTCGGCTCCGACTCGACCGGGGCGATCCCCGTCGTCGGCGTGCTGCTCGCCCTCGGCGCCGGGGCGTTCTGGGCCTGCTACATCCTCGCGAACGCCGCCCTGGGTCGAGGCCGTGACCCGATGGGCGCCCTCGCGACCGCGATGCTGGTCGCCGCCCTCGTGGTCGTCCCGTTCGGGGCGCACGACGCGACGGTGGCCGTCCGGGCCGACCCGCGCCTCCTGCTGGTGTTCCTCGTGGTGGCCGCCCTGACCTCCGCGATCCCGTACGCGCTCGAGTCGGTGGCGCTGCGGCGGCTGCCGACGCGCGTGTTCGGCGTCCTGTCGAGCCTGGGGCCGGCGGTGGCAGCCCTGGCCGGCCTCGTCGTGCTCGGCGAGGCGCTCGGGGTGCGCGAGGTCGTCGCCCTCGCCTGCGTCACGGCGGCGAGCGTCGGGGTCACGATCGCGGCCGGTCGCCGACGGCGTCGTGGGGCCCTGCCCGAGGCTCCGCCGGCCTGATCGGACGGCGAGGCCCCGCCTCTGTCCGAGGAACGAGTCAGAGGACCAGTCTGACAACTCCACGGGGACTTGTACCCCACCTGCGGGGTACGCTGCGATGACGGCCCGGTACGAGGGCCGGAGAACGAAGAAGGAGACATCATGGGTGCTGTCTTGGAGCGCACGTCCCGAGCGGAGGTCGTCCCCCTGGGTGACGGATTCCACCGCGTGTCGACGCCGACCGCCGGGGTGATCGGGTTCGTGCACGAGTCCGACGGGTTGTTCGAGGTGCTGCGGGGTCGCGTCCGCACCGCCGTCCGGCGTGAGGGTTCGTACCGCACGCTCGACGTCGCCGTGATCGCGCTCACCTACAGTTGAGCTCGACCCACCACTGACGCACGCCTCCCGGCGGACGTCCTCGAGGCCTCGCCGTCGGCGGGGCCTCACCTCTCTGTCCACCCTCGCCTCGCCGGAAGGCCCACCGTGACCGTCGTCGGGTACGCCCGCATCTCGCGAGACGACCCGTCGTCCGATCGCCAGGTGGAGCGCCTGCGGGCGGGCGGGTGCGAACGGGTCTTCGTCGACCACGCCACCGGAACCAGGCAGTCCCGCCCCGAGTTCGCCAAGGCCATCGGCAGCCTGCGGGAAGGCGACGTCTTCGTCGTGACGAACGTCGACCGGATCGGCCGCTCGGTGGCCGAGCTGGTGGGGGTGATGGCGACCCTCGACGCCCTGGGCGTCGCCTTCCGCTCGATCGACGAGCAGATCGACGAGCTCAACGCCTACGGCCGCTTCTTCTTCCGCGTCACCGCCGCCCTGGCCCGCTTCGACGAGCAGGTCGGCGGTGAGCTGCACCGTGCCGAGACCCGCAAACGGCAGGAGGCGCGGGTGGCGCAGACCCCGAAGCCCCCCGTCTCGAGACGCCGCCTCGACGCGGCCCGTCAGCTACGGGCCGGGGGAGCGAGCATGCGCGAGGCCGCCGAGCACGTCGCCGTCCCCGAACGCGTCCTGCGTCGCGAGCTCGACCGCGACGACGCCGACCGCGCCCGCCGCCAGCAGTCCGACTGACCTGCCGGGGCCGTTCGACCGCGGCACCGGAAGGCCTGCGCATCGAGAGGGGCTTCGAGAGAAGAAGTGGTGCCCCCAGGCAGATTCGAACTGCCGCCCCTGCCTCCGGAGGGCAGTGCTCTATCCCCTGAGCTATGGGGGCCCGGGAACGTCGTCCAGGTTAGCAGCGAATCGGTCCGGCCTGGGACGGCCCCGCCGCGGGAGGTGCATCGTGGGGGAGTGACCGACGACACCAGCACCGACCGAGCCGACTCCGGCACCCGTTCCGACCGCACCGACCCCGAGGGTCCGACGCTGCGCGAGCGTCTCCGCTCCGCCAAGGTCTTCCACCCCGAGTTGCCCACCTTCGACGTCGACGACGTGGCCGACGACGCGGTCGACCAGTTCGTCGCGTGGCTCGTCGAGGCCGTCGACCAGGACGTCGCCCAGCCGCACGCCATGGTGATCTCGACCTCGTCGTCCGACGGCGACGTCACGGCCCGCACCCTGCTCCTCAAGGACGTCGACGACGGTGCCCTCTGGTTCGCGACCTCGTCGATCAGCCCGAAGGGACGGCAGATCGCCGAGAACCCCCGGGTGGCGCTCACCCTGTACTGGCGCGAGCAGGGCCGCCAGGTCCGCGTGCTCGGCCGGGCGACGCCCGGTCCGCGCGACGTCAGCGAGAAGGACTTCACCGCTCGCCACCCCGACTCGCGCGCCGTCGCGATGACGCAGCCGCAGAGCAGCCCGATCACCGACGAGGCCGAGACGCGGCGTCGCCTCGCCGAGGCCAAGGCCACGATCGAGTCCGACGACACCTTCGTCCCCGACGACTGGACGGCCTGGCGGGTCGACCCCACCTCGATCGAGTTCTGGCAGGCCACCACGGGCCGAGACCAGGTGCGCCTGCGGTACGACCGCGACGGCGACGGCTGGACCCGCGCCTCCTTGTGGCCCTGACCACCCCTGAGGGAGCCGGCGGCGCGACCGCTGCCGCCGCAGCGGCGTAACGCGACGACACGCACCTGGCAGGGCGCCCGTCCCGACGGCAGCATGGAGCCATGACCTCGTACGCCGCCCCGTCGACCCGCCCGAGCGACCCCGCCGTCGCCTCGATGCGTCTCGCCGTGGTCGAGGTCGCCCGGCACCGGCCGCACGCCCCCGAGTACCACGCCTACGTCGACGACATGAACTCCCGAGTCCGCGCGACCGCCGAGGCCGCGGGCTGGCAGGCGACGCGTTTCGCCGCGGGCGACCTCGGCACCGACGAGCTGTTGCGCGTGACCGCTGACGCCGATGCGATCGTCGTCCTCGGTGGCGAGGACCTCTCTCCCCGTCTCTACGGAGGCGCGACCGGCTACCCGGGGGAGGGTCGCCACGACCCCGTGGCCGACGAGGCCCAGCTCGCCGTCGTGCGCCGCGCGGTCGCTCGCCGCACCCCACTGCTCGGCGTCTGCCGCGGCCACCAGCTGATCAACGTCGCCCTCGGCGGAGACCTCGTGCAACACCTGGACGACCACGACGGGGTGCACCGCACCCCCGACGCGCCGGTCGACCAGCTCATGCACCCGCACGCCGTCGGGCTCGAGCCCGGTAGTCGCCTCGCCCGGGCCCTCGGCACCGAGCCCGTCGTCCAGAGCGCGCACCACCAGGCCGTCGGCCGCCTGGGCCAGGGCCTGCGCGTCGTCGGCCGCGCCTCCGACGGCACCGTCGAGGCCGTCGAGCACGACTCGGCCCCGGTCGTCGGCGTGCAGTGGCACCCCGAAGACAGAGGAGCCCCGGTCGGCCAGCTCGAGGCACTGTTGGCGTCCTTGGGCGCCTCCGTCGAGGCGGGGCGCCTCGCCGCGTCCGTCGCCTCGCGAACGGACCAGGAGGCGCTGGTCGCCTAGGCCGCGTTCCTCACCGGAGCGCGCCTCCCGCCCTCGGTCTCAGTCGACCTGCTTCAGCGCCGACAGCACGGCAGACACGACCGGCTCGGCGTCGCCGGGTTCGAGGAAGGTCGTCGAACGGGCGACGACGAACGCCGGCGACGAGAACGCCTCGGCCGTGCCGATCTCACCGGGGGTGTCGAAGTAGCCCTCGACGCCGAAGGTCGGCACCGAGTTGCTGGTCGCGACGAGGTCGTTGGCCAGCTCGTCGAGGCTGTCCGCGTCGAAGTGCGCGACACCGACCGTGACGGTGGCGCCGCTGGAGTCCTGCCACGTGCACGTCGTGCCGTCCGCGTCGGCGACCTGCTGCAGGGCCTCGCCGTCGCGGCTCGCGTCGCCGCTCGCCTCGTCGTCGGCGACGGCCGTCAACCCCGGGTACCAGGAGGCGAGCGAGCCGGGATCGAGCAGCTCGCCGCAGTCGACGTCGAACGGGGTGCTCACGAGCTCGGGCGTGGCCGCCGCCGTCGGCGTCCCGACGGGGGTGGAGGACGACTCCTCGCCCGTGGTCGGGGTCGCGCTCGGCGCGGCCTGCGACGGTGCCGTGCAGGCGGTCAGAGTCAGGGCGAGGGCACCCGTCACGACGAGGGTGCGCAGGACGACGGGGGAGCGGGTCGAGGCGGGGCTCATCCCTCCATCATCACCGACGTCGGGCTCGCCGTCGTCTCCGTGCCTCCCGGTAAGATCGACCCTCGTGACTCCCGCCGAACTCTCCACGTCCCTGCTCGCCGTCGTCCAGGGCGTCCTCGAACGCCGAGGCACCGTCGACGTGGCGGTGACCGAGGGCGACGTGGCGCTCGAGCGTCCGAAGAACCGCGAGCACGGCGACTGGGCGTCGAACGTGGCCATGAAGTTCGCCAAGCGCGTCGGCACGAACCCCCGTGAGCTCGCCACCGACATCGCGGCCGACCTGGCCGAGGTCGACGGGGTCGCCGACGTCGACGTCGCGGGCCCCGGGTTCATCAACATCCGCCTCGACGCCGCGGCCGCGGGCCTCCTCGCGCGCTCGATCGTCGAGCAGGGCGAGTCCTACGGTCGCGGCGACTACTACCGGGGCGTCACCATCGACCTCGAGTTCGTCTCGGCGAACCCCACCGGCCCGATCCACCTCGGCGGCGTGCGCTGGGCAGCGGTCGGCGACAGCCTCGCCCGCGTGTTCCAGGCGCAGGGCGCGCTCGTCACCCGCGAGTACTACTTCAACGACCACGGTGGGCAGATCGACCGTTTCGCCCGTAGCCTCCTGGCCAGCGCACTCGGCGAACCCACCCCCGACGACGGCTACGGCGGGCAGTACATCGGCGACATCGTCGAGCGCGTCGTGGCCTCGACCGGCGTCGACGCCGCCGCCCTGCCGCGTGACGAGGCGCAAGAGGTCTTCCGCGCCGCCGGCGTCGACTTCATGTTCGCCGACATCAAGTCGTCCCTGCACGACTTCGGCGTCGACTTCGACGTGTACTTCCACGAGAACGAGCTGCACGAATCCCAGGCCGTCGAGCGCGCCATCGCCCGGCTCCGCGAGCTCGGGCACGTCTACGAGTCCGAGGGCGCCACCTGGCTGCGCACCACCGACTTCGGCGACGACCGCGACCGCGTCATCGTCAAGAGCGACGGCGAGGCCGCCTACATCGCCGGCGACCTGGCCTACTACCTCGACAAGCGCGAACGTGGCTTCGAACGCAACCTCATCATGCTCGGCGCCGACCACCACGGCTACGTCGGTCGAATGATGGCGATGTGCGCGGCGTTCGGCGACGAGCCGGGCGTCAACCTCGAGATCCTCATCGGCCAGATGGTCAACCTGCTGCGCGACGGCGAACCGATGCGCATGTCCAAGCGTGCGGGCACCGTCGTCACGATGGAGGACCTCGTGGACGCCGTCGGCGTCGACGCCGGCAGGTACTCGCTGGTCCGCAGCCCGGTGAACAGCTCGATCGACATCGACCTCGACCTGCTCACGAAGCGCAGCAACGACAACCCCGTCTTCTACGTCCAGTACGCCCACGCGCGCACCCGTGCGGTCGGGCGCAACGCCGAGGCGGCCGGCGTGACGCGGGACGCGTTCGACGCGTCGCTGCTCACGCACGAGACCGAGAGCGCCCTGCTCGGCGCCCTGTCCGAGCTGCCCCGCGTCGTCGTCCAGGCCGCCGAGTTGCGCGAGCCGCACCGCGTCGCCCGCTACGTCGAAGAACTCGCCGGCACCTACCACCGCTGGTACGACACGTGCCGCGTCACACCGCTCGGCGACGACGAGGTCACCGACCTGCACCGCACCCGTCTGTGGCTCAACGACGCGGCGGGCCAGGTCATCCGCAACGGCCTCGGACTGCTGGGCGTCTCGGCACCCGACCGCATGTGACCTCGCGCGCCGCGCCTCCTCGGTCTCGACCGCAGGAGGCGCGGCGTGAGCGTCCCTCGCCACCCGGCTGACAAGATGGCCCGATGAGCGACATCGACTCCGACTTCTTCGAGGCCAAGCCCGTCGCCCGTCGCCGAGGCCGCGGCTTCGGCATCGTCGTCTTCGTCCTGCTCGGGATCGTGGTCGTCCTGGGGATCCTGGCCGTGGTCGCCGACCTCGTCGTGCGGACGGTCGCCGAGGACCAGGCCGAGAAGCAGATCTCGCAGCAACTCGGCGACGCGGCCGGTCCCGTCGACGTGCAGATCGGCGGCTTCTCGATGCTCTGGCAGCTGGTGCAGGGCACCATCGAGCAGGCCACCATCTCGTCCGCCGGGTCCTCGGGTGGTCTGTCGTTCGACTTCGACGTCCGAGACGTGCCGACCGACCTGAGCGGATCGACCGGGGCCATCACCGGCACGGTCACCGCCGACTCGGCGACCGTCAACGGGCTCGCGGCCGTGCAGGAGAGCGGCGGAGCGATCTCCTTCGGCGACGGAGAGGTCACCTACGCCCGCGACTTCACGATCCCGCTGGTGAACACGGTCGTGCCCGTGGACGTCGTCGCGACCCCCTCGATCACGAGCGAGGGCCGGGTCATCTCGCTCACCCCGACCACGGCGTCGCTGCGGGACACGTCGGTGTCGCTCGACCTCGCCCCCTTCATCGGCGGCTACGCCTTCGACGTGTGCGCCGCGCAGTACCTGCCCCAGGGCACCACCCTCACCGCCGTGGACGTCACGCCGTCGGCGGCGACCCTCGACGTCACGTCGCCCGGCCTGCCGATCTCGTCGAGCGGCATCGGCACCAAGGGGTCCTGCTCCTGACCTCCGGTGTGGCGACCATGTCGCCACGACCCTGGCCGTCACGCACCTCGGCGGTCGGTAGGCTCTGATGTCGTTCCCCGTCCTTCAAACCCCCGAGGTCCGCGTGTCCCCGAACCCCCTGGCTCCCGCCTGGCTCCACGAGCCGACCGACGCCGACGCCCTCGACCCGGCCGTCTGGTCGGCCACGGCCCAGCGGTCCTCCGACGGCGAACTCGTGCTCGGCGGCGTCACCGTCTCCGACCTCGTGGCGTCGTACGGCACGCCGCTCTACGTCCTCGACGAGGACGACGCCCGTGCCCGCGCGGTCGAGGCCGTCCGCTCGTTCGAGCGCGAGGCGGCCCGCATCGGCACGACGGCGACGGTCTACTACGCGGCCAAGGCGTTCCTCTCCGCCGAGGTCGCCCGCTGGGTGGCCGAGGCGGGCATGGCCGTCGACGTCTGCACCGGCGGCGAGTTCGCCGTGGCCCGGGCCGCCGGAGTCGACCCCGCCCGCATGGGGTTCCACGGCAACAACAAGTCGCTCGCCGAGATCGACCGCACGGTCGAGGCCGGCATCGGCACCGTCGTGCTCGACAACGCCGCCGAGGTCGGACGGGTCGCCGCGGCGGCCGAACGGCACGGACGCGTCCAGCGGGTGCGCCTGCGGGTCAACTCGGGGGTCCACGCCTCCACGCACGAGTACCTCGCCACCGCCCGCGAAGACCAGAAGTTCGGCGTCCCGCTCTCCGAGACCGCCGACATCGTCGACTCGATCCGCCGGCAGCCGTCGCTCGAGTTCGTCGGCCTGCACTCGCACATCGGCTCGCAGATCTTCGGCTCGGACGGCTTCGCGGAGGCCGCCCGCCGCCTGCTCGCCGTGCACGCCGACCTGCTGGCGTCCGGCCCGGTGCCCGAGCTCAACCTCGGCGGGGGCTTCGGCATCGCGTACACGAGCGCCGACGACGCCCGCCCGCTCGACGACCTCGCCGTCGCCCTGGCCGACATCGTCCAGGCGGAGTGCCTCCGCCTCGGCGTCGACGTGCCGCTCCTCGCGGTCGAGCCCGGACGCGTCATCGTCGGTCCGGCCGGCACGACGCTCTACGAGGTCGGCACGATCAAGGACGTCTCGGTCGCGATCGACGAGGGCAGCGCGGTGCGCCGCTACGTCAGCGTCGACGGCGGGATGAGCGACAACGCGAGGACGGCCCTCTACGCGGCGGACTACTCCGTGCGCATCGCGAACCGCACCTCCTCGGCCCCGCCCGCCCTCGTGCGGGTCGCCGGGAAGCACTGCGAGAGCGGCGACCTCGTCGTGCTCGCCGACTACCTCCCCGGCGACGTCGTCCCCGGCGACCTGCTCGCGGTGCCCGCCACCGGGGCCTACTGCCACAGCCTCGCCAGCAACTACAACCATGTCGGGCGTCCGCCCGTCGTGGCCGTGCGCGACGGCCGGGCACGCGTGATCGTGCGGGGCGAGAGCGAAGCCGACCTGCTGGCCCGCGACGCCGGCCTCGACTGAGCGATCCGCGCCTCCTCACCTCGTGCGAGCACCGCACCCCGCCGACGAAGCACCCGAGAACGGACTGACATGATCGAATACCGCAACGTGAGGGTCGCCCTGCTGGGCGCCGGCTCCGTGGGGTCGCAGGTGGCGCGATTGCTGCTCGAGCAGGGCGACGACTTCGCCGGGCGCGCGGGTGCCGGGCTCGAGCTGGTCGGCATCGGGGTGCGCGACGTCGACGCGCCGCGCGACGTCGACCTGCCGCGCGAGCTGTTCACGACCGACGTCGAGTCGCTGATCGTCGGCGCCGACATCGTCGTCGAGTTGATCGGGGGACTCGAGCCGGCCCGCAGCTACGTGCTGCAGGCCCTCAACTCGGGGGCCGACGTCATCACGGGCAACAAGGCCCTGCTCGCGAGCCACGGTCCCGAGCTGTTCGACGCCGCCGAGCAGGTGGGCGCGCAGGTGTACTACGAGGCCGCCGTGGCCGGTGCCATCCCGATCATCCGCCCGTTGCGCGACAGCCTCGCCGGCGACCGCGTCCAACGCATCATGGGCATCGTCAACGGCACGACGAACTTCATCCTCGACCGCATGGACACCGACGGCTCGAGCCTCGAGGACGCCCTGGCGACGGCCACGGCCCTGGGTTACGCCGAGGCGGACCCCACGGCCGACATCGAGGGCTACGACGCGGCGCAGAAGGCGGCCATCCTGGCCGGCCTCGCCTTCCACACGGCCGTGCCCCTCTCCGCCGTGCACCGCGAAGGCATCACGTCCGTCACGCACGACCAGGTGGTCGCGGCTCGCAAGGCCGGGTACGTCGTGAAGATCCTGGCGATCTGCGAGCGCCTGGTCGACGACGACGGCGTCGAGGGCGTCAGCGCACGCGTCTACCCGGCGCTCGTTCCGCTGAGCCACCCGCTCGCGGCCGTGCACGGAGCGAAGAACGCCGTCTTCGTCGAGGCCGAGTCGGCCGGAGACCTCATGTTCTACGGCGCCGGAGCCGGGGGAGTCGAGACGGCGTCCGCCGTGTTGGGCGACCTCGTCTCGGCCGCGCGACGCCACGTCATCGGCGGCCCCGGCGTCGCCGAGTCCACCCACGCGAACCTGCCCGTCATGCCGATCGGTCGCGTGTCCACGCGGTACCAGATCACGCTCGACGTGGCGGACCAGCCGGGCGTCCTCGCCGAGGTCGCCGGGGTGCTCAGCGACCACGGCGTGAGCGTGCACAACGTCGAACAGACGTCGGGTGCGACGCCGGGCGTCACGGGCGAGGGCGACGCCGTGGCCACCGCTACGCTGATCATCGGCACCCACCGGGCGCGCGAGTCCGACCTCGCCGCCACGGTGACCGCCCTGAAGAACGCCACGGTCGTGAACTCCGTCACGAGCGTGCTGAGAGTCGAAGGAGCCTGATGGCCCACCAGTGGCAGGGTGTCCTGCGCGAATACGCCGACCGTCTCGACGTCACCGACGCCACCCCGATCGTCACCCTCGGCGAGGGCGGAACGCCGCTCATCCCGGCTCCGGCCCTGTCGAACCGCACGGGCGCGAAGGTCTACGTCAAGTACGAGGGCATGAACCCGACCGGTTCCTTCAAGGACCGCGGCATGACGATGGCGATCTCGAAGGCCGTCGAACACGGGGCCAAGGCCGTCATCTGTGCGTCGACCGGCAACACGTCCGCCTCGGCCGCCGCCTACGCCGCCCACGCCGGCATCACGGCCGCCGTGCTCGTCCCCGAGGGCAAGATCGCCATGGGCAAGCTGAGCCAGGCCGTCGCGCACGACGGTCAGCTGCTGCAGATCCAGGGCAACTTCGACGACTGCCTCGACATCGCACGCGACCTCGCCGCCAATTACCCGGTGCACCTCGTCAACTCGGTCAACAACGACCGCATCGAGGGCCAGAAGACCGGGGCGTTCGAGGTCGTCGACGTGCTCGGCGACGCCCCCGACTTCCACTTCATCCCGGTCGGCAACGCTGGCAACTACACGGCCTACACGCGCGGCTACCGTGAAGACCTCGAGATCGGCCGCGCCACCAAGCTGCCGCGCATGTTCGGGTTCCAGGCCGCCGGCTCGGCACCGATCGTCGCCGGTGAGGTCGTCAAGGCCCCCGAGACCATCGCCAGCGCGATCCGCATCGGCAACCCCGCCTCGTGGCAGCTCGCCCTCGAGGCGCGTGACCTCACCGACGGCTGGTTCGGGGCCATCACCGACGAAGCCATCCTCGCCGCGCAGAAGATCCTCTCGGCCGAGGTCGGCATCTTCGTCGAGCCCGCGTCGGCCATCAGCGTGGCGGGTCTGCTCGAGCGGGCGGACGCCGGGGTCATCCCCGCCGGGGCCACGGTCGTCCTCACCGTCACGGGCCACGGCCTGAAGGACCCCCAATGGGCCCTGCGGCGCGCCGACGGCAGCGACGTGCAACCGACCGTGGTCGCGAGCGACACGGCCCGGGTGGCCGAGGTGCTCGGTCTCGCACCGGCCTCTGCATGACCCCCGGGGTCGTCGGGCGTTCGGTGCTGGTCAAGGTCCCCGCGACCTCGGCCAACCTCGGTCCCGGCTTCGACACGCTGGGGCTCGCGCTGTCGCTCTACGACGAGCTCGAGGTCACGGCGACCGGTGAGCCCGGGGTCTCGGTCGAGGTCACGGGCGTCGGGGCCGGCCAGGTGCCCACCGACGGGTCGAACCTCGTCGTCCAGGCCGTCGCCGCGGCCTTCGCGTCGGTCGACGTCCCTCTGCCGGGGCTTCGGCTCCGGGCCCGCAACGCGATCCCGCACGGCCGGGGACTCGGGTCGTCCGCAGCCGCGATCGTCTCGGGCATCATGGCCGCCAAGGGACTGCTCGAGGGCACGGTCGAACTCGACTCCGCGGCTCTGCTCGCCCTGGCGACCGAGATGGAGGGTCACCCCGACAACGTGGCACCCGCGCTGTTCGGCGGCCTCACGATCGCCTGGATGAATTCGCACGGTCCGTCCCACAAGCGACTGCTCGTGCACCGAGGCGTGTCGCCCGTCGTGTTCGTGCCCGAATCGACGCTCTCGACGAAGCTGGCGCGGAGCCTGCAGCCCGCCTCCGTTCCGCACGAGGACGCCACGTTCAACGTGTCGCGGTCCGCTCTCCTGGTGGCGGCCCTCGTGCAGAGTCCCGAGTTGTTGCTCGCGGCGACCGAGGACCGCCTGCACCAGAGCTATCGCGCCAGTGCCATGCCCGAGACCGACGCCCTGATCCGCATGCTGCGCGACGCCGGTCTCGCGGCCGTCGTCTCGGGGGCTGGCCCCTCCCTCCTGGTCCTCGGCAGCGACCCGGCACAGCGCTTGTTCGCCGCCGAACTGGTGCGCGAACACGCCGTCTCGGCGTGGCGTCCGTTGATGCTGGCCGTCGATCTCAAAGGTGCTACAGTGGTGCCGCACCCGGTAGAAAACTCAGATTTCCTGGGCATCTAGCTTCGTCCCCGCAGTCCTTCGCGGGGATTACCGCGTGGGGTCACAAGTCTTCGAGTCCCCGGGTCGCACATCCCGTAGTGCACATCTAGCAGTGTTCGTCTGCCGATCTGGTCGGCGCGCACCGCACCTCCCAGGCCTCCTGCTCATCCCGGGCAGCTGCTCGTTCAGGGCAGAGCCGGCACAGGGTCGCCCCCTCGGGGCGAACCCGTTCAGTGCAGGTGAGAGGCCACGAGGTGTGACCAGCTCTGCCCCGCCGATCAACGCGGGGGAGCGAAAGGAACCCATCACTCGTGACTGACGTCCAGAACGGCGCCGCTGCGCCGTCCACGCCCGAACTCACCGCCATGCGCCTGCCCCAGCTGCAGGCCCTCGCCTCGTCGCTGGGCATCAGCGGCATCTCCAAGCTGCGCAAGGGCGACCTCGTGGCCGCCATCGCGGCGAAGCAGGGTGAGGGGGCGGCCAGCGAGGTCGCGCCCCAGCCGACGCTCGACGGAGTCGTCGACGCCGGTGTCCAGGCCTCCGTCGAGACCGCCGTCGCCGAGGGTGCCGAGGCCCCCGTCGCCGAGACGGGCACCGAGCCGACCGAGCCGACCGAGGCACCGACCCGTGCCCGCCGGGGCTCGCGCCGGGCCACGTCGGCCGCCGGGGCTCCCGAGTCCCGGGCCGCCGGCGCCCACGTCAACGCCGGCGAGACCGGTGTCACTCCTCTCGTCGAGGTGCCCGCCACCGAGGCCGTGGCCGTCGAGGCCGCCGGGGCCGCCGACGCCGAGCAGGGTTCGACCGAGCAGGCTCCGACCGAGAAGGCCGCCTCCGAGCGCCCGTCGCGTCGTCGCGGCTCGCGCCGCGCCTCCGACGCGTCCGTCGCCGCCGACGCGGCGCAGCCCGGTGCGTCGGTCGAGTCCCCGGCCGCCGACGGCTCGGCTTCCCTCGAGGCCTCCCCGTCCGCGCCCTCCGACGAGGCTGGTTCCGAAGCGCAGGGCCAGTCCGACCAGGGCCAGTCCGACCAGCAGGGCCAGTCCGACCAGCAGGGCGGCGACCAGCAGAACGGTGGCCAGCAGGGTGGGGGCCGCCGGAGCCGCAACCGCAACCGCGGCAAGGGCGGTCAGCAGCAGACCCAGGCCGACCAGAACGGTGGCCAGCAGAACGGTGGCCAGCCGAACGGCAACCAGCAGAACGGTGGCCAGAAGGCCGACGCTCCGCAGAACGGCGGCCAGAAGGCCGATGCCCCCCAGAACGGCCAGCAGCAGCGCGGCGACCAGCAGCGCGCGGACCAGAGGGCCGAGCAGCAGGCCCAGCGCGAAGCCGGCGAGAAGAACGACGCCGCCCGCGGCGAGCAGTCCGGCAACGGCCCCCAGTCCGGCGGTCAGAACGACGAGGGCGGCCGACAGGGCCGTGGTCGTCAGAGGGACCGCAAGCGCGGTCGTGGGGCTCAGAACGACGACGTTGAGCCCGAGATCGGCGAGGACGACGTCCTCATCCCCGTCGCGGGCATCCTCGACGTGCTCGAGAACTACGCCTTCGTGCGCACCACGGGCTACCTGCCCGGCGCCAGCGACGTCTACGTCTCGCTCGGTCAGGTCAAGAAGTACCACCTGCGCAAGGGCGACGCGGTCGTCGGCGCCATCCGTCAGCCCCGCGAGGGCGACCAGGGCCAGGGGCGCCAGAAGTACAACGCGATCGTCAGGATCGACTCGATCAACGGTCAGCCCGTCGACGAGGCCGCCAAGCGCGTCGAGTTCAGCAAGCTGACCCCGCTCTACCCGCAGGAGCGCCTCCGTCTCGAGACCGAGCCCCAGAAGCTCTCGACCCGGATCATCGACCTCGTGTCGCCGATCGGCAAGGGGCAGCGTGGTCTGATCGTCTCGCCGCCGAAGGCGGGCAAGACGCTCGTGCTGCAGTCGATCGCCAACGCCATCGCGATCAACAACCCCGAGGTCCACCTCATGGTCGTGCTCGTCGACGAGCGCCCCGAAGAGGTCACCGACATGCAGCGGACGGTCAAGGGCGAGGTCATCGCCTCGACGTTCGACCGTCCGGCGGAGGACCACACCACCGTCGCCGAGCTGGCCATCGAGCGCGCCAAGCGCCTCGTCGAGCTGGGCCACGACGTCGTCGTGCTGCTCGACTCGATCACGCGTCTCGGCCGTGCGTACAACCTGGCCGCACCCGCGTCGGGCCGCATCCTCTCGGGTGGCGTCGACTCGTCGGCCCTGTACCCGCCCAAGCGCTTCTTCGGTGCCGCGCGCAACATCGAGAACGGTGGCTCGCTCACCATCCTCGCGACCGCGCTCGTCGAGACCGGTTCGAAGATGGACGAGGTCATCTTCGAGGAGTTCAAGGGCACCGGCAACATGGAGCTCCGCCTGTCGCGCCACCTGGCCGACAAGCGCATCTTCCCCGCGGTCGACGTCAACGCCTCGGGCACGCGACGTGAAGAGATGCTGCTCAGCCCCGACGAGGTCAAGATCACCTGGCGTCTGCGCCGCGCCCTGGCCGGGCTCGACCAGCAGCAGGCCCTCGAGATCGTCCTGCGCAACCTGCGCGAGACGCAGTCGAACGTCGAGTTCCTCGTCCAGGTCCAGAAGTCGGTCCCCGCGTCGAACGGACACGACTCCGGCCACAAGGAGCACTGAGCGTGTTCGAGTCGGTGGCCGTGCTGCTGGCCGAGCACGACAATCTGCAGACGCAGCTCAGCGATCCGGCGGTCCACGCCGACGCCGCACGCGCCAAGAAGATCAACCGCCGCTACGCCGAGCTCAGCCGCATCGTGGCTGCCCACTCGGCGTGGCAGCAGGCGGCTGAAGACCTCGAGGCCGCGCGCGAACTCGCGAAGGAGGACGAGGCGTTCGCCGACGAGGTGCCCGCCCTCGAGCAGGCGCTCGACGAGTCCCAGGAGCGCTTGCGGCGCCTCCTGATCCCGCGCGACCCGGACGACGGGCGCGACGTCATCATGGAGATCAAGGGCGGCGAGGGCGGGGCCGAGAGCGCCTTGTTCGCGGCCGACCTGCTGCGCATGTACCTGCACTACGCCGAGTCGAAGGGCTGGAAGTCCGAGATGATCGCGAGCGACGACTCCGACCTCGGTGGCTACAAGAACGTGCAGGTCGCGCTCAAGTCGAACGCGTCCGACCCCTCGCAGGGCGTCTGGGCGCACCTCAAGTACGAGGGTGGCGTCCACCGCGTGCAGCGGGTGCCGGCGACCGAGTCGCAGGGCCGCATCCACACCTCGACCACGGGCGTGCTCGTGTTCCCCGAGGTCGACGAGCCCGAAGAGGTCGACATCAACCAGAACGACCTCAAGATCGACGTCTACCGGTCGAGCGGCCCCGGCGGCCAGTCGGTCAACACGACCGACTCCGCCGTCCGCATCACCCACCTGCCCACGGGCATCGTGGTCGCGATGCAGAACGAGAAGAGCCAGCTGCAGAACCGCGAGGCGGGCATGCGGGTCCTGCGGGCCCGCATCCTCGCCCGTCAGCAAGAAGAGCAGGCGGCCATCGCGTCGGACGCCCGCAAGAGCCAGATCCGGGGCATGGACCGGTCGGAACGCATCCGCACCTACAACTTCCCCGAGAACCGCATCGCCGACCACCGCACCGGCTACAAGGCGTACAACCTCGACGCCGTCATGGACGGTGCGCTCGACGCGGTCGTCGAGTCGTGCATCCAGGCCGACGAAGAGGCACGTCTCGCCGAGATCGGTGACACCGCGTCGTGACCGATGCGATCGCCACGGCCTTCGACGGCGTGACGACGGTCGACGTGGCCCTCCGGGTCGCGTCGACCGTCCTCGTCGACGCCGGGGTACCGTCGCCCGACGTCGACGCCGAACTCCTGCTCGGCCACGTCACGGGCCTGAACAGGGGAGTGGTGCGGGCGAGGGCCGTCACGGCCGCGTCGTTGACACCGGACGAGCAGGAGGCGCTGGTCGCCGCGATCACGCGCCGCGCCTCCCGCGAGCCCCTGCAGCACATCACGGGGCGGGCGTCGTTCCGCCACCTCGAGTTGCGCGTGGGGCCGGGTGTCTTCGTCCCGCGACCCGAGACCGAAGGCGTCGCCCAGCTGGCGATCGACGCCCTGAACGCCGTGGCGGACGCGTCACCCGTCGCCGTCGACCTCGGGACCGGGAGCGGCGCCCTGGCCCTGGCGATGGCCTCCGAGGTGCCGACGGCCACGGTCGTCGCCGTCGAGCTGTCTCCCGAGGCGGCCGTCTGGACCCGTCGCAACATCGACGCGGTGGGGGTCGACAACGTGCGCCTCGTCGAGGGCGACCTCGCCGACGCCCTGCCCGAACTCGACGGCACGGTCTCGGTCGTGGTGTCGAACCCGCCGTACGTGCCCGTCGGCATGGTCCCGCGCGACCCCGAGGTGAGACTCCACGATCCTGCGCTCGCCCTCTACGGCGGTGAGGACGGCCTCGACCTCGTCCGCGCCCTGTCCCTCACGGCCCGACGGCTGCTGCGCCCGGGCGGAGCGCTCGTCATCGAGCACGGCGAGCTCCAAGGAGGCGCCATCCGCGACCTCCTGACGGCCGACGGTTGGCGCTCCCCGGCCACGCATCCCGACCTCACCGGCCGCGACCGGGCCACGACGGCGGTGCGCTGACCGGGTTCTCCCGGTCCGTCGCACTATCATCGTCAGGTCATGGCCACTTTTCACGACTGCTCCGTCGACTCCGAACTCCTCGCCGGCATGCGCATGGCGCGCGGTGCCGTCGGTCGAGGCGAGCTCGTCGTCCTGCCGACCGACACGGTGTACGGCGTCGCGGCCGACGCGTTCGACCCGACCGCCGTGCAGCGCCTGCTCGACGCCAAGGGTCGTGGTCGCCAGTCCCCGCCTCCGGTGCTGATCAAGGGCCAAGAGACCCTCGCCGCTCTCACCGACCGGGTGCCCGAGGTCGTCCGTCCGTTGCTCGACGAGTTCTGGCCCGGCCCGCTCACGGTCATCTTCCGTGCGCAGGCGTCGCTCAGCTGGGATCTCGGCGAGACGCGCGGCACCGTCGCCCTGCGCGTGCCGAGCCACCGCATCGCCCTCGAGCTGCTCGAAGAGACCGGCCCGCTCGCGGTGTCGAGCGCCAACCTCACGGGCCAGCCCGCGGCCGAGACGGCAGGCGACGCCCGCCGCATGCTCGGCGACTCCGTGTCGGTGTACCTCGACGACGGCCCCGCGGGGGCCACGTACGAACACCGGGCCGGCGCCAACACGGGGTCGACGATCGTCGACGCGACGGGCGGCGCCGACGGGGTGTTGCGCATCGTGCGCCACGGCGTCCTGTCCGACGCCGAGATCATCCGCGTCGTCGGGGTCGACGCCCTCGCGTGAGGTACTACCTCCTCGCGCTCGCGATCTCGGCGGGGGTCAGCTTCGTGTTGTCCGTCGTCGTCTGGCGGGTGGGCCTCAAGTACCGCCTCTATCCCCAGATCCGCGAGCGGGACGTCCACCAGACGCCCACGCCGCGTCTCGGGGGAATCGCGATGTGGGCCGGCATCGTGGTCGCGCTGCTCGCGGCGTGGTTCGTGTTCCCCTTGATCTCGGGTGTCGACTACTTCCGTCTCGTCTTCGCCGACGCGGGGCCTCCTCTGGCCATCATCGGCGCCGCCACGATCATCGTCGTCATCGGAGTCGTCGACGACCTGTACGACCTCGACTGGATGACCAAGCTGGCGGGCCAGATCGTCGCCGCGGGAGTCCTCGCGTGGCAGGGCGTCCAACTCGTCTCGTTGCCCATCGGGGGCAGCCTGGCCATCGGCTCGCCCTACATGTCGCTCGTCCTCACGGTCCTCACGATCGTCCTCGTCATGAACGCCGTGAACTTCATCGACGGACTCGACGGTCTCGTGGCCGGGGTCGCGATCATCGCGAACGGCGTCTTCTTCGTCTACAGCTTCGTGATCTCGATCACCATCGGCCAGACCGAGTACTTCAACCTCGCCGCCCTCCTCTCCGCCGTGTTGATCGGGGCCTGCCTCGGCTTCCTTCCGCTGAACTGGCACCCGGCCAAGCTCTTCATGGGCGACGCGGGTGCGCTCCTCACCGGACTCGTCATGGCCACGAGTGCGATCTCGGTCACCGGGCAGATCGACCCGGCCGGGATCTCCCGGACGGCACTCCTGCCGGCGTTCATCCCGATCGTCCTGCCCTTCGCGATCCTCGTCGTGCCGTTGCTCGACTTCGGCCTGGCCGTCCTCCGCCGACTCAGTGCCGGGAAGTCCCCCTTCACCGCCGACCGAAAGCACCTGCACCACCGCCTGCTCGACATGGGACACTCGCACTTCCAGGCCGTCCTGATCTTCTACGCCTGGACGATCGTGGCGGCCGTCGGGGGCCTGATGTTCCTCTTCGTGAAGCCGACCTACCTGGTCGCCGTCTTCCTCGGCGTCGGTCTGGTCGCCTGCACCGCCGCCACGTTGTCTCCGCTCAGCCGTCGCAAGAAGGTCGAGATCGCCGTCCAGACGACCCGCACGGGTGACCTGTCGACGACGGAGTCCGACCGGTTCGACCCGCTCGACGCCGCCGCGGACGTCCTCGACCCGCACGACACCGACACCGCGGCCAAGGCCGAGGTGCCCGAACTGACGAACCCGAAGGACCACCCATGAACGCCAGCTCGATCTTCACCCAGATCCTCAAGTACACGGGCGCACTCGCCCTCGTCATCGCCGTGGTCGGAGGAGGGCTCGGCTACCTCTTCGCCGGCACCGACGGCCTGTGGAGTGCCCTCGTGGGGGTGGGGCTCGCGATCCTCTTCGCGGCGATCACGGCCGCGAGCATGCTGGTGGCGATCCGCTTCACCCTCGGTGCGTTCTTCGGCATCGTGATGGGTGCCTGGCTCCTCAAGCTGGTCATCTTCATCGTCTTGCTCGTCCTGCTGCGCGACCAACCGTTCGTGGACGACGTCGTGTTGTTCCTGGCCCTCGTGGTCTCGATCATCGGCACGCTGGCAGTCGACGCCCTCGTGGTCGTCCGGGGGCGCCTGTCGTACGTGAGCGATGCCACGCTTCCCCCTGCTCCGCAGGACTGACGACCATGCGTGCACACGGTGAAAATACCTCGACCGATTCGTGGAAGCAACCATTACCTTGATAGGGTTGACGACGTTCCCCGGCCGCGTCTCCAGCGTGCACGGATGACAAACCCCACCAATCGTCGCGACACTTCAGGGTGCTCGCCCCGACACAGGAGATAGCGCTGATAGCGAACGCTGTGAACCTGCTCTCCGCTGCCGAAGCCGGCCACGGGGACGGGGGATTCCATGCCCCGACTCTTGACGAGTTCTTCCCTCCCGCCATCTTCTTCGAGGGCACCCCCTTCGAGCTGAACCGCATCATGCTGGTCCGCCTCTTCGCGATCGCCGTCATGTTGCTGCTGTTCTGGCTGGCCCTGCGCAAGGGGCGGCTCATCCCGTCCCGCGGGCAGAGCATCGCCGAGCTGGGCCTCGACTTCGTCCGCATCCAGATCGTCGAGGAGATCCTCGGCGAGAAGCTCGGACGCAAATACCTGCCGTTGCTGGCCGCCATGTTCTTCGGCATCTTCGCCATGAACATCACGGGCATCATCCCCGGCCTCAACATCGCAGGCACGTCGGTCATCGCCATGCCCCTGCTGCTGGCGGTCGTGGCCTACATCATGTTCATCTACGCGGGCTTCCGCGAGGCCGGTGGCGCGACGTTCCTGCGCAACGCCCTCTTCCCGCCCGGTGTGCCGTGGGTCATGTACATCCTGCTGACGCCCATCGAGTTCATCAACATCTTCATCGTGCGGCCGATCTCCCTGGCCCTCCGACTCCTGTTGAACATGATGGTCGGCCACCTCTTGCTGGTGCTCTGCTTCGCGGCGACGCACTTCTTCTTCTTCAGCATGAGCGGGGGCTTCATGGCCTTCGGTGCTCTCACCCTCATCGGTGGCTTCGTGATGACCATCGTCGAGATGGCCGTCGCCGTGCTGCAGGCCTACGTCTTCACGCTCCTCGCCTCGGTCTACATCCAACAGGCCGCGGCGAAAGAACACTAAATACAGACGACGCGCGTCATCCGACGTGCATCGCCCAACCGGAAGGAAACACAAGTGGACACCACCACGATCCTCGCTGAGATCAACGGCAACATCGCGACCGTCGGCTACGGCCTCGCTGCGATCGGCCCCGGCATCGGTATCGGCATCGTCGCGGGCAAGACCGTCGAGGCCATGGCCCGCCAGCCCGAGCTGGCCGGCCGCCTGCAGGTCACGATGTTCCTCGGCATCGCGTTCACCGAGCTGCTGGGCTTCATCGGCCTCGCCGCCGGCTTCATCTTCTCCTGATCAGTTAGGACGACACACCGATGATCGAGACGATCCTCGCGGCCGAGGGTGGTGCGCCCGAAGGCGCCGCCATCTTCTTCCCCGCTGGTTACGACATCCTCTGGTCCTTGGTCGTCTTCGTGGTCATCGCCGCGTTCTTCGGGCTCTTCGCGATCCCCAAGTTCCGCAGGATCCTCGACGAGCGTGCCGAGCGCATCGAAGGCGGCATCAAGCACGCCGAGGCCGCGCAGGCCGAGGCTGCCAAGGCCCTCGACGAATACAAGAAGCAGCTGGCCGACGCTCGTGCCGAGGCCGCTCGCATCCGTGAGGCTGCGCGCGCCGAGGGCAACGAGATCATCGCCGAGCTCAAGCAGCAGGCGCAGTTCGAGGCCGACCGCATCACCGCCTCCGCCCACGCGCAGATCGAGGCCGAGCGTCAGGCCGCCGTGGCCTCGCTCCGGTCCGAAGTCGGATCGCTGGCCATCGACCTCGCCTCCGGCGTCATCGGTGAGTCGCTGAGCGACGACGCGAAGGCGTCGGCCGTGGTCGACCGCTTCCTGGCCGACCTCGAGGCGGACGAGAACGCTAAGGCGGGCAACTGACGATGGGTTCCATGTCCCGAGAAGCACTCGGTTCGGCGCGGTCGGTCTTGTCCGACCTCGGCGGGTCGGTCGATCTGACGACCGGCGAGCAGTTGCTCGACGCCGGTCGGGTCATCGGCGGCTCCGCTCAGCTGCAGTCGTATCTCGCCGACCCCGCTGTCGACGTGGCGACGAAGAAGCAGCTGCTCGACCGGCTCTTCGGGTCGTTCTCCGAGTCGACGCGAGCGGTGCTCGTATCGGTCGTCGGCAGCCGCTGGTCGTCGTCCGACGATCTGCTCGCCGGCATCGAAGAGGTCGCCTTCCGAGCGATCGCGACGACCACGCCGGCCGACAGCAGCATCGAGAACGAGCTCTTCGCCTTCGATGCCGCCGTCCGGACGGATTCGCAGCTCGAATTGGCCCTCGGCTCCAAGCTGGGCGATCCCGCCGCCAAGGCGGACCTCGTCGAGCGCCTGCTCGGAGGGAAGGCCAGTCGTCAGACGGTCGCCATCGTGATGCACCTGGTGCAGCAGCCCCGTGGCCGTCGGATCGGTGAGCTCCTCCGTCACGCAGCCGACATCGTCGCCGACCAGTCCGATCAGCTCGTCGCCACCGTCACGAGCGCCGTCCACCTCGACGACGCCCACGTCACTCGGTTGCAGCACGGTTTGGCCAGGCAGTTCGGGCGTAGCCTGCGCATCAACCAGGTCATCGATCCCGCCGTCGTCGGCGGCCTCCGCGTCCAGGTGGGCGACGAGGTCATCGACGGCACCGTTGCGACGAAGCTCAGCCTGCTCCGCCTGCAGCTCGCCGGCTAGTCACGCTCTCACACACAGACTCGAGGCCTCCCGAAGCCTCGCTACGAATAGGAATCACAATGGCAGACATCAAGATCAGCCCGGATGAGATTCGCGACGCGCTGAAGGACTTCGTCTCGTCGTACGACCCTTCGAAGGCCTCCACCACCGAGGTCGGCCACGTCACGGACGCAGCCGATGGCATCGCCCACGTCCAGGGGCTCCCCGGCGTCATGGCCAACGAGCTCATCCGCTTCGCGGACGGCACGCAGGGTCTCGCTCAGAACCTCGACGAAGACGAGATCGGCGCCATCGTCCTCGGCGAGTTCTCCGGCATCGAAGAGGGCATGGAGGTCACCCGCACGGGTGAGGTCCTCTCCGTCCCCGTCGGCGACGGCTACCTGGGTCGCGTCGTCGACCCGCTGGGCGCACCCATCGACGGTCTCGGCGACATCGCCACCGAGGGTCGTCGGGCCCTCGAACTCCAGGCCCCCGGTGTCATGCAGCGCAAGTCGGTCCACGAGCCCATGCAGACCGGCATTAAGGCGATCGACGCCATGATCCCCGTCGGTCGAGGGCAGCGCCAGCTCATCATCGGCGACCGCCAGACCGGCAAGACGGCCATCGCGATCGACACGATCATCAACCAGAAGGCCAACTGGGAGTCCGGCGACGAGAACAAGCAGGTCCGCTGCATCTACGTCGCCATCGGCCAGAAGGGCTCCACGATCGCCTCGGTCAAGGGTGCCCTCGAAGAGGCCGGAGCCATGGAGTACACGACGATCGTCGCCGCTCCCGCCTCGGACCCCGCCGGCTTCAAGTACCTCGCTCCGTACACCGGGTCTGCCATCGGTCAGCACTGGATGTACAGCGGCAAGCACGTCCTCATCATCTTCGACGACCTGTCGAAGCAGGCCGAGGCCTACCGTGCCGTCTCGCTCCTCCTTCGTCGTCCGCCGGGACGCGAGGCCTACCCGGGTGACGTCTTCTACCTGCACTCGCGTCTGCTCGAGCGTTGCGCGAAGCTGTCCGACGAGCTGGGCGCCGGCTCCATGACGGGTCTGCCCATCATCGAGACCAAGGCCAACGACGTCTCGGCGTACATCCCGACCAACGTGATCTCCATCACCGACGGCCAGATCTTCCTGCAGTCCGACCTCTTCAACGCGAACCAGCGTCCCGCGGTCGACGTCGGCATCTCGGTGTCGCGCGTCGGCGGTGACGCCCAGGTCAAGTCGATCAAGAAGGTCTCCGGCACGCTCAAGCTCGAACTGGCCCAGTACCGCTCGCTCGAAGCTTTCGCGATGTTCGCGTCCGACCTCGACGCGGCGAGCCGTCGTCAGCTCGCACGTGGTGCACGTCTCACCGAGCTCCTCAAGCAGCCGCAGTACTCGCCCTACCCGGTCGAGGACCAGGTCGTCTCGATCTGGGCCGGCACCAACGGCAAGCTCGACGAGGTCCCCGTGCCCGACATCCTGCGTTTCGAGCGCGAGTTGCTCGACTACATGGGTCGGAACACGTCGGTGTTGTCCGATCTCAGGGAGAAGAACGTGCTGTCGGACGACATCGTCGCGGCTCTCGAGAGCGGCATCGACTCGTTCAAGCAAGAATTCCAGACCGGTGAGGGCAAGCCTCTCGCTTCGGTGGGACGTGAAGAGTTCGAGGCCACCGACGCCGACGACGTCAACCAGGAGAAGATCGTCAAGACGAAGCGCTGACGCGCCCGTTCGACGTTCACGACTGACGAGACAACAGGAGAGTAATGGGAGCCCAACTCCGGGTCTACCGGCAGAGGATCCGCTCTGCGCAGACGACCAAGAAGGTCACTCGCGCGATGGAGCTCATCTCGGCCTCGCGCATCCAGAAGGCGCAGGCCCGGATGAAAGCCTCCGGGCCGTACTCGCGAGCCATCACCCGCGCGGTGTCGGCCGTGGCGACGTTCTCGGACGTCGACCACGTGCTGACCACCGAGCCCGAGACGGTCGAGCGTGCCGCGATCGTCGTGTTCACGTCGGACCGCGGCCTCAACGGTGCATTCAGCTCGAACACGCTGAAAGAGAGCGAGCAGCTCGCGCAGCTGCTGCGGAGTCAGGGCAAAGAGGTCGTCTACTACCTCGTGGGTCGCAAGGCCCAGGGGTACTTCGCCTTCCGTCGTCGTGACGCCGAGCAGGTGTGGACGGGCAACACGGACCAGCCCGAGTTCGTCACGGCGAAAGAGATCGGCGACGCGGTCGTCTCCAAGTTCCTCACCGAGGCGGCCGAGGGTGGCGTGGACGAGATCCACATCGTCTACAACCGTTTCGTGAACATGGTCAGCCAGGTTCCCGAGGTCGTCCGTCTGCTTCCCCTCGAGGTCGTCGAGGGCATCGAAGAGCCCGGAGAGGACGAGGTCCTGCCGCTGTACGACTTCGAACCCGATCCGACCGAGGTCCTCGACGCCCTGTTGCCGGTCTACATCGAGAGCCGCATCTTCAACGCCATGCTGCAGTCGGCCGCCTCCGAGCACGCCGCCCGTCAGAAGGCCATGAAGGCTGCCAGCGACAACGCCGACACCCTCATCCGCGACTTCACCCGTCTGGCCAACAACGCGCGTCAGGCCGAGATCACGCAGCAGATCTCCGAGATCGTGGGCGGCGCAGACGCCCTCGGGTCGGCCAAGTAGAGCTCTGCACCACAGCATCATCATCCGAAGAGAGAGAAGCCATGACTGACACCGCAACCGCACCGGTCGCGACCGAGTCGGCTCCCGGCGTCGGGCGCATCGCCCGGGTCACGGGCCCCGTCGTCGACATCGAGTTCCCGCACGATGCCATCCCCGGCGTCTACAACGCGCTGACCACGAAGATCACCATCGGTGACACGACCACGCAGATCACGCTCGAGGTCGCCCAGCACCTCGGTGACGACCTCGTCCGTGCCATCGCCCTCAAGCCCACCGACGGCATCGTCCGTGGGCAAGAGGTCATCGACACCGGCGCGCCCATCTCCGTGCCCGTCGGCGACGTCACCAAGGGCAAGGTCTTCAGCGTCACGGGCGAGATCCTCAACCTCGAGGGTGACGAGACGGTCGAGATCACCGAGCGCTGGCCCATCCACCGCAAGCCCCCGAAGTTCGACCAGCTCGAGTCCAAGACCCAGCTGTTCGAGACGGGCATCAAGTCCATCGACCTCCTCACGCCTTACGTGCAGGGCGGCAAGATCGGTCTCTTCGGTGGTGCGGGTGTCGGCAAGACCGTCCTCATCCAGGAGATGATCCAGCGTGTCGCGCAGGACCACGGTGGTGTGTCGGTCTTCGCCGGCGTCGGTGAGCGTACCCGCGAGGGCAACGACCTCATCGCCGAGATGGACGAAGCGGGCGTGTTCGACAAGACCGCGTTGGTCTTCGGCCAGATGGACGAGCCGCCGGGAACCCGTCTCCGCGTCGCGCTGTCGGCCCTCACGATGGCCGAGTACTTCCGCGACGTGCAGAAGCAGGACGTGCTCCTCTTCATCGACAACATCTTCCGCTTCACGCAGGCCGGTTCCGAGGTCTCGACCCTTCTGGGTCGCATGCCCTCGGCCGTGGGTTACCAGCCCAACCTGGCCGACGAGATGGGCGTCCTCCAAGAGCGCATCACCTCGACGCGCGGTCACTCGATCACCTCGCTGCAGGCGATCTACGTGCCGGCCGACGACTACACCGACCCGGCTCCCGCGACGACGTTCGCGCACCTCGACGCGACCACCGAGTTGTCGCGTGAGATCGCGTCGCAGGGTCTCTACCCCGCGATCGACCCGCTGACCTCGACCAGCCGCATCCTCGACCCGCGTTACCTGGGCCAGGCGCACTACGACACGGCGATCCGGGTCAAGGCCATCCTGCAGAAGAACAAGGAGCTGCAAGAGATCATCGCCATCCTCGGTGTCGACGAGCTCTCCGAAGAGGACAAGATCACGGTGTCGCGTGCGCGCCGCATCCAGCAGTTCCTCTCGCAGAACACCTACATGGCCAAGAAGTTCACGGGTGTCGAGGGCTCGACCGTCCCGCTGAAGGACACCATCGAGTCCTTCACGGCGATCGCCGACGGCGAATTCGACCACGTGGCCACGCAGGCATTCTTCAACGTCGGCTCCATCTCGGACGTCGAAGAGAAGTGGGCTCAGATCCAGAAGGAGAACGGCTGATCGTGGCTGCTCTCACTGTCAGCGTCGTCTCGGCCGACCACGAAGTGTGGTCGGGCGAGGCGTCGTCGATCGTCGCTCGCACCGCCGAGGGTGAGATCGGGATCCTTCCCGGTCACGAGCCGATCCTCGCCATCCTGGCCTCGGGTCAGGTCAGGGTCCGGTTGTCCGACGGCACCACCGTCGAGGCGACTGCCGACGACGGTTTCCTGTCCGTCGAGAACGACACCGTGACGGTCGTCGCGCGCAACGCACAGCTCAACTGAGCTCCGCCCGTCTGCACCACCGAACGACATGCTTTTCCTGCTGCCCCCGTCCGAGACCAAACTCGACGGGGGCAGCGTCGGTTCGCGGCTCGATGTGACGGCACTGTCGTTCGACGAGCTCGACGGCCCTCGCCGCGCCTCCTTGGCCTTGCTCGACGAGATGTCGGCCGACGTAGCGGCGGCCGCCGCTGCCCTCAAACTCGGTCCCACGCAGGCTCACGAGGTCGAGCGCAACCGGCTCGTGACCGTGTCGCCCACGATGCCCGCTCTGTCGCGCTACACGGGGGTCCTCTTCGACCCTCTCGGTGTGGCAGGCATGAGTGCCGACGCGTGGACGTGGGCTCACCGGCACGTACTCGTGCATTCGGCCCTGTTCGGCTTGCTCAGGGCTGGTGACGAGATCCCCGCGTACCGGCTCTCGCACGACTCGAGGGTTCCCCGGACGTCGTTGAAGAAACTCTGGCGAGGGCCCGTGTCCTCGGTCCTGGCAGGCGTCGGCGACCTCGTCGTCGACCTGCGATCCGAGGGGTACGTCGCTCTGGGGCCGGCTGGGACGCCGTCGACGTACGTCCGTGTCGTCTCGGACGCGGGCGACCGACGCCGAGCCCTCAACCACTTCAACAAGAAGAGCAAGGGGTTGCTCGTTCGCGCCCTCCTGGCCGATCGTCCGGACCTGGCCGACATCGGCGACCTGACGGAGTGGGCCCGCGGTCGAGGTTTCGTGCTCGAACCCGGAGACGAGAGCGTGCTCGTGGCCGAGTCGGTCCTGCAGGCGTCCGTCTGATCGCCGGGCGGGCGGCGACGCTTCGGCTCTGTCTCAGTCCAGGGGCACGGGACCCTCTCGGAACGCGATGCCCTCGTGGCGGAGGAGCCACTTCTTCGTCTCGACCCCTGTGCCCACGGTGTAGCCGGTGACGCCGCCCGTCCGGCCCAGGACGCGGTGGCACGGGACGAGCAGGGGGAGCGGATTCACCGCCACCGCTCCACCGACGGCTCGCCCGGCCCGAGGATTGCCGAAGGTCCCGCCGAGTCGTCCATAGGTCGTGGCCCGTCCCCACTCGACCTCGAGCAGCGCAGACCAGACCGAGCGCTGGAAGCTCGAACCGACCAGGCGGAGCGGAAGATCGAAGCGCGTGCGCACTCCTTCGAAGTAGCCGTCGACCTGACGTCGGGCTGCATCGAGCAGGTTGTCGGGCCGCTCGGGTTGACCGTCGTGAGGCAGGACGCCCTCACGCTCGATCGCGAGGCCCTCGACGGCGAAGTGGCGACCGACGATCTCGATGCGTCCCACGGGGGAGTCGAGTCGGACGAGCCCCGGTGGTTCGTCGTCGTCGGCACGGCCGGGTGGCAGCGGGGGTACGAGGACGAGGTCGGTCATGGCGTCACGCTAGGGCGGCCGCCCGGTCGGGACGCCGGAGAACGGGCCGGGTGTGCACCGGCGGCTGCCGCACCCGGCGTGGGGAGGAGACGTGCGGTGATGCAGCCTGGGCGCCGGTGTGGACGCGGCACCCGAACGGACCGGTCACCGGGCGCTAGCGTGGAGGTCGTGGTCGCCGACCCGCGTCAGAGCCCCCGGTGAGAGGAACGAGATGCCCACCGAACAGTCACCAGGATCGTGGCACCGAGTCGGCTCGATCGACGACACGGTCGTCGGTCGCCCTGCCCGCCCCTCGGGCGTCGACGAGACGGACGCGGACGACACGGTGCTCCGCGTCTCTCCACCGGCACGGCCGCCGACGAGGCAGGAGCCGAGCCCGTCGGGCCGACCCACCCCGCGCCTCCACGGGGTGAGGGTCGCCGGGCAGGACCTGTCGCTCGACGTGCCCGTCATCGTGGGGCGTCGCCCGACCGGACCGCGCGTGGGCTCTGGGCCCCTGCCACGGTTGGTGACCGTGCCGTCTCCGCGACACGAGGTCTCGGGGGCGCACGTCGACGTGCGCCAGCACGGGGGCACCGTCGTCGTCACCGACCTGCGTTCGACGAACGGGACCCGGGTGATCGAGCCCGGACGCGTTCCCGTCGTTCTCCGGCAAGGCGAGTCGCTCGTCGCCCGTGCAGGCACGATAGTGGACGTAGGTGACGGGAACCTTCTCGAGATCCTGCCTCCCCAGCGCATCATCCCGACGAAAGAACCCCTCCTGTGACAGAGCTCGGCCGCCCCACGACCGCCCACGCCCTCGGCCTCGACGGCCCGGGGCTCACCTTCGACTGGGCGGGGGTGACCGACGTGGGTCGTCGCCGGGCGCACAACGAGGACAGCTACCTCGCAGAGGCGCCGCTGTTCGTCGTGGCCGACGGCATGGGAGGGCACAGCGCGGGCGACGTGGCGAGCGACGCGGTCGTGCGCCGCATGAGCGAGATCGCGTCACGCCCGTTCGCCACCACGGACGACGTCGAGACGGCGCTCCGCGTGGCCACGGAGGACATCGCGGTGGCGGCGGCCGACACCGAGCTCGGGGTCGGCACGACGGCCACCGGGGCGTTCCTCTCACGAGAGGGTGAAGGCGCCGAGGTCGACTTCACGGTCTTCAACGTGGGCGACTCCCGCGTGTACATGTTCGAGGACGGCCGTCTCCGCCAGGTGACCGTCGACCATTCCGTCGTCCAGGAGATGGTCGACGCGGGGCTCCTGCACGCGGACGACGCCGAGAAGCACCCCGACAGCAACGTGATCACCCGGGCGGTCGGGTTCGACGTCGACCCGCGTCCGGATTACTGGAGGGTGCCCGCCCGACCCGGCCTGCGCCTCCTCGTCTGCTCGGACGGCCTGACCAAAGAACTGTCCGCCGGGCGGATCGCCGAGCTCCTCGGCGGCGTCGACGGTGCCGAGCCGGCGGCGACGGCCCTCGTCGAGGCCGCCGTCGAGGCGGGTGGACGCGACAACGTCACGGCCGTCGTCGTGGACGTCCGGAGCGCCGAGACGACGGACGCCGAGTAGGCGCGACACGCGGACACGGACGGCCCCGCCCCCGAAATGGGGGGACCGGGTCCGTCCACAGGGGGGCCCACGGGCCTCTCGGGCGTCGGGGACCCCCACGTAGAATGGCTGCGGTCGGACCGACGCCGACCTGTTCCGCCCAGCCGACCCGGCATCGATCCCCAGAGGAGGCGACGTGGCTCGACGACTGCCTTCGGCGCCCCCCGTGCTGCCGGGATTCTCGCATGTGCGCGTGCTCGGGTCGGGCGGCTTCGCCGACGTGTTCCTCTACGAACAGAACATGCCGCGCCGGCAGGTCGCGGTGAAGGTCATGCTCAGCGAGGTCGTGAACGACCAGGTCCGCCAGATGTTCCAGGCCGAGGCGAACCTCATGGCCCAGCTGAGTGCCCACCCGTCGATCCTCACGGTGTTCCAGGCCAGCGTCTCGGCCGACGGCCGTCCGTACCTGGTGATGGAACTCTGTTCGTCGTCGTTGAGCGAGCGGTACCGGCGCGACCGCATCCCCGTCGCCGACGTGCTGCGCATCGGTGTCAAGATCGGCAGCGCGGTCGAGACGGCCCACCGGCAGGGCGTCCTGCACCGCGACCTGAAACCGTCGAACATCCTCATGACGGCCTACGGACACCCCGTGCTGTCCGACTTCGGCATCGCCGCGTCCCTCAGCGAGAGCGAGCCGCAAGAGGTCGTCGGCATGTCGATCCCGTGGTCGGCCCCCGAGGTGCTGCTCGACGAGACCAACGGCACCATCGAGTCCGAGGTGTGGTCCCTCGGGGCGACGGTGTACTCGCTGCTCGCGGGCCGGAGCCCCTTCGAGGTCCTCGGCGGCGACAAGAACGGTGCGTCCGACCTGATCGGTCGAATCGACAAGGCCAAGCTCGTGCCCACCGGACGGACGGACGTCCCTCCCACCCTCGAGCGACTGCTCGCGAGGTCCATGTCGCGGCGCCCCGAGAACCGCCAGGCCAGCGTCCTCGAGTTCGTGCGCGAGCTCCAGCAGGTCGAGAGCGAGATCGGCGTCGCGCAGACCCCCATCGAGGTGGCGGTCGACGACTGGGCCCTGGCGACCGTGGCCGACCTCGAGGACAAGACGCGCCTCCGGGGTGTGACCCCCGTGCAGGCCTCGCGGCGTCGCCGCCGGCGCCGGGCGACCGAGGCCCAGGTCCAGGCGCAGCACGGCGGTTCGCTCCAGCAGAGCCGCGCCGTGCCTCGCAGCACGGGTACACGTCCGACGCGGCGTCGGTCGTTGCTCGTCGTGACGTGGGCCCTCGTCGCGGCGTCGGTGGTGGGGATCGGCCTCGCGGCCGCCGCGACGCTGGTGCTCGTCCGCTCGACGTCGACCGACATCCCCCGGGTGGCCGACGTCGCGTCGTCGAGCGACGGCTCCTCGGTGGTCTTCACCTGGAGCGACCCGGGGCTCCGGGCGGGTGACACCTACGTCATCTCGACCGGGGGGCAGACGAGCCAGCAATCCGCCGACCGGTTCGTCGCCACCCCCGCCGACCCGGGTGACGAGGTCTGCATCACCGTCTCCGTGAGCCGCGGTGGTTCGACCGGCCCGGAGAGCAACGAGAACTGCGCGACGGCGGGTCAGGGCTGATGGGGCGGCTGCTCGACTGGGCCTCCCGTCGTCGATCCGCTGTCGTGACCGGGGTCGGAGTGGTCGTGGTGGCCACGCTCGTCACGACCGTCGCCGTGGCCAGCGGTGGCTACGAGGCCCAGCGCGTCGACCTCTCCGACGGAACGGTCTGGGTCGCCAACGGAGAACGCGCCGCGATCGGTCGGGCGAACACCGACGTCCTGCAGCTCAACTCCGCCGTGCGCGGCACCGGTGCCGACCTCTCGGTCGTCCAGCGCGAGCAGGACGTCCTGCTCGTGGATCGCAGCAACGCCACGGTCGGTGTCGTCGACACCGCCACGGCCGAGGTGGCCGAGAGCGTCCCGCTCCCGCCCGAATCGCCCGACGTGTCGATCGCCGGGGACCGTGTGCTCGTCGTGTCACAGGGCACGGGGGAGGTCTGGAGCCAACCGCTCTCCGACCTGGCGTCCTTCAGCAACGAGGTCGACCCCGATCTCAGCCTCGGCAAGGGACTGGTCACCGACGTCACGCCCGACGGCCGTGTGGTCGCCTACTCGTCCGACACCGGCAGGGTGTCGATCTTCGACGGAACGGTGTCACCCGACGTCGCCGAGACGCACGACGTGCCCGCCTCGTCGTCCTCCGGGTACCAGGTGGCCTCGGTCGGCGGTCACTGGGCCGTGCTCGATGCCGTCACGGGGGAACTGGTCGTCGACGGACGGCAGGTCGACCTGTCCGACCGGGCCTCGGGCGGGCTCGCCCTGCAGACGGGGTCCGACACGGGCGACGAGGTCCTGGTCGCGACGTCCACCGGCCTCTTGTCCGTGTCGATCGACTCCTCACGGGTCGCCGAGGTCGTCGGCGGACGCGAGGGCAAGCCCGCGCGACCCGTCGTCGTCGGCGACTGCCGCTTCGGCGCCTGGGCGGGCGGGTCGGCGTGGAGCGACTGTGCGTCGGCCCGCGGGGGAGTCCTCGACCTCGAACAGGTCACCGGAGGGGCGAGCCTGGTCTTCGACGTCAACGCGCGCCGGGTCGTGCTCAACGATCCGGCGTCGGGTCGGTCCTGGGCGGTCCAGCGTTCCGGCGAGCTCATCGACAACTGGTCGGACCTCTTCCAAGAGGACCGCGACCAAGAAGAGCAACAGGAGAACGACGACCGGCAACCGCCCGAGTTGGATCTCGACCAGAAACCACCGGTCGCCGTGGACGACGCGTTCGGCGCACGACCCGGTCGAGCGAGCACCCTGCCCGTGCTGCTCAACGACTACGACCCGAACGGCGACCCGCTCGTGATCGACGACGTGTCCGCACTCGACGACGCCGTCGGCCGGGTCGACCTCGTCAACGACCGACAACAGGTGCTCCTCACCCTCACCGACTCGGCTTCCGGCACGTTCTCGTTCGACTACACCATCTCCGACGGACGTGGCGGTCAGGCCAGCGCGACGGTCGCCCTCACCGTGCGCCAACCGTCGGAGAACTCGCCGCCGCAGCAGGCGCGCAGGACGTCGGCGTCGGTGTCGTCCTCGGGCCGGGTCACCACCTCGGTGCTCGGCGACTGGATCGACCCCGACGGTGATGCCTTCTACCTGACCTCGGCAGGAGGGGCGGCGGGGCTCTCGTACAAGCCCTCGGGGGACGTCGTCTACCAGGACGCCGGTGCGGGCGACACGACCCTCGACGTCCCGCTGACGGTCTCGGACGGCCGTGACGAGGGGCGAGGATCGCTCGCGATCACGGTGATGGGGGCAGGGCAGGTGCCCCTCGAAGCCCTGCCCTTCTCGCAGCAGGCCTATGCGGGCCAGCAGCTGACCGTGCGGCCGCTGACCTACGCTCGAGGCGGCACGGGCACCGTCAAGCTGAACAGCGTCCCGGCGAAGGCCGACGTCACCGTCACGCCGAACTACGAACAGGGCACGTTCCGGTTCCTCAGCGACGTGCCCGGGACCCACCTGCTCGAGTACACCGTGACGGACGGCGACCAGACGGCGACCGGCACGGTCAGGGTGGACGTCCAGTCCCCTCCGGACGCGGGCACACCCCCCGTCACGACGCCCAAGACGATCTTCGTCGAGACGTTGGGCACGCAGACGCTCGACGTCGTCGCGACCGATCGTGACCCGGCCAACAACGTCCTCATGCTCACGGCGACCGATGCCGTGCCCGCCGCATCCGGGGTCAGGGTCGAGACGCTCGATCAGCGCTACGCCCGCATCACGCTCGCGGCCCCGCTCGACGACGGGCCGGTCACCTTCGGCTACACCGTCAGCAACGGCCTCGCCTCCGCGACCGGCACCGTGACGGTGGTCGAGATCCCGCGCCGGGCGATCACCCAGCCGCCGATCGCGACCGACGACCAGGTGACCGTCCGGGTGGGGGACTCCATCGACATCGACGTCCTCGCCAACGACGAGCAGCCCGACGGCGACGAGTTGACGCTGGTGCCGCGACTCGAGAGGGACGTCCCGGCCGGCAGCGGGTTGCTCTTCGCGTCGGGTAACCGTCTCCGGTACCTGGCCCCCACCACCCCGGGCAACGTCACGGCGACCTACACCGTCGAGGGCCCCGACGGGCAGCGGGCCTCGGCCCAGGTCGCCATCGCGGTCCGCGAGGTCGACGCGGGCAGCAACGCCGCCCCCGCGCCCCAGTCGGTGACGGCGCGCGTCGTCGCAGGCGAGACCGTGCGCATCGGCGTTCCGCTCGACGGCATCGATCCCGACGGCGACTCGGTCCAGCTGCTCGGGGTGGGCACGAACCCCGAGAAGGGCAGCGTGTCGACCGTCGGCACCGACTACGTCGAGTACCAGGCGAACGCCAGCTCGGCGGGCACCGACAGCTTCACCTACGCGGTCGTGGACGGCTTGGGCGCCCGGGCCACCGGCACGGTCCGCGTGGGGATCTCGACCCGCGCCGACGGATCGCGCAACCCGATCGCCGTCGCGGACGCCGTGACGATGCGACCCGGGGGTTCCATCACGGTCCGGGTGCTCGACAACGACTCCGACCCCGACGGGGGCGCGTTGTCGGTCGACGCCGTCGAGCCGAACGGCGAGGGTGTCGTCGCCAAGGTCGTGTCGGGGACCATGGTGTCGGTGACGCCCCCCGAGACCCCCGGGACGTACGGCCTCGTCTACACGGTGTCGAACGAGCGCGGCGGGCAGAGCTCGACCTTCGTCACCGTGACCGTCGATCCCGACGCACCACTGAACTACCCGCTCGCCGACGACACGGTGCTCGGACTCAGCGACATCGCCGGTCGGCAGACCGTGACGGTCAACCCCCTGACCAACGTGTTCTTCTCGGACGGCAGCACCTCGCAGCTCGACCTCGGACTGGCCCCGGGATTCGGCTCGACGGCCGAGGTGACGCCGAACTCGCGCGTGACCGTCCGCATCACCGATTCGAGCCAGATCATCCCGTTCTCGGTCTCGAGGAAGGACGACCCGGGCGTCCGCTCCTACGCCTTCATCGTCGTGCCCGGTTTCGACGACGCCCTGCCGCAGGTCGACCGGACGGTCCGTCCGATCACGGTCGAGAGCGAGAAGGCCGTCACGATCGACCTCGACCGTTACGTGATCTCCGCCGGCACCAACGGCGTCAGACTGACCGACCCCGCGACGGTCCGGGCGACGAACTCGAACGGCGACGACCTCGTGGTCGACGACACGACCCTCCGGTTCACGTCCGCCGACCTGTTCTCGGGTACGGCCTCGATCTCGTTCCAGGTGACCGACGGTCGCTCGGCCGACGACCCGGACGGCCGGACGGCGTCGCTCGTGCTGCCCATCACGGTGACGTCGCGAGAGAACCAGCCACCCGTCTTCAACGGCACCTCGATCGACCTCGAACCGGGCCAGTCCCGCACGCTCGACCTCGCTCGGCTCACCACGTATCCCTATCCGGACGACGTCGACGAGCTCCGGTACTCGGTCGAACAGGGCGGCGTCGCGGGCTTCGGCTTCGACCTGTCCGGGTCGAGGCTCACCGTCTCGGCCGAGGCCGGCACCGCGAAGGGGACGAGCAGGTCGCTGCCCGTCGCCGTCAGCGATGCCCTCAACCCGGGCCGGAGCGGTGCCGTCACCGTGTCGGTGGTGGGATCGACCCGCCCGCTCGCTCAACCGGCCGCCGATCGTGCCGTCGTCAAGCGCGGGGCCTCGACCTCGGTCGACGTGTTGCAGAACGACCAGGCGACCAATCCCTTCCCCGGGCAGGCGCTGCGGGTGGTGGCGATCCGTGGGCTGAACGGGTCGTCCGTTCCGGCAGGCGTCTCGATCACGCCGAGCGGTGACAACCGGAGTCTCGCCGTCTCGGTCGCGGCGTCCGCGGCCCCCGGCGACACGAACCTCCAGTACCAGGTCGCCGACGTCACGGACGACCCCGACCGTTACGTCTGGGGCACCGTCACCATCAGCGTGCAGGACGTTCCGAACGCACCCAACGCCCCGGTCCGAACGGGCACCTTCACGGGGGGACAGCTCACCCTGAGCTACACGGCTCCGGCGGCCAACAACTCGCCGTTGACCGGCTACCGTCTGACCGGGGCCGGTTCGTCCGGGGGCTCGTACTCCAAGGCCTGCGGGCTGGCGACGGTCTGCACCCTGACCGACCTGCCCGCGGGCCAGCGGTTCTCCTTCACGGTCGTCGCCACCAACGGCGTCGGGGACTCCGCTGCCTCGGCGCCGAGTCCCGCCTACAGTGCCGACTACGTGCCCGCCGCGCCCACGGGCCTGAGCGCGACTGCGGTGCCGTCGGGCCAGGGCGACACCCGCATCACGTGGACGGACTCGCCGGACCCCCGGCCGGGCTCCGCGATCCAGTCGTACGTCGTCGAGTGGTCCGGGCCCACGACGGGCTCCCAGACCGTTCGCCGTGGAGTGCAGCAGAGCGTCATCCCCGGCCTCGTCCCGAACCAGAACTACACGGTGAACGTCTTCGCGAAGAACGACGCCGACGTCGACAGCGAGGCGGCGTGGGCCCGGGCGTCGCTGACGCGGGTGGTACCCGTCGGGAGCCCCGGGGCACCCCAGGTCACGGCCACCCCCGTGAGCGGTGGCGTGCAGATCACCTGGACGCCGTCGACCGCGAACGGCGGATCGGTTCCCACGTACCGGGTGGTCCGCGTCGCCGGCTCGGACGGGCCGGTGTCCTGCGACACCCCTGGTGACCCCGTTCCGCTCGCCGGCGGGGGAGCGACGGACTCGTCCGCGGAGGACGGAGTCAGCTACCTCTACGTCGTGAAGGCGGACAACGGCACCTTCTGTTCCGCGGGTTCGGGTCGGACCACGGCACTCAAGGCCCCGGGTGCTGCTCGCGCGACCGTGGCGTCGATCGAGAACGGTGGGGGACGCTTCGACGTCAGGGTCTCCGCGACCGACGTGGTGTCGGGTACGGCAGCCCGATTCGAGTGGTCGCAGAACGGGCAGACGGGTTGGCAGCCCCTGGCCGCCGACGGCTTCGTCTCCACCGGGGGATACGGCACCGAACTCCAGGTCTACGTCCGAGGCTGTCGAGACGCTTCCGAGACGTTCTGTGGCGCCGCGTCCGATCGTCAGGCCGCGACGCCCGTGACGGTGCGGCCCGTCATCGTCTCGTGCGTCCCCGGCGAACCCCTCGTGGTGAACCCGCCGTCGAACGGTAACCTCGACTTCTCGGCGACGGTCGAGTTCAACGTGTCTCCCCTCATCCTGGACAACTGGCAGTCGGGAGACAGGAACGGCGCGTACACGACGACGTCCCGGGTCGATCCCTCGGCGACGGAGGTCCGCATCCGCGGGACGGTCGACGGCAAGACCGACAGCGGCTACGCACGGGTCACCTGCGGCTGAAGCCCATGAACGACACATCGAGGAACGAAGACACATGAGCATGACCCCCGAGCAGGCGACCTGGTTCTCCGACATCTTCGGGCGACTGGTGGCCAACGTCGACCAGGTGCTGCTGGGCAAGACCTTCGTCGTGCGGCTGTCGTTCACGGCTCTGCTGAGCGAGGGGCACCTGCTGCTCGAGGACTTCCCGGGCACGGGCAAGACCTCGCTCGCCCGCGCGATCGCCCAGAGCGTCCAGGGCTCGAGCAACCGTGTGCAGTTCACCCCCGACCTCCTGCCCGGTGACATCACCGGCGTCAGCATCTACGACCAGAAGGCCGGTGGGTTCGAGTTCCACCGCGGGCCGATCTTCTCCAACATCGTCCTCGCCGACGAGATCAACCGCGCCAGCCCCAAGACGCAGTCCGCCCTCCTCGAGGTGATGGAGGAGAGCCGCGTGACGGTGGACGGCGTCAGCCACCCCGTGGGTTCGCCGTTCATGGTGATCGCCACCCAGAACCCGGTCGAGCAGGCCGGTACCTACCGTCTTCCCGAGGCCCAGCTCGACCGGTTCATCATGAAGACCTCGATCGGCTACCCCGACCACGCGGCGACCGTCCGCATCCTCGAGGGCTCCGCCACGAGGGTTCATGAGGGCAGCCTCAACCCGATCGTCCAGGCCGGGGTCATCACCGAGATGGCGCAACTCGCCCGCACCGTGCACGTCGAGCCCACCATCAGTGACTACGTCGCCCGGCTCGTCGACGGGACGCGCACGGCCCAGGAGGTCCGTCTCGGTGTGAGCGTCCGCGGTGCGCTGGCCCTCGTCCGTTCGGCCAAGACCTACGCGGCGTCCCTCGGTCGTCACTACGTGATCCCGGACGACGTCAAGTCGCTCGCCGAGCCCGTGCTCGCCCACCGTCTCGTGCTCGACCCCGAAGCGGAGTTCGACGGGGTCACGCCGTCCAGCGTCGTGAGCCAGCTGCTCATCGAGACGGCGCCACCCGCCGAGCGGGTAGCCGTGTGAGCGAGCGTCCCCGAGGCACCGACCGGGCCGCCCGGCCCGTGCCGGGGTCGACCGTGGACGGGTCCCGCGCCGGTCGGACACGACCGCGGGGCGGCACCCGCGGCGCCGACCAGCGATTCGATTCCGCGTTCTCGACGGGAACGCAAGGACTGACGAACGCCCGGACCCGGATCGTCGGCGACCGTACCGGCATCGGAGCGGACCTGCTCGTCCTGCTGGTCAGGACGACGCGTGGGGCTCGCCGTTCCGTCCGCCGGGCGTTCACCAGCGCCTCCTCGGTGGTCACGCCCTTCGGGTGGTCGATGCTCGTCGCCGCACCGGTCGGGCTGCTCGTCGGCTACCTGCTCGGCTGGACCGAGTTGGTGGTGGTCGGGTTCGCCGCGATCGTCCTGCTGCTCGTCGCAGGGCTCGCTCTCGTCGGACGGAACACCGTCCGCATCACGCTCGAGATCCCGCACGAGCGCGTGGCCGTCGGCGCCCCGGCGGCCGGCACCGTGCGGGTGCGCAACGCGAGCGCCCGCCGCATCCTCGGAGTGTCCGTCGAGGTCCCCGTCGGACCGGGGCTCGCCGAGATCGGCCTGCCGAGCCTCCGCTCGGGAGACGAGGTCGCCGAGTCGTTCGACCTGCCCACCACCCGACGCGGCGTCGTGGCCGTGGGTCCGGTCAGCACCGTGCGAGGCGACCCGGTCGGCCTCGCCCGACGCGAGATCGAATGGACCGGCGTCACCGAGGTGTTCGTGCACCCCCGCACCATCGGCATCCCGAGCACGAGCACGGGTCTCATCCGTGACCTCGAGGGCAATCCGACGCGTGACCTCTCGCCCAGCGACATCTCGTTCCACGCCCTGCGCGAGTACCAGCCGGGCGACGAACGACGGAACATCCACTGGAAGTCGACCGCCAAGACGGGCACCTACATGGTGCGGCAGTTCGAGGAGAGCAGGCGCAGCCACCTGGTCATCGCCCTGAGCCTCGCGGCCGGTGACTTCGCCAACGACGACGAGTTCGAACTGGCCGTCAGCGTCGCGGGTTCTCTCGGTGCTCGCGCCATCCGTGACGCGCGTGAGGTCAGCGTCGTCGTCGGCGAGACCACCCCCGAGTTCGCCAAGCGGAAGAACCTCGAGATCCGCTCCCTGAGCACGCTGACCCGGAACCGCCTGCTCGACGAACTCGCGGTCGTCACGTCGGCGGAGTCGGCGCTGGCCATCACCGACGTCGCGCGGGTGGCGGGTGATCAGGTCGTGGGGATCTCGGTGGCGTTCCTCGTCGTCGGGTCCACGACGACGGTCACCGAGATGCGCGCCGCAGCCCTGCAGTTCCCCCTGGGGGTGGAGGCGGTGGCGATCGTGTGCGACCCCGAGACGGTCCCCGGCATGAGGCGCATCGCCGACCTCACCGTGCTGACCATCGGGTTCCTCGAGGACCTGCAGAAGTCGCTCGCCCGAACGGCGAGCGCATGAGCGTCGTCGACGGGGTCCGGACGCCCGCGGGGCCCGCGGCGACTGCTCCGCGCGCACGGTCCCGCGCGCGGCCGTCACGACTGCGAGCCCCGTTCGTCGCCTGGGTCGTCGCGTTGTTCGCGGCCTCGCTCGGCGCCGCCACCGTGACCTTCTGGCCGGTGTACGAGAGCGCCGCCTTCGTCGTGCTCGTCGTCGTCGCCTTCGCCGTCGGCGTGGTCATCGCGCTGGGCACCGCCGCCCTCCGGCTGTCGAGCGTGTGGGTGTTCGCGGCGACGATCGTGGCGTACCTGTTGCTCGGGGTGCCGCTCGCCGTGCCGTCGCAAGCCTTCGGCGGCGTGCTGCCCACGGGTCGGGGCCTCCTGACGTTGGTCTCGGCGACCGCTCTCGGCTGGAAGCAGCTCGTCACCATCGCCTTGCCGGTGGGCAGCTACGAGGCCCTGCTGGTGCCGGTCTTCGCGCTGGTCCTCGTCGGCACGGTCGTCGGCCTGTCCGTCGCGCTCCGCAGCCGACGCGGAGAACTCGCCGTCGTCGTTCCCGTCGTCGTCTGGATCGCGGCGATCGTGCTCGGTCCGGGCGAGGCCTGGTGGCCCCGCGTCACCGGTCTCGCCGTGTTGGTGACGGTGGTCGCCTGGGTCGTCTGGTGGCGCCTCCGTCGACGTCGCATCGCGCTCGGGGCCCTCACCACCCGTGCTGTCACGACGTCTGCCGGGCACCGCCCGGTGGCCGTCCGGGCCGTCGTCGGTGCGTTCGCCACGCTGGCCGTCGCGGGGACGGCCGGCACGGTCGCCGTCGCCGCGATCCCGCCGGTCACCTCGCGGACCGTGGCGCGCACGGTCGTCGAGCAACCGTTCGACCCGCGGGACCACGTCAGTCCGCTCAGCGGCTTCCGGGCGTACGAACAGGAGCCCACCGTCGACCAGACGCTCCTCACGGTCTCGGGCCTCCGTGACGGTCAACGACTGCGCGTGGCCACGCTCGACACCTACGACGGTGTCGTCTACAGCGTCGGCAGCGGCCAGGTCGACAGCGCCTCCGGGTTTTTCACCCGCGTGCCGTCCGACGTCGACCAATCCCGGGTCGACGGGCAGGCGACCGCGGTGGACGTCACGATCGGTGCCTACGACGACCTCTGGCTCCCCACCGTCGGCCGACTCGAATCCGTCTCGTTCGGAGGACCCACGGCGGATGCGCGGCGGGACGCGTTCTTCTACAACGACCTCACGGGCACGGCGGCCGTCCTCGGCGGACTGCGGCAGGGCGATTCGTACCGACTGGACGCGGTCGAGCCCCGCCAGCCCGGCGACGACGAACTCGACGCGCTCACACCGGGGACCGCCACCGTGCCGACGCCGCGGGACGTACCCGACGAGCTCACCTCCTCGCTCGAGGAGGACGTCGCCGGGGTCCAGGGCCCCGGGGCGCGCCTCCGGGCGGCGCTGAGCGCCCTGCGCGAGGACGGTTACGTGAGCCACGGCGTCACCGCCGACGAACCCGTCAGCCGATCCGGGCACGGTGCGGACCGCATCGCCCAGCTCTTCACCGACCCCGTCATGATCGGCGACGCCGAGCAGTACGCGACGGCCGCCGCGCTGATGGCCGACCGGCTGGGGTTCCCGGCGAGGGTCGTCATGGGATTCGCCCCCGAGACGGACGGGGGCCCCGTCGACGTCACGGGGTCGAGCGTGACCGCCTGGATCGAGGTCGACACCGCTCAGTACGGCTGGGTGACGCTCGACCCGAACCCGGCCGAACGTCCCATACCCGAGGACCAGGTGCAGGACCCGACGCAGATCTCCCGGCCCGAGTCCGTCGTCCAGCCCCCACCCCAGGACCCTCAGATGCGGGACGACCAGACGCCGCCGCAGTCCGAGCAGGACGATCCCGAGACGCCCCCGGCCTGGTTGGCCATCGTCCTGGCGGTCGTGCGGGTCGTCGGCTGGAGCGCCCTCGTCGCCGGTCTGCTCGCGGCCCCGTTCGTGACGATCGTGGTCCTGAAGGCGCGGAGGCGTCGTCGCCGCCGGACGGCGACGAGTCCCTCCGACCGCATCAGCGGCGGCTGGCACGAGTTCCAGGACGCCGTGGTCGACCACGGCATCCGCACCCCGCCCGCGGCGACCCGGAGCGAGGTCGCCGCCGTCGTCGGTGGCTCGCGTCCTGCGGTGCTCGCCCGGGTGGCGGACCGTGCGGTGTTCTCGCCGAACCCGCCCGCGGAGTCCGACGCCGACCGCGTCTGGACGGCCGTCGCCGAGATGAGACACGCCCTCGGCGTCGGGCTCACGAGGCGGCAGCGGTTCGCCGCGGCGGTCTCGCTCCGGTCTTTGCGTGGTTACCATGGGCGCACCCCTCCCGAGCGACAGAGGAACGACTGATGTACTGCCCCACCTGTGCCAGCCCCCTGCCCGTCGGCGCGATGTTCTGCGGCGAGTGCGGTCGGGCGGTCTCGAGCGCAGACCTCGCGGCCGCCCGACGTCGGGCCGACGCCGCCGCCGAGCACGTCGACGCCACCAGTGCGCCCGACCTGCCCGAGGCTCCTCCGCGTGCGACCTCGCACCCCCGCCGCAGCGATGCGCAGCCCCCGTGGTGGGTGCGCGACCGTCAGGCCGACACCGGCGTGCCCGAGGCCGAGGCCGAGCCTCACCGTGTCGATCACGCCCGGTCCGAAGCGCCCGCGTCGGCTCCCGAGCCCCCGGTGTGGCCGGTCGACGATCGAACCGTCGTGTCCACGGGCGAGGACGACCGCCCGACGGCCTCCGAGGAGGCGCGGGCCGAGTCCCCGAGGACCCCTGACCCCGGCAGTCCCGCCGTCCCCGGCATCCCCGCCGTCCTCGACGGCCCCGTCGGGGCCCTCGCGACGACGGCACCCGAGACGGTCGGATCGCCGACACCACTCCGAGTGCCCTCCGAGCACCCCGACAACGGGCCCCGCCCCTCGTCCGCCCCGCTCTGGACGGCGTCGTTGACGCCTCTCGCATCGGACGAGTCCTCTCCCGACGTGGTGGCCGCCGTCGAACCCTCCTCCGCCGAGGCGTCCCACCGGGGTCGAGACGACGACGGCGAGACCCCGTCAGGCGAGGTCGAGACGTCCACCGCCCCTGACGGAACCCGGCCGGTCGAGAACGACCACACCGAGGGCGCGACCGACCCCGAGGCGACGGCGATGCCGGACGAGTCCACTCCCTCGTCCGACTCCGCCTCCGAGGTCGCCCCCGGCGACCCCGTCGAGCCTCCTGCGGGCCCGCCGCCTCTCGTGCGGCCGACGGCCGACGGGCCGCGGGACGGCGACACCGCCCCGGTGGCCGCCCTCGGCCGTGACCTCCGCCCGCCCGTCCCGAGCGGGTCCCGGCCCGCTCTCCCCGAGTCCGACCGCCCGGAGCCCGTACCGCTCGTCGAGCCCGCACCGCTCGTGGAGCCCGTACCGCTCGTCGAACCGGGCTCCGCCGTCGTCCCCGAACGGTGCACGCACTGTGGCGCACCCATCGACGAGGACGACATCTTCTGCGGCGAATGCGGTGCGGTCGTGCAGTCGGTCGCCTTGTCGTTCACGGGGCCTGTCGTCCCGCTCCCGCCCGAATGGCGACCCGACGACGAGTCCGTCCTCCGCCGTCGTCCCGCCACACAGGACCGTGAGGGCGCCGGATCGGGCTCCGACGACGCCGGGACCTCTCCGGACGGCCCGGGCTCCGGCGACGACGTACCCGTACGAGACGGCGCCGACGACCGGCAGGACGACACGCCACGCCCGGCACCCGAACCGATCGACCACGTCCCGGGATTCCGCGCCGAACGACCGGCGGCGACTGCGACGCCGAGCGTCGCCGACGTCCCCCCTGCTCCCACGTCGTCGTCGGCTCCGTCCTGGCGCCCGCGTCGGGCGCCCGTCGACCTGACCGACGACGCCGACGTCGACGAGACCCGGATCGTCCGTCGTGGCGCACTCGGGACCGAGTACGTGCTGCAGTTCAGCACCGGTGAGAGCATCACGGTCGACGGGACCGGCCTCGTCGGCCGTGCACCGACGCCCCAGCCGGGGGAGCGCTTCGACCAGCTCGTCCGCATCGTCGATCCCGGCAAGTCCGTGTCGAAGACGCATCTGGAGTTCGGTCAGGAGGCCGGAGCCCTCTGGGTCAGCGACCGGTGGTCCGGCAACGGGACGGTCGTCCGTCCTCGTGACCTCCCGCCCCGCCGTGCCGATCCCGGAGTCCGCGTCCGCGTGACGCGTGGCACCCGGGTCGAGATCGGCGAGCAGTTCTTCGTCGTGGTCTGACCCACGGCTCCTCCCCACGCGGCAGGGTGGTCGGTCCTTCCCCCGACCCGACCACCCGGTACCCGCCGCGGCAGGTGCTCCGCTCCACTGGAGTCATGAACTCCTCGACCACCGCGGCGTCACCGGTCCTGCCGTCCCGCGTCCGGCTGCCGTCCGGGCCGGCCAGACCCCGCCCGACGGCGACGCCCGTGGCGGCGATGTCGACGGGTGCCGTCGTGTCCGCGTGCGGTGCTCTCGTCCCGTGGACCGCGCCGCCTGCCGTCCTCGGGCTCTCGCTCGCGACGGCTCTCGCGGTCCTCGTCGGCTGGGCCGTCGACCGTGTCGTCGGGGCGACGCTCACGGCACGGCGCGAACGGTCGAGGTTCCTGGCCGCCCTCGACGACGTCGACGAGGTCGTCGCGCGCCTCCGGGCGGTGCGGTCGCGTGAGCTGGCCGACTGGTACCCGACGGCCGATCGGCTCGACGAGTGCGACGTCGCACGTCGTCCGACCCGGGTGCTGGTGCTCGGGGTGGGTCGCGCCTCCAGCGGGCTCCTCCTCGAGGGGCGTCCCGAGGACGACCTCGAGCCGGGCGACCCGGTCGCCGAACGTCTGGCACGCCTCCGGGCCGAGGCGGCCACCCTCGACGAGGCTCCGCTGTGCGTGCCCCTCTCGTCGGTCGTCAGGGTCGTCGGTCCACCCGTGGTGGCCGAGGCCGTGGCGTCGGGCCTCCGCCGTCAGCTCCGGGCCGCAGGGGCATCGTCGGTCGACGCGGCCGCGGCGATCGACTGCGTGGTGGTCCGGGCGCCGACCTCGGGCGGGGCCCGGCCCGAGGCCGAGCCACCCCCGGTCGACACCGTCGTCGTGATCGGTCAGGACGGAGGGGCCACGGTCACCCTCAAGGACGGCCGGCCGTGCCGACAGAGCCTGCGGGTCGCCTTCGTGTCGGTGCTCGACGACGTCGCGCGGTGCGCCTAGCGGTCGACCCCGCTGCCCAGGCGGATGCGGCCCACCAGGCCGTCACCGCCGGTGACCTTCTCGAGCGTGCGCTCGACGACGCGAGCGGCGGCGGCGGCGTCGACGGCCCCCTCGTCGACCAGGAGGCGCAGCGCGACCAGGGTGCCGGCCCTCACGTTCCCGTCGAGCACCTTCACGGCCACCGCGACGCCGTCGGTCGTGCCCATCACCATGACGCCCTCGGCGCCGAGCTTGGCCAGCACGCCCAGCTCGTCGATCGTCACCGTGTTGGCTCGACCGGGACCGTCGATCGCCCAGGCGTCGCCCAGGACGGCCTCGACGAGATGCGCGGCGTGGCCGTCGCGTCCCGACCCGGTCGCGCCGACCGACCCGGTGATGCGCGCGATCGCCCGGGCCAGGCCGACCACGGTGGTCGCGATCACCGGGGCACCGCAGCCGTCGACGCCGGAGTGGTCAGCGGCCTCGCCGGTGAACTCGGCGACCGTCTCGCGCACCGCGGCCTGCAGGGGGTGGTCGGTGGCGACGTAGCGGGACGGGTCCCAGTCGTTCTCGGCACAGGCAAGGAGGAACGCGGCGTGCTTGCCCGAGCAGTTCATCGCGAGCCGGCGCGGCGCGGTGGCCTCGCGGGCGCTGGCCCGGTCACCGGGCCAGTCCGGCGGGCAGAGGAGGTCGTCCTCGGTGCTGCCCGACCGGCCGAGCAACGCCTCGACCACCTCGAGGTGGGCCGGCGTGCCCGCGTGGCTCGCCGTGGCCAGCACGGCCTGGGAACCGTCGAGGGAGACCCCCGACCGCAGCACCGTGAGCGCTTGCAACGGCTTGAGGCACGAGCGCGGGTAGATGGTCGCGTCGGCGTCCCCGATCCGACGCAGTTCGCGTCCGTCGGCGTCCACGACGACACCGGCTCCAAGGTGACGGCTCTCGTCCCAACCCGAGCGCTCGAGCACGGCCAGCTCGACGCTGGCCGAGGCGGTCAGGGGGTGACGGGAGGGCGCGGCGGGGCGGGGGTCGGTCATGATGGGGAGTGTACCGAGGCCCGCCACGCGACCACGTCGCACGGACGAGGGGCCCGAGAGGGAGGCAGCATGCTCGACCACGACTACGCCGTCGACGTCCGTTGGACGGGCGACCGGGGCGAGGGCACGACCTCGTACCGTTCGTACGGCCGCGACGCCACGATCGTCGCCACCGGCAAGCAGCACGACGTCCTGGCGTCGGCCGACCGCACCTTCCACGGTGACGCGGACCGCTGGAACCCCGAGGAGCTGCTGCTCGCCGCACTGGCGCAGTGCCACCTGCTCAGCTACCTGCACGTCGCCGCGGCCGCCGGGGTGGTCGTGGTCGCGTACGAGGACGCCGCCGTGGGACGGATGACCCAGACGCACGACGGGGGTGGTCGCTTCACCTCGGTGACCCTGCGGCCCCGGGTGACCGTCGCCGACGACGACATGGTCGAGCGCGCCCTCGAGCTGCACGCCGAGGCGAGCCGCAAGTGCTTCATCGCCGCGTCGGTCGCCTTCCCGGTCGGTCACGAGCCCACCGTCGTGGCGGTGTCCAGAGAAGCCGACCCGGCGTGAGGCAGAATGGCACGGCACCTCCGCCGCGCCGAGTCCCACGGCACGACCCCCGTCACCCCGACCGAGAGATCCCCATGCGCCGTTCCCTCGCCCTCCTGGCCGTCCCCGCCCTCCTCCTGTCGCTCGCGGCCTGTGCCGGTGACGCCGGCGGGTCCTCCGATGCGGCGACGCCGAGCAGTTCGTCGCAGGCGACCTCCGACGTCCCGCTGCGCGCCTCCGGCGAGCCCCAGGCCCCGCAGGACGGGTTCCCGACGGTCGAGCTCGACGCCGACGGCCGCCCGACGGTGACCGTCCCCGACGCGGACGCTCCGACCGAACTCGGTGTCGAGACCCTGATCAAGGGCGACGGAGCCACGGTCCAGGCCGGTGACACCGTCACCGTCCAGTACCAGGGCGTCATCTGGAACACGGGCGAGATCTTCGACGAGAGCTGGTCGCGCGGTGCACCGGCCACCTTCTCGACCGACCAGGTCATCACCGGCTTCGCGGACGGCATGGTCGGGCAGACCGTCGGATCGCAGACCGTCGTCGTCATCCCGCCGGCCGACGGTTACGGCGAGGCCGGCGCCCCGCAGGCCGGCATCTCGGGCACCGACACGCTCGTCTTCGTCATCGACATCCTCGCCGTCTCCTAGTCGACCGTCGCCGCCGACCCCCGACACGATTCCCCGATGATCCGCACCGCGCCTCCTCGTCCGTCCGCCCGTGTCCGCCGAGGACGGTTCGCCGCCGTGGCGGCCGTTCCGCTCGTCGTCCTCGTGCTGAGCGGATGCACGGGGGGTTCCACCTCACCGTCGACGACGGCGAGCGGCGCGGCGGGCGACTGCAAGGCGCCGACGTCGGGGGCGCTGTCCGACGGCGTCGACGTCACGGGCGAGGTCGAGAGCAAGCCCGAGGTCGTCTTCGACACCCCGCTCGAGGTCTCGTCGACCCAGCGCACCACCCTGGTCGAGGGCAGCGGCGAGGTCGCCGGGCAGGGCGCGGTGGCCAACGTCCGCATCGCGGTCTACGACGCGACCACCGGGGCCGAGGTCACCTCGGCCGGTTTCGACGAGGGTCAGCAGCCCACGCAGCTCACGGTGAGCACCGACTACTACGTGCCGGGCATCGTCGACGCCATCGCCTGCGTGCCCTCGGGCAGTCGCACGGTGACCGTCGCCTCGGCGGCCGACATGACGACCGCGACCGCGGGGGAGCAGGCGGCCGCACCCACGCCCGTGGTCATCGTCGCGGACGTCGTCTCGATCGTGCCGACCAAGGCGACGGGTGAGGCCCAGCCCCCGAAGGACGGTTTCCCGACGGTCGAGCTCGCCGACGACGGTCGGCCCACCGTGACGATCCCGCCCGGCACCGAACCGCCGTCCGACCTGCAGATCGAGGTCCTGAAGAAGGGCGACGGCCCCGTCGTCCCCGACCCCGCGAACGTCACCGTCCAGTACCAGGGCGTGAACTGGACCACCGGCGAGGTCTTCGACCAGAGTTGGGGCAAGGGCACGCCGACACCGTTCTCGACCGACCAGGTCGTGCCCGGGTTCGCCAAGGCCATGATCGGTCAGACGGTCGGCTCGCAGGTCGTGGTGATCATCCCGCCCGCCGAGGGCTACGGCGAGGCCGGTCAACCGTCGGCCGGCATCGGGGGCACCGACACGCTCGTCTTCGTCATCGACATCCTCTCCGTCGCCTAGCCCCCGGTCCGCCCGACCACGGCTCGCCTCGCGGCGGTGGGCGGCCCCGACGACGCTCGCCCTAGGCTGATCCCATGCGTCGCATCACGATCCTCGGCTCCACCGGTTCGATCGGGGTCCAGGCCCTCGACGTCGTCCGGGCCCATCCCGACCTCTTCGAGGTCGTCGGCCTCTCCGCCGGTTCCGACCGTGAGGGCGTGGCCGCGCAGGCCGCCGAGTTCGGGGTCGAGCACACGGCGCTCGGCACCGACGAGTCGGTGCAACTCGTCCGCGACGTCCGGGCCGACGTCGTCCTGAACGGCATCACGGGCTCGGTCGGCCTCGCGCCGACCCTCGCCGCCCTCGACTCGGGGGCGTCGCTCGCCCTGGCCAACAAGGAGAGCCTGATCGTCGGAGGCGACCTCGTGACGAAGCGCGCCGCCCCCGGCCAGATCGTGCCGGTCGACTCCGAGCACTCGGCGATCGCGCAGGCGCTGCGGTCGGGCTCCGACCGCGAGGTGCGTCGGCTCGTCCTGACGGCGTCGGGTGGGCCGTTCCGCGGTCGCACACGGGAATCGCTGGCCGACGTCACCCCGCGCGAGGCGCTCGCGCACCCCACCTGGGACATGGGCCTGGTGGTGACGACGAACTCGTCGACCCTCGTCAACAAGGGGCTCGAGGTGATCGAGGCGCACCTGCTCTTCGACGTCGACTACGACCACATCGACGTCACGGTGCACCCGCAGTCGATCGTCCACTCGATGGTCGAGTTCGTCGACGGCTCGACCATCGCCCAGGCCTCGCCTCCCGACATGCGCCTCCCGATCTCGCTCGGGCTCGCCTGGCCGGACCGCGTCGCGGGCGTGGGGGTCCCGCTCGACTGGACCCGCGCCTCCACCTGGACGTTCGAGCCCCTCGACGAACAGGCCTTCCCGGCCGTGCGACTCGCCAAGCAGGTCGGGCGCGCGGGGGGGACGTACCCGGCCGTCTTCAACGCGGCCAACGAGCAGGCCGTCCTGGCGTTCCACGCGGGACGCGTCGGGTACCTCGACATCCTCGACGTGGTCGAGGCCGTCGTCGACCGGCACACCGCGGGCGAGAGCAGCCTCGAGGGCGTGCTCGAGGCCGAACGCTGGGCCCGTGCCGAGGCGGACGCGCTGCTGGCCCGCTGAGCCCGCCGCCCCAGTTCGGGGCTCCCAGCGTCGTCATGGCCCCGGCGCGGTGGACGTCCGGGCACGGGCGGCTACCCTTGCCCGGTGCAGACGATCCTCCTCTTCGTGCTCGGCGTCCTGGTCATGGTCGTCGGGCTGGCCGTGTCGATCGCCCTGCACGAGGTGGGCCACCTCGTGCCGGCGAAGAAGTTCGGCGTGAAGGTCGGCCAGTACATGATCGGCTTCGGGCCGACCGTCTTCTCGCGCAAGAAGGGCGAGACCGAGTACGGCGTCAAGGCCCTGCCGCTCGGCGGCTACATCTCGATGTCGGGCATGTTCCCCCCGGGAAGGACCGGGGGAGGCGCGCGCCAGTCGAGCACCGGCTTCTTCAACACCCTCGTGCAGGACGCCCGTACGGCCAGCGCCGAGACCGTCGACGAGGGCGACGAGTCGCGCACCTTCTACCGTCTGCCCGTGTACAAGCGCGTCATCATCATGCTCGGCGGCCCGTTCATGAACCTGCTCATCGCGATCGCCCTGTTCGCGGTGCTGCTCTGCGGCTTCGGCGTCCAGCAGGCGAGCACGACGGTCGGCAGCGTCAGCACCTGCGTCCTGCCCGCCGGCTCCACCGAGACGAGCTGCCCCTCGGACGCGCCCGAGGCCCCGGCCTACGCCGCGGGCATGCTGAACGGCGACCGCATCGTGTCGATCGACGGGACGACCGTGACCGACGGCGACCAGATCACGGGCATCCTGCAGCGTTCTCCCGGCGACACCCTCGACGTCGTGGTCGACCGCGACGGCACGGAGCGCACGCTCCAGGTGACTCCGGCCCTGTCCGAGCGCTACGTGACGACGTCGAGCGGGGCCGTGGCGACGAACCCCGACGGCAGCTCCCAGACGCAGGAGGTCGGTTTCGTCGGCATCGGGTTCGCCTACGAGAAGGTGCGCGAGCCCGTGACGGCCGTGCTGCCGGCGGTCGGCGACAACATCTCGCACGTCGTCGGTGTCATCGTCACCCTGCCGCAGCGACTGGTCGGGGTGGCCCAGGCCGCCTTCGGCGGGGCCGAGCGCGACCCGAACGGACCGGTCAGCGTCGTCGGCGTCGGTCGCATGGCGGGCGAGATCGCCAGCCTCGACACGATCCCGGTGGTCGACCGAATCAGCACCCTCGTCGGGCTGCTCGCGAGCCTCAACGTCGCCCTCTTCGTGTTCAACCTGGTGCCGCTGATGCCGCTCGACGGCGGTCACGTGGCCGGGGCCCTGATCGAGGCGATCCGCCGCGGCTTCGCCAAGCTCCTCCGCCGGCCCGACCCGGGCCCGGTCGACACGGCCAAGGCCATCCCCGTGACCTTCGCCATCGTGATCCTGCTCGGCGGCATGACCGTCCTGCTCACCTACGCCGACATCGTGAACCCGATCGACATCTTCGGCTGACGTCCGGTCGCGAGCGACCCGTGACGCACCGGTCACGCGTCCGTCACTCGGCGTCCAGCGCCGAGGTTTACGATGACTCCGTGCCAGCAGTCAATCTCGGAATGCCGAAGGTCCCCGAAGTCCTCGCCCCGCGCCGCAAGACGCGGCAGATCAAGGTCGGCAAGGTGCTCGTGGGTGGCGACGCCCCCGTCAGCGTGCAGTCGATGACCACGACTCCGACCCCCAACATCAACGCCACCCTGCAGCAGATCGCCGAGCTCACGGCCAGCGGCTGCGACATCGTGCGCGTCGCCGTGCCGAGCCGTGACGACGCCGAGGCCCTTCCGATCATCGCGAAGAAGAGCCAGATCCCGGTCATCGCCGACATCCACTTCCAGCCCAACTACGTCTACCAGGCGATCGACGCCGGGTGCGCGGCGGTCCGGGTCAACCCCGGCAACATCCGCAAGTTCGACGACCAGGTCGGCAAGATCGCCGCCGCGGCGAAGGCCGCCGGCGTCTCGATCCGCATCGGCGTCAACGCCGGCTCGCTCGAGCCCAGCATCCTGCAGAAGTACGGCAAGGCCACCCCCGAGGCGCTCGTCGAGTCCGCCGTGTGGGAGGCCTCGCTCTTCGAGGAGCACGACTTCCACGACTTCAAGATCTCGGTCAAGCACAACGACCCGATCGTCATGGTCAAGGCGTACCGCCAGCTCGCCGAACGCGGCGACTGGCCCCTGCACCTCGGCGTGACCGAGGCCGGGCCCGAGTTCCAGGGCACGATCAAGTCGGCCACGGCCTTCGGCATCCTGCTGAGCGAGGGCATCGGCGACACCATCCGCGTCAGCCTCAGTGCCCCGCCCGCCCAAGAGGTTAAGGTCGGCCTGCAGATCCTGCAGTCGCTCAACCTGCGCGAGCGCAAGCTCGAGATCGTCAGCTGCCCGAGCTGCGGTCGCGCCCAGGTCGACGTCTACAAGCTGGCCAACGACGTCACCGACGGGCTCGAGGGCATGACCGTCCCGCTGCGCGTCGCCGTCATGGGTTGTGTCGTCAACGGTCCTGGCGAGGCCCGAGAGGCCGACCTCGGCGTCGCCTCGGGCAACGGCAAGGGTCAGATCTTCGTCAAGGGCGAGGTCATCAAGACCGTTCCCGAGTCCGAGATCGTCCAGACCCTCATCGACGAGGCGAACCGTCTCGCCGCCGAGATGCCCCCCGGCGAGCTGGGCTCGCCCGAGGTCGTCACCGTCTGATCGGGTCCACCCCGGGGGCGACGCGACCCCCGTCAGGAGGCGCGGTGCGAGATCTCTCGCACCGCGCCTCCTTCGTGTGGTCGCGTCCGCGGCCGGGCCGACGGGGCCGTGTGTCGTCGTGTGACGCCCCGATGTGACGCGCCCCGGGGCGTCCGCCAGCATGGACGACGCACCGTGACGGCCCCGGCCCACCCCCGAGCGGTGCTCCCGCAGCGCCCCGAGAGGAACCCATGACCAGCAGCGCCCCCCTGATCGACGCCCCCAAGAAGGGCCCCGGTCGTCTGATCGCCGTCATCGTCGCGGTCGTCGTCGTGCTCGCCGCCGTCGGCATCGCGATCGGAGTCACCCGTGGCGGTGGCGACGACGAGACCGTCCGCATCGGCGTCGTGGGCGCGAGCGACCCGTACTGGGCCGACTTCGTGCAGGCCGCGGCCGACGAGGGCATCACGGTCGACCTCGTGGACTACTCGGACTACGAGCAGCCCAACCCCGCCCTCGCCGACGGCGAGATCGACCTGAACCAGTTCCAGCACATCGTCTACCTCGCGCAGTACGACGTGGCATCCGGCAACGACATCGTGCCGATCGGTTCGACGGCGATCTACCCCCTGCCCCTGTACTCGTCGAAGTACACCGAGCTGAGCGACTTCCAGGAGGGTGACACCATCGCGATCCCCGACGACTCGAGCAACCTGGCCCGCGCCCTGCTCGTCCTGCAGTCGAACGGGCTGGTCTCGCTGAAGGACGGCGGGACGATCTTCTCGGGCGTCAACGACGTCGACGAGTCGAAGTCGAAGGTGAAGGTCGCGACGGTGAGCGCCGACCTCGCCGCCACGTCACTGCCCGACTACGCCGGTGCGATCATCAACAACGACTTCGCGACGAAGGCCGGTCTGTCGACCGACGACGTCATCGCCCAGGACGACCCCAACGACCCCTCGTCGGTGCCCTACGCCAACGTCTTCGCCGCCCGGGCGGAAGACAAGGACGACGCCACCTACCAGAAGCTCGTCCAGATCTACCAGGACACCAAGGCCGTCACCGACGGCGTCGTCGACAACTCGGGTGGCACGGCGATCATCACGAAGATCCCCGCGAGCGACCTCGAGAAGTCGCTGACCGAGACCGAGAAGCTCGTCGAACAGAACGGCTGACCCACCAGGTCGCCACCCCGGCCCGGACCGCGCGCAGCATCCGCTCGCGGTCCGGGCCTCCGCCCGTGCCGAGGAGAACGCGTGCCCGCCATCACCCTGACCGACGTCGTCAAGACGTACCCGCCCCGTGAGAAGGGCGCCGCACCGCTGACCGCGGTCGACGGCGTCAGCCTCGAGATCGCCGAGGGCGAGATCTTCGGCATCATCGGCTACTCGGGCGCGGGGAAGAGCACCCTCGTCCGCCTCGTCAACGCCCTCGAGCCCACGACGAGCGGGAGCATCCGCGTCGACGGCCGCGAGATCACCGGCCTCCGTGAGCGCGAACTGCGCTCGGTCCGGGCCGGCATCGGCATGATCTTCCAGCAGTTCAACCTGTTCTCGTCGAAGACGGTCTGGGGCAACGTCGAGTTCCCGCTCAAGGCGGCGGGGGTACCCAGGGACGAGCACCAGCGGCGGATCAGCGACCTGCTGCACTTCGTCGGCCTCGGCGACAAGGCCCACGCGCGGCCGGACCAGCTCTCGGGTGGTCAGAAGCAGCGCGTCGGCATCGCCCGCGCGCTCGCGACGAATCCCCGCATCCTGCTCGCCGACGAGGCGACGAGCGCCCTCGACCCCGAGACGACCAGCGAGGTGCTCGCCCTGCTCAAACGCGTCAACGCCGAGCTCGGCATCACCATCGTCGTGATCACCCACGAGATGGACGTCATCAAGTCGATCGCCGACCGGGTGGCCGTGATGGACTCCGGCCGCGTCGTCGAGACAGGCCCCACCTTCGAGGTGTTCTCCGACCCGAAGCAGGCGTCGACCAAACGGTTCGTCTCGACGGTCATCGCGGGCACGCCGCACGGTGACGAACTCGATGCGCTGCGGGCCCGCCACCCCGGCGTCCTGGTGTCGGTGCGCATCGCCGAGGGTGGCGTCGACCAGCGCGACGTCTTCGCGCTGCTCGCGCGTCACGGCCTGTCGTTCGAGATCGTCTTCGGCGGCGTGAACGACATCCAGGGACGCACGTTCGGCACCCTGACCCTCGCCGTGACCGGCGACGACGCGGCCGTCCGAGCGGCCGTCGCCGAGCTGGGCGACGACGCGACCGAACTGCCCACCTCGCCGACGACGTCGGTCCGACCCACGGAAGGACGCTGATGGACTCCCTGATCGAACTGCAGCCGATGCTGTGGCAGGCGGCCGTCGAGACCGTCTACATCGTCGCCCTGACCCTCCTCTTCGGCGGCATCGGCGGACTCCTGCTCGGCTTGGCGCTCTACCTGACGCGGGGCGGAGCCCTCTTCGCGAACCGCGTCGTCTACGGCGTGCTGAACGTGGTCGTCAACGTGTTCCGACCGATCCCGTTCATCATCTTCCTGGCCGCGGCCCAGCCGTTGGCGAGGTTCGTCATCGGGTCGGGCAGCGGCAACCCGGCCATCATCTTCACCCTGTCGCTCGCCGCGTCGTTCGCCATCTCGCGCATCGTGGAACAGAACCTGCTCACCGTGCAGCCGGGCGTCATCGAGGCCGCACGGGCGGCGGGGGCCGGCCCGGCCCGCATCATCGGGACGGTGCTGCTGCCGGAGGCGCTCGGACCGCTCGTCCTCGGCTACACGTTCATCTTCGTCGCGCTGGTCGACATGTCGGCGGTGGCCGGCTACATCGGCGGCGGCGGGCTCGGCAACTTCGCCCTGCTCTACGGCTACCGGCAGTTCGACCCGGTCGTGACCTGGGCCGCGGTGCTGCTGATCATCGTGCTGGTGCAGCTCGTCCAGTTCCTGGGCAACTGGCTGGCGAGGCGCGCGCTCCGGCGATGAGGCGCGGTGCCCGGGGGCACGGGAGCTGTCGGGGGACTGGTTTACAGTGGGGCGCGTGACCGACACCGCCACCGCCAGCCCGACCCCGCCGCCGGCTCCGGCCCCCGTGACGCCCGCCGAGCTCGAGCGGGCTCGGCAGATCGTCGGGGCGGTGTCGCAGGCGTTCGGCCGCAAGGTCGTGGGTCAGACCGCACTCCGCGACACCCTGCTCGTCGCCCTGATCACCGGCGGGCACGTCCTGCTCGAGAGCGTCCCGGGGTTGGCCAAGACGACCGCGGCACAGACCATCGCTCAGTCGATCGACGCGAGCTTCCGGCGCATCCAGTGCACGCCCGACCTCCTGCCGAGCGACATCACGGGCACCCAGATCTACGACGCCCAGAAATCGACCTTCGTCACCCAGCTCGGGCCGGTCCACTCGAACTTCGTCCTGCTCGACGAGATCAACCGGTCGAGCGCCAAGACCCAGAGCGCCATGCTCGAGGCGATGCAAGAGCGACAGACGACCATCGGGGGCACGGTCTACCGACTGCCGTCGCCCTTCCTCGTCCTGGCCACCCAGAACCCGATCGAGCAAGAGGGCACCTACCAACTGCCCGAGGCGCAGCTCGACCGCTTCCTGTTGAAAGAGATCCTCGACTACCCGACCCCCGCCGAGGAGGCCGAGATCATCCGGCGCATCGAGAGCGGCGTCTACGACGAGGCCGCCGCACCGTCCACGGGCGTCGGCCTGGCCGACGTCGTCTACCTGCAAGACCTGGCCAAGCGCGTCTACGTCGACGCGTCGATCGTCAACTACATCGTGCAGCTCATCTACGTCACGCGGCACCCGCAGCAGTACATCCCGGCGACCCTTGCCGACTACGTCGAGTTCGGGGCCAGCCCCCGGGCCAGCATCGCCTTCATGCAGGCGGCCCGTGCCCTCGCCCTGCTGCACGGGCGCGACTACGTCATCCCCGAAGACGTCAAGCACCTGCGCCACTCCGTGCTGCGACACCGCATGATCCTCAACTACGAGGCCACGGCCGACGAGGTCGCGCCCGAGACGATCATCGACGCCGTGTTCGGCGCCGTCCAGACCCCCTGACGCCGGTGGCCAGCCTGTTGCTGCGCGTCAGGACGAAGATGGGGCTGTTCGCCCACCGACGCACGATCGACCTGCTCGAGGGCGGCTACGCCTCGGTGCACCACGGGCGCAGCCACGACTTCGACGACCTCCGGGCCTACGTCCCGGGCGACGAGGTGAAAGACATCGACTGGAAGGCCACGGCCCGTCACGGCGAGCCCCTGGTCAAGCGGTACATCGCGAGCCGCCGGCAGAACCTCGTCCTCGTGATGGACACCGGTCGCAACATGGCCGCGACGGCCACGAGCGGCGAATCGAAGAAAGACATCGCCCTGATGGCGGCCGGCGCCCTCGCCTACATCGCCGCCAAGCACGGTGACGTCGTGTCACTGGTGGCGGGCGATTCGTCGGGTACCCGCGCGCACCCGGCGGGCGCGACCGAAGCCCACCTCGAGACCCTCCTGCGGCAGGTCGACCGACGCGTCGACCTCGACGCCCCGACGAGCGACCTCGCGGCCGTGCTCGAGTGGGTCGCGCGGGGCATCCGGCGGCGCTCCATGCTGCTCGTGATCACCGACGACGTCGCGATCGACGATCGCATCACCCGGTTGCTCCGGCGTCTGCGCGCGCAGCACGAGGTCGTCTGGCTGACGATCGGCGACGCCGACCTGATGACGCGCGCGGGTCGGGCGGGCGAGGTCTTCGACGTCCGCGAGATGGCCGGACTGCCGGCGTACCTGCGCGAGAACGCGCAGCTCCGTCGAGAGTTCGACGACTCCTCCCTGCGGCGCGTCGGCGACACCGAGCGCGAGCTCCTGGCCCTCGGCATCAGCAGCCAACGGCTCGGCAGCCAGGCCGAGGTCGTTCCCGGGCTGTTCACCCTGATCGAGAAGCACCGTCGTGTCGGGCGCTGACGACTTCTTCGGGCCCTACCAGTACCCGCTCTGGGTGCTCTGGCTGGTGCTCGGCCTGGTCGGGCTGGCACTCGTGGCCGCCTGGTACGTCTTCGTGATCCGTTTCTCGGCCCGCCGCCTCCCTCCGGCCCAGCGGGCGGCCCGCGCGGCCTCCCGACCGGTCGCCCTCGCCGACACCAAGGCGAAGTACCTCGCCCTGATCGACGAGGTCGAGACGGCCGCCTCCTCGGGGCGGCTGAACGACCGTGGCGTGCACTCCCGGCTCAGCCTGCTCCTGCGGTTCTTCGCGCACGAGACGAACGGGGTCGACACCCACGTGATGACCCTCGCCGACCTCCGCGAGTCGAACCTGCCCCGGCTCGTCGGTGCGGTCGAGCAGTACTACCCGCCGGCCTTCCGGCTCGAAGCGCCCGGCGACCCGGCCCGTGCCGTCGCCACCGCGAGGGACCTGGTGTCGTCATGGGGCTGATCTTCTGGTGGGTCCCGTTGGTCGCACTGGCGGTCGTGGCGGTCGCGGCATGGCTCTACGTGCGGTGGAGGCGCCGCGACAGAGCGCGCCTCCGTCGCCTCGGCGTCCCGGTCGCGCACGGCGAGCGGCTGACCGCGCTGCCCGCGTACCAGCGCGTCGTCCGGCGCTACCGTGCCGCGCTCGCGGTCGTCCTCGTCGCCATGGTGGCGCTGACCGGCATCAGCGTCCTGCTCGCGGCCCGCGTCTCGAGCACCGACGTCGTCGAGCCCCAGTCGTACAAGCGCGACATCATGCTCTGCCTCGACGTGTCGGGTTCGATGACCGAGGTCGACTCGCAGATCGTCGACACCTTCTCGACCCTCTCGCAGGGGCTCGACGGCGAACGCGTCGGGCTGTACCTCTTCGACAGCTCGGCCGTGCAGGCGTTCCCGCTCACCGACGACTACGACTTCGTGCGCACGCAACTCGAGCAGTACCGCGACTCGTTCGACACCATGGGCGAGAACGGGACCCGCTACTGGACGGGCACCGACCTCGGTGACGGTGCGTCGCTGATCGGCGACGGTCTGGCGTCGTGCGTCCTCGGGTTCGGCGACGACGACAGCACGCGGCCCAAGTCGGTCGTGCTCGCCACCGACAACTACGTCAACGGCAAGGCCCTGCTCACGCTCACCGAGGCTGCCGACCTGGCGACCGAGCGCGACGTCCGCGTGTACGCGGTGAACCCCGCCGACCACGCCACGGACGCCGTGGCCGACCAGGTCGCCGCCGAACTGCGCACCGCGGCCGAGTCGACCGACGGTGGCTACTACGCCCTCGACGACTCGACGACGGTGCCGCAGATCGTCGACGAGATCGACGCCCGCGAGGCGGGGCTGTTCACCGGTGCCCGACGGCTCGTGGTGACCGACCACCCGCAGGCCCTCGCGATCGCGGCCCTGCTCGTCGCGATGGGCGGGCTCGTGATGCTCTGGCGGGTGCGCCTGTGATCGCCCGGGCGCTGGTCTTCCAGCCCGTCCTGCCCTGGTCGCTCCTCGCCGTATCCGCCGTCGCCCTGCTCGGCTTCACGGGCTGGCGCGTGGTGGCCGAGCGGCGTCGTCGGCGGGCCCTGCTCACCTGGGGGCGGCGGCTGGTGATCGTCGCGTTGCTGCTCGTCGTCGCCGTGCGGCCGAGCCTCCCGGGCGGGTCGGCGCAGGCGTCGGTCGCCCAGCTCAACGTCTTCTTCGTGGTCGACACGACGTCGAGCATCGCGGCGGAGGACTGGGGCGACGGTCGGCGTCGACTCGACGGGGTGCGGGCCGACATCGCCGAGGTCACCTCGCAGCTGGCGGGAGCCCGGTTCTCGCTGCTGTCCTTCGACAGCACCGCCGTCCTGCGGACGCCGCTGACCGACGACGCCTCCGCCGTGGTCGCCGCCGCCGACGCCATGAACCAAGAGGTCACCTACTACTCGAGCGGCAGTTCCGTCAGCGAGGCGAACGACCTGCTGGCCGAGCGGCTGTCCGAGGCCCGGCAGAGTGCGCCCGAACGGGCCAACGTCGTCTACTACCTCGGCGACGGCGAGCAGACCAGCGGCACCGAGCCCGAGAGCTTCGCGGCATCCGCCGGCGACGTCGACGGCGGTGCCGTCTTCGGCTACGGCACCGAGCGGGGAGGCAAGATGCGCATCTTCGACGGCTACGGCGACGAGTACTCGACGAAGGAGTACATCCAGGACCGCACACAGCCCGGCGATCCCGATGCCGTCTCGACGATCGACGAGGACGCCCTGCGGCGCATCGCCGATCAGCTCGGCGTGCCGTACGTGCACCGCACGGCCGACACATCCGTCGACGCTGCGGTCGCGGACGCTCGCGACGGTGCCGTCGCCTCCGACGAGGGACGGGCCGACAGCCTGATCGACCTCTACTGGATCGCCGCGATCCCTCTGTTCGTCCTGCTGCTCCTCGACGTCGCACTCGTGGCGAGGGCACTGGGCGAGGTCCGTCCACCACGGCCCGTCCGCGCCGGACGCGGTCGAGGGCGCGGTGCGCCGTCGGGACCCGACGCCTCACGACCCGAGAGGCGAGTCCGCCCGTGACCGACACCCTCGTCCCCCCGCCCGTCGACGAGATCCGCCGCGCCCACGAGGCCGAGGCCGGGCCCGACGTCGAGCAGTACCGGAGACGCCTCCGGCGTCGGCTGCTGCTCTGGTCGGCCCCGGTCGTGCTCGTGGTGCTGCTCGTGGCCCTGAAGCTGCTCAGCCTGCCCGCCTTCGCCGCCCTGACGCAGTGGTCGTACGGCGACAGGGAGTTCGAGCGCAGCGCCTCCTGGTCCGAACCCCTCGGCGTCGCCAACGTGGTCGAGCCCTGGGTGCACCACTTCGACCGGGGGACCGCCTACGCCCAGATCGGCGTGCTCGACGTCGCGCGTCAGGAGTTCGTCACGGCACTCGACCTCGCCCCCGACGACGCCACGATCTCGTGCGTCATCCGGGTCAACCTGGTGCTCACGATCGAGGCCCAGGGCGATGCCGCCCTGCTCGAACTGCGCTACGCCGACGCCGAGGCGCTGTACGAACTCGGGGCGAAGACCGTCGACGAGGCTCCCGAGGGGTGCTTCCAGCCGCCGGAGGACCCCCGGCAGCCCGACACCTCCCAGCCGCTCGACGACGCCCAGCAGCGCCTCGACGAGAAGGGGCAGCAGGCCCAGGGGGGCGAGGGCGACGAGCAGCAGCCCGGAGGGGACGACGGCAGCGATCCCGGCGCCGGGGGAGACGAGCCCGGCGAGGGCGAGGGGCAGGCCGAGTCCGACGACCCGCTCGACCAGCTGCAGCAGCAGGGCGAACAGAGCCAGCAGCAGCAACAGCAGGACACCGACCGCGACCGCTACTACGAGCAGAACCCGGGTGACTACGACGGCAAGCCGTGGTGACCCGGGCACGCCCCTAAGCTGGACGGGTGTCCACACGTCTCTCCCAGCTCTTCGTCCGCACCCTCCGAGAAGACCCCTCCGACGCCGAGGTGACCAGCCACCGGCTGCTCGTCCGTGCCGGGTACATCCGCCGTCAGGCACCGGGGGTCTTCGCCTGGCTGCCGCTCGGCCTGCGCGTCAAGGCGAAGATCGAGGCGGTCATCCGTGACGAGATGCAGGCCGCCGGCGCCCAAGAGGTGCACTTCCCCGCCTTGCTGCCTCGCGAGCCCTACGAGGCCACCGGGCGGTGGACCGAGTACGGCGACGGCATGTTCCGCCTCAAGGACAGGAAGGACGCCGACTACCTCCTGGCCCCCACGCACGAGGAAGCTTTCACCCTCTTGGTGAAGGACCTCTACTCGTCCTACAAGGACCTCCCGCTGACCCTGTTCCAGATCCAGGACAAGTACCGCGACGAGGCTCGACCCCGGGCCGGCCTGCTGCGCGGCCGCGAGTTCACCATGAAGGACGCCTACTCGTTCGACGCGTCCGACGCCGGCCTGGACGACAGCTACCAGAAGCAGCGCGACGCCTACGAGCGCATCTTCACGCGGCTCGGCCTCGAGTACGTCATCGTCAAGGCGGATGCCGGGGCCATGGGTGGTTCGCGCAGCGAGGAGTTCCTGCACCCCACCACCATCGGCGAGGACACCTTCGTCCGCTCGGCGGGCGGCTACACCGCCAACGTCGAGGCCTTCACGACGATCGTCCCCGACACGGTCCCGCTCGAGGGCCTGGCCCCCTCCCGACGCCTGGCCCCGGCCGACACGCCGACCATCGACTCGCTGGTCGCCCAGCTCAACGCCGACGAGTCCCGCGACTCCGGGCCCTGGACGGCCGCCGACACGCTCAAGAACGTCGTCGTCGCACTCAGCCACCTCGACGGACGCCGTGAGCTCGTCGTGGTCGGCCTGCCGGGTGACCGTGAGGTCGACATGAAGCGGCTCGAGGTCGCCTTCGCCCCGGCCGAGGTCGAGGCCGCCGGCGACGCCGACTTCGCGAAGAACCCCGTGCTGGTCCGCGGCTACCTCGGCCCCCAGGTGCTCGGCGGCGAGTCCGACTCGGGCATCCGCTACTTCGTCGACCCGCGCGTGGTCGAGGGCTCGGCCTGGGTCACCGGGGCGAACGAGAAGGGCGTGCACGTCGCCGACCTCGTCATGGGCCGCGACTTCACCGCGGACGGCACCATCGAGGCCGCGCAGGTCCGCGAGGGCGACCCCGCGCCCGACGGTTCCGGCCCCATCGAGACCGCCCGCGGCATGGAGATCGGTCACGTCTTCCAGCTCGGCCGCAAGTACGCCGAGGCGCTCGGCCTCAAGGTGCTCGACGAGAACGGCAAGCAGGTCACGGTCACGATGGGCTCGTACGGCATCGGCGTCACGCGCATCCTCGCGGTGATCGCCGAGGCGAACAACGACGCCAAGGGTCTGATCTGGCCGGCCAACGTCGCCCCCTTCGACATCCACGTCGTGGCCACGGGCAAGGACCCCGTGGTCTACGAGGTCGCCGAGAAACTCACCGCCGACCTCGAGGCCCACCGTCTCGACGTCCTCTACGACGACCGACCCAAGGTCTCGCCCGGCGTCAAGTTCGGCGACGCCGAACTCCTCGGCGTGCCGCAGATCGTCGTCGTCGGCCGTTCGGCCGGCGAGGGCGTCGTCGAGCTCTGGGACCGCCGCACGGGCGAGCGCACGCCGGTCCCCGTGGCCGAGGCCGTCGCGACCCTGACGGCCCCGCGAGCGTCCTGAGCGTCGGCACCGCGCCTCCTCGTCCCGGTCGTGACGACCCCGAGGAGGCGCGGTGCCGGGCTCGCGGACGGTCCGCCGTCCACCCCGCTCTCGGGTACCGTAGGGGGATGCTGCGCGCGCCATCGTGCGTGCAGCCTGCAGATCTGAATAGTGGAGGCCCTCAGTGGACATCGACCTGAGCGTGCTGCGTCTCATGGAGCGCGAGCGTGAAATCCCCTTCGACGAACTCGTGCGCATCATCGAGCAGGCCATCCTCACGGCCTACCTCAAGCACACGAACCAGCCCGAGAGCCGCATCCCGGTCGCTCGCGTCGAACTCGACCGCAAGACCGGGCACGTCTCGGTCTTCGCCATCGAACGCGACGACGAGGGCGAGGTCGTGGGCGAGTCCGTCGACAGCCCCAGCGACTTCGGCCGCATCGCGGCCTTCGCGGCCAAGCAGGTCATCAACCAGCGCCTGCGCGACATCGGCGACGACAAGGTGCTCGGCCAGTTCAAGGGCCGTGAGGGCGACATCGTCGCGGGCGTGATCCAGCAGGGGCCCAACCCCCGCATGATCCACGTCGACCTCGGCACCGTCGAGGCGATCCTCCCGCCCGAGGAGCAGGTGCCGGGTGAGAAGTACGCGCACGGCTCGCGCATCCGCGTGTACGTCACGGGCGTCAGCAAGGGCACCAAGGGGCCGCAGATCACGGTCTCGCGCACCCACCCGTCGCTCGTGCGCAAGCTCTTCGCCCTCGAGGTGCCCGAGATCGCCAGCGGCGTCGTCGAGATCGTCTCCCTGGCCCGCGAGGCCGGCCACCGCACCAAGATGGCCGTTCGTGCGACCGAGCCCGGCGTCAACGCCAAGGGTGCCTGCATCGGCGAGATGGGGCAGCGCGTCCGCGCCGTCACCACCGAGCTCAACGACGAGAAGATCGACATCGTCGACTACTCGAGCGACCTCCCCACCTTCGTCGCCAGCGCCCTGTCGCCGGCCAAGGTGTCGTCGGCCTTCGTGATCGACGCCTCCACCAAGGCCGTCCGGGCCCTCGTCCCCGACTACCAGCTGTCGCTCGCCATCGGCAAGGAGGGCCAGAACGCCCGCCTCGCCGCGAAGCTCACGGGCGCGCGGATCGACATCCAGCCCGACAGCATCCTCGAAGACGACTGAGTGGATGTCGATCCGCGCGCCGGGTCGACGACGCGCCAGCGTCGGCGGCCCGGTCACGGGAATGACCCATCCAGCCCGACAGCATCCTCGAAGACGACTGATCGCCCCGACGAGAACCCGGGTGGTCGAGGGCGACCGGCGCACCACGCCGTTCGCCCTCGGCGTCTCCCGTCCGACGACCCGAGGGGGTAAGGTGGAACCCGTCAGAACGTGCATCGGTACTCGAGCGCGCGCTCCACGATCCGCACTCGTGCGGGTCGTCGCCCGAAACGGACGTCTCGTGGTCGATCCGACCGCGACCCTTCCCGGGCGGGGTGCGTGGTTGACGCCGTCGATCGACGCGTTCGAGTCGGCAGTGAAGCGCAAGGCCTTCCGCCGTGCACTCCGCCTCGACTCCGAACCCGACGTCGACGAGCTCCGCGCCCACCTCACGCGGATCACCACTTCACGACCCATCGCCACGACAGAACAGGCTGAACGGCACATGGACAACTAATGAGCAACCACTAATGAGCGGCTCGAAATGAGACCCGTCCAGAACTAAGGCTCTTCCCGTCTCGGGAAGGGCCCGAGACAGGAGAACTGTGGCTAAACCACGCGTACACGAGATCGCCAGCGAGCTGGGGATCGACAGCAAGACCGCACTAGAGAAGCTCAAAGAGATGGGCGAGTTCGTCAAGGGACCGTCCTCCAGCGTCGAGCCTCCCGTCGCCCGCAAGCTGCGCCAGGCCTTCGCCGGTGCTGCGAAGCCCGCGACCCCCGCCGCCAAGGCCCCCTCGGCCGGTGCCGCCGCGCAGCCCGCGAGCTCGGCCCCCAAGCCCGGCGGTCCCCGTCCGGCAGCCCCCAAGCCTCCCGTCGCCGAGCCGACGCCCGCCCCCGTGGCGGCTGCCGAGCCCGACGTCGACGCGGCACCCGCACCCGTCGCCCCGCTGACGGTCGCCGAGCGCCAGGCCCAGGCCGAGGCACAGCGTGCCGCAGCAGCCGCCGCAGCCAAGGACGACGCGGCAGCTCCGGCCGACGACGCCGCCAAGCCCGGCGCCGCGGGTCCCAAGCCCGGCGGCCCGCGCCCCGGTGCCCCTCGTCCCGGCAACAACCCCTTCGCCAGCAACCAGGGCATGGGGCGCCCCAGTGCTCCTCGTCCCGGCGGCTCCGGTGCGGCCAGCAGCATGCCCCGTCCCGGCGGCGCCGCGGGCCCGCGCCCGCAGGCACCCCGTCCCGGTGCTCCTCGTCCGGGCGCTCCGCGTCCCGGCGTCGGTGCCGGCCCCCGTCCCAACGGCTTCGGTCAGCGTCCCGCCGGTGGCGGCGCGGGTCGTCCCGGCGGTGCCGGCGGTGGCTTCCAGCGTCCCGGCGCCGGTGCCCCCGGCGCGGCCGGCGGCTTCCGTCCCGGCTTCAGCGGACCCCGTCCCTCCGGTGGTGGCGGTCGAGGCCGCGGCCCCGGTGGCGGAACCGCCGGTGCGTTCGGTCGTGGTGGCGGCAAGAGCAAGGCACGCAAGTCGAAGCGGACGAAGAGGGCCGAGTTCGAGATGCGGTCGGCCCCGTCGCTGGGTGGCGTCAGCGTCCCCCGCGGCGACGGCAACACGATCGTCCGTCTGCGTCGTGGTGCGTCCATCAGCGACTTCGCCGACAAGATCGACGCGAGCCCCGGCAACCTGGTGACCGTCCTGTTCCACCTCGGTGAGATGGCGACGGCGACCGAGTCGCTCGACGAGGCCACCTTCCAGGTGCTCGGCGAAGAGCTGGGCTACAACATCCAGGTCGTCTCGCCCGAGGACGAAGACAAAGAGCTGCTCGAGGGCTTCGACATCGACCTCGAGCAAGAGCTCGAGGACGAGGACGAGTCCGTCCTGCAGATCCGCCCCCCGGTCGTCACGGTCATGGGCCACGTCGACCACGGAAAGACGCGTCTGCTCGACGCGATCCGCAACGCCAACGTGGTCGCCGGCGAGGCCGGTGGCATCACGCAGCACATCGGCGCCTACCAGGTGTGGGCTCCGCACGAGGGCGTCGAGCGCGCCATCACCTTCATCGACACCCCCGGTCACGAGGCGTTCACCGCCATGCGTGCCCGTGGTGCCCAGGTGACCGACATCGCGATCCTCGTGGTCGCGGCGGACGACGGCATCATGCCGCAGACCGTCGAGGCGTTGAACCACGCCCAGGCGGCCGGCGTGCCGATCGTCGTCGCGGTCAACAAGATCGACAAAGAGGGCGCGAACCCGGCGAAGGTGCGTCAGCAGCTCACCGAATACGGCCTCGTCGCCGAGGAGTACGGCGGAGACGTCATGTTCGTCGACGTGTCGGCCCGTGACAACAAGAACATCGACGCCCTCCTCGAGGCCGTCCTGCTCACGGCCGACGCCGGTCTCGACCTGCGCGCCAACCCCGACAAGGACGCCCGTGGTGTCGCCATCGAGGCCCGTCTCGACAAGGGTCGCGGTGCCGTCGCGACGGTCCTGATCCAGTCGGGCACGCTGCGCGTCGGTGACGCCATCGTCGCCGGTACGGCCTACGGCCGCGTCCGCGCCATGGTCGACGAGAACGGCGACTCGGTCGACGAGGCCTACCCGAGCCGGCCCGTGCTGGTCCAGGGTCTGTCGAGCGTTCCCCGGGCCGGTGACACCTTCCTCGTCACCGAGGAGGACCGCACCGCCCGTCAGATCGCCGAGAAGCGCGAAGCCGTCGAACGCAACGCCTCGCTGGCCAAGGCCCGCAAGCGCATCTCGCTCGAGGACTTCACCCGTGCTCTCGAAGAGGGCAAGGTCGAAGCCCTCAACATCATCATCAAGGGTGACGTGTCCGGTGCCGTCGAGGCGCTGGAAGAATCGTTGCTCAAGATCGAGGTGGACGACAGCGTGCAGCTGCGCATCATCCACCGCGGTGTGGGTGCCGTCACCGAGAGTGACGTCAACCTCGCCACGGTCGACAACGCGGTCATCATCGGGTTCAACGTCCGTCCCGACACGAAGGCTCGTGAGCGTGCTGCTCGCGAGGGTGTCGACGTCCGGTTCTACTCGGTCATCTACGCGGCCCTCGAGGACATCGAGAACTCGCTCAAGGGCATGCTCAAGCCCGAGTTCGAGGAGAAGCAGTCCGGTGTCGCCGAGATCCGCGAGATCTTCCGCTCGTCGAAGGTCGGCAACATCGCCGGTGTCATCGTGCGCTCGGGAACGATCACCCGCAACGCTCGTGCCCGCGTGATCCGCGAGGGCGTCGTCGTCGGCGACAACCTGGCGATCGACTCGCTGCGTCGCTTCAAGGACGACGTCACCGAGGTGCGGACGGACTTCGAGGCCGGCATCGGTCTCGGCAAGTTCAACGACATCCAGATCGGCGACGAGATCGAGACCATCGAGATGGTCGAGAAGCCCCGGGGCTGACCCGGCGTCGTCGCAGTACACGAGGCCCCGCTCCGACTACGGTCGGGGCGGGGCCTCACCCCTCTCGCCACGGCGGCGAGCAGCACGAACAGGAGTGAACAATGGTTGACGCGCAACGCGCCCGCAAGATGGCCGACCGCATCCACGAGATCATCGCGCGGCGTCTCGAACGCGGCATCAAGGACCCTCGACTCGGGTTCGTGACGATCACCGACGTCAAGGTGACGGGAGACCTGCAGCACGCCTCGGTCTTCTACACGGTCTACGGCACCGACGACGAACGGCGCGACACGGGTGCCGCCCTCAAGTCGGCGACCGGCATGTTGCGCAGCGAGGTGGGCAAGAACATCACCGCGCGGCTCACCCCGAGCCTCGAGTTCATCCTCGACGCACTCCCCGAGAACGCGGCCTCGATCGATCGTCTGCTGCAAGAAGCTCGCCAGCGCGACCACGAGAGCCAGACCATGGCCTCGTCGGCCGAGTACGCCGGCGACGCCGACCCGTACGTCAAGCCCCGCGACCTGGACGCGGACGACGACCTCGACGCGGACGACGATCTCGACGACGACCTGGCGATGGACGACGAGCTCGAGGCACCCGCCGCAGGCGAATCGACCGAGCCCGACGGCTCGACCCGCTAGCCAGAGCACCCGTCAGGACGCCCCCGCCTCAGTCGGGCAGGCGATAGCCCTCGTCGGGCGACCCCGTGGCCAGACCGTCACGGAGCAGCCCGGCGAGGGCTCTCGCGCGTTGCACGTCGTCCGGCCAGACGGTCGCGATCTCGGCCGCCGTGACGGGGACGTCGCTGGCCCGCAGCTCGGCCAGGATCAATCCGCGCACCTGGCGGTCCGATCGCTCGAAGCGGGCCTGGGTCCGGAGGCGCGGCCCGGTGTGCGCAGGACGACCCGCCAGCACCCACGCGCATCGGTCGACCAGCGGGCAGACGTCGCACTTCGGTGACCGCGCCGTGCAGACCAGGGCACCCAACTCCATGACGCCCGCGTTCGTGACCCGCGCCTCCTCGAGGTCGTCGGGCAGCTGCGACTCCATCAGGGGGAGGTCCCGCGAGGCCTTCGGCGCCCACGGTTCGGCGAGTCCCTCGACCGCACGGGCCAGGACCCGGCGGACGTTCGTGTCGACGACGGGGTGCCGGTGGCCGTAGGCGAAGACCGCGACGGCCCGTGCGGTGTAGTCGCCGATCCCGGGCAGGGCCAGGAGCGAGGGGACGTCCTCCGGCACGACCCCGTGGTGTCGCTCGGTGATGGCGACGGCGGCGGCGTGGAGGGCCAGGGCCCGACGCGGGTAGCCGAGGCGTTCCCAGGCGCGCACGGCCTCGGAGGCCGGTGACGCCGCCAGGTCGCGTGGTGTGGGCCAGCGGTCGAGCCACTGCTCGAGTCGTGGCACGACGCGGGCCACGGGGGTCTGCTGGAGCATGATCTCGCTGACCAGCGTGCCCCAGGCCGTGAAGCCGGGACGCCGCCACGGGAGGTCGCGACCGTTCTCGCGGAACCAGGCGGCCACGGCGGGGGAGATGCTCACCGTACGAGCCTACGGCTCGTCGAGGGCGTGCCCGGCGAGGTCCCGGCCGTCGGGCGTACGGTGGCCTCATGACCACCCGATGGGCCCCTGCCAAGAAGGACACGCTGCGCGAACTCGCCACCGAGATCGTGCACAACTACGGGCGCGGACGCGTGCTCGTCGCGATCGACAGCGATGGAGGCGCGGGTGCGGCCGGTCTCGCCGACGACCTCCTCGAGGCCTTCCGCGAGCAGAGCCACGCGGCGTTCCGTGCCTCGCTCGCCGGCTTCGAGAAACGGCCCGCAGGGGCATCTCGTGACTCCGCTCCGGTCCTCGACGAGAGCCTCTTCCGACGGGTGCTCGTCGAGCCGTTCCGGATGGGCGGCAGCACGGGCTGGGTCGACCGGGCCTGGGACGCCGACGCCGACCGTGCGGTCGAGTCCGCCTGGGTCACGGGCCCCGCCGACGCGGTGCTGCTCGTCGACGGCACCGACCTCGCCCGCCCCGGCCTCGCGGGGCTGTGGCACTACCGGGTGTGGGTCACGGCCGACGACTCGCGACTCGACGCCCGGGCCAGGGCCTCGGCCGTCGTCGACAACTCCGACCGCGAGCACCCCCGTCGACGTTTCGACGACGCGTGCTGAGCGCGTCCCCGGCTTGGTCGCGGTCCTGCTGCGCTAACGTCGTCGGGTGAACAGCGGTCTCCTCCTCGTCGACAAGCCGCAGGGCATCACCAGCCACGACGTGGTCTCCCGTGTGCGGAAGGCCGCGGGCACGCGCAAGGTCGGCCACGCCGGCACGCTCGACCCGCTGGCCACGGGGTTGCTGGTCTTGGGCCTGAACTCGTCGACGCGCCTCCTGACCTTCCTGGTCGGCCTCGACAAGGGCTACGACGCCACCATCCGCCTCGGCGTCTCCACCACCAGCGACGACAGCGACGGCGAGGTCGTCTCGACGACCGCGGCCGGAGACGTCACCGACGACGCCGTCGACGCCGGCATCGCGCGACTGACCGGGCCGATCAGCCAGGTGCCCACCACGGTCAGCGCGATCAAGGTCGACGGCCGTCGCGCCTACGACCTCGCCCGTGCCGGGGTCGAGGTCGAGTTGACGGCCCGCGACGTGACGATCTCCGAGTTCACCGTGCTCGAGCGACGCGACGCCGTCGTCGACGGTGTGCCCGTGCGCGACCTCGACGTGCGGGTCTCGTGTTCGTCCGGCACCTACGTCCGGGCCCTCGCCCGCGACCTCGGAGCCGACCTCGGCGTCGGGGGACACCTGACCGCACTGCGTCGGACGCGGGTCGGGCCGTTCGACGTGACCCGCGCCTCCGTCCTCGAGGGCATCGACGTCGCCCCGGCGCTGCTCCCTCCGGTCGACGTCGCCCGCACCCTCTTCCCCGAGTGGTCGATGACCGCTGCCGAGGCCGTCGACCTCGGGCACGGCAAGCGCGTGGCCGTCGAGCTGGCCGACACCCCGGGGCCCGTCGCCGCCGTCACCCCGACGGGCGCCCTCGCCGGCCTGGTCTCGGTGCGGGGCGGGGCCGCCAAGCCCATCGTGAACTTCCCGACCGACGAGGTGCAGGCATGATCGAGTGGTTCACCTGGGTGCAGGTCGTGGTGGCCGTGGTGGCCGGCATCGTCTGCGTGGTCGCCTGCTTCGCCAAGCGTCAGCCCGACGACATCACCGTCGGCACGGGTGCCGTCGTGCTGCTGCTCCTCTTGGTGCAGCTGGTCGTCGCGATCGTCGCGCCCTTCGTCGGCAACGGACCGACGGGCAACCTCGTCGAGTTCTACATCTACCTGGTCTCGGCCATCCTCCTGCCGCCCCTCGCGACGGTCTGGGCCCTCGTCGACCGGACGCGCTGGAGCAACCTCGTGCTGGCGACCTCGTCGTTCGCGATCGCGGTGATGGTCTACCGGATGTTCCAGATCTGGACCGTCCAGGGCCTCTGACCCACCCGGTCGGCGGTGGAGGCGTCGGAGTCCTATCCTTGACGAGATGGTCACTCAGAAGTCAACGCGCGCGGTCGGCCTCGGCCGGGTCCTCATCGCCGTGTACGCCCTCCTCGCCCTCGCCGCCACCGGTCGGTCGGTCTTCCAGATCGCGACCCAGTTCTCCGAGGCCCCGCTGGCCTACACCCTGAGCGCGTTGTCGGCCGTCGTCTACATCGTCGCCACCGTGGCCCTCATCGGTCGTGGCCAGGGGTGGTACGCCGTGGCCTGGGCGACCATCAGCTTCGAGCTCGCCGGCGTCCTGATCATCGGTCTCGTGACCGTGCTCGACCCCGAACTCTTCCCGCACGACACCGTGTGGTCGTTCTTCGGTCGCGGGTACGGCTTCGTGCCGCTCGTCCTGCCCGTGCTCGGCATCCTGTGGCTGCGCCGACAGGGCCGCGTGGCCCGGGCCGTCGACGCCTCGGGGGTCGACCGGGCGGGCGCCGACGGCGTGGGGGCCGGTGGGGTCCCTCGCGACCCGGGCACGACGAGGTAGCGCGCGTGCAGTTCTACGACCTGGTCGGCGACGTGCCGCCCGACTTCGGGCCGAGCGCCGTCACCATCGGCAAGTTCGACGGGGTCCACGTCGGGCACCGCGCCGTGATCGACATGCTCGAGGGGGTGGCGCGCGACGAGCGTCTCGTGTCCACCGTGGTCACGTTCGACCGGCACCCGTTGGCGGTCCTGCGACCCGACGACGTGCCGACGGCTCTCGTCAGCAACCGTCAGAAGCGCGAGCTGCTCGACGAGGCCGGGGTCGCCGCGACCCTCATGCTCACCTTCGACGCCGAGCTGCGGGCGCTGACGCCCGACGAGTTCGTCGACCGCATCCTCGTGGGGGCCCTGCACGCCCGCGTCGTGTTCGTGGGTGACGACTTCCGGTTCGGCGTGCGCGGCAGCGGCACGGTCGACACCCTGCGCGGCCTCGGTGCCTCGCGCGGGTTCCGGGTCGTGTCGATCGACGACGTGAGACCGAGTGGCGGCCGCCGAGCGTCGTCCACCTGGATCCGCGAGCTGATGGACGCGGGTGACGTCCGTGAGGCCGGCGTCCTGCTCGGCCGCGAGCCGTCGGTGCGCGGCATCGTCGTCCACGGAGAACAGCGGGGCCGCGAGCTGGGCTTCCCGACGGCCAACCTGGCCCGCGACAGCGAGGGGTTCGTCCCGGCCGACGGCGTCTACGCCGCCCGGGTCTCGGTCGGCGACACGCTCTACCCGGCGGCCGTGTCGGTCGGCAACAACCCGACGTTCGAGGGGGTGCCGGCCAAGCAGGTCGAGGCGCACCTGCTCGACGTCTCGCTCGACCTCTACGGGCTCGAGGTCACCGTCCACTTCGTCGACTGGGTGCGCGGCAACGTGCGCTTCGAGGGGCTCGACGCCCTGATCGCGCACATCAGGGCCGACGTCGTCCGCACGCGCGAGATCCTGGGGCTGCCGACCGCCTGAGGCGTCACGCGTCACGCGTCGAGCGCTGGGAGTCGATCGTCCGGCGCACGTCGACGGCAGGACGCCGAACCGTGCGGCGGTGCGGCCCGACGGCCTCGAGGAGGCGCGGGTCACGTCGTCGACGTCACCCGCGCCTCCTCGGCTCGTCAGTACGACGTCGTGTCGTCGCCCGCGCCCGAGGCACGGCCCGTCTCGAGGCGGTGCGCCAGGTCGGCGAGGATCGTGCCGCTGGCGCTCGTGCCGAAGCGCGTGACGCCGAGGTCGAGCATCTCGAGCACGGTGTCGAGGCCGCGCACGCCGCCCGAGGCCTTGACCTGCACCGAGTCGGAGACCGCCTCGCGCATGAGGCGCAGGTGCGGGAGCGTCGCCCCGCCCCCCGCGAAGCCGGTGGACGTCTTGACGAAGGCGGCCCCGGCGCGCTCGGCGGCCGTCGAACCCGCGACGATCTGGTCGTCGTCCAGGTAGGCCGTCTCGAGGATGACCTTGACGAGCGTGTCGCCCGCCGCCTCGACCACGCCGCGCACGTCGGCCTCGACCTCGTCGGTCATGCCGCTGCGCAGCCAGCCGATGTTGACGACCATGTCGAGTTCGGCGGCGCCGTCGGCGATCGCCTGGCGCGACTCGGCGGCCTTGGCGGCCGTCGAGGTCGTGCCGTGGGGGAAGCCGATGACGGTGCCGACGAGCACGCCGGTGCCCTCGAGGCGCTCGACGGCGTGCGCGATGTCGGAGGGCCGGACGCAGACGCTGAAGACGTGGTTCGCGGCGGCGTCGTCGAGGGCCGCGTCGACCTCGGCGCGGGTGAGCTCGGGCTTGAGGATCGCGTGGTCGATCATGCCGGCGACGGCGGAGACGGTGGGGAGCTGCTGGGTAGTCATGATGGGGTCCAGCGTAGCTTGGGCCCATGTCAGCGAACACTCCCGACGCCGAGCCGTCGAGCGCCCCCGTCACGAGCGACACCGACCACGCCGTGGCCTCCCGCCGGGTGCTGGTGACCGGGGCGACCGGGTACATCGGCGGGCGGTTGACGCCGCGGCTCGTGGCCGCCGGGGCGGACGTGCGGGTGCTGGTGCGATCGCCCGAGAAGCTGCGCGACGTGCCCTGGTCCGGCGACGTCGAGGTCGTCCAGGGTGACCTGACCGACCCCGAGACGGTGCGTCCGGCCATGGAGGGCGTCGACGTCGTCTACTACCTCGCCCACGCGATGGGTGGCAAGGGCGACTTCGAGCGCGCGGAGGCCGATGCGGCGCACACCGTCGCCGACGCGGCGCGCGACGCGGGTGTCCGCCGGATCGTCTACCTCGGCGGACTGCACCCCGAGGGCGACCTGTCGAAGCACCTGCAGTCGCGCAAGGACGTCGGCGACGTCCTGCTGGCGAGCGGGGTCCCGACCGTCGCCCTGCAGGCCGGCGTCGTCATCGGGTCGGGCAGCGCCTCGTTCGAGATGGTGCGCCACCTGACGGACGTGCTGCCCTACATGCCGGCACCGAAGTGGGTCCGCAACTTCATCCAGCCGATCGCCGTCCGCGACGTGCTGCACTACCTGCTCGGGGCGGCCGACGTGCCCGACGACGTCAACCGCACCTTCGACATCGGCGGTCCCGACGTGCTCCGGTACGGGCAGATGATGAACGGGTACGCCCTCGAGGCCGGCCTCAAGCAGCGGCCGATCGCGTCCCTCCCCGTCTTCACCCCGTGGCTCGCCTCGCAGTGGGTCAACCTCGTCACCCCCGTGCCCCGTGCCCTCGCCGTGCCGATCATCGCGTCGCTGCAGTACGACTGCGTCGTGCGCGAGCACGACATCGACGCCGTCGTGCCCCCGCCCGCCGAGGGGCTGCTGCCCTACCGTCGCGCCGTCCGCCTCGCCCTGCAGCGTGAACAGGACGGCGACGTCGAGACCAGCTGGCAGGACTCGTCGGTCGCCGGCGCGCCGAGCGACCTGCTGCCGAGCGACCCCGACTGGTCCGGGCACATCGTCTACACCGACGACCGGCAGACCGACACCTCCGCTCCGGCCGCCGAGCTCTGGAAGGTGCTCGAGAGCATCGGCGGCGAGAACGGGTGGTACTCGTTCCCGCTGGCGTGGTCGGCCCGCGGCTGGATGGACCGACTGGTCGGGGGAGTGGGCCTCCGTCGCGGCCGCCGCAGTGCGACCACCCTGCGCGTCGGTGACGCCCTCGACTGGTGGCGGGTCGAGAAGCTCGATCGCGGCCACCTGCTGCGGCTCCGGGCCGAGATGAAGGTCCCCGGAGGCGCGTGGCTGGAACTCACGGTCGAGCCGCGTCGCGACGGTGGCTCGCACTACCGCCAACGCGCGGTGTTCTTCCCGCAGGGACTCGGCGGGCGCCTCTACTGGTTCGCGATCCTGCCGTTTCATGGCGTGATCTTCTCGGGCATGCTGCGGCGCATCACGGCGACGGCCGAGCGGGAGGCGGCCGCCCGGGCGACCGGCGAGCGGGTGGCCGGTGCCGCGGGCGGGGCCACGACCGACGCGACGGCCGTGGCGTGACCGACCCGCGCCTCCTCGTCCTGGCGTCGTCGCCGGTGCCGCTGTACCCGGCGGGCGACGAGGCCATGTCGCCCGTGCCGTTGTGGCTCGGGGTGCTGTTCGGGGTGCTCGTCGTCGTGTCGTCGTTCGTGGTGCTGCTGCCGCGCGTCCGCCACGCGCTCGACCGCGTCTGGTCGAAGAGGCCGCGGCGCTTCCGTCAATGAGGTCGGGGCGGTGCGCACGCGCGCGCCGGTTCGCGGCTCCCAGCGGGTGATGGCACGATGGGGGCACTTCAGCAGACCACCAGGAGGTCGTGATGACACACCGAGAGACCGTCGCCTTCGTCGGCGACAGCTTGACCGAGAACGGCGACTGGGCGGCGTGGTTGCCCGACGAGCAGGTCGTCAACCTGGGCGTCGGGGGCGACACGGTCGCCGGCCTGACCGAACGGCTCCACGACGTCGTGGCCGCGAACCCCGACTCCGTCGTGCTCATGATCGGCACCAACGACTTCACCGCGCGACGCTCGGTCGAACAGGTGGTGCGCGGCATCGAGAACCTCATGGTGGCGATGCGTCGTGAACTGCCCGGCACGCGTCTGCTGTTGCAGTCGATCGCGCCGCGGGGGGCGGAGTTCGCACCCCGCCTCAAGGACGCCAACCGCCACCTCCGTCAGTTCTCCTCGACGGTCCGGGCGCAGTGGCTCGACCTCTGGCCCGCCCTCGCCGACGAATCCGGTGACGCGCTGCGACCCGAGTTCGCCGCCGACCACGTCCACCTCAGCGACGCCGGCTACCAGGCCTGGTTGAGCGAACTGCAGCCGGCCCTCGAGCGCCTGCGTGACGAGCCGCCGATGAGCCGTCCGATCAGCGTCCTCGACGTCGCCTACGACATCGAGTAGGCGGTGCCCACCCCCACCGCCCCCGCGTTCACGCGTCCGGCCCTGGCGCCCGGCCTGATCGCGGCCATCGCCCTGCTGGCCGGCACCGCGTTGCTCGGCTCGGACGTCTTCACCGTGTTCCGGTACGTGGTGTCGATCTTCGCCCTGATCGTCCTCGTCTTCGCCTACCGGGGGCGTGCCTGGTGGGCGCTGCCCCTGCTCGCCGCCGTGGCCGTCCTCTGGAACCCGGTGTTCGTGGTGCCCGTCCAGCCCGACCTCTGGCAAGGGTTGCAGTTCGTCGCCGCGGCGCTCATGATCGCCGTCGGGGTGCTCGTGAAGGTGCCGACCGCGGCCGCGACGACCACGGGGGCCGCCCCGGTCCGAGGCCGTCGCTGACCGTCGTGGGCAGCGGATCCGCCGAGGTGCCTCCGACCCCGTAAAATGCCGAGGGTGCGTCCGCCCGCCCGAGGCCCGCACGGAAGGTTGAGTCTGCATGGCCACGGAGATCCCCGGTACGTCAGAGATGGTCGGCACGTCCGAGAGCCCTCTCCTGACCCCTCGTCACCGAGCCGGTGGTCTCGACCGAGAGGACGTCGTCGTCCGCAAGGGCCAGTTCACGCTCCTCAACGGTCACCTCACGCCCCAACAGTCGATGATCGAGGACCTGCTCTACATCCGGCGGGTGCTCGACGCCGCCCAGGTGCCCTTCCTGCTCGTGCGCGGAAACGACGTCCGCCCGGTGATCGCCGTCGACACCGTCCACCGTGACCGCTTCACCGCCGCCATGGTCGCGGCCTCGGCCACCGAGCCCTTCTACGCCAAGCCCCGCAAGGGTCAGGCGTCCCTCGTCATCGAGGGCGGGCTCGAGCTCGAGACGGAGCGGGTCTTCCGTGTCTACCGGCCGCGCGTCGAACCCATCGGCCGCCTCCGCTACGGCGCGGGCACGGCCGTGCAGGTCGAGTTCTGGATCATCACCGACGACGAGATCCTCGCCCCGACCGAGAACGCACTGATGCGCACCGAACTGCCCCGTGCCGAGGCCGTCGAACAGACCGTCGAGCGGTACGGCATCGAGTGGCCCACCCTCGAGCACATGTTCGACGACCACGCCACCGACATCACCTTCGACATCGACATCGTCTTCTCGTGGGTCGACGGCAACTCCATCGAGTACCAACGTGCCCGGGCCGCCCAGGCAAAACGTCACGTGGTCGGCGAGGGCGACGACTCGGCGGCCCGGTTCCGTCAGATCGACGAGCTCAAGTACGCCCTGCGGTCGGTATACATGTTCGCCCCGTGGGTCCGGAACATCTACATCGCGACCGACTCGCCCGTGCCCGAGTGGTTGGGCGAGCACCCCCGCGTCCGCGTCGTGCGCAGCGAGGAGTTCTTCAGCGACCTCTCGATGCTCCCGACGCACAACTCGCAGGCCGTCGAGTCGCAGCTGCACCACATCGAGGGTCTCAGCGAGCACTTCCTGTACTCGAACGACGACATGTTCTTCGGGCGACCCGTCGCGCCGAGCATGTTCTTCTCTCCGGGCTCCGTCACCAAGTTCATCGAGGCCGACACCCGCATCGGGCTCGGGCACAACAACATCGACCGCAGCGGGTTCGAGAACGCCGCGCGGGTCAACCGCCGCCTGCTGCAGCAGCGCTTCGGCCGCGTCCTCACCCGCCACCTCGAGCACACGGCCGCGCCGCTGCGCCGCAGCGTCCTGTTCGAGATGGAGCACGAGTTCGCCGACGAGTTCGCCGCCACCGCAGGCAGCCCCTTCCGTGCGAAGGAGAACATCTCGGTCACGAACTCGCTCTACCACTACTACTCGCTGATGACGGGTCGGGCGATCGTGCAGGAGAACGCGAAGGTCAGCTACATCGACACCACGATGGTGTCGGGCCTGGCGTCGTTGTCCGAGGTGCTGAAGAAACGCGCGTTCGACTTCTTCTGCCTCAACGACGGCAGCTTCCCCGAGGTCACCGACGACGAGCGGACCGCGACGGTCACGGACTTCCTCGAGCGGTACTACCCGTTCCCCGCACCGTGGGAGAAGGACGAGATGCAGCGCGTCGCCCTCGAGAACGCCGAGCAGGACAGGCGGGCACTCGGAGCCGAGGCGGCGCAGTCGGGCGAGGCGACCGGACCGTCGTCCCAGCGGGGGCTCGAAGGGTCGGACTGACGCCGGTCGTACCCGCGTCGCGAGTGTGACGGGCGTGGCCGTCGCCGTCGCCCGTCGCCGGTCGCTGGCGCCGGGTGCCGGTCACCGGCCCCGGGTGCCGGTCACTGGCGCCGGGTGCCGGTCACTGGCGCCGGGTGCCGGTCACTGGCGCCGGGTGCCGACGCCGGACACCGGCGCGGTGGCCGTCACCGTCGTCCGGACGGCCGCTCAGCTCGACGAGGTGCCGAAGCGGGCGGCCTGTTCGCCCGAGAGTGCGGTGTCGAGACGAGAGAGCATGTCCGGGCCCATGGGCGGCAGGTCGTCCAGCCGGAACCACCGCGCCTCGGTGTTCTCGCCGTCCGCGGGGGAGGGCTCGCCCGAGACGTAGCGCATCACGAAGGTGTGGTCGAGGTACTGCGCGCGGTCGCCGTTCGGATAGACGACCTCGTCGGTCACTCCGATCGAGGCCAGCCGTTCGGGGACGACGTTCAGGTCGGCTTCCTCGAGGGTCTCGCGGACGGCGGCGTCGGCGGGGTGCTCGCCCGGGTCGACGATGCCCGTCACCGGCGTCCAGGCGCCGGTGTCGGCTCGGCGCACCAGCAGCGTCTCGTCACCGCGCACCACGACCGCGGTGACGCCGGCGAGCCACAGCGGTGCCGTGCCGATCTTCTCGCGCAGGGACAGGACGAAGTCGGGGGTGGCCATGTCAGCACCCTACCGACGGCCCGCCGTAGGCTGACCGCATGCGACTGCCCTGGACCCTTCACGGCTCGGACGTGCGGCGCATCTCCGACATGGCGGGCGAGTCGTTGCTCCTGGCCGGTGGGGGCCGGGCGATCCTGCTGCAACTCGCGAACCCCGGGGTGGGGCACGGCGTCGCCGAGCACAGCGACTTCGTCGAGCGCCCGTTGTCGCGGTTGCACGGCACCATGACGTACCTCTACGCCATCGTCTTCGGCACCCCGTCCGAGGTGGCCCACGTCCGCCGGGTCGTCGGGCGGGCGCACCGTCCGGTGCACGACGGCGGGTCCTCGCCGGTGCGGTACGACGCGTTCGACCCCGATCTGCAGCTCTGGGTCGCAGCCACGCTCTACGACTCGGCCGTGCAGCTGTTCGAGCGGGTGCACGGGCCGATCGACCCGGCCCACGCCGAGACCGTCTACCAGGACTACGCCCTCGTCGGCACGTCGCTGCAGATGCCGCGCGAGGTGTGGCCGGCCGATGCGGCGTCGTTCCGGCGCTACTGGGACGACGCCGTCGCGCACCTCGTGGTGGACGACGTCACGCGTCGGGTCGCCCACGAGTTGTTGCACCCGACGACGGGGCCGTGGTGGCTGCGGGCGGTGATGCCGCTCGCCCGGCTCGTCACCGCGGGGTTGTTGCCGGGTCGAGTCCGTGACGACTTCGGCTTGCCCTGGTCGCCGGCCATCCAACGCCGCTACGACCGGGTGATGCGCGTCACGGCTGCGGTCGTCCCGCATCTGCCACCGCGCCTCCGTCACGTCCTCCGCGACGGGTACCTGCGTCGGCTGCGTGCGGCCATGGCCTCGGAGGCCCGCACCCCCGCGCACGGCTGACCCGGCCCGTGGCCGGCGCCCGGGTCGGCACCGCCCGCTTTCCGTCACGGAGTCCTCGTCCCTCGTCGGCAACTCCTGACTCCCGTCACGGCGATCGCAGGCGGGGGCGTGTCGGCGTCGATCGAGCGACGTGAAGCAGGAATTGCCGACTCGCGCGGGCCGTGTTCGGGGCGGTCGGTCGTCGTCGGCGTGGCTGCGTCGGGAGGGGCGGGGTCGACGGCACCGAGCGAGGGTCGACAACTCCTGCCCTGTGCCGCACGACGGGCCAGGGAAGGGGGCACCGGCCGTCGCGCGCAGCATGAGCCAGGAGTTGCCGACGGTGCACGAGACCGGCTGCGGCGGGCGGGCCCGCCCGGTCAGAGCGTGTCGATCGGCCCCGTCAGCGCGAGGTCGCGCGGCACCACGGGCACCGGTGCCGTGTCCGTCGCGCGGTGGCGGGGGGCGGCGGGGGCGATGCGCACGCCGGCGACGGCGAGACGCTCGGCCACCACGTCGGCGGGCACGTACTCGCCCACGGTCTCGTAGGTGCCGATCGGCACGACCGAGTGCACGACGGTGCCCTCGTAGACGTGCACCAGGTTGAACGCCTGGGCACCGTCGCGGCCGCGGGTTCCGCCGCCGGCGACGTTGAGGTCCTGCGTGTAGCAGGTGGCCGACGCGACCGAGACGGGGACGCCCGCGAAGGTGGCGTTGGTCGAGTAGTGCAGGTGCCCGGCGATGATGGAGCGGACGTCGCTGCCCTCGATCACCTCGGCGAGGGCCGCCTGGTCACGCAGCTCGACGAGGGCCGTCAGGTCCTGCACGCTCGGGACCGGCGGGTGGTGCATGGCGATGATGGTGCCGTCGGGGGCATCGGTCGAGAGCTCCTCGGCGAGCCAGTCGAGCTGGTCTCCCGAGAGCCGGCCGAAGTGGTGGCCGGGCACGGTCGTGTCGAGGGTGATGACGCGCAGGCCGTTGACGTCGTAGACGAGATCGACGGGTCGCTGCGACGGCAGCTGCCCGAAGAGCTCGGACCGGAACGCGCTGCGGTCGTCGTGGTTGCCCATGGCCCAGATGACCTGGGCTCCGAGTCGCTCGGCGACGGGCTCGATCAGGGCGCGGAGCTTGCGGTAGGCGTCCGGCTCGCCCTTGTCGGCGAGGTCGCCCGTGAAGACGATGGCCTCGGGCCGCCCGTCGGACGCCTCGATCTCGTCCATGATCTGACGGAGCCGGGCCTCGCTGTCGACGGCGCCGTAGAGGTCGCGGTCCCCGCCGACGAGGTGCGTGTCGCTGAGGTGCAGGATGAAGTGGTTCGGCCTGGGGTGTTCGGCCGTCCGGAGATCCATGGTTCTCTCAATCGATGTCGCCGACGTGGGCTCGGGACGAGACCCTCGTTGTTGATTCGTCACCAGTCCATCACCCGTTTGCCATGAGTGGGGTGAACGTGCGCGCGCGTTTCGGTGAACGGTCGTCGAACAGGCCGCATTCCCGAGCGACGACGCTAGCCCGCCTCACGGGACGACGCGACCCCCAGGAGGCGGGGGTCGCGTCGTCGAGGTCTCTGACGTGTCGAGGCGTCAGGGCTTGAGGACGACCTTGATGCAGCCGTCCTCCTTGTTCTTGAAGACGTCGTACATGGCGGCGCCCTCGGAGAGCGGCACCGGGTGGGTGACGAGGTCCTCGGTGCCGAGCGGGTCGGTCGGGTCCTCGACGAGGGGCATCAGGGTGTCCATCCACTTCTGGACGTTGCACTGGCCCATCTTGATGGTGATCTGCTTGTCGAAGAGCGTGAGGAAGGGCGTGGGGTCGGCCGTGCCGCCGTAGACCCCGCTGAGCGAGACGGTGCCGCCACGGCGCACGATCTCGAAGGCGAGGTGCATGGCGCCGAGGCTGTCGATGCCGGCCTTCTGCATGACGGCCTGGCCGATCGCGTCGGGCAGGGCGGCGGCGAACTTCTGCACGAGGCCGATGCCGGCGTGCTCGTGTGCCTCCATGCCGACGGCGTCGACGACGGAGTCGGGTCCGCGGTCGTCGGTCATGCCCTTGACGACGTCGGCGACGTCCTTCGTCAGGTCGAGGACCTCGACGCCGTGGCGCTCGGCCATGGCGCGACGCTCGGGCACCGGATCGATGCCGATGACGCGGTAGCCGCGGTACTTGCCGATGCGCGACGCGAACTGGCCGACCGGGCCGAGGCCCAGGACGACCAGGGTGCCGCCTTCGGGCACCTGGGCGTACTCGACGCCCTGCCAGGCGGTCGGCAGGATGTCGCTGAGGAAGAGGTAGCGCTCGTCGGGCAGGTCGGCGCCGACCTTCACGAGGTTGGCGTCGGCACGCGCGATCCGCAGCTGCTCGGCCTGGCCACCGGGCACCTGGCCGTAGAGCTTGCTGAAGCCGTAGAGGGTGGCGCCCGAGTCGTACTCGGTGACCTGGGTGGTCTCGCACTGCGAGAAGAGCCCGCGGTCGCACATGAAGCAGTGGCCGCACGCGATGACGAAGGGGACGACGACGCGGTCGCCGACCTCGATGCGGCTGACCTCGGAACCGACCTGGGTGACGATGCCCATGGTCTCGTGGCCGAGCACGTCGCCCTTGTCGAGGAACGCGCCCAGGGCGTCGTACAGGTGCAGGTCGCTTCCGCAGATCGCGGCCGACGTGACCTTGATGACCGCGTCGCTCGGGTCGATGATCGTGGGATCGGGGACGTCCTCGACGGAGACGTTGGTGACGGACTGGTACGTGAGTGCCTTCATCGTTCCCGTCTACGCGTCCTCGCCCCGTGCCGCCTGGACGAGGGGTACAGCGGGCACGGAAAAGCCTCGGGGCGGCCGGGCCTGGGCCCGACCGCCCCGAGGCGGATGACGCGTGTGCTGTCGCCTAGGCGACGGCCGTCGCGGAGGCGACGATGTTGACGACCTTGCGGCCGCCCTTGTTGCCGAACTCGACCGAGCCGGGGGCGAGGGCGAAGAGGGTGTCGTCTCCGCCGCGGCCGACGTTGACGCCGGGGTGGAAGTGGGTGCCGCGCTGGCGGACGATGATCTCGCCGGCGAGGACGACCTGGCCGCCGAAGCGCTTCACGCCGAGGCGCTGTGCGTTCGAGTCACGACCGTTGCGGGTGGACGATGCGCCCTTTTTGTGTGCCATGTGGTGTCAGCCCCTTAGTTGGTGGTGATCGAGGTGATCTTGACGCGGGTCAGGTCGGCACGGAAGCCCATGCGACGCTTGTAACCGGTCTTGTTCTTGTAGTTCTGGATGACGATCTTCGGGCCGCGCAGGTCGTTCAGGACCTCGCCCTCGACGGTGACCTTGGCCAGGTCGTCGCCCGACAGGATGGTGTCGCCGTCGACGTGCAGGACGGGGACGAACGAGACGGTGTCGGCGGTCGCGGCCTTGAGGCGGTCGACGGTCAGGATCGTGCCGACCTCGACCTTCTCCTGACGGCCACCGGCGCGCACGATTGCGAAAGCCATGGGAACTCCAAAAAAGTGGGGGATGTGACGCCCGGACTGCCGGACGACGTCGTGGTGCCACGAAGGCAACTTGGATAGTCTTTCACAAATGTCACGACCGATCAAACTTCGCCGCCCGCCACAGTTCACGGCCGAGATCGTCGACGACGCCCGCCGGCGGCTCCTCGACCTGCTGGACGACCTCGAGACGCTCACCACCGAGCACGCCGACGACATCGAGGTCTGGGGTTCGGCCGTGACGACCGCCGGCTGGGAGATCGCGAGCCTCGGCCAGTGGCTCGGCCTCGAGGGCGAGGCGGTGCTGCTGCTCGGCGGCGCGTCCTACCCCGAGATCGCCGAGCACCAGGGCACCAGCGCCTCGGCCGTGTACGCGCGCGTCGGCCGATCGCTCACCCTCGCGCCCTACGCGCACGCCTCCGGTGCCGACGGTGCGACCACCCGGGTCTCGGCCGAGGGACTCGACCAGGCCCGGGCCGAGTACGACCAGGAGGCGCGGGCCGGCGACCCGACGGACGTCGCCCCGGCGACCGCGCCCGTCGGCGACTCCCTGGCCGACCGCGTGCCCGAGGTGCTGCGGAACGGGGCCCGGCGCACCACCGAGATCGTCGCCGCCCTGCCCGACTACCGCCGGAGCAGCGTGCTCTCGACGCTGAGCGTCCTCGCCCGACAGGGAGTGGTCGACCGGGTGGGGCACGGCGTCTACGCCCTGCCCCACCCGCCGACCGACTGAGTCCCCGGGCGGCGTCGGCCGATCAGGCCGGGGTGTCGCCCACCGCATCGTCGAGTCCGAACGCCCGCAGCTCGTCGTCGTCCAGCAGTCGTGACCTGATCAGGAACCGCCGGCCTTCCGGGCTCTCGATCGAGAACCCGGCCCCGCGGCCCGGCACGACGTCGATCGTGAGGTGCGTGTACTTCCAGTACTCGAACTGGCTCCGGGACATGTAGACCTCGATCGGGTCGATCCCGTCGACGTGCAGGTCGCCCAGATGGACGTCGACGGCTCCCACCCGGAAGAACCCGACGGGGTAGCACATCGGCGACGAACCGTCGCAGCAGCCACCCGACTGGTGGAACATCAGCGGGCCGTGCTGCGCCGTCAGGGACACGAGGAACGCCGCCGCCTCGGGGGAGACGTCGACCCGGGAGGGGGTGGCGGCGACCATCCCGGAGGCGTGGGCCGGCGTGACCGCGCCGACCCGCGCCTCCTCGGCTGCTGCCGCTGCCGGCGCGGCGGCGGCCGTCTGCTCGGGCGTCATCAGAAGAAGCCCATCGGACCGTCCGCGTAGCTGACCAGCAGGTTCTTGGTCTGCTGGTAGTGGTCGAGCATCATCTTGTGGTTCTCGCGACCGATGCCGGACTGCTTGTAGCCGCCGAACGCCGCCCCGGCGGGGTACTGGTGGTACGTGTTCGACCAGACGCGACCGGCCTGGATGTCGCGGCCGGCCCGGTAGAGCTGGGCACCGTTGCGGCTCCAGACGCCGGCACCGAGACCGTAGAGGGTGTCGTTGGCGATCTTGATGGCGTCGTCGTAGTCGCTGAAGCTCGTCAGGGACAGGACGGGGCCGAAGATCTCCTCCTGGAAGATCCGCATCGAGTTGCGGCCCTCGAAGATCGTCGGGTTGACGTAGTAGCCGCCGGTCAGGTCGCCGCCCAGGTCGGCCCGGTCGCCGCCGAGCAGCAGCGTCGCGCCTTCCTGCTTGCCGATGTCCATGTAGCTCAGGATCTTCTCGAGCTGGTCGTTGGACGCCTGGGCGCCGATCATGGTGTCCATCGAGAGCGGGTCGCCCTGCTTCACCTTCTTCACCCGCTCGACGCCGTCGGCGGTGAACTGGTCGTAGATCGACTGCTGCACGAGCGCCCGGCTCGGGCAGGTGCACACCTCGCCCGAGTTCAGGTTGAAGAACGAGAAGCCCTCGAGGGCCTTGTCGTAGAAGTCGTCCCGTTCGTCGGCGACGTCGGCGAAGAAGACGTTCGGGCTCTTGCCGCCGAGCTCGAGCGTCACCGGGATGAGGTTCTCGCTCGCCATCTGCATGATCAGGCGCCCGGTGGTGGTCTCGCCGGTGAACGCGATCTTGCGGATGTTCGGGTGGCTCGCCAGGGGGGCGCCGGCCTCGACGCCGAAGCCGTTGACGATGTTGAGCACCCCGGCGGGCAGGAGGTCCTTGACGAGGTCCATGAAGACGTGGATCGACGCGGGGGTCTGCTCGGCCGGCTTGAGGACGACGCAGTTGCCGGCGGCGAGGGCGGGGGCGAGCTTCCACACGGCCATCAGCAGCGGGAAGTTCCAGGGGATGATCTGGCCGACCACGCCGAGCGGTTCGTGGAAGTGGTAAGCGACGGTGTCGGCGTCGATCTCGCCGGTCGAACCCTCCTGCGCCCGGATCGCCCCGGCGAAGTAGCGGAAGTGGTCGATCGCGAGCGGGACGTCGGCGGCGAGGGCCTCACGGATGGGCTTGCCGTTGTCCCAGGTCTCGGCGACGGCGAGCATCTCGAGGTTCGCCTCCATGACGTCGGCGATCCTGTTGAGGATCAGCGCGCGTTGGGCGATCGTCGTCTTCTTCCACGAGTCGAACGCGCGCCAGGCGGCCTCGACCGCCTTGTCGACGTCCGCGGCGTTGCCCCGGGCGACCTCCGTGAAGACCTTGCCGTTCACCGGGCTCGGGTTCTCGAAGTACTGCCCGCTCGCCGGGGCGACGTACTCGCCGCCGATGAAGTGGTCGTAGCGGGGCTTGAAGGCCACCTTCGCGTCGGGCCGTCCCGGCGCGGCGTAGGTGTTCGGGGGAGTGGTGACGGTCATGACGGTCCCTTTCGACGACGGTGTCGGGTCGGTGGCGGGGGTCGCCCGCCGCTGGCGGCAGGCTACGTCGGGCGGGGTTGCATCCGGTTGCGCGTCAGTCCCGGCCCCCGAGCGCCTCGAGGTGCGCGACCAGGTGCGTCCGCCGGGGCGATCCCGGCGGAAGCCGACGCAGCAGCTCGAGCAGCACGCGCACGTCGTCGCGACCCGCGTCCGACTCGGAGTAGGACACCAGGCTCTCGATCGACCCGCCGGTGAGCAGCGCGTCCCGGACGGTCGCCGCGACCTCGACCCGCAGCGCCACGACGCCGGGTGCCGTGGACGAGGGCAGCGCCGGGCCGGTGTCGGCTCGCACGGCGGCGCGGTGGGCACCGCGGTCGACGAGTCCGACGAGCGCGTCGAGGTCGAGGGCCACCGGGCGGGGCAGGCGGTACGGGCGCGACAGGGGGACCAGCGTGGGGTCGAGGGCCTCGACGACGTGCCGTAGGCGCACCATCTCGGGACGCAGGGTGGACACCGCGTCGACGTCGCCGTAGACCGCGTCGGCCAATTCGTGAGCGGTGTACCCGGCGGTCCGGTGGGCGAGCAGGGTCATGATCTCGGAGTGCCGGGCACCCAGCGCGATGCGGCCGTCCCCGACCGTGAGGACGGCTTCGTCACGGCCCAGGGTCGTCAGGCCGGCGGGGGAGCCCGGACCGGGTCGGACCGGCCGCCGGGGAGTGCGGGTCGGGACGCGATCGACCGCGGCCAACCCCAGGAGCGCGAGGTGCGCCTCCACGGCCGCGACGGTCGCCGTGACCAGGGGCAGCGTCAACGAGCCGGCCGCCCGCTCGTCTCCCGTGATGTCGACGACTCCGATGACGTGCCCGTCGACGGGATCGTGGACCGGGACGGCCGTGCAGCTCCAGGCCCGCACGCGGTGGTTCCAGTGCTCGTCGCCGCGGATCTGCACGCCCCGGTCGAGCACGAGGGCGGTGCCGGGGGCCGAGGTGCCGACCCGCGACTCCGACCAGCCCGCACCGGCGACGAACAGCATGTCCTCGGCTCGGCGGCGGGCCGCGTGGTCGCCCTCGACCCAGAGCAGGCGTCCGTGCTCGTCGCCCATCGCGACGAGCAGTCCCGAGCCCGAGACGTCGTCCGTGAGCAGACGACGCACCACGGGCAGCGCGAGCGCCAACGGGTGGTCCCGACGCCAGTCGTCGAGGTCGTCCTCGGGCAGCTCGAGTCGGGGCAGGCCGTCGGGATCGAGCCGGTGCCGGGAGGCGCGGTCCCACGAGTCGCGCACCACCCGGCGCTGCGGCCCGACGTCGCGGGGCGGAGGGCTCGCGGTCAGCGTCATGGAGCACCAATCGTCGTCGATCGGGGCGAGTCGGCCGTCGTGCGGCGTCGTCGCCGGGGTGCTGTCAGCGTACGGCGGCGTGCGGCCGTCGGGGAAGGGCGGCGCGTGGGGGTCTGCTGTGACCTCGGGGAACCGTCCGTCCCGTCGGCAACTCCTGCTTCCCGTCGCGCCGTCGCGGGAAGCCCCGGGGGCAGGGGCCGTCGTCGTGCGCGGGCGACAGGAGTCAGGAGTCACCGACGCACGGCGTCGCGGGCGGCCGCGATCGTCGCGTCCAGCGCCTCGGGCCACGGGGTCGGTCCGATGTCGAGCAGGCGTTCGCTCTCGGACGAGTCCACGACGAAGGGCGAGTCGAACTGGTACTTCATCGCCCTCACCTCGCGGAGGAACGGCACCGTGCGGGTCAGGCCGGCCCACAGCAGCGGGTTCCACGGGCGGACGCGACCGGTCAGGCCGTACCGGCGCCGCGCCTCCTCGGCGATCGCGACCCGTGAGGCGTGGGTGGCGTGCGGCGTCAGCCAGGCGCGTCCCCACTCGTCGCGGTCGATGGCGGCCACGAGGGTCGAGACGACGTCGGGCAGGTACGCCCAGGCGTGCGGCTGGCTCACGTCGCCGACCGCGTGGGCGGTGCGGCCCGCGACGAGCGGCCCGAAGAAGTCGCTGCCGAGGTGGGCGTTGCGCCCGGCGCCGGGCCCGAAGTAGTCGCTCGCGCGCACCTCGACGGCCCGGACGCCCCGGTCGGCCGCGGCCAGGAGCCGCTGCCAGCTGTCGGCGCGCACCCTGCCCTTCCCCTCGGCGGAGGCGAGGGGCGTGTGTTCGGTCATCGGCTCGGACACCGGCCCGTGGCCGTAGAGGTTGCCCATCAGCACGATGCCCGCCCCCGTGGTGACGGCCGTCTCGATCAGGGCCGTGGTGATGGCCGGCCACTCGACGCCCCAGGCGGGGTAGGGCGGGTTCGAACAGACCACGATCGTGTCGACGCCGTGGGCCGCGTTCGTCAGGGCGGCGGCGTCCTTGGCGTCGAGCGTGAACGGGGCGGCCCCGGTGATCGCGGTGCCGCGGCGGGTGGCGACGCGCACGGTGTCGCCCCGCTCGGCGAGGCGGCGGACGAGGGGGGTGCCGATGGCTCCGGCTCCGACGACGAGATGGGTGGGCATGGGGTCCTCCTGGGGCAATGAGCGAGAGCGGTGCTCTCGGATCTGACCCTAGGGTCGGGCGGCCCGACACGCAAGAGCGGTGCTCTCGTTTGTGTCGCGTGCTCTCGGACGACAGGATCGGGGCATGACCACGAACGCAGGGGACGACGGACGCGACCGGGCCGTGGGGGGCGTCCGCGAGCGCGCACGGACCGAGATCGTCGAGCGCGCCCTCGCCTCGGCCCACCGGCAGCTGGCCGAGGTGGGAGCGGCCGCCCTGTCGGTGCGCGCCGTCGCGCGCGACCTGGGCATGGCGTCGTCGGCGATCTACCGGTACTTCCCGAGCCGCGACGCCCTGCTGACCCGCCTGATCACCGACGCCTACGTCGACCTCGCCGAGGCCGCCCGTCGGGCCGAGCAGGCCGTCGACCGGGCCGACCACCAGGAGCGCTTCCGCGAGACGGCCCGTGCGACCCGTCGCTGGGCGATCGCCGACCCGCACCGCTACGCCCTGCTCTACGGCTCACCCGTCCCCGGGTACGCGGCCCCCGTCGACACCGTCGAACCGGCGATCGCGGTGGGGCTGCTCCTGCTCGGGGCGGTCGACGACGCGGCGGCGAGCGGAGCCACGTTGCGGGCGATGCCCGTGCGGGCCGGCCTGGCCGACGAGTTCACGCAGCTCGCCCAGGGCCTCGGGGCGTCGGTCGCCCCCGGTGTGCTGGCCGCGGGCATCACCGCCTGGACGGCCCTCTACGGGCATCTCAGCTTCGAGCTCTTCGGTCACCTCACCAACGTCGTCACCGACCGCGACGCCTGGTTCGAGTCGTTCCTCGACGAGCAGATCGCTCGCATCTGGGGCTGACGCCCCGCTGACGCCCCCGCTGTGGGTGCGGGACGAGGCACCGGCAGGAGGCGCGGGTCAGCTCGCGCAGTCGATGCAGAGTCGGGCGGTGGGTCGCGCCTCGAGCCGCGCCTCGCCTATCCGGGCCGCACATCGCTCGCAGCGCCCGAAGGTGCCGTCGGCGAGCCGGGCCAGGGCGGCCTCGGCGTCGGCGGCGCGTTCGAGGGCCGACCGCCGGACGGCGTCGAGCTGCGACCGTTCGTAGGCGATCGTGGACCCCTCGGGGTCGTGCTCGTCGTCGACGTTGGCTCCCTCGCGGGCCGCGGCCACCGCCTCCATGTCCCCGAGCAGTCGCGCGGCAAGCGCCAGGGCCTCGTCGCGTGTGGTGCGCAACCGGTCCGAGGGATCGAGCACGAGGCGGTGCCTCAGGCCCCGACGAGCGTCGGCACCTCTTCGCCGGCGCGGGGCGGTGCCGGGGGAGTGCCGTCGCCGAAGGGGCGGCCACCGAGCTGCTCGCGCCCGTGGTCGGTGAGCCATCCCGAGGCGTCCGGACCGACCGGGACGATGCCCGTCGGGTTGATGTCGGAATGCACGACGTAGTAGTGCGCCTTGATCTGGTCGAAGTCGATCGTGTCGCCGAACCCAGGGGTCTGGAACAGGTCGCGGGCGTAGGCCCAGAGCACCGGCATCTCGCTGAGCTTGTTCCGGTTGCACTTGAAGTGCCCGTGGTAGACGGCGTCGAACCGGGCGAGCGTGGTGAACAGCCGGATGTCGGCCTCGGTGATGGTGTCGCCCACGAGGTAGCGCTGACCGGCCAGTCGCTCGGACAACCAGTCGAGCCGCTCGAAGAGGGTGCGGTAGGCCCGCTCGTAGCTCTTCTGCGACCCGGCGAAACCGGCGCGGTAGACCCCGTTGTTGACGTCGTGGAAGACCACGGCGTTCACCTCGTCGATCTCGCCGCGGAGGGCCTCGGGGTAGAGGTCGGGGGCGCCCTCACGGTGGTGGGCGGTCCACTCGGTCGCGAAGTCGAGGGTGATCTGGGGGAAGTCGTTCGTGACGACCTTGCCGCTCGGCACGTCGACGATCGCCGGCACGGTGATGCCGCGCGGGTAGTCGGGCGTGCGGGCGAAGAACGCCTCTTGGAGGCGTTCGATGCCGAGGACGGGGTCGCGACCGTCGGGGTCGAGGTCGAAGGTCCAGCTGCGGGCGTCGTGCGTGGGGCCGGGCAGGCCGAGCGAGATCGCGTCCTCCAGCCCGAGCAGGCGTCGCGAGATGACGCTGCGGTTCGCCCAGGGGCAGGCCCGGGCGGCGACCAGGCGGTAGCGACCGGCCTCGACCGGCCACCCGTCGACGGCATCGCGCGTGATGCGGTCCTCGATGTAGTTGGTGTCGCGGGTGTACTCCTGACCCGGTTCGACGTAGCTGCCCTTGACCTGCTGATCGCTCATGTCGCCACCCTACGCACGGGGTGTCGGCAATTCCTGGCTGCTGCGACGTGCAGGGACGAGCGGCGGCCCCGGCCGCCGTGGTGGCGACACGGGTCAGGAGTTGCCGACGGCCAGGGACGAGGAGGCGCGGGCCGCGTTCCAGTCGCGCCACATCGCCTTGAGGTCCCACGCGTTCTCGGCCTCGAGCGAGATGCCGCGCTCGCCGGTGCGACGCGTGCGTCCCTGGATCACCATCAGCTGTGTGCCGAACAGCAGCGAGCCGGCGCGGGCCTGGGCCTCCTCGAAGAACGTGGAGTCGGAGCAGCCGCTGCCGTCGTCGAGGCTGATGAAGACCACGCGTTTGCCGCTGCGCATCGGCGGGGTCTGGGTCGCGATGCGGATGCCCGCCACGAGCACGGTCGTGCCGTTCCAGTGGTCGCGCAGGTCGGCGGCGCGCACCACGCCCAGGTCGTCGAGCATGGGCCGGTAGCTCTCGATCACGTGTTCGCTGACCTCCATCGAGAGGATGTCGAGCTCGTCGGCGACCCGCTGCCGGGCGTCGACGTCGGGCGTGCCGGTCGGCACCGTGTCGGAGTCGTCGATCGAGAAGTCGAGCTGGTTCTCGACGTCGGTGGCCTTCGGGCGCGACGACCGGCCGGTGAGCGCCCGCACCCGCGCCAGGACGTCGCCGCGGGTGCGGCCGGGCCCGGCGACCGAGTCGAGCGCCCCGACCTGCGCCAGGCGCTCGAAGAGCGATCGGGACGGCGTCGCCCGCTGCCAGAAGTCGGTGATCGAGTCGTAGGGACGGTTCACGACCACCCGGGCCAACTCGGCGTCGCTGATGCCGTGCACGTCGGCCAGCGACAGCCGCAGACCGAGGTCGCCGACCCGGGTCGGCGCGATCGGGGTCGCGGGCGGCCGGAGGCGCTCGACCCGGTAGACGTCGGTCGAGGCGTTGACGTCGAGCGGCAGCACGGGGACGCCCATGCGTCGCGCCTCGGTCAGCAGCAACCGCTTCGGGTACATGCCCGGGTCGTGGGTGAGGACGCCCGCCAGGAACTCGGCCGGGTAGTGGGTCTTCAACCACGCGCTCTGGTAGGTCGGCAGGGCGAACGCGGCCCCGTGGGCCTTGCAGAAGCCGAACGACCCGAACCCCTTGAGCGCGGCCCAGATCCGGTCGACCGCGGCGTCGTCGAAGCGTCGCCTCCCGGTCGCGGGGTCGAGGTTGCCGCGGGTGCGCTCGCGGAAGGTGGCCTCGAGCGCGTCGTCGTCGCCCTTGCCCATGTGCCGTCGGATCTCGTCGGCCTCGGCGAGCGACACCTGCATGGTCGCCTCGAGGATGCGCAGCACGTGCTCGTGGTAGATGACCACCCCGTAGCTGTCGTCGAGGAACGACGCGAAGCTCGGGTGCAGGTAGTCGGGCTGTTGGAATCCGTGCTTGGTGTCGAGGAACGGCGCGATCATGTTGCCCTTCATCGGGCCGGGCCGGAACAGCGAGATGTCGGCGATGAGGTCTTCGTAGCGGTCGGGCTGCATCTTGCCGATCAGCTCGCGCTGACCGGGGCTCTCGATCTGGAACATGCCGAGCGTGTGGGTGGTGCGGATCGCCTCGAAGGTGGGCTCGTCGTCGTGCGGGATCTCGTCGAGCTCGATCCGACCCTGGCGGTTCACGTAGGGCACGTCGACGGGCAGGGCTCCGGCGAGGGCGGCACGGGGGCCGTTGACGCGTTCGATCTCGTCGAGGGCGTAAGCGAGCGAGCTCTGCATGCGGACGCCGAGGACGTCCAGCTTGAGCAGGCCGGCGTCGTTCATGTCGTACTTGTCGAACTGGCTCATCGGCAGGCCGATGCCGCTGGGCTGGACGGGGGTCGTGCTGAGCAGGTCGGAGTCGCCGAGGATGACCCCGCACGGGTGCATCGAGATGTGCCGGGGCAGACGGTCGAGCCGTTCGCTGAGGTCGACGAGCAGGTCGATCTGGTCGTTGCTCCTGGCGAGTTCGGCGATCTCGCGCAGCTCGGGTTTCTCGGCCATCGCCGTGCGCAGGTCTCGGGCGTTCGACCGCCAGACGTTCTTGGCCACGAGGTCGATCTGCTCGTCGTCGAGGCCCAGCGCGAGACCGGCGTCGCGCACCGCCCCGCGTCCGCGGTAGGTGGACTGCATCGACATGAGCGTGACCCGGTTGCTGCCGTACCGGTCGAAGATCGCCCGGTAGACCTCGTGCCGCCGCGCCGCCTCGACGTCGATGTCGATGTCGGGCAGGGTCTCGCGCTTGTTGCCGAGGAACCGTTCGAACAGCAGGTCGTGCTCGATCGGGTCGACGTTCGAGATGCGCAGCAGGTAGGTGACGAGGCTGCCCGCCCCCGATCCCCGCGCCGCGTTGCGCACCCGCAGGTCGCGCATCAGTGCGGAGACGTCGGCCACGGTGAGGAAGTACCCGGCGAAGCCGAACCCGGTGATGATGCCGAGTTCGTAGCGCATGCGGTCCTCGACCTTGTCGCGCAGGGCACGGTCGGCGTCGCCGAAGCGTTCGGTGACGCCGGCCTGGGCCTGCCGGAACAGCGCCTGGTCGGGGTCGCCGTCGACGCCGATCGCGCTGAGCTCCGGCACCTTCGGGCGGCCCCAGCCGAGGTCGGCGACGGGGTCGAGTCGGCACCGGTCGGCCAGGCGTTCGGTGGCGGCGAGCATCTCGTCGCCGACGCTGCGGGGCAACGACGAGGCGTCGCTCACCAGACGGGCCAGTCGGCGCATGTCGGCGGGGCGTTTGAGGTAGGCCTGGGCGTTCGGTTGGGGCCGGAACGAGCCGAGGGCGGCCAGGTGCCCCGCCGAGTCGAGCACGTCGGCCGTGACGGCCTCGTCGGGATCGAGGTACCGCACGGCGTTCGTGAGCACGGCCGGCACCCCGACGTGGTCGGCCAACTCGAGCATGCGGGCGGCGTGCCGGATGCTGCGGCTCTCGCCCGGCTCGGTCAGGTGGCAGACCACCTCGACCACCACGCCGCCCGGCAGCGTCGCCGCCCAGTCGGCGAGCGACGCCGCGGCCTCGCTGTGACGCCCCGCCTGGACCAGTCGGCCCACGTCGGAGTCGGGCCCCAGCAGCACGGTCGCCGCCGGCTCGGTCTCGCCCTGGACGAAGCCCCTCACCCGGGACCGGGCGATGGTCGCCACGCTGTTGGCGCTGCCGCTGGCGCGGCGGGTGGCCCGACCGTGGGACGCGCTGATCAGCCGGCACAGCGCCGCCCACCCCGCCTTCGCCGGCCCGCCGCCCCGCGCCCCGTGCGCCAGCACCACGATGCGGTCGACCCCGCCGACGGCCCCGCCGCCGTCGGCACCACCGTCCACGAACCCCTCGCGGTCGTCCCGGCACCCCAGCTCGACTCCGACGATCGGGTCGACGCCCGCCGTCCGGCAGGCCCCGACGTGCCGGATCGCCCCGTACAGCCCGTCCCGGTCGGTGATCGCCGCCGCGTCGGCACCCGCCGCGACGGCGGCGTCGACGAGCGCCTTCGGGTGCGCCGTGCCGTGGTGGGCGCTGAACGCCGACGCGACGCGCAGGTGGGTGAAGCTCATGGTCGGTACCTCGGGCTGCTGAACCCCCGGCCGGGTCGTTCGAACAGGTGTTCGACCAGTGTACGTCGCTCCGATCGGCCGTCGCACCCCGTGGCCCGTCCCTCGGGTCCCACGGCCTGTCATCATCGGGGCATGTCCGATCGACGCCCCACCCCGACCGATCGAGGCTCCACCTCGCCCGATCGACGGTCCGCCCTGCGTCGCGACGCCCGCACCGCGACCCACTGGACCCGCGTCCTGCTGGCCCAACCGCGCCTCCTGCTCGCCGTGAAGACGGCGCTCGCCGCCGCCCTCGCCTACTGGATCGCGCCGCAGGTGCCCGGCGTCGCCGCCGACTACCCGTACTACGCGCCGCTCGGCGCCGTGATCGCGATGTACCCGACCATCAAGAGCTCGCTGCGACAGGGGTTCCAGGTGCTGGTCGGCGTGGTCGTCGGCATCGCCCTCGCCACGGCGGTCTTCTCGCTGCAGGACGGTCGGCCCGGCGTGTTGGCGGTGGCGCTCGTCGTCGGGGTCGGCGTGCTCGTGGCCGGCATCCGCTGGCTCGGCGCCGGTCGCGACTGGGTGCTCACGGCCGGGCTGTTCGTGCTGCTGCTCGGCGGCGCGAACGCCGAGGCCTACTCGCTGGGCTACATCGTGCAGATCGGGGTCGGCGTCGTCGTCGGCGTCATCGTCAACCTGGTGCTCGTGCCGCCGCTCTACGCCTCGCGCGCCGAGGATCGCCTCCTCCGGGTGAAGGACTCGCTGGCCGACCGGGCCGACGAGGTCGCCGGCGTGTTCGAGACCCCCTGGCCCCTCGAGGACGACGAATGGGAGCGTCGCGTGGGCGTCCTGCCGAGCACCCTCCGCCGCGTCCGCGAGACCGTCGCGTACGCGGACGAGTCCCGTCGCATGAACCCGCGGTGGTTGCTCCGCCGCCGCGACCTCGGCCAGGAGTACGCGGATCTCGCCACGTACGAGCGCGTCTCGTTCCACCTGCAGGACGTCGCCGAGGTCTCGGGCATCCTCGGTCGCCGGATCGGCCGGCAGATCGGCATGCCCGACGACCTCGCGCCCGACGTCGCCCACGCCGTGCACGGCGTCGCCACCGTCATCCGACGCCACGGGGCCGACGACGTCGACGCGTTCACCGACGCCCGGCGACGCGTCGCGGACCTCTGGGACGCCGTCGACCGCCACCGGGACCGCCCGACCACGGACACGAGCGGCGGCGTCTCGATCGCCGTCTCGCTCGGACGCATCATCGCCGCGCTCGACCCCGACGACACCACCGCGCCCCGCCCCGAGGACGACGCCGCCGAGGAGGGGCGCACGGCCGGCGACGACGACACCGGCGGCCGGGTGGGCGGCACCGACAGCACGGGGCCGGTCGACGACGACAGTGCACCCCGCGACACCGCCCCGCACGACACCGTGCAGGACGGCGAGGCCGACGCCGGTCGCTGACCCCGATACGGCGCTCGCCCTCCGGGAGCAGTACGGTTGACCGGGCACCGGCGCCGAGACGCGACCCGTGCCCTCCGCGGCCGGGGCGGTCGACGGGAATGTCCGTCCCCCCTGTGCGTTGACACCCGTGGCCCCGAGAACCCCCGCCGCCTGATCGACCAGCGACGACACGATCGTCGCCCTCCCACGAAAGCTGCACTGTGACAGACACCACCACCCTCATCATCCTCGGAGCCAGCGGAGACCTCACCGAGCGTCTGCTGCTCCCCGGCCTCGCGAGCCTGCTCAAGAGCGACCGCGGCGTCGACGTCCAGCTCATCGGCACCGGCCGCAGCGAGCGCAGCCCCGAAGAGTGGGACGACGTCGTGAAGACCGCCTTCAACGGCGACGCCGGCAGCGACCTCGCCAAGAAGACGCTGGCGTCGAGCCGGTACATCCAGGGCGACCCGACCACGGTCGAGCACCTGAAGGCCCTGTTCGAGGCCAGCGAGGGCACGCCGGTCATGTACTTCGCCCTGCCGCCCGCCATCAGCACCAAGGTCATCCAGGCGCTCGCCGAGATCGACCTGCCCGACGGCCTGCGCCTCGCCCTCGAGAAGCCGTTCGGCTCGGACGAAGAGAGCGCCCGCGAGCTCAACGCCGAACTCCTCAAGATCGTCCCCGAGGAGCGCATCCACCGCACCGACCACTTCCTCGGTCGCGCGACGGTCCTCAACATGATCGGCCTGCGCTTCGCCAACCGCCTCTTCGAGCCGGTCTGGAACAGCGAGAACATCGAGAAGGTCGAGATCTTCTACGACGAGGTCCTCGGCCTCGAGGGTCGCGCCCAGTACTACGACAAGGCCGGCGCGCTGATCGACATGATCCAGAGCCACCTGCTGCAGGTGCTCGCCGTCATCGCGATGGACGCCCCGTCGAGCATCGACTCGGTCGAGCTGCGCAGCGAGATCGCCCGCGTCCTGCGCGCCACCTGGGTCAAGGACGCCGACCCGGTCGCCTCGAGCCGTCGCGCCCAGTACGCGGCCGGCACGATCGACGGCAAGGACGTCCCCGCCTACGCCGACGAGGACGGCGTCGACAACGAGCGCCAGACCGAGACCCTCGCCGAGGTCGAGTTCGAGGTCAAGACCCGTCGCTGGGCGGGCGTCCCGTTCATCCTGCGGTCGGGCAAGGGCATGACCAAGATCCGCAAAGAGGTGCTCATCACCTTCAAGCCGGTCCCCGCGCTTCCCGAGGGCCTCAACGGCTCGTCGACGCCCGACACGCTCCGCATCGAGATCAGCCCCGAGACGATGGAGCTCGGCGTGACCACGAACGGCTCGGGCAACCCCTTCGACCTCGAGAAGTCGACGATGTCGGTCACCCTGGGCAAGCCCGAGCTCACGCCCTACGGCGAGGTGCTCAGCGGCATCTTCCACGACGACCCGACGCTCTCGATCCGCGGCGACGTGGCCGAGCGCTGCTGGGCGATCGTCGCTCCCGTGATCGAGGCCTGGAAGGCCGACCAGGTGCCGCTCGACACCTACGCCGCCGGGTCGACCGGTCCGTCGGACTGGCCCGCCTGATCCTGGTCGCGCACTCCTGACCGGCAGACCTCGACGGCCGCCCCGCTCTCCCGAGCAGGGCGGCCGTCGTCGCGTCCGGCAGCCGAGGAGGCGCGGGTCGGGTCACCCGCGGTCGTGCGCCTTCCCGATCGCGTCGGCCGCGCGCACCAGCGCCAGGTGCGACAACGCCTGCGGGGTGTTGCCGACGTGGCGTCCCGTCGCGACCTCGATCTCCTCCGAGAGCATCCCGACGTCGTTGCAGTAGCCGACCAGCCGGTCCATCAGGGCGACGGCGTCGTCGACGCGCCCCGAGGCGGCGTACTGCTCGGCCAGCCAGAACGAGCAGGTCAAGAACGGGTTCTCCGCCCCGTCCAGGCCGTCGATGCCGCTTTCGGTGCGGTAACGCATGAGCAGGCCGTCCTGCAGCAGATCGTGCTCGATGGCGGCGACGGTGCCGAGCATCCGGGGGTCGTCGGCGGCGACGAAGCCGACCTGCGGCAGCTGCAGCAGGGACGCGTCGACCTCGGTCGTGCCGTAGTGCTGGGTGAAGGAGGCGCGGTCGGCGTTCCAACCGCGGGTCTCGATCTCGGTGCGCACCTCGTCACGCAGCCGACGCCACCGGTCGACCGGGCCGTCGAGGCCGAACTGCTCGATGCCCTTGATGGCCCGGTCCAGAGCGGCCCAGATCATCACCCGCGAGTGGGTGAAGTGCTGCAATTCGCCGCGGATCTCCCAGATGCCGTTGTCGGGCCGGGTCCAGTTGTCCTCGACGTACTGCATGAGGGCACGCTGCAGGGGCCACGAGTACTCGCTCTCCTCGACGCCGAGCAGGCGGGCTTCGTGCAGGGCCACCATCACCTCGCCGAAGATGTCGCCCTGGTACTGCTCGTACGCGGCGTTCCCGATGCGCACCGGTGAGGCCCCGTCGTAGCCGGGCAGATGCCCGAGTTCGCTCTCGTGCAGGTACCGCTCGCCGGCCAGGCCGTACATGATCTGCACGTCGGCGGGGTCCCCGGCGATGGCACGCAGCAGCCAGCCGCGCCACCGGTCGGCCTCCTCGGCGTATCCGTGCAGGATGAGGGCCTGCAGCGTCATCGACGCGTCACGCAGCCAGACGTAGCGGTAGTCCCAGTTGCGCGAGCCGCCGAACCGTTCGGGCAGGCTCGTGGTCGCCGCGGCGACGATGCCTCCGGTGTCCTCGTTGGTGAGGGCTCGGAGGATCAGGAGCGACCGGTGCACCTCGGGGGCGTAGGCCTCGGGGGCCGAGCAGCGTGAGGCCCATGCCTGCCACCAGGCGACGGTCTCGTCGATGCCGGCCGGCACGTCGAGGGGCGCCGGCGGTTCGCGATGGGACGGGTACCAGGTGAGGCTGAGGTCGACCGTCTCGCCGGGGGAGACGTCGAACGTCGCCTCGTGCGTGTGGTCGGTGGCCGTCAGCCGCGGGCCGCGGACCACGACGGCGTCGGGCCCGGCCGTGGCGACGAGGGCCGTCTCGTCGCCCTCGGGGATCTGCCGCACCCAGGGGAGGGCCGTCCCGTAGCCGAACCGGATCGCGAGGTCCACGTGCATCGAGACGGTGCCCGAGACCCCGGTCACCCGGCGGACGACGTCGGCCCGCCGGTCGCCGTAGGGCATGAGGTCGGTGACCTCGACCACGCCGGTGGGCGTCGTCCAGCGGGTGACGAGCACGAAGGTGTCGTCGACGTATCGCCGGGTCGAGGTGGCGGCGGCGTCGGAGGGGGCCACGAGCCAGCGTCCGGCGTCGTGGTCGCCGAGCAGGGCACCGAAGGTCGACGCGGAGTCGAAGCGGGGGAGGCAGAGCCAGTCGATGCTGCCGTCGGAGCCGACGAGGCCTCCGGTGTGCAGGTCGCCGATCAGTGCGTAGTTCTCGATGGGCAGGGGCATGTGCTCATCAAACCAGCGCGCCCCGGGGCCGGGATCAGCGTTGCAGCGTCGGATCGGGCCAGAGCGTCTCGACCTTGGGCTTCTGTCGCCGGGTGCGAGCCCAGACGACGAAGCCCGCGAGCGTGAAGGCGCCGTAGAAGACGTACATGAACGCCGACGCGTAGTAGCCGGCGCTGAACAACAGGGGAGTGCCGACGAGGTCGACCGCGACCCAGATCAACCAGAACTCGACCCAGCCCTTGGCCATGCCGTAGGTGGCGAGGAGCGACCCGGTGAAGATCCAGGCGTCGGCCCACACGGGTTCGTACGATCCCAGCAGGCGGAACAGGGGGGTCAACGCGGCGGTGCCGCCGACGAGGACGACGACGATCAGCACCCGGTTCTTCCACCCCGCCCAGCGGGGCTCGACGGCCGCGTCGCCGGCGTCGTCGGCGTGCTTCCAGCGGTACCAGCCGTAGATCGACACCACGATGAACATCACCTGGCGTGCGGCCTGCCCGAGCAGGTTCACCGGGTTGGGGGTGTCGAACACCGCGCCGAGGAAGACGGTGAACAGCAGCGCGTTGCCCACGATGCCGATCGGCCAGGCCCAGACCTTGCGCCTCATGCCGCCGAGGGCGCTGAGCAGGCCGAAGACGTTGCCCACCACCTCGCGCCAGAGGATCGTCTGGTCGCCGATGTGCACCTGCGCGTCGAACAACCACAGCAACGGATTCATCGGGAGGCTCTCTTCGGTCGGGGAGGCGGGTGGTGCGGGACCACGGCGTCCCCGGGGCGCAGGGCGCCTGGTGCGTCAACGAGTGTGGCACGGGGGGAATTCCCGACGTCGCACGGCTCACCGGCCACCGTCGTCCGACGGACGCCCCGGGTTCAGGCGAACAGCTGCTGCTCGACCCGGTCGTCGAACACCCCGAGCAGCAACCACGAGTCGCCTCGGCCGTCGAGCGCCAGGTCGAAGGTGCCGTCGACCCGGTGGGCACCGTCCGTGAGCGGCACGGCGTCGACCCGCCAGACCGTCATCTCGAGCAGGTGCGCGCTCGCCCCGCGTGGTGCCCGGGTCGCCGATCGCCACCAGTCCGTCCGAGTGACCCAGAGCTCGGGCGAACTGACGACGCCGTACACGACCCCCCGCCACTCGAAGCGCAGGGGCGCCCCGTCGGCGGTCGTCTCGACCGGGACCTTCTCGTCCACCCTCATCTGCCGACCTCTCGTTCGAATGTGTGTTCGAACGGAGTCTACGAACCCCCACCGACATCGGCCACCCCCCGGTGCGGGGCCGAGGCCCGGGCGCCGAGGCGCCGGCGTCCTCACCAGCCGGGCAGCGCCTCCTCGACGTGGACGACCGCCTCGCGGGGCAGGCCGGCCTCGTCGGCGAACGACCGCCACCGCCCCACCGCGTCACGCACCTCGTCGACGATGCCCGACGCGTCCCGCACCAGGAAACGGTCCGCCAGGCGCATCACGTCGGCCCGCGAGACGTCACGGAAGACGCCGTCCACCCCCATGAGGTGCTGGTACGTCCACCGCCCGGTCGGGTTGTGCGCGAACGTCACGTCGTACGCGGGCGACAGCCCCCACGACGCCTCGGGCCCCGCCAACAGGAACGACGAGTTCTTCGTGTGGTCGTCGTTGTTGGCCGCCAGCACGTTGAAGACCATCCGGCGGAACGCCTGCGCCATCGCCTCGTCGCCCGACCCCATCCGACGGACGGCGTCGAACAGCTGCCCGTAGTCGTGGGCCTGTCGCTGCCGGAAGTCGAGATGGGCCGCCCCGCACAGCGTCAGGACGTGGGCCTTGCCCTCGGCCCGGCGGTCGAACCGACGCGTCATGAAGTGCGACCGCCCGTTCTCGTCGAGCAACCGGCACTCGGCCATGTCGATCCCCGCCGCCCCCGCCATCAGCGAATACGCGTACTCGACCCGTCCGGCGAGACCTCCCGACCCGAGCTCGGAGTGCGGGCCCACCCCGTCCAGCTTGATCAACCAGTGCTCGAACCCGTCCGGCGCCGCCACCTGGCCCGACCGGATCTCGCCCGTGCCACGGTTCCACGCGACCACCGCCTTCGCCCGCGCCCCACCCGCCGACGTCCCCACCTGGATCAACGACCTGATCGCCGACTCCGCCTCGCGGTCGTCGCCGAAGCTGGCGTCCAGCACGCTGCGTGCCCCCTCGACGAGCGCACTCAGTTCGACCGCGCTCGTCGTCCGCTGACGCGGTCCCCGCGCCGGCCGGAACTCCAACGCCCCCATGGCCCGGTCCGCCATGTACGCCAACCGGTCGAGCGGGCTCACCTGCTGCCGTGACACCCCCTGGCGCACCAACCAGGCGTCGATCACCGCATTGCCGAAGTCGTCCGGCATCGCGTCCGCCAGCACGGCGGGCAGGCGATGGAACGTCGCCTCGGGCAACTGCGGGAAGACGTGCCGCCGCGTACGCACCGGCATCGTCAGTGGCGCCAACTCGATGCCGCGCGCCACCCAGTCCGGGTAGTACTCGAAGACGTACGCCCCGATCCCCGGGTCGAGCGCCACGGCCCCCACCCGGAGACCCCACGCCGTCACCTCGACCGCACGGACCGGGACCCAGCTCACGAGTCGCCGCCCGGCGATCGTCCGCCCCGCGGGCGATACACCCGACGTCGTGGCTCGTCGCCCGCCGACCGCAGCACGTCGAGCGGGCTGACGGCGCTCGCCGGGGCGATGCCCCCGAGGACGTCGTCGGCACCGAGGGCCCGCAGGACGCGGACGAGCGTGCGCAACGTGCTGCCGCGGCCGGCCTCGAGGGACTGCACCGTGCTGGGGGACAGGTCGGCCCGTCGGGCGAGTTCGAGTTGGTCGAGTCCCCGGTCGAGCCGCAGGCGACGGACCTGCTCGCCGACCTGGCGTTCACGCTCGTCCGTCGACACGAGCGGGGGCACCGGCACTCGTGCGGCCTGGTCGTCGTCGAACACGATGCTCCAATCTCGGGATGATCCACGATAGCAGCCATGTCGACCCGCAAAACAGGACTATCCCACTATCACAGGATCACCACGAGCTACCAGAGTCAGTCGATCACGCCGTTGTCGAGGAGTTGTTCCCACAGGCCGGCGCCGTCGGGTGCCGACACCCAGACGACGTCGCTGCCCTCGGCGTGTTCCGACCGCGACCGTCCACCGGCCAGCACGGCCTCGCTCGGCGACAGCTGACGGATCGCCACGGCGGCCACGTTCTCGGGGTGGTCGTGCAGGAACGTGCCGTAGAGCTCTTCGTCGTGCTGCCCGTCGTCGCCGACGAGCAGCCACTTGAGTTCGGGGAACTCGTCGGCGAGGCGGCGCAGGGACTCCTGTTTGTGCAGGCGACCGCTGCGGAAGATCCGGTCGTGGGTGGGGCCCCAGTCGGTCAACAGGAGTGCGCCGCTCGGGTACAGGTTGCGGGACAGGAAGCGGGACAGCGTCGGCGCCACGTTCCAGGCGCCCGTCGAGAGGTAGATGACGGGGCACCCGGGGTTCGCCGCGTTCAGGCGCTCGTAGAGCACGGCCATGCCGGGCACCGGGCGCCGGGCGTGCTCGTTGAGCACGAAGGTGTTCCAGGCCGCGAGCAGCGGCCGGGGCAGCGAGGTGACCATCACGGTGTCGTCGATGTCCGAGACGATGCCGAACCGCGCCTCCGGATCGATGACGAAGATCGGCGCCTCGACCGGCACGGACCCCTCGGTGCTCAGGGTCGCGACGTGCCAGCCGGGTTCGAGGTCGACGGCGATGCGGGCGTCGAGCACGCCACCGCGGTCGGCCTGGACGCGTTGGACGCGACCGCCGAGCGAGACCTCGACCAGGGCCTTCTCGACGGGCACGCTGGTGAAGCTGCGCCACCCCCGGACGTTGAGGCGGTCCACGCCCGACAGCGTGCCCGTCCGGGTGAGCAGGACGCGGGACAGCACCCGCGCCCATCCGGGAGCGCCGTAGCCGGTGTACGGCACGACGGTGGGCAGGAGGCCGCGGCGTCGGGCTCGCTTCTCGCGGAAGCGGTGGACCGAGTTCTCGATGCGGGCCGCTCGGTGGAGGAAGGGCTCGACGGCGGCGGGCGGTGCCTTGCGGGTGTCGGGCATCCGGTCAGTCTCGCACGATGGGTCGTCGGACGGACGGACGGACCGCCGGCGGACCGGATCAGCCGACGGGGGCCAGCAGACCGGGGTGGTCGACCGACGACGAGCCGACCTCGGGGCCGACCTCGTGGTGCAGCAGGCGCGCGGCGATCTCGTCGCTGAGGCCGGCGATGCCCTGCACCAGGTCGTCGTCGCCCTCGGTCTCGGGGTCGAGCCAGTCGTCCATGACGTCGGTGCCGACGAGCACCGGCATGCGGTCGTGCACCTCGGACACCGGACCCGAGGAGGCGCGGGTCAACACGGTCGTCGACAACAGCCACCGAGACGGGGCGCCCACCTCGGCCGACGGGTCTCGCCACCACTCGTAGAGCGCGCCGAACAGCACCACCTCGTCGTCGGGCAGCCGCACGAGGACGGGGCGCTTCGAGCCGCCGGGCAGGGTCTGCCACTCGTACCACCCGGTGGCCGGGACCAGGCCGCGGCGCGAGACCACGGCGTCGCGGAACGACGGCTTCTCGGCGACCGACTCGGACCGCGCGTTGAACAGCGGGGGACCGGAGTCGGGCCCTGCCGAGCCACCGGGCACGAGACCCCACCGCGCCGCGGCGAGCCGTCGGACCGGCGGGCCGCCGGCGTCCTCGCCCCGAGGAGCCGCGTCGACGAGCAGACTCACCGGCCGGGTCGGAGCGATATTCCAGGAAGGCTCTGGGAGAGTGTCTCCTGATACATCGACGTCGAACAGGGCCACCAGGTCGCTCGAGGCGCGTGCCATCACGAATCGTCCGCACATGCGATCCATTCTGGTGGCAGCCGCCGACATCCGGTGACCGCCACCTCGGTCCCCCTTCCGACGTCATCGCACCGTGCCCGACCCCGTCGAGGCATCGCCACGAAACGGAGAAACGTTGCTCGTCACCGACGTCAATGACGCACTGCCCGGGGGTTCACCGCTGCTGAGGAACGAGCCGGTCCAGGCTCGCAGTTCCGCGCGGCTCACCGGGCTGCTCGACGCGGCCGCGGCCATCATCGACGAGATCGGCTACGAGCGTCTGACGACGGCCATGGTCGCCGAGCGGGCGGGCGCCTCGATCGGCACGGTCTACCGCTACTTCCCCGACCGCATCGCCGTCGTCGACGCGCTCGCCCTGCGTTCCGTCCAGCGTCTGACCGTCCGGGTCGACGAGGCCGTGTCCGACGACGCCGTCACCGACTGGCGTCGTGCCGTCGACCTGTTCGTCGACGCCAAGGCCGAGATGTACCGCAGCGAGCCCGGTTTCCGGGCCATCCGCTTCGGCGACGCACCCGACGTGCGCACGCCCGAGACGCGCCAGTACACGAGCCCCCTGGCCGAGCAGCTGCTCGCCGTGCTCGTCGACCACTGCTCGGTGCCGCGCACCGACGAGCTCGAGCTGGGCCTCCAGGTGGCGGTCGAGATCGCCAACGCCCTGCTGGCGCGCGCCTTCATCGACGATGTCGAGGGCGACGGCCGCTTCGTCGACCAGTGCCGCACGGTCCTGACGGGCTACCTCGAGCCCCTCGTCGGCGCGCACTGACCTCGTCGGCCGCGTGACGGCCGGCGTCGGGGGCCCCGGCGGGGTCGATGACGCTTCGTCGGGATCTGTGGTTGGGTGAACGCCCTGGCAAGTGTCGATTCGTGCTGCCCACGAGGAATGAGCCACCCATGATCGAGTTCCGTTCCGTGACGAAGCAGTACCCCGACGGCACCCTGGCGGTGGACGACTTCAGCCTGGTGATCCCGTCCCGGAAGACCACGGTCTTCGTCGGGTCGAGCGGCTGCGGCAAGACGACGATCCTGCGGATGATCAACCGCATGGTCGACCCGACCTCCGGTGTCATCGAGATCGACGGCAAGTCGATCGGCGACCTCGAGCCCGTCGGGCTCCGCCGCAGCATCGGCTACGTCATGCAGAACTCCGGTCTCCTTCCGCATCGCAAGGTCGTCGACAACATCGCGACCGTCCCCGTCCTCAAGGGCACGTCGAAGAAGGTCGCCCGTGACCGCGCCCTCGAGCTCATGGACACGGTCGGTCTCGACCGTGACCTGGCCCAGCGCTACCCGAGCCAGCTGTCCGGTGGGCAGCAACAGCGGGTCGGCGTGGCCCGTGGCCTCGCCGTCGACCCGAACATCCTGCTCATGGACGAGCCCTTCGGTGCCGTCGATCCGCTCGTCCGGTCCGACCTGCAGCAAGAGCTCATCCGGTTGCAGCGCGAACTCGACAAGACCGTCGTCTTCGTCACGCACGACATCGACGAGGCCTTCTACCTCGGCGACCAGGTCGTGATCCTCGAGAAGGGCGGCCAGATCGCCCAGCAGGGCAGCCCCGCCGAGATCCTCTCGGCACCCGCCACCGACTTCGTCGCCGAGTTCATCGGAGCCAACCGGGGCAAGCGTGCCCTCCACGTCGAGCAGACGCCGACCGGGCAGGTGGTGGTGGACGGCGACGGGCGCACCGCCGGGGTGCTGACCGAGTCGGTCCGAGGTGGGCAGGCGTCGTGAACTGGATCTGGTCCAACAGCGACTACATCCTCGACAAGACGATCGTGCACCTCGGCCTGAGCGTGCCGCCGGTCATCCTGGCGTTCGTCATCTCGCTGCCCATCGGCTGGTTCGCGAACCGGTACCGGGTGTCGAGGGGGATACTCACGGTCGCCGGTCTGTTCTACGCGATTCCGTCCTTGCCCCTCCTCATCGCCCTGCCGGTGGTCTTCGGCACCTCGCTGCGGAGTCCCGTCAACATCGTCATCGGCCTCACCCTCTACGGCATCGCCCTCATGGTCCGATCGGTGGCCGACGCCCTCGCCGCCGTCGAGGCCGACGTCACGCAGTCGGCGACGGCCGTGGGCTACTCGTCCTGGCAACGGTTCTGGAGGGTCGAGTTCCCCCTGGCGGGTCCGGTCATGCTCGCCGGTCTGCGGGTCGTCGTGGTGAGCACGGTCAGCCTCGCCACGGTCGGAGGGGTGCTCGGCGTCAACGGTCTGGGACTCCTCTTCATCGACGGCTTCCAGCGCGACATCACCGCCGAGATCGTGGCGGGGATCGTGCTCACCATCGTCATGGCCCTCGTGCTGGACTTCCTGCTCGTGCTCCTCGGGCGGGTCCTCATGCCCTGGAGCCGCAAGGACGCCAAGATCAAGCCCGTCGCTCCCGTCCCGGCCCGCCAGAAGGTCGTGCTGCCGTGAACTTCTTCGTCGAGGCGTTCGCCTGGCTCGCGGACCCGATCCACTGGACGGGTGCCGACGGCATCCCCACGAGGCTGGGCCAGCACCTCTGGTACAGCGCCCTCTCGGTGGTGATCGCCTCGGTGATCGCCGTTCCCGTCGGGTACCTCATCGGACACACCGGCCGTGGTCGCTCGATCGCCGTCTCGATCTCGGGCGGCGCGCGTGCCCTGCCCTCCTTCGGCGTCATCACCCTGATCGCCCTGTCCGTCGGCATCGGCCTCACCGCGCCGATCATCTCGTTCGTCATCCTGGCGATCCCGTCGGTGCTCGCCGGTGCCTACTCGGGGTTCGAGGCCGTCGACCGCAAGACCGTCGACGCCGCACGGGCCGTCGGCATGACCGAGTGGCAGATCATGACCAAGGTCGAGATGCCCCTCGGCCTGCCCCTGTTGATCGGCGGCATCCGGTCCGCCGTCCTCCAGGTCGTCGCGACGGCGACCCTCGCCACCTTCGTCGGCGCGGGCGGTCTCGGCAGCTACATCATCACGGGCCTCCGGGCGAACGACTACCCGAAGATGCTGGCGGGCTCCATCCTCGTCATCGCCCTCGCGGTCGTCCTCGAGATCCTCTTCTCGATCGTCCAGCGCCTCGTCGTCCCCGCCGGGGTCACGGCCGGGCGCCCCACCGACATCCGCTCCAGGGCCGTCCGGCCCGGGGCGGTCACGGCAACACCCCTCACGAAAGGCACACAGTGATCACAGCGAACAAGAAAGGCCGGCTCACCGTTCTCGGCGCGGTCGCGATCGGGGCCATGGTGGCCCTGGCAGGGTGCGCGTCGAGCGACCCGCTGAGCTCCGGCGACTCGTCGGCGTCGAGCGACGGCGACACGCTCGTCATCGGCTCGCAGCAGTACTACTCGAACGAGATCATCGCCGAGCTGTACGCCCAGGCCCTCGAGGCCAAGGGCTATACGGTCGACCGTCAGTACCAGATCGGTCAGCGCGAGGTCTACCTGCCCGAGCTCGAGTCCGGCAAGATCGACGTCTTCCCCGAGTACACCGGCAACCTGTTGCAGTACTACGACAAAGACGAGACCGCCAAGTCGCCTGAAGAGGTCGAGACGGCCCTCGCCGCCGCGTTGCCCTCCGGTCTGACCGCGCTGAAGGCCGCTGCTGCGTCCGACCAGGACAGCTACAACGTGACGAAGGAGTTCTCCGAGGACAACGACATCACGAGCCTGGCCGACCTCAAGGACTACTCCGGCACGCTGACGTTGGGTGCTCCGCCCGAGAACGCCGAACGTCCCTACGGCCCTCCCGGGTTGAAGAGCATCTACGGTGTCGACGTCACCTCGACGCCGATCGACGACGGCGGTGGCCCGTTGACGGTCAAGGCCCTGACCGACGGCAGCGTCCAGCTGGCCGACATCTACACGGCCAGCCCGTTGATCGCCGAGAACGACCTCGTCACCCTGGAAGACCCCGAGAACATGATCCTGCCGCAGAACGTGGTGCCGATCGTGTCCGACAAGGTCGACTCCGACGCGCAGGACGTCATCGACAGCGTCGACGAGGTCCTGAGCGCCTCCGACCTGCAGAAGCTCAACTCGAAGAGCCAGACCGACAAGGAGTCCTCGGCCACCATCGCCAAGGACTACCTGACCGAGAAGGGCCTGCTCGACAGCTAGGCCCCCTCGTCGAGAGCCCCGTTCCGTCCGCGGAACGGGGCTCTCCGTCGTCCGGGCCCCGCCCGGAGGGCGACCCCGAGGAGGCGCGGGTCAGGACGTCCCGTCGCCCGCGTCCCCGTCGGGGCGTGTCATGTGGCGCTCCTCGCGGTGGTGCAGGACCTTCTTCACGACGACGACCAGCAGGACGAACGCGACGATGATGCCGACGAAGACGTACCCGGCCTGGTGCAGTCGGTCCGCCAGCTCGCGGTAGCCGCCCGCGGCCGCCGCGCCGACGGAGACGTAGGCGAGGGCCCAGAGGAGGCAGGCGGGGGCCGTCCAGGTGAGGAACGTCCGGTAGCGCATGGGGCTCGTGCCCACCGTCAACGGGATGAGCGAGTGCAGAACCGGCAGGAACCTCGAGACGAAGACGGCGATGCCGCCCCGTCGCGCGAGGTAGTTCTCGGCCCGGACCCAGTTCGCCTCGCCGAGGCGTCGTCCGAGCGCGCTCGCGCGGATCCTCGGTCCGAAGAACCGGCCGAGGGCGAACCCGATGCTCTCGCCCACCAGGGCGCCGAGGACGAGGGCGACCACGAGCGCACCGAACTCGAAGGGTGACCCCACCGCCGTGGCCGACACGATCGCCACCGTGTCGCCCGGCACGATCAGGCCGAGCAGCACCGACGTCTCGAGCACCATGGCGATGCCGGCCAGCACCGTCCTCAGCACGGGATCGACGGACTGCACCAGGTCGAGCAGGGTCGTCAGCACGTCGTTCACCCGCCCGAGCCTATTCACAGCGAGTGCACGGCGCCCGGGTGCCCTAAACGACAGGTGTCGTTCATCTCCGGATCTAGGCTCGACACGTCCCGACGGAGCGACGCACGACCACCACCACCATCCGAGGGAGAAGGCACATCCCGATGAACGAGCTGCTCGACCCGCTGCTGTTGTCCCGCTGGCAGTTCGGGCTCACCACGATCTACCACTTCCTGTTCGTGCCCCTCACGATCGGCATGGCCTTCACGGTGGCGGTCTTCCAGACGGCCTGGGTGCGCACCGGCCGCGTCCACTACCTGCAGCTGACCCAGTTCTTCGGCAAGATCTTCCTGATCAACTTCGCCATGGGCGTCGTGACCGGCATCGTCCAGGAGTTCCAGTTCGGCATGAACTGGTCCGACTACTCGCGGTTCGTCGGCGACGTGTTCGGCGCCCCGCTCGCGCTCGAGGGCCTGCTCGCGTTCTTCCTCGAGGCGACCTTCATCGGCATCTGGATCTTCGGCTGGGACAAGGTGCCGCCGAAGCTCCACCTGCTGAGCATCTGGGGTGCGACGGTCGGCAGCATCCTCTCGGCGTACTTCATCATCGCCGCGAACGCCTTCATGCAGAACCCGGTCGGCTACGACATCAACGAGGAGAAGGGGCGGGCCGAGCTCACGAGCATCTGGGAGGTGCTGACCAACAAGGTCGCCCTCGCCGCGTTCCCGCACACGATCTTCGCCTGCTTCATGGTCTCGGCCGCGGTCATCGTCGCCGTCGCCGCCTGGCACCTCTCGCGCAACCAGCACCTCGAGACGATGCGACCGGCCCTGCGGTTCGGTCTCTGGACGATGGTGGCCGCCGGCGCGCTCACCTTCATCACGGGCGACCAGCTGGGTCTCGCCATGGTCGAGACCCAGCCGATGAAGATGGCGGCCGCGGAGGCCCTGTACAAGACCAGCACCGGCGCCGACGCCTCGTTCTCGATCTTCACCCTGGGCACGCCCGACGGGGTGCACGAGCTCTTCAGCATCCGGGTGCCGTACCTGCTGTCGTTCCTGTCGACGCACACCTTCGACGGCACGGTCGAGGGCATCAACGACCTCCAGGCGCAGTACGTGCAGCTCTACGGTCCGGGGGACTACACCCCGATCATCTGGGTCACCTACTGGTCCTTCCGCTGGATGATGGGCCTCGGCATGGTCAGCGTGCTCGTCTCGCTCGTCGGCCTCTGGATCACCCGCAAAGGACGCCTGCCGCAGAACAGGTGGGTCTGGCGGGCCGCGGTCTTCAGCTACCCGATGCCCCTCCTCGCCATGATCGTCGGCTGGGTCTTCACCGAGATGGGTCGACAGCCCTGGCTCGTCTTCGGGCTGCTGAAGACCGAGGACGGCGTCTCGCCGGGCGTCACCGGCCTGACGGTGCTCATCTCGCTCGTCGCCTTCACGCTGATCTACGGCACGCTCGCGGTCGTCGAGTTCAAGCTCATCGTCAGGGCCGCCCAGAAGGGTCCGGCCGACGCCCCCGAGCCCGACCCCGTGTCGGGCGAGATCCGCCACGAGGCGACGGTCTACTGATGCCCACCACCCCCACCGAACCGATGCGAGAAAGGCTCTGACCATGGACCTCCCCACCCTCTGGTTCGTGATCCTCGGGTTCTTCTTCGTCGGCTACTTCGTGCTCGACGGCTTCGACTTCGGGGTCGGCATGTCCCTGCCCTTCCTCGGTCGCGACGACACCGACCGGCGCGTGCTGATCAACACCATCGGTCCGGTCTGGGACCTCAACGAGACCTGGGTCATCGTCGCCGGTGCGTTCCTGTTCGCGGCCTTCCCCGAGTGGTACGCCACGCTGTTCAGCGGCTTCTACCTCCTGATGCTGCTCATCCTGCTGGCCCTGATCGCGCGGGGCGTCTCGTTCGAGTACCGCCACCAGCGTCCCGAGTCCTCGTGGAAGCGCCGCTTCGACCTCATGATCGTCGTCGGCTCGGCCGTGCCGGCGTTCGTCTGGGGGCTGGTGTTCGCTAACGTCGTGCAGGGCGTGCCGCTCGACGAGGGGCACAACTACACCGGGACGTTGGTCGACCTGTTGAACCCCTACGCCCTGCTGGGCGGTCTCACGACCCTGCTGCTCTTCTTCACGCACGGCGTCGTGTTCGTCACGCTCAAGACCGAGGGGGCGATCCGTGACCGGGCCCGGCGCCTGGCCACCCGCGCGGGGCTCGTGACGATCGTCGTCGCGGCGTCCTTCCTGGTCCTGACCTCGCTGATGCACGGGACCCTCGCCTCGGTGGTCCTCTCGGCCGGGGCCGCCGTCAGCCTGATCGCCTCGTTCGTCGCGAACCTGCGCGGTCGCGAGGGCCGGTCCTTCGGCCTCATGGCCCTCACGATCGCCCTGGCGGTGTCGAGCCTGTTCGCCGCGCTCTTCCCCTGGGTGATGCCGGCGAGCAACGATCCGGCGAACGGTCTCACGATCGCCAACGCGTCGAGCTCGACCTACACCCTGACGATCATGAGCTGGGTGGCCCTCGTCTTCGTCCCGCTCATCCTCGGCTACCAGGGCTTCACCTACTGGATCTTCCGCAAGCGGATCACCCGGGCGACCATCCCGGCCGCGCACTGAGGCGACGTCCGTGAAGCCGCTCGACCCGCGCCTCCTGCGCTACGCCTCCGCCGCCCGGGTGTTCCTGGGGCTCGGTGCCGTGCTCGGCCTCGCGCAGACCCTCGCGATCGTCGCCGTGGCCTGGTTCACCACGACGGCCGTGGTCCAGGTCGTCGACGGGCGCGTCTCCGGTCTCTCGACCACCCTGCTGGGGCTCGGAGTCTCGGTGGCGGCACGATCGCTCGTCGCCTGGGCCCTCGAGGTGACGGCCGCGCGGGCCGCGGCGCAGGTCAAGAGCCAGCTGCGGGCCCGGGTCGTCCGCGCGGTCGCCGACCGGGGGCGCGCCTGGGTCGACCGCCACTCCTCGGCGCGCGTCGCGACGCTCGTCGGCCCCGGGCTCGACGCCCTCGACGAGTACTTCGCGCGCTACCTGCCGCAGCTGGTGCTGACGGCCCTGGCGACGCCGCTGCTGATCGTCGTCATGGCGCTCCACGACTGGTTGTCGGCCCTGATCGTCGTGCTGACCCTGCCGTTGATCCCCGTCTTCATGGTCCTGATCGGGTGGACCACGCGGGCCGCCCAGACCCGGCAGTGGGACCGCCTGACGCGCCTCGCCTCGTCGTTCGCCGACGCCGTGGGCGGGGCGTCGACGCTCAAGGCCTTCGGTCGCGAGCGGCGCCAGGTCGAGCGGATCGGTCGCATCACCGACGACTACCGGGTCGAGACGGTCACGGTGCTGCGCGTGTCGTTCCTCAGCGGCTTCGTGCTCGAGCTCGCGGCGTCGCTGTCCGTCGCACTCGTCGCCGTGTCCATCGGCATCCGGCTCGTCGAGGGGTCGCTGGGGCTGACCGCCGGGCTGTTCGTGCTGTTGCTCACCCCCGAGGCCTACCTGCCCCTGCGCCAGGTCGGAGCCAACTACCACGCCGCGGCCGACGGGGTCGCGGCGGCGGACGACGTCTTCGAGCTGCTGGACGACGAGGACGGCGACGTCACGCCCCGGTCGTCCCGGGCGACGACCGACGCCGATCCGGCCGCGGCCCTCACCGAGGCCGACGCGCTCGTCGTCGACCGGGTGTCGGTCGGCCGAGGAGGGGCGGTGCGGCTGGCCGAGACCTCCTTCGTCGCCGAGACGGGTCGCGTCACCGCGGTCGTCGGACCGAGCGGTGCCGGGAAGTCCACCCTGCTCGACGCCGTGCTGGGGCTCGAGCCGTGCGAGGGACGCGCCGTCTGGCGCTCGTCGGGCCGCGCGCCCGCCCGCCACGAGATCGCCTGGTCGGGCCAGTCCGCCCAGTTGTCGTCCGGCACCGTCGCCGAGAACGTCGGCCTCGGCGACGAGGACGGGCCCGACACCGAGGCCGTCGTCCGCGCCCTCGACCTGGCCGGCGCGGCCGGCCTCGACCCGGCGCTCGTGCTCGGGGCCGGCGGCGAGGGACTGTCCGGCGGCCAGGCGCAGCGGGTGTCGGTGGCCCGGGCGCTGTACCGGCTCGACCGGGTCGGGGCGCGCCTCCTGCTGGTCGACGAGCCCTCGTCCGCCCTCGACCGGGTCACCGAGGCCCGGGTCGTCGAGGGCCTCCGTCGCATCGCGGCCACGGGCGTCGCCGTGGTCGTCGTCACGCACCGCCGCGCCGTGAGCGACGCGGCCGACGTCGTCGTCCCGATCGGAGGCCCCTCGTGACCCGCTCGTTGCTCCGCACGGCTCAGCCCGCCGGACGCCGCGCCGCCCCCGGCCTGGTCTTCGGGTCGCTGAGCGCCCTCTCGGCGGTGGCCTTGCTCGCGGCGTCGGCATACCTCATCACGCGGGCCGCCGAGCAGCCGCCGATCCTCTACCTCTCGCTCGCCGTCGTGGGCGTCCGCGCGTTCGCCCTGACCCGCGCGGTCTTCCGCTACCTCGAACGGCTGTCGAGCCACGACGCGGCCTTCCGTCAGCTGGCCGTGGTCCGCACCGAGCTCTACCGCCGACTGATCCGCGTGGCCCCGGCGGGTCTCGGCCGCACCGATCGCGGCGACCTGCTGGCGCGCGTCGTCGGTGACGTCGACGCCCTGCAGGACCTTCCCCTCCGGGTCGTGCAGCCGCTCGTGGTGTCGGGCCTGACCTCGGTCGTCGCGGTGGTCGGCGTCGCCCTCGTGTCGCCGATGGCGGCGGTCGTCCTGGCAGGCGCACTCGTCATCGCGTTCGTCGTCGGCTGCGTCGCCGCGGACCGGCTCGCCCGCCGCAGTGAACGCACCCTCGCCGACCGGCGGGGGGCGCTCTCGGCTGCCGTCGTCGACCTCGTGCAGAACCTCGACGTGCTCGTCGCGTTCGAGGCGGTGGACCGTCAGCTCGCCCGGGTCGCTCGACTCGACGACGACCTGCGCCGCGCCTCCTCGCGTCGGGCCCTGACCGGGGGCGTGGTCGCCGCCGTGCTCTCGGCGCTGTCGGGTGCCGCCGTGTTCGCGACGATCCCCGTCGTGGCGCCCGACGTCGCCTCGGGCGGGCTGACCGGTCCCGCCTTCGCGCTGGTCGCCCTCGTGCCCCTCGCCGTCTTCGAGGTCGTCGGTGCCGTCCCGACGGCCGTGCTGGCCTGGCGTCGCGTGCGGGCGAGCGGTGACCGCGTCGACTCGGCGGTGCCGGTCGACGTGCCGGCCGGCGTCGTCGACGACGACCACGTGTCCGGTGGGGCGGACGTCACCGCCTCCGACCCTCTCCGAGCCCACGGGCCCGCCGTGCCGGCCTCCGTGCCCGCGCTTCGCCTGCGGGGAGTCTCGGCGACCTGGCCGGGGGCGGCGGGCCCCGCGCTCCGCGGCGTCGACCTCGACGTGGCCGTCGGCGACCGCCTCGTGGTCGAGGGGCCGAGCGGCGCCGGCAAGACCACGCTGGCGTGGGTGCTGGCCCGCTTCGTCGAGCACACGGGTCGCTACGAGGTCGGGGGAGTCGACACGGCGATCCTCGCCCCGGCCGCCGTCCGGGCCACGGTCGGCCTGATCGAGCAGACGCCCTACCTCTTCGACGAGTCCCTGCGGCAGAACCTGCTCTTCGCCCGCGACACGGCCACCGACGACGACCTGCTCGCGGTCCTGGACCGCGTCGGGCTGGGCCGCTGGGCCGCCGAGCGCGGCGGGCTCGACGCACCGGTGGGCGAGCGCGGCGTCCTCGTCTCGGGTGGTCAGGCCCAGCGCATCTCGCTCGCGCGTGCCCTCCTGCGGGGGTTCCCGGTGCTCGTGCTCGACGAGCCGACGGCCGGACTCGACGCCGAGACCTCCCGTCGGCTCGTGCACGACGTCCTGACCGCCGCCCGCGACGACGGCTCGACGGTCGTCGTGATCTCGCACGTCGAGGTGCCGGCCGAGCTGGTGACGCGGCGCGTGCGCCTCGAGGCGGGCCGCCTCGGCGAGGTCGAGGTGGGCTCCGAGGTCGGGTCCGAGGTCACGCCCGACGACGGGGCCGGCGCCTGACGCGTCGAGGCACCGATCGCGGCCCGGTGGGGGTCAGCCGTCGACCGGTCGTCGCAGGCGGTCGAGTCGGCCGCGCCAGAGCGCCAGGCGCCCCGGCTCCTCGGCGGGTGCCGGGCCGTCGATCCAGCCGGTGACGATGCGGATGCCGTGCAGTGCGCCGAGGCCCCAGACCTCGAACCCGTCGAGCTCGTCCGGCCGGGTGCGGTCGTGCAGCACGTCGACGCCGAGGACGGCGGCCAGCGTCGTCAGGCTGCGGACCGTGACGCCCGGGAGGCGCGCCAGGTCGTCCGACGGGAGGCAGAGGGCGTCCCCGCGCCACCAGACGATCGAGCTCCAGGCGCCTTCGACGACGTGTCCCTCGGGCGAGAGCAGCACGGCCTCGTCGGCCCCTCGGGACCGCGCCTCGGAGACGAGCGAGCCGAGGGCGGCGAGGTCGGGCCCCTTGACCGTCGGTCGCGTGCGGGGGTCCCGGTCGGCCGTGGCGAGGACGACCGAGCGGTGGCGCGGGGGAGCGGGACGGAGGCGCAGCCGCAGCCGTGCCCGGTCGCCGTCCTCGGCTCCGTCGCCTGCGACGAGCTCGACGCGGGGGAACCAGGCTCCCGTCCGGGGGAGGACCGCGAGGGCCGCCGTCCAGAACGCCGACACCTCGTCCGCGTCGGGCGCCCCGGGCACCTCGGCGACCGACCCGGCGAACCGGTCGCGGTGCACGTCGAGGGCCAGCACCGAGCCGTCGTCGACCAGCCACGAGTCCGCCACGAGGAGGCGCGGGTCGGCGTCCGCCGCCCCTCCGCCCCCGCGCGTCGCCAGCTCGTCGCCCTGCCAGACGTGCAGCACGTCACCACCCGGCCGCTCGCCACTCATCGGGTCGGGTCTCCGCTCATAGGATCAAGGGTATGCGTCCCGCGGTCGTCCGTTCCTCCCTGCCGTGGCGCGACCCCGAGGCCGTCGTCCGGCACCTGGCCGCGACCGGCGACGTGGTCTGGCGCGACGCGGGGGTGGGCGCCGTTCGGGGCCGGTCCGTCGTTGGGTTCGGCCCGGCGTGGACGGGCGACGTCCGCGACGGCGGCGCCGACCGGCTCTGGCAGGCGGTGCGTGACGACCTGGTCGACGTCGAGCCCGACAGCCATCCCCTCGGTTGGGCCGGCTGGCTCGGCTACGGCTTCGGCTGCCGGCTGCTCGACCGCGACGCCACCGAGGGGCACCGGCGGGCAGCCACCGCCTCCACCGTCGCCGCCGACGGGGACCCCGCCGACCTCGCCCTGCTCGACGTCGACCGTGCCCTGGTCTTCGACCACGCCGCACGCTCGGTCGAGGCCGTCGCGCGGGCCGGCGACCCGTGGGCGTCCTCCCTGGTCGAGACCTGGGCCGACGTGCCGCCCGAGCCTCCGGTGCCCGGGCCGACCCGCGCCTCCTCGGGGGGCGCCGCCCCGCCCATCGCCCGCTGGCGGCACCGCCCCGACGAGTACCTCGACCTGATCGAGGGGTGTCGGCGGGCCATCGCGGCCGGCGAGGCGTACCAGCTCTGCCTGACCACGGCCGTCGACGTCGTGGGGCCGGTGGACGCGCTCGAGGCCTTCGCGCGCCTCCGTCGGTCCTCGCCGGCGCCGCACGCGTCGTTCGTGCGCATCGGCGACGTGGCCGTCGTCGGGGCGTCGCCCGAGTCGTTCGTCGAGGTGACGGCCGACGGCCGGGTGTCGTCGGCGCCGATCAAGGGCACGCGACGCCGCGGGTCGGGCGCCGACGACACGGTGCTCGCGCGCGAGCTCGTCGAGAGCGAGAAGGAGCGCGCCGAGAACGTCATGATCGTCGACCTGGTCCGCAACGACCTCGCCCGGGTGGCCCTGCTCGGCACGGTCGAGGTGTCCGAGCTGCTCGCCGTGCACTCGTACGAGCACGTCCACCAGCTCGTCAGCACGGTGCGGGCCCGTCTCGGGGCGGGGTGCACCGCGGCCGACGTCGTCGAGGCGGCCTTCCCCGCCGGGTCGATGACCGGTGCCCCGAAGCGACGGGCCGTCGAACTGCTCGCCGACCTCGAAGGAGCGCCCCGGGGGATCTACTCGGGTGCGACCGGCTGGCTCGGGCGCGACGGCTCGGCGAGCCTGGCGATGACCATCCGCTCGATCGTCGTGCACGGGGCCCGGGCGGCGGGTGCGGGACGGCCCGTGCGACCGGCGGGTGCTCGCGTCGGGGTGGGCGGCGGCATCACCATCTCGTCGGTGCCGGTCGACGAACGCGACGAGGTCGAGCTGAAGGCGGCGGCCCTGCTCGCCGTGCTCGGCGTCCGTACCGCCGACGGGGCCCCGGTCCGCATGTCGTGACGGCGCGTGCCGTTCGGTAGCCTTGGCGAGGATCGCCGAGCCCGGCGCACGTCGCCGTGCCCTCGCACGGACGGTCCGCCCCCACCGCACCGACTGCCAGCAGTGAATGAGAGCCCCGTGGCACACGAGCACGACACGACCGCGACCGACGCCTCCTCGGCCATCCCGCCCCACGACGGCGTGCCCGAACGCGAGTACGACGTCGCCCGCCTGCAAGAGAAGTGGCAGGCCCGGTGGGACGCCGAGCAGCCGTTCGTCGTCGACCCCGACGACAAGCGGCCGCGCAAGTACATCCTCGACATGTTCCCCTACCCCTCGGGCGACCTGCACATGGGCCACGCCGAGCAGTACGCCCTCGGCGACATGGTGACGCGCTACTGGCGCCAGCAGGGCTTCAACGTGCTGCACCCGATCGGCTGGGACAGCTTCGGGCTCCCCGCCGAGAACGCGGCCATCAAGCGCGGCGTCGACCCCCGCGAGTGGACCTACGCGAACATCGCGCAGCAGAAGCAGAGCATGAAGCTCTACGCCCCGTCGTTCGACTGGAGCCGGGTGCTGCATACGAGCGATCCCGAGTACTACAAGTGGAACCAGTGGCTGTTCCTCGAGATGTACAAGAAGGGCCTGGCGTACCGCAAAGACAGCTGGGTCAACTGGGACCCGGTGGACCAGACCGTGCTCGCCAACGAGCAGGTGCTGCCCGACGGCACCAGCGACCGGTCGGGTGCCGTCGTGGTCAAGAAGAAGCTGACGCAGTGGTACTTCAAGATCACCGACTACGCCGACCGCCTGCTCGAAGACCTCAACCAGCTCGAGGGCCGGTGGCCGACCAAGGTGCTCAACATGCAGCGCAACTGGATCGGCCGCTCGATCGGTGCGGACGTGCACTTCGCCATCGAGGGCCGTGACGAGAAGGTCACGGTCTTCACCACGCGTCCCGACACCCTCTACGGCGCGACGTTCATGGTCGTCGCACCCGACTCCGACCTCGCGGCCGAACTCGTCGCCGACGCGACGGACGACGTCAAGGCGACCTTCGCCGAGTACCTCGTCGAGGTGCAGAAGGCGACCGAGATCGAGCGCCAGTCGAGCGAGCGCCCCAAGACCGGCGTGCCGCTCGGCCGGGTGGCGGTCAACCCGCTCACGGGCGACCCGATGCCGGTCTGGGCCGCCGACTACGTGCTGGCCGACTACGGCCACGGCGCGGTCATGGCCGTGCCCGCGCACGACCAGCGCGACCTCGACTTCGCCCGCAAGTACGACCTCCCGGTGCGCGTCGTGGTCGACACGAACGCGCCCGTCACGGGCGTGATCCCCAAGCTCGAGCTCGACGAGGACGGCCAGGCGATCCTGCCGGACGACCTGCCCGACCTGAACCCCCGCGAGACGGGCGTGGCCCTGACCGGCGACGGCCGGCTGATGAACTCGGGCGCCCTGACCGGCCTCAGCAAGTCGAACGCGATCAAGCGCGTCGTCGAACTGCTCGAGGCGTCCGGTGACGGCGGGGCGGCCAAGACGTACCGTCTGCGCGACTGGCTGATCTCGCGCCAGCGCTTCTGGGGCACGCCCATCCCGATCGTGCACGGCGCCGACGGCGTCGAGGTGCCGGTGCCCTACGACGAGCTGCCGGTCCGACTGCCGTCGACCGAGGGCCTCGACCTCAAGCCGAAGGGCAGCTCGCCGCTCGGCGCGGCCGAGGACTGGGTGAACGTGCCCGACCCGCGCGACGGGTCGCCCGCGCGTCGGGACGCCGACACGATGGACACCTTCGTCGACAGCTCGTGGTACTTCCTGCGGTTCCTCGATCCCACCGACGCCGACCGGGCCTTCGACCCGGCCCAGGCCAGCAGGTGGGCGCCGGTCGACCAGTACGTCGGAGGCGTCGAGCACGCCATCCTGCACCTGCTCTACGCGCGCTTCATCACCAAGGTGCTCTTCGACCTCGGCCACGTCGACTTCACCGAGCCCTTCAGCGCGCTGCTGAACCAGGGCATGGTGCTGCAGGACGGCGCCAAGATGAGCAAGAGCAAGGGCAACGTCGTCAGCCTCTCCGACGAGATCGAGAAGCACGGCGTCGACGCCATCCGCCTGACGATGGCCTTCGCCGGCCCGCCCGAGGACGACATCGACTGGGCCGACGTCTCGCCCGCCGGTTCGGCCAAGTTCCTGGCCCGGGCGTTCCGTCTCGCGAGCGACGTCGACAGCTCGCGCGACGTGGTGTGGGCCGACGGCGACCAGGCCCTGCGCCGGGTCACCCACCGGTTCCTCGCCGAGGCCCCGGGGCTGAGCGAGGCGTTCAAGTACAACGTCGTCGTCGCTCGCCTGATGGAGCTCACCAACGCCGTCCGCAAGGCGATCGACTCGGGTCCCGGCGCGTCCGACCCGGCGGTGCGCGAGGCGACCGAGACCGTCGCGCTGGGGCTGTCGCTGTTCGCTCCCTACACGGCTTCCGAGATGTGGGAGAAGCTCGGCTACGACGGCGGTGCCCTCGCCACGTACGGCTGGCGGAAGGCCGACCCGACGCTGCTCGTCGAGACGAGCGTCACCGCGGTCGTCCAGGTCAACGGCAAGGTGCGCGACCGGCTCGAGGTGTCGCCCAAGATCGCCTCCGACGAGCTCGAGGCGATGGCCCGCGACTCGGCGGCCGTGCAGCGCGCGATCGGCGACAAGCAGATCGTCAACGTCATCGTGCGGGCGCCGCGCCTGGTGAACATCGCGGTGAAGTAGGTCACTCGGGGCGTCTCGTCCCCACTCGTCGACGGCCGCCCTGGCTCCCCAGGGCGGCCGTCGTCGTCCGTGCGGGCGGACACCCGCTCGTACCGTGACGGGTCATGACCGTCAGCTTCCGCACCGCCGTCGACCCGTCCGAGCCGGGTGGTCCGCGGTGGCGCGTGGGGGTCGGGGCGGTCGTCGTCCTGCTCTTCGTCGTGCTGGCGGTGAGCGTCGCCGTGTCGGCCTTCGCCACCCGAGGAGGCGCGGCGGACGAGCTCGTGACCGTCGAGCCGGGCACCGGGGCCGAGGCCGGGGCAGGGGCCGGCACCGCACCTCCCGCGGGTGCCTCGGTCGTCTTCGTGCACGTGCACGGCCGGGTGGCGGCGCCCGGCCTGTACGAACTGCCGCACGGCGCCCGCGTCGTCGACGTGGTCGCGGCGGCCGGCGGGTTCACGGACGAGGCCGACCAGGCGGCGGTCAACCTCGCGCGGGTGCTGGTCGACGGCGAGCAGCTGCGGGTGCCGGCCGTCGGTGAGACCGCGGACGACGGGGTGGCGGGTGGTGGTGACGCGGCGGCGGGTGGGTCGGCCGCGGGGGGAACGGCGACCGGTGGCGGGACGGGGGCCGGTGGGGGGACGGTCGACCTCAACCTCGCGGACGACGCCGCGTTGCAGACGCTGCCCGGGGTGGGGCCGGCGACCGCGGCGGCGATCCTGTCCTGGCGTGACGAGAACGGCCGCTTCCGCAGCGTCGACGACCTGCTGGGGGTGCCGGGCATCGGTCCGAAGACGCTCGAGGCACTGCGCGAGCGGGTGCGGGTGTGACGCCCGGTCGCGTCCTCGACCTGCGGCTCGGGGTGCCGGTGGCCGTGGCGTGGGTCGGGCTCGCCGTGGGTTCGACCCGGCCGGGGCTGTCGCCCGTCGTGGCCGCCGTCGCCCTCGTCGTCTGCGTCGTCGCGGTCGGGCTCGTGCTCGTGGCGCGGGTGGGCGCCCTCGCCGCCGGGCAGGTCCTGCTGGTGGTGGCCCTGAGTGCCGGGGCGTGTGCCGGGCTCACGGGCCAGGCGGCGGTGCGCGACGACCGCCGTCACCCGTCGGGGCTCACGACGTCGGTGGGGCACGCGGTCACCGTCGAGGGGCGCCTGCTCGACCGGGTCGAGGCGCGGTCCGACGTCCTGACGATGTCGGTCGACCGACTCGACGTCGGCGCGGGGACCGTGGCCCTCGGGGACCGCGTCCCGGTGCGGGTGTTCGGGGCGCGCCTCGACGGTCGCCGGTCGGCCGAGATCGGGGCCCGGGTGTCGGCCCGGCTCGTCCTGGGCCCGGTGAGGTACGGCGAGTCGGTCGCGTTCGAGGGGCGGGCGGTCGAGCCGCTCGGCGTCCGCGCCGAGCCCGGGCGGACGTCGGCCTGGTCGAACGGGCTCCGCTCGGCCTTCCGTGCCGTGGCCGCAGACCTGCCGGGTGACGGCGGGGCCCTGCTGCCCGGGCTCGCGATCGGCGACACGTCGGGGGTGCCCGACGACCTCGACGACGACATGACGCAGGCGTCGCTCAGCCACCTGACGGCCGTGTCGGGCTCGAACTGCGCCGTGCTGGTCGCATTCGTGGTGCTCGTCGGGTCGGTGCTGAGGGTCCCGCGGTTGCTGCGACTCGCGATGGCCGTCGTCGTGTTGGTGGCGTTCGTCGTGCTCGTCACGCCCGAGCCGAGCATTGTCCGGGCCACCGTCATGGCGGTGCTCGTCCTCGTGCACCTCGCCGTGGCACGGCCGATCGCCGGTGTGCCCGTGATCGCGCTGGCGGTCGCCGGGCTGCTGTTCGCGGACCCGTGGTTGGCCCGCGACCTCGCCTTCGTCCTGTCGGTCCTCGCGACGTCGGGGCTCGTCGTGCTCGGAGGGCCGCTGACCGCCCTGCTGGCGCGCCTCGTGCCCGAACCCGTGGCGGCGGCCCTCGCCGTCCCCACGGCCGCGCAGCTCGCCTGCCAGCCCGTGCTGCTCGCCCTCGAACCGAGCATCGCCCTGCACGGCGTCGCCGCGAACGTGCTGGCCGGCCCGGCGGCTCCGGTGGCGACCGTGGGTGGGCTCGTCGTCTGCGTGCTCGCGCCCTGGGCGTCCGCGACCGCCGCGGCCGTCGCGTGGGCCTCGTGGCTGCCGTCGTCCTGGGTCGCGGCCGTCGCCCGGTCGGCGTCGACCTGGCCGGGCACGCGACTCGGGTGGGACGCCTCGGCGCTCGGCGTCGCCTCCCTGGTCGGCGTGACGGCCCTCGTCGTGGTCGCCGTGGTGGCCCGGGCCCGCGGCCGCCTGCGGGCCGTGGCGACGACGCTGCTGGTGGGCGTGCTGGTGGCCACCGTCGGGGTGGTGGGCGGGCGCACCGTGGTGACCCGCGCCTCCGTTCCCGACGACTGGGTCGTCGCCCAGTGCGACGTCGGGCAGGGCGACGCCGTGCTCGTCCGGAGCGCGCGGGCCGTCGCCCTGATCGACGTGGGTGACGACGAGGCCGCCGTCGACCGCTGCCTCTCGACGTTCGGCGTGCGCCACGTCGACCTGCTCGTGCTCACCCACTTCGACCGTGACCACGTCGGGGCGATCGGCTCGGTCGTCGGCCGGGTCGGCACGGCCCTCGTCGGGCCCGTGGGGCGCTCGGACGACGCCGAGGTCGTGACCGCCCTGCGCGGCGGTGGCGCCGAGGTCCAGGAGGCGCGGGTCGGCACCCGGGGACGCCTCGGCGACCACACGTGGCGGCTCCTCTGGCCGCCCACCGCGACCCCGGCGGGCAACGACGCCAGCCTCGTGGTGCGCCTCGACCCTGGCGGGTCCTGCCGGGTCGGCTGCCTCTCCCTGCTGGCCCTCGGCGATCTCGGTGAGACCGCCCAACGCCGTCTGGCCTCGTCACCCGACGGCGACGAGGGGCTCGGGCGGGTCGACGTCCTGAAGGTCTCGCACCACGGGTCGGCGGACCAGCACGCCGAGTTGTACGAGCGGGTGTCGGCCCGCGTCGGCCTGGTGGGCGTGGGGGCCGACAACTCCTACGGGCACCCGACCGACGTCGCGCTCGACCTGGTCCGGGACGGCGGGGGAGTCGTGGTCCGCAGCGACGAGGCGGGTCAGGCCGCCGTCACGCCCGTCGGCCGTGACGGCGGCGACGTCGGCCTGCGGATCTGGCGGGAGCACGCGGGGTCCGCGGGTCGAGATCGCGCGTCCGACACGTCGGTGGCGTCCTCTAGCATCGGAGGAGGCGCGGCGGGCCCCGCGTCCGTGGGACGACGTCCGAGAGGCAGCATGGCAGCGCGAGCGAGTGGCAAGACGGCGAAGAAGGCCTCGGTCGCGATCGACCAGGTCGGGTGGGACAAGATCCGCCCCGCGGCCGTGGTGCTCGTGAGCGGGCCCGAGCAGTTCCTCGCCGACCGTGCCTCGCGCCAGCTGCGCGACCAGCTCGTCGCCGAAGACCCCAGCCTCGAGGTGCACGATCTCGAGGCCGACCATTACCAGCCCGGCGAGCTCGTGACGCTGGCGAGCCCGTCGCTCTTCGCCGAGCCACGTCTCATCCGCGTCTCGAACGTCGAGAAGTGCACCGACGCCTTCCTCACCGAGACGCTGCGCTACCTCGACACGCCCGCCGACGACACGACCCTCGTGTTGCGCCACGGAGGCGGGGTCCGCGGCAAGAAGCTGCTCGACGCCGTCCGGGGCGGCACCGGCGGCGGGCTCGAGGTCGTCTGCGCCGAGCTCAAGAAAGACACCGAGAAGCTCGAGTTCGCGGCCGCCGAGTTCGCCGCCGAACGGCGTCGCATCTCGCAGGGGGCCCTCCGGGCGCTCGTGACGGCCTTCAACGACGACCTGGCCGAGCTCGCCAGCGCGTGCCAGCAGCTGATCAGCGACGCCGCGGCCGAGATCACCGAGGCCACGGTCGAGAAGTACTACTCGGGTCGGGTCGAGACCAACGCCTTCAAGGTGGCCGACGCGGCCATCGCAGGTCAGCAGGGCGAGGCTCTGGTCCTGCTCCGCCACGCGTTGTCGACCGGGGCCGATCCCGTGCCCGTGGTGGCGGCGTTCGCGATGAAGATCCGCACCATGGCCAAGGTGCAGGGCTCCTACGGCGGCTCGGGTCAACTCGCCTCGCGCTTCGGACTCGCCCCGTGGCAGGTCGAACGGGCACAACGAGACCTCCGGGGCTGGACCGAGGACGGGCTGGGCCGGTGCATCGAGCTGCTCGCCGAGACCGACGCGGCCGTCAAGGGCGCCGAGCGCGATCCGGTGTACGCGCTCGAGCGGATGGTGACCATGATCTCGACGCGCGGTTCGCTGCTGTCGTGAGTCGCGCCTCCTGACCGTCCGGTCGCCTGTCCTGCGGGCGATTGGGGACGACGAAGGCCCCGTCTCGATCGAGACGGGGCCTTCGTCGTCGAGCCCGGGGGCTCGGGGGAGGGGAGCCTAGAGGGCGCCGACCTGCTTCGCGATGGACGACTTGCGGTTCGCGGCCTGGTTCTGGTGGATGACGCCCTTGCTGGCGGCCTTGTCGAGCTTCTTCGACGCGAGGAGCAGAGCCGAGGTGGCCTTGTCCTTGTCGCCGGCGGCGATGGCCTCGCGGGTGGCGCGGACGGCGGTCTTGAGCTCGCTCTTGACTGCGCGGTTGCGGTCCTGGGCCTTCTTGTTGGTGCCGATGCGCTTGATCTGCGACTTGATGTTTGCCACGTGAACTACTTTCTGGATTCTGAGTATCGGACGATGTGCGCCAGCCGAGCGTCCGACCGACGTGAATCGGTCGACCCGGTGCTGCCGCCGGTGATGGCCACCGGAGCGGCTCTCGGCTGCGATCGCGTTCCGCCACTGCAGACGTAACGCGCAAGCCAACAGGCAACGTTACCAGCAGCGAGCCCGACTCTCAACGAACGTCGACCGGTCGGCGTGCCGTGTCGTGCGGGGTACCGTGCCATCATGCCTCAGCTCGCACCCCACATGACCACCGTGCCCGCTTCCGGAATCCGTCGGGTCTACGAGCTCGCGGCGCAGCTCGACGGCGTCGACATGCTCGTGGTGGGTGAACCCGACGTGCCCGTCGCCCGCCACATCGCCGACGCCGCACGCCGCGCCTGGGCCGACGACCGCACCGACTACACGCCTAACGGCGGCATCCCGGCCCTGCGCGAGGCGCTCGTGGACAAACTCGCCCGGGAGAACGACGTGCACGTGGACCTCGAGCAGGTCTGGGTCACCGTCGGGGGGACGCAGGCCCTGCACCAGACGATGGGACTGCTGCTCGCGGCCGGCGACGAGGTGCTGGTGCCGGACCCCGGCTACACGACGTTCACGATGAACGCCCACATGCTCGACGCCGTGCCCGTGCCCTACACGTTGGCCCCCGAGCTCGGCTTCCACCCCGACCTCGACGAACTCGAGAACCTCGTCGGCGACCGCACCCGCGCCCTCATCGTCAACAGCCCGTCGAACCCGCTCGGCGTCGTCTATCCGGAGGAGACGCTGCGGCGCCTGCTGGACTTCGCCCGCCGGCACGACCTCTGGGTCATCAGCGACGAGGTCTACGAGTACTTCACCTACGGGCCGAAGCACGTCAGCCTGGCGTCGCTCGACGGCGACGACCGGGTGTTCAGCGTCTTCTCGATGAGCAAGACCTATGCCATGACGGGCGTGCGGGTCGGCTACCTCGTGACGCCCAAGGGCCTCGCGGAGACGATGCGCACGGTCCAGGAGGCGGCCATCAGCTGCGTCGCCGAGCCCGACCAGTGCGCCGCCCTCGCCGCCGTCGTGGGGGACCACCAGCCCGTGGCCGACGCCCGCGAGCACTATCGGAGCAACCTGGACCTCGCCACGACTCTGCTCGACGAGCGCGGCATCCGGTACCTCGAGCCCACCGGCGCCTTCTACCTCTGGATCGACGTCAGCCACGCGTCGCAGGGCGACGTGGCGGCGTGGGCCGAGAGGTTCCTGCTGTCGGAGCGCGTCGCGGTCGCGCCGGGCAGTGCGTTCGGCCGGAGCGGCGAGGGGTGGATCCGCGTCTGCCTCGCGTCGTCACCCGAGGTGATCACCCGGGGGCTCGGCAAACTGCCGGCGCCGGGCGACCCCCGCTGAGATCCGGGGGTCAGCCCCCTGGGGTCGACGCGAGGGGCTTCCTAGGCTCGGAGCATGACGAACCAACCCGTACACACGACCTTCTCCGCCTCCAGCACCGGCGTCCGTTCGCCCCTCGCCGTCTGGAGCCTCGTCCTCGGCCTCGCCTCGATCGGCTTCGGCTTCACCTTCGTCGTCCCGATCGCCGGCCTCGTCCTCGGCATCCTGTCCCGCCGCCGTGAGCCCGAGGATCGCACCATGGCGCTCGTCGGCATCGTCTCGTCCGCCGTCATGCTCGTGGGCACGCTGATCGCCCTGGCGATCGGCCTCGCCGTCGTCGGGGGCGCCGGCGTCCTCGCGCTCCTTCCCGACACCGCGGCATGACCCTCGGCCCGGCAGTCCCGCCCGGCGGGCCCGCCCGGCGGGCCCGTCCCGCGGTCCGGCACGCGCCTCCTGCGTCGGCAACTCCTGCCTGCCGTCGCACGCCCGTCGCGACGACCGCGGAGTCCGACCGCCCGAGCGGCACCGGCCAGGAGTTGCCCACACCGCCCCTCTGGCTCGCGCCCCCTCTGACCCACCCGCCGACCGGCCCACCGCGTGCCTGTCCCAGGGCGCCCCGCGCGCACGGCATCCGGTGCGGCCACGGTGTCGGCAACTCCTGCCTGCCCTCACGGCACGAGCCGTCGACCGGGGGAGGCGCGGTGCCGGTCGCGACACCGGGCAGGAGTTGCCGACGGGCGGCCCTGCGCGGGCCGACGCCCGATCCGTCGCCCCGGCGTGGGAGAATCGTGCGGTACCCCCGCCCACCACCCCCAGAGGATCGTGTGAGTCCCCAAGCAACCCGCGCACTCGAGCCGGCGTCGACCGAGCCCGAGTCCCTCCGCAACTTCTGCATCATCGCGCACATCGACCACGGCAAGTCGACCCTCGCCGACCGCATGCTCGGCATCACCGGCGTGGTCGAGTCGCGTGCGATGCGTGCCCAGTACCTCGACCGCATGGACATCGAGCGCGAGCGCGGCATCACGATCAAGAGCCAGGCGGTGCGCATGCCGTGGGAGCGCAACGGCGAGACCTTCGCGCTCAACATGATCGACACCCCCGGCCACGTGGACTTCAGCTACGAGGTCTCCCGCTCGCTGGCCGCGTGCGAGGGGGCGATCCTGCTGGTCGACGCGGCCCAGGGCATCGAGGCGCAGACCCTGGCGAACCTCTACCTGGCGCTCGAGAACGACCTCGAGATCATCCCGGTGCTCAACAAGATCGACCTCCCGGCGGCCGACCCCGACAAGTACGCCGCCGAGCTGGCGGGCCTGATCGGCGGCGACCCCGCCGACGTGCTGCGGGTCAGCGGCAAGACCGGAATGGGCGTCGAAGAGCTCCTCGACCGTGTCGTCGACCGCGTTCCCTCTCCCGTCGGCGTCAAGGACGCACCGCCCCGCGCGATGATCTTCGACTCGGTCTACGACAGCTACCGCGGCGTGGTGACGTACATCCGCATGATCGACGGCACCCTGCACCCTCGCGAGAAGGTGCAGATGATGTCGACGAAGTCGACCCACGACATCCTCGAGATCGGCGTCTCGTCACCCGAGCCCGTCCCGAGCCAGGGGCTGTCGGTCGGCGAGGTCGGCTACCTCATCACCGGCGTGAAGGACGTCCGCCTGTCGAAGGTGGGCGACACCGTCACTACGTCGGCCAAGCCCGCGACCGAGGCCCTCAGCGGGTACACCGAACCGCTGCCGATGGTGTTCTCGGGGCTCTACCCGATCGACGGCAGCGACTACCCCCTCCTCCGCGAGGCCCTCGACAAGCTCAAGCTGTCCGACGCCGCGCTGGTCTACGAGCCCGAGACCTCGGTGGCCCTCGGCTTCGGCTTCCGCTGTGGGTTCCTCGGCCTGCTCCACCTCGAGATCGTCACCGAACGACTCGACCGCGAGTTCGGCCTCGACCTCATCACGACGGCCCCGAGCGTCATCTACGAGGTCACCACCGAAGACAAGAAGACCGTCACGGTCACCAACCCGAGCGAGTTCCCGGGCGGCAAGATCGCGAGCGTCAGCGAGCCCATGGTCAAGGCGGGCATCCTCGCGCCCAAGGACTACGTCGGCGTGATCATGGAGCTCTGCCAGCAGCGCCGCGGCACCCTGCTGGGCATGGAGTACCTCGGCGAGGACCGGGTCGAGATCCGTTACGCGATGCCCCTCGGCGAGATCGTGTTCGACTTCTTCGACAGCCTCAAGTCGAAGACGGCGGGCTACGCCAGCCTCGACTACGAGCCCATCGGCGATCAAGAGGCCGACCTGGTCAAGGTCGACATCCTGTTGCAGGGTGAGCAGGTCGACGCCTTCAGCGCGATCGTGCACCGCGACAAGGCCTACGCCTACGGGGTGCTCATGACGGGCCGGCTGCGCGAACTCATCCCGAGGCAGCAGTTCGAGGTGCCCATCCAGGCCGCCATCGGTGCCCGGATCATCGCCCGCGAGAGCATCCGGGCCATGCGCAAGGACGTCCTGGCCAAGTGCTACGGCGGCGACATCTCGCGCAAGCGCAAACTCCTCGAGAAGCAGAAGGAGGGCAAGAAGCGCATGAAGACCATCGGTCGGGTCGACGTGCCCCAAGAGGCCTTCATCGCCGCCCTCAGCGGCGACGTCGAGAAGAAAGACAAGAAGTAGGGTCCATGCGTCGAGCCACCCACACCGAGACCCGCACGACCTACGGCGAGGTCGGGGCGACGCAGGCCCCCGACCTCATGCAGTACCCGCCGAAGGGGTTCAAGCCGGCCGAGTACCGGGCCCGCGTCGGCCACGGCGACGCCCGCTTCGCCGCGGCCTGGATCGCCACCATGACCTGGCAGATTCAGGAGCGCAGCGGCATCCGCGTCCGGGTCGACACCGTGCCGCCGGCCGACGAGAGCGAGTACACGCCCGTCCAGTTCGACGAGCACGGGCAACCGGTCGACGCCGCCGAATGGGCGACCGCGCGTGACGAGTCGCGCTACTCGCCCGACGGCACGCCCTTCCTCACGGCGGGCACGACGGCCACGCTGAGCATCGAGGCCTACGGGCGCACGGTCGAGGCCCCGGTGCGCGTCGTCTACGTGATCGACGAACCGAAGCGCAAGGGTTTCGCGTACGGAACCCTCGACGGCCACCCCGAGAGCGGCGAGGAGTCCTGGATCGTCGACCAGACCGACGACGGTTCGGTGTGGCTCTCCATCCGGTCGTTCTCGAAGCCGTCGAGCGCGAAGTGGCGCCTCGTGGCACCGTTCCTGCGACGCACGCAGGCGCAGTACACGAAGCGGTACCTGAGGGCACTGAGCCTCAACGAGAAGGGCGAGCAGACCGACGAGGTCGTCGTCGTCGAAGACACCGAGGCCGGCGTCGGCGACCCCCGCGGTGACGAGCGCCCCCCGACCGGCCCGCGCGGCGACGCCGCGGGAACCGGCGCCTGACGGTGCCCGGAGCCCTTCCCCTCGGCGATCCCGCCCCCGTCGACGGACGCCTGCCCGAGACCGTCGCCGTCGGCGCGGACGACCGCAACTTCGGGGTCTACCTGCACGTCCCGTTCTGCCGCGTGCGCTGCGGGTACTGCGACTTCAACACCTACACGGGCGACGAGCTGCGAGGCGCTCGTCGCGACGACTACGCCGGGCAGGCCGTCACCGAGATCGAGCTCGGGGGCCGGGTGCTGCGCGAGGCGGGGCTCCCGCCGCGCCGCGCCTCCTCGGTGTTCTTCGGCGGGGGCACCCCGACGATGCTGCCGTCGAGCGACCTCACGTCGATGCTCCACGCGATGGTCGACACCTGGGGTCTCGAGCCCGGCGCCGAGGTGACGACCGAGGCGAACCCCGACTCGGTCGACGCCGCGTACCTGCAGCAGCTCGCCGACGCCGGCTTCACGCGCGTCAGCTTCGGCATGCAGTCGGCCGTCCCGAGCGTTCTCGCCACCCTGGAGCGCACGCACGACCCCGAGCGCATCCCGTTCGTGGTGCGCTGGGCCCGTGACGCGGGGCTCGACGTCAGCCTCGACCTCATCTACGGCACACCCGGCGAGACCCTCGACGACTGGAGGCGTTCGCTCGACGTCGCCCTCGAGCAGGAGCCCGACCACCTCTCCGCGTACTCGCTGATCGTCGAGGACGGCACGAAGCTCGCCCGCCAGATCAAGCGGGGCGAGGTCCCGATGCCCGACGACGACACCGCGGCCGACATGTACGAGATCGCGGACGACCGGCTCGCCGGCGCGGGCTACGACTGGTACGAGGTCAGCAACTGGTCGCGTGGCGTCGAGCACCGTTCCCGCCACAACCTGGCGTACTGGCAGGGCCACGACTGGTGGGGCGTCGGCCCGGGCGCGCACAGTCACGTCGGTGGCGTCCGCTGGTGGAACGTCAAGCACCCCGCCGCCTACCAGCAGCGCATGGCCGCGGGCGAGTCGCCGGCCGCCGGGCGCGAGACCCTCGACGACGAGACCCGTCGGGTCGAGCGCGTCCTGCTCGGGGTGCGCATCCGCGAGGGGCTGCCCACCTCCGAGCTCGACGACGACGGACGCCGGGCCGTCGGTGGCCTCATCGCCGACGGCTGGGTCGAGGGGCGTGCGGCCCCGCGGGGTCGTGTCGTGCTCACGCGCGAGGGGCGGCTCATGGCCGACGCCGTCGTGCGGCGTCTGCTGCCCGACTGAGCGTCCCGATCGTCCTGATCGCCGCGGTGGCGACCAGGAGGCGCGGGCCCGGAACGCAGGAGGCGCGGCTCCCGGGGGGAGTCGCGCCTCGCGTCGTGCCCGTCCGGGCCGGTCGACCGTCTACTTGACGAACTCGATGGTCAGCGGGTACTTGTACCACTCGCCCTTGTTGGCCGCGACGGCGGCGATGATCGAGAAGATGATCACGAGGATGCCGGCGACGAGGGCGAGCACCCCTCCGATGACGATGATCGACAGGATCGCCGAGATCACGTAGACGATGGCCATCGTGATCTGGAAGTTCAGCGCGGTCCTGGTGTGCTCCCGGATGAACGGGCCGCGGTCCTTCAACACGAGGTAGCCGACGAGGGCGGGGACGAACGCGAAGAGGATCCCGCCGAGGTGGATGAGCGTCGACCAGAGCTTCTCGTCCTCGGGGCGCATCGGCTGGACGGGCTGCGGCTGGTAGCCGGGCTGCTGGCCGAAGCCGGGGCCGGACTGCTGGCCCTGGCCGGGCTGACCCTGGCCGGGCAGACCCTGCCCGTACGGCTGGCCGGGCTGGCCGTTCTGGCCGGGCTGGCCGTTCTGCGGGCCGTTCGGCTGGGCGGGAGGGTTCTCGGTCATGGCTGCACCTGTTCGTGAGTGTCCTGCGGATGTCCCCGCCACCCTAGGGCAGCCGGGTGCGGCCCGAGTAGGCCTCGCGACGGAGGTGTCGTACGATTGGCAGTCCGGCACGTCGAGTGCCAGGCCCGGTCGCCCGGCGTGCGGACGACCCGGGGGACGTCGAGCGAAGAGAGGTGCGTCATGGTCTCCGAACGCGGTCTCGAAGTGCTTCGCGTCATCGTGCACGACTACGTCGCGTCCCGTGAGCCGGTCGGGTCGAAGTCCATCGTCGAGCGACACCAGTTCGGCGTCTCGGCGGCGACCATCCGCAACGACATGGCGCTGCTCGAAGAAGAAGAGCTCATCGCGGCACCGCACACCTCGTCGGGACGCGTGCCGACCGACAAGGGCTACCGGCTCTTCGTCAACCAGCTCGCCGACCTGCGCCCGCTCAGCGCGGCCCAGCGTCAGGCCATCGAGACGTTCCTGGGCGACTCCACCGACCTCGACGAGGTGCTCGGTCGGACGGTCCGGCTCCTGTCGCAACTCACCAACCAGGTGGCCCTGGTGCAGTACCCCACCTTCTCCCGGGCCCGCGTGCGTCACGTCGAGCTGGTCAGCCTGGGCGACGGTCGCGTCATGACGGTGCTGATCACCGACAGCGGCCAGGTCGAGCAGCGGGTCGTCGACATCCGCACCGCCGTCGACGAGTCCTTCCTGTCCGAGTTGCGGGCCGCCATCAACGCCGCGGTCGGCGGTCGGCCCCTGGGTGAGGCCTCCACCGCCCTCACCGACCTGCCGGCGCGGTTCCGTCCCGACCTCGCGGCGGTCGTCGGCGTGGTCGTCGCGAGTCTTACCGAGCAGATCGCCGCCGGACGTCAGGACCGCCTCGTCATGGCCGGTGCGGCGAACCTGGTGCGCACGGGCGACGACTTCAGCGGCGACCTCTTCCCCGTGCTCGAGGCGATCGAAGAGCAGGTGGCCCTCTTGCGGCTCTTCGGCGAGATGCAACTCGACGCCGTCGACGTGGCCGCGAGCATCGGCCGCGAGAACGCGTCGTTCGGGTTGTCCCAGGCGTCCGTGCTGGCCAGCGGGTACTCCACGCAGGGCAGCGAGATCGCGAGGCTCGGCGTGCTCGGGCCCATGCGCATGGACTACTCGACCAACATGGCGGCGGTCCGTGCCGTCGCGCGGTACCTGTCGTCGCTGCTCACCGAGCGGTAGCCGACCACCACGGCCCCGGCCGTCCCACGACCCCCATCCCCGTCCCGGTCCGCCGGGCCCGGCCCCGCCGGGAAGACCACCACACCACACCAGAGGCAGACGAGAACCAGTGGCAGATCATTACGACGTCCTCGGAGTCGACCGTCAGGCGACCCCGGAAGAGATCAAGAAGGCGTACCGCAAGCTCGCCCGCGAGCTTCACCCCGACGTCAATCCCAGCCCCGACGCGTCCGAACGGTTCAAGGACGTCACGCACGCCTACGACGTGCTCAGCGACCCGCAGCAGCGCGAACGCTACGACCTCGGCCCCCAGCCCGGCTTCGGTGGCGGTGGCGGGGCCGCCGGCTTCGGCGACATCTTCGACGCGTTCTTCGGCGGCGGTGGCCAGGGCCAGCGTCAGGGTCCGCGGTCCCGGCGGGAACGCGGGCAGGACGCGCTCCTGCGCCTCGAGGTCGACCTCGAGGACATCGTCTTCGGCACGCAGCGCGACATCGAGGTCGACACGGCCGTCCTCTGCGACACGTGCAGCGGCTCGTGCTGCGCACCCGGCACCTCGCCCCAGACCTGCGACATCTGCGGGGGCTCCGGACAGATCCAGCGCACCGTGCGCTCGCTGCTCGGCAACGTCATGACGTCGAGCCCGTGCGGGACCTGCCGTGGTTACGGCACCGTCATCCCCAATCCCTGCCCCACGTGCCAGGGCCAGGGTCGCGTCCGGGCCCGACGTTCGATCCCCATCGACATCCCCGCGGGCGTCGACACCGGACTCCGGCTCCAGCTGCCCGGTCAGGGCGAGGTCGGCCAGGCCGGTGGCCCGAACGGCGACCTGTACCTCGAGGTCAAGGTGCGTCACCACGACACCTACAGCCGCAACGGCGACGACCTGCTGGCCACGCTCGAGGTGCAGATGGCCGACGCCATCCTCGGCACGTCGACGACGCTCACCGGGCTCGACGGCGAGATCGAGGTCGAGATCAAGCCCGGCACCCAGAGTGCCGACATCCTCACCGTGAAGGACCGCGGCATCACCAGGCTGCGCGGGACGGGTCGCGGCGACCTCAAGATCGGCGTCCAGGTGGTCACCCCGACCAAGCTCAGCCACAAGGAGCGCGAGCTGATCGAGAAGTTCGCCTCGGGTCGCCGCTCCCCGGCGCCCGAGCTGTCGCACTTCCAGCAGGGTCTCTTCGGCAAGTTGCGCGACCGCTTCCTGAACTTCTGATCGTGGCGCACTTCTACCTGGTCGACGACCTGGCCGCCGCCGAGGTCGGCTCGAGCGTCGAGCTGACCGGTTCCGAGGCCCGACACGCGGTCACGGTCAGCCGGGTGCGGGTGGGCGAGCCGCTGACCCTCGGCAACGGACGGGGGCTGGTGGTCCAGGGCGAGGTGTCCGAGGCGGCCCCCGAGCGGCTGGTGCTGCTCGCGACCCGGGTCGTCCGGCACGAACCGCCGACGACGCGGCTGGTCCTCGCCCAGGCGCTGGCCAAGGGCGACCGCGACGAACTCGCCGTGCAGGCCGCGACCGAGCTCGGCGTCGACGAGATCGTCCCGTGGGCCGCGGCGCGCAGCATCTCCCGCTGGGAGGGCCCCAAGGTCGCCAAGGGCCTCACCCGCTGGTCGTCGATCGTGCGCGAGGCGACCAAGCAGTCGATCCGTCCCTGGTCGCCCGAGGTCTCGGGGCTCGCGACGACGCGGCAGCTGGCCGAGCGCGCCTCCCGCGATCTCGTCCTCGTGCTCGAGCCGTCGGCCGAGCAGGCGCTCACGGCGGTCGACCTGACCGCAGGAGGCGCGGTGCCCGGCCGCGTCGTCGTGGTCGTCGGTCCCGAGGGCGGGGTGTCGCCCGCCGAGCTGCACCAGCTCGCCGAGGCGGGTGCCCGCGCCGTGCGCCTCGGGGACGCCGTCCTGCGGACCTCCACGGCCGGGCCCGCCGCGCTGTCCGTGCTGAGCGCGCGACTCGGTCGCTGGTGACCTCGACGCCCCCCGGGGCCGTGTCGGCGGTCGTCGCTACGATGGGCAGCATGTCCGAGACCTCCGACGAGCCCACCGTCTTCAGCCGCATCGTCGCGCGCGAGATCCCCGCCGACATCGTCTTCGAGAGCGACGCGGTCATCGCCTTCCGCGACATCGCGCCCCGGGCACCCGTCCACCTGCTCGTGGTGCCCAAGACCCAGGCGTACCGCGACGTCGTCGAACTCGCCGCGGGCGACCCGGCGTTGCTCGCCGAACTGGTGGCGACCGCCTCCCGGCTCGCGGCCGACCCGGCAGCGTTCGGGGAACACTCCGGGTCCGAGTTCCGTTTGATCTTCAACACCGGCGCATCCGCCGGGCAGACCGTGTTCCACGTGCACGCCCATGTGCTCGGTGGACCCCTGGAGGAAGGCACCCTTGCCCACTAGCGACACGAACGCCACCGGCCCCTCGACACCGACGACGGGTGACGACGTCCGTCGTGTCGACGTGACCGTCGACGGCGTCGCCATGGTCCAGCTCCTGGGCCCGCAAGACCGCCTGCTGCGTGCGGTCGAGAAGCAGTACCCCGACGTGCGCGTGCTCGTCCGCGGCAACGAGGTCACCCTCGAGGGGCCCTCGTCGGCCGTCGGCAGGGCCGAGGGCCTCGTCGACGAGCTCGTCTCGATGGTCCGCGGCGGTCACGACCTCGGCCCGGCCGAGGTCGCGACGTCGGCCCGTCTGCTCGACTCGGGGCAGGGCAGCCCGTCCGAGGTCTTCGGGCAGCCGATCGTCACCAGCCGCGGCAAGGGGGTCCGGGCGAAGACTCGGGGCCAGAAGGACTACGTCGACGCGATCGACCAGCACACCATCACCTTCGGCATCGGCCCGGCCGGCACCGGCAAGACCTACTTGGCGATGGCCAAGGCCGTCCAGGCGTTGCAGCGCCGCGAGGTCCAGCGCATCATCCTGACGCGCCCCGCGGTCGAGGCCGGCGAGCGGTTGGGCTTCCTGCCCGGCACGCTGACCGACAAGATCGATCCGTACCTCCGGCCGCTCTACGACGCCCTGAACGAGATGATGGACCCCGAGATCGTGCCCAAGCTGCTCGCGGCCGGCACCGTCGAGGTCGCCCCTCTCGCGTACATGCGCGGTCGCACCCTCAACGACGCGTTCGTCGTGCTCGACGAGGCGCAGAACACCACGCCCGAGCAGATGAAGATGTTCCTCACCCGTCTCGGATTCGGCTCGCGCATGGTCGTGACGGGCGACGTCACCCAGGTCGACCTGCCCACCGGTGCCAGCGGCCTCCAGCTCGTCACGACGGTGCTCGACGACATCGACGACATCCACTTCGCCCGTCTCACCAGCGACGACGTGGTGCGGCACACGCTCGTGGGCCGCATCGTCGACGCGTACACGACCTACGACGCCGAGCGTCAGGCCCAGCAGCACCGCCGTCTCGAGGCGGCGGACCAGCAGGCCGACGCTCGCGACCGCCTGCCGAAGAAGGGAACCCGGTGAGCATCGAGGTCGCCAACGAATCCGCCGTCGAGGTCGACGAGGCCACGATCCAACGTCTGGCCACCTTCGCGCTCGACCAGATGCACGTGCACCCCGAGGCCGAACTCGCGATCGTGTTCGTCGACGAGGCGGCGATGGAGCAGCTCCACGTCCAGTGGATGGACGAACCCGGTCCGACCGACGTGCTGAGCTTCCCGATGGACGAACTGCGCCCCGGCACCGAAGACGAACCCACGCCGGCCGGCCTGCTCGGCGACATCGTCGTGTGTCCGCAGGTGGCCGTGGCCCAGGCCGCCACGGCCGGGCACAGCCCGCTCGACGAGATGCTGCTCCTCACCTGTCACGGCATCCTGCACCTCCTCGGTTTCGACCACGCCGAACCCGACGACGAGCGTGAGATGTTCGGTCTGCAGCGCGAGATCCTCGCGGCCTTCGCCGCGTCCGACACGAGTCGGTGACGCCGTGATGGTCACGGTCTTCGTCGTCGTGGCGGTCTTCCTGGTGGTCTTCGGCGGCCTCCTGGCCGCCGCCGACTCCGCACTCGGCGTCCTCAGCCGCCAGGACCTCCTCGACGAGGCGGACGACGATCCGCGTCACGCGACGGCGTTGACCGCCATCGCCGCCGACGTCGGGGCGCACGTCAACGCCGTCAACTTCGTGCGCATCCTCGCCGAGACGTCGGCGGCCGTCCTCGTGTCGCTGTCGTTCGCCTTCTCGGTCGAGCCGTGGTGGCTGGCCCTGCTGCTCTCGGCTCTCATCATGACGGTCGTGTCGTTCGTCCTCGTGGGCTCCAGCCCGCGCAGCGTCGGCCGGGCCCACGCCCGCGGCCTCGTGCGTCTGACCTCGGGTCTCGTGCGGTTCGTCCGGGTCGTGCTCGGGCCCCTGGCCGACGCCCTGGTGGCGGTCGGCAACCGGGTGACCCCCGGACGTCCGCGCAGCGCGTCGTTCTCCTCCGAAGAGCAGTTGCTCAGCATGGTCGACGAAGCCACCGAGCTCGACGTCCTCGAGGAGGACGACCGCGAGCTCATCCACTCGATCTTCGAGTTCAGCGACACGGTGGTCCGTGAGGTGATGGTGCCCCGCACCGACATGGTCACCCTCGACGCCACCGCGTCGGTCGGTTCGGCGATGAGCCTCTTCCTCGGTCGGGGCGTGTCGCGGGTCCCGGTCGTCGGTCGCGACTCCGACGACGTCGTCGGGATCGTCTACCTGCGCGACCTCGCCCGGCGGTTGCACGAGCACAGCGGCGACGACTCGGCCCCGGTGACGACGCTCGCCCGCCCGGCCGTCTTCGTGCCCGAGTCCAAGAAGGCCGACGACGCCCTCCGGCAGATGCAGCTCGACAAGAACCATCTCGCGATGGTCGTGGACGAGTACGGCGGCATCGCCGGCCTCGTCACGCTCGAGGACCTCATCGAAGAACTCGTCGGCGACATCAGCGACGAGTACGACCGCGAGGTCGCCCCGCAACGCGAGGTCTCCGCGGGGGTCTTCCGGGTGAGTGCCCGTCTCCCCGTCGACGAGCTCGGCGATCTCTTCGGCCTCGAACTCGACGACGACGACGTGGACTCGGTGGGAGGGCTGCTCACCAAGGTCCTGGGACGCCTGCCCGAGCAGGGCTCGGTCGTCCGCGTGTCGGGCCTCGTCCTCACGGCCGACCGCACCGAGGGGCGTCGGCACGACCTGCAGACCGTGCTCGTCGAGCGCGATCCCGACCTCGCGGACGCCCAGGCCGCGTTCGCCGACGCCGCTCGCGACGACTGAGCGTCCGGTCGTCGCGACCCTCCACCTCCCACCCGTTCCCGCACGTTCACGAAAGGCCCCCATGTCGACCACCGGAGACGACCTCACCCCCTCGGCCGCGCCTCCTCGGGGGTCGACCTACCGCGCGGGGTTCGTCTCGTTCGTCGGGCGGCCCAACGTCGGCAAGTCGACGCTGACCAACGCCCTCGTGGGGCAGAAGGTGGCCATCACCTCGTCGAAGCCGCAGACGACTCGACGAGCGATCCGCGGCATCGTGCACCAGGCGACCGGCCAGCTCGTCCTGGTCGACACCCCGGGCATGCACCGTCCGCGCACGCTGCTCGGCGAGAGGCTCAACGACATCGTCCAGACCACCCTCGGCGACGTCGACGTGATCGGGTTCTGCGTGCCGGCCGACGAGAAGCTCGGGCCGGGGGACCGGTTCATCAACGAGCAGCTCGACCAGTACCCGCGGGCCAAGAAGGTCGCGATCGTCACCAAGACCGACGCCACGTCGCGGCCGGCCGTCGCCGAGCAGTTGCTCGCGGTCAGCCGTCTGCGCGACTGGGAGGCCATCATCCCGCTGTCCGCGGTCAGCGACGTGCAGCTCGACGTCCTCACGGCCGAGCTGATCAAGCTCATGCCGCTGTCACAGCCCCTCTACCCGTCCGATGCGGTCACCGAAGAAGGCCTGACCGACCGGGTGGCCGAGTACGTCCGCGAGGCCGCGCTCGAGGGCGTGCAGGACGAGCTGCCGCACTCGCTCGCGGTGACCATCGACGACATGGTCGAGCGTGACGACAAGGACCTCCTCGAGATCTACGCCAACCTCTTCGTCGAGCGCGACAGCCAGAAGGCCATCGTCATCGGCAAGGGCGGTCAGCGCCTGCGCGAGGTGGGCGAACGTGCCCGCGCGCAGATCGAGCCGCTCGTCGGCAAGCAGGTGTTCCTCTCGATCCGGGTGAAGGTCGCCAAGGACTGGCAGCGCGACCCGAAGCAGCTCGGTCGACTGGGGTTCTGACGCCCCCTCCCGGTCGTCCGGCCCCGTCCCGGGCAGGAGGGTCGTCCTCGTCCCTGCGGATGATCGTGGTGGTCCCGAGGTCGTTCGCGCACGGCGGCCGCCCCGGACGGGCCGCCGTAGGTCGTACGGTGGTCGGGTGATCTTCCGCCGCCTCGCGCCCTACCAGGTCGCCGTCGACCTGTCGGCGGCGTTCCTGCTCGGCGTGGTCGGCCTGGTGTTGTCCGACGGCGTCGTGACGACCCCGTTCGTCGTGCTGGGCATGACGGTCACGTTCGCCCTGCGCCGCCTGTCGCCGGGGCTCGCCCTCACCCTCGCCTGGCTGGTCGCCGCGTCCCAGATGATCACGGGCAGCACGCCCGGTGTCACGAACCTCGCGATCTGCGCGGTGCTGTACTCCACGGCGGCGTACGGGACGAACCGGGTGAAGTGGTCGGGCCTGGTCTCCGTGGGCGTGGGGGCCCTCCTGGGCACCTTCTACCTCTCGTTCGTGCAGCAGAGCCTGTTCGGCGTCGACTACGACATCTATGCGGTGACCGACGTCGTCCGCATCCTCCTGCAGCTGGGGATCAGCCTCCTCGGATTCCTCGCCCTGCTCGGTCTGCCCTGGGCCGGGGGACTGCTGGCCCGGGCGCGATGGTCCGAGCGGCTCAGCCGTGAGGCGCGGCTCATCGCCGAGCGCGAGACCGCTCGGGCAGAGAACGACGCCGCGCGGGCCGAACGCGAGGCCGCCCGGGCCGAGCGGGACATCGCCGTCGAGCAGGAACGCAACCGGATCGCCCGGGACATGCACGACGTCGTCGCCCACTCGCTGGCCGTCGTCATCGCCCAGGCCGACGGGGCCCGGTACGCCGCCCGGGTCGACCCGACCTCGGTCGACGGGGCGCTCACGACGATCGCCACGACGGCGCGGGAGGCCCTCGGCGACGTCCGGGTGCTGCTGGGTCAACTGCGGCACAGCCAGGGCGAGGCGCCCCAGCCCGCCCTCGGCGACCTCGACCGTCTGCTCGACCAGATGCGCGGGTCGGGTCTCACAGTCGACCTGCTCGTGACCGGCGAACCACAGGTCCTCGGGACCAACCGGCAGCTCGCCGTGTTCCGCATCGTGCAGGAGAGCCTGACCAACGTCCTGCGTCACGGTGCCGTCGACCAGCCCGTCGGCCTCCACTTCGACTGGCGCTACGAGGCGTTGCACCTCGTGATCTCCAACGTCGTGCGGCCGCCGACGCGTCCGCTCGACACGTCCGGCGACGAGCGACGGGGCGGCCACGGGCTCGACGGCATGCGGGAGCGCGCCACCCTGGCGGGCGGCTCGCTCACCACCCAGAACGCCGACGGACGCTTCGTCGTCCACGCCATCGTGCCGACCCTGGCACTGACCCAAGAGGTACGCATCCGATGATCGACATGCCCGGCCGTTCGACGGCACCCATCCGCGTCGCCCTGGTCGACGACCAGGCCCTGTTCCGTGCAGGCATCAAGATGCTGGTCGGCTCGCAGCCCGACCTCGAGTTCGTCGGCGAGGCCAGCAACGGCGAGGAGGGCGTGGCGATGGTCGGGCGCACCGCTCCCGACGTCGTCCTCATGGACATCCGCATGCCGGTGATGGACGGCATCGCGGCCACCACCGCCGTCCTGGCGCAGGCCGAGACGGCCTCCCGTCGCCCGCCGCGCATCATCGTGCTGACGACCTTCGACCTCGACGAGGCCGCCACCCGCGCCATCCGGGGAGGCGCGAGCGGCTTCGTCCTCAAGGACGCCGACCCCGAGTTCCTGCTCGCCGCGATCCGCACCGTGCACGCGGGCAACGCCGTCATCGCGGCGTCGGCCACGCGTGAACTCTTCGAGCACTTCGACGGCCGGGCCTCACGCGCCCGGGCCGTGCCCGCGTCGTTCGGCACCCTGACCACCCGGGAACGTGACATCTTCGACCTCGCGGCGCGGGGCCTCAGCAACGCCGAGATCGCGTCGCGGGAGTTCCTCAGCGAGGCGACGGTCAAGACCCACATCAGTCGGGTCCTGTCGAAGTTGTCCCTGCGCGACCGGGTGCAACTGGTGGTCTACGCGTACGAACACGGGCTCGCCGAGTAGTTCGGCTGGAGCGGGCTGCCACGGCCGTCGCCGACGGGGCGCCCCGGTGCGACGTGTCGGTGCCGTGTGGTGGCTGATCACACCTGATGAGGCTGCTGAGACCGGGCGGCACGGCTCGTGTCGAGAGACTCCGAGGCGGCAGAGTGTCACCTGGGTGGCCATCACCCCGATCCTCCGCCGAAAGAAGCTCTCGCATGGACTGGTTGCTGTCGGTTCCGCTCTTGTCCACGACGATGCTGCTGACGGTGGACGTCGTCGCCGCCCTCGTCGCCGTCGGGCTCCTCGTCCGCCCGCGGACCCGACGCACGTGGTGGCGGTGGATCGCCCTCGCGGTCCTGCTCGGGGCCGGCCTCGGCGCCCTCGCGACCTGGTGGCTCGGCGACGTACGCGACGTGCTGGGCCTGTCACCCACCTGGGTGGATCGCCTCTGGGTCGCCGCCGTGGTCGCCGGCGTCGCCGTCGTCGTCGTCAACCTGTTCCGCACCCGGTGGTGGCGGCAGCTCGTGGCCGTCCTGGCCGTCCTGGTCTTCGCCCTGGCCGGGGGCCTCGCCCTGAACCGGGACGGCAGCGTCTACCAGAACCTGTCCCAGGCGCTCGGTCGGGACGAGGTGCCCGCCCTCCCGGCGACCGCCGCCGCGCCTCCCTCCGCGGCGCCCGGCTCGACGGAGTTCGACCCGACCCTCTGGTCGACCTGGAAGGCCCCCGCCGACCTCCCGGCCGTGGGACGGTACGGCAGCGTGGCCATCCCCGGCGCCGTCTCGCACTTCCCCGCCCGTGACGCCGTCGTCTACCTGCCCCCGGCGGCCCTCGTGGCCGACGCCCCCGCCCTTCCCGTGATGATCATGCTCTCGGGACAACCGGCCGAACCGAGTTCGGTGATCACGGCCGGCCACCTCGTCGAGACGCTGGACGCCTTCGCGGCGAAGAACCACGGGCTCGCGCCGATCGTCGTCGTGCCCGACCAGCTGAGCGCCGACGCCCACAACCCGATGTGCGTCGACGGCGCCCTGGGCAACAGCGCCACCTACATCACCACCGATGTGGTCGACTACATGACGAGTCACTTCCACGTCGCCACCGGGCCGCGGGCATGGGCGATCGGTGGGTTCTCGCAGGGGGGCACCTGCTCGATCCAGTTCGCGTCGGCGCGGCCCGACCTGTTCTCGACCTTCATCGACGTGTCGGGTGAGCTAGGCCCCTCGATCGGCGACGAGAAGACCACGATCGACCAGGGCTTCGCCGGGAACCGAGCGGCCTACGAGGCGGCCCAACCGCAGGCGATCATGGCCGCGCACGGGCCCTACGAGGACACCGCGGCGTTCTTCGCCGTCGGTGCCACGGACGGTCGGTACGGCCAGATCATGACCGCGAACTCGGCGGCCGCGGCGAAGGCCGGCATGACGGTGACGCGCTACGTGTCCCCGGGCAGCGGGCACGACTGGACGACCGCGACGAACGGCTTCGCCCACGGCATCGGACAGTTCTACCCGCGCCTCGGCCTGAGTGCGACGGTGCAGACACCGTGAGCGGCGAGCTGGCCGGAGCCGACGCCGGTGCCGGGGCCGACGCCGGCGCCGGCGCACCGACGGTGCCGACGGCCTCCACGACGGCACCCCCCGGGCCGGCGCCCCACGAGCCCGACCCCCACGAGCCGGGGCGTGCGCGCCGGTTCGTGGACGGCGTCGCGACCCGCGTGGTGGCGTTCGTCGGCGGCCGTCCCGTCAGTCTCGCCCTCGCGCTGCTGCTCGTCGTGCTCGCGCTCGCCTCGGGCAGCGTGACGCATGCGCCGAGCGAGCGGCTGCGCGACCTCGTCGGAGCAGGGCTCGACCCCTTCGAGGACCGCACCTCATGGCTGCTCGTCGTCGGCTCGGTGTTCTTCGCCGGCAGTCCCGCGCAGCTCGTCCTGGCCGTGGTCGGCGTGCTCGTCCTCGTGGGCACCGCCGAGCGTCGCATGGGCTGGTCCCGCACGGTGGCCGCCTACCTGGTGACGGCCGTCGTCGCGACCGGGGTCGGCGTGGCGGTGCAGGCCCTGGGGCAGGCGGTCGGCGAGACCTGGGCCCTCGAGGTGGCGGCCGAGTCCACCCTCCACCCGCTCACCCCCGCCCTCGGCACGATCATGACCGCCAGCGCGTTCTCCGGACCCCTCTGGCGACGGCGCATCCGGCTGGTCGGATTCTCGTGCGTGTTCGCCTTCGTGCTCTACGACGGGCACCCGGCCGGTCTCTACGCGCTGATCGGCGCCCTCGTCGGGCTCGCGTTCGGGGTGGTGCTGACCGGTCGCCCCGCCGAACGCGGCTGGTCGCGCAGTTCGCACCACGAGGTACGCCGCCTCGCGTCGACCATCGTCGCGGTGACCGCGCTGGGTCCCGTCCTGACCCTCCTCACCCGCAGCCCGATCGGGGCCCTCTCGCCCCTCGGCATGCTGTTCCGCGACGTCCTCCCCGGGCGATCGCTCTCGGCCGCGTGCGTGGCCGCGGGACAGGGCGCACCGGACCGGCACGCGCCTCCGATCGGAGCCTGCGCGCGCGCCGCGGCCCTCGCCGGCATCGACACCGTCCCGACGGTCCTGCTGAGCCTGCTGCCGCTGGCCGTGCTGCTGCTCTGCGCCTGGTACCTGCGGCGGGGACGTCGCCTCGCCCTCGACGTGGCCGTCGCGGTCAACGGGCTCCTCGCCCTCTTCGCCGGTCTGTACTACGTGGTGCTGCCCGTCACGACCGATCCGGTGGTCGACCAGCCCCGACACGTGGTCGAGAGGGTGGTGCTCGCCGGGCTGGCGGTCGCCGTGCCGGCCGCGGTGGCCCTCGGGCTGTTCCTCCTGCGCCGTCATTTCGGCGTCGGTGCCGAGGGGACGCGACGACCGCGGTTCGCGCTCGTCGTCGTGCTGTCGGGTCTGGTGCTGGCGGTGACGTTCGCCGTCGTCGGGTGGCTGGGGCGCGCCTCCTTCGTCCCGACGATCGAACCGTGGACGTTGCTGCTGGACGTGCCCGAACGCTTCGTGCCGGTCGGGTTCGTCGGGCTCACCCGCATCGGACCGGTGCCGGACGGCGGGCTCGTCCGGGCCGCCTTCGAGTGGGTGGGGCCGGTCTGGTGGCTCGTCGTCCTGGTCGGGCTCGGGGTGGGCGCGACCCGGCCGGGGGACGTCCGTCCCGACGCGGCGCGCACCCAGGTGCGCGACATCGTCCACCGCGGGACCCCCGGCACGCTGTCGCACATGGCCCTCTGGGAGGGCAACCGGTACTGGTTCACGGAGGACGGCCTCGCCGCGGTGGCCTATCGCGTCGTCGCGGGCATCGCGATCACCACGGGCGAGCCGCTCTGCGCGGCCGACCGGCTCCGCGAGGTGACCCGCGAGTTCGCCCGGTGGTGCGACGACCAGGGCCTCACCCCGGTCTTCTACAGCGTGCGCGGCGAGCTCTCGCCCCTCTACGACGAGATGGGGTGGGCGACGCTGCCCGTCGGCGAGGAGACGGTGCTGCACCCGGCCACCTTCGCGATGACGGGCAAGAAGTGGCAGGACGTCCGGTCGAGCATCAACCGTGCGACCAAGAACGGCGTCCGGGCCGAATGGACCCGGTACGCCGACCTCCGTCCCGCCGTCGCCCGCCAGATCGGCGAGATCAGCGAGCAGTGGGTCGCCGAAAAGGACCTGCCCGAGATGGGCTTCACCCTCGGCGGCGTCGACGAGTTGCGCGACCCCGATGTGGCGCTGATGCTCGCCCTCGACGAGGACGACTCGGTCCAGGCCGTGACGAGCTGGCTGCCCTCGTGGCGCGACGGGGTCGTCGTCGGCTGGACGCTCGACTTCATGCGGCGTCGGCCGGACAGCATGAACGGCGTCATGGAGTTCGTCATCGCCTCGTCGGCCCTGGCGATGAAGGAGCAGGGCGTCGAGTTCCTGAGCCTGTCGGCGGCGCCGCTGGCGAGCGGTGCGCCGTCCGACGGGCCGTCGACGCAGACGGAGCGCGTGCTCGCCTTCCTCGGGCGCGTGCTGGAGCCGGCCTACGGGTTCCGGACCCTCCTGGCGTTCAAGAAGAAGTTCCAGCCCGACTTCGTCCCGCTCGTCATGGCGTTCCCCGATCCGGTGCAGCTCCCGGCCATCGGCACGGCGCTCGGCCGCGCCTACCTGCCCGACCTCTCGGTCGGGGCCGTCGTGCGGCTCGTCCGCACGGTGGTCTGATCGGGCGGGGGAGCCGAGGAGGCGCGGTGCCGGCCCGCGACGACCCGCGCCTCCTCGGTCGGTGCTAGCCTCGTCACGTGTTCACCGGCCTGCTCCTCCTTAGCTGCCGCGGCGAGTCCTGACCCAGGCCCCCCTCGTCGCGGAGTTCGTCGTCGGCCGACACCCCCGCGAAGAGCAGCCCCTCGAGGGCGAGAGAGACCACAGGACATGAAGAACGCACAGCAGCCGTCGGCCATGCCGATCCACAAGTACCGGCCTTTCCACGAGCAGATCGCCGTCGACCTGCCCGACCGCACCTGGCCGTCCCAGCGCATCACCGAGGCACCCCGCTGGTGCGCCGTCGATCTGCGCGACGGCAACCAGGCGCTGATCGACCCGATGAGCCCGGAGCGCAAGCGCATCATGTTCGACCTGCTGGTCGGCATGGGCTACAAAGAGATCGAGGTCGGCTTCCCGAGCGCCTCGCAGACCGACTTCGACTTCGTCCGCAGCCTCATCGACGAGGGGGCCATCCCCGACGACGTCACGATCCAGGTGCTGACCCAGGCGCGCGAGCACCTGATCGCCCGCACCTACGAGTCGATCGCCGGCGCCAAGCAGGCCATCGTCCACCTGTACAACTCGACGAGCGTGCTGCAACGGGACGTCGTGTTCCGCACCGACCGGCAGGGCATCGTCGACATCGCCCTCGAGGGCGTCCGCCTGTGCCTCGAGGCCGAGAAGACCATCCCCGAGACGGCCGTGTTCTACGAGTACTCGCCCGAGAGCTACACCGGCACCGAGCTCGACTTCGCGCTCGACATCTGCAACCAGGTGATCGAGGCCTTCGACGCGACGCCCTCGCGACCGGTGATCGTCAACCTGCCGGCGACCGTCGAGATGGCGACCCCCAACGTCTACGCCGACTCGATCGAGTGGATGCACCGTCACCTGGCCCGTCGCGACAGCGTCATCCTGTCGCTGCACCCGCACAACGACCGGGGCACCGGCATCGCGGCCGCCGAGCTGGGCTACCTGGCCGGCGCCGACCGCATCGAGGGCTGCCTCTTCGGCAACGGCGAGCGCACGGGCAACGTCGACCTCGTCGCGCTGGGCATCAACCTGTTCACCCAGGGCATCGACCCGCAGATCGACTTCAGCGACCTCGACATGGTCAAGCGCACCGCCGAGCACTGCAACCAGTTGCCCGTGCACGAGCGCAGCCCCTGGGCCGGCGATCTCGTCTACACGGCGTTCTCCGGTTCGCACCAGGACGCCATCAAGAAGGGTTTCGAGGCCATGGCCGCGACCGCGGCGTCGCGCGGGGTCGACGTCGACGCGCTCGAGTGGGCGGTGCCGTACCTGCCGGTCGACCCCAAAGACCTGGGGCGCAGCTACGAGGCGGTCATCCGCGTCAACTCGCAGTCGGGCAAGGGCGGCGTGGCCTACCTGCTGAAGGCCGACCATGCCATCGACCTGCCGCGCAAGCTGCAGATCGAGTTCAGCGGCGTCGTGCAGTCGCGTACCGACCAGGAGGGGGGCGAGATGACGAGCGCCCACATCTGGTCGATCTTCCAGGACGAGTACCTCCCCGCCGACGAGGCCGACGACAGGTGGGGTCGCTTCGAGTTGACCCGGACGAGCACCGCGAGCGACATGTCGGGCGAGACCGTCCTCGACGTCGACCTGCGGGTCGGCGAGACGGTCGAGTCGACGTCGGCCCGGGGCACGGGGCCCATCGCGGCGTTCATCGCCGTCCTCGCCGAGCAGGGCGTCCAGGTCAAGCTCTACGACTACGTCGAGCACACCCTCAGCGCCTCGGGCGACGCCCAGGCCGCGGCCTACGTCGAGCTCGACGTCGACGGCACCCGGCTCTGGGGAGTCGGCATCGACGCCGACATCTCGACGGCGTCGCTCAAGGCCATCGTCTCGGCGGTGAACCGCGCCATCCGCACGACGACCGACGTGCGCGAGCTCGCGTCGGTCTGACCGTCCCGACCCGACCCGCCCCGCCCGACCCGACCCGCCTCCGGTGCCCTCGCGGTGCCGGGGGCGTCGTCGTGCCGGCTGTCTCGCGCCTGCGGTCGTCGGCAACTCCTGCCTCGTGTAGGGCGCAGGCGCCGATGTGCGGCGTGTCGGGGTGTACTGGCGCAGGGGGCAGGAGTTCCCGACGGGTGCGGGCAACTCCTGCCTGGTGTCGCGCGCGGGTGCGGGGGTGCGGCGTGTCGGGGTGTGCTGGCGCAGGGGGCAGGAGTTCCCGACGGGTGCGGGCAACTCCTGCCCGGTGTCGTGCGGGGGTGCGGGTGTGCGGCGTGTCGGGGTGCGCTGGCGCAGGGGGCAGGAGTTGCCGACGGGGTGCGGCCCGGGCCCGACGAAGGACGACGGGCCCGACGAGGGACGAGCGACGAGGGGCGACGGGCCCGACGAGGGGCGACGTGCCCGGCGACCGGCCCGACGCCGAGCCCGGCGACCGGCCCGACGCCGAGCCCGGCGTCGGGCCCGGCGACGGGCCCGGCGTCGAGACCGGGCGTCGAGACCGGGCAGCCGGACTCAGCGCGGACGACGCCAGCGGGGCAGCCGGCTGAGGGCGCGCTGCTCGGGCAGGGTCCAGCCGAACCGCACCGCCAACATGCGGATGACCAGGGTGATCGACGTGCCCGCGATCGCGGAGACGGCCACGGGTGCGCCGAGCGTCACGGCCACGACCAGCACGACGGTGCCGCCGGCCGCCGCCACGGCGTACAGCGATCCCACGTGCATCATCGCAATGGTGAGGTTCATCAGCAGGTCGCGGAGCACCGAGCCGCCGACGGCCGCGATGACCCCGACGAACACGGCCGGGATCTCGGGCAGTCCGAGCGAGAGCGCCTTGGTCGACCCGATCGCGCCGAGCAGGCCGATGGTCAGCGCGTCGAGCACGGTGATGACCCCGGCTAGCCGGGTGAACACGCGCTGGAGCGCCATGCCGACGATCGCCGCGGCGACGGCGACGAGCAGGTACCAGTTGCTCGACATGGCGCGCGGCACCTCGCCGAGCAGCACGTCGCGCAGCACGCCGCCGCCGAGCCCGGTGGCGATCCCGATGATGGCGATGCCGAGCAGGTCGAGACGGCGGTCCTTGTACTCCGACGCGAACATCGCCCCCTGCAGGCTGCCGATGCCGACGGCCAGGAGGTCCACCCACAGGGGTACGGCGAAGGCTGTGGCGTGCACCTGACGTTTGTACCACGCGTGCGATGCTTGGTCGGTGCCCGTCTACCGTGATGAATGCGTCGTGCTGCGCACCCACAAGCTGGGTGAGGCCGACCGCATCCTCACGATGCTCAGCCGCAACCACGGCAAGATCCGGGCCGTGGCCAAGGGCGTCCGACGGACGGCGTCGAAGTTCGGGGCGCGCCTCGAGCCGATGATGGTCGCCGACCTGCAGCTCTACGAGGGCCGCTCGCTCGACATCGTGCAGCAGGCCGAGTCGCTCGGCTCGTACGGTGCCGTGATCGCGGCCGACTACGAGAGCTACACGGCCGGCAGCGTGATGGTCGAGACGGCCGACAAGCTGACCGAGGCCGAGGCGGGTCTGCAGCAGTACCTCCTGCTCGTCGGGGCCCTCCGCTCGCTCGCACGGCACGAGCACGCCCCCCAGCTCACGCTCGACTCGTACCTCCTGCGTGCGCTCAGCATCGCGGGCTGGTCGCCGAGCTTCGGCGACTGCGCAGTGACCGGTGCCCCCGGGCCGCATTCGGCCTTCGTCGTCCAGCTCGGTGGCGTGGTGGCCGACTCGCACGCGCCTCCCGGCGCTCCGCGCTTGACGCAGGAGGCGCTGGCCCTGTTGGGCGCGCTGCTCACGGGGGACTGGGACCACGCCGAGGACGCACCCGACGCGACCCGCAACCAGGCGAGCGGCGTCGTCGCCGCCTACACGCAGTGGCACCTCGAACGGGGACTGCGATCGCTGCAGCACGTCGACCGGGTGCCCGGAAGAGAGAGACCGTGAAGAAGACCCACCGCGACGCCGCCGACTTCCGCCCCCTCGACTGGACGGGCGTCCACCCGCCCGAGATGCCGCGGGGCGCCGTGCCCGAGCACGTCGCGATCGTGATGGACGGCAACGGCCGCTGGGCGAACGGGCGCGGGCTCACCCGCGTCGAGGGCCACAAGGCCGGCGAGATGTCGCTGCTCGACGTGGTCGCCGGGGCGATCCAGATCGGCGTGAAGCACCTCAGCGTGTACGCGTTCTCGACCGAGAACTGGAAGCGCTCGCCCGACGAGGTGCGCTTCCTGATGGGCTTCAACCGTGACGTGCTGCACCGACGTCGCGACCAGCTGAACGCCTGGGGCGTGCGGGTCCGCTGGGCCGGGCGCAAGCCGCGGCTGTGGGGGTCGGTGATCAAAGAGCTGCAGTTCGCCGAAGAGCTGACCAAGGGCAACGACGTCCTGACGTTGACGATGTGCGTCAACTACGGCGGGCGGACCGAGATCGCCGACGCGGTGCGCTCGATCGCCGACGACGTCGCCGCCGGTCGACTCAAGCCCTCGGCCGTCGGCGAGAAGCTGATCCAGAAGCGGCTGTACGCACCCGAACTGCCCGACGTCGACCTCTTCGTGCGCAGCTCGGGCGAGCAGCGCACGAGCAACTTCCTGCTCTGGCAGTCCGCCTACGCCGAGATGGTGTTCCTCGACCGGCTGTGGCCGGACTTCACCCGGACCGACCTCTGGCAGGCCGTCGAGACCTACGCCTCGCGCACCCGTCGTTTCGGGGGAGCGGTGGACGCCCCCGGCCCGGCCTGACCGGACGCCCGTCAGAACTGGATGTTCGCGCCCAGGAAGATCCGCTCGGCCGGCCAGAGGAACTGCAGGGTCAGCGGTCCGTCGCTCGCCCGGTGGAACCAGGCGTTGGCGAAGACGGTCGACTCGCCCGGCAGCAGGTACCAGTTCGCGCTGTCCGCCGGGAACTTCGACTCGAGCGAGGTCTCGTAGCCCAGCTGGGTCAACAGATCCTGCCCGGCGAAGACGTCCTGTGTGGCGAGGTCGTTGCCGTACGACGAGTAGTCGGCGCTCAGGTCGGTCAGGTCGAGCCGACGCTGCGAGTTGTTCGTCAGCACGTAGGCCGTGACCTCGACGTCGGTGCCCGCGGGGTAGGGGTCGGTGCCGTCGGGGCGGGCGTAGATCGAGGGCGCCGAGGTCGTCAGCTCGCCGACGCCGTAGACGTAGATGGTGAGGTCCTTGTAGTTGACCTGGCCGAGCAGCGTGCCCCCGGGGGCGAGGGCGTCGGGCTGCGACCCCGTGCCGCCGCCGGTGCCGGGAGCCCCGGTGACCTGGGGCTGCGGCGCGCCGGTGGCTCCCGGGCCGGGGGTCGACGCCGATCCGCCCGCACCGGCCGGGGTGAGGTCGTCGAGGCTCGGGAAGCAGCCGGTCAGCCCGACGAGGGCCAGCACCGAGACGGCGATGCCGACGGTCAGTCTTGTGCGCACGACCTGCACCTCTCCTGGTTCGTCGGGCCAGCCTAACCCGGCGCCGTGGACGGCTCGCCCCGTGGCACCGGCACGAGGCCCAGCGCGTCGCCGTCCACCTGCTCGAAGGCGTCGAGGACCGCCCGCACGCTCGGCACGCGGTCGCCGCCACGCCCGTGGACCACGTGCACGACGCGGGCGAGGCCGTCGTCGAGCTCCACCACCCGCACCCCGCGAGGCACGGCGGCGGACACGAGCGAGAGCCCCGGGAGCAGGGCGACGCCGAGGCCCGCCGCGACGAGGCCGAGCACGGCCAGGGCGTTGTCGGTCTCGAGCACGATCTCGGGCTCGAACCCGGACGCGGCGCAGGTCGCGAGCAGGTGGCCCCGGCAGCGGGGGCATCCGCCGATCCACCTCTCGTGCGCCAGGCCGCCGAAGTCGTCGCCTCGCGTGAACGGGTGGGCAGACGGCACGGCGAGCACCGTGCGGTCGACGAAGGAGGCGCGGTGCAGCAACCCGTCGAGGTCGCGTTCGCCCCCGGGGTCGCCCCCGTGACGGAAGGTGACCGCGACGTCCGCCGAGCCGTCGCGCAGTCGTGCCAGCGCCTCCGGGGGTTCCGCCTCGACGTAGTCGACCGTGAGGCCCGGATGCCGGTCGCGCAGGCGCGAGAGCACGTCGGGGACGATCGTCGACGACGCGCTGGGGAACCCGGCCAGGGTGACGTGGCCCGTGGCGACGCCGCCCAGGTCGTCGAGGTCCTGCCGCGCGGCGTCGAGGGCCGCCTGCACGTGGACGGCGTGCGCGGCGAGCCTGTGCCCGGCCTCGGTGAGGGCGACGCCGCGCCCGGCGCGGAGCACGAGCGGTTGCCCGACCTGGCGTTCGGCTCGACGCAACTGCTGGCTGACGGCGGGTTGGCTGTAGCCGAGCAAGGCGGCCGCCGCCGTGATGGTGCCGGTGTCGGCCACGGCACGGACGACGCGCAGGGACGCGAGGTCGAGGTCGTCGGGCACGGACGAATCATAAGCCGCGGTGATGATCGGCCTCAGACACTGGTGGTTGTCCTCCGGTCTCGACGGGGGGAGCCTGAGGACATGACCGTGTCCCGACCCGACCTCTTCGCCCCCGCACCGGGTTATCTGGCCGCCTGCACCATGGGCCTGCCGATGCGGTCCACGATCGAGGCGTCGCGCGCCGACCTCGACCGGTGGTCGTCCGGTCGGGCCGGCCCGGCCGCCTACGGCGCCGTCGTCGAGGAGGCGCGCGCGGCCTTCGCGCGGCTGGCCCGGGTCGGCGTCGACCGCGTGGCCATCGCGTCGCAGACGTCGGCGATGGTCGCCGTCATCGCGGCCTCGGTCCCGGACGGCGCCGAGGTGCTGGTGCCCACGGGCGACTTCAGCTCGATCGTCTACCCCTTCGTGGTGCAGGAGGCGCGGGGCATCCGGGTGCGGAGCGTCCCGCTGGCCGAGCTGGCCGGCTCCGTCGGGCCCGGCACGCACCTCGTGGCCTGGTCGGCCGTCCAGTCCGCCACCGGCGAGGTCGCCGACGACGCCGCCATCGTCGCCGCGGCGGCCCGACACGGGGCGTTGACGCTGTGCGACCTCACGCAGGCGGCCGGCGTGCGGCCCGTCGACGCCTCGCGGTACGACGCCAGCGTCACGCATGCCTACAAGTGGTTGTGCTGCCCGCGAGGGGTGGCGTTCCTCACCGTGGGGGAGCGGCTGCAGGAGGCCATGGTCCCGGCCCAGGCCGGCTGGTACGCGGGAGACGACGTGTGGGCCTCGTGCTACGGCCCCGACATGAGCCTCGCCACGGACGCGCGGGCCTTCGACGTGTCGCCCGCCTGGCAGGCCTGGGCCGGGGCGCTGCCCGCGCTCACGACGTTCGCCGCGCTCGACCCCGACGAGACCTGGGCGCACGCCGCCGGGACGGGCGACGCGCTCTGCTCGCGGCTCGGGATCGAGGCGCAGGGCCGCGCGATCGTGACCTGGGCCGATCCCGACGGACGCGACCAGCGCCTCCTCGGCGACGCCGGTCTCGTGGTCTCGGGGCGCGCCGGTCGCGTCCGCGTGGCCTTCCACCTCTGGAACGACGAGGGCGACGTCGAGGCCGTCGCCGTCGCGCTCGGCCGGTGACGCACCGCCGGTAGAGTTGCCGGGTACCTCGACCGACCGGGCACCCAGCTCGGGCCTCAACTCATCGGAGCATCACACGTGGCAGCACCCAACCGTCTCGATTCCGTCATCGCCCTGGCCAAGCGCCGCGGCTTCGTCTTCCAGTCGGGAGAGATCTACGGCGGTTCGCGCTCGGCTTGGGACTACGGGCCCCTCGGCGTCGCCCTGAAGGAGAACATCAAGCGTCAGTGGTGGCAGACCATGGTGCAGGGCCGCGACGACGTCGTCGGCCTCGACTCGGCGGTCATCCTGCCGCGCCAGGTGTGGGAGGCCTCGGGGCACGTCGAGGTCTTCAGCGACCCGCTGGTCGAGTCGCTGCACACCCACAAGCGCTACCGCGCCGACCACCTGCTCGAGGCGTACGAGGCCAAGCACGGCCACCCGCCCGAGAACGGCCTGGCCGACGTCCGCGACCCCGACACGGGCCAGCCCGGCTCGTGGACCGAACCGCAGAACTTCTCCGGTCTGCTCAAGACCTTCCTCGGCCCGGTCGACAACGAGCAGGGCATGGCGTACCTGCGACCCGAGACCGCGCAGGGCATCTTCACCAACTTCGACAACATCCTGCAGTCGTCGCGCATCAAGCCGCCGTTCGGCATCGGCCAGATCGGCAAGAGCTTCCGCAACGAGATCACGCCCGGCAACTTCATCTTCCGCACGCGCGAGTTCGAGCAGATGGAGATGGAGTTCTTCGTCGAGCCCGGCAGCGACGAAGAGTGGCACCAGTACTGGATCGACCAGCGGTTCCAGTGGTACGTCGACCTCGGCATCGACCCCGAGAACCTGCGCCTCTACGAGCACGCGGCCGAGAAGCTCTCGCACTACTCCAAGCGCACCGTCGACATCGAGTACCGCTTCCGGTTCGCCGGCGGCGAGTTCGGCGAGCTCGAGGGCATCGCGAACCGCACCGACTACGACCTCAAGACCCACGCCGCCGCCTCGGGCAAAGACCTGACCTACTTCGACCAGGCCAAGAACGAGCGCTGGACTCCCTACGTCATCGAGCCCGCGGCCGGTCTCACCCGCTCGCTCATGGCGTTCCTCGTCGACGCCTACACCGAGGACGAGGCGCCGAACGCCAAGGGCGGCGTCGACAAGCGCACCGTGCTGAAGCTCGACCGTCGCCTGGCACCGATCAAGGTGGCCGTGCTGCCGCTCAGCCGCAACGAGCAGCTGTCGCCGATGGCCCGCGGGCTCGCCGCCGACCTCCGCAAGTACTGGAACATCGACTTCGACGACGCGGGCGCCATCGGCCGACGCTACCGCCGCCAGGACGAGATCGGCACGCCGTTCTGCGTCACGGTCGACTTCGACTCGCTCGAGGACGACGCCGTGACCGTGCGCGAGCGCGACACCATGGCCCAGCAGCGCATCCCCCTGGCCGGGCTGCGCGCCTACCTGGCCGAGCAGCTGCTCGGCGCGTAGCCGCCGGGGCGCCTCGCGCCCGCCCCTCCGCGACGGGCCCCGGTCGTGCACGCGTTGCACGACGGGGGCCCGTCCGTCGTCGGCAACTCCTGCCTCCCGCCGCGACCCGCGCCGCCCACGCGGCGTGTCGCTGGCCCACGAGGCACGGGCCCGGAGTTGCCGACCGCCGAGCGCCTCCGCACCCCCTCGTGCAGAGCCCGTTCGCCCTGCACTTCCGCGCTCCGTCGTGCTCAGCCGATTGCCCTGCACCTCCGTGCCCCGCCGTGCTCGGCCGATCGCCCGGGGACTCCGCGCACCCTCGTGCCGCCCCACGCCCGGTCGCGTCGACACGTGCCGCCCTGCGCCTCCGCGCCCGGTTCGTTCGTGGGGCGGTGCGTCGGCAACTCCTGCCTCGTGCCGCGACCCGCGCCGCCCACGTGGCGTGTCGCGGGCCCACGAGGCACGGGGCAGGAGTTGCCGTCGCCCGAGTCGCAGTCCCCGCGACGAGGTCTCGGCCCCAGGGGAGCCACGCGCGGCCACCGTCCCCAAGCCGCCCTCGGCCGCCCCGGGAGAGGGGCACCGCTCGGCACGCTGTCGGCATGACCACGATCGCCGAACTCGTCTCCGATGCCGGTGGCCTGCTGCACAAGCGTGACCTGGTCGCGCTGGGTGCCACGGACCGCCACCTGACCGTCGCCGTGCGCGCCCGCACGGTCCGTCGTCCCCGACGTGGCTGGTACTCGACGTGGCCGCCCCGCGACCCGAGGTTCGTCGCCGTCGCAGTGGGTGGCCGGCTCACCGGGGCAGCTGCCCTGCACCAACTCGGCGCCTGGTCGTGGCGACGCCCGCGGATCACGGTCTCGGTACCCGAGACCGCCTCCCGCCTCCGACGTCGACGGGGCGTCCGGGTGGTCTGGGACCCCGTCGCTCTGGGAGCCCGCGGCTCGACCTGGATGGTGGACCCACGTGACGCCCTCGCCCGCGCGGTCGTCGAGGCGGCATCGCTCGAGGACGCGGTGATCCTGGTCGACTGGGCCCGCAGCATGGGCCTCGTCACCGACGACGAGGACGCCGCCGAGGTCCTCGCCCGGAAGCGTGCCGATGCCGTGGGCCTGGTGGCCTGGAGCGACGGGGGAGCACAGAGCATCCTCGAGTCGGCGGCCGGGACGCGGCTCCGGTTGGCCGGGCACCACGTCGTGCGGCAGGTGCCCGTCGGCACCACGGGCAAGGTCCTCGACATGCTCGTCGACGGCATCGTCGGTCTCGAGACCGACGGTCGCGAGCACCACGAGAGGCGGTTCGACCAGGACCGCCTCAAGGACGCCGACATCGCTCTGGACGGGCTCGTCCCGTTCCGCGCGGGGACGATCATGGTGCGTGACCTGTGGGCTCGCACCTCTGCCGCGATCGACGCCCTGGTGGCCACGGCGGGTGGCCCCACGCCCGGGTCACGTGTCGGCAACTCCTGCACGCCCCGGGTGCTCGGCCCCCGCGGCCGCAGGAACTGGCGGCTCGCCGTACTCGGGCAGCGCACGAGGCAGGAGTTGCCGACAGGGGAGGAGCCGGAGGGGGCGCCTGAGGGGGGCGGAGGGACGGCGCGGGGAATGGCGGGGCACGGCCGAGGGTTGGGCCTGCCGTGACCGCAGACCCAGCCACCCCGTCCGCGACCGTCAAGGTCGACATCTGGTCCGACATCGCCTGCCCGTGGTGCTTCATCGGCAAGCGCAAGTTCGAGGAGGCCGTGCGACGTTTCGACGGCCCCGTCGAGGTCGAGTACCACTCGTTCGAGCTCTCGCCCGACACCCCGGCCGACTTCGAGGGCGACGAGGTCGACTTCCTCTCGAAGCACAAGGGCATGCCCGCCGACCAGGTCCGCGGCATGCTCGACACCGTCGCCGGCATCGCGTCCGAGGTCGGCCTCGCCTACGACTTCGAGCACCTGCAGCACACCAACACGGTCAAGGCGCACGAGCTGCTCCACTTCGCCAAGGCGAACGGGCGTCAGGCCGAGATGAAGGAACGCCTCCTCCACGCCTACTTCGAGGAGGGCCGCCACGTGGGCCGCGTCGACGATCTCGTCACGTTGGCCGCCGAGGTCGGCCTCGACGAGCAAGAGGCGCGCGAAGCTCTCGAGACCGGGCGTCACCTCGACGACGTGCGGTCCGACCAGGCCCAGGCGCAGGCCTTCGGCATCACCGGCGTCCCGTTCTTCGTCCTCGACGGCAAGTACGGCATCTCGGGCGCCCAGGCTCCCGAGACGTTCGTCCAGGCCCTCGAGCAGGTCGCCTCCGAGGTGGCCCGATGAGCGATTCCCGCGAGGCCGGGGCCGGGTCGGGGGCCGGGCTCGCGACGCCGTCCGCGCCGTTGACCATGCTCGGTGCACCGGACGCCGTCGCCTGCGAGGGGGACTCCTGTCTGGTCGTCCCCCCGGTCGCCGAGGGCACGTCCGCGGTCGGGTCCCCGGCCGCCGAGCCCGGGAGGCGCGGCGTCAGTCGCTGACGTCGGCCACGGTCGCGTCGTACGCGGCGACGAGGTCGTCGGCCTCGACGAAGGCGCTGAAGCCGTGGGCTCCGGCACCCAGGGCGACGCGCCTCCCCACGATTCGGGAGTCCGCGACCACGGGCCACGCGGTCGAGCTGCCCAGGGGGGTGATGGTGCCCCGCTCGTATCCGGTGACCTCGAGGGCGACGTCGGCGCTCGGCATCGACAGCTTGTTGACGCCCACGACGGCTCGGAGCTTCGCCCACGAGATCTGTCGGTCGCCCGGCACGAGCGCGAACAGGAACGAGCCGTCGTGTCGCTTGACCACCAGGCTCTTCACGATGTCGGACGGTTGCAGCCCGAGCAGAGCAGCAGCGGCCTCGAGCGAGTCGGCCGCGGGGCGCGCGACGATCTCGACCGCGAGACCGCGCGCAGCGGCGTCTTCCCGCACCCGGTCCGTGCCGTCGAGTGGACCCTGGTCGCCCCCGACGTCCGCGTCGTCCACACCACTCGTCAGCCCGCCGTCGCTCATGGGAGAATCGTAACGATGTCCACCACCACCCTGCCCTCGCGCGGCCTCTCGATCGGACCTATCGACGTGGCCTCGCCCGTCGTGCTCGCCCCCATGGCCGGAATCACCAACACGGCGTACCGCCGCCTCTGTCGCGAGTACGGCGCCGGCCTCTACGTGAGCGAGATGATCACGAGTCGGGCGCTGGTCGAGCGCACGCCCGAGTCGATGCGCCTCATCCAGCACCACGAGTCCGAGACGCCGCGCAGCATCCAGCTCTACGGCGTCGAGCCGAACACGGTGGCCGAGGCGGTCACCATGCTCGTCGCCGAGGACCGCGCCGACCACATCGACCTCAACTTCGGCTGCCCGGTGCCCAAGGTCACGCGCAAGGGCGGCGGCTCGGCCCTCCCCTGGAAGATCGGCCTCTTCCGCGAGATCGTCGAGGGTGCCGTCAAGGCCGCCGGCGACATCCCGCTGACCGTCAAGATGCGCAAGGGCATCGACGACGACCACCTCACCTATCTCGAGGCCGGTCGAGCCGCCCAGGGGGCCGGCGTCGCGAGCATCGCGCTGCACGCCCGCACGGCTGCCGATTTCTACTCGGGCACCGCCGACTGGTCCGCCATCGCCACCCTGAAGCAGACCGTGACCGACGTGCCGGTCCTCGGCAACGGCGACATCTGGTCGGCGGCCGACGCCCTGCGCATGGTCGACGAGACCGGGTGTGACGGCGTCGTCGTGGGTCGCGGCTGCCTCGGTCGGCCGTGGCTGTTCGGCGACCTCGCCGCGGCCTTCCGCGGCGAGGATCTCAAGGCCGAGCCGACGCTCGGCGAGGTGGGACGGGCCTTCCGGCGCCACGCCGAACTCATGGTCGAGTTCTGGTCGGGCGATGAGGGCCGCGCCTGCCGTGACATGCGCAAGCACGTCGCGTGGTACTTCAAGGGCTACCCCGTGGGCGGTGAGGTCCGGGCGGCTCTCGCCCTGGCCGACTCGTTGCAGCAGATCGACGACCTGCTCGCCACGATGGACCCCCACGAGCGGTACCCCGGCGAGGCGGCCGAGGGGCCGCGTGGCCGTGCGGGCAGCCCGAAGCGGCCCGCCCTGCCCGACCGCTGGCTCGAGAGCCGCGAGCTCGACGAGGCCTTCAAGGCCGAGCTCGCCGCGGCCGAGCTGCACCACAGCGGCGGCTAGGCACCCCCTCCCGAGATCCCTTCCCGTCCCGACCGAGAGGCCCCGGTGTCCACCGAAGCCCTGCCGAGCGCCACCCCCGGGTACGACCCCGCCGACTCCGAGCGCTGGGCGCCCGAGCAGCACTCCAACCGGCGCAGCGACTTCGCCCGCGACCGGGCCCGGTTGCTGCACTCGAGCGCGCTCCGGCGCCTGGCGGCCAAGACGCAGGTGCTGAGCCCCACGGCCGGCCTCGACTTCGCCCGCAACCGGCTGACGCACTCGCTCGAGGTGGCACAGGTCGGTCGCGAGCTCGCCACGAGCCTCGGCCTCGACCCCGACGTCGTCGACACGGCCTGCCTCGCGCACGACCTCGGCCACCCGCCGTTCGGGCACAACGGCGAGCGGGCGCTGAACGACTGGTCGACCGACATCGGCGGCTTCGAGGGCAACGCGCAGACCCTGCGACTGCTGACCCGCATCGAGCCGAAGGTCATCGACGCGACGGGACGCAGCTTCGGGCTGAACCTCACCCGTGCCAGCCTCGACGCCAGCTGCAAGTACCCGTGGCCCGCGGCCCAGGGCATCCCCGACCCGGGCGGTCGCATGAAGTTCGGTTTCTACGACGACGACACGGCCGCGTTCGAGTGGTTGCGTCGGGGTGCCCCGCGTCGACGGCGGTGCGTCGAGGCCCAGGTCATGGACCTCAGTGACGACATCGCCTACTCGGTGCACGACTTCGAGGACGCCGTGGTCAACGGCTACGTCGACGTCGCCGCCCTCGGGGCGCGGGTCGACCACGACTCGCTCGTGACGGCCATGCACGAGTGGGTCGGCGGGGAGCTCAGCCGCGACGAGTTGACCGAGGCCTTCGACCGGTTGCAGGCGCTGCCGTTCTGGCTCGAGTCGTACGACGGCAGCCGGTTCGCGCAGGCCCGTCTCAAGAACCTCACGAGCCAGCTGATCGGGCGCTTCGCCGGTTCGGCCACCCAGGCGACCCGTGAGTCCTATCCCGGTGACGCCCTGATGCGCTTCGGCGCGTCGGTGGTCGTCGCCCCGGACGTGATCGGCGAGATCGCCGTGCTCAAGGGCATCGTCGCGGCCTTCGTCATGACGCGGGACAACCGGCAGCCCATCTACCTGCGTCAGCGCGAGGTCCTGACGAGCCTCGCCGACGCCCTGTGGCAGGCGGGCCCGTCAGAACTCGACCGTGGCTTCGCCGCCGACTGGGCCTCGGCGGACGACGACGCCGCGAGGCGTCGGGTCGTCGTCGACCAGGTCGCCTCGCTGACCGACCAGAGCGCCATGGCATGGCACGACCGGCTCACCGCCGGCCGCTGACGGCGGGTCGCCGAGGAGGCGCGGGTCCCGACCGGCCGCACCGCGCCTCCTCGTCCTCCCGCGGCCGACCTCCCGGGTCGGCGTGGTCGGTGGCTCGACCTACAATCGACACGTGCCCGGCCTGATCAAACGCAACGACATCGACGAGGTCCGGTCGCGCACCAACATCGCCGACATCGTCGGCGACCACGTCACGCTCAAGGGGGCGGGCGTGGGGTCGCTCAAGGGGCTCTGCCCGTTCCACGACGAGCGCAGTCCGAGCTTCCACGTGCGGCCCCAGGTGGGGCGGTACCACTGCTTCGGCTGCGGTGAGGACGGCGACGTCTTCAGCTTCGTCATGAAGACCGACCACACGACCTTCCAAGAAGCGGTCGAACGCATGGCGGCGCGCATCGGTTTCGAGCTCCACTACGAGGACGGCGGGCAGGCCAGCGACCACGGCAACAGGGCGCGTCTGATCTCGGCGAACGAGGCCGCGCGCGAGTTCTTCGTGGACCACCTCACGGCCGCCGACGCCGAGCCCGCCCGCCGGTTCCTCGGCGAGCGGGGGTTCGACCCGGCCGCGGCCGAGCGGTTCGGCGTGGGGTTCGCCCCCAAGTCGTTCGACGCCCTGCGGTCGCACCTCAAGGGGCTCGGTTACCGCGACGACGAGCTCGTCACCGCGGGGTTGCTGAGCCAGGGCGACCGCAGCCCCTACGACCGCTTCCGCGGGCGGCTGGTGTGGCCGATCCGCGACGTCACGGGGTCGACCATCGGGTTCGGCGCGCGTCGGTTGCTCGAGGACGACAAGGGCCCGAAGTACCTCAACACCCCCGAGACGCCGATCTACCACAAGTCCCAGGTGCTCTACGGGCTCGACCTGGCCCGTCGGGACATCTCGAAGGGCAAGCAGGTCGTCATCGTCGAGGGCTACACCGACGTGATGGCGTGCCACCTGGCCGGGGTCACGACGGCCGTCGCGACCTGCGGCACGTCGTTCGGCGTGGACCACATCAAGGTGCTGCGACCCATGCTCGGCGACGTCAGCGGGGCCGACACCTCGACCGGCGGCGAGGTCGTCTTCACCTTCGACCCCGACGAGGCGGGCCAGAAGGCGGCGTCACGCGCGTTCGCCGAAGAGCAGCGGTTCGCCGCGCAGACCTTCGTCGCCGTGGCCCCCGACGGGCTCGACCCGTGCGACCTCAGGCTGAACCGCGGCGACGACGCCGTGCGCCGCCTCATCTCGACCAAGCGTCCGATGTTCGAGTTCATGATCCGCCGGCTCATCGACGGGCACGACCTCGAGACGGTCGAGGGTCGCGTGTCGGCGCTCCGGGCGGCCTCGCCGGTGGTGGCGGGCATCCGGGACCGTTCGATGACCCAGGGCTACGTGCGGTCGCTGGCCGGGTGGCTGGGGCTCGACCCGGCCGACGTCGCGCGGTCCGTCGACGACGCGGGTCGCGCCTCCTCGGCCCAGAACGCGCTCGAGCGGTCGCAGCCCAAGAACGCCACCGACGGCCGGCAGTCGATCACGAGCCTGCCGCCGGTGCCCGACGAGCCCGCCGGCCCGAGCCTGCTGACGCTCCCGGGCGACCTGACCACCCGCACCGAGCGCGACGCGCTCATGGCGATGCTCCAGCACCCGGCGACGGTCGGCTTCGAACTCATGCAGCGGGCGGCACGGGCACGCATCGAGAACGGTGCGCTGGCCGTCGTCCGCGACGCGATCGGCGCGAGCCTCGACCGGTTCGACTCGGCCGACTGGCTCGACGTCGTCCTCGGCCAGACGCCGTCGCCGTTCGACGCCCTGGCGAAAGAGCTGGCCGTCGCCCCCATCCCCGAGCGCGAGGGACGCGAGATCACGACCTACTGTCGCGGCATCGTCGTCTCGATCGTCGAGCGCGACCTGATCCGCGAGAAGTCCGAACTGCTCGGGCAGTCGTTCCGCACCGACATGAAGACCGAACCCGATCGCTGGCGCGAGATCCAGGTGCGGATCGCCGCCGTCGAGGCCGAGCGCCGGTCCATCCGCCAAGAGTGAGGTCGGCGGCCGTCACGCGGTGCCCCGGCCTGAACGCGCATACATCATGAGGATGCGCCGCCGGCCTCGAGGCGACCAGTTGGCAAGGGTTCGTTGCGGGCCTGTAAACAGTTGCGCGATGAGCCCGTCTCGCGCTCACGTGTGTGTTACCAATGGACGTTCCCTGAAACGGCCGCGTCCACAGCACGGCCCGGGGCCCCTTGCACACAGAGAAAGAGGTAACCGGATATGACATCCGACTCCAAGCTCGCCCGACGCGCCCTCGCCGTCGTCGGTGGCGCCGCTGCCACCGCACTCGTCCTCTCGGGCTGCGCCTCCGGTGGTGACGCGACCGACGCCCTCGACGGTCTCAGCATCGGCACGACCGACGTCATCACGTCGCTCGACCCGGCCGGTTCGTACGACAACGGCTCGTTCGCCGTCCAAAACCAGGTGTTCGGCTTCCTGACGAACGCCCCGTACGGCAGCCCCGACGTCGAGCCCGACCTGGCCGAGTCCGCCGACTTCACCAGCCCGACCGAGTACACGGTCAAGCTCAAGGACGGACTGAACTTCGCGAACGGCAACGCGCTCACCTCGAGCGACGTCAAGTTCAGCTTCGACCGCCAGCTGGCCATCGCCGACCCCAACGGCCCGTCGTCGTTGCTCGGCAACCTGGCCAGCACCGACGCGCCCGACGACACGACCGTCGTCTTCACGCTCAAGTCGGCCGACCAGACCTGGCCCCAGGTGCTCTCGAGCCCCGCCGGCCCGATCGTCGACGAGGACGTCTTCTCGGCGACCGGGCTCACCGACGCCGACGACATCGTCAAGGGCAACGCCTTCTCGGGTCAGTACACGATCACCGACTACTCGCAGAACGAGACGATCGCCTACGAGGCGAACGACGCCTACGACGGCGTGCTCGGTGCCCCGAAGACCGACTCGGTCACGGCGACCTACTACACCGAAGAGACCGACCTCAAGCTCGCCGTCCAGAACGGCGACGTCGACGTCGCGAACCGCAGCCTGAGCCCGACCGACCTGGCCGACCTGGCCAAGGACGATGCGCTCACCGTGCACAACGGCCCCGGCGGCGAGATCCGCTACCTGGTGTTCAACTTCAACACCATGCCCTACGGCGCCACGCAGCCCGACGCCGACCCGGCCAAGGCCCTGGCCGTGCGTCAGTCCGTGGCCGACACGGTCGACCGTGCCGCCCTGGCCAAGGACGTCTACAACGACACCTACACGCCGCTCTACTCGGTCGTCCCCGACGGCCTGACCGGTGCGACGACGCCCCTCGAGGGCCTCTACGGCGACGGCCAGGGTGGCCCCGACGTCGACAAGGCCGCCGCGGCCCTGTCGGCCGCCGGCGTCAGCACCCCGGTGTCGATCGACCTGCAGTACAGCCCCGACCACTACGGTGCGTCGAGCGACGAGGAGTACGCGCTGATCAAGTCGCAGCTCGAGGCGAGCGGCCTGTTCACCGTGAACCTCCAGTCGACCCTGTGGGACACCTACAGCACCGAGCGCCGCGAGGACGCCTACCCCGTCTACCAGCTGGGTTGGTTCCCCGACTTCTCGGACGCCGACAACTACTTGACGCCGTTCTTCAGCGCGGACAACTTCGTCGGCAACCACTACGACAGCCCGACCGTCCAGGGTCTGCTGACGAAGGAGATCGGCGAGCAGGACGCCTCGGCTCGTGAGGCGACCATCGGGGACATCCAGGACGCCGTCGCGGCCGACCTGCCGACCCTGCCGCTGCTGCAGGGCACGCAGGTCGTCGTCTCGCAGTCCGACGTGAAGGGCGTTGACGACACGCTCGACGCGTCGTTCAAGTTCCGTTACGGTGCGCTGAGCCGCTGACGCGCCTCCCCGTCCCCTGAGTCCCGCCGGTCCGCCGGTCGGCCTCCGGCGTCGGGGGACTCCGCACCACGGCCGTACGCCGAGGGGGCGACCCGCGACACCGCGGGGCGCCCCCTCCGGTCTGCGACCGGCACCACACCATCGAAAGGCCCAACGACGTGACCCTGATCACCGACGGTTCCCTCACGGCACCGCCCACCTCCAGTCCCGGGAAGTCCCGGAGTTCCGGCGGCGGCGGCCTCGGACGCTACATCGTGATCCGCGCGATCCTCATCGTGCCCACCGTGTTCATCCTCGTCACGCTCGTGTTCTTCCTGATGCGCGTGGTCGGCAACCCGATCACCGCCTCCGTCGGCGGGCGTCTCACCGAGGCCCAGCTGCAGGAGCGTCTCGCCGCCGCCGGCTACGACCGCCCCGTGATCGTGCAGTACCTCGAGTACCTCGGCCAGATCGTCCGAGGCGACTTCGGCACCACCGCGACCGACAACCGCGAGATCAGCGGCATCCTGCTGCAGTACGGCAGCGCCACGATCGAGCTGGTCTTCTACGCGCTGATCGTCGCGCTCGTGCTGGGCATCCCGCTCGGCATGCTCGCCGCGTACGTGCGCGACCGCTGGCCCGACGCGATCCTGCGCGTGCTGGCGATCCTCGCCTACGCGACCCCGGTCTTCTTCGCGGGCCTGCTGCTCAAGCTCACCTTCTCGGTCTGGCTCGGCTGGCTCCCGCTCGGCGGTCGTGCCAGCACGCGGGTCGCCATCGCCCTGGGGCGCATCGACAACCCCACGGGCATCTACATCGTCGACGCCCTGCGGACCGGCAACTCGACGATCATCGTCGACGTCCTCTCGCACGCCGTGCTGCCCGCCCTCGCGCTCGGCGTGCTGACCGCCGGCATCTTCCTGCGCCTGGTGCGCACCAACGTCATCGGCACGCTCGGTTCCGAGTACGTCGACGCGGCGCGGTCGCGGGGCGTCAGCGAGTTCCGGCTCGTCCGGGCCCACGCGCTCAAGCCCGCCCTGATCCCGATCATCACCGTCATGGGGCTGCAGATCGCGATGCTGCTCGGCGGCTCGGTGCTGACCGAGACCACCTTCGGCTGGCGGGGGCTGGGCTTCCAGCTGCAGCAGTACCTGTCGGCCCGCGACTTCATCGCCGTGCAGGGCATCGTCGCCGTGCTCGCCGTCATCGTCGCCGTGACCAACTTCGTGGTCGACGTGATCGCCGCCCTGATCGACCCCCGCGTGAGGTACTGACCATGACCGAATCGACCGTCGCGGCCGACCGCCGCGAACCCCTCTACAAGCGCCTCCCCGTCGTCGCCCAGATCCGCCGTTCGGTGGGGCTGCAGCGCGGCATGCTGCTGACCGGCGTCGTCATCGTCGCCGTGTTCGTGCTGCTGGCGATCTTCGCCCCCCTCATCGCGCCCTACGGCTTCGGCCAGCTGCGCGGTGCCACCGAGGCCTTCCCGCGCCAGGCGCCACCGTCGGCCGAACACCTCTGGGGGACGACTGTCGGCGGCTACGACGTGTTCAGCCGCGTCATGTGGGGCACCCGGACCGCCGTGGCCGTCGTCATCGTGGCCGTGGTGCTGTCGATCACGATCGGCGTGACGCTCGGCCTGATCTCGGGCTACCTCGGCGGGTGGCTCGACCGCGTGCTCGTCGTCGTCGCCGACGCGGTCTACGCGTTCCCCTCGCTGCTGCTCGCCATCGTCGTCTCGATCGTCATCAGCGGGGGCCAGTCGAGCCTCTGGGGCGGCATCGTCTCGGCGGGCATCTCGATCACCGTGGTGTACGTCCCGCAGTACTTCCGCGTCGTCCGCGCCGAGGCCACGAGGCTCAAGGCCGAGGCGTTCGTCGAGTCGGCCAAGGTCAACGGCAGCAGCACGGGCCGCATCATGTTCAAGCACGTGCTCCGCAACGCCACGCGGAGCCTGCCCCTGATCCTCACGCTCAACGCGTCCGAGGCGATCCTGACCCTGGCGGCCCTCGGCTTCCTGGGGTTCGGCATCGGCCCGACCGCGGCGGCCGAGTGGGGGTACGACCTGAACCGCGCCCTCTCCGACACCGCCAGCGGCATCTGGTGGACCGGCGTCTTCCCCGGTGCGGCGATCGTGCTGATGGTGCTCGGCATCACGCTGATGGGCGAGAGCCTGAACGACCTGGCCGACCCGCGCCTCCGGACCCGCCGTCGCGCGAAGCGCAAGACCAAGGGCACCCGACGCACCGAGCAGGCCCCGACCACGACCCACGACGAGGTGACCGCATGACCGCCGACACGACCACGACCGGCCGACCCGCGACGCCGCGCGACGAGCGCCCCGTCGCCGTCGGCATCACCGACCTCGAGGTGACCTTCGCGACCGACGGCGGCGACGTCGCGGCCGTCCAGGGCGTGACGCTCGACGTCCGCGCCGGCGAGGTGCTGGCGATCGTCGGCGAGTCGGGGAGCGGCAAGACCGTCACGGCGAAGACGATCCTCGGCCTCTTGCCCGAGACCGCGGTCGCCACCGGTGCCGTGCTGCTCTCGGGGCAGAACGTCCTCGAGGTCGGCCCGAAGAAGGTCCGCGAGCTCCGCGGCACCGACGTCGCCATGGTCTTCCAGGAGCCGTCGACCGCGCTCAACCCCGTCTACACGGTGGGCTGGCAGATCGCCGAGGGCCTGCGGGCCCACGGCAAGGTCGGACGCAAGGAGGCGCGGGTCAAGGCGATCGACATCCTGCGTCGCGTGGGCATCCCCGACCCCGAGACCCGCGTCGACTACTACCCGCACCAGTTCTCGGGCGGGCAGAAGCAGCGCGTGGTCATCGCGATGGCGCTCGTGCTCGACCCGTCGGTGATCGTCGCGGACGAGCCGACCACGGCCCTCGACGTGACCGTGCAGGCCGAGATCCTCGACCTGTTGCGCCGCTGCCGGGACGAGTTCGGCACGGCCATCGTGCTGATCACGCACAACATGGGCGTCGTCGCCGACCTCGCCGACCGCGTCGCCGTCATGTACCTCGGCAAGGTCGTCGAGCAGGCCCCGGCCGTCGAGCTGTTCGCGAACCCGCAGGACGACTACACGAAGCGCCTGCTCGGCTCGGTGCCGAAGCTCGAGGCCCGCGGCCACACGCAGCAGGAGCAGCCCGCCGACAGCGAGGTCGTCGTACGTGCCCGGGGTCTCGAGATCGAGTACCCCGGTCGCCTCGGCCGCGGCGGCTTCCGGGCCGTCAAGGGCGTCGACTTCACCATCGCCCGCGGCGAGGTCCTCGGCCTCGTCGGCGAGAGCGGTTCGGGCAAGACGACGATCGGACGGGCCATCGCCGGGCTGACGAAGGTCACCGGGGGGTCGCTCGAGGTGCTGGGCATCGAGATGAACGGGGTGCACGAGCGTGACTTCAAGCCGAAGCGCGCCGACATCGGCTTCGTCTTCCAGGACCCCGCGTCGAGCTTCAACCCGTTGCTGACGATCGCCGAGTGCGTGGCCGAGCCGCTCATCGTGCACGGTCGTGCGAAGGACGCCCGGGCCGCCCGTCCGCGCGTCGACGAACTCCTCGAGGCGGTCCAGCTGCCCAAGTCGTTCGCCGACCGGTACCCCCACGAGCTCAGCGGCGGACAGCGTCAGCGGGCGAGCCTCGCCCGGTCGCTCGCCCTCGACCCGACGCTGTTGATCGCGGACGAGCCCACCAGCGCGTTGGACGTCTCCGTGCAGGCCCGGGTGCTCGAGCTGTTCACCGAGTTGCAGTCGCAGCTGGGCTTCGCCGCCCTGTTCATCAGCCACGACCTCGCGGTCGTCAACATGCTGGCCGACCGGATCGGCGTGCTGTTCCACGGCGACCTGATCGAGAGCGGACCGAACGACCAGGTCCTCGGCGCGCCCGAGCATCCCTACACGCAGCGCCTGCTGGCGTCGCTGCCGGTGCCCGATCCGATCGAGCAGGCGTCCCGCCGCGAGCGGTTGGCCGAACTCGACCGCCGGGCGGCGGGCGACCCGGAGCGCGGAACCGACACCGTCGGGGCGGCCTGACGGTGCCGGGTCGCGAGCTCGACCTCGACCAGCCGGTCGTCACCGACGACCTGTCGCTGCTCTACCCCGCCCGGGCGGGCCATCCGGCCGTGCGTGCCGTCGACGGGGTCACCCTGCGGGTCGAGCCGGGCGAGATCGTCGCCGTGCTCGGCGAGAGCGGTTCGGGCAAGTCGACGCTTGCGATGGCCCTCGCCGGACTGACCGGCACGGGCCGCGTCGACGAGGGGCGCCCGCGTCTGGTGGGTGGGACCGCACGGGTCTTCGGCCAGGACGTCGGCAAGCTCTCGGGCCGGCGCCGGGACCGGCTCTCGGCCATGGTCGGCTACCTGGCGCAGGACGACGGCGAGCGGCTGAGTCCCGACCTGACCGTCGGCGAGGCCATCGCCGAGCCGATCTACCAGCGCGACCGCAAGTTCGACCGCACCGAGGCCGGGCGCATCGTCGCGACGCTCGTCGACGGCGTGCACCTGCCGCTCGGCACCATGCTCAAGCAGACCTGGGAGCTCAGTTCCGGTCAGCGACAACGCGTCGCCCTGGCCCGCAGCCTCGTCCTCGAGCCCCCGTTGCTGATCGCCGACGAGCCCGCCCGGGGGGTGGACGTGCTCGTCCGCCAGGCCGTCCTCGACGTCATCGGGAACCTGCACGAGGGGCGTCAGTTCTCGGCGCTCGTCGTCACCTCCTCGGTGGCCGAGGCGCGAGCGATCACCGACCGCGTCGCCGTCATGCGCGGTGGCCGTCTGGTCGGACTGGGCGACATCGACGAGGTCCTCCGGACCGGCATCGACCCCTACGTCAAGGTGCTCTCGCAGACGACCCCGATCGACATCATCCGCCCGGAGGAGCGCGAGGCCGGGCGACCGCTCGACCCCGACTCCGGCCTCCGCGGAGACCGGCCCTCGTGACCGCCGAGCCGGCCACGGGCTCGACCGTCTCGGATGCGGCCCGGGCGACGAGCCCGGGAGGCGCGCGCGGCCACCGCGCGGTCGTCACCGCGGGCCCCGTCCTCGCCCCGGGTCGACGCCCGACCCCGGGTGCCGTCTCGGTGGCCCCCCGCCCCACCCCGGTCTTCGTCGACGCCGTGCGGACCGGGGGAGCGGACGTCGTCCCCCTGGGCCCGGAGACCCGTGGCCTGGTCTGGCTCTCGTACCGCGACCCCGACGGCCTGGCCCGCGCGCTGGACGAGCACCCGGGCATCGAGTGGGTCCAGCTGCCCTACGCCGGGGTCGACGCCTTCTCCGAGGTCATCGCGGCCCGTGCCGACCGCGCGCTGCCCCTCTGGACGAGCGCCAAGGGGGCGTTCGCCGAACCCGTCGCCGAGCACGCCCTCATGCTCGTGCTGTCGCTGCTGAGGGTCGTTCCCCAGCGCGTGCGCGCCACCTCCTGGGCCACCGAACAACAGGGCCGGTCGCTCTACGGACGGCACGTCGTCATCGTCGGGGCGGGGGGCATCGCGATCGAGCTGATGCGCCTCCTGGCCCCGTTCGACGTCCGGGTGACCATCGTGCGCCGGTCGAGCGAACCCGTGCCCGGGGCCGACCGGACCGTCCCCGTCGAGCGACTCGACGAGGTGTTGCCCGAGGCCGACGTCCTCGTCCTCGCCGCCGCCGCGACGCCCGGCACGGCAGGCCTCCTCGACGCGCGTCGGCTCGCCCTGCTGCCGGCGACGGCCGTGCTCGTCAACGTCGCGCGGGGCAGCCTGGTCGACACGGACGCCCTCGTCGAGGCGGTCAGGGCGGAGCGACTCTGGGGCGCGGGGGTCGACGTCACCACGCCCGAGCCGCTCCCCGACGGGCACCCGCTCTTCGGCGAGCCGCGTGTCGTCGTCACGCCGCACCAGGCGGACACCCCCGAGATGACGGCCCCGCTGCTGGCCGAGCGCATCCGGCTCAACGTGCGGGCCTTCCTCGGCGACGGGGAGTTCGTCGGCGTGGTCGACCCGCACGACGGGTACTGACGCGGCGCTCGGAGCCGTGCGACGCGCCGCGTCGTCGGCGTGGTCCCTCGGGGGCTCAGATCTTTGCTAGTGTTGTCTCCGCTGTCACGGACGAAAGTCCGGGGCGGTTGCCATTCCTCGATAGCTCAATTGGCAGAGCAGCCGGCTGTTAACCGGCAGGTTGTTGGTTCGAGTCCAACTCGGGGAGCGAAGGCCCAGAGGCTCCACCCTCTGGGCCTTTTCTCTTGCCCGGTCCGTCCTGGGCCTCTCTCGCCGTTCCGTTACGTTCCGTTCCGTGCCCGAACGAGAAGGAGGCGCGTCCTGCGGTTCGCAGGACGCGCCTCCTCGGTCGCGGGGTCGGCCGGGGCCGGCCGTCAGTCCTCGAGGTGGTCGACGCCCGGCAGCCAGGTGCTGCCCGGTTGTCCCCAGCCCTTCTTGCGGACCGCCTTCGCGGCCGCCTTGTGGAAGGGATGCTCGAGCCGGTCCGCGTACAGGATGCCGTCGAGGTGGTCGTACTCGTGCTGGAAGACGCGGGCGAGCCAGCCCCAGGCCTCGATCTCGACCGCGTCGCCGTCGAGGTCGGTGGCCCGCAGCACGACGCCGTCGGCACGCCGCAACGGGAACCTCTCGCCGGGCACCGAGAGGCAGCCCTCGGACTCGGAGTCGTCGTCGAGCGGCTCGATCGAGAGCGGACTCTGCCAGAGCGTCGGGTTGATGGCCACGCCGCGCCACAGCTCGCCGTCGTCGTCGGTCCACGAGTAGACGAACAGCCGCTTGCCCACGCCCACCTGCGGGCCCGCCAGACCGACGCCTGGGGCGGCGTCCATCGTCTCGAACATGTCGGCGACGAGGGTGCGCAGGTCGTCGTCGACGACGGTCACCTCGGAGGCGGGGGAGTGGAGCACGGGGTCACCCGTGATGGAAATGGGTCGAACGGCCATTCGTCCAGACTATCCAGCGCCACGGCGCTAGCGTGGACGCCGTGACGACGGACATCGGGGAGCTCACCCAGCAGGTATCCCTGACCCCCTATCAGGCGCTCGGCATCCCGATCGCGCTGATCGGAGCGGTGTTCCTCTCGATCGGCGCCCAGCTCCAGCACCAGGGCGTCGCCAAGGTCGAGCGACGGATCGGTGCGGCGAAGAGCGGCATGAACGTCCGCCAGGTGCTCGCCCTCGTGGGCCGCCCCTCGTGGGTGCTGGGCACGCTGATGCTCGGCCTCGCGATCCTCTTCCAGCTGACCAGTCTGCGCATCGCCCCGCTCCTCGTGGTGCAGCCGCTCGGGGCGGTCGCCCTCGTCATCACGGCGGTCCTCAACTCCCGTTCGACGGGTCGACGACTCGACCGGCGCGCCAAGCGGGCCATCCTCTTCTGCGTCGGCGGCGTCGGGCTCTTCGTCACCGTGGCGGCCTTCACGGCCATCGAGCCCGAGATCACCACGCGGCAGCTCGTCACGGTCCTCGTGATCCTCGCCGTCGTCGGCTCCGTGCTGGGTGTCGCCTTCGCCCTGTTGCGCCGCCGTCGCAGCGCGCTGTTCTACATCATCGCGGCGGGCGTGCTCTACGGCTTCGTCGCGACCCTCGCCAAGGTCGTCCTCAACCGGGTCTTCGCCGGCAACTTCGACTGGTTGACGATCGTGTGCATCGTGTTCCTGCTCGCGGCCGGACTGCTCGGCGGGTACTTCGTGCAGAACGCCTACTCGTCCGGCCCACCCGACCTCGTCATCGCCGGTCTCACGGTCGTCGATCCGCTCATCGCGGTCGGCATCGGCATCGTCGTCCTGGGCGAGGCGCAGAACGCCCCCGCGATCGCCGGCGTCTTCTTCGTCGTCGCGGCCGCCATCGCGGTCTACGGCGTGTTCCAACTCGCCAAATACCATCCCCAGACCCGAGCCTGAGCTAGCGTGGGGTCGTCTCGCCCGCCGGTCGACGATCGTCCGGGCACGATGCGCCGCACACCCCACCGAGCACGAGAAGGACGCCACGACCCGTGACACCTGCCCCGACGCCCTCGGAACCCGGCCGACCCGACGACGCGACGTCGGCTGACGTCGCGACCCGCGCCTCCTCGGGGTCGTCCGACCGTCTGACCGTCCTGATCGCGGGCGACACCTTCCCGCCCGACGTCAACGGCGCCGCCAACTTCACGGAGCGGCTCGCCGTGGGGCTCGCCCAGCGCGGCCACGACGTGCACCTCATGGTGCCCGCGGCCAGCCGGCACCACGGCACCTTCCTCGAGCAGCACGGCGGCGTGACGTTGACCGTCCACCGGCTGTACTCGACGCGGTGGCCGCTGCACGACTGGCTGCGCTTCGCCACCCCGTGGCGCGTGCAGGAGCACGCCGAGGCGATCTTCGACGAGATCCACCCCGACGTCGTCCACATCCAGTCGCACATCGTGATGGGCCGGGGCGTCGCGCAGGTCGCCGAACGCCGGGGCGTGCGGATCGTCGCCACGAACCACTTCATGCCCGAGAACCTGCTCGAGCACACCGGTCTGCCTAAGGGGCTGCGCGCCAAGGCGACCCAGATGGCCTGGAACGACGCGAGCAAGACGTTCCACAAGGCCGCGGCGATCACGACCCCCACGCAGAAGGCGGCCACGTTCCTCGAGAAGTCGGTCGCGGTCACGGGCGTGCTCGCCGTCTCCTGCGGGATCGAGGCCGGGCACTACACCGCCCTCGACACCCGTCCGGCCGAGAACCGCATCGTGTTCGTCGGCCGGGTCACGGCCGAGAAGCAGATCGACGTGCTGCTCAAGGCGATGACCCTGCTCGACCCGGCCCTCGGCGCGACGCTCACGATCGTGGGCGGCGGAGACCTCTTCAAGCAGCTCCAGACGACCAGCCGCGACCTCGGCCTCACCGACGTCGTCACCTTCGCCGGGTACCTGTCCGACGACGAGTTGCGGCGCACGCTGACCGAGTCGACGGTCTTCGCCATGCCGTCGATCGCCGAACTCCAGAGCATCGCCAGCCTCGAGGCGATGGCGTCGGGGCTGCCCATCGTCGTGGCCGACGCCATGGCCCTGCCGCACCTGGTCGACGAGGGCCAGAACGGCTACCTCTTCCGCCCGGGCGACAGCCGCGACCTCGCCGACAAGCTCACGACGGTGTTGACCGCCCCCGACGACGAGTACCTCGCGATGCGCCGGGCCAGCCTGAAGATGATCGAGGGGCACGACATCGAGCGAACGCTCAGCGTGTTCGAGAGCCTGTATCGTGGTCAGCCGGTGGTCCCCTCCACCGACGCGGCGTCCGACCGCGCGCACTGACGGTCGACCGCGGCACCGCCCCGGCCGGCCACGGCTCGCACCGGTGGGCCGACGCGAGGGGCGGTAGCTCAGCCGGTTAGAGCAGTCGACTCATAATCGATCGGTCACGGGTTCAAGTCCCGTCCGCCCTACTCGTGGTGTCCGGTGGCGCCTGACCCGGTTCCGGTCGGTTCGCGGCCTCCGGGCCTGCTGTGAGCGCGGCCGCGTCGTCGCCCGGCGTCCGTCGTGCGTGGCACGATGTCGTCCATGTTCACCAAGCGGCCCCGACAGCCGGAGCCCGACCCCGACGCCTGGGGCGGCGCCTCCTCCGACGACGCCGGGCGATCCGGCCCGGCGCGCATGGGCGTGGGGGCCCAGGTGTACGTCCTCGACTCCGACGAGGACCCTTCTACGCCGTTCCCGTACGGCCCGACGGGCATCGTGGTCCGGGCCGGGGGCAGCGCCTGGCAGGGGGTGTCGGCCATCGGCGGCTCGGCCCGCACCTGGTGGGTCGAGTTCGACTCGCCCCAGATCGACCGTGACGGCGACGGGCCCGTCTCGCAGGCCCAGGTCGCGGAGCGCTGGCTGCGCCTCGCCCCCCTCGCCTGACCCGCCGCCGCACCGCCTCACCCCGCCCCGGCGCGCGACCACCCCGGCGCGCCTCCACTCTGGCGCGCCTCCTCTCCGCCCGACCCCAGTCCGTCCCGCACCTACCCCGTCGCGTGGTCGGCAACTCCTGACTCCCGTCGTACCGGCCGGCGTCCGTCCCGTGTCTCCGGGCCCGGGTCCCCGAGCTGCGACACCGGTCCGGAGTTGCCGACGCGTGCCGGCAACTCCTGCCCCCTGCGGCGCCTATCGGCGAGGGGCCGCGTGTTTCCGGGCTCGGGCTTCCGCGGCGCGGCACCCGTCGGGAATTGCCGACGCGTGCCGGCAACTCCTGCTTCCTGCGGCGCCGATCGGCGAGGACCGCGTGTTTTCGGGCCTGAGCCTCCGCGCCGCGGCACCGATCCGGAGTTGCCAACGCGCCGCACCCCGAACCGCACCCCGCACCCGCACCCCGCACACCGAGGTCGAGCCGGGCCGGGCCGGGCCGGGCTGCCGTCGCACGCCCGGGAATGCCACGCCCCACCCCGCGGTTCACCGAAGTGCATGCAAACGCATGCAGATGTTCTAAGGTGGAGCAATGCAGTTCGGAATCTTCAGCGTCGGCGACATCACGACCGACCCTACGACCGGTGCCACCCCGACCGAGGGCGAGCGCCTCCAGGCGATGGTCACCATCGCGAAGAAGGCCGAGGAGGTCGGCCTCGACGTCTACGCCGCAGGCGAGCACCACAACCCGCCCTTCGTGAACTCGAGCCCGACGACCCTCCTCGCCTACATCGCCGCGCAGACCGAGCGCATCGTGCTCAGCACGGCCACGACGCTCATCACGACGAACGACCCGGTCAAGATCGCCGAGGACTTCGCGATGCTCCAGCACCTCGCCGGTGGCCGGGTCGACCTCACGCTCGGTCGCGGCAACACGGGCCCGGTCTACCCCTGGTTCGGTAAGGACATCCGCCAGGGCATCAACCTGGCGATCGAGAACTACGCCCTGTTGCACCGCCTCTGGCGCGAGGACGTCGTCGACTGGAAGGGCCACTTCCGCACGCCGCTGCAGGGCTTCACGGCGACCCCGCGTCCCCTCGACGGCGTCGCGCCCTTCGTCTGGCACGGGTCGATCCGCAGCCCCGAGATCGCCGAGCAGGCCGCCTACTACGGCGACGGCTTCTTCGCCAACCACATCTTCTGGCCCGCCTCGCACACGAAGCAGATGGTCGAGCTCTACCGCAGCCGCTTCGAGCACCACGGGCACGGGCGTGCCGACCAGGCGATCGTCGGTCTCGGCGGTCAGGTCTTCCTGGCGAAGAACTCGCAGGACGCCAAGCGCACCTTCCGTCCCTACTTCGACAACGCCCCGGTCTACGGCCACGGCCCCTCGATGGAGGACTTCACGAGCCAGACCCCGCTCACCGTCGGCAGCCCCCAGGAGGTCATCGACCGCACCCTCGGCTTCCGCGACTACGTCGGCGACTACCAGCGCCAGCTCTTCCTCATGGACCACGCCGGCCTGCCCCTGAAGACCGTCCTCGAGCAGCTCGACATCCTCGGCAGCGAGGTCGTGCCGGTCCTCCGTCGCGAGTTCGCCGCGAACCGTCCGGCCGACGTGCCCGACGCCCCCACGCACGCCTCGCTCGTCGAGGCCGCGACCCGGGCGTCGCGGTCCACGGCCACACCCACCGCGCACGACGCGCTCACCGCGTCGTCCGCCCGCTGAGACACGCAGGAGGCGCGCCATGAGCACCAAGAAGATCGTCGCCCTGTCCGCGGGGCTGGGCCAGCCGTCCTCCACCCGTCTGTTGGCCGACCGGCTGGTCGAGGCCACCACGCGGGACCTCGTCGGCCGCGGCTCGTTCGTCGAGGTCGAGGTCGTCGAGCTGCGCGACCTCGCGCACGAGGTGACGGACGCGATGCTGACCGGCTTCGCGCCTCCCGCCCTCGCCGAGGCGCTCGAGAAGGTGACGAGCGCCGACGGCGTGATCGCGGTCACGCCCGTCTTCTCGTCCTCGTACAGCGGCCTGTTCAAGTCGTTCGTCGACGTGATGGACCACAAGGCGCTGACCGGCACGCCCGTGCTGATCGGGGCGACCGGCGGCACGGCCCGCCACTCGTTGGCCCTCGAGTACGCGGTGCGACCCCTGTTCGCCTACCTCCAGGCCGTCGTCGTGCCCACCTCCGTGTTCGCGGCGTCCGAGGACTGGGGCGAGGGCGACGGCACCTCCACGACGCTGCCCGAGCGGGTCGCGCGCGCCGCGGGGGAGTTCGCCGAGCTCGTGGCGCGGCACGAGGGCGCGCTCGACGACCCGTTCGCCGCGGTCGTCCCGTTCGACGAGCAGCTCCGGCGCCTCGCCGTGGGCGGCGACGACCTGCACGACTGAGACGGCGGACGAGGAGGCGCGGTGCCGGTCCCGACCACGTCCCGTCCGTCGGGGCATGAACCGCGCCTCCCCGGCGTTGCCCCCGTCAGACCCCAGGAGGACCGATGACCCACAGCACCGCCGACACCACCCGCCCGTCCGAGCACGCGGCCGCGCAGGCCGAGCTCGACCGCTTCCACGTCCTGCGCCGCACCCGCGCGGTGTCGCCGCAGGGTCCGCTCGCCCTGACCGGCACGCAGTGGGTCGACCACGAGCAGACCGTCTGGGGCGTGCCGGGTCGCTGGGCGCCGACCCCGCAGGGCGTGTCGGGACTGGCGCTGACGGCCGCCGCCGCGGACGGCATCCACGTGGACGGCGACCTCGTCGACGGCACCGTCGTCGTGGCGGGTGACGACGCGCTGGTCCCGAGCAGCCTCCGGTTCTCGGAGACCACGACCGGCACGGTGATCGCGAACGACGACCACACCGGGTACGCCCTGCGCGTCTGGGACTCCGCGTCGGACGCCGTGACGGGCTTCGGATCGATCGACGCCTTCCCGTTCGACCCGGACTGGGTCGTCACGGCCGACTTCGTGCCGACCGCGCCCGACACCCAGGTCGACATCCGTCACCAGGCGGACCTCGAGCTCAGTCGGCCCAAGCCGTTGCCCGGGCTCATCCGCTTCACCCGCGACGGGGTCGACCACGAGCTCGCGGCGTTCCCGTCGGGTGACGGCGACCGGTTGCAGCTCGTCTTCGGCGACGCGACCAACGGCGACAGCACGTACTCGGTCGGGCGGTTCCTCTTCCCGGTGCCGAACGGCGACGGCACCATCACGCTCGACTTCAACCGGGCCGTCCTGCCGCCCTGCGCCTTCTCGTACGCCTTCAACTGCCCGATCCCGCCGGCCCAGAACCGGTTCGCGTCGCCGATCGAGGCGGGCGAGAAGAACGTCCTCGACGCCGCCGGGCAGCCGCTGCACTGAGAACGGGCCGGCGGCGTCGGCGCGGGGTGGGATGATCAGGCGGTGTTCTTCCTGCTGCGTCGACTGCCCGACGGTGACGTCGAGCTGACGCGGTACGAGCGTGGCACGTCGGGGTTGCTCGAAGCGGTCGGCGTGGAGACCATCCCCGCGGCCGACCTGCCGGCGCGCGTGGCCGACCTCGAGCGCGAGGCCTCGCCCCGCTGGGTCTGGGACGACACCCCGCGGTGGTACCCGCGCCTCCTCGACGCGGGGGTCACGCTGGCGCGGTGCGTCGACCTCCGGCTCGTGCACGCGATCCTGCGACGGTCGACGGCGGCGCCCGCCTTCCCCCTCGGAGGCGCGGCTCCCGGGCCGTGGGACGTCGCCCAGGCATCGCCGGGGGAGTCCGACGGCCTCTTCGAGGTCCTCCCCGAGTCGCTGCCCGACCCGGCGGCCGAGTTCCTCGCCCAGCGCGAGGCGGTCGAGGCGTCGCCTGCCCGGGGTCGACTCGAGCTGCTCGTCGCCGCCGAGTCCACCGGCGCGTTGACCGCGGCCGAGATGCGTCACCGGGGCATCCCGTGGTCGCCCCGGGTGCACGACGAACTGCTGACCGCCGCCCTCGGGCCGAGGCCCGCCCCGGGGGAGCGACCGGCCCGCATGCGCGACGCCCTCGACGAGGTGCGGCAGGCGCTCGACGCGCCCGACCTCAACCCCGATTCGCCCGCCGAGCTGATCAGGGCCCTGAACCGTGCTGGCGTGCTCGTGCAGTCGACGCGGCAGTGGGAACTGCAACGGCACGAGCACCCCGCGATCGAGCCGCTGCTCCGCTACAAGAAGATGCAGCGCCTGCTCGTCGCCAACGGCTGGGCCTGGCTCGACGCCTGGGTGCACGGTGGGCGCTTCCGCCCCGACTACGTGCCGGGCGGCGTCGTGACCGGCCGGTGGGCCACGAGCGGAGGAGGCGCTCTGCAGCTTCCCCGGGCGGTCCGCGGCGCCGTCGTGGCCGACCCTGGCTGGAAGCTCGTGGTCGCCGACGCCTCGCAACTCGAGCCGCGCATCCTGACCGGCCTGTCCGGCGACCGCTCGATGGCCCGGGCCGGGTCGGGCGACCTCTACGAGGGCATCGTCGCCAGCGGGGCCGTCGCCACGCGGGCCGAGGCCAAGGTCGCGATGCTCGGCGCGATGTACGGCGCGACCCAGGGCGAGAGCGGCCGTCTCGTGCCCCGTCTGGCGCGGCGGTTCCCCGACGCCATGGCGCTCGTCGAGACGGCGGCGCGCACGGGCGAGGCCGGGGGAGTCGTCGACACCTTGCTCGGCCGCAGTTCACCGCGGCCGTCCGACGACCCGGACGCCTCCGGGGGCGCCGGGGCGGGCGCGCTGCCTCCCGAGATGGGCGTGCGGCCGGCCGATCGCGACGCACGCTCGTGGGGTCGGTTCACGCGCAACTTCGTCGTGCAGGGCACCGCCGCGGAGTGGGCCCTCTGCTGGATGGGCGCCCTGCGCCGTCGTCTGCACGCGCGCTGGGGGACCGGCGTCCCGGCACCCCACTTCGTGTTCTTCCTGCACGACGAGGTGGTGGTGCACGCCCCCGCGGCCGCCGCCGACGAGGTCGCCGCGCTGGTCGCCGACAGCGCGGTCGAGGCCGGCCGGCTGCTCTTCGGCGACGCCCCGGTGGCCTTCCCGGTCACGGTCGCGGTCGTGGACGACTACTCGCAGGCCAAGTGAGCCGGCCGGCCGTGCGAGACGCCGCACCATTCGCAGGTGTTACACAGTTGTGATTTCTCAGGCGGGTCGGTCATAATTCACAGAACGGGCACCGTCCCGCGCATCACCGGGTCCCGGCCCGCACAATCGAAGAACGCACACGAATCACGTCTGACAGGTCGATGGGGAAGTCGCACCTGAACCAGATGGAGGAATCGTGGCTGCTGCAACCGCTCGGGGAGTGCTCTACGTGCACTCGTCCCCTCGTGCACTGTGCCCACACGTCGAGTGGGCCGTCGGTCGTGCCCTCGGGCACGGCGTGAACTTCGCCTGGGTCGACCAACCCGTGCTGCCCGGCGCCCAGCGCACCGAGTTCTCGTGGCAGGGCGACGAAGGCTCCGGCGCGCGCATCGCCTCTGCTCTGCGGGGCTGGGAGCACCTCCGCTACGAGGTGACCGAAGACCCCGGCGAGACCCACGACGGGGGTCGCTGGATGCACTCTCCCGACCTGGGCGTGTTCTTCGCCCAGACCGACACCGCCGGCAACACGGTCATCCCCGAGGACCGCATCCGCTACGCGATGGAGATCGCCGGGTCGAACACCCTCGAGTTGCACCGCGAGCTGCGTCTCGCCCTCGGCCAGGCCTGGGACGACGAACTCGAACCGTTCCGCTACAGCGGCGAAGGCAACCCCGTCGTCTGGCTGCACAAGGTCAGCTGACCCGGCCCTGCCCGGGGAGGGGCGTCCCGGGCGCACCGGGTGACGACGCAGGAGGCGCGGGTGGCGTGATCACGCCACCCGCGCCTCCTGCGTCGGTCGCCTCGGTCAGACCGAGCGGAACCCGACGACGGCGTTGTGGCCGCCGAAGCCGAACGAGTTGCTGATGGCCACGATCTCGCCCTCGGGCAGGGGGCGCGGTTCTCCGACGACGACGTCCATGTCGATCTCGTCGTCCATCTGCGTGACGTTGATCGTCTGCGGTGCCACGCGCTCGTGCAGCGCCTTGACCGTGAACAGCGCCTCGATGCCGCCCGCGCCGCCGAGCAGGTGGCCCGTGGCCGCCTTGGTCGCCGAGACGATCAGCTTCGAGGTGTGGTCGCCGAAGACGCGCTTGATGGCGTGGTACTCGGCGATGTCGCCGACCGGGGTGCTCGTCGCGTGGGCGTTGACGTGGACGACCTGGTCGCGGTCGACCCCCGCGTTCTCGAGCGTCGCGATGACGGCCCGGGCGGCGCCGGTGCCCTCGGGGTCGGGAGCGGTGATGTGGTACGAGTCGCTGGTGACCGCACCACCGATGAGCTCGGCGTAGATGCGGGCCCCGCGGGCCAGGGCGTGCTCCTCGGTCTCGAGGACGAGCGCCGCGCCTCCTTCGGCGAGGACGAAGCCGTCGCGCGTGACGTCGTAGGGACGCGAGGCGGTGGCGGGGTCGTCGTTGCGCTTCGAGAGGGCCTGCATGGCCGCGAAGGAGGCCAGGGGCATCGGGTGGATGGCCGCCTCGGAACCGCCGGCGACGGCGATGTCGGCGAGGCCGGACTGCAGGTGCTCGTAGGCCATGGCGATCGACTCGGTGCTGGAGGCGCAGGCCGACACGACCGTGCGGGCTCCGGCGCGCGCACCCAGGCTCATCGAGATGGCGGCGGCGGGACCGTTCGGCATGAGCATGGGGACGGTCATCGGCAGGACGCGTCGCGGGCCCTTCTCGCGCAGGGTGTCCCACCCGTCGAGCAGCGTCCAGACACCGCCGATCCCGGTGGCCCAGTCGACGATGAAGCGTTCGGGGACGACCTCGGGCGAGCCGGCGTCGGCCCAGGCCTCGCGGGCCGCGGTGAGCGCGAACTGGCTCGACGGGTCGAGGCGCTTGATCTCGCGGCGGTCGAGCACGTCGGCCGAGGGGGTGCGTGCCTGGCCGGCGAAGGTGACGGGCAGCTCGTACTTGGCGACCCAGTCCTGTTCGAGCGTGGTGATGCCCGACTGGCCGGCGAGCAGGTTCTGCCAGCTCTCGGTGGCGGTGCCACCGAGCGGGCTCGTGGCGCCGAGGCCGGTGACGACGATCTTCTTGGTCATTGACGTTCCTTCTGGGAGGGCCGGTCGGTGGGCTGTGCCGATGTACGACGACGCCGTGACCCGGGCTGCAGCCGAGGCTGGTGGCGTGGGGTCGACGGCGTCGAGGGCACAGCGGCGGGGCCCGGTCGCCGTGACGGCGACCGGGCAGCCGACGTCTTAGTTCTGCGCCTTGTGGATGTACGTGACGGCGTCGCCGACGGTCTTGAGGTTCTTGACCTCTTCGTCGGGGATCTTGACGTCGAACTTCTCTTCGGCGTTGACGACGATGGTCATCATGGAGATCGAGTCGATGTCGAGGTCGTCGGTGAACGACTTGTCCATCTCGACGGTGTCGGTGGCGATCCCGGTCTCGTCGTTGACGAGCTCGGCGAGGCCGGCGAGGACTTCTTCGGTGGACAGTGCCATGGTGTTGTCTCCTTGAGGGGGTGTCGTTGTGACCGGGGTAAAGCCTATACAGCGCCCCGCGGTCGGGTGGGCAGCGGCGCGCTAGGGCAGCACGACCACCTGGGCGCCGAACACGAGTCCGGCACCGAAACCGATCTGCAGCGCGAGACCGCCACTGAGTTCGGGGTGTTCGTCGAGCAGTCGGTGGGTCGCGAGCGGGATGCTGGCGGCCGAGGTGTTGCCGGTGGTCGCGATGTCGCGACCGATCACGACGGACTCGGGCAGGCCGAGCTGCTTCGCGAACTCGTCGATGATGCGCATGTTGGCCTGGTGGGGCACGAAGGCCGACAGCTGGTCGGCGGTCACGCCGGCGCGTTCGAGGGCCTCCTTGGCGACCTTGGCCATCTCCCAGACGGCCCAGCGGAAGACCGTCTGACCTTCTTGGCGGAGGGTCGGCCAGGGGATCTCGCCGGCACCCTCGCGGTACTCGGTCATGGTGTTGGTCATGCCGATGGCGTCCCACTTCGAGCCGTCCGAGCCCCAGACCGTCGGGCCGATGCCCGCGGTGTCGGACGGGCCGACGACGGCCGCACCCGCTCCGTCGGCGAGCAGGAACGAGATCGTGCGGTCGGTCGGGTCGATGACGTCGCTGAGCTTCTCGGCACCCACGACGAGGACGTACTCGGCGAGGCCCGACTTGACGAACGAGTCGGCCTGCGCGATGCCGTACGTGAAGCCGGCGCAGGCGGCCGAGATGTCGTAGGCGGCGGCCGGGTTCGCACCGACGCGCTCGGCGAGCAGCGAGGCGACCGACGGGGTCACGACGCCGGCACCGATGGTCGACACGAGGACGGCGCCGATCTGGTCGGGGCGGATGCCCGACTTGGCGATGGCCTCGTTGGCGGCGGTCTCGGCGAGGTCGACGACCTTGACGTCCTTGCCTGCCCGTCGGCGGGTGATCACACCGGTGCGCTGCTGGATCCACTCGTCGCTGGAGTTGATCGGTTCGATGATGTCGGCGTTCGGGACCACGTTCTCACCGCGGGCGGCGCCGAGTGCGTAGATCCGGGTGAACTGCGCACCGGTGGTCTGGTTGAGCTGGGGGGTGGTCATGCTGCTCCCTCGATGAGGTCGACGGCGGCCTGCAGGTCGTCGGGTGTCTTGACGGCGACCGAGGGGACACCCCTCAGCGCGCGCTTGGCCAGGCCGGTCAGGGCTCCGGCCGGGGCGAGTTCGACGATGCCCGTCACACCGGCGTCGGCGAACGACCGCATGGTCGCATCCCATCGGACGGGAGACGAGACCTGCCCGACGAGCAGCTCGACGAAGCGCGCGCCCGAGTCGACGGTGCTGCCGTCGTGGTTGGTCCAGAGCGTCGTCGAGGGGTCGGCGGCCGTGACCGAGGCGGCGGCGGAGCGGAGGCGCTCGACTGCGGGCTGCATGTACCGCGTGTGGAAGGCGCCGGCGACCTGGAGGGGCACGACGCGGCTCTTGGCCGGCGGGTCGGCCGCCAGCTCGGCGAGTGCGGCGGTCTCGCCGGCGACGACGATCTGGCCGCCACCGTTGTAGTTGGCGGGGAAGAGCCCGAGGGCGTCGAGACGGGCGAGCAGTTCGGCTTCGTCACCGCCGAGCACGGCGCTCATGCCGGTCTCGACGAGTGCGGCGGCGTCGGCCATGGCCCGGCCCCGTTCGGCGACGAGCGTGACGGCGTCGAGGTCGCTCAGCACGCCGCTGACGGCCGCGGCGGTGAACTCGCCGACCGAGTGGCCCGCGACGCCGGCGACGGCGGAGCGCTCGACGCGACGGAAGAGGGCACGGGCGGTCAGGATGCCGGCCGCGACGATGAGGGGCTGGGCCACGGCGGTGTCGCGGATCGTGTCGGCGTCGGACGTGGTGCCGTGGGCGACGAGATCGAGGCCGGCCGCGTCGGAGAGCGACGTCAGCAGCTCACGCTGGTCGGGGTCGGCCAGCCAGGGGTCGAGGAAACCGGGAGTTTGGGAGCCCTGACCGGGCGCTACGACAACGATCACTGGACCATCATGCCAATGAGTCGAGGGTCTGCGGTGTAGCAACTCGACCAAAGATGAGCGAGAACGTTGTCGAAGCGCACAGCCGTCCTCGCGGTCAGCCCGACGGTCACTTGCGTCGGACCCCTGAGCCCTCGGGGTCGGCGATCGATCCGAGCACGAGCGCCGACTGGAGGATCAGCGCCTCACGGGCGCCGGTCGCATCCCAGCCGATCACGTCCGTGACGCGCTTCAAGCGATACCGCACGGTGTTCGGGTGCACGAAGAGTTCGCGTGCCGTGGCCTCGAGCGAGCGCCCGTTGTCGAGGTAGCACCACAAGGTCGTCAGCAACTCGGTCGAGTGCGTCTTGAGGGGCTTGTAGATGCGGTTGACGAGGGTCGACCGTGCGACCGGGTCCCCGGCGAGGGCGCGCTCGGGCAGGAGGTCGTCGGCGAGGACGGGGCGGGGCGCGTTGCGCCAGGCCCGTGCGACCGCGAAACCGGCGAGGGCGGCCTTGGCGCTCTTCGAGGCGTCGACGAGGCTCGGCACCTCGTGGCCGAGCACGAGGTGCCCGTCTCCGAAGCCGGGTTCGAGGGCACGCGCGATCTCGGTGAAGCTGGGATGGGTCGAGGAGGCGCTGCCCTCGTCGAGCGGATCGGCCCGCCCGATGACGAGCACCAGTCGGCTACCCTGCACGCCGATGAGCACGTCGGCCTCCCGGTGCCGGGCCGTGCGTCGGAGCATGTCGACGTCGAGCATCCGCGGAGCCGTGCCGACGAGGACGGCGACCTCACCGTGCCCGTGCCATCCGAGCGCGGCGATGCGGCTGGGCAACTCGTCGTCGTACTCGCCGCTCAGGATCGAGTCGACGACCAGGGCCTCGAGTCGGGCGTCCCAGAGGCCTCGGGCTTCGGCGGCCCGGGCGTAGACGTCCGCCGAGGCGAACGCGATCTCGCGCGAGTACAGGAGGATCGCTTCGCGCAGCGAGTCGTCGCCGTCCTTGACGCGTTCTTCCACGACCTCGACGGTGATGCGGATGAGCTGCAGGGTCTGCGTGAGGCTGACCGAGCGGAGAAGTTCGCGGGGGGCCGAACCGAAGACGTCGGCTGCGATCCACGGGGTGGATCGCGGGTCGGCGAACCAGCTGATGAACGAGGTGATGCCGGCCTGGGCGACGAGCCCGACCGCCGAGCGGCGCCCGGGGGGCATGTCCCCGTACCAGGGCAGCGTCTCTTCGAGGCGCTTGATGGTCGCGGTGGACAGCTCACCCGAGACCGTCCGCAGCCACGCGAGCGTGCGCTCTTTCGTGGCCGCGGACGGCTGCAGGGGCGATCCGGGCACCCGCTCGGCGCTCACGGGGTCGTCAGGCCTCCCCGCCGGCGGTGCCGCTGGTGCCGGCCGTGACGTCGTGCAGCTGGTAACGATCGATCGCCTGCTGGACCACAGCGGGGTCGACCTCGCCGCGACGGGCCAGGGCCTGCAGGGTGCGGACGACGACCGACGGTCCGTCGATCTTGAAGAACCGGCGGGCGGCGGCCCGGGTGTCGCTGAAACCGAAGCCGTCGGCCCCGAGGGTCAGGTAGTCGCCGGGCACGTACTCGCGGATCTGGTCGGGCACGGCGGCCATGAAGTCGCTCGTGGCGATGACGGGGCCCTCGGAGTCCTTCAGCTTCTCGGTGACGTAGGGCGTCTTCGGCTCGTCGTTCGGGTGCAGGAAGTTGTGCTCCTCGGCGGCCAGGCCGTCGCGGCGCAGTTCGTTCCAGCTCGTGACGCTCCAGACGTCGGCCGCGACGTTCCAGTCGTCGGCGAGCAGCTGCTGCGCCTCGAGAGCCCACGGCACACCGACGCCGGACGCCAGGAGCTGGGCGCGGGGACCCAGGTTCTCGGCGTCCTTGAGCTTGTAGATGCCGCGCACCACGCCGTCCACGTCGAGGCCCTCGGGTTCGACGGGCTGGGCCATCGGCTCGTTGTACACGGTGATGTAGTACATGACGTTCGGGTCGGAGTGCGACGCGTTGCCGTGCTCGTCCGTGCCGTACATGCGGTCCATGCCCGACTTGACGATGTGCCCGAGCTCGTAGCCGAACGCCGGGTCGTACGAGACGACCGCGGGGTTCGTCGACGCCAGCAGCAGGGAGTGGCCGTCGGCGTGCTGGAGGCCCTCGCCGGTCAGCGTCGTGCGACCCGCGGTGGCACCGATGATGAAGCCGCGCGCCATCTGGTCGCCGGCGGCCCACATGGCGTCGCCGGTGCGCTGGAACCCGAACATCGAGTAGAAGACGTAGACCGGGATGAGCGGTTCGCCCTGCGTCGAGTACGAGGTGCCGACGGCGGTGAAGGCCGCGAACGCGCCGGCCTCGTTGATGCCGACGTGGATGATCTGGCCCTGCGGGCTCTCCTTGTAGGCGAGCAGAAGTTCGCGGTCGACCGACGTGTAGTGCTGACCGTTCGGGTTGTAGATCTTGGACGTCGGGAAGTACGCGTCCATGCCGAAGGTGCGGGCCTCGTCGGGGATGATCGGCACGATGCGGTGGCCGAAGTCGGGCGAGCGCAGCAGGTCCTTCAGGAGGCGCGCGAAGGCCATCGTGGTGGCGACCTCCTGCTTGCCCGACCCCTTCTTGACGACGTCGTAGGTCTTCGCCTCGGGGACCGCGATCTGGGTGTACTTGGTCCGGCGCTCGGGCACGTAGCCGCCGAGCGCACGACGACGCTCCTGCATGTACTGGATCGCGTCGTCGTCCTGACCGGGGTGGTAGTACGGCGGCAGGTACGGGTTCTCGTCGAGCTGGGCGTCGCTGATCGGGATGCGGAGCTCGTCACGGAACTGCTTGAGGTTGTCGAGCGTGAGCTTCTTCATCTGGTGGGTCGCGTTGCGCCCCTCGAAGGACGGCCCCAGGCCGTAGCCCTTGACCGTCTTGGCGAGGATGACCGTGGGCTGGCCCTTGTGCTCGGTCGCGGCCTTGAAGGCGGCGTAGACCTTGCGGTAGTCGTGGCCACCGCGCTTGAGGTTCCAGATGTCGTCGTCCGAGTAGTCCGAGACGAGTTCGAGGGCGCGTGGGTCGCGACCGAAGAAGTTGTCGCGGACGTAGCCGCCGCTCTCGGCCTTGTAGGTCTGGAAGTCGCCGTCGGGCGTGGTGTTCATGAGGTTGAGCAGTGCGCCGCTCGAGTCGTTCGCGAGCAGGGTGTCCCACTCGCGACCCCAGACGACCTTGATGACGTTCCAGCCGGCGCCGCGGAAGAACGACTCGAGTTCTTGGATGATCTTGCCGTTGCCGCGGACCGGACCGTCGAGGCGCTGCAGGTTGCAGTTGATGACGAAGTTCAGGTTGTCGAGGCCCTCGTTGGCCGCCACCTGCAGCTGACCGCGGCTCTCGACCTCGTCCATCTCGCCGTCGCCGAGGAACGCCCAGACCTGCTGGTCGCTGGCGTCCTTGATGCCACGGTTGGTGAGGTACTTGGCGACCTGCGCCTGGTAGATCGCGTTGATCGGACCGAGGCCCATCGACACGGTCGGGAACTGCCAGAAGTCGGGCATGAGGCGCGGGTGCGGATACGAGCTGAGTCCGCCCGAGGCGTGCGACTTCTCTTGGCGGAAGCCGTCGAGCTGGTCCGTGCCCAGCCGGCCCTCGAGGTAGGCGCGGGCGTACATGCCGGGGGAGGCGTGGCCCTGGAAGAACACCTGGTCGCCGCCACCGGAGTGGTCCTGACCGCGGAAGAAGTGGTTGTTGCCGACCTCGTACAGGGCGGCCGACGAGGCGTACGTCGAGATGTGGCCACCCACCGAGACGCCGGGGCGCTGGGCGCGGTGCACCGTGATGGCGGCGTTCCAGCGGACCCACTTGCGGTAGCGGCGCTCGAGGTCTTCGTCGCCGGGGAACTCGGGCTCGTCCTCGGGGGCGATGGTGTTGACGTAGTCCGTCTTCGGCACCATCGGCACGCCCAGGTGCAGCTCGCTCGACCGGGTGAGCAGGCTCTTCATGATCTCGCGGGCACGTTCGTGACCCTGCGCCTTCACGAGAGCGTCGAGCGACTCACGCCACTCGGCGGTCTCTTCGGGATCGCGATCGGCCTTGTCGACCGTGTACGGGTCCTGATCGTTAACCGTCACCCTTGACCTCAATCATCTGTGTGGAGCAGCCGTCTCTTGGAGGGCCACCGCGTGGAGTGGACAAACAGATGTCAGGCCCGTCGTGCCCGGGTTCCGAGACGCACTCCGCCTGACCAGCCCACTCTAGTTGCCCGGACCGGGACAGGCTCGGCACGCGCTGGGAACGTCCGGCCACGCCACCGTGTGGAAACCGACGAGTGAGGCGTAGGATCGGCGATCGTGTCAGTCGCCGACCGCCCGGGTCGACGCGAAAGGAACGCACCCATGGCTTTGGAGAACGCCATCCAGGCTCCCGACTTCGACCTGCCGAACCAGTTCGGCGAGCGAGTCCGGTTGAGCGACTTCCGGGGCGTCAAGCCCGTCGCGCTGGTGTTCTTCCCCCTGGCGTTCAGCAGCACCTGCACGAAAGAGCTCTGCACCCTCCGCGACAACCTCGCGATGTTCCAGGACCACCGCGTCGAGTTGCTCGTCGTCTCCGTCGACTCCAAGGCCACGTTGCGCGCCTTCGCCGAGGAGAAGGGCTACGACTTCACCCTGCTGGCGGACTTCTGGCCGCACGGCGAGGTCTCGAAGGAGTACGGCGTCTTCCTCGAGAACAAGGGTTTCGCGACCCGCACCACCTTCCTGATCGACGTCGACGGGGTGATCCGCGAACACTTCGGCACGGAGCCCGGCCAGGAGCGCTCGCTCGCCGACTACCGCGCCGCGCTCGACCTCCTCGTCCCCGTCTCGGCCTGACGACCGCGATCACGATCGCAGGAGGCGCGGGTCCGTTCGTCCACCCGCTAACCTGTAGTCGCTCGCCCGGCTCGTCCCGGTGCGAGGGCCTTTAGCTCAGTTGGTAGAGCGCCACGTTTACACCGTGGATGTCATCGGTTCGAGCCCGGTAGGGCCCACCTCACGAACGGTGGTCGGACGACCGCGGTTCTCCTCGGTCGCACGGCCCGGCGGGACACGGACGCCGTGTCGGGTCGCGCCTGCGGGCGTCGACGTCGGCGCGTGGCTGGCGACGGTCCGACAGCAGCACCCGGAGGAGAAAGCAAGCCCCTTGTCGCCGCGCAGTCGGTGACGTAGGACTGCCTCGTGGCGATTCCCGTCGAGGAGGGTGACCAGGTGAGCGATCGGCAGGACGACGACGCCGGATCGACGCGGGGGATGCGCGCCGTCTTCTGGCTGTGGATGGGCGTGATCGTCGCAGGACTCGTCGTGATGATCGCCGTCCCGTTGACGGCTCGGTGACGAGGATGCGTCGAGCCATCCGAGACCAGGGGCTCAGCACGGCCTTCCTCGTGATCTTCGTCGCCGCCCTCGTGGGCCAGTCGTTCGCCGGGCTCGCCGCCACCAACGAGGAACTCGCGGTGCACGGTCTTCCGCTCCTCGCCTACTGGGACTTCGTGTCGTCGTCGAGTTTCCTGGTGGACGTGGCCGAGAACTGGCAGTCCGAGTTCTTGCAGTTCTTCTTGTTCATCGCCGCGACGATCTGGCTGGTGCAACGCGGGTCGCCCGAGTCGAAGCGACCGGGGGACGAGGGCCTCGGCAGCGACGAGGCACAATCGGTCGGAGACCACGCGCGGCCGGGGTCGCCCGCGTGGGCGCGCCGGGGCGGATGGGCATCCATCGTGTACTCGAACTCGCTCCTGTTGGTGATGGGCGCCCTCTTCGTGTCGTCCTGGCTCGCACAGTCCCTCGGCGGGACCGTGGTCGCGAACGAGGAGAACGCGGAACACGGCGCACCACCGGAGACCTGGCTCCAGTACGTCACGTCCCCGGATTTCTGGAACAGGACCCTGCAGAACTGGCAGTCGGAGTTCCTGGCGGTCGGAGCGATGATCGTGTTCTCGATCTTCCTCCGCCAGCGTGGCTCGAGTGAGTCCAAGCCCGTCGGGGCACCGCACACCACGAGCGCGGAGGAGTCCGCCTGAGCACGAGGTCGTCGTTCCGTCCTGCGGGCCGCGGACGCCGCCGGCAGGACGATGCCCGCGGGGCGGCCGTCCGCGGCCGCCCCGACCGGGAACGGGATCAGCGGCGAGCGGCGCCGCGGCGACCCGAGACGGCGACCCAGACGACCAGCACGACGATCGCGCCGATGATCGAGCCGATGATGCCGGCGGGCTGGAAGAACCCGTCCGTGGGGTCGTGCTGGAACAGCAGGAAGCCGAGGAACCCTCCGACGAACGAACCGATGATGCCCAGCAGGATCGTCATGGCGATCGAGAGGCTCTGGCGACCCGGGACGACCGCGCGGGCGATGAACCCTGCGATGAGGCCGACGACGAGCAAGCTGATGATGAGACCGATCATGGTGTTCTCCTTCCGGGAGAGATGGGCGACCGGCACCGTCGGTGCCGTGGTGTCGCAGGACCCAGCAGACCACCCCTGGAGGTGTGGCGGCACACCCCTCGGGGTGGGATGGTGTCCTCATGCCCCTCGCTCCGACCCGGTCGATCACCGTCGCACTCGTCGACGACCACGACGTCGTGCTCGCCGGTCTCGCCCACATGTTCGACCGCTACCGCGACCGGGTCGTCGTCGCCGAGATCGACGCCACGACGTCGCTGTCCGACCGGGTCGACGTCGTCCTCTACGACTCGTTCGCCCAGCCGGAGTCCGACCATCACGAGCTCGCCGAGCTGGTCGCCAACCCGGCGGCCGGCAAGGTCGTCGTCTACACCTGGAACTTCCACCCCGAGCTCGTCGAGTCGGCTCTGGCGCAGGGCGTGCACGGGTACCTGTCGAAGACCCTCGGTGCCCGCGAGCTGGTCGAGGCGCTCGAGGCGGTCCACCGGGGCGAGCGCGTCGTCAGCGAGGTGCGGGGGCGGGGGCCGAGTGCACCGGGCCTCGACTGGCCCGGCCGCCGCGAGGGCATCACCGACCGCGAGTCCGAGATCCTGGCCCTCATCACCCAGGGGAAGAGCAACGCCGAGGTCGCGGCACTGACCTACCTCAGTCCGAACACGGTCAAGTCGTACATCCGGTCGGTCTACCGGCGGATCGGCGCGACCAGTCGGACGCAGGCGGTGCTGTGGGGCGTCCAGAACGGCTTCCGGCCGGACCACCATCGGATCGACCACTGGCTCGGCGGCCCCTAGGAGGCGCTGCGGCGCCGTCGACGGACGCGCGCGTCAGTGCGCCAGGGGTTCGCCGTCCCACGAGACGGCGACCCAGCCGGCCTCGGTCGAGCCCTCGAGGACGACCGACCCCGTGTTGCGGAGTCCGTGGGTGCGACTGAACGCGGCGTCGAGGTTGCGGGCGGTGTCGGCCGCCCAGACGCAGATCGCGGCTTCGTGCGAGACGAGCACCGCGGTCGAGTCGGCCGGTGTCGACGCCACGACCCGATCGACCGCCCCGCGGAACCGGGCCGTGAACTCGCTGCCGCTCTCACCACCGGGGATGCGCGCCTCCGGGTCGGTCCACCACTGCTGCATGGTGCCGGCGTACCGGGGCAGGGCCTCGGCGTAGGGCAGACCCTCCAGGTCGCCGGCGTCGATCTCGTGGGCACCATCGACCTCGTGGTGGGGGAGGCCGAGACCCTCGGCGACGATCGCGGCGGTCTCACCGGCCCGGCGCAGGCGCGAGGAGTGCACGGCGACGATCGCTTCGCCCGCCAGAGCCGTCCCGAGGTCGGCGGCCTGTTCGCGGCCGAGCGGGGACAGCGGCGGGCCCGGGGGGCGCGAGCCGATGGTGCGGGCGACGTTGTCGGCGGTCTCGCCGTGGCGGATCAGGAGGAGGCGCATCGTGGCTTTCGGTCGGGGCGGAGCGTCCATCGTGTCACGGCGCCCGCCGACTCCTAGCGCGCGGTGCGATCCGCCAGCACGGCCCGGGCCGCCATCCCGATCACCGCGCTGTAGGTGGGGTAGGCGAAGCGCACCTCCGCCAGGGTGGCGACGTCGACACCGCCGGCCATGGCGGTGGTGACCGCCTGGACCACCTCGACGGCGTTCTCACCGACGGCATGGGCACCGAGCACGAGCTCACGACGGCGGTCGGCGATCAGCTTGAGGAACCCCGTCTCGCGGTCGTCGATCACGGCCCGGTCCACGGTCGAGTACGGGATCGTGACGACCACGCACGACTCGTCCGCCTCGCGGGCCTCGTCCTCGGTGAGGCCGACGCCGGCGTAGTCCGGGTCGGTGAACCCACCGGCGGGCAGGAGGTGGTGCGGCGTGCGGCGGTTGGCGCCGAGGACGGCGTTCTCGGCGGCGGCCTCCCCCTCGAACTGGGCGGCCTGGACGAGCATGTCGCGGCCGTTGGCGTCGCCCACGGCGAAGACGTGCGGGACGACGGTCCGGAAGTACCGGTCGACGGGGACGGACGAGCGCTCCACCTCGATCCCGGCGTTCTCCAGGCCGAGGTCCTCGACGTCCGCCGGCCACCCCGTGGCCATGACGACCACGTCGAAGTCGGCCCGGGCGTGCGCGTCGTCCTGCCGCCAGGTCAGGGTGATCGAGCCGTCGTCGGCTCGGGCGAGGCTCTCGACGCCGTCGATCCCGGTGCGCACGTCGATGCCCTGCTCGGTGAACGCGACGGAGACCGCCTCCGAGATCGACGCGTCCGACGTCGTCAGCACCCGCGGGGCGACGTCGAGGAGCGTCACGTCGCTGCCGAACGCGTCGAACACCGTCACGAGTTGTGCGCCCGTGTTGCCCGCGCCGATCACGGCCACCCGGTGGGGGAGGGACGGCAGGTCGAGGACGTGCTCGGGGACCGTCGCCAACTCGTTGCCCGGGATCGGCAGTCGGCGCGAGTGACCGCCGACGCAGATCAGGATCGACGCCGCCGAGATCGTCCGCCCGCTGTCGAGGACGAGGGTCGAGTCGTCGACGAACCGGGCCCTGCCCTCGTGGACCAGCTCGACGCCCGCGGCCTCGAACCGCTCGGCCTCCCGCTTGATCGACCGCACCGCGTCGACGCGCTCCCGGACGCGCGCGACGGTCGTCGCCCAGTCGATCGTCGGGGGAGCGACGCCGACGCCGTAGACGTCCGCGTGCCGGGTCTCGCGGATCAGCCGGGCCGTCTTGGCCAGCACCCTGGTGGGCACGCATCCGGTGTTCACGCAGGTGCCTCCCTCGCGCCCCGCCTCCAGGACGACGACGCGGGCCCCGAGTTCGGCTGCACGCAGGGCCGCCGCGGTGCCCGCCGGACCGGCGCCGATGACGGCGACGTCGTAGTCCTTCTCCGAGATGCCCATGTGCTGCCTGCCCCTTCGTCGAGTCGGTCGTCAGGTCGAACTCAACCAGCTGCGGATGGGCGGACGCCCGTGCAGGCAAGTCGAGGCGGACGAGCAGACAGGTCCGTCCCGACTCGCTAGCATCACCACGTGACCATCGACCTGAAGACGACCCGGCCCGACGGCACGCCCCGTACGTTGCCGCTCACGGACGACGACGTCGCTCGGGGGCGGGTGCTCGTCCGGTGGATGCGCGTGGCCCTCGTCGTCGGCATCGTCGTCTCGCTCGGCCTGGTCGTCTTCGTCTGGACCCAGGTCCCGGTGTGGACGACCACGCCGTATCGGCGACACGGCGTCGAACACTCCTTGCCGACGTTCGCGCTGTTGCTCTTCCCCGGCCTCGGGGTCGGGATGCTCGCGTCGACCCTGCGGAAGTCGAGTGCCTACGTCCCGCCCCGCGAGAGGACGTTCCTGCTGGTCGCGATGCCGATCTTCGTCGTCTTCATCGTGGGTGCGACGGCCTACCTCGCGTCCACGTACCTGGCAGCGGGGGCGTCGTCCTGATCGGTCGACCGATCGCTCACCGGCCCGCGACGATCTCGTCGGCGTTGTCGAGGATCCAGTCCATGAGCGGCACGAGGCGGGCGGCCAGGTCGGTGCCACGCTCGGTCAGCGAGTAGTCGACCCGCGGCGGGATCGTCGGCTGGGCGGCGCGATGGACGATGCCGTCGGCCTCGAGGGTCTTCAGGGTCGAGGCGAGCATCTTCTCGCTGACGCCCTCGATCTCGCGTCGCAACTCGCCCCACCGCATCGGCCCGCGTTCCAGTGCCAACAAGATCAGAACGCCCCACCGACTCGTCACGTGGGTCAGCACCACGCGGCTCGGGCACTCCGCCGGAAAACGACCGGAGGGGGCAGGGCGGGCAGCATTCACGATTCCGACGTCCACGTCAGTAGCTTACGAAAAGGTGCGTACCTGCAGATGGGAAGTCCCAGTGGATCGTCGTCGTTGTCCCGGGCACGCAACCGAAAGGAACACCATGTCCACGATCGTCACCGCCGCCTCCGGCCAGCTCGGCCGCCTCGTCGTCGAGTCCCTCCTCGCCCGCGGCGCCGCCCCCGACAGCGTCGTCGCCACGTCGCGCGACGTCTCGAAGCTGGCCGACCTCGCCGAGCGCGGCGTCCGCACCGCCGAGCTCGACTACACCCGACCCGACACGATCGCGGCCGTCATCGACGCGGGCGACGTCGTCGTCCTGATCTCGAGCGACGCCGTGGGCCAGCGCGTCCCGCAGCACGCCGCCGTGATCGACGCCGCGAAGGCGGCCGGTGCCGCCCGCATCGTCTACACGAGCGTCCTCGCGGCCTCGACCTCGCCCCTGATCCTCGCGCCCGAGCACAAGGCGACCGAGGAGCACCTCGCCGCCTCCGGCGTGCCCGTCACGCTGCTGCGGAACGGCTGGTACACCGAGAACTACGTCGGCGAGATCGCCACCGCCCGCGACTCCGGCATGGTCGCCGCGAGCGTGGGGGACGGCCGTCTCGCCAGCGCCAGCCGTCGGGACTACGCCGAGGCCGCCGCGGTCGCGGCCCTCGACGAGTCGACCGCCGGTCGCACCTTCGAGCTGTCCGGCGACCACGCCTGGGACTTCGACGAGTTCGCCGAGGCGCTCACGACCGTCACGGGCCGACCCGTCCGCTACGAGTCGCTCACGCCCGAGCAGCACGCCGAGCGCCTGCGGGGCTTCGGTCTGGACGAGGGCACGGTCGGCTTCGTCGTCGCCCTCGACGGCAACATCCGCGACGGGCTGCTCGCCGACACGAGCGGCGACCTCTCCGGTCTGATCGGCCGCCCGACGACCCCGCTCGTCGAGGCGCTCTCCGCCGCCTCGGCGTAGTCACGCCGACCGCCGGGCGGGAGACCGCAGGAGGCGCGGTGCCGGGACACGGGCACCGCGCCTCCTCGTCGTCCTCGGTGGGCACGGGGGCGGTCGCGCCCCCGCCGCGAGCGTCGGTGTCTAGGCTCGGGGCATGGCCACCCTCGTCCTCGTCCGGCACGGACGCACCACCGCCAACGCGAGCGGCGTGCTCGCCGGACGGACGGCGGGCGTCCGGCTCGACGACGTCGGACGCGAGCAGGCGCGGCGGACGGCCGAGCGGCTCGCGGTCGTGCCGCTCGTCGGCGTCGTGTCGAGCCCCCTCGAGCGCTGCCGTCAGACGTCGAGGGCGATCCTCGACCGCCAGTCCGGCAGGCCGGCGACGCCGATCGACCGGGGCATCACCGAGTGCGACTATGGCGACTGGCAGGGTCGGCCGCTCAAGGAGCTCGCGGGCGAGTCGCTCTGGTCGGTCGTGCAGAACCAGCCGTCGGCCGCGGTGTTCCCCGGTGGCGAGTCGCTGCAGACCATGCAGTCCCGGGCGGTCGCCGCGGTCCGCCGGCACGACGCCGCGTTCGAGGCCGAACACGGTCCGGGCGCCGTGTGGGTCGCCGTCAGCCACGGTGACATCATCAAGTCGATCCTCGCCGACGCCTACGGCATGCACCTCGACCTGTTCCAGCGCATCAGCGTCGGCCCGGCCTCGGTGTCGATCGTGCGCTACGGGCCGAACCGCCCCGACGTCGTCGCGACGAACACGGACTCGGGCGACCTCTCGTGGCTGCGGCAGGCGGCTCCCGCCGGCGACGCCGCCGTCGGGGGAGGCGCGGGTCCTGCGGGCGGCGACGCCGCCGGCGACGAGCCTCCCGCGACCTGAGCGTCGGCGGCGGGGCGCTCGTAGACTCGCGGCATGCCCTCCATCGTCCACACCTTCGACTGGCCGGATCGGGTCGTCGTCGGGACCATCGGCCGTCCCGGCTCCCGCGCGTTCTACCTCCAGGCCCGTGACGGGTCGCGGGTCACGAGCGTCGGCCTCGAGAAGATGCAGTCGGCCGCCCTCGCCGAGAAGATCGACGAGATCCTCGACCAGGTGATGGCCGCCGACGGCAACCCGGTCAGCGTGCCCACCGGCATCCCGGTCGAGCTCGTCGACAACGAGCCCCTCGACCAGCCCGTCGAGCCCGAGTTCCGGGCCGGGGCGCTCAGCCTCGGCTGGGACCCGTCCACCGCCCAGGTCGTCATCGAGGCGTTCCCGCTGGTCGAGGTGGCGGACGACGCCGACGTCGACGAGGCCGAGCTCGAGCCGGACGAGGTCCTGGTCGTCCGCATCCCCGTCGGCACGGCGAGGGCGTTCGCGGCTCGGACCCTCGAGATCGTCGGGGCCGGTCGACCGCTCTGCCCCTTCTGTGGGCAGCCGATCGACCCCGAGGGCCACGTCTGCGTCCTGTCCGGCGACCTCTGATGTCCTCGGCGTCGGCCGAGGACGCTCCCCCCGAGGCGTCCGCCACCGTTCCGCCGGACGACGTCGAGCTCGAGCTCACCGGTCGCATCCGCACGGCGTCGAACGCGTCGTTCCTGGCCCGCCTCGGCGACGTGTCGGTCATCTACAAGCCCGTCGCCGGCGAACGGCCGCTCTGGGACTTCCCCGACGGTCGCCTCGCCGATCGTGAGGTCGCGGCCTACCTCGTCTCCGAGGCCCTGGGTTGGGACGTCGTCCCGCGCACCTGGCTGCGCGACGGCCCGCTCGGCGAGGGCATGGTCCAGCTCTGGCAGGACGTCGACCCGGAGCAGGACGCCGTCGACCTCGTCCCGGTCGACGACCTGCCCGACGACGGGTGGCGCCTCGTGCTGGAGGGCGAGGGCGACGACGGGCCGGTCGCCCTGATCCACGAGGACACCGATGCCCTCCGCCGCATGGCCGTCTTCGACGTCGTGGTCAACAACGCCGACCGCAAGGGTGCCCACGTGCTCGCCCTGCCCGACGGACGACGGCACGGCGTGGACCACGGACTCACCTTCCACGCCGAGCACAAACTGCGCACCGTGCTCTGGGGCTGGATCGGCGATCCGCTCACCACCGATGAACTCGCCGGGGTCGAGCGCGTCCGGGCCGGTCTGTCCGGTTGCCTGGGGACGGCCCTCGCGCCGCTCGTGACGTCGGACGAACTCGAGGCGCTCGACGACCGCTGCGCCCGCCTGCTCGCGTCCTCCGTCTTCCCCGAGCCGCACGGCCCTATGCCGGCGGTTCCGTGGCCCGTGTTCTGACGTACGACCCGATGACGGCCGCTCCGAGGTCGTCCAGGTCGGGGGCGGTCACCGTGCCGTCGACGCGCCGCGCCATCCCATCGACGAAGCGGGCGAGCCCCGGGTCGTCGCCGAGCCGGAAGAACGTCGTGTGCGCGCCGAGGCGGCGGGCCACGTCCAGTTGCTCCACGGCCCGCAGGATCGTCACGGGGTGCGGCGGGTAGTCGAAGAAGACCTCACCGCCAGGCTCGAGGTGGGAGGTCGGCTCGCCGTCGGTGACGATCAACAGGACGGGTTGCGCGGTCGGGTGCTTGCGGAAGTGCCGATTCGCCAGCAGAAGGGCGTGGTGGAGGTTCGTCCCCTTGTCCCACTTCGCGTCGAGGGCGACGAGCTGCTCGATCGGCATGACCTCGGCGTGCCGGCCGAACCCGATGAGCTGCAGGTCGTCGCCGCGGAAGCGCGACGTGATCAGGGTGTGTAGGGCGAGGGCCGTGCGCTTCATCGGCACCCAGCGGTCCTCCATCGCCATCGAGAACGACGTGTCGACGAGCAGGGCGACGCAGGCCTGCGTCCGGGCGTCGGTCTCGTGCACCTCGACGTCGCCGATCTCGATCCGCACCCCGCCGTCGGTCCGGCCGCCCCCGGCGGCGGTCCGCGTGATCGCGTTCGTGATCGTCCGGGTGACGTCCCACGGCTCGGTGTCGCCGAACGCCCATTCGCGACTCGCGCCGGAGCGGTCGCCGAGGCCTCCCGCGGACCGCAACTCGCGCCTCCCCGCTCGTCCCGACATCTTCGCCGCGACGTCGCGCAGCAGGTCCTTGCCGAGCTGCCTCATGGCCCGGGGCGTCAGGGCCAGCGTGCCGTCGGCCCGGCGGCGGAGGGCACCCGAGTCGCGGAGGGCCTTCTCGAGCCGCCGCAGGGCCGCGGCGTCGACGGCGGCCTGCTCGCCCAGTTGGCGGCGCAGGGCGTCGAGGTCGACGTCGTCGAGCGACGAGCCGCTCGACTGCTGGGCCAGCTGCTCGGCGAGCGCGTCGAGGTCGGCGAGGTCCTGGAAGACCCCCGTGCCGTCGCCGAGCCCGAGGCCCTGTTCGCCGTCCATGCCCTCGGAGCCGCTCCAGTCCTGCCCCGGTCTCAGGGCACGCAGGGTGCCGTCGAGCCGTTCGAGGGACTGCATCAGGTCGGGGGAGCCGAAGGCCTGCTGGGCCAGGGCGTCCAGCTCGGCCCGTTGCTCGGCCGTCATCGAGTTGCGGAGACGCTGGGCGGCGGCCGCACGAGCGGCCAGGGCGTCGATCAACGCGTCGACGTCGCCCGGTTGCTCGGGGAACGACGCCCCGTGCTTCGCCATGAAGTCGTCGAACTGCTCCGGGGTGTCGTCACCACGGGCGTGGGCGGCGAGCAGGCCGTCGAGGTCGCGCAGCATCTCGGCCACGGCCTCGCGGTCGGCGTCCGAGGCGTTCTCGAGGGCGGTCTTCATCCCCGCGAAGCGCTGGTCGAGCATCTCGCGACCGAGCAGGTCCTTGATCTCGTCGTAGGCGTCCTGGGCCTCCCGGCTCTGCCAGCGGTACTCCGTCAGCTCGGCGACGGCGCCGGCCGGGGACGGCGGAAGGCTGTCGAGCTGGAGCTCGGCGAGCGCGCGGTCGCCGTCGTCGAGGTCGACGTCCCGGGCGAGCTGGGCGCGCTCGGCCCGCAGGGCCCGGTCGAGGAGTTCACGGACCTCGTGGAGCGTGCCGTCGAGGTGGTGGTCGCGGGTCAGGGCCCGCCGACGTTCCGCGACCCGGCGGGCGAGGTCGTCGAGACCGGTCTGGTCGCGACCACCGCGCCGGAGGAACTCGCGGAGCGCCGCCTCGGCGCTCGTGCCCGCCATGACGTCCCGTCCGACGGCGTCGAGTGCTTCGGAGAGATCGGCAGGAGGCGCGAGCGGGTCGGGCCCGTCGGCGTACCTCTGGTAGCGGGCGGCCCGGTGCAGGCGACGGTTCGCCCTAGCCACGTCGCACCTCAGAACCCGTAGGCCGCTTCACCGTCGCCGCTCTCCTTGCTCACGCGTCGGGCCAGGAAGAGGCCCTCGAGCGCCAACTCGACGGCGCCGGCCCGACCGCCGTCGGTCGTCGCGCCGAGCCGTTCGGCGACGCGGTCGTAGAGGTCGTCCTCGCCGAGCGAGGGCAGACCGGCCAGGAACTCCCGGGCGGTGACCTGCTCACCGGTGGTCACCATGACGCCCGACTCGAGGGCGTCGACGAGCCCGTCGAAGTCGAGCCCGCGGAAGTGGGCACGGACGGTCTCGGCGGTGGACGTCCGCAGCAGGTGCTCGAGGACCTCCTCGGCACGGTCCTCTTCTCCGGACTCGAACTCGATCTTGCCGCCGAGCACGTCGACGGCCGTCTCGAGGTCGATCGGTCGTGCCACGGCCTCGTCCTCGCCCTGTCGGGTCGCGCGGTGCAGGGCGGCGGCCGCGATGGTCTCGGCTCCGGCGATCGCGAAGCGGGCGCTGACGCCGCTGCGCTGGTCCACCGAGGGGGACTCGCGGAGCGCGCGCGTGAAGCGCGCCAGGATCTCGACGAGGTGGTCCGGCACCTCGGCGACGAGGTCGGCCTCCTGACGGACGACCGCGACCTCGTCGGCGAGCTCGGCCGGGTAGTGCGTCCGGATCTCGGCACCGAAGCGGTCCTTGAGGGGCGTGATGATCCTCCCGCGGTTGGTGTAGTCCTCGGGGTTGGCGCTGGCCACGACGAGCACGTCGAGCGGGAGGCGGAGGACGTAACCGCGGATCTGGATGTCGCGCTCCTCCATCACGTTGAGCATCGCCACCTGGATGCGCTCGGCGAGGTCGGGCAACTCGTTGACCGCGACGATGCCGCGGTGGCCCCGGGGGATGAGCCCGAAGTGGATCGTCTCGGGATCGCCGAGGCTGCGTCCCTCGGCCACCCGCATCGGATCGACGTCGCCGATCAGGTCGGCGACGCTCGTGTCGGGCGTCGCCAGCTTCTCGACGTAGCGCTCGTCGCGTCCCCGCCAGGCGACAGGCAGGTCGTCGCCGAGCTCGGCGGCGCGACGGCGGCTCTCGCTCGTGATCGGCTCGAACGGGTGCTCGCCCAGCTCGGACCCCTCGATCACGGGGGACCACTCGTCGAGCAGACCGGCGAGCGTCCTGAGCAGGCGGGTCTTGCCCTGACCGCGCTCTCCCAGCAGGACGATGTCGTGGCCCGCGATCAAGGCCCGTTCCAGCTGCGGGATGACCGTGGACCGGAAGCCGTGGAGTCCAGGCCAGGGATCACGTCCCTCGCGCAGGGCGTCGAGCAGGTTGTCTCGGATCTCGGTGCGGAGGGGCTTGGGGACGTGCCCCGAGCGCCTGAGTTCGCCGACGGTTCTCGCGGAGGGAGGCATCACCCCGGTGACGCTACGCTCCCGACCCGGACCTGGCGAGGGGCGCCTCCTGCGAGCTTGCCGAGACGTCACGATTCGACGACATCCGTCGCGCGACGGTGGTCGCCTCTCGTCGGAGCCGGTTGACTGGCCGACATGGCTGCCGACGACGACGTCCTCCGGACACCCGACCTCACGACCCCCGTCTCGACGAAGAGATGGCGCGTCATCGGCCCCGGGCTGGTGGTCGCGGCCACCGGCATCGGGGCGGGAGACCTCGTCGCCACCCTCGTCGCGGGCTCCCGCTTCGGCTACGCCCTCGCCTGGACCGTGGTCGTGGGCGTCGTCGTCAAGATCGCCCTCGTCGAGGGTGCCGGGCGCTGGTCGCTGGCCACGGGGCGGTCGATCTTCGAGGGGTGGCGATCGCTCGGGCGCTGGACGAGCGTGTACTTCGGCGTCTACGTCGTCGTCTGGGGCTTCGTCTACGGGGCCGCCGCGATGAGCTCGACCGCGCTGCCGTTGCAGGCGCTCTTCCCGGGGGTCGACCTCAAGGTGTTCGCGATCGGTGCCGGCGTGCTCGGCGGAGTCATGGTGTGGTTCGGCAAGTACTCGTTCTTCGAGAAGGTCATCGCCTTCTTCGTCGGCCTCATGTTCGTCACGGTGGTCGGCTCGGCGATCGTCACCCTGCCGAACCTCGGCGAACTCGCGGCCGGTCTCGTGCCGACCATCCCCGAGAACGGGCTGGTCGTCGCGCTCAGCGTCACCGGCGGGGTCGGCGGCACCATCACGCTCGCCGCCTACGGCTACTGGTTGCGCGAGAAGGGCTGGCACAGTCCGGGCTGGATGAAGGTCATGCGACTCGACAACGGCGTCGCCTACGTCGTGAGCGGCGTCTTCGTCCTCGCGATGCTCGTGGTCGGGGCCGAGCTCCTGTACTCCGGCGGCATCGCGTTGGCCGACGGCGAAGGGGGGCTGGTCCAGCTCGCGGCCGTCCTCGGCGAGCGCTACGGCACCTTCATGACCTGGTTCTTCCTGATCGGGTTCTTCGCGACCTCGTTCTCGTCGATCCTCGGCGTGTGGAACGGCGTGTCGCTCATGTTCGCCGATTTCGTGGGCACCCTTCGCGGTCTCGACGCGGACGACCCCCGACGCCGGATCGGCGGCCTCTACTACCGGGTCTTCGTCGTCTGGCTCACGGTTCCTCCGATGGCGATCCTCTTCCTGGACCGGCCGATCGGCTTGATCGTGCTCTACGGGGTGCTCGGGGCGCTCTTCATGCCGTTCCTGGCGATCACCCTGCTCTGGCTGCTGAACTCGTCACGCACGCCGGCCGAGTGGCGCAGCCGGTGGGTGAGCAACTCGCTCATGGGGATCTGCGCCGTGCTCTTCGTCGTGCTGGGTGCGCAGCAGCTCGCGACAGAGGTCGGCAAGCTGTTCGCCTGACCCGCGCGTCGGCAACTCCTGGTCCCTGCGGCGGTACGTGCCGCCCGCGGGGCGGTCAGGCCGGTCTCGCGCCGGGAGGCAGGAATTGCCGACGTCACGGGTCAGGCGCACGCGGGCCCGGGGCGGACGGTGGCGCGGGGCGCTCAGTGGCCTGCGGCGCGGGCGGCGGCCTCGACGCGGTCGTGGTGTCGTCGCCATCCGTCGGCATCGCGGTCCGGCACGTTCGGGTCGGCGGGGCCGTTGCCGAGGCCGCCGTCGATCAACTCGCGGACGACGTCGGCGTGGCCGGCGTGCCGGGCGGTCTCGACGGTCAGGTGCACGAGGATCTGGTGCAGCGTGACGGCACGGCGGTCGGGTCCCCACCAGGGGACGTCACCGGGCGCGTCGAGCGGCAACGCCCGGACGGTCTCGTCGGCGTGGGCGTTCGACCGCTGCAGGAGGTCGACGACGAAGCCGCGGCTCTCGTCCGGAGTCGCCCACAGGTCGGCCCCGGGTTCGCTCTCGTCGGTCAACCACGGCGTCTCGATGCCGCTCGGTCGCCCGAAGACGTCGCCGAGGTAGCCGAGCTGCACGGTGGCGACGTGCTTGACCAGCCCGAGCAGGTTGGTGCCGCTCGGCACCAGCGGGCGACGGACGTCGTACTCCGACAGTCCGTCGAGCTTGCGCACCAGGTCGTCGCGCGAACGGGTCAGGTACCGGCTGAGGTGTTCCTTCTGGTCCATGCCGACACTCTGCCCCTCAGGGCGTCGACCGTCCACCGGCCGACCACCCCTGGCCGGGCCGCCCGGAGACGGCGGACCTACTGCACCGCCGCCGTGAGGCGCGCGACGTTGTCGAGCACCTGCAGGGGAGCGGGCCTCGTCAGCCAGCTCGCCAGGGTGATCTCGTGCGACTTCGCGCGGTAGTCCGCCTCGACCTCGCGGACCTGGTCGACGAAGCCCGCTCCGCGCACCATGAGCGACACCTCGAAGTTGAGGCTGAACGACCGCATGTCCATGTTGCTCGAGCCGATCACCGCCACGTCGTCGTCCACCGTGAAGTGCTTCGAGTGCAGGACGATCGGCTTCTCGTAGAGGAAGATCCGCACCCCCGCCCGCAGCAGCGTCTCGTAGTACGAGCGTTGCGCGTGGTAGACGAGGAACTGGTCGGCGACCTCGCAGGCGAAGAGTTGCACGTCCACCCCGCGCTCCGCCGCGGTGGTGATGGCGTAGAGCATCGACTCGTCGGGCACGAAGTAGGGGCTCGCGATGATGAGGCGTTCCTGCGCGCCGTAGACCAGGGCGTTGAACAACCGGAGGTTGTTCTCCCCGTCGAACCCGGGTCCGCTCGGCACGACCTGGCACTCGTAGGCGTCGTCGCCCCCGCGTCGTTCGACGGGCGGCTCGGCCCCGGCGTCCGTGGGCAACTCGTCCGTCTCGCTGTACCAGTCGGTGATGAAGAGTGCGTTGAGGCCGATGGCGGCGGGACCGTCGAGCCGCACCATGAGGTCCTTCCACTGCAGGCCGCGCCGGATGTTGCCGCGCTTGTTGTAGCTGGGGTCGGTCATGTTCTGCGAGCCGGTGAACGCCACGTCGCCGTCGACGACGACGATCTTGCGGTGGTTGCGCAGGTCAGGTCGGCGCCACATGCCCTTCGTGGGGTGGAACGGCAGCATCTCCTCGAAACGGATGCCGGAATCGCGGAGCCAGGTGCGCGTCACCCGGCCCTGGGGGTTGCGGATCGTGGCCCAGTGGTCGTAGAGCACCCGCACCTTGACGCCACGGTCGTGAGCACGTTTGAGCGCGTCGAAGAAGAGGAAGGTCGACTCGTCGCGCGTGAAGATGTAGAACTCGACGTGCACGTATCGTTCGGCCGCGTCGACGGCCCCGGTCATGGCCGCGATCGATCCGGCGTAGTCCGGCAGCAGCCGCGTCGTGTTGCCGGGGATGAGGGGCATGGCACCGAGCGTGCGGTTCAGCTGGACCACCGTCCCGAACCACGGCGGCTGGGTGTCGGTCGGCACGCGGTTGTCGAGACCCTGCGTGTTCTCGAGGATGAGCGAATTGATCTCGCGCTGTTTGTCCCGCCGGTCCTTCGGCAGCTTGGTGCTGCCGAGGAGACCGTAGAGGACGCTGCCCGGGATGGGGGCGACGAAGATCGCCAACAGCCACGCCATGGCCGAACTCGGTCGCCGGTTGCGCGGCACGACCGCCACCGACACGATCCTGATGAGGATGTCGACCACCAGGATCACGGTGGGGAACGCCTTGAGGAGCTTGCGCCAGGTCATCCGCCGATCATCGCAGGTCGACGGCGGACGGGGCCGCCCCCGTTCGTGTCGCGGATTCGACCCCGGCCCCGCAGGTCAGCGACCGCTGCCCGCCAGGCTGGCCGACTCGCCCTCGGGTGCGGTCGCGAGGTAGCAGGTGACCTCGCGGTCGCCGGTGGCCCAGGTGTCCTCGGTCGGCGTGAACCAGCCGTAGTCGAGGGCCGAGTCCTCCCAGGCGGACCCGACGTAGTCGTCGAAGACCTCGAAGCACGCGTCGTCGCCGAGCTGCCCGACCTCGTCGTCGCCGGGGAACGCCTCGTCGTCCAGGACCGGTTCGGCGAACACCTCGAAGTGGTGCACCTCGCCGCAGGCGGTCACGTCGACGAACGTCTGGTACTCGTCGTCGATCCCCTCCGTCATGTCGAAGCAGTCCCCGGTGGTGAGCTCGCTCACGAGCTCGGAACCGGTCTCGATCACGCCTCCCTCGCCCCCGTTCGCCTGGTAGAGGGCGAAGCAGATCCCGCCGACGGCGAGGACGCCCACCGCACCCAGCACGCCGAGGAGCACGCCCCGCCGTCGCCTCGGTGCCGGGGCACCCGCGACGGCACCGGACGCGAACGCCTGCGGTGCGGGCCAGGCGGTGCCCAGACGGGACGCGGGCGGGACCAGGGCGGCCCACCGTCGCACCATGGCCGAGGCCGCGTCGAGCACCACGGACGTCTCCTCGCCCACCCCGATGTCGAGGGGGTCCCGGCGCCGCTGCTCGAGGGGCGTGGGCCCCGAGGCGTCGATGCGCAGGGGCACCGCGAACCAGTGCGATCCGTCGTGCCCCAGGTCGACGAACTCGGTGGCGCCGAGCCGGACGCGCAGCATCTCGGGGTGGCCGGCTCCCGGGACCCCGACGGCGCCGGCGGGGTAGTCGCTCGGCAGGACGCGCATCTCGAGCGGTCCGAACCGCTGCACGAGTCCTTCGGCCACGACGGACACGGGGGTCGCGTCCGAGGCCCCCTCGGTCGTCGTCCGGTCGTCTGGTCGGTCCACGAGTTCCCCCTGCTGCTGCGCGAGCCGCGTCCCGTGGCGGCCGTCGAGGGATGTTACCGGCACGCGGCCCGGCCACAGCAGCCCCCGTCGGCGGGCCAGGGGACGGGCGTGCCACGGGGCGTGAGCCGGGGGCGCGGCCGCACCGCGCCTCCTATGCTCGGGGGATGTCGTCCGGTCAGCCGAGTCCGTCCCGCGTCGACGTCGACCTGGTCGTGGTCGGCGGCGGCGCCATGGGCCTCGCGACGGCCTGGCAGGCCGCGTCGCGCGGACACGAGGTCGTGCTCGTCGAGCGCTTCGAGCAGGGGCACCACCGGGGTGCCTCCCACGGCGCGACCCGGAACCTCAACGTCGCCTACGACGACGCCGACTACGTCGCCCTCGTGCAGGAGGCGCGGCGGCGGTGGGACGCGCTGGCCGACGAGACCGGCACCCCGCTGCTCGACCTCGTCGGGGTGGTCAACCACGGTCGCCCGGCGATGCTCCGTCGGATGCGGGCCCTGCACGTCGACGCGGGCGTCCCCAGCGAGCTGGTCGACGCCGCCGAGGCGGGGGAGCGGTGGAGGGGCCTCCGCTTCGAGACCGAGGTGCTGCACGTGCCGGGCAGCGGTCGCATCCGGGCCGCCGAGGCCCTGACGGTCCTCGCCCGGGCGGCCGAGGCCCACGGGGCGCGACTGCGCTGGTCGACGCCGGTCACGGGCCTGCACGTCGAGGGGCCGGAGCGCGTCCGGGTCGTCACGGCCGATGACGAGATCGTCGCCCGGCGGGTCGTGGTGACGGCGGGCGCCTGGACCGAGGACGTCGTCGGGGGCCTCGTCCGCCTCCCTCGCCTCACCGTGACCCAGGAGCAACCGGCGCACTTCGCCGTGACCGACGCCGAGGCCGTGTGGCCGAGCGTCAACCACCGTCCCGACCCCGACCGACCCGGCGAGTCGTGGTGGCCGGGCGTCGTCTACGGCATGCTCACGCCGGGCGAGGGCGTCAAGGCGGGCTGGCACGGAGCCGGACCCGTCGTGCACCCCGACCGCCGGTCGTTCGAACCCGACCCCGGGCAGCTCGAGCAGCTGCGGCGGTACGCCCGCGAGTGGTTGCCCGGCGTCGACGCCGAGACCGCCGACCCGATCAGCTGCACGTACACGACCACCGACGACGAGGACTTCGTGCTCGACCGGGTCGGCCCCGTCGTGGTGGGGGCGGGGTTCTCCGGGCACGGCTTCAAGTTCACGCCTCTCGTGGGGTCGATCCTCGTCGACCTCGTCGAGGGTGGCGACGCCCCCGCGCGGTTCCGGCGGCTGGGCCGGCCGTGAGCCCGCGGAGCGCGACGACCAGGGGCACCGTGGCGGGCCTGCCCTTCGTGCGCCGGGGGCACGGCGTCCCGACGATCCTGCTGCCCGGGGTCGGCCCGGGTCGCCACCACCCCTCGACCTGGGACCGGACCCTGCTGCGGCTCGAGACGGCGCCGCTCGTCCGGCGGCTCGACCTGTGGACGCTCGGTCGTCGCCGCGGGTTGCCCGAGGGCACGACGATGGAGGACCTCGCCGACGACGTGGCCCGGGCCGCGGCCGAGATCGCGGACGGCCCGATCGACGTGGTCGGCACCTCGACGGGCGGCAGCATCGCGCTCCGACTGGCCGTCGACCACCCCGAGCTCGTCCGTCGACTGGTCCTCGTGTCCTCCGCCCACCGGCTGGGGGAGGCCGGGCGCGAGGCCCAGCGGCGCACGGCCGAGCGCCTCCGGGCCGGTGACGCGAGAGGTGCCTCGGCCGCGATGCTCGGTCAGACGACCACCGGCGTCCCGTCCTCGAACGCCCTGCGGCGCCTCGGACGGGTGGCACACCACTTCGTCGTCGGCGACCGACACGACGACCTGGTCGTGACGCTGGACGCCGAGGACTCGTTCGACGTGGGCGACCGCCTGAGCGAGGTCACGGCCCCGACGCTCGTCGTGGCCGGTGGCGCCGACGGTTTCTACCCCCTCGACCTGGTGGCGCGGACCGTCGCCGGCTTGCCGGACGCGACGCTCGCCGTGCACCCCCGGTCGGGCCACCTCGGCCTGGGCTCGCGAGGAGTGTCCCGCGAGGTGCTCGCCCACCTGACCCGCGCCTCCTGACGCTCGGGGCCTCGCGGACGCCCGGGGGTCGGCCGGGGGTCGGCCGGAGGTCGGCCGGGGCACCCCGGACGACGAATGTGCCGGTCGGACCGGCGAGTCCGCCCGTCACGGGGTCGTTCGTCACCTACCATCCGAGCATGGCCGACAACGTGCAGACCGCGAGCGTCGGGGGCATCGCACCCCTCGACGACGACGTCACGTTCCACCGGCGCCGTGTGACGTTCGTCGCACCCCTCGACGACACCGGCCCCGAGCCCTCCGCTCGCCCGGACCAGCAGGAGCACCACCCCGTGAACCAGACCCTCGCCCCCGAGACCTCCGAGACCTCCGAGGCCGCCGAGGCCCTCGTCGACCGGCTCGACGAGACGACCGAGGACCGTCAGGCCGAGACACGTCAGGCCGAGACGCGCCACACCGAGGCCCGCCCCGTCGACTCCGCCACTCCCGTGGTGCCCCGTCCCGTCTCGATCCCCTCGCACCGCGCCGACGTCGTCCTCGACGACGTCGTGCCCACGGACGCCTTCGAGGCCCGCCCGGCGAGCGTGGCCCGCCACTCGGTCGACACCTCGGCGATCACCCTGCCGGTGCTCGCCGTGTCGGTGCCCGACGATCTGCCCCAGCCACCGGAGCGCATGACGCTCGACGACGAGGTGCTCGCCCGCCTGGTCGAGAAGCGCCTCGAGGACACCGCGACCATCGACCTGATGGCCGTCGTCCAGGCCCAGCTGGCCCTGCGTGAGGTCGAGGCCGCGCGCTTCGCCTCCTGGGAGGACGAGATCACCCGCGTCGGCACGGACGAGGCGGCGCGCGCCCTCGAGGCCACGCGCCTCCGGTTCACCGGGGTCCTGCCCGTCGTGACGCCCGGGACGATCCGTCAGGCCAGGCCCGTCGTCGAGGCGGGCCACGCGCCGGACGCCGACCGTGACGCGCGCCCGGCCGCCGCCACCCCGACCTCGGCTCCCGTCGTCGTCCCGTCGACCGGTCCCCGTCCCCTCGCGCTCGACGCCGGCGACTCCGCCGACGCCCCGGACGCCCGGGCGGCAGCCGACCAGGAGGCGCTGGTCACGCCGACCCGGTCGGCCTCCGACGGGCAGACGGTCGCCTCCGCCCCCGTCCCGCCCCTGCTGCGTCGTCCCCTCGCGCTCGTGGTCGCCGCCACGGCCGCGCTGATCGTCGTCGCGGCCGTCGTGCTGGCCTTCGTCCCCGCCCTGGCCGTGGCCTCGGCCGTCCTCGCCACGGTCGCCGTCCCCGTCGCGACCGGCCTCGTCGGCCTGACCGCGCTCGCCTCGGTCTCGACCCGCCCCGACGACGCCACCCGCGTCGCCCGCCGCGGTCCGGTGGGCGTCGTCGCCGGCGTCGTGGTCGGTACCGTCGTCGGCTTCGGTCTGCTCCTGAGCGACCTCGGTTCGTTCGCCTGGCAGGGATTCGTCGTCCGGGCCGTGGGCCTCACCGGCCTGTCGACGTCCGTCTCGGTGGTCGTCGCCCTGCTCGGCGCCTCGGTCGTCGCGTTCATCGTCGCGGTCATGATCACGGGGTTCCGCTCGACGGCTCGCGACTAGGCTGTCGAGGTGTCCACCCTCGCCTCGGTCAACTCCGTCATCGAACGTCTCTGGCCTCTCGCGGGCGCGTCGTCGTGGGATTCTCCCGGTCTCGTCGTCGGTGACCCCGACCGGCCCGTGACCCACGTGCACCTGGCCGTCGACGCCGTGCTCGACACCGTCGACGAAGCCGTCGGCATGGGGGCCGACCTGTTGCTGGTCCACCATCCGCTGCTGTTCCACGGCGTCTCGACGGTGTCGGAGGACACCACCAAGGGTGCCCTCGTCGCACGGCTCGTCCGTGCCGGGTGCGGCCTCGTCGCCGCCCACACCAACGCCGACGTCGTCGAGACCGGCACGTCCCGCGTGCTCGCGCACCAGCTCGGCCTCGTCGACCAGCGCCCGATCACCCGGGGTGCCACCGACGACACGGGACTCGGCATCGTCGGGCGCCTGCCGCACGCCATGACGCTCGTGGCCCTCGCCCGCCAGCTCGGCGACGTGCTGCCCCCGACCGCGTCCGGCATCCGTGTGGCAGGTGACGCCGACCGCGTCGTCGAGACCGTCGCCCTCTGCGCCGGTGCCGGCGACTCGCTGCTGGCCGACCCGGCGGTGCTGGCCGCCGACGTGTACGTCACCAGCGACCTGCGCCACCACCCCGCCTCCGACGCGCGCGAACTCATGAGGCTCGGCCGCGGCCCCGCCCTGGTCGACGTGTCGCACTGGGCGGCCGAGTGGCTCTGGCTCGACACGGCGGCCGCGCAGCTCCGCCGCGAGCTGCACGACGTCGAGGTCACCCTCAGCGACCTGCGCACCGACCCGTGGGACTTCGCCGTCGTGCAGTGAGCACGCCGAGCCGCCCGTCGCGACGTCGCCGGGTCGCGAGCCGCGAGACCTCGCGGCACGCGCCTCCTCGTCGCCCCGTCCCTGCCTCCCCCCGACCCCGAGAAGAGTCCCCATGCCCCTGATGAAAGCCAGCTACGAGCACCAGGCCCTGCTGCTCGACCTGCAGCAACTCGACACCGCACTCCGCCAGATCGCGCACAAGGGGGCGAACCTCCCCGAGATCGCCGTCCTCGCGTCGCTCGAGGGCGACGGCTCTCGCCTCCGCAGCCGCCTCGCGACCGAGCAGGGCGCCTGGGAGGACGCGCAGAGCGAGCTCAAGCGCATCGAGTCCGACGTCGCCGTCGTCGAGGCGCGCGTCGTCCGTGACGAACAGCGCATCGCGTCGTCGTCGTCCTCGAAGGACGTGGCCGCCCTCGAGGGCGAGCTCGCCGCCCTCGCCAAGCGTCGCTCCGACCTGGAGGACCTCCAGCTCGAGGTGATGGAACGCGTCGAGAGCCTGGGTGCCGTCGCGGCGGTGACGCGGGGCGAGCTCGACCAGCTCGACACCCGCCGCGTCGACGCCGAGACCGGGCGCGACGCGAAGCTCGCCGAGCTCGAGGCCGACCGGGCCGAGGTCGTCGCCAACCGCGAGACCATCGCCGCCACGGTGCCCGCCGATCTGCTGGCCCTCTACGAGCGTCAGCGAGACCGCTACGGCGTGGGTGCCTCGTTGTTGCGTGGTGGCGTGTCGAGCGCGAGTGGCGTGGCCCTGACGGGCAGCGACCTCGCGGCCGTGCGTGCCGCCGCCGAGGACGACGTCGTGCTCTGCCCCGACAGCAACGCGGTCCTCGTCCGCACCTACGAATCAGGCCTCTGACCAGGGGCGGGGCCCCCGCACGAGCCGTGGCACACGGAGGGGCGTCGCACCGCTAGGCTCGGGGTCGCGAATGGGTCGACAAGACGGTCGCGTCGGCGGGCGAGAGCCCGTCGCCGAGGAACGTCCGGGCTCCACAGAGCAGGGCGGTGGGTAACACCCACCCGGGGCAACCCGCGAGAAAGTGCAACAGAGAGCAGACCGCCACGCGTCGCACCTCCGGGTGCGACACGGGGTAAGGGTGAAACGGCGGTGTAAGAGACCACCAGCGGCTCGGGTGACCGGCCGGCTATGTAAACCTCGCCCGGAGCAAGGTCAAAGAGGGGACGACGAGGCTGCTCGCCGAGTCCCCGGGTAGACCGCTAGAGAGCTGCGGCAACGTAGTTCCGAGAGAGATGGCCGTCCATGGTGCCTCGGCACCGGGACAGAACCCGGCGTAGCAGTCGGCCCATTCGCCTCACGCGAGACGACCCCGGCCCAGGAGGCGCGCCTCCTCGGCCGGGGTCGTCTCGCGTCGGTCGCGTCTCGCCTCAGAACGCCGGGTTCGAGTCGGCGGCCAGGGCGGCGGCACCCATGATGCCGGCGTTGTTGCGGAGTTTCGCCGGGACGATCTCGGCCCGCAGGTCGAGCAGCGGCAAGAACTCGTCGTGGTGCTTCGAGACGCCGCCGCCGACGATGATCAGGCGCGGGTAGAGCAGGGCCTCGAGGTGCGAGTAGTACTTCTGCAGGCGCTTCGCCCAGTGCTTCCAGCTGAGGTCGTCGCGCTCCTTCGCCGCGAACGAGGCCTTGGTCTCGTAGTCCTTGCCACCGATCTCGAGGTGCCCGAGCTCGGCGTTGACGATGAGCACGCCGTCGTTGATCAGGGCGGTGCCGATGCCCGTGCCGAGCGTCGTCATGACGACGAGGCCCTTCACGTCCTTCGCGGCCCCGAAACGGGTCTCGGCGTAGCCTGCGGCGTCGGCGTCGTTGACGAAGTGGATGTCGCGGCCGAGTGTGGTCTCGAAGAGCTTCTCGGCCTCGAAGCCGATCCACTTCTTCGACACGTTGGCGGCCGAGAGGGTCTTGCCGTCCATGATGGCGGCCGGGAAACAGACGCCGACCGGCACCGAGGCGTCGTCGAGGCCGAGTTCGTCGACGATCTGCCGGACGACCGCGACGATGGCGTCGGGTTCGCCGCCCTCGGGAGTGCTCTTCTTGATGCGGTCCGAGAGGAGCTCGCCGCTGTCGAGGTCGACGATCGCCCCCTTGATGCCTGTGCCGCCGATGTCGATTCCCACTGCGGTGCGTGCCATGGGTGGTCCTTTCTCAGGAGAGCGTGAGGATGTCGGCACCGCGTTCGGTGACGACCAGGGTGTGCTCGAACTGGGCCGTGAGGCTCTTGTCGCGGGTGGTGACGGTCCAGTCGTCGTCCCAGACGTCGGCCTCGATGCCACCGAGGGTCAACATGGGCTCGATGGTGAACACCATCCCGACCTCGATGACGTCGTCGTACTGCGGCGCGTCGTAGTGGGGGATGATCAGGCCGGAGTGGAAGGCGCGTCCGACGCCGTGGCCGGTGTACTCGCGCACGACGCCCAGGCCGAAGCGCTTGGCGTACGACTCGATCGCCCGACCGATCACGTTCACCTGACGCCCCGGGGCGACGGCCTTGATGCCGCGCCTCAGCGCCTCACGGGTGCGGTCGACCAGGTCGACGGTCTCGGGGGCGGCCTCGCCGACGACGAAGGTGCGGTTCAGGTCGCCGTGGACGCCGTTCTTGAACGCCGTGATGTCGACGTTGATCAGGTCGCCGTCGACCAGGACGGTGTCGTCGGGGATGCCGTGGCAGATGACCTCGTTCACCGAGGTGCAGACCGACTTGGGGTACCCGCGGTACCCCAGGGTCGACGGGTAGGCGTCGTGGGCGACGACGAACTCGTGGGCGATGCGGTCGAGTTCTTCGGTCGTCACGCCGGGGCGGAGGGCGGCCTCGACGGCGTCGATGGCCTGCGAGGCGATGCGGCCGCTCTCGCGGATCAGCTCGACGGTCTCGGCGTCGTAGACGTCGCCGTCGGTGTACTCGGCCGGAGCGGCCTTGCCGACGTACTCGGGTCGGGCGATCGACGGGGGGACCGGACGCTGCGCTGAGATCCGGCCCGGGGTCAAGAATCCGTGGGAGTCCCGGGGCATACGATCAAGCTTAGGGGGAGCGCGACGGGCTCGCGTTCTCGACAGCCGCACCGAGAGGACGACACCATGGCCGAGTTCTGGTTCAACACGAAGACGCACGAGGTCGAGGAGGGCAAGGTCTCTCCGGCCGTCGACCGCGCCGGGCCCTACGCCACCCGCGACGAGGCGGCCCGGGCGATCGAGACGATCAAGGCCCGCAACGCCGCCCTCGACGCCGAAGAGGCCGCGAACGACTGACCGGTCCGGTCGTCCGGTCGGCGCGTCGCCGTCGGGACGACCGGTCGCCGACGGGCCGATCGGGCGTCAGACCGTCGTCGGCCGGTAGGTGATCGGCAGACGGCGGTCCCGGCCGAAGGCCATGCCCGAGATCTTCGGGCCGATCGCCCCCTGGCGGCGCTTCCACTCGGAGCGGTCGACCAGCTTCGTGATCTCGGCCACCGTGTCCGCGTCGTAGCCGAGCGCCACGACGTCGGCCGCCCCGAGCGCGTTCGTGATGTACCCCTCGAGGATGCCGTCGAGCACCTCGTAGGGCGGCAACGAGTCCTCGTCCTTCTGGTCCGGCCGCAGCTCGGCCGACGGCGGCTTCGTGATCGAGTTCTCGGGGATGGGCGCGGTCTCGCCGATCGACTCGGCGTGGGCGTTGCGCCACCGGGCGAGCTCCCAGACCATCGTCTTGGGGACGTCCTTGATCGGGGCGAACCCACCGACCGAGTCGCCGTAGATCGTCGAGTAGCCGACGGCGAGCTCGGTCTTGTTGCCCGTGGTCAGCACGAGGTGGCCGTGCAGGTTCGACAACCCCATCAGCACGAGCGCCCGGGCGCGGGCCTGGACGTTCTCGGCGGCGAGGCCGGTGAGGTGCAACTGGTCCTCGAACGGTGCGACGAGGCCGGCGATCGGTTCGGTCGAGTACCGCACGCCGATCCGCTCGGCGACGTCGTCGGCGTCGCTGCGGCTGTGCTCGCTCGACCACTGGCTGGGCATCGAGACGCCGTACACGGCGTCGGCCCCGATGGCGTCGGCGGCGATCGCCGCGCACACGGCCGAGTCGATGCCGCCCGAGAGTCCGAGGATCACGCTGCGGAACCCGTTCTTCCGCACGTAGTCGCGAGTGCCCAGCACGAGGGCGTTCCAGAGCTGCTGGCGGTCGTCGGGCAGGTCGGCGACGTCGCGCTCGACCGGGGACGAGGAGGCGCGCCCGGCGTCCGGCCCGGAGCCACCGGAACCGACGGTCGCGTCGGACGCCGGGTCGAGCTCGACGCGGCGGATGCCCTCGGGCAGCTCGGTGTCCGTGGCCGGCTCGGGGTCGAGGTCGACGACGAGCAGGTGCTCGTCGAACTGCGGGGCCCGGGCCAGGATCGTGCCGCTGCCGTCGACGACCACGCTGTCGCCGTCGAAGACGAGGTCGTCCTGACCGCCGACGATGTTGACGTAGGCCACCAGGGTGTCGTTCTCGACGGCCCGGCGGGTGACGAGGGGGAGGCGCACCTCGTCCTTGTCGCGGACGAACGGGCTCGCGTTGATCACGACGAGCAGGCCCGCGTCGGCGTGCAGCACGCGCTCGACGGGGCCGCCGTCGCGCCAGAGGTCCTCGCAGATCACGAGGGCGACGTCGACGCCCGCCACGCGGACGACGAGCAACTCGTCGCCGGGGATGAACACGCGGTACTCGTCGAAGACCGAGTAGTTGGGCAGGTGGTACTTGGCGGTGGTCGTCACGACGCGACCGCCCTGCAGGACGCTGGCGCAGTTCTTCGCGATGGCGGTCGGGGCGTTGCTCGTGCCCAGGAGGCGCGGCTCGAACGGTCCGTCGGCGTGGCCGACCACCACGGGGAGGTCGCCCAGGCCCTCGGCCTCGAGGGTCTCGGCCAGCACCTCGACGGCGTGCCGACTGGCCTGGAGGAAGCTCGGCCGGCTGGCCAGGTCCTCGATCGGGTACCCCGTGACGCTCATCTCGCCCGCGGCGAGGAGGTCGGCGCCGGCGGCGTGGGCCCGGCGGGCCGCCTCGACGATCTGGGCGGAGTTGCCGGCGAGGTCGCCGACGACGGGGTTGGTCTGCGCGAGCGCCAAGCGGAGTCGGGGCATGTCCACTACCGTAGTGGCGGAGCAGAAAGGCCGTGGCATGGACAAACAGAGGGACTTCGTCCTCCGCACGATCGAAGAGCGCGGCATCAAGTTCATCCGCCTCTGGTTCACCGACGTGATCGGCACCCTCAAGTCCGTCGCCATCGCCCCGGCCGAGGTCGAGGGGGCGTTCGCCGAGGGCATCGGCTTCGACGGTTCGGCCATCGAGGGCCTGACGCGCTCGTACGAGGCCGACGTCCTCGCGCAGCCCGATCCGACGACCTTCCAGATCCTGCCCTGGCGGGGCGAGATCGATCCGACCGCCCGCATGTTCTGCGACATCACGACGCCCGACGGCCAGCCCGCCGTGGCGGATCCGCGCAACGTCCTGAAGCGCACCCTGGCCCGGGCGGGCGAGCGCGGCTTCACCTTCTACACGCACCCCGAGGTCGAGTTCTACCTCCTCAAGAGCGCCCAGCTCGGCGCCGACGGCCCCCAGCCGGTCGACTCGGCCGGCTACTTCGACAACGTCCCCGGCGGGACCGCCCACGACTTCCGTCGCCGCTCCGTCCGCATGCTCGAAGACCTCGGCATCTCGGTCGAGTTCAGCCACCACGAGGCGGGGCCCGGTCAGAACGAGATCGACCTGCGCTACGCCGACGCGCTGACGACGGCCGACAACATCATGACCTTCCGGACGGTCATCAAAGAGGTCGCCATCGAGCAGGGCGTCTTCGCCTCGTTCATGCCGAAGCCGTTCAGCCAGCACCCCGGTTCGGGCATGCACACGCACATGTCGCTCTTCGAGGGCGACTCCAACGCCTTCTACGAGGCGGGCGCCGAGTACCAGCTGTCGACCATCGGTCGTCAGTTCATCGCGGGCCTGCTCAAGCACGCCCCCGAGATCACGGCCGTGACGAACCAGTTCGTCAACAGCTACAAGCGCCTCTGGGGCGGCGACGAGGCGCCGAGCTTCGTGACCTGGGGCCACAACAACCGCTCGGCGCTCGTGCGCGTCCCGCTCTACAAGCCGAACAAGGGCAACTCGAGCCGGGTCGAGTACCGTGCCATCGACTCCGCGGCGAACCCGTACCTGGCCTTCTCGCTGATGCTGGCGGCGGGGCTCAAGGGCATCGAAGAGGGCTACGAGCTGCCCGCCGAGGCCGAGGACAACGTCTGGGGCCTGAGCGACGCCGAGCGTCGTGCCCTGGGTTACCGTCAGCTGCCCGCCAGCCTCGACCACGCCCTGTCGATCATGGAGAACAGCGAACTCGTCGCCGAGACGCTGGGCGAGCAGGTCTTCAACTACGTGCTCCTCAACAAGCGACAAGAGTGGAAAGAGTACCGGGCACAGGTCACGCCGTTCGAGCTGCGCTCGAACCTCGAGATCCTCTAGTCGACCGGCCACCCCGCCCTCATGCCCCGATCCGCGACCGGTCTCTCCGAGCTGGCGCGGCTCGGGTTCTCCGACCTCGGTGCCGGGCGTGACCGGCTCGACCGCCTCGTCGCCGAGGTGCCCCAGGTGCGCGACCTGGTCCCGTGGTTCGCCACGGTGGCCGACCCGGACGCGGCCCTGGCGCACCTCGAGCGATCGGTCGAGCGGGATCGTGCCGGCGTGGTCGAGTTGCTCGACGGCGAGGCCGGCCCGCGCCTCCTGAGGATCCTCGGTGCCTCCGAGGGCCTCGCCGAGTTCGTCGCGCGTCGCCCGGCCGAGGCGGGCGTCCTGCTCGAACCGCTGGACGAACCACCGTCGGCCGCGACGTACCGTGACGACGTCCGTCGGGCGGCGACCGGGCTGACCGGCGACGAGGCGCGCGTCGCGCTCCGGGTCCGGTACCGGCGTCACCTGCTGCAGCTGGCGTCGTTCGACCTCGAGGCCGACGACCCCGTCGAGGTCCTGCCCCGCGTGGCCGCCGCCCTCGCCGACCTCGCGGGCGCCGCCCTCGACGCCGCCGTCGACGTGGCCCGACGCGAGGTCCCGTTCCCCGCCGCCGACGTCGAGCGCACCCGGCTCGCCGTCATCGGCATGGGCAAGGCCGGGGCCCGCGAGCTGAACTACCTCAGCGACGTCGACGTGGTCTACGTCGCCGAGGGCGTCGACGGGCTCGAGAACGGTCGAGCCGTCGAGATCGGCAGCCGTCTGGCGATGCACGCGGCTCGGGCGATCTCGGACCTCGCCGTCGAACCCGACCTCTGGGAGGTCGACGCGAACCTGCGGCCGGAGGGCAAGGACGGCGCCCTCGTCCGCACGCTCGAGTCGCACGTCGCGTACTACGAGCGCTGGGCCAAGGGGTGGGAGTTCCAGGCCCTGTTGAAGGCGCGGCCCCTCGCGGGCGACGTCGACCTCGGCGAGCGCTACGTCGCGGCCGTCGCGCCGTTCGTCTGGTCGGCCGCCTCACGCGAGAACTTCGTCGAGTCGGTCCAGGCCATGCGCGAACGGGTCACGGCCCTGATCCCGGCGGGCGAGGTCGACCAGCAGCTCAAACTCGGTCCCGGCGGACTGCGCGACATCGAGTTCACCATCCAGCTGCTGCAGCTCGTCCACGGGCAGGCCGACGAACGCGTGCACCAGCGCTCGACGCTCGACGCGTTGGGCGCCCTGGCCGCGCGGGGCTACGTCGGACGAGCCGAGGCCGCGGAGTTCGACCGCGACTACCGCGTGCTGCGCCTGCTGGAGCACCGCATCCAGCTGACGCGACTGCGGCGCACGCACCTCATGCCGACGGACGAGAACGCCCTCCGGGTCCTCGCCCGCGGCACCGGTCTCGCGCCGGGTGCCGCCCAACTCGTCGACCTGTGGCAAGGGGTGAAGCGTCGGGTCCGTACGTTGCACGTGCGGCTGTTCTACCGCCCGCTCCTGTCGGCCGTCGCGGCGCGACCCGAAGAAGACCTGGCGCTCAGCTCCGACCAGGCGTCGGCGCGGCTCGCGGCCATCGGATTCGCCGACCCGAAGGGCGCGCTCGGTCACATCGCCGCCCTGACGGCCGGCGTCTCCCGCCGGGCGAGCATCCAGCGCCACCTGCTGCCGGCCATGCTGCAGTGGTTCGCCGACGGCACCGACCCCGACCTCGGTCTGCTCGCGTTCCGGCGATTGAGCGACGGCCTCGGCGAGTCGTACTGGTTCCTCCGCATGCTGCGGGACTCGTCGGGGGCCGCCCACCGACTGACGACCGTCCTGTCGTCGTCGACCTTCGCCGCCGACCTGCTGGAGCGCATCCCCGAGGCCGCGGCGTGGCTCGAGAACGACGCGGAGCTCAAGGCCCGCTCCCTCTCGAGCCTCCTCGACGAGACGGCCGCCACCCTGGCGCGGCACCGTTCGCCCGACGCGGCGGCGACGGTCCTGCGGCAGGCGCGGCGCCGCGAGATCCTGCGGCTCGCCGTGGGCGGCATCCTGGGCATCCTCGACATCGGCACCCTGGCCCGGGGCCTGACCGCGGTGACGACGGCCTCGGTGACCGGGGCGTTGGCCCTCGCCCGCCGGGACGCCGGCGACCTCGAGTTCGCCGTGATCGCCATGGGCCGGTACGGGGGAGAAGAACTCGGGTTCGGTTCCGACGCCGACGTGCTCTACGTCTACCGCGCTCCCGAGGGCGACGAGACGGCCCATCGGCGTGCCCTCACGGTGGCCGCCGAGATGAGCCGACTCACGTCCGACGCCCTCGTGCCGTTCGACCTCGACACCGGCCTGCGCCCCGAGGGGAAGAACGGGCCGGTGGTCCGATCGCTGTCCTCGTACCGGGCCTACTACGCTCGCTGGTCGCTCACCTGGGAGGCCCAGTCGTTGTTGCGCGCCCGGCCCGTGGCCGGTGACGAGACGCTCCTCGACGACTTCATGGCCGTCGCCGACGCGGTGCGGTACCCCGCCGAGCTGACCGAGCAGCAGGTCCGCGAGGTCAAGCGCATCAAGGCCAGGGTCGAGTCCGAGCGTCTGCCCAAGGGCGCCGAGCCCTCGCGTCACCTCAAGCTCGGTCGGGGCTCGCTGAGCGACGTCGAGTGGTTCGTCCAACTGCTCCAGCTGCAGCACGGGGTGGACGTGCCCGGCCTCCGGACCCCGTCGACGCTCGACGCCCTCGCCGCGGCGGTGGACGCCGGCCTGGTGGCCGACGAGGACGCCCGGCGGCTGCACGACGCCTGGATCATGGCCTCCCGGGCGCGCTCGGCGGTCACCCTCTGGACCTCCCGGACACAGGACGTCCTGCCACGGGACCGTGGGCAGCTGGAAGGCGTGGCGCGCCTGATGGAGTACCCGCCGGGCTCCGCCACGACCCTCGAAGAGGACTACCTCGCGGCCACCCGTCGGTCACGCGCCGTCTTCGAGCGCGAGTTCTACGGCATCGACGAGGCACCCGAGCCGCTCGGCTGACCCGTCCGGGACGTGCGACACGCCCGGGCTGCGCCGGAGGCGGTCGATCCGCTCGGGTCGACGTCGGGCCATTCCGCTGTACCCCGTTTGGCGGTGTTGTACCCCTGTGCACGTGTCCATCGGATTTCGGGCAGATGACCCACGGGTGGGGGGTGGTCGTCGACGGCGGCGTCGAGGCCCATCGCTGCCCATTGGGCAACGCCCGTGCCGGGCGCTGATTCCGGGCTCGTGACCAGGCTTTTCGTTCGGCGTCGGATCACGGCTGCCCGTCCCACCTGCGGACCGATCGAACGGTTCCGTTCGGACGTCGAGCCCTCACCGACGTGTCAGCACTTCTGTCGACAGCACCTTGCCCGACCCGACGTACCCCGACCGGCGCGCCAGGCCACCCGCGGTCGGGGGGTGGTTGTGAGCCGCCCGTGAGTGACTGAGAATTCCCTCAACCCGATAGACCAATTCCCCAGCGTTGCGGAAGCCGATCCCTTCTCACACCTCAGGTGGCCATCGTGTTGACCTTCATCCTGCAGATCCGATCCATGGCGGGCGGATACCCCGAGATCTACCTCTTCGCCGCCTACAGCGCCCTCATCTGGGTGCTCTGGATCATCAAGGTCCTGCTCTCCCGCCGCTACCGCCCCTTCACGGGCGAGTTCCGCGGCACGACCAGCGTCGTCGTCCCCGTCGTGGACGAACCGCTCGACCTCTTCCGGGACGTCATCGGCCGCATGGTCGAACAGGGTCCCGGCGAGATCATCGTCGTCATCAACGGCAAGCCCAACCCCGAGCTCGCCGCCGTCTGCGAGGAGTTCGGGCCGCTCGTCCGGTGGGTGCACACGCCGATCCCGGGCAAGCGCAACGCCGTCATGATCGGCACCGAGCTCAGCCGGGGAGACATCACCGTCCTGGTCGACTCCGACACGGTCTGGACGCCGGGCACCCTCTCCGAGCTGCTCCGTCCGTTCGCCCAGGAGAACGTCGGGGGAGTCACCACCCGCCAGCGCATCCTCGAGCCCGAGCGCAGCTGGATCACGCGGTGGGCCGACTGGCTCGAGAACTCCCGTGCCCTCTACTCGATGCCGGCGCAGAGCGTGCTGGGGCAGATCGGCTGCCTGCCGGGCCGCACCATCGCCTTCCGCCGCGAGATCCTCGTCCGGGTCATGGACAAGTTCATGACGGAGAAGTTCATGGGCGTGTTCCTCGAGGTCAGTGACGACCGCACCCTGACGAACCTCACGCTCAAGGAGGGCTACCGCACCGTCTACCAGCACACCAGCCTCGTCTACACGGACGCCCCGCTCCAGGTCAAGAAGCTCTACAAGCAGCAGCTGCGCTGGGCTCGCGGGAGCCAGTACAACACCCTCCGCATGATGCCGTGGATGGTCGGGCACGCCCCGCTCCTCGCGTTCTTCTTCGCCATGGACATCGTGCTGCCCTTCATGCTCATGGGCGTCATCGGCGGCTGGATCTACCGGGGGATCACCGGCCAGGGCGTGAACCTGTACCGCGGCATCCTCGAGGAGTACGGCGTGCAGACCGGTCTCATCAGCATCGTCGTCCTCATGGTGGTCTCGTCCGTGCTCAGCATGTCGATCCGTCAGATGCGCCACCTGGCCGAGAAGCCCTCGGACTTCTTCCGCCTCCCGGTGTTCATCATCGTGTCGACGTTCTTCCTCATGCCCATCCGGGTCATCGGGTTCTTCCGCATGGGTCACGCCAGCGGTTGGGGCACCCGGGCCGGGGCCTACGCAGGAGGCGCGGCCAACGACGAGATGCAGGGTGCGCTCGACGAGGTGGCCGAGGAGGCCCCCATCGACGCCCTCGAACGGCAGTTCCGCGACGGCGTCGACCCGGGGGTCGACACGCTCTTCGACTTCGGCTCGACTGCCGACGAGACGGACGAACAGGGTGCGGTCCTCGTCCGGAGCCGCAAGGCGGCCCTGGCCGCCGAGGCCGACGGCGCGACCACGCCGGCACCGGTGGCCGCCGTGGCCACCGCCACCGCGCCTCCTCGTCGTCGCCTCAACCCCAAAGCCGGGTTCCCGTACCTGATCGGCGCCGCCATCATCGCCCTGGAGGTCTTCTTCATTGTCTGACTCGACGCAGGACTTCGTCACTCCCGTCCACATGCATTCCGGCGCCTGGTGGGCCACCTCGCACGGCAACGCCCGACGCACGGCGCTCGGCGCCACCGCCGTGGTGGTGTTGCTCGCGATGATCTCGTGGCTCATCTGGGTCTCGCCGTCCGACAACATCGTCCGCAGTGCCGTCACCGAGGTCACGGGCGTCGACCCGTCCATCAACGTCTCGTCGCTCAAGGCGGACCGGTCCGCCTTGCTCGACCAGCTGGTCTCCGCGAAGAAGCAGCTCGCCGAGAGCAAGGCCGCCCTGGCCGACGTGCAGCAGCAGGCCTGGACGTCCGAGGGACAGCTGACCGCGGCGCAGGCGAAGCTCGCCTCCGCCGAGTCGGCGCTGGCCCAGGCACAGACCGCCGCGGAGTCGGGGGGCGCGGGCACCGGGTCGGGCGCCGCAGGCACCGCCGGCGGTCGGGGGACCGGCGCGTCGACCGGCTCCGGGTCGGGCGGCACGGGGTCGAACGGATCGACCGGAGGCGGCGCCACGGGCCCCGTCACGGTCGAGACGCCGTCCCTCGCCTCGATCATCGACCCCGACTCGCGGTACTTCGGGCTCTTCACGGACCAGGCGCCGTTCAACTGGGCGACCTACGACGCGCAGGAGGCGGCGGTCGGTTCCGAGGCCAACATGGTCGGGTACTTCCAGGGTTTCGACCAGGAGTTCCGTGCCGACGCCGTCCGCTCGTCCTGGTCGCGGGGCAAGCTGCCCGTCCTGACGTGGGAGTCGCAGCCGATCAAGGCCGGCAACAACGAGCCCGAACAGCCCGACTACAGCCTGACGAAGATCATCGACGGCAGCTTCGACTCGTATCTGACCACCTACGCCGACGACATCGTGGCCAACGGCATGCCGCTGGCCCTGCGGTTCGACCACGAGATGAACGGCACCTGGTACCCCTGGAGCACCGACTACGGCAACAGCAAGGGCGCCGTCAACGGCAACGGTCCCGCGGACTACGTGAAGGCCTGGCAGCACGTCCACGACCTGTTCGAGCGGCAGGGTGCGAACGACCTGGTCGCCTGGATCTGGGCGCCCACGCGGGTCGACCGTCTGGCCACGGGCAAGACGGGCGGGAGCAACCACACCACGGAGGCCTTCCTGGCGACCCTCTACCCGGGCCCCGAGTACGTCGACATCGTGGGCATGTCGGGCTACTACCGTCCGCCGTACGACGACAAGTCCAAGCCGACCTTCGACAGCACCTTCGGGGCCACCCTGAAGCAGCTCCGGGCGATCGCACCGGGCAAGAACATCCTGCTCGCCGAGATCGGCGCCAGCGAGACGGGTGGCTCGTCGGATCCGACGGCCACGAGCGAGAAGGCGCAGTGGTTCAACTCGCTGTTCGCCGCGCTGGCCGATCCGGCGAACGCGGACATCATCGGCTTCTCGTACTTCGACCTCGTCGCCACCACGGTCGTGGACGGGGTGCGGTCGACCAACGACTGGCGCCTCACGTCCCGGTCCGACAGCCTCGCCGCCTTCACCGCGGGGATCACCCGACGCGACGTCGGTTACGACCTGCAGCCGTCGCCGTGACGACAGCCACCACCTTCCCCTTCTCCCGCCTCTTCCCCATCCCCAGGAGCGCATCATGAAGAAAGACGCCACCACCCCCGAGTCCGCCGTCGCCGCGACGGGGGCCGACGCCACCTCGGTGAAGCCCCGAATCAGCGTCATCGGCACCGGCTACCTCGGCGCCACGCACGCGGCGGCCATGGCCGAGATGGGCTTCGACGTCATCGGGGTCGACACCGACCCCGCCAAGGTCGCCGCCCTGGCCGAGGGGCGCGTGCCGTTCTTCGAGCCCGGCCTGCCCGAACTCATCCTCGAGCACGTGGGTTCCGGTCGACTCTCCTTCACCACCGACCTCGCCGAGGCCGTGGCCCTGTCGGACGTGCACTTCATCTGCGTCGGCACGCCGCAGCGCCGGGGGAGTCACGCCGCGAACCTCTCGTACGTCGAGGAGGCGACCCGCAACGTCGCCGCCGCCCTGAGCCACGACGGCCTCATCGTCGGCAAGTCGACCGTCCCGGTCGGAACGGCGGCGCACCTGCGCGAGATCGTGGCGGGCGTCGTCCCCGCCGGTGTCTCGGCCGACCTCGTCTGGAACCCCGAGTTCCTCCGCGAGGGCCATGCCGTCGAGGACACGCTGCGTCCCGACCGCATCGTCTTCGGCGGCACCGACGTCCGCACCGAGGCCCTGATGCGTGAGGTCTACGCCCTGCCGATCGCCACGGGCACGCCCGTCATCTCGTGCGACCTGCCGACCGCCGAACTCGTCAAGGTCAGCGCCAACGCGTTCCTCGCGACGAAGATCTCGTTCATCAACGCCATCAGCGAGTTGTGCGAGGCGGCCGGTGCCAACGTCTCGACTCTCGCCGACGCGCTGGGCTTCGACGACCGCATCGGACGCAAGTTCCTGAACGCGGGGCTCGGCTTCGGCGGCGGGTGCCTGCCGAAGGACATCCGTGCCCTGATGTTCCGGGCCAACGAGCTGTCCGCCCACCGCGTCGTCGGGCTCATGCAACAGGTCGACGAGATCAACATGGCCCAGCGCCAGCGGGTCATCGACCAGGCGATCGACGCCTGCGGCGGCTCCGTGCTCAACCGGCGCATCGCGGTGCTCGGGGCGGCCTTCAAGCCGCACACCGACGACGTGCGCGACTCGCCGGCCCTCAACGTCGCGGCGGCCCTGCACCTCCGGGGCGCCCAGGTGCTCGTCGTCGACCCCGAGGCCACGCAGACGGCCCAGCGGAGCTTCCCGACGCTGTCGTTCGCCGACTCGGCTGCCGAGGCCGTGACGGACGCCGATGCGGTGCTGCTCCTCACCGAGTGGCCCGAGTTCGTCGGGGCGGACGCGGCCGGGCTCGCCGAGCTCGCCGCCAACCCCGTGGTGATCGATGCGCGCAACGTGCTCGACGCCGAGGTCTGGTCGGCCGCCGGCTGGGAGGTCCGTCCGCTGGGCGGCCGTCGCACGCCGGCCCAGCGTCGCGTGCTGACGCCGACCGCCGTACCCGCCTGACCGGATCGTCGGGCACGGGCTGACGGGCCGCCTCCCTCGGGAGGCGGCCCGTCCTGCGTGCGCCCCCGCGCCTCCTGGTCCGGGGTGACCCAGAGGAGGCGCGGGTCGTCACCCCGAGGACCGCTGCGGCAGCGACGCGAGAGGCCCGCACCCCCTCGGGGATGCGGGCCTCTCGTGGTGCGACGGCGTCAGACGCCGAAGTACAGCTCGAACTCGAAGGGGTGAGGACGCTGCGCCATGGGCAGGATCTCCTTCTCGCGCTTGTAGGCGATCCAGGTCTCGATGAGGTCCTCGGTGAACACGTTGCCCTTGGTCAGGAACTCGTGGTCGGCCTCGAGCGCGTCGAGCGCACCCTCGAGCGACGCGGGCACCTGCGGGATGTTCTTCGCCTCCTCGGGCGGCAGCTCGTAGAGGTCCTTGTCGACCGGCTCGTGCGGCTCGATGCGGTTCTGGATGCCGTCGAGGCCGGCCATCAGCTGCGCGGCGAACGCCAGGTACGGGTTCGAGGCGGCGTCGGGGACGCGGAACTCGATGCGCTTGGCCTTCGGGTTCGTGCCGGTGATCGGGATGCGGATGGCCGCCGAACGGTTGCCGGCCGAGTACACCAGGTTCACGGGGGCCTCGAAGCCCGGGATCAGACGGTGGTACGAGTTGATCGACGGGTTCGTGAAGGCGAGGACGGCGGGAGCGTGCTTGAGCAGGCCACCGATGTACCAGCGGGCGAGGTCGGACAGGCCGCCGTAGCCGTTCTCGTCGTAGAACAGCGGCTTGCCGTCGTTCCAGAGCGACTGGTGGGTGTGCATGCCCGAGCCGTTGTCGCCGAAGAGGGGCTTCGGCATGAAGGTCGCGACCTTGCCCCACTGCTCGGCGGTGTTCTTGACGATGTACTTGAACTTGAGGATGTCGTCCGCGGCGTGGACCATCGTGTCGAACTTGTAGTTGATCTCCTGCTGGCCGCCGGTGCCCACCTCGTGGTGCGCACGCTCGAGCTCCAGACCCGAGTCGATCAGCTTGAGGCTGATGTCGTCGCGCAGGTCGGCCGTCTTGTCGACGGGGCTGACGGGGAAATAGCCGCCCTTGTACGCCGTCTTGTTGGCGAGGTTGCCGCCCTCTTCGACGCGGCCGGTGTTCCAGGCGCCCTCTTCGGAGTCGACGCTGTAGAAGCTGGCGTTCTGCTTCACCTCGTAGCGGACGTCGTCGAAGATGTAGAACTCCGCCTCGGGGGCGAAGAAGGCGGTGTCGGCGATGCCGGTCGACGCGAGGTACTTCTCGGCCTTCTTGGCGACCTGACGCGGGTCACGGCTGTACAGCTCGCCGTTGCGCGGGTTGAAGATGTCGAAGACGAGGACGAGCGTGCGCTCGGCGCGGAACGGGTCGACGTACCCGGTCGTGACGTCGGGGATGAGCTGCATGTCCGACTCGTGGATCGAGGCGAAGCCCCGGATGGAGGACCCGTCGAAGAGCTGTCCGACGGAGAAGAACTCCTCGTCGACCGTGGAGGCGGGGATGTTGAAGTGCTGCTGGACACCGGGAAGATCGGTGAAGCGGATGTCAAGGAACTTGACGTCGGTGTCCTTGATGAACTTCAGCACCTCGGAAGAATCAGTGAACATCTAGATGTCTCTCCAATGGGCTTGGAACGGATCGGATGCGGGACGCAGCCTCCGTCGAGGCTACGGAGGGGCCGTTTCGCTGCGGTGTCCCTGATGTTTCGGGCATGTTACGGCTCGGCCCCTCGGTAGGCTCGATGCATGCCCGATCGCACCGCGCCTCCTTCTCGTCCCGCCTCCGTGGGCGGCCCCGACGACGGCGCGCAACGCTGGCCGGGCGAGCGTCTCGGGCTGCCCGAGAAGGGGCCGCGCTCCGTAGCCCGACTCGGACGGCGCGTGGCGGGGCTCGCCGTCGACTGGGCGATCGCCTACGCCGTCGCCGCACTCTTCTTCGGCGGTGAGGGCCTGGCCATCACCGGGGTCTTCCTGCTGATGCAGATCCTGTTCCTGGTGCTCTTCGGCGGCACCCTGGGGCACCTCGCCCTGGGCATGCGCCTCGTGCCGATGGCGGGCGGTCGCATCGGCGTCGGCCGGCCGGTCCTGCGGTCGGTGCTGCTCGTGCTCGTCATCCCGGCCGTCGTCTGGGACCTCGACCAGCGCGGGCTGCACGATCGCGTCGCCGGGACGCTGCTCGTCCGCGTCTGAGGCACCCGTCCCGCACGCACGACGGCGCCCCTCCTGGTCGGAGGGGCGCCGTCGTCACGTCACGTCGAGGCGGGGGTCGCCGGGTCAGCGCGGACGGCCCGACCGCACCTTGAAGGGGTCGACGCCCTTGGGGATGGGCAGGCCGTTCTGGCCGAGGGACTGGAGGCGGTTGCTGACGGCCAGCACCTCGTTGCGGTTGATGGACGACTTGAGCTTGTTCATGCGTCCGGCGAGCTTGTGGAGGGGCACGGAGTCGGCATCGGGGCCGACGTTCAGCACGTGGACCGGCACGTTCGGCAGGATGCGCGTGACCTTGCGACGCTCTTCGTCGACGAGTCGGCGGGTCTGGCCGGCGCCGCCCTCGGCGATGAGCACCACGCCCGGCCGGCCGACCGCGCGGTACACCGCGGCCTGACTGCGCCCCTGGACGGCGACGGGCATCTCGGCGGCACGCCACGCACGACGCAGGCCGCTCTTCATGACGGCACCGACGGCACCCGGCTGCCCCTCGATCTGCGAGTAGGCCGCGCGCTCGGCCTTACGACCCAGCACGATCAGCAGCAGCAGGAACCCGAGCATGACGCCGACGACGATGTAGAGCACCAGCGCGAGCACGTTGCCACCCGTGAGCAGCAGCGCCGCGGCCACGCCGAGCAGCACGGGCACGAAGAACGCCAGCAGCATCATCGGCAGCGCCGTCTTGTCTACGCGGCGGGTCATCTGGAAGACCTGCCACATCTGCTTGAAACGGCCGGGTTCCTTCGGCGGTTTCGGGGACGTGTTCTCGGGAGACGTGCGTCGAGCCATGTGCACCAGGATACGGGGTTGGCGGTCCCGACGAATCCTCCCCAGGGACTCCGGTCCGTCGCCGGTCGACAGGGCTCCCCGGCGCGAGGGCGCCGACGACCACCGGACGACACCATCGCCTCATGACGAACGAGTCGATCGGCCCCTACCGCGTGCTCTCCCGGCGCCTCGACGGCGGGGTGGAGCGCATCATCGCCGAGGCACCCGACGGCTCACGCGTCGTGCTCAGGAGGCGCGGGTCGCGTCCGACCGGGCGCTCTCCCGTCGCCGAGGCGGTCGCCTTCTCCCGGGCGGACCACGCCCACGTCGCCACCCTCGTCGACGTGGTGACGGACCCGTCCGGCGAGGTCGTGCTCGTCTTCGCGGACGTCGGCGGCGACCCACTCGCCTCGTGGCTGGCCGCCCGCGGTCGACCCGAGACCGGGGAGGTCATCACCCTCGTCGTCCCCGTGCTCGGCGCGGTCCAGCATCTGGCCCGTCGGGGCACGGCCGTCCGTGCCCTGGACGTCGACGACGTCGAGATCGACGCCCGCGGGGCACCCGTCCTGGTCGGCGTCCATCCTGTGGACGCGGGGTCGGATGCGGGGCCGGACGCCGAGCGCACGTCGCTGCCCGTGGCGGCCGAGTTCGCCCGGGCCCTGGTCGAGCGGGCGGTGCGACCGGCCTCGCGATCCTCGGCGCCGGTCCTGGACTCGACGAGCTTCGAGTCCCTCGTCGAATCGGTCTTCGACCTCGGCGAAGCGGTCCCGCTCTCGAGTGTCGACGCCGTGGTCGACGGCGACGAGGTCCCCGGGGGCGATCGCGTCGAGTCGGTCGCCGAGGACGAACCGGTCATGCCGGGCTGGCTCGCACTCCTGCCCGAGTCGGAGGCGATCGACCGGGTGATCGCGGGCGTGGCCGACCTCCGCCCACGGCGGCTGGTCGACGCCCTGCGAGCCGTCCGTCGGCGATACCGACTGCTCGCGGCCGCAGGAGTCGTCGTCGCCGGGGTGGCTCTCGTCCTCGGAGCGGCCGCCTCGGCACGTGATGACGGTCCACGTCAGGACGGACCGGCCGACGGGGTGGGTCCGTTCGCGCCCGGGTCCGAGTCGTCGGCGCCGGTGAGCCCGTCCGGCGACTCCGCGGACACCCGCACGCCGGCACCCGCTCGGACGGGCGGGGCGGTGACGCCCGGCGAGGTCGAAGCCCTGGTGGGGGGTGACGATGCCGGTGCAGCTGCCGAGGTGCTCCTGCAGGCACGGCTGACGTGCCTGCGCGACGCCACGCCGAGTTGTCTCGACGCCGTCGATCAACCCGGTTCGCCCATCGCCCTCCGGGACGCCGACGTGCTCGACGACCCCTCGCTCGCCGCGGCGGCAATGGTCCCTCTCGAGCTCACGGGACGAGTGTCACGAACCGGGGGGACGGCGTTGCTCGAGGCGACGGGCCCGCACGGCGAAACGGCCTCGGTCCTCGTGATGAGGACCGAGGCCGGTTGGCGGCTTCGCGACGTGATCGTCGATCGCTGAGGCCGGTCGGGCCTCACGCGAGGGGCGTCAGATGCCGAGCTTGGACGTGAAGTCCCCGCCCTCGAGGCGCTCCTTGACGGCGACCAGGAAGCGCGCCGCGTCGGCGCCGTCGACGATGCGGTGGTCGTACGACAGGGCCAGGTAGACCATGGACCGGATGGCGATGGACTCCGAACCGTCTGCCTTGATGACCACGGGGCGCTTGACGACGATGCCGGTGCCGAGGATGGCCACCTGCGGAAGGAAGACCACGGGGGTGTCGAACAGGGCGCCGCGCGATCCCGTGTTGGTGACGGTGAAAGTGCCACCGGCCAGCTCGTCGGGCTTCAACTTGTTGTCACGCGTGCGCTGCGCGAGGTCGGCGATCTGGCCGGCGATGCCCGCGAGGTCGAGGTCCGAGGCGTTCTTGATGACCGGCGTCAGCAGGCCGCGCTCCGTGTCGACCGCCATGGCCACGTGCTCGTGGTCGGGGTAGACGATCGAGTCACCGTCGACGGTGGCGTTCAGCTTCGGGTGCGCCTTGAGCGCCTCGGCGGCCGCCAGGGTGAAGAACGGCAGGAAGGACAGCTTGTTGCCGGTCTTCTCGAGGAAGGCACCCTTGTTGGCGTCCCGGAAGGCCGCGACCTTGGTGACGTCGACCTCGACCACGCTGGTGAGTTGGGCCATGGCCTGCATCGACTGGACCGCACGCTCGGCGACGACCTTGCGGAGGCGCGACATCGGAACGGTCGTGCCGCGCAACGGCGACACCTCGATCGGGGCGGGACCGGAGGAGGCCGGCGCCGAGGTCGTCGAGGTCGCGGCGGCTTCGGCGGCGGCGAGGACGTCCTCCTTGCGGATGCGACCGCCGACGCCACTGCCGGTCAGGGTCGAGATGTCGACACCCTTCTCGTTCGCCAGCTTGCGGACGAGCGGGGTGACGTAACCGACCGGCGCACCGCTGCTCGGGGCCGGCGTGGCGGGTGCCGACGTCTCGGACGATCCCATGGCGGGCGACGGCGTCGGTGCCGACGGGGCCGGCTGCTCGCTGCTGGGCCGGGCGGCCTGGGGCTGTGCGGCGGCCGGCTGCTGGCCGGCGGCGTCCTGCTGTGCGTCGTCCTGCTGTGCGCCGTCCTGCTGGGCGGCGGGCGCGGGGTCCACCGCGGGGGCGGGCTCGGGCGCGCTGGCGGCGGAGTCCTCACCCGGGGCAGGGGCCGCGGACGACGGGAGCTCGGGCTCCTCGGCCTCCGGCTCGGCGGGTGCCGGGGGTGCCTGCTCCGGTTCTGCGGCGGCTTCCGGTTCGTCCGCCGGCGACTCGGAGGCGCTGCCGTCTCCGATGCGGACGAGGGCCGTGCCCACCTCGACGGTCTCGTCCTCGGCGACGAGGATCTCCTCGATCACGCCGGCGACAGGCGAAGGGATCTCGGTGTCGACCTTGTCGGTCGAGACTTCGAGCAGCGGCTCGTCGACCTCGACGCGATCACCGACGTTCTTCAACCAGCGGGTGACCGTACCCTCGGTGACACTCTCTCCGAGTGCCGGGAGGTTGACGGATTCGCTCATCTGTGGGGCTCCTTTGACGACATGTGTGTCTGTGGTTGCTGTGGTGGTGGTGCGGGCCCCTGCTGAGCAGGAGCGATGGTGCCAGGGATCTACATCGCGTGCAGCGGTTTGCCCGCGAGGGCCAGCATGGCTTCGCCGAGGGCTTCGTTCTGCGTGGGGTGCGCGTGGATCAGGGGAGCGACGTCCTCCGGGTAGGCCTCCCAGTTGACGGCGAGCTGTGCCTCACCGATCAGTTCGCCGACACGGGCGCCGATCATGTGCACGCCCACGACGGGACCGTCGACGACGCGGACCACCTTGACCGAGCCGCTGGTCCCGATGATGTGGCTCTTGCCGTTGCCCGCGAGGTTGTAGTCGTAGCTGGTGACCTTGTCGGCGCCGTACTGGTCGGCGGCCTTGACCTCGGTCAGGCCGACCGAAGCGACTTCGGGGTCGGAGTAGGTGACCTTGGGGATGTTCACGTCGGAGATCACCTGCGGCTTGAGGCCGGCGATCTCTTCCGCGACGAAGATGCCGTGCTGGAAGCTGCGGTGCGCGAGCTGCAGGCCGGGCACGATGTCGCCCAGGGCGTAGACGCCGGGCACGTTCGTCGCGAGACGTTCGTTCGTCAGGACGAAACCGCGGTCCATCGTGATGCCGACCTCTTCGTAGCCGAGACCGGCGGTCGACGGGCCACGGCCGACGGCGACGAGCATGAGGTCGGCGTCGAACGTCTTGCCGTCCTCGAGGGTGACGACGACGCCGTCGTCGTTCTGCTCGACTCCCTGGAACCGGACGCCCAGCGAGAAGGCGATGCCGCGCTTGCGGAACGCGCGCTCGAACTGCTTCGAGATCGACTCCTCCTCGTTGGGGACGAGGTGCGGCAGGGCCTCGACGATGGTCACGTCGACGCCGAAGCTCTTCCAGACGCTGGCGAACTCGACGCCGATGACGCCACCGCCGAGGATGACGACCTTGTTCGGCACGTGGTCGAGCGCGAGGGCGTGCTCACTGGTGATGACCTTGCCGCCGATCTCGAGACCGGGGAGGCTCCGCGAGTACGAACCCGTCGCGAGCACGATGTTCTTGGCCTTGAGCGTGGTCTCGCCGACCTGGACGGTCGAGGGCGACGTGAGCTTGCCCTCACCCTCGACGGTCGTGATGCCACGTGCCTTGACGAGCCCCTGGAGACCCTTGTACTTGCTGGCGACGATGCCCTCGCGGTACGAGGTCACGGCGGCGATGTCGATGCCGTGGAAATCGGTGTTGACGCCGTACTTGGCGGATTCGCGCGACACGTCGGCCACCTCGGCCGAGTGCAACAGCGCCTTGGTGGGGATGCAGCCTCGGTGGAGGCACGTGCCCCCGACCTTGTCCTTCTCGACGAGTGCGACGCTCAGGCCCAACTCGCTCGCTCGCAGCGCTGCGGCGTATCCGCCGCTCCCGCCACCGAGCACCACCAGGTCAAAATTCTGTTCCGACACCCAGCAACTCCCTCGTGCGTCCGCGGTGCCCCGACGCCGAGGCGGGGCCGTCGCGGTGGCGACGACGCCCGTCCCCGAACCGACCGCACCGTTCGGCGGCGTCGTCGTGACGCGCGTCGGAGGATGCTCTCGGGGGACCGATCTCAGCGGGTTTCTCCCGCCCCCTCGACCCTACTACGCAGCAGAAAACTTGTCGGCCAGCTCGATCAGGGTACGGACGGTCACGCCCGTCGAGCCCTTGGCCGTGTAGCCGTATCCGCCGCCCTTGTTGTTGGACGGACCGGCGATGTCGAGGTGGGCCCAGGGGATCGGCGTCGTCGTGCCCTCCCGCGAGCCGACGAACTCGTTGAGGAAGACGCCGGCGAGCAGCATGCCTGCGGCCGTGTTGCCCGGGGTCGCGTTCACGAGGTCGGCCACGTCGGAGTTCAGGCGCGCGCGGAGTTCGGAGGCCAGCGGCATGCGCCAGAAGGTCTCGCCGGCCGTGTCGGCGAGCGACACGATCTCGGACGCGAGGTCGTCGTTGCCCATGACGCCGACGTAGCGCATGCCCAGGGCGACGACCTGGGCACCCGTGAGGGTGGCCACGTCGACGATGGCGTCGGGCTGCTCGTCGCTCGCCGCGACCAACCCGTCCGCCATGACCAGGCGGCCCTCGGCGTCGGTGTTCGTCACCTCGACGGTCGTGCCGCCCTTGATGGTGAGGACGTCGTCGGGTCGGATCGCCGTGCCGCTCGGCATGTTCTCGGCGATGCAGAGCCAGGCGGTCAGCCGCACGGGGAGCCGCAGCTTGGCCACGGCCACCGTCACGGCGAGGACCGTGGCGGCCCCGGTCATGTCGTCCTTCATGCCGAGCATGCTCCCGGCGGGCTTGAGGGACAACCCGCCCGTGTCGTACGTGATGCCCTTGCCGACCAGGGCGAGGTGCTTGGCGGCTCCGGCGGGGGAGTACTCGACCTTGACGAGTCGGGGACCGCGGCTCGAGCCCTGACCGACGCCGAGGATGCCCCCGTACCCGCCGTCACGGAGGCCGTCCTCGTCGAGCACGGTCACCGAGAGGGCGTCGTCCGACGCGTGCGCGACGGCGAAGTCGGCGAGTGCCTGGGGGTACATCTGCTGCGGGGGAGTCGTGGCGAGGTCACGGACGGTGTGCACCGCCTCGGCCACCACGGCGGCACGGCCGAGGACGGACTCCTGGACCTCCGTGGCCGTCGCGAGGGCGATGTCGCGAGCGTGTCGACGGGTGTCGGACGCCGAGGAGTGCCGGAACGCGTCGAACTCGTACGAGGCGATCGCGGCGCCCTCGAGGGCGGCCAGTGCGTCGGCGGCGTCGCCCACGGGCAAGGCCAGGACGACCCGGTCGACGGCCGTGAGCTGACGGACGGCCGAGCCGGCGGCGTAGCGGAGGCTCTCGGTCGTGACGGTGTCGCCCAAGCCGACCAGCGCCACGAGGGTGGCGGTGACGCCGGACGCGGGGACCTTGACGAGTTCGTCCCGGGCGCCCGTGACACCGAGGGCGGCGAAGGACTCGGCGAGCCCCGGGACCTCGAGGGTCGGCTCGGGACCGTCGGCCCCCTTCACCACTCCGACGACGAGGACGTCGGCCTCGGCGGTGATCGGATCGGACGGCAGGACGGAGAGGGTGGCGACGGTCATCCATCCATCGTATCCACCGTGGTGTTCGCTCTCGGCACGTGGTCGCGGGCCCTCCTGGCGACGACCGGTGCCTAGCATGGAGACCATGCACGACCCCGCAGCTCTCTACGACTTCACCCCCGACGCCGACGGCGTGCCCGAGGGCCTCCCGCTCGTCGCCGGACTCACCGGGTTCGCCGACGCGGGCTCGGCGGTGAGCCAGCTCGCGGAGTACGTCCTCGACACCCTCGACCACACCCTCGTGGCGACGTTCGACGCCGACGAGCTCCTCGACTACCGGGCCCGTCGCCCGACCTTCACGTTCGACCAGGACCACATCTCCGAGATCGAGCCGTCGACCCTCTCCCTCTACCTCGTCCACGACGACCTCGGTCAGCGGTTCCTCCTCCTGGCGGGCTTCGAACCCGACTTCCAGTGGCAGCGCTTCACCGCGGCCGTCGTGCAGCTCGTCGAGCGCTACCGCGTCTCGACCACGACCTGGGTGCACTCGATCCCGATGCCCGTGCCCCACACCCGTCCCATCGGCGTGACGGTCAGCGGCAACCGGTCCGACCTGGTCGAGGCGATGTCCGTCTGGAAGCCCGTGACCCAGGCCCCCGCCAACGCTCTGCACCTCGTCGAACACCGGCTCGGCGAGACGGGTCACCCGACGGCGGGCTTCGTCCTGCTCGTCCCGCACTACCTCGCCGACACCGAGTTCCCCGACGCCGCCGTGGCGGCGCTGTCGAGCATCAGTGCCGCGACGGGTCTGATCTTCCCGACCGACCGCCTCCGCGAAGAGGGTCGGGACTTCATGGTCAAGGTGGACGAGCAGGTCGCCGGCAACCACGAGCTCTCCCGGCTGGTCGCCACGCTCGAGGAACGTCACGACACCTACATGCAGGGAAACCCGCTGCCGTCGCCGCTGACCGACCAGGACGGCCAGGTGCCCACGGCCGACGCACTGGCGGCCGAACTCGAGAAGTTCCTCGCCACCCGGCGGGTCGACGGCGAGGGCGACGACCGCGCCTGACCGGCACCGCACCTCCCGGGTCCGTTCCGATCCGCGGACGCAGGAGGCGCGGGCCGGCGTCCGGCGCCCGGTCGGCTAGGGTCACGGGGTGAACTCCGCACGCGCCTGGCTCGTCTGGGGCGCCGCCGTCTTCGCCTACGTCGTCGCCGTCCTGCAGCGGTCGTCACTTGGCGTCTCGGGCGTCGAGGCCCAGCAGCTCTTCGGCGTCTCCGCCTCCACCCTGTCGACCCTGGCCGTCGTCCAACTTGTCGTCTACGCCGGGCTGCAGATCCCGGTCGGCGTCCTGCTCGACCGGGTGGGGCCCAAGAGGCTCATCGTCGCAGGGGCCGTCATGCTGGCGGCGGGCCAGCTGGTCGTGGCGCTCTCGCCCCCGACGATCGGCGTGGCCGTCGTGGGCCGCGTGCTCGTCGGCGCCGGCGACGCGATGACCTTCATCTCGGTGATCCGTCTGCTGCCCTCGTGGTTCCGTGGTCCGATCCTGCCGCAGGTGTCGCAGTGGACCGGCAACGTCGGACAACTGGGTCAGGTGCTGTCGGCCGTGCCGCTGTCGATCGTCCTGCACGGGGCGGGGTGGGGCCCCGCCTTCCTCAGCGCGGGGGCGTTGTCGGTCGTGGCCGCCGTGGTGGTGCTCATGGTCGTCAAGGAGTCGCCGACCGGTCGCGTCCGCTCCGAGACGGTCGTCAGTTGGGCCGACGCGGGGCGACAGCTCGGACAGAGCGTCCGGCGTCCCGGGACCCGGCTGGGGTTCTGGTCGCACTTCGTGACGCAGTCGTCGGGCACGGTCTTCAGCCTGCTGTGGGGCGTCCCCCTGTTGGTGGGCGGTCTGGGCTTCACGACCGCCGAGGCCTCGGGCATGCTCTCCCTCCTCGTGCTGTCCGGTGTCGTGGCGGGGCCGGTCCTCGGGGTGCTGGTCGCCCGGTACCCGATGCGACGCTCCAACCTGGTCCTCGGCATCGTCACGGTGCTGGCCGTGGTCTGGACGACGCTGCTCGCGTGGCCGGGGATACCCCCGCACTGGCTCGCCTACGTGCTCGTGGTCGTGCTCGGAGTGGGCGGGCCCGGTTCCCTGATCGGCTTCGACTTCGCGCGGACCTTCAACCCGCTTCGCAGCCTCGGCGTGGCCAACGGGGTGGTCAACGTCGGTGGCTTCCTGGCGAGCTTCGTGATGATGTTCCTCATCGGCGTCGTGCTCGATCGACTCGATGCCGCCCGCATCGCCTCGGGCCAGCCGAGCGACCTCTTCGCGTTCGAGTCGTTCCGCATCGCGCTGCTCGTGCAGTACGTGGTGATCGGCGGTGGCGTGGTGGCTCTGCTCGTCGAGCGTCGGCGCACCCGCCGGGGCCTGCGGCTGGAGGAAGGAATAGAGGTGGCGCCGCTCTGGGTTGCCCTCAACAAGAGATGGCATGCCGCACGCACCCGGGCCCGGAGGGGACAGACCGCCTGAGGTCGCCCTTGTCGCTCGGCACCGGTCGGACGTGCAATAATGGGATACGGACCCGTTCATGTCCATCGATCGAGTTACCGCGTCGACGTCGTCGACGCGCATTCGATCGAGGACTTGACATGGGTCCTAGTACTGCCCGAATTCGGCCGACGCCCAGTGCCGGTCGACGTCCCCACCGGCGCACGTGAACGCGACGATCGCGTCCGGTCCGGAACGTACCGAGAACTGAAAGGTGTTCGCATGGCTACACGAAGCAAGGCGACCACGGCCCCCGACGAGGCCGTGACCGACGACACGGCCGTCGAGGCCGAGACCATGGCTCCTCCCGCCAAGAAGGCGCCGGCCAAGAGGGCTCCCGCCAAGAAGGCGGCGACGAAGGCTCCGGCCAAGACCGCCGCGGCCAAGAAGGCCGCCGCAGCCGAACCCGCCGACGACGAGGTCGACGCCGAGGCCGCGGTCGACCCGGCTGCCGCCGACGACGCGGACGGCGAGGGCGCCAAGCCCGTCCCCGAGATCCTCCCCACCGGCGCGCTCGTCATCTCGCAGGACGACGACGACGAGATGCCCGTCTACTCGACGACGATCACGGGTGCGACGGCCGACCCCGTCAAGGACTACCTGAAGCAGATCGGCAAGGTCGCCCTGTTGAACGCGGCCGAAGAGGTCGAGCTCGCCATGCGGATCGAGGCGGGTCTCTTCGCCGACGACAAGCTCGCGAACAGCACCGGCCTGAGCCGCGAGCTCGAGCGTGAGCTGCGCTGGGTGTCGCGCGACGGTCAGCGGGCCAAGAGCCACCTGCTCGGTGCCAACCTCCGACTCGTGGTCAGCCTCGCCAAGCGTTACACGGGCCGTGGCATGCAGTTCCTCGACCTGATCCAAGAGGGAAACCTCGGCCTGATCCGCGCCGTCGAAAAGTTCGACTACACCAAGGGCTTCAAGTTCTCCACCTACGCCACCTGGTGGATCCGTCAGGCCATCACGCGGGCCATGGCGGACCAGGCTCGCACCATCCGCATCCCGGTGCACATGGTCGAGGTCATCAACAAGCTCGCCCGTGTCCAGCGTCAGATGCTGCAAGACCTGGGACGCGAGCCCACGCCCGAAGAGCTCTCGCGTGAACTCGACATGACGCCCGAGAAGGTCGTCGAGGTCCAGAAGTACGGCCGCGAGCCCATCTCGCTCCACACGCCCCTGGGTGAGGACGGCGACAGCGAGTTCGGCGACCTCATCGAGGACACCGAGGCCGTCGTGCCAGCCGACGCCGTCGGGTTCACGATGCTGCAGAAACAGCTCGAATCGCTGCTCGACAGCCTGTCCGAGCGCGAGGCCGGTGTCATCCGCATGCGCTTCGGGCTCGGTGACGGCATGCCGAAAACCCTCGACCAGATCGGTGACACGTTCGGCGTGACGCGCGAGCGCATCCGCCAGATCGAGTCCAAGACGATGGCGAAGCTCCGCCACCCGTCGCGTTCACAGTCGCTCCGCGACTACCTCGAGTAGGCCCGTGCGTTACCTGGTCCCCGTGCTGGCCGGCCGTCTCGTCCGGGCGGTCGCCCGGTTGCGTGGTGGCGGGTCGGCGTACCCGGGGCAGACGGTCCTGAAGCTCGCGCCCGACTTCCTCACCCATGTGTCGTCCCAGTTCGATCGCGGCGTCGTGTTCGTGCTCGGGTCGAACGGCAAGTCGACGACCACGATGATGCTCACCGAGACGCTTCGTGCCCACGGATTGAAGGTGTTCACGAACCCCACGGGTGCCAACCTCCCGCAGGGCATCGCGTCGGCCTTTCTCCGTGAGGTGACGCCCTTCGGTCGCGTCCGTGACGACATCGGGGTGATCGAGGTCGACGAGGCCTTCGCGGTCGAGTTGACGAAGTCCCTGCACCCCTCCACGGTGCTCATGCTCAACGTGCAGGTCGACCAGTTGTACCGGTTCTTCGAGACCGAGCGGGTCGGCACGATGATGACCGACACCGCCGCCGAGGCGACGGTCGCGGTCGTCACGAACCGCGACGACCAGCACCTCGGCCCCTACCAGCCGGTCGGTCGCCAGACGGTGACCCGGTTCGGCGCTTCCTCCGAGGTCGTCTCCGCGTCACCCAACGGCCTGCAGAACGCGCACGACTTCAGCCGTGAGGCCGACTCCTCGTTGACCGCGGAGACCGAGGTGACCGCGCTCACGGGCACAGGTGCCACCATCACGGTCTCGGGCACTCCGATCGACGTCCGGCTGCCGGCCCGTGGTCTCCACTACGCGGTCGACGCGGCAGCGGCGCTCCAGACGGCCTCGGTCGTCCTGGGGCACCCGGTCGACCCGGCCGCCGTCCGGCGGGCGTTCGCGAGCATGAAGCCGGCCTACGGTCGTGGTGAGCGCATGTCCCTCGGCGCCGACGAAGCCGAGTTCATCATGTTCAAGAACGCGGCGAGCCTCCAGATGAACCTCGACGCACTCCCGCAGGGCGTCGAGCAGGTCATGTTGGCCATCGACGAGGGCACGCCCGACATCTCGTGGATCTACGACATCGACTTCTCGCACCTCGACCACGTCGACGTCCTCGCCGGCGCGAAGGCGTGGCAGTTGGCCTTGAGGCTCGAGCACGAGGGCATCCCGGTCCACGTGATCGAAGAAGACATCTCGAAGGCCATCCGTCTGATGCGAGCGCTTCCGTCCCCGAGCGACAAGACCAAGCACTTCGTGACGAACTACGAGCAGATGATGCTGGCCCGTCGCATCCTCGGCCACCCCGACCTGGAGAAGACCGCGTGAGCGACGACGTCCTCCGAATCGTCCACCTCTACCCGGAAGAGCTCGGCGTGAGCGGCGATCGGGGCAACGTGACGTCGCTCTCGGTGCGCGCGCGGCGAGCCGGGGTCGACAGCCGCGTGCTCGAGTACCGCGTGGGCGACGACGTGCCGACCGTGGCCGACGTGGTCGTCGTGGGGCACGGCCCCCTGTCCGGCGTGCGAGCCGTCGCCGCCGATGCTCGCCGCCTCGCGCCGGCGCTCGAGTCGTTCGCGGCGTCCGGTGTGCCGGTCGTGGCGGTGGGGGGCGGTCTCGAGCTCCTCAGCCGCGGCGTCGAGGACGTCGACGGGGCGACGGTCGAGGGTGTCGGCTTCTTCGACGCAGTGGTCCGCCGCGGGGCTCCGCGACGGACGAACTACCTGCAGGTGAGCACTGACTACCAGGGCGACGAGGTCACCCTCTTCGGTTTCGAGGACCACGCCGCTCATCTCGAACTCGGGGCGGAGGCGGAGCCCTTCGGGACCGTCGTCCACGGAGGCGGCAACGGAGACGGTCGCGAGGGCGTCCGACGCGGGGTCTCCTTCGGCACGCAGCTGAAGGGCCCGGTCCTGCCGCTCAACCCCGTCCTCACCGACCGGGTGCTCCGCGTCGCCCTGAGCCGCCGGATGATCTCCTACTCGGCAGGCCCCGGGCACGCGAAGCTCGACGAGTACGCCGCCGCGTCGCAGAAGGTCATCGCCGACAACCTCGAGCGTTCGTTCAAGGCCATGTGACGACGTCGGTCCGCAGACACGACGAAGGCCCCGCATCGATCGGATGCGGGGCCTTCGTCGTACCGCCGGCCCGGGCTGTGGTCCGGGGAGGCGCGGCGTCTCAGTGGGCGAGGAGCTTCGAACTCTCGTCGAGCCACTCGATGGCGGTGGGCTGCAGCTTCTCCTTGAACTTCGCGCCGTGGTGGGCGCAGAAGAGCAGTTCGCCGGTGGCCATGGTCGCGCGGATGTAGGCCTGGGCTCCGCAGCTGTCGCAGCGGTCCGCGGCGCTCAACTGGTAACGGGAGCCGAGCTCGTCGACGGCGGTCTGGTCGGGGGCCATCTGAGTCATGTGATGCTCCTCCTGACGGTGGTGCGGTGGGTGAGACACTCATCAAAACACGCCGACGTCGGTATCGCGTGCCATCGGCACCGGATTTCGCTCATCGCGTAGCGGCGAGGGGCCGGTCGAGTGTCGGGACTGCCGTGTCGGCGGCCCTCGGTAGGCTGTAACGCGGTCACCGCCTCCCCGCATTCCCGTCGTCGAGAGATGGCGGCGGGCCCCTCAGGAGAACAATGCCCCCCACCTCGTCCGCCCCCGCCTCCGACTACTCGGCCCGGCACCTCTCGGTGCTCGAAGGCCTCGAGGCCGTGCGCAAACGCCCCGGCATGTACATCGGGTCGACCGACTCCCGGGGCCTGATGCACTGTCTGTGGGAGATCATCGACAATTCGGTCGACGAGGCGCTGGGCGGGCACGGCGACACCATCGACGTCGTTCTGCACCCCGACGACAGCGTCGAGGTCCGCGACAGCGGACGCGGGGTGCCCGTCGACATCGAACCCAAGACGGGTCTGAGCGGTGTCGAGGTCGTGTTCACGAAGCTCCACGCCGGCGGGAAGTTCGGCGGCGGGTCCTACACGTCGTCCGGCGGCCTCCACGGCGTCGGTGCCTCCGTCGTCAACGCACTGTCCGAGAGGCTCGACGTCGAGGTCGACCGGGGCGGCAAGACGTACGCCATGTCGTTCCGACGCGGTGAACCCGGCACCTTCGAGGACGTCGACGAACCCACCCCCGATTCACCGTTCACCCCCTTCGTGTCCGGCAGCGTGCTCCGAGAAGTGGGCAAGACCAAGCGTGGCGTCACCGGCACCCGGGTGCGTTACTGGGCCGATCGCCAGATCTTCACCCGAGGGGCCTCGTTCCAGACGGATGAGCTGTCGGCCAGGGCCCGGCAGACGGCCTTCCTCATCCCGGGGCTGACGTTGACCCTGCGCGACGAACGCGTGGGTTCCCTCACGGACGGCGGCTTCCCGCTCGAGAGCACCTTCCGCTTCGACGGGGGCATCAGCGAATACGTCGAGTTCCTCGCCCCCGACACCGCCGTGACCGACACGTGGCGTCTGACCGGGTCGGGCACCTACACCGAGACGGTGCCCGTGCTCACCGACGGTGGTGCCATGATCGCCACCGAACTCGAACGCCAGTGCGACGTCGACATCGCCCTGCGCTGGGGCGGGGGGTACGAGACGGTCTTCCGCAGCTACGTCAACATCATCGCGACGCCGAAGGGCGGATCGCACCAGACCGGTTTCGAGGCCGGGCTGCTGAAGTTCGTGCGGCAGCAGGTCGAAGCCAACGCCCGTCGCCTCAAGGTGGGCACCGACAAGATCGAGAAGGACGACGTCCTGGCCGGTCTGACGGCGGTCCTCACGGTGCGCCTGCCCGAGCCACAATTCGAGGGCCAGACGAAAGAGATCCTGGGCACGCCGGCCGTCCGCGCGATCGTCGCGAACGTCGTGGCGAACGAGCTGGGCGCGTTGTTCACGTCGACCCGGCGAGAAGACAAGGCGCAGACCGCCCTCGTGCTCGACAAGGTCGTCGCCGAGATGAAGACCCGCATCGCCGCACGGGCGCACAAAGAGACCCAGCGTCGCAAGAACGCCCTGGAGAACTCGACCCTGCCGGCCAAACTGGTCGACTGCCGGTCGAACGACGTGGCGAACAGCGAGCTGTTCATCGTCGAAGGGGACTCCGCGCTGGGCACGGCCAAGGTCGCCCGGAACAGCGAGTTCCAGGCGCTCCTGCCCATTCGCGGCAAGATCCTCAACGTGCAGAAGGCCTCGGTCAGCGACATGCTCTCGAACCTCGAGTGCGCCTCCATCATCCAGGTGCTGGGAGCCGGGTCAGGACGGTCCTTCGATCTCGAGGCGGCCCGCTACGGCAAGGTCATCATCATGAGCGACGCCGACGTGGACGGTGCTCACATCCGGACGCTGCTGCTGACGCTGTTCTTCCGGTACATGAGACCGATGATCGAAGCCGGTCGAGTCTTCGCGGCCGTCCCCCCTCTGCACCGAGTGGTCGTGATGCACCCCGGCAGCAAGCCGAACGAGACGATCTACACGTACTCCGAGAAAGAGCTGCACGGTGTCCTCGCAGGGCTCAAACGCACGAACAAGAAGTTCCAGGACCCCATCCAGCGGTACAAGGGACTCGGCGAGATGGACGCCGAACAGCTCCGCACCACGACGATGGAACGCCAGAACCGCATGCTGCGGCGCGTCAAGGTCGACGACGCCGAGAACGCCGCCCGCGTCTTCGAACTGCTGATGGGCAACGACGTGGCTCCTCGCAAGGAGTTCATCATCGACGGCGCCGGTCTCAGCCGTGACCGCATCGACGTCTGAGTCCTGAGCAGGCCGTCACCGAGAACGAGGACGCCCTGTCTCGACGTCGAGGACGCCGCCTCGGTCGCTCCGTCGAGGAGTCACTCGTCCGGTTCGGCACCTGCCTCGAGGCCGGTGGCCGAATCGGCGATGTGCGCCACCGAGGCGCCGACCGAGCCCACGGGCGCGTCCAGGGGCGTGCCCGATCCGTCACGGCGTGAGAGCTCGGCGGGCAGAGTGCGGACCGAACCGTCCGGCCCGACCGCCTGAGCGGGAGCCGGGCCGACCCAGGCCAGCGACAGGGCGTCCTCGCCCTTCAGCAACGAGTGGGACCGGACGCCGCCCGTGGCTCGCCCCTTGCCCGGGTACTCGTCGAACGCGCTGAGCTTGGCACGTCCGGGGTCGGTGCCGGCGATCGTCGAGTTGCTCGACGAGACCGTCGCGACGACGGCCTCCCGACCCGCGGGCACGGCACCGAAGAAGATCACGGTCGCGTCGTCCGGAAGGTTGATGCCGGCCACCCCGCCACCCGCGGGCCCCTGCGGCCGGACGGCGGAGGCGGTGAACCGGAGCAACTGCGTGGCGGACGTGACGAAGACGAGTTCGTCCTCGTCGACCCCTTGGGCGACGCCGACGACCTGGTCGCCCTTCTTCAGCGTGATGACCGGGAAGTCGGGTCGGGCGGGGTACTGGCCGGTCGCGACCCGTTTGACGACCCCGCGGGCCGTGCCGAGCGCGATGCTCCGGTCGGCGGTCAGCGAGACGAGCCCGAGCACGCGCTCCTTCTTGTCGACCACGCCGATGTAGTCCCGGATGGGCACCCCCGCACCCAGCTGGACGGACGTGTGCGGCACGGACGGGAGGTCGACGGGGGTGAACCGGACGAGGCGGCCGAGGTTCGTCACGGCGCCGATCTCGGTCCGCGTCGTCGTGTCGATCGACGAGAGGACGGCATCGTGCTTCGTGCGTCGGGTCGGGGGAGTGGGGGCAGCGGAGTCGGGGTCGAGGTGGTCCACCCGCAGGACGCGGCCCGTCGTCGAGAGGAAAACGCGGGTCGGGGTGTCGGCGATCTCGAGCACCGGGGCCGACCTGCTGCCGCGACCGGTCGTCGCGACGCTCGCCTTGGCCTCCGTGAGCAGGGTCCGACGTGGCGTGCCGAACTGCTCGGCGATCTCGCCGAGCTCGCTGGACACGAGGGCCCGGAGGCGGGCAGGGTCGGCCAGCAGGTCCTTGAGGTCGGCGATGGCCGCGAGCAGCTCGTCGCGTTCGGCTTCGAGTTCGATGCGGCTGAACTTGGTGAGACGGCGCAGCTGCAGGTCGAGGATGTACTCGGCCTGGATCTCGCTGAGGTCGAAGACCTCGCGCAGGCGTGCCCGGGCGGCAGGCGTGTCGTCGCTCGTCCGGATCACCTGGATGACCTCGTCGATGTCGACGATGGCGACGAGAAGGCCCTCGACGAGATGGAGGCGGTCCTCTTTCTTGGCCAGCCGGTAGCGGCTGCGACGCGTGACGACCGAGAGGCGGTGCGCGACGTAGACCTCGAGCATCTCCTTCAGGCCGAGGGTCCGCGGCTGTCCCTCGACCAGGGCGACGTTGTTGATGCTGAAGCCGTCCTCGAGCGGGGTGTAGCGATAGAGCTGCTCGAGGACCGCCTCGGGGCTGAAACCCGTCTTGATGCCGATCACGAGACGGAGACCGTGCTTGTGGTCGGTCAGGTCGGTGACGTCCGTGATGCCGGTGAGCTTCTTCGCCTGCACCCCGTCCTTGATCTTCTCGATCACCTTCTCGGGCCCCACGAGGTACGGCAGCTCGGTGACCACGAGGCCGTTCTTCCGTGCGGTGATGCTCTCGACGCCGACCCGCGCCCGGGTCTTGAAGCTGCCCCGACCCGTGGCGTAGGCGTCGCGGACCCCGGCCAGCCCGGCGATCGTGCCGCCGGTCGGCAGGTCGGGACCCGGCACGAAAGCCATCAGGTCGTCCAGGCTGGCGTCGGGGTGGTCGATCAGGTGCCGGGCGGCACCGACGACCTCGACGAGGTTGTGGGGCGCCATGTTGGTCGCCATGCCCACCGCGATGCCGCTCGCACCGTTCACGAGCAGGTTCGGGAAGGCCGCCGGAAGCACCTCGGGCTGCATCAACTGGTTGTCGTAGTTGGGGACGAAGTCGACGACGTCCTCGCCGAGTCCCTGGGTCATGGCCAGCGACGCCTCGGCGAGACGAGCCTCGGTGTACCGCGGTGCGGCGGGCCCGTCGTCGAGCGAGCCGAAGTTGCCGTGCCCGTCGATGAGCGGCACCCGCATGGTGAAGGGTTGCGCCTGACGGACCATGGCGTCATAGATCGCGGTGTCGCCGTGCGGGTGGAGTTTGCCCATGACCTCACCGACGACGCGCGCGCTCTTGACGTGGCCCCTGTCGGGCCGGAGGCCCATCTCCGACATCTGGTAGAGGATGCGACGCTGGACGGGCTTGAGGCCGTCCCGGGCGTCGGGCAGCGCTCGGGAGTAGATGACCGAGTACGCGTACTCGAGGAACGACCCCTGCATCTCGAGCGAGACGTCGATGTCCTCGATGCGTTCGCCGTGGTCGGAGCTGCTCGTGTTCTCGGTGGTGGTCATGCACTTCTCACGGATCGGGGTGGACGGGGCACCCGATCGTCGCTGTGCCAGACTGGGGCCGGTGTCCTCCATCGTACCGGCGCGCCCCCGTGGGGCCGTGAGCCTGGCCGACGTGGTGCCCTCGACTCTCGCGTCCCTGCGGGGCGAACCGAACGCGCTCCGCCTGCCCGCCGCGCGGGCCGCGGTGGTCGTCCTGGTGGACGGTCTCGGCCAGGCGGCCCTCGGCGCCCGTCGGGGCCACGCCCGGACGTTGTCGGGGGTGAAGGGCAGCCTGTGGTCCGGGTGGCCCACGACCACCGCCGCGGCGCTCACGACGCTGACGACCGGGGCACTCCCCGGCGAGCACGGCCTCGTCGGCTACTCGGCTCTCGACCCCGAGAACGATCGAGTGGTGAAGCAGCTCTCGGGGTGGGACGATCGCATGCGGCCCGACGAGTGGCAGCGGCGTCCCACGCTGTTCGAGACGGCCACCGACGTGGAGTCCCACGCCGTCGGCCCCAAGCGCTACCGCTCGTCCGGCCTGACCGAGGCCATCCTCCGGGGCGCCACCTACGACGTGGCGGAGAGCGTGGCCGACCGCTTCGAGACCGCGGCGATGCTCGTCGACTCGACCCGCGCCTCCTTGGTGTACCTCTACGTCCCCGAGCTCGACATGATCGCTCACCGTGCCGGCTGGGAATCGGACGAATGGATCGATGCCCTCGAAGGCGTCGACGGCGAGGTCCGGAGGCTGGAGGCCTCGGTCGCGCCCGACGTCGGGGTGATCGTCACGGCCGACCACGGCATCGTCGACGTGGCCGAACGGAGGCGCATCGTCTTCGGGGGCATGCCCGCCCTGGTCGACGGGGTGAGGCACGTGGCGGGGGAGCCCCGCTGCCTGCAACTGCACCTCGAGCCCGATGCCGACGAGGGCCGCCGGGATGCGGTGCTCGACGCGTGGCGAGCAGCCGAAGGCGACCGAGCCTGGGTGTTGTCCCGGTCGGAGGCCGTCGACGCCGGTTGGTTCGGGGCCGTGGACCCGGCGGTCCTGCCCCGCATCGGCGACGTGATCGTCGCCGCCCGGCGGGGCGTCGCCTACTACGACGGACGAGATCGCGGTGGTGCTCCGGGAACCATGGTCGGTCACCACGGATCGTGGTCCGACGACGAGACGCTCGTGCCCTTGAGGACGTTCGGCGCCTACCGGCGGTGATCGTGGCCGCCGGGGCGGGCCAGGAGGGTCAGGCGGGGTCGTCGTCCGTACGCGCTCCGAAGACGATCTCGTCCCAGCTCGGCATCGAGGTGCGCCCCCGCGCCTTCTTGGTCGACTGGGCCGCGCTGGGCATCTCGCGTCGGCCAGCGCGTCCCCGGCTGCCCCGGATGCCCGTGGGCTGGACCGGTGCGTCGCCCGCCGGGGCGTCACCTCGGGTCGACCGGTCGGGCAGCACGGGTGTGGGTTTGGTGGCCCCTTCGGGCAGGTCGAAGTCGTCCAGGGGGACGTCGATCACGCGGATCGCCCCGGTGGCCTGGTGGTCCGGGCGCCCGTCGTCGTCGGAGAACCGGGCGGCCTCGCGTTCTCCGCGTCGGCGTCGCAGCGCCTCGAGGAGGTCCGCGGTCTGGTCGTGCCCGCTCTCGTCGTCGGGTGCCCGGTTGGCGGCGGCGAAGGAGGCGGTGCTGCGGACGCCGGGACGCAACCGGTCGGTCGCGGTCTCGGCCAGCAGTTCGACCGCGTCGGCCTGCTCGACCAGGAAGGCGCCGCTGTCGAAACGGCCCGAGGTGTCGTCGTGGCGCGGCTCACGGGAGACGGCCCGGAGACGAGGGACGAGTGGACCGACGTCCTCGCCGTGCTGCGAGAGGCGGTGGGCGTCGCCGCCGAGGGGGGCGAGGACCGACTTCTTCGGGTCGAAGCGCCACGTCGCGTCGCGCTCGACCTCGTGCGTGACGAAGGCCAGGTGGACCACCCAGCCGTGCTCGGCGTCCTTGTAGGCACTCCAGTCGCGCTGCGAGGTCTCGGCACCGTCCAGTCGCTCGTCGATGACGGCTCCGAAGGTGGTCGCCTGCACACCGGACGCCGCGTCGTCGTCGACGGACACCGGGACGGCCCTGGCGCTCTCGAGCACGAAGGCGCGCTCGGCGAGGACCGGCCCTTCGAACCGGTGCACGTAGTCGAGGTCGGCGCCGGTCAGGTCGGACACCTGCTGAGGGGTCTTGCCAGCCCTGACCAAGGCCTGGATCTCGCGGGGCGGTGCCTTCCGTTCGACCGGGGCGTCACCGGGGCTTGCCGCCCTCAGCTGGGAGTGGAGGGTGTGGGTGACGGGAAGGCGGTACTCGCCACCGGCGTCGGTGGCGACGAGCAGAGCTCCGCTCTGGACGCCTATGACCCTGAGATCCTGCATTTTCCACGCCTTTCACCGTCGTGATCCGGTGCCAAGAGTCGCACGTCGGCGGCCTTTCTCACGGGAATACGACGGGCGTGCCGTCAGTTCTTCCGAGGCGGCTGAAAGGCCGTGGGAACTGGTTTGCTATTCGACAACGAGTGATGCAAACTGCACCCGCCGAATCGGGCACACGAATCACCGAAGAACTGGATGGGCATGGCCACCGACTACGACGCACCTCGCAAGAACGACGACGACGGCTCGGAGTCGATCGAGGGGCTCAAAGAAAGGGTCCCCGACAAGATGACCGGCGTCGTCGACGACGACGCCGACAACCCGGGCTCGTTCGAGCTCGCCGGGCAGGACCTCTCGGACCTCGACCTCGACGTCGTCGTCCTCCCCCCGCAGGTCGACGAGTTCACCTGTGTCGAGTGCTTCCTGGTCAAGCACCGTTCGCAGCTCGACCACGAGACCAAGCTGGGCGCTATCTGCCGGGAGTGCGCCGCCTGATCGCCTCCAACCGTCGCACGACCTCGTCGGGTCGACGGGTCGACACCAACCAGTAGGGCGCCGGGTCGTCGAGGTCCGTCAACGAGATCTTGACCACCGGTCGCACCCACCCCCGGAAGAGGGTCCAGGCTCGCGCGTCGAGCCGGGGCCCTCTTTCTCGTGTCGCGTCGGCGCCGGTGAAGCCCTCGGCGTCACCGATCTCGTGGGCGAACAGACGGGCCCGCCCCGCGGTGAAGCCATCGTCGTCGATCGTCAGCACGGGCGAGGTCAGGACGAGCAGGACGACGGCGGCCGCGTAGAACACGACGGCCATCACCACGCCGACCGTCGAGTTGATCGGCAGGAAGACCAGGAGGGTGGCGGGGACGAGGAGCGCGCAGGCCACGAAGACGGAGAGCGGCGGGAGCAGGCGCTCACGGTAGGGGTTCATGACGTCCATTCGACCAGACTTCTGCACTACCCTCGACACGTGATCCAGACCCTCGACGTCCTCATCGCCGCCGAGGCGATGTCGGTGCCCGTGTATTCCCACCCGGGCGACGCCGGCGCCGATCTGGTCTCGACCGAGGACCTCGTGCTGAGGCCCGGCCACCGCGCCCTGGTCGGCACGGGCGTCTCCATCGCCCTTCCCGAGGGTTTCGCCGCGTTCGTCATGCCCCGCAGCGGCCTCGCCGCCAAGCACGGCATCACCGTCGTGAACGCCCCGGGCACCGTCGACGCGGGGTACCGCGGAGAGATCAAGGTCTCGCTGCTCAACACCGACCTCGAGGCCGAGCACCACGTCGCCGTCGGTGACAAGATCGCCCAGCTCGTCATCATGCCGGTCGTCCGCGCGACCTTCGTCCCCGTCGCGACGCTCCCCGAGAGCGTCCGAGGGGTCGACGGTCACGGATCCACCGGATACGCAAACAACCCAGGAGGCACCGCGTGAGGAAGTCCAAACGCCGCGAGCAAGAACTGGCCGCAGTCGAGATCGACGTCGAGTCGGCCGACGTCGCCGACGTCGAGATCGACATCGAGTCCCTCGACGATGCCGAGGTCGAGGTGTTCGACGACTCCAAGTCGGCACCCGCGGACCGCTCCGAGGTGGGCCCGCTGGACGAGACCGAGGCCAACCCCGTCCGCCCGTACGTCGATCTCGGTGGCGTCAAGATCCTGCCCCGCGAAGGGCTCCACCTCCGACTCGAAGTCGAAGAGGGAAGCAAGAGGGTCGTCGCCGTCGGCCTCGACTTCGCCAAGTCGACGCTTCAGGTCCAGCCGTTCGCGGCGCCCCGCACGACGGGACTCTGGAACGAGATCCGAGGTCAGATCAGCGAGCAGATCGAGAAGCAGGGCGGCACGACGGCCGAGGTCGAAGGGCCCTTCGGTCCCGAGGTCCGCGCCGAGATCCCGGTGATGGGCGGTGACCCCGGCACGACCCGGCGAGCACGCTTCATCGGCGTCGACGGGCCCCGCTGGTTCCTCCGCGGCGTGATCGCGGGCGACGCGGCTCACGAAGGCGACGCTGCCGAGAAGATCGAAGAACTCTTCCGCAGCATCGTCGTGGTCCGCGGGACGACCCCGATGCCTCCGCGCGAGCTGATCCCGCTGTCGATGCCGAAGGCCGGCCCGACCGACGCCCCGGGCACCACGCCCTCGGTCGTCTGACCCGACGTGTCCGCGTCCGACGACCGGCCCGATCCGGCTGATCCGTCGCCGCTCGACGACCCCCGGGTGTCGCTCGCGGCCCAGTTGCAGGCCGCCGCCCGACGGGCCGGCATCGGCCAGGTCGCCCCCGGCGAGGTCCCGACGGCGTCGGCGCTGCTCACCGCCATCGGCGGGGTGCGGGGGCTCGTCGAGTCCATCGTGCCCGGGCTCGGCTTCGTGTTCGTCTACACGATCACGCAGGACGTCGTCCCGTCGGTCCTCATCCCGCTGGTCCTGGCCGTGGCGTTCGTCGTCGCGCGCGCGGTCCAGCGCGGTCCGGTCGCCCAGGCCCTCGCGGGCGTCTTCGGCATCGCCCTCTCCGCGGGGATCGCCTTGCTCTCCGGCCGTGCCGAGAACAACTTCGTGCCCGGCCTCCTGATCAACGCCGCGTCGCTCGCCGCGATGCTCGTCAGCATCGCCGTGCGCTGGCCGCTCATCGGCATCGTGGTCGGACTCCTCACGAACGACGGCACGGGCTGGCGGGGGGACCGGGCGAAACGACGCGTCCTCGTCCTGGCCACCTGGTTGTGGGCCGGACTGTTCGCCGCCCGCCTCGCCGTCCAGGTGCCGCTGTGGCTGGCCGGGGACGTCGCTCTCCTCGGGACGCTCAAGCTCGTCATGGGCGTGCCGCTCTACGCGGGGTTGCTCTGGGTGACCTGGCTCCTCGTGCGGACGGTCTACCGCGGACGCGAGGCGGCGGACGACGCGCGCGGCCCCTCGGCCTGACCCGCGCCTCCTGGTGCTATGTTTTGTCTCGACATCGAGACAAATCGCTGGGATCGGCCCCGGGGACACCCCGCGGACTTAGGCTGACCTCGCTGGTGGGCGTCGCGCGCACCGGCCAAGATGAGGGCGTAGTCAGCAAGGGAGACGGCACGTGTCTGCAATCAACAGTTTCGGCTCGAAGAACTCCCTCACGGTCGGGTCCACCGACTACGAGGTCTACCGCATCGACGCGGTCGAGGGTTCTTCGAAGCTTCCATTCAGCCTCAAGGTCCTGCTCGAGAACCTGCTCCGCACCGAGGACGGTGCGAACGTCACGGGTGACCAGATCCGGGCCCTCGGCTCGTGGCAGCCCACCGCCGAGCCCGACACCGAGATCCAGTTCACGCCGGCGCGCGTGGTCATGCAGGACTTCACGGGGGTGCCCTGCATCGTCGACCTCGCCACCATGCGAGAGGCCGTCGCCGAGCTCGGCGGAGACCCGACCAAGATCAACCCGCTGGCACCGGCCGAGCTCGTCATCGACCACTCCGTCATCGCGGACCTCTTCGGCTCCGAGAACGCGCTCGAACGCAACGTCGAGATCGAGTACGAGCGCAACGGCGAGCGGTACCAGTTCCTCCGTTGGGGGCAGACGGCCTTCGACGACTTCAAGGTCGTCCCGCCGGGCACCGGCATCGTCCACCAGGTCAACATCGAGTACCTGGCGCGGGTCACCTACAGCCGCGAGGTCGGCGGAGTGCTGCAGGCGTACCCCGACACCCTCGTCGGCACCGACTCGCACACGACGATGGTCAACGGCCTGGGCGTGCTCGGCTGGGGCGTCGGGGGCATCGAGGCCGAGGCCGCGATGCTCGGTCAGCCCGTGTCGATGTTGATCCCCAAGGTCGTCGGCTTCAAGCTCTCCGGCTCGATCCCGACCGGCGTGACGGCGACCGACGTGGTGCTCACCATCACGCAGCAGCTGCGCCGGCACGGCGTCGTCGGCAAGTTCGTCGAGTTCTACGGCGAAGGCGTCGCCGAGGTGCCCCTGGCCAACCGGGCGACCATCGGCAACATGAGCCCCGAGTTCGGTTCGACGGCGGCGATCTTCCCGATCGACGACGTGACCCTCGACTACCTGCGTCTGACCGGGCGCTCCGAGGAGCAGATCGACCTCGTCGAGCAGTACTCCAAGCTGCAGGGCCTGTGGCACGACCCCTCGACCGAACCCGTGTTCAGCGAGTACCTCGAGCTCGACCTCGGGACGGTCGTCCCGTCCATCGCCGGGCCGAAGCGTCCGCAGGACCGCATCGAACTCACCGAGGCCAAGTCGCAGTTCGAGGTCGACCTCGAGAACTACGCCACGACGGACCACTCGCACGTCGACGCCGCGGTCGAGGGCACGTTCCCGGCCTCCGACCCGATCGGCTTCACGGCCGAGGACGACGACGACGCCCAGCCGCACTCGATCTCGCACACGTCGCACGCACCGGCCAAGGTCTCCAAGCCCACCTCCGTGGCACTCGGCGACGGCTCGACCTTCACGCTCGACCACGGCGCCGTGGCCATCGCGGCCATCACGTCGTGCACGAACACGTCGAACCCCTCCGTCATGCTCGCCGCGGGCCTGCTCGCCCGCAACGCCAGCAAGAAGGGGCTCAAGGCCAAGCCGTGGGTCAAGACGACCCTCGCGCCCGGGTCGAAGGTCGTCACGGACTACTACGAGAAGGCCGGCCTGACCACCTATCTCGAGGACCTCGGTTTCTACACCGTCGGCTACGGCTGCACGACCTGCATCGGCAACTCGGGCCCGCTGCTCGACGAGATCTCCACGGCGGTGCAGGACAACGACCTCGCCGTCACGGCCGTCCTGTCGGGCAACCGCAACTTCGAGGGTCGCATCAACCCCGACGTCAAGATGAACTACCTCGCCAGCCCGCCGCTGGTCATCGCGTACGCCCTCGCCGGGTCGATGAACTTCGACTTCGAGAACGACGCCCTGGGCACCGCCGACGACGGCTCCGACGTCTACCTCCGCGACATCTGGCCCGACGCGGCCGAGGTGCAGCAGACGATCGACTCGTCCATCGACACGGGGATGTTCACCCACGAGTACGCCGGGGTGTTCGACGGCGACGAGCGCTGGCGCTCCCTGCCGACCCCGACGGGCGCCACCTTCGAGTGGGACTCCGAGTCGACCTACGTGCGCAAACCTCCGTACTTCGAGGGCATGACGATCGAGACCACGCCGGTGACCGACATCCAGGGCGCCCGCGTGCTGGCCAAGCTCGGCGACTCGGTCACGACCGACCACATCAGCCCCGCCGGGTCGATCAAGGTCGACAGCCCGGCCGGCCACTACCTCGACGAGCACGGCGTGGACCGCAAGGACTTCAACTCGTACGGGTCCCGTCGCGGCAACCACGAGGTCATGATCCGGGGCACGTTCGCGAACATCCGTCTCAAGAACCAGTTGCTGGACGGGGTCGAGGGTGGCTACACCCGCGACTTCACCCAGGCCGAGGGGCCGCAGTCGTTCATCTACGACGCCAGTGCCCGCTACCAGGAGCAGGGCACGCCCTTGGTCATCCTGGGCGGCAAGGAGTACGGCTCGGGCTCGTCCCGGGACTGGGCCGCGAAGGGCACGAGCCTGCTCGGGGTCAAGGCGGTCATCACCGAGAGCTTCGAACGCATCCACCGGTCGAACCTGATCGGCATGGGAGTGGTTCCCCTGCAGTTCCCGCAGGGCGAGAGCTGGGAGTCGCTCGGTCTCGACGGCACGGAGCAGATCGACATCGTCGGCATCGAGCAGCTTAACGAGGGCACGACGCCGAAGACGGTCCACGTCACGGCGACCCCCACCACCCATTCGCCCGCGGGCAAGCAGCCGGTCGAGTTCGACGCCGTCGTACGCATCGACACCCCCGGCGAGGCCGACTACTACCGCAACGGTGGCATCCTGCAGTACGTCCTGCGCAGCCTGGTCTGAGCGACGGACCCCGCAGTGACCAGGCCCCCGGACGATCGCCCGCGTCGTCCGGGGGTCGCACGGCGTTCTCGCCGGTCGCGTGCCTAGACTGGCGGGATGCCCGAGAGGGCCGAGAGGGAAGGCCAGCATGAGCCTGCTGCAGACGATCACGGGGCCTCGTGACCTCGACCGCCTGACGAACGAACAGATGGTCGAACTGGCCGCCGACATCCGCCGGTTCCTCGTGACCGAAGTGTCGAAGACCGGGGGCCACCTCGGGCCGAACCTCGGCGTCGTCGAGTTGACGTTGGCCATGCACCGGGTGTTCCACTCGCCGCACGACGCCTTCGTCTTCGACACCGGCCACCAGTCGTACGTCCACAAGCTCCTCACCGGTCGTCAGGACTTCTCGGGGCTCCGGCTCCGGGGCGGTCTCGCCGGCTACCCGCAGCGGTCCGAGTCCGAGCACGACATCGTCGAGAGCTCGCACGCCTCGAGTTCGCTCTCGTGGGCGGACGGCATCTCCCGGGCCTTCCAGCTCACGGGCCGCGACGATCGCCACGTCGTCGCCGTCGTGGGAGACGGTGCCTTGACCGGGGGCATGACGTGGGAGGCCCTGAACAACATCAGCGACGACAACGACCGTCGCCTCACCATCGTGGTCAACGACAACGGCCGGTCCTACGCCCCGACCATCGGAGGAATGGCCCGTTTCCTCAACACGGTCCGCACCCGCCAGGCCTACCGCGAGCTCCACGTCGGCAGCAGGGCAGTCTTCGACCGACTCGGACATCCGGGTCGTGCGGTCTACCGCGGCGTCCGGGGTGGTCTGCACGGCTTCCTGAGCCGGTTCACGAACAACGAGGCCCTCTACTCGAACCTGGACATCAAATACATCGGGCCGGTCGACGGTCACGACCAGGTCGCCATGGAAGAAGCGCTGCTCCAGGCGAAGAACTACGGGGCGCCCGTGATCGTGCACGCCATCACCGAGAAGGGCCGGGGATTCGATCCGGCGCGCGCCGACGTCGCCGACCAGTTCCACGCGGTCGGGCAGATCGACCCCGAGACGGGCGAACCCCTCGAGGCGGCCACCTCGCCGTCGTGGACGTCGGTCTTCGCCGACGAGATCGTCGACATCGCCGAGCACGACGAGAAGGTCGTCGGCATCACGGCGGCGATGCTGCGTCCGGTGGGCCTGCACAAGCTCGCCGAACGGTTCCCGAAACGGGTCTTCGACGTCGGCATCGCCGAACAGCACGCGGTCACGAGTGCCGCGGGTCTCGCGTTCGGTGGACTGCACCCCGTCGTCGCGCTGTACGCCACCTTCGTGAACCGCGCCTTCGACCAGGTGCTGATGGACGTCGCCCTCCACCGGGCCGGGGTCACCTTCGTGCTGGACCGCGCCGGTGTGACCGGACCGGACGGCCCGAGCCACCACGGCATGTGGGACCTCGCCCTCCTGCAGATCGTGCCGCACATCCGTCTGGCCGCCCCTCGTGATGCGACGCGACTACGCGAAGAGCTCCGGGAGGCCGTGGCGGTCGACGACGCGCCCACCGTCATCCGGTTCTCGAAAGGCGCCGTCGGCGTCGAGCACGACGCCGTCGAACGACTCGAGGACGGTGTCGAGGTGCTGCGACGCACCGGCCGCGACGACGTCCTCATCGTCTGCGTCGGCCCGATGGCCGGCATCGGACTTGAGGTCGCCGAGCGACTGGAGGCCCAGGGCATCGGTGCCACGGTCGTCGACCCTCGATGGGTCGTCCCCGTCCCGGCCAGCATCATCGAGCTGGCCGCGGCCCACCGGCTCGTCATCACGATCGAGGACGGCGTGCGGGTGGGCGGGATCGGCACCCGTGTGCGACAGGACCTCCGTGGCGCAGGCGTCGACACGGCCGTGACCGAGTTGGGATTGCCCGACGAGTTCCTCGAACACGGGTCCCGGGCCGAGATCCTCGACGAGGCCGGCCTCACGCCGCAGCACATCGCTCGCGACGTCGTCGCCCAGGTGCTCGGCAGCCGAATCCCGGTGGCGAGGCCACTGGACGAGACCGCTGCCGCATCCCGGCACGAGGACGCCCGGCACGACTGAGCCCCGGTGCGGTGTCACGCCGCACGACAGACGTCGAACGCCCCGTCCCTCTCGAGACGGGGCGTTCGGCGTGGGTGGTCTACTCGACGCCGTGGATCGCGGGTTCGTGGAAGTCGCGTCCCCGCACCCGACGTGAGGCACCGACCCGGTCGAGGTACGGCGTGACCCCGCCCATCTGGAACGGGTACCCGGCGCCGAGGATCAGGCAGAGGTCGATGTCCTCTGCCGCGGCCACGACGTGGTCGTCGAGCATGCGCCCGACCTCGTCGGCGAGACCGTCCTCGATGCGGACGCGCAACTCGTCGTCGGTCAGGGCCGTTCCCGGTCCGGCGGCGAGGGCGACGGCCTTCTTGTCGAATCCCTTGCGACGGCCCTTCGAGTCGCGTTCGAAGATCGTGCCGTGCTCGGCCAGGCGGTGCAGTCCGTCACTGGCGAAGAACCGGTCGGGGAAGGCGGCATGGTGGGTGTCGAGGACGTGCGCCCCGACGGTCAGTCCCACCAGCTCGAGCAACTCGAACGGCGTCATCGGGAGGCCGAACGGCGCCGTCGCCCGATCGACGACCTCGAACGGCGTCCCCGTCTCGACGGCGTGCATGGCCTCGCCCAGCAGCTTGGCCAAGATGCGGTTGACCACGAACCCCGGGGTGTCGGCCGTGATGACGGCGTTCTTCCGCAGGGCCTTCGCCGTCACCATCGCCGTGCTCAGCGTCTCGTCGTCGGTCGCCGGGGCCTTGACGACCTCGACGAGGGGCATCACCGCGACCGGGTTGAAGAAGTGGAATCCGACCAGTCGCTCGGGGTGGGCGAGGCGAGCCCCGATCTGCTCGACGCTGAGCGACGACGTGTTGGTCGCCAGCACCGTCGTGTCCGAGACGACGGCCTCGACGTTCGCGAACACCTCCTGTTTGACCGACAGCTCTTCGAACACGGCCTCGATGACCCAGTCGGCGTCGGCGAAGTCGGCGAGATCGGTCGTGCCCGTGATGAGCGCCTTGAGGCGGTTGGACTCGTCCCGCGAGATCCGACCCCCGCCCTCCAACTCGTCGATCTCGCCTCTGATGCGGGCGAGTGCCGCGTCGACCCGAGCCTGGTCGAGGTCGGTGATGACGACCGGGACGCGCAGACGGCGCACGAAGAGCAGCGCGAACTGGCTCGCCATGAGTCCGGCCCCGACGATGCCCACCTTGCCGATCTTCCGGGCGAGGTCGGGGGAGGGCGCACCGGCGGGCTTCTTGGCCCGCTTCTGGACGAGATCGAAGGCGTACATGCTGGCGTGGAACTGGTCGCCTGCCACGAGGTCGGCCAGCGCTTCGTCCTCGGCCGCGAAGCCGGTCGTCCGGTCGGTGTTCTTCGCGGCCTTCAGCAGGTCGAGGGCGGCGTAGGGCGACTTCGCGACGGTGCCGATCTTCGACTCGAGCGACTTGCGCGCCACCGAGATCGCGACGTCCCACTTGACGGCACGCTCGAGCCTGCCCGGGACGTTCGGCCGCTTGACGCCGACGCGGCCGGTCAGCACGCCGTCGGTCCACCGGATGCTGTCCTCGAGGAAGGACGCGGGGCCGAACATCGCGTCGACGATGCCGAGTTCGAGCGCCTGGGCGGGCTTCAGGGTGCGGTTGTTCTTCAGGGGGTTCTCGATGACGACCTTGAGGGCGTTCTCGATGCCGATCAGGTTCGGCAACAACCAGGCGCCACCCCACCCGGGGATGATGCCGAGGAAGACCTCCGGCAGGGCGATGGCGGCGGCCGACGAGTCGACCGTGCGGTAGTCGGCGTGCAGCCCGATCTCGACGCCACCGCCCAGGGCGAGCCCGTTGACGAAGACGAACGTGGGCACCGGGGCGTCGTGCAGCTTGCCGAGCACGGCGTGGCCGAGCCGGGCGAGCTCGCGGGCGACCTCGCGGCTGGGGATGGCGCTCACCTTGCTGAGGTCGGCACCCGCCGCCAGGAAGTACGGCTTGCCGGTGACGGCGATCGCCGCGATCTCACCCGAGGAGGCGCGGCTGCGGACGGCGTCGAGGGTCGCGCCGAACTCGTGCAGCGTCGCGGGCCCCAGCGTGCTCGGCCGGGTGTGGTCGCGTCCGTTGTCGAGGGTGATGAGGGCCAGGAGGCCGCCGGAGGGCAACGGCACGTCGCGGACGTAAGAGTGCGTGACGACCTCGTCGGCCGACAGCTCGGTCAGTTGTTCGGTCGCCGTGCTCATGCGCGTGCCGCCTTCTTCGAGTAGTGGGGGTTCTCCCAGATGACGCTGCCGCCCTGGCCGAGGCCGATGCACATGGCCGTGAGGCCGTACCGCACCTCGGGGTGCTGCTCGAACTGGCGGGCGAGCTGGATCATCAGCCTCACGCCCGAGGACGCGAGAGGGTGACCGACGGCGATGGCCCCGCCCCAGGGGTTCACGCGCGGGTCGTCGTCGTCGATGCCGAAGTGGTCGAGCAGGGAGAGGACCTGCACCGCGAACGCCTCGTTCAGTTCGAAGAGGCCGATGTCGTCGATCGACAGCCCGGCCTTGCGGAGGGCCTTCTCGGTGGACGGCACGGGACCGATGCCCATGATCTCGGGCTCGACGCCGGCGAAGGCGAAGCTGACGAGGCGCATCTTGGGGGTGAGCCCGAGTTCCTTCGCCGCGGCACCCGACGCCATCAAGCTGACCGTCGCCCCGTCGTTGAGACCCGACGAGTTGCCCGCCGTGACGCGGCCGTGCGGCCGGAAGGGAGTGCGCAGCCCGGCGAGACCCTCCATCGTGGTCTCGGGTCGAGGCGCCTCGTCACGGGTGGCGAGCCCCCAGCCCTGGTCCGTCTTGATGGCCACCGGGACGAGGTCGGGTTGGATCTGGCCGGCGTCGTAGGCCGCTGCGAGCTTCTGTTGCGATCGCAGGGCGTACCGGTCGGAGCGCTCCTTCGTGAGCTGGGGGAACCGGTCGTGGATGCGCTCCGCGGTGTTGCCCATGTTCAGGGCCTCGCCGCTGACGAGCTTCTCGGCGGCGAAGCGCGGATTGGGGTCGGCGGCGAACCCCATGGGGTGGCGCCCCATGTGCTCGACCCCGCCGGCGAGGGCGACGTCGTACGCGCCGAAGGCGATGCCGCCGGCGACGCTCGTCACGCTCGTCATGGCGCCGGCGCACATCCGGTCGATGGCGTACCCGGGCACGGACTGGGGGAGACCCGCGAGGAGCGCCGTCGTGCGTCCGAGCGTGAGGCCTTGATCGCCCTGTTGCGTGGTCGCCGCGATGGCGACGTCATCGATGCGTTCGGGCGGTAGGGACGGGTTTCGCTCGAGCAGACCCTTCATCGCCTTGACGACCAGGTCGTCGGCGCGGGTCTGCCAGTACATGCCTTTGTCGCCGGCCCGACCGAACGGGGTGCGTACCCCGTCGACGAACACGACATCGTTGCTCTCGGCCACAGTGCCTCCAGTGTCAGGATCTGGTCCTGATCTTAGGGACGACGCCGGGGGCCCGAGAATCGTTCGAGCAATCCTACGAAGCGCCGTCGCCCGTCGCCTCGGGCTCTTGGTGGGCGTCGACAAAGGCTTCGGCGACCACCTCGGCCACGGCCTCGACCTGCCAGGTCCGCGCACCGAGCTCGACGAGTGCGGCCGCGATGGTCGGTGCATCGAAGGGGATGGGCGGGTCCCAGGCCAGCCGGCGCAGGGTCTCGGGTGTGAGCAGGTTCTCGACCGGCAGGTCGAGCCCCTCGGCGATCTCGGTCACCTTGGGGCGGACGGCCTTGTAGCGCGCGTCGGCCAGCGGGTTCTTGTCCGCCCACGATCGGGGCGGGGGGAGGGTGTCGCTCGCCGGCCCCCGGTGCGAGGGCAGGTCCGTCGTCTCACGGCCGCGTTCGATCGCCGCGAACCAGCGGTCCAGCTCACTGCGACTGGCCCGGCCGACGAACTCCTTGATGCCGGCGAGGGACCGTTTGTCGGTGGGCATCGCCTTCGTGGCGGCCAGGAGCGAGGAGTCCGGGACGAGACGGCCCGGGGCCGTGTCGATCTCGCGCGCGTAGTCGTCCCGAGCCTGCCAGAGTTCACGAGCCACGGCGAGGGACCGGGACCCGCGCAGGCTGTGCAGCCCGGTCAGTCGACGCCACGGGTCGACCTTCGCGGGCTTTGCCTCCCGCCTCAGGGTCGCGTCGAACTCCTGGCGCGCGATCTCGAGCTTGCCCGCGTCCGCGAGGACCGCCTCCATGGCGTCCCGGAGGTCGACGAGCAGCTCGACGTCGAGGGCCGCGTAGACGAGCCAGCTCTGCGGCAACGGTCGCGTCGACCAGTCGGCGGCACTGTGTTCTTTCGCGAGGTGGACGCCCAGGAGCTGTTCGACGACGGCTCCGAGCCCGACCTTGGGGAGCCCGGCGAGGCGCGCACCCAGTTCGGTGTCGAAGATCCGGCTCGGATCGAGGCCGACCTCGCGCAGGCACGCGAGGTCCTGGCTGGCGGCGTGGAGCACCCACTCCTCGTCGCCGATGACGGCTTGCAGTTCGGCGAACGAGCCGATGGCGGGTGGGTCGAGGAGGAACACCCCCGAGCCGCGTCGGAACACCTGGATGAGGTAGGCCCGCTGCGAGTAGCGATAGCCGGAGGCGCGCTCGGCGTCGATCGAGACCGGCCCGGTCCCGGCGCGGATCGCCTCGACGGCGGCCAGGTACCCCTCGCGGTCGTCGATGACGGTCACCTCGCCGTGCTGCGAGTCGGCGGTCTCGACGACGGGTCGGACGGAGACCCGGGGGCGGGTGTCGCGCGGCTCGGAGCCGTGGGGTGTTGCCGCGTCGGCCGCCGCCGCGTCTGGTGCGGCCTCGTCTGGTGTCGCTGTGGTCATGTCTCCGCTGTTCTCTCCGGGGGCGCTGTTCTGTTCCGGTGGTTCAGTCTCGTCCGACCCGCCTCGAGGCGAGGAGGGTGACGCCCTCGACGGTCGGGGGCAGGCCGGCGAGCGTGCAGATCAGCTCGCTCCAGGCCTCGATGTGCGGGGCCAGGTCGGTGGTGGCGGGGCTCCAGGACGCCCGGAGTTCGAGCTGGGCCCCGTCACCGTGGTTGGCCAGCTCACCGTATCCGGTCGAGAGGATCTTGGTGGCGGTGCCCGATGCCCGGTCGTAGACGGCACCGCGGGCGTCGAGGCTGTCGACGAGCCAAGACCACGCGACGTCGGCCACGAACGGATCGAGGGCGATCTCGGTCTCGAGGGGCGCCTGCGCGAAGCCGACGACCCGGAAGGGTCCGCCCCAGGCCTCGGGTTCGTCGTCGTCGTAGAGCAGCACGAAGCGTCCGGTGCCGAGGTCGGCGTCCGGGCGACCGGACGCGCCGATGACGTCCCCGGCGAGGGCCAGGGCGTGAGGGGCGAGGCCGTTCGGAGCGGGGATCTCGGTCACGGCGAGGGCATCCCGCGCGGCGGCACGGTGGACGGACTCGACGGCCGCGGCGAACGCGGGCGGGCGGGTCGACGTCGGGGGGATCTCGGACACCCTGGAAGACTAGGGTCGATCCCGAGGGCGACCCCCGCGGCACGCCGCGCCCGGCTCAGCAGATCCACAGGTCTCCTCGACCCGCCTCACGCCGTCCGAGGAGCCGCCCGTGAACCGCCCCGCATCCACCGGTCGACGGGGCGTCGGCCCGCTCGCCGTCGTCTCGATCGCGGTCGGGGGCACCGTGGTGGTGTCGTCCACAGCCATCGTCTCGGGGATCGTCGCCATGGCCCGGAAGATCGTCACCCCTGCCCGGAGGCGACGCGACGACGTGCGCATCGAGGCCCACGACGCCGTGGCCGGGACGATCACCCTGCGTTCGACGCCCGACACGCGCCTCCCCGGTCGCTACAGCTTCTGGTACGACCGGGGCCGAGGGCACGCCCGCATCGGTGAGGTGGTGCACGACGACGGCCGGCACGTCGAACGTCGGGTCGAACACGGGGACGGCGCCGGGGGCGTCGAAGGAGTCGAGGCATCCGGCCTGCGGCGCGCCCACCGGGGTCGCATCGGCGGCTGGCTGTACCCGACGCCGCACGACGCGGGCCTCACGGCCGACGAGGTCGTGGTCAAGACCGAGGTCGGTCCGGCGCCCGCCTGGCTGGTCCCCGCCGAGGGCGGGCTCGACGGCCCGTGGATGATCGGGGTGCACGGTCGCGGGGTGACGCGCGCCGAGACGATCCGTGCGGCACCGGTCTTCCGGCGAGAGGGCTTCACCTCGCTCCTCGTGTCGTACCGCAACGACGGCGAGGCGCCCCGTTCGCCCGACGGCCGTTACGCCCTGGGCGACTCCGAGTGGCGCGACGTCGAGGCGGCGATCCGGTTCGCCCTCGACCACGGGGCGACGTCCGTCGTGCTGATGGGCTGGTCCATGGGTGGGGCGCTGGTGTTGCAGGCCGCCACCCGCTCCACCCTGCGCGGCGCCGTCTCGGGTCTCGTGCTCGAGTCGCCCGTCGTCGACTGGCGGACGACGCTCGCCTACCAGGGCGCGGCCATGCGGGTGCCGGGGATCGTCCAGGGTCTGGTGCTGCGCCTCCTGGGGTCGCCCCTGCTCTGCCGGCTGGCCGGCAGCGCCGAGCCCATCGACTTCGACCAGCTCGACCTCGTCTCACGCGCGGGCGAGCTCGACCTCCCGGTGCTGGTGCTGCACAGCGACGACGACGGCTTCGTGCCGTCCACCGCGTCACACGCGCTGGCCGAGGCGCGGCCCGACATCGTGACCTTCGAGGTGTTCGACGTCGCCCGGCACACCAAGCTCTGGAACCTCGACCCCGAGCGGTTCGAGGGGGCGATCGGTCGATGGCTCGACCGTCACCGACTCGCGGGTCCACCGTCCACCGACCACCGCGCGTAGAGCGTGCTCTGCTCGTCGACCAGCAGTTGGCCGAGCACGAGCGACGCCGGGTCGAAACGTTCGCGACCGAAGACGGGCAGGCCGCTGCCGATCACGACCGGCGAGGTCGACAGGCACAGCTCGTCGACGAGCCCGTCCCGGAGGAACTGCCCGGCGAGCGAGGGACCGCCCTCGCACACGAGCGAACGGAGGCGCTGCTCGCGCAGGCACCGCAGGATCGCGGCGGGCTCCAACCGGCCGCCGTCGTCGGTCGCCGTCAGAACGCGGGCGGCCGCCCAGATCGCCTCACCGAGGGTCTCGCGGACCCGTGCCCGCGCGTATTCGGGGCAGACCACGACGACCCGCTCGGCTTCGGCCGGGTCCATCCGGTGGCCGGAGAGGTCGCCCGACGCCGTGACGACGACGAGTCGCGAGGACTTCGGCACCCGGTAGCCCTCGGCGCGCACGCTCGCCGCACCGACGAGGACACCGTCGGCGAGCGAGCGGATGGCGGCCAGGATCGTGCGGTCGGTGGCGTTGCTCAGCGTCTCGGAGGTGCCGTCGGACCCCGCGGCGTCACCGCTGACCGCCGCGATCAGGTTGAGTCGCAGCCACGTCTCGCTCGGCGGGGCGTACAGCTCGCGAATCCGGTCGGGGGTCGAGTCCTCGTCGATCTCGAGCTCGAGCCCGACGTCGCCGGGACGTCCGAGGGCGTGCAGCACCCGGAGCGTCACGCGACGGCGGTCCGTTCGCGAATCTGACGCTTGGCGCGGCCGAGCAGCGCGGTCATGCCGCGGATGCGCAGCGGGCTCACGGCCTCGGTCAGGCCGATCGTCTGCGGGTAGTCGTCGGGGACGTCGTCGAGCACCTGCTCGACGGTCAACCCGTCGAGCCCCTGGGCGAGGATCGAGGCGAAGCCCCGGGTCGTCGGCGCCTCGCGCGGTGCCGTCGCGTGCAGGTGCACCCGGCCGTCGGTGACCTCGACGAACAGGAACACGGGGGACTGGCACTCGACCACCCGTTCGAGCAGGTCGGGATGGTCGGCGTACCGGGCGGGCAGCTCGGGCAGCTCGTTCGAGAACTCGAGCAACAACTGAAGACGGTTCCGCACGTCGAGGGCGAGGAACTCCTCGCGGATCTCGACGAGCGCCTCGGGCAGGGCCGCGTCGGTCACCGGGCCGGCACCTCGCCCGGCTCGGTGCCCTGCACGATGGGGACCCGCACGGCGCTGCCCCACTCGGTCCAGGAGCCGTCGTAGTTGCGCACGTCCTCGAAGCCCATCAGGTGCGTCAGGACGAACCAGGTGTGGCTCGACCGCTCACCGATGCGGCAGTAGGCGACGACCTCGTCGCCGTCGGAGAGGCCCGCCCCGTCGCGGTAGATGGCGTCGAGTTCGGCGAGAGGCCGGAAGGTGCCGTCGTCGGCCGCGGCCTTGCCCCACGGCACGTTCTGGGCACTCGGGATGTGACCGGCCCGCAGGGCGCCCTCGTCGGGGTAGGCCGGGGCCGTGGTGCGCTGGCCGGAGAACTCCTCGGGCGAACGCACGTCGATCAGGGGCTTGCCGAGGTGCGCCAGCACGTCGTCCTTGTAGGCGCGGATGACGCTGTCGTCCCGCTCGACGACGGGGTAGTCGGTGGCCTCGACCTCGGGCGCCTCGGTCGTGTAGTCGCGTCCCTCGGCCTCCCACTTCGCGCGGCCACCGTCGAGCAGACGGACGTCCTCGTGCCCGAAGAGCGAGAAGACCCACAGCGCGTACGCGGCCCACCAGTTGTTCTTGTCGCCGTAGATGACGACCGTGCTGTCGCGCGTGATGCCGCTGCGGCTCATCAGCGCGGCGAAGCCCTCGCCGTCGACGTAGTCGCGCTGCACCGGGTCGTTGAGGTCGAGGTGCCAGTCGATCTTGACGGCGCCGGCGATGTGGCCGGTCTCGTACAGGAGGACGTCCTCGTCGGACTCGACGACGACGAGCCCGGGGGTGCCGAGGTGCTGCTGCAGCCACTCGGTGCCGACGAGACGCTCGGGATGGGCGTACTCGCCGAAGCGGGCGGACGTGTCGTGCTCGACGGCCATGGTGTCTCCTTGTGCGGGGGTCGGGGTGGAGCCGACGCCGGGCGACGCGTGGTGCCCGGCGGCGTAGGATCGCCTCTGGTCGGCCCCGTCGAGGTTACGCATGCCGCGTGACCGTCGCCCGGGAACCGTACGACTCTGACACAGATCCCCGCCCACCCCACCGCGAGGCCGCGCCCATGCCCCCCGAATCCGTCAGCACCCTCGTCTCGCTGAGCGACCGCACCCCGACGATCACGGGGGCCGAGATCGTGACGCAACTCGTGCCTCCTCGTCAGTTCGCGGAGGCCTCGCTCGAGAACTACCGGCCCGACCCGGCCTTCGCCTCCCAGGCCGAGGCGGTGGCCGCCGTGACGGCGTTCGGAGGCGCGGGTCCCGACGCGCCGCGGAGGGGCCTGTTCCGCAAGAAGCCGGCTGCCCCGGCCGTGCGTCCCGGCCTGTACCTCGACGGCGGCTTCGGCGTGGGCAAGACCCACCTGCTCGCCGCCCTCTGGAACCGCACGCCCGGCCGGCGGTACTTCGGCACCTTCATCGAGTACACCGCGTTGGTCGGCGCCGTCGGCTACGCCGGGGCCGCGTCGCAGCTGAAGGGCGCCGCCCTGGTCTGCATCGACGAGTTCGAGCTCGACGACCCGGGCGACACCATGATGATGACCCGACTGCTCGGCGACCTGGCCGACGACGGCACGCGCATCGCCGCCACCTCGAACACGCCGCCCAACGCCCTCGGTGAGGGCCGGTTCGCCGCCGCCGACTTCCTCCGCGAGATCCAGGGGCTGAGCGACAAGTTCCTCACCCTGCGCATCGACGGGGACGACTACCGACGTCGCGAGGTCGAGGCCCGGGCGCACGTGGTCGACGACGTCGACGCCGCGGCGGCCGGCCTCGGCGGGACCGTGTCGCTCGACGACTTCGACGGGGTGGTCGCCCACCTCGCGACGGTCCACCCCAGCAAGTACGTGAAGCTCGTCGACGACCTCGACGCGGTGGGGCTGCGTGACGTCCACGTCCTCACGAGCCAGGTGGACGCCCTGCGCCTCGTGGCCTTCGTGGACCGCCTGTACGACGCGCAGATCCGGGTGGTCGCCTCGGGCACGCCCCTCGACCAGGTCTTCTCGGACGAGATGCTCGCCGGCGGCTACCGCAAGAAGTACCTGCGCGCCGTGTCGCGCCTGGTGGCCCTGACCTCGCTCTGACGAGATCCCGACCCCGCACCGGGCATCCGGTAACACGTTGTTTACCTGCGCCCGAATCGTGTTACATCGGGGAAACAATCCCGCACACGGCCCGAAACCTCTCCCCGCGACACTGGGGGCCGCACCGGACGAGAGCGTTCGTCACCACAGCCCGTGAACCCACACGGTCGACCTCGACGTCGGTGCCTCCCCGGCTCCGAAACTCGAGAGGTGACCCACCCATGGACCAAGGCAACACCGCCTTCATGTTGATCTGCGCGGCACTCGTGCTGCTCATGACCCCCGGCCTGGCCTTCTTCTACGGCGGCCTCGTCAAGGCCAAGAGCGTCATCAGCATGATGATGCTCAGCTTCGGCGCGATGGGCCTCATCGGCGTCCTGTGGGTGCTCTTCGGCTATGCGATCGCCTTCGGCAACCCGACCTCGATCCCCGGTGGGAGCGAGAGCTTCGTGGGCATCCAGGGCCTGATCGGCCTCGACGTCGCGAACCTCGGCCTCGGCGCCGCCTTCGAGGACAGCCTGGACCCGACCGGCGCCTACCCGACGATCGCCTTCGCCGCCTTCCAGGCCACCTTCGCGATCATCACGGTGGCCCTCATCTCGGGCGCCATCGCCGACCGCGCCAAGTTCGGGGCGTGGATGATCTTCGCCGGCGTCTGGGCCACGGTCGTCTACTTCCCGGTCGCCAGCTGGGTCTTCAACTTCACGAAGGACGCCGACGGCAACACCGTCGGTGGCTGGATCGCCGCCATGGGCGTCATCGACTTCGCGGGCGGCACGGCCGTCCACATCAACGCCGGTGCCGCGGCCCTCGCCCTGGCACTCGTCCTCGGCAAGCGCGTCGGCTTCGCCAAGGGTGCCGACAAGCCGCACAACCCGCCCTTCGTCCTGCTGGGTGCCGGGCTGCTCTGGTTCGGCTGGTTCGGCTTCAACGCCGGCTCCGAGCTCGCGGCCGACGGCGTGGCCGCCCTGGCGTTCCTGAACACCATCGCCGCGCCGGCCGCCGCCGTGCTCGGCTGGCTGGTCGTCGAGAAGCTCAAGGACGGCAAGGCCACCTCGGTCGGCGCCGCCTCGGGTGCCGTCGCCGGCCTCGTCGCCATCACCCCGGCCTGCGCCGCCCTCACCCCGGGATGGGCCGTCGTCCTCGGCGTCGTCGCGGGTGCCGTCTGCGCCCTCGCCATCGACCTCAAGTTCAAGCTCGGGTTCGACGACTCCCTCGACGTCGTGGGCATCCACCTCGTCGGTGGCCTCATCGGGACGCTCTACCTCGGCATCTTCGCGAACGACACCGGCCTCATCTTCTCGGGCACCTTCACGCAGCTCGGCATCCAGGCCCTCTCGGCCCTGGCCGTCATGCTCTACTCGTTCGTCCTGGCCTTCGTCATCGGCTTCGTCATCGAGAAGACCATCGGCTTCCGCGTGAAGAACGAGGACGAGGTGGCCGGCATCGACCTCGCCCTGCACGGTGAAGAGGGCTACGTCCTCGAGAACTCGCGCGCCTGACCCACCTCGCACGACGAACGGCCCCGGTCCTCGGACCGGGGCCGTTCTGCGTCCAGGCCGCGGCAGAAGGCAGGAGGCGCGGTGCGCGACCGCGTCGCACCGCGCCTCCTGCGGGTGGTCGCCCGGTCGGACCGGGCCCGGGTCTCAGGTCAGCGAGAACCAGACCGTGGTCTCGCCCGGCACCTCGGTGACGCCGGCGAGCGTGTCGTGCAACGGCTCGCTGGAGGCCAGGACGCGTGCCCCGGTGGGCAGGTCGACCGGGCCGCCGCCGAAGTTCGTCAGCGAGTGCCACCCCTCGTGGCGGGAGAAGTGCACGACGTCCTCTGAGGTGCCGTCGGCCCAGAGGAACGCCTCACCCCTCTGCAGCTCGCGGCGGAGGGCGAGGGCGCGCCGGTAGATCGACAACGTGGACTCGTCCTCGTCGTCCTGCACCGAGACGGCGAGGTCCTCGAACCACTCGGGTTGCGGCAGGTGCGGGGCGTGGTCCCCGAAGCCCAGGGCGGGCTCGCTCGTGTCCCAGGGCAGCGGCACCCGGCTGCCGTCCCGACCCTTGCGCCGGTGGCCCGTGCGGACCCAGACCGGGTCCTGCAGGTCGTCGGGACGCAGGTCGGCCACCTCGAAGAGGCCCAGTTCTTCTCCTTGGTAGACGTAGGCCGAACCCGGGAGGGCGAGCATGAGCAGCGTCGCCGCACGGGCCCGACGGAGGCCCGCATCGGGGTCGAGAGTGGGTCGGCGACCGTCGCTCAGCACGAAGGCGTCCAGGTCCTGCCCCTTCGGCAGGCCGTAGCGCGTGGCGTGACGGACGACGTCGTGGTTCGAGAGCACCCACGTGCTCGTCGCCCCGCTGACGGCCGCCTGCTCGAGGGTCGACGCGATGATGGTCCGGTACTGGTCGGCGTCGAAGTCGGCGCGCGTCAGGGCGAAGCTGAAGGCCTGGCCGAGCTCGGTGGGGCGGGCGTAGAGCGGCACCCGCTCGGGCTGCACCCAGGCCTCGGCCACGGCGCTCCGGGGCGGGTCGTACTCGTCGAGGACCCGGCGCCACCCCTCGAAGATCGTGTGCACCTCGTCACGGTCGTAGAGCGGATCGCTGCCGTCGACCGGCAGGACCTGACGTTCGGCCGCGTCGCGGAGGGGCTCGGTGAGGTCCTTCGCGAGCCCGTGGGCGACGTCGACCCGGAATCCGTCGACGCCACGGTCCGACCAGAACCGCAGCGTGCGTTCGAAGTCGGTGCGGACCTCGGGGTTGCTCCAGTCGAGGTCGGGTTGCTCGGGGGCGAACAGGTGCAGGTACCACTGTTCGGGCGTGCCGTCGGGGCGCTGCAGGCGGGTCCAGGCGCCACCGCCGAAGTTCGAGACCCAGGTCGACGGGGGAGTGTCTCCGCCCTCGCCGAGGCCGTCCCGGAACACGTACCGGCCACGGGCGGCGCTGCCGGGCTCGGACGCCACCGCCTCACGGAACCACTCGTGGTCGCTCGAGGTGTGGTTCGGGACGATGTCGACCACGACCCTCAGCCCGGCCGAGTGGAGGGCGGCGACCATCTCGTCGAAGTCGTCGAGGGTGCCGAGGCGGGGGTCGACGTCGCGGTAGTCGGCGACGTCGTACCCGCCGTCGGCGAGCGGGGACGGATAGAAGGGGCTCAGCCAGACGGCGTCGACCCCGAGCCGCTGCAGGTACGGCACGCGCGAGGTCACGCCGGCCAGGTCACCGATGCCGTCGTCGTTCGCGTCGGCGAAGCTGCGCGGATACACCTGGTACACCACGGCCTGCCGCCACCAGTCGGCGTCGGGGACGGGCGTGGGGCGGGTCGCGGCGGCGCGGGAGGTGGGGGAGTCGGTCATGGGGCGAGGATGCCACGTCTCGGCAGCGGGCGGCGTCGATGCCCCGACCGCGGCACCGGCCGGGGATCGCGGGCCAGGAACGACGAAAGGCCCTGCAGGAGCAGGGCCTTTCGATGGTGATCGTGGGCGATACCGGGCTCGAACCGATGACCTCTTCCGTGTGAAGGAAGCGCGCTACCAACTGCGCCAATCGCCCGGGTGGGACTCGACGATGCTAGTGCATCGCGGTGCTCGAACGCCATTCGGCCGGTCGTCGAGGTCACCGTCGTGAGCTGCCCCGTGATCGATCAAGACACGAACTTCCCTCGATTTGGTTTCTGCCCCGGGGTGTGGGTATTGTTCTTTTGCACGCAGAAATGCAAAGCGAAATGCGGATGTGGCGCAGCGGTAGCGCATCACCTTGCCAAGGTGAGGGTCGCGAGTTCGAATCTCGTCATCCGCTCGAGTGTAATGCTCACCAGAGGGTGGTCCACCGACTGGTGGCCTCCCTCTGGGGGGCTACTCGTATGGTGGAGTGGCCGAGAGGCGAGGCACCGGCCTGCAAAGCCGTTCACGCGGGTTCAAATCCCGTCTCCACCTCCATTCGATCTAGACCTAGGTCTAGACTCGATGTTGCAATTGAATAGTGCGGTTCGAGGGAAGATTCTCGGATCGTTGAGACATGAGCGATTGGCGCAGCGGTAGCGCGCTTCCCTGACACGGAAGAGGTCGCTGGTTCGATCCCAGTATCGCTCACACACAGAAAGCCCCGGCCTCGGCCGGGGCTTTCGTCATGTCCGGGCTTCTTCTCTCACGGGTGGCCCGCCTCTCCTGCCGAGAGGCCACGACCTGTCGCCCACCTCACGATGCGAGCGACGGGTCGTGACGTCCCGCGGCATCCGCCTAGGGGGTGTCGGTCCCCGTCCCGAGACCGACCCCGTTGCCCCGGCCGTTCCCGTTCCCGTTCCCGTTGGTGCCCGGGCCGCCGTTGCCGCTGTTGCCGGGCCCGCTGTTCCCTCCGGGGACGTCGACGCCAGGGACGTCGACCGTCGGGGGCGTCACGGGGTCGACGGTCGGCTGCGTCGTCGGCTCGACCGGCGCCTCCTGGGTGGGGCTCACCTCGTCAGAGGGAGCCGGGTCCGCCGGTGACTCGTCGGTGGAGTCGTCGGACGGTGACGGCGAGTCGACGTCCGACGACTCGGACGGCGTCGTCGAGGGATCCGTCTCGACGCTCGGACTCGTGCTCTCCGTCGGGTCGACCGTCCCACCGTCGCGGGTGGCGGCCCAACCGATGCCCGCCGCCAGCAGCCCGGCGACGACGATCGCCGCCAGCACGAGGGGCCAACGCCGACGCTTCCGGGTCCCGTCGTCCGCCGTGACGTCGGCGACCAGGTCCGTGGCGTCGGCGCGGGAGGCCGCCCCGGCCCCGAACACCGGCGTGCGGGCATCGTCCCGGGGCAGGACGCGAGTGGGGGCGTCGCCGCCGGGCAGGGCAGCCGTCGGCACGTCGGGAGCGGCCATGACGCGCGTGACGGCATCGGTCGACCCGGCGCCCTCGACGGCCAGCGTGCGGGCCGCTCGGGCGACCTCGGCGGCGGCCGGACGGTCGTCGGGTGCTCGCGCGGTCATGCGCGTCAACAGTTCCGCCCACCCCGAGCCGATCGAGGCCGGGATCTCGGGGTCGCGGGTGAGACGGGCCATGACCGACTCGACGACCGACCCCGTGAAGACGCGCCGCCCGGTCAGCGCCTCGACCAGCACCAACCCGAGCGAATAGACGTCGGACGCGGGGGCCGGCGGACGCCCCTCGGCCTGCTCCGGGCTGACGAAGGCGGCGGTGCCCATCAGGGTTCCCGTGGCCGTCACCCGCGTCGAGTCGATCAGGTAGGCGATGCCGAAGTCGGCGAGCTTGGCCCGTCGGGGGTCGCCCTCGTGGTGCGGCGCGGCGAGCAAGATGTTCGCGGGCTTGACGTCCCGGTGGACGACGCCGGCGCGGTGCACCGCCGCCAGGCCGTCCGCGACGTCGCCGAGCAACGCCGCGGCCTCGGCGTGCGACAACGGACCGTCGGCGAGCACGGTCTGCAGGGTGGGGCCGTCGACGTACTCCATCACGAGGTAGGCGTCGTCGTCGTGGCCGTCGCCCTCGACCCGGGCGTCGTAGAGCGTGACGAGCCCCGGGTGGTTGAGGGAGGCGAGGAGGCGCACCTCGCTGACCTGGCGGCTGAGGTCGTGGACGTCGTGCCCGTCCGAGGAGAAGAGCTTGACGGCGACGACCCGGCCGAGCTCGAGGTCGCTCGCCCGGTAGACGGCCCCCATGCCTCCGCGCCCGACGATCGCGTCGAGGCGGTAGCGACCGCCGACGGTCGTGCCGAGGCGGGGATCGGCCTGCTCGCGGGGGCTCATGCGCCCGCTCCCGTCGACGCGCCGGGGAGCACGGGAGGAGTGCCGCCACCCGACCCCCGACTCGCGACCCGACGGGACACCACGGCGTCGAGCACCGTCTCGGCCACGGCGGTCTTCGACCCCTCGGCCTCGGACACGACGTCACCGTCGGCGTCGATCACGACGACGGCCGTGTCGTCGCTGCCGAAGCCGGTCGTCCAGCCCACCGTGTTGAGGACGAGCAGGTCCGCTCCCTTCCGCCGCTGCTTGGCGCGCCCGAGCGAGAGCAGTTCGTCCCGGTCGGCGGCCGTCTCGGCCGCGAAGCCGACGACCACCTGCCCCACGGCCCGACGGGCGACGAGCCCGGCCAGGACGTCCGGGGTCCGGACGAGACGGACGGTCAGCTCGTCGCCCGAGTCGTCCTTCCGGATCTTCCCGTCGGCCACCGACGACGGCCGGTAGTCCGCCACCGCGGCCGCCATGATCACGACGTCCGCCGCCGGGGCGTGCTCGCCCATCGCGGCGTCGAGCTCGAGGGCGGTGCCGACCTCGACGACGTCGATCGTCCCCTCCGTCTCGAGCGTCTGCCGCACGGCTCCGTCGAGTGCGGCCGCGACGACGGTGACGTGGGCACCGCGGCGGGCCGCCCCGAGGGCGAGCGCCGCCCCCTGCGTACCGCTCGACCGGTTGCCGACGAACCGCACGGGGTCCAGGGGCTCACGCGTGCCGCCGGCCGAGACGACCAACCGGAGGCCGTCCAGGTCACCGACCCGCGCCTCCTGGTCCCCAGCCCCCGGGACGGCGGCGGGTGGGGCGTCGAGGGAGCCCGGGCCGGTCACGAGGGCGAGTGCCGCGGCGACGATCTCGTCGGGTTCGCTGAGCCGGCCGGGCCCCACGTCGCCCCCGGTCAGCGGCCCGTCGTCCGGCCCGACGACGGTCACCCCGCGCGACCTCAGCAGGTCGACGTTCGCGACCGTCGCCGGGTTCCGCCACATCTCGGTGTGCATGGCGGGCGCGACGACGAGCGGCGCGGTGCTCGCGAGGATCGTCGTGCCGAGCAGGTCGTCGGACAGGCCGTGGGCGATCTTCGCCAGGGTGTGGGCGGTCGTGGGGGCCACGACGATCAGGTCGGCGCGCTGCCCCAGGGCCACGTGCCGCACCTCCGCGACGTCGTCGAAGACGGACGTGTGCACGGGGTTGCGGCTCGTGGCCTCCCAGGTGGGCGCCCCGACGAAGCGCAGGGCGGCCTCGGTCGGCACGACGTGGACGTCGTGTCCCCGCAGCACGAGGCCGCGGACGACCCCGACGGCCTTGTACGCCGCGATGCCGCCCGAGACGCCGACGACGACGGACAGGCGACGCGGGGCGTCGGCGGGGGAGGAGCGGGGGTGGTCGTGCGTCACGGTGGGCCTCGTCGATCGATGCGTCGGTCGGCCGACCCGGTGCCGGGTCGGTAGCGTTGCCCACCACGATGCCGCATCCCGCGGTCGAGCGTCGGCACCCGCCCCGACGAGCCCCCACCCTGAGGACCCCATGTGCACCGTCGTCGTCGCCGTCCAGCCGGACGCGCCCTGGCCCGTCGTCTTCCTCGGGCTCCGGGACGAGTCGCCCGACCGCCCCTGGGACGAGCCCGGCGCCTGGTGGCCCGGCCTCGGTGAGCGGGTGACCGGGGTGCACGACCGCGAGGCGGGCGGGGCCTGGTTGGCGACCGCCCGGGGCCCGAGCCGGGCGAGCGTGGTGCTCAACCGTCACGAGGCCCCCGCGTCACCGCCCGGTGGATGGACCACCCGCGGTGCCCTGCCCCTCTGGGCGGCCGCCGACGGCGTCCTGCCCGACGGCCCGCAGACGACCCGCACCTTCAACCTGCTCACGGCGGACGCAGGAGGCGCGGTGCACTCCGTCTGGGACGGCACCGCCACCGAGACGGCCCGCCTCGCCCCCGGGGTGCACCTGCTCACGCACGCCGCCCCCGACGACCGGTCCGTGCCGCGCGTCGACCGCTGGCTGCCCCGGTTCCGTGACGTCGCGCCTCCGACCGGTCCGCTGCCGACGGCGGAAGAGGGCGAGGGCAGCTGGACGCCGTGGCTCGACCTGCTGCGCGAGAGCAGCGCGCTGCCGACCGACGACGACGACGCGCTCGTGCGGGCCGACCTGGTCGACGGACGCCTCTTCCACTCGCTGTCGCTGAGCACCGTCGCCGTCTCGGCCGACGACGTGGCCCACCGTCACGTGCGGCTCGACGGCGCCCCCTCGGTGGCGGAGGCGATCGCGCGACGCTGACGGGCGCGTGGCGACGCCGACGGGTGTGCGACGACGCCCGGCCCGGGGCCGTCACGTCACGGGAAGTCATCGGGAATCACGCCCGCCCCCGCGGCGTTAGTGTCGGGAGGCTCGTCCGACCCCCGAGCCGCAGCAAAGGAACCCTCGTGAAGATCACCGCCGTCCGCACCGTCCGTCGCCTCGCCTCCGTCGGCGTCGTCGCCGCCGCCGCCGTCGCCCTGGCCGCCTGCGCGCCCGCCTCCACCGACGGGGTCGTCCAGTCCACCGGCAGCGCGACCGCCGACACGAGCGCGGCGAAGAGCCTGTCCGACATCCAGGCGGCCGGCGAGCTCGTCATCGGCACCGAGGGCACCTACCAGCCCTTCACCTACCACGAGGGCGGGGCCGGCGCGCTGACCGGCTACGACGTCGACGTCGCCACGGCCGTCGCCGAGAAGCTCGGCGTCACCCCGGCCTTCGAGGAGACGCAGTTCGACGCCCTGCTCGCCGGACTCACCGCCGGCCGCTTCGACCTCGTGGCCAACCAGATCTCGATCACCGACGAGCGTGAGGCCACGTACGACTTCTCGACGCCCTACACGGTCAGCCGCGGTGTCGTGATCACGGCCGCCGACAACACCGACATCACCTCGCTCTCCGACCTCGAGGGCAAGACGACGGCCCAGTCGCAGTCGAGCAACTTCTACACGACCGCCAAGGACGCGGGCGCGGACGTGCAGGTCGTCGACGGCTGGGCCCAGTCGGTCGCGCTCCTCGAGCAGGGTCGCATCGACGCGACCGTCAACGACGAACTGACCTTCCTCGACTACGTCAAGACCAACCCCGACCAGGCCGCCGGCATCAAGATCGCGGCGACCACGGACGACGTCTCGCGCTCGGCCCTGGTCACCACGAAGGGCAGCGACGACCTCGTGTCGGCGATCGACGACGCCCTCGCCGAGCTCAAGGCCGACGGGACGCTGTCGTCGATCAGCGAGAAGTACTTCGGCCAGGACGTCAGCGAGTAGGCGTGCAGTCCTCCCTCGACCTCTTCTGGCGGTCGCTCTGGCCGATCGTGTCGGGGGCGCTCGTCGCGTCGATCCCGCTCGCCTTCGCATCGATGGCGATCGGGCTGGTCATCGCCGTCGTCATCGCGCTGATGCGCCTGTCGGGCAAGGCGGCGCTCGCGGGCATCGCCCGGGTCTACATCTCGATCATCCGGGGCACGCCGCTGCTCGTGCAGCTCTTCGTCGTCTTCTACGGCCTTCCGTCGATCGGCGTCAAGCTCGATCCGTGGCCCAGCGCCATCATCGCGTTCTCCTTGAACGTCGGTGGGTACGCGGCCGAGGTCATCCGCGCGGCCATCCTCTCGGTGCCCAAGGGCCAGTGGGAGGCCGCCCACACGATCGGCATGTCGCGGGGGCTCGCCCTCCGGCGGATCATCCTGCCGCAGGCGGCGCGCGTCTCGGTGCCCCCGCTGTCGAACACCTTCATCAGCCTGGTCAAGGACACCTCGTTGGCGAGCGTCATCCTCGTCGTCGAGCTGTTCCGTCAGGCAGAGCAGATCGCGACCGTCTCGAACCAGTTCCTGCTGATCTACCTCGAGGCCGCCCTGGTCTACTGGGTGATCTGCCTGATCCTGTCGTTCGGGCAGGACGCCCTCGAGAAGAGATTGGACCGCCACGTTGCCCGCTGACGTCACCCCGCCCCGGCCGGCCGACGAGACCGGTGCCCCCGTGCTGACCGTCCGCGGGCTGCACAAGGCGTTCGGCGCGAACGAGGTGCTGCGCGGCATCGACCTCGAGGTGCGCCGCGGACGCGTCGTCGCCATCATCGGGCCCTCGGGTTCGGGCAAGACGACCGTGCTGCGGTCGCTCAACAGCCTCGAGGTGCCCGACGGGGGAGTCGTCACGCTCTCCGACGGCCGCTCCATCGACTTCGGCACCACGGTCGGCAAGCGCGACCTGCTCGCCCTCCGCGACCGCTCGTCGATGGTGTTCCAGCACTTCAACCTGTTCCCGCACCTCACGGTGCTGCAGAACGTCGTCGAGGGACCGGTGCGCGTCCAGGGACGCGATCCGAAGGAGGCGCGGGCCGAGGCCGAGGCACTCCTCGCGCGCGTGGGCCTCGCCGAGAAGGCCGACGCCTACCCGGCCGAGCTCTCGGGCGGCCAGCAGCAGCGCGTGGGCATCGTGCGCGCGCTCGCCCTGCGGCCCGAACTCCTGCTCTTCGACGAGCCGACCTCTGCCCTCGACCCCGAACTGGTCGGTGACGTGCTCACCGTCGTGAAGGAACTCGCCGACGAGGGCTGGACGATGATCGTCGTCACCCACGAGCTCGAGTTCGCCCGCCGCGTGGCCGACGAGCTGCTCTTCATGGACGCCGGCGTCGTCGTCGAGCGGGGCCGTCCCGCCGACGTGCTGTCCCGCCCCCGCGAGGCCCGCACGCAGCAGTTCCTGCAACGGGTGCTCAAGCCGCTCGACGACTGACGGGACGTCCGCGCGACGCGCGACCCGCGCCTCCTCGATCGGGGACCAGGAGGCGCGGGTCGACGCGGTCCGGGACGCTTAGCCGAACAGGCGGTGCGAGGCGATGCGCGCGCCCTCGCCGAGCGAGGCCAGCTTGGCCACCGCGATCTGCGGGTGGATGCGACCGCCCAGGCCGCAGTCGGTCGAGGCGACGACGTTCTCGGGGCCGACCAGCGAGGCGAACCGTTCGATGCGGTCGGCCACGAGTTCGGGGTGCTCGACGACGTTCGTGGCGTGGCTGACGACGCCCGGCACGATCGTCTTGCCGGTCGGCAGCTCGACGTCGCGCCAGAGCTTCCACTCGTGCTCGTGACGGACGTTGGCCGCCTCGAACGAGTACGAGCCGGCCTCGATCTCGAGCATGAGGTCGACGATGTGACGGAACTCGACGTCGGTCGTGTGGGGACCGTGCCACGAGCCCCAACAGAGGTGGAAGCGCACCTGCTCCGGCGGCAGGCCGCGGAGGGCGTGGTTGAGCGCGTCGACGCGGATGCGGGTGAACGCCCGGTAGTCCTCGACGCTCGGCTCCGGGTTGATCTGGTCCCAGTTCTCGGCGATCGAGGGGTCGTCGATCTGGACGGTCAGGCCGGCCTCGACGATCGCCGTGTACTCCGCGCGCAGCACCTCGGCCCAGGCCCAGATGTGCTCCTCCTCGGTGGCGTAGAAGTCGTTGGCGATGCGGGCACCGCTGCCCGGGGACAACGACGTGAGGAATCCCGAGGTCGAACCGCTCGCCTCGAGCCCGGCCTTCAGGTTGGCGATGTCCGAGGCGATGGCGGCGTGTCCGACGTAGGCCAGGGGTCCCGTCGTGCTCGGGAACGGCGTGGCACCCGAGCCCGTGCCGATGCCCGAGGTCGGGTCGGTGTAGGCGTCGTGGAAGGCCCGCCAGTCTCGGCGGTCGGGGAACGACGTCAGTCGTACGTCGCCGGGCGAGGACCGCACGGCCGGCTGGCTGAAGATGTCCGACCCGGTCAGCGAGAGACCGCTCACGCGCTGGAACGAGTACGACCACCAGGCGCCGTAGTCGACCGCGCTCGTCATGGCCTTCCCGTACTCGCCGTCGCCGACGATCGTGATGCCGAGATCGCTCTGGCGCCGGACGAGATCGACGACGGCGTCGGTCAGCAGGGCGTCGAACTCGGGGGTGCGCTCGAGGGTGAAGCCGTCCTCGCCGAGGGCGCGCGCGTCGTTCGCGGCGATCAGCTCGGGCGTGCGCGGCAGGCTTCCCGCGTGGGTGGTCTCGATGCGGCCGGGGGTGGTCGTCATGGGATGCTCCGTTCGTCGCCACCACTCTGGCCCCCGACCCCGGACGAGTGCGACGGGCACGACACGGGACGTCACAGCCGTGCGCTCGGGAACACCGGGCGGCCGTCGTCCGTTGCGTCCCGTGTAGGCCGGAGCCGGGCCCCTCGGGGGGCCTCGGTACGATCGACGGGAAGGGACACCGTGACCACCACCTCCTCCGCACCATCCACCCACCGTCCGGGGCTGTCCGACGACGACGCCCGCCGTCTGCGCGCCGACTTCCCGCTCCTCGGGCAGGACGTCAACGGCGAGCCGCTCGCCTACCTCGACTCGGGGGCGACCGCCCAACGGCCGGCGTCCGTGCTCGACGCCGAGCGGCGCTTCCTCGAGACGACGAACTCGGCCGTGCACCGGGGCGCCCACACGCTCGCCGCCCTGTCGACCGAGGCCTACGAAGAGGCACGCGAGACGGTCGCCCGCTTCGTCGGTGCCGACGTCGACGAGATCGTCTGGACCTCCAACGCCACCGACGCCCTCAACCTCGTCGCGTACGGCGTCGCGAACGCGACGCACGGGCGGGGTGGTGAGGCCGCGCGACGCTTCGCCCTCGCGCCCGGCGACGAGATCGTCGTCACCGAGGCCGAACACCACGCGAACCTCGTCCCGTGGCAAGAACTCGCCGCGACGACCGGTGCCAGCCTGCGATTCGTGCCGGTCCGCGGCGACGGCACCTGGACCACCGCCGACGCGGCCACCGTGATCGGACCCCGCACGCGCCTCCTCGCCTTCGCCCACGTCTCGAACGTCACCGGCCTCGTCGCGCCCGTCGCCGAGCTGGTGGCGCTGGCGCACGACGTCGGCGCCCTCGTCGTCCTCGACGCCTGCCAGTCGGTCCCGCACCGCCCCGTCGACCTCCACGACCTCGACGTCGACTTCGCCGCCTTCTCGGGCCACAAGATGCTGGGGCCCACGGGCATCGGCGTCCTCTACGGCCGGGCCGAACTGCTGAACGCCCTGCCGCCGTTCCGGACCGGCGGCTCGATGATCACGACGGTGACGATGGAGGGCTCCGAGTACCTCCCCGCTCCGCAGCGCTTCGAGGCCGGCACGCAGCCCGTGTCCCAGGCCGTCGCCCTGGCCGAGGCCGTGCGCTACCTCGACGCCGTCGGCATGGACCGGGTGCGCGCCCACGAGGAGGCCCTCGCCGACCTGCTCGTCCGCGGCCTCGAGGCCGTCGACGGCGTCACGGTCGTGGGCCCGCCCGCCGGCGTGCCGCGATCGGGACTCGCCAGCTTCGTCGTCGACGGGGTGCACGCCCACGACGTCGGCCAGTTCCTCGACGCGCGCGGCATCGCCGTGCGGGTCGGCCACCACTGCGCCCAGCCACTGCACCGTCGTCTCGGGGTGACGGCCACGACGCGGGCCAGCACCTACCTGTACTCGTCGAGCGACGAGGTCGACCGGCTGGTCGCCGGGGTCGCCGAGGTCCGCGGCTACTTCGGCGTCGTCGGCCCGGAGCCCGTCGACGAGAAGGCCGAGGAGGCGCGGTGAGCGCCGCCCTCGACGGCCTGTACCAGCAGGTCATCCTCGACCACGCCAAGGCGCGGCACGGCGACGGCGAGCTGCCCGGGGCCGACGCGCAGCACCACGAACGCAACCCGACCTGCGGTGACGAGATCACCGTCCGCGTCGCCCTCGAGCCCGGGACCGACCGCATCGCCGACCTCCGCTGGCAGGGCGCCGGCTGCAGCATCTCGATGGCCTCCGCCTCGGTGCTGGCGCAGCTGGCTCCGGGTCGCACGCTGACCGAGCTCGACGCACTCGTCGGGGAGTTCCGCGAGATGATGCGGTCCCGGGGCGCCGGGGAGCCCGACGACGAGGTCCTCGGCGACGCGGTCGTGTTCCACGGGGTCTCGAAGTTCGTCATGAGGGTGAAGTGCGGCATGCTCGCGTGGGTCGCGGCGGAGGCCTGTTCGACCGAACTGCGCGCCGTCTGAGCCGACCAGGGCCTCGTCGCCCGTCGAGGCCCTGGTCGACCGGTCGGCGGTCGGTCGGCGACTAAAGTGGTCCCCGCCCCTCGACGATAGGAACCACCGCCGTGTCCGACCAGACCGACATCGACCCGACCGCCTCCTCAGCCGCGACCGGCCTCTCGGCCGTCGAGGCCACCGCGACGACGACCGGCTCCGAGCTGTTCACCGACAAGTCGGTCGTGGCCGTCCGCGTGTCCGGCGAGCTCCGCGACCTCGCGACCGAACTGCACGCGGGCGACGTGGCCGAGCCGGTCACGATCGACTCGCCCGACGGCCTGGCCATCCTCCGGCACTCGGCTGCGCACGTGATGGCCCAGGCGGTGCAGCAGATCAACCCCGAGGCCAGGCTCGGCATCGGACCGCCCGTCACCGACGGCTTCTACTACGACTTCGACGTCGCGGAGCCCTTCACCCCCGACGACCTCAAGGCCATCGAGAAGGGCATGGAGCGCATCATCCGTCAGGGCCAGCGCTTCCGTCGTCGCGTCGTGACCGACGACGAGGCCCGCGAGCTGCTCGCCCACGAACCGTTCAAGCTCGAGCTCATCGGGCTCAAGGGCGGGTCGGCCGACGAGCTCGGCGCCGACGGCGAGTCGGTCGAGGTGGGCGGGGCCGAGCTCACGGTCTACGACAACCTCGACCCGAAGACCGGCGAGGTCGTCTGGTTCGACCTCTGCCGCGGTCCCCACGTGCCCAGCACGCGCCTCCTCGGCAATGCCACGAAGCTGATGCGCGTGGCGGCCGCCTACTGGCGCGGGTCCGAGAAGAACCCCCAGCTGCAGCGCATCTACGGCACGGCGTGGCCCACCAAGGACGACCTGCGCGCCTACCAGGCCCGGCTCGAGGAGGCCGCCAAGCGCGACCACCGCAAGCTCGGCGCCGAGCTCGACCTCTTCTCGTTCCCCGACGAGATCGGCTCGGGTCTCGCGATCTTCCACCCGAAGGGCGGCATCATCCGTCGCCAGATGGAGGACTACTCGCGCGAGCGCCACGAGAAGGCCGGGTACGAGTTCGTCTACACGCCGCACATCACCAAGGCGGCCCTGTTCGAGACCTCGGGCCACCTGGGTTGGTACAAGGACGGCATGTTCCCGGCGATGCACCTCGACGAGGCACGCAACGACGAGGGCGAGATCACCCGCCAGGGTGCGGACTACTACCTCAAGCCGATGAACTGCCCGATGCACATCCTGGCGTACCGTTCGTCGGCCAAGTCCTACCGTGACCTGCCACAGCGCCTGTTCGAGTTCGGCACCGTGTACCGCAACGAGAAGTCCGGCGTCATCCACGGGCTCACCCGCGTGCGCGGCATGACCCAGGACGACGCGCACATCTTCACCACCCGTGACGACATGGCGGCCGAGCTCAAGGGCACGCTCGACTTCGTCCTCAGCCTGCTGCGCGACTACGGCCTCGACGACTTCTACCTCGAGCTGTCCACCAAGGACCCCGAGAAGTACGTGGGCGACGACGCCACCTGGGACGAGGCGACGGCGACGCTGAGGCAGGTCGCAGAAGAGACCGGCCTCGAACTCGTACCCGACCCGGCCGGCGCGGCGTTCTACGGGCCGAAGATCTCGGTCCAGGCACGTGACGCGATCGGACGCACCTGGCAGATGTCGACGGTGCAGCTCGACTTCAACCTGCCCGAGCGCTTCGACCTCGAGTACACGGCTGCCGACGGGTCGCGTCAGCGTCCGGTCATGATCCACCGGGCGTTGTTCGGTTCGATCGAGCGCTTCTTCGGCGTGCTCACCGAGCACTACGCCGGGGCCTTCCCGGTCTGGCTGGCGCCCGTCCAGGTCGTGGCGATCCCCGTCGCCGACGAGTACGGCGACTACCTCGACGGCGTCGTGGCACGTCTGCGCGAGGTCGGCGTCCGGGCGCAGGTCGACCACAGCGACGACCGCATGCCGAAGAAGATCCGCACGCACACCAAGGCCAAGGTGCCGTTCCAGTTGATCGCCGGCGAGGACGACCGCGCGGCCGGGGCCGTCAGCTTCCGCTACCGGGACGGCTCACAGGAGAACGGCGTGCCGCTCGACGAGGCGATCGCCAAGATCGTCGCGGCCATCGAGACCAAGGCCCAGGTCTGAGCGTGGTCGCCGACGGGTCCGCGGCCGAGTCCTCCGCCGACTTCGCCGCGGTCCCCGACGCGTTCCAGCGACTCTGGACGCCGCACCGCGCCGTCTACGTCGAGGCGGGCCAGGGCGCCCACGACGACTCCTGCCCGTTCTGCAGTGCCCCTTCGAGGTCGGACGACGAGGCGCTCATCGTGGCTCGGGGCGAACACGCCTACGTGTTGCTCAACCTCTACCCCTACAACCCGGGGCACCTGCTGGTCTGCCCGTACCGGCACGTCTCCACGTACGACCTCGCCACCTCCGACGAGGTGGCCGAGATCGCGTCCCTGACCCAGACCGCCATGCGGGTCCTCACACAGGTGTCCCACGCGCAGGGCTTCAACATCGGCATGAACCAGGGGCAGGTCGGCGGAGCCGGCATCGCGGCCCACCTGCACCAACACGTGGTGCCGCGCTACGGCGGCGACTCGAACTTCTTCCCGATCATCGCTCAGACGAAGGCCGTCACGCAGCTGCTCGGCGACGTCCGCGTCGCGGTCTCCGAGGCCTGGCCGAGGGACGGCGACGGCACGACGCCGACGGCGGCGTCGGCGGTCTGATCGGGCCTAAGATAGGGGCCATCATGAGCGACACGACCCCTGCCTCCCACCAGTCCTCCACCACCGGTTCGAGCCGCGTCAAGCGCGGTCTCGCCGAGATGCTCAAGGGCGGCGTCATCATGGACGTCGTCAACGTCGAGCAGGCGAAGATCGCCGAAGACGCCGGGGCCGTGGCCGTCATGGCCCTCGAGCGCGTTCCCGCCGACATCCGGTCCCAGGGCGGTGTCGCCCGCATGAGCGACCCCGACATGATCGACGAGATCGTGGCGGCGGTCTCGATCCCCGTCATGGCGAAGGCCCGCATCGGCCACTTCGTCGAGGCCCAGATCCTCCAGACCCTCGGCGTGGACTACATCGACGAGTCCGAGGTGCTGAGCCCGGCCGACTACGTCAACCACATCGACAAGTGGAACTTCACCGTCCCCTTCGTCTGCGGGGCCACCAACCTGGGCGAGGCGCTGCGTCGCATCACCGAGGGCGCGGCCATGATCCGCTCCAAGGGCGAGGCCGGCACCGGTGACGTGTCCGAGGCCACCAAGCACATCCGCACGATCTCGAAAGAGATCGCCCAGCTCCGTGGGCTCAAGTCCGACGAGCTCTACGTCGCCGCGAAAGAACTGCAGGCTCCCTTCGAGCTCGTGAAAGAGATCGCCGAGACCGGCAAGCTCCCCGTCGTCCTCTTCACCGCGGGCGGCGTCGCGACACCCGCCGACGCGGCTCTCATGATGCAGCTCGGTGCCGACGGCGTCTTCGTCGGTTCGGGCATCTTCAAGTCGGGCAACCCCGCCGAGCGTGCCAAGGCGATCGTCAAGGCCACCACCTTCTTCGACGACCCCCAGGTCGTGGCCGACGCGTCGCGCGGTCTCGGCGAGGCGATGGTCGGCATCAACGTGCCCGACCTCCCCGCACCGCACCGCCTCGCCGAGCGCGGCTGGTGACCTCGGGGGTCGATCGTCGGTGATGCCCGAACGAACGCCCCGGGTCGGCGTCCTGGCCCTGCAAGGCGATTTCCGTGAACACCTGGCCGTCCTGACCTCGTTGGGGGCCGAGGCCGTCCCCGTACGCCGAGCCACCGAGCTCGACGAGATCGACGGTCTGGTGATCCCGGGTGGCGAGTCCAGCGTCATGGACAAGCTGTCGCGGACGTTCGACCTGGACGGGCCGCTCCGACGGGCGATCGGGTCGGGGTTGCCCGTCTACGGCACCTGCGCTGGCCTCATCATGCTCGCGGACCGCATCGTCGACGGCATCCCCGGCCAGCAGAGCATCGGGGGCCTCGACGTCTCGGTCCGGCGCAACGCGTTCGGCTCCCAGACCGACTCGTTCGAGACCGACGTCCACGTCCCCGTGCTCGACGGTCCACCCGTGCACGCGGTGTTCATCCGCGCCCCGGTGGTCGACGCGGTCGGGCCGGCCGCGACGGCGATCGGCGTCCTCGAGGACGGCCGGGTCGTCGCCGTCGAGCAAGGCCCTCTGATGGGCACCTCGTTCCACCCGGAGGTCACCGACGACCTGCGGTTCCACTCGCGGTTCCTCGACAAGGCCCGCGCGCGGGCGTCGCGGTAGACTCGTCGCGATCCACGTCAGCAGTCTGAAGGAGCACCGTGTCCGGGCATTCCAAGTGGGCAACGACCAAGCACAAGAAGGCCGTCATCGACAGTCGACGTGCCAAGTCGTTCGCCAAGCTCATCAAGAACATCGAGGTCGCGGCCAAGCAGGGCGGGGCCGACATGTCCGGCAACCCCACGCTGGTCGACGCCGTCCAGAAGGCCAAGAAGACCTCGGTCCCCAACGACAACATCGACCGGGCCGTCAAGCGCGGTGCCGGTCTCAGCGGCGAGAGCGTCGACTACCAGACGATCATGTACGAGGGGTACGGCCCCAACGGCGTCGCGTTGTTGATCGAGTGCCTCACCGACAACAAGAACCGCGCGGCCGCCAACGTCCGTACGGTGATGTCGCGCAACGGCGGCACCATGGCCGACCCCGGCAGCGTGGCCTACAACTTCAGCCGCAAGGGCGTCATCGCCGTCATGAAGACGGACGACCTCACCGAAGACGACGTCCTCGCCGCCGTCCTCGACGCCGGAGCCGAAGAGGTCACCGATCGTGGTGAAGGCTTCGAGATCGTCACCGAGGCCTCCGACCTGGTCCCGGCCCGTTCGGCCCTCCAGGACGCCGGCATCGACTACGACTCGGCCGACATCGAGTTCGTGCCCGGGCTCAAGATCGAGGTCGACCTCGAGACGGCACGCAAGGTCTTCCGACTCATCGACGCCCTCGACGACGACGACGACGTTCAGAACGTCTACGCGAACCACGACGTCCCCGCCGACGTGCAGGCCGCGCTCGACGACGAAGAATAGGCCGCCGCGGTGACGCTCCGGGTGCTCGGCATCGACCCCGGGCTCACCCGATGCGGGGTCGGGGTGGTCGAGGTCGACGCCCAGCGGCGTGCGACCCTGGTCGACGTGCAGGTCATCCGCACCGCCCCCGACCTCGCCCTCGAGTTGCGTCTCCTCGCCCTGGGTCGCGGTCTCGAGGCGCTCATCGACGAGCACCGGCCGGACGCCATGGCGATCGAGCGGGTCTTCGCCCAACAGAACGTCCGCAGCGTCATGGGGGTGGCACAGGTCAGCGGCCTCGCCCTGCGTGCCGCAGCCGAACGCGAGATCCCCGTCACGCTGCACACGCCGTCCGAGGTGAAGGCTGCCGTGACCGGGTACGGGTCGGCCGACAAGAAGCAGGTCGGCACGATGGTCGCCCGGTTGCTCGGGCTGGCCGAGGCGCCCCGGCCGGCGGACGCCGCCGACGCCCTGGCCCTGGCCATCTGCCATGCCTGGCGGGGTGCGCCCGTCGCTGCCCGCGCCTCCTCGGGTTCCCTCACGCCGGCCCAGCGAGCGTGGCGCGACGCCGAGAAGTCGGTGCGCACTCCTAGGCTGGGGGCATGATCTCCAGTGTCCGCGGTACCGTCCTGTCCGCGTCCGGCACATCGGTCGTGGTCGAGGTCGGCGGCGTGGGCCTTCGCGTCTCGGTCACCCCACAGCTCGCACTGACGGTCCGCGTCGGCGAGCAGGCGCTCGTCCACACGGCGTTGATCGTCCGAGAAGACGACCTCTCGCTCTTCGGCTTCGCCGACCGCGAAGAACTCGAGGTCTTCGACCTGCTCCGCAGCGTCACCGGCGTCGGCCCGAAGTCGGCCCAGGGCGTGCTGTCGACGCTCACGCCCCATCAGGTCGCCACCGCCGTCGCCGACGACGACGACGCCGCGTTCCGACGCGTCTCGGGCATCGGGCCGAAGACGGCCAAGCTCATCGTCCTCTCGCTCACCGGCAAGCTCGACGTGGCACCGACCGCGCCGACCGTCACGGCGGCGTCGACGACGGCTGCCGACGTGCTCGTCGCGTTGGTCGGGCTCGGGTGGTCCGACCGTGAGGCGCAGGCCGCCATCGACGCCGTCGTGGCGGATCGTGGCGACGCCGTCGCGGTGGCCGTGCCGCAGTTGCTGCGTGCCGCACTCGGTCACCTCGGTCCGCAGAAGTCCACCGGGGCCCGAGCGTGAGCGACGACGACCTGACCCGTCCCACGCTCGAGTCCGAGGCCGAGCTGGCCTTCGAAGGGGCGCTGCGGCCCACCTCGCTCGGCGAGTTCGTCGGGCAGTCCAAGGTGCGGGGCCAGCTCGAGCTGCTGCTCAAGGCCGCGACGATGCAGGGCCGCACCCCCGACCACATCCTGCTCGCCGGACCGCCCGGGCTCGGCAAGACGACCCTGGCCATGATCGTGGCCCACGAAGGGGCTCGGCCGTTGCGGATGTCGTCGGGTCCCGCGATCCAGCACGCGGGCGACCTGGCCGCGGTCCTCTCCGCGCTCGTGCCGGGGGAGGTGCTCTTCATCGACGAGATCCATCGCATGGCACGGCCGGCCGAAGAGATGCTGTACCTCGCGATGGAGGACTACCGGATCGACATCATGGTGGGCAAGGGGGCAGGAGCGACCAGCATCCCCCTCGAGTTGTCGCCCTTCACGCTCGTCGGTGCGACCACCCGCAGCGGACTGCTGCCCAACCCCCTGCGCGACAGGTTCGGCTTCACGGCGCACCTCGAGTTCTACGACGAGGCCGAGCTGACCGAGGTCCTCCGCCGGGCGGCGTCCCTCCTCGGCATCGTCATCGACGGTGCCGCCCTGGCCGAGATCGCCGGACGGTGCCGGGGCACGCCTCGCATCGCGAACCGCCTGCTCCGACGCGTCCGCGACTACGCGCTCGTCCACGGGCGGGATGCCGACCTGACGACCGTGCGCGAAGCGCTCGATCTCTACGACGTCGATTCGCTGGGGCTCGACCGGCTCGACCGTGAGGTCGTCCGCACGGTGCTGACCCGGTTCGGCGGCGGACCCGTCGGCCTCAACACCCTTGCGGTCTCGGTGGGAGAAGAGGCCGACACGATCGAGTCGGTCGTCGAGCCGTTCCTCGTCCGGGTGGGCCTGCTCACCCGCACGCCGCGGGGACGCATCGCCACTCCCGAGGCCTGGCGGCACTTCGGTCTGGCGCACGCCTCAGGGGCGCTCTTCGGCGATGACCTATAATTCCTGCAGGTCCGAGGCCTTCGCTCGCTGAAGCGAGTCCCGCTCGGCCCACACCCCCAACAGCGAAAGGGAGTTCCGCATGGATCCCGCAACCCTCATCATGGTCCTCCTCCTGGTGGTCCTCGTCGTCTTCATGTTCCGCAACAAGAAGAAGCGCGACCGTCAGCAGGCCGAACTGCAGAACAAGCTCGTCCCCGGCGTCGAGGTCATGCTCTCGTTCGGCGTCTACGGCACCGTCGTCTCCATCGACGACGAGAACAACGTCGCCGAGGTCGAGGTCTCGCCCGGCACCGTCCTCAAGGTCCACCGTCAGACCCTGGGTCGCGTCGTCGAACCGGTCATCGACGAGCCCGTCGCCGACGACGCCGACTCGCTGGCCGACGGCTCCACCGAGCACGACCGCGTCATCGACGACGCTCCCGAGTTCGGTGAACGCGCCACGTCCGCCCCGGTCGACTCGACGGTCGCCAAGGACTCCGACACCAAGGCCTGACCCGACGACCGCCTCGGCCGCCTGGCGCGGCCGGGTCCGATCCACGGCGCGCGCTCCACGTGAGCGCGCGCTCCCATGAGAAAGCAGAGTTCCTCCGTGGCACGCTCGACGCCGGTGAAGAAAGCAATACGATCCCTGACCTGGTTGTTGGTCATCATCGCCGGCCTCACGGCCCTGAACGGCACGGCCACGTTCCTGAACGACTCCGGTCGTGACGGGTGGTGGAACGGAGCGAGTTGGGTGCCCGAACTGGCCCTCGACCTGCAGGGCGGCACGCAGATCACCCTGGCGGCCCAGCTCCAGAGCGGCGAGACGGTGTCGTCGGAGCAGCTGGACCAGGCGGTCACGATCATCCGGCAGCGCATCGACTCGGCCGGCGTCTCGGAATCCGAGATCACCAAGCAGGGCACGCAGAACATCGTCGTGTCCATCCCCGGACGACCCGACAACGCGACCCTCGAACGCATCGAGGCGTCGGCCAAGCTGACCTTCCGCCCCGTGCTCTACACCGAGGCGGTCTCGAACGCCGCGGTCGGCGGAGAAGGCGACGGCGCCACTGCCAGCCCGAGCGCCACGCCCTACACCCCCAACCCCGAGCTCGAGAGCACGCCGACCGCGTCCCCGACGAACGCGTCCGACCTGGCGTGGATCACCCCCCAACTCGCCGACCTCTACCAGAACTACGACTGCGCGGCCGAGAACGACCTGGCCACGGCCCGTGACGACGAGCCACTGGTCACCTGCTCCACCGACGGCACGGCCAAGTACATCCTCGGCCCGGTCGAGGTGCAGGGTTCCGACATCAGCGACGCCACGAACGGCCTCGCCGCCGACTCGCAGGGCAACTCGACGAACACCTGGGCCGTGAACCTCGAGTTCAACGGCCAGGGCACCGACCGGTTCTCCCAGGTCACCTCGCGCCTCGTCTCGTTGCAGGCGCCGCAGAACCAGTTCGCCGTGACCCTCGACAACCAGGTCATCACGGCGCCGTCCGCGAACGCCGCCATCACCGACGGCCGGGCCCAGATCACGGGCCAGTTCACGCAGGACTCCTCGAAGACCCTCGCCGACCAGCTGAAGTTCGGTGCCCTCCCGCTCAGCTTCTCGGTCCAGAGCAACGAGACGATCACCGCGACCCTCGGACAGACCCAGCTGATCAGCGGTCTGATCGCCGGCCTCATCGGCCTGATCCTGGTGGTCATCTACTCGCTGATCCAGTACCGGGCCCTCGCCTTCGTGACCGTCCTGTCGCTGGTCATCGCCGCCGTGCTCACCTACCTCGTGATCGCCATCCTGTCCTGGCGAGAGGGCTACCGCCTCTCGCTGGCGGGGGTGACCGGTCTGATCGTGGCCATCGGCATCACGGCCGACTCCTTCATCGTCTACTTCGAACGCATCCGGGACGAACTCCGCGACGGTCGCATCCTCGAGAGCGCCGTCGAATCGGGCTGGAAGCGCGCCATCCGCACGATCATCGCGTCCGACACGGTGAACTTCCTGGCGGCCATCACGCTCTTCATCCTCGCGGTCGGCAACGTCAAGGGCTTCGCGCTCACCTTGGGCATCACCACGGTGATCGACCTGATCGTGGTCTCGCTGTTCACCCACCCCATGCTCCAGCTCATCGCCCGGACGCGGTTCTTCGGCGAAGGCCACTCGTTCAGCGGGCTCAACCCACGCGCCCTCGGCGCCGTCTACCGGGGGCGGGCACAGTTCCGAACCCCGGCCGTCGTCGGCCGCAAGCAAGCGGGCGGTCGCGAGGCCGTCAAGCGTCAGACCATCGCCGAGCGCAAAGCCGCCGAGAAGAACACCGAGCGCGTCGACTCGTCGACCGCCGGTGAAGGGAAGAAGGACTCCTGATGGCCAGTTTCTCGAAATTCGGCAACGACCTCTACACGGGTGCCCGGTCGTACGACATCGTGGGTCACCGCCGCCGCTGGTACTGGATCGCCGCCCTGGTCATCCTCATCTCGGTCACCGTCCCGTTCCTCCGCGGCGGCTTCCACTTCGGCATCGAGTTCACGGGCGGGTCGGAGTTCCAGGTCGCCCAGCCGGCCGAACTCGACCAGGACGTCGCCACGACGACCGTCGACGAGGTCGTACCCGGTTCGAACCCGCGGGTCACCCAGGTCGGCACCGACACGATCCGCGTGCAGACCTCGCAGCTGGAAGCCGCTCAGACGAACGACGTGGCGGCGGCGTTGGCCACCGCGTACGACGTCCCCGACGATCGAGTGACCTCGTCCTTCATCGGTGCCTCATGGGGTGCCGACATCACGAGCCAGGCCATCAAGGGTCTCGTGATCTTCCTGATCCTCGCCGCGATCGGCATGACGCTGTACTTCCGAACCTGGAAGATGTCGTTGGCCGCCATGGCAGCCCTGCTGCACGACCTCGTGCTGACCGCGGGCATCTACGGCATCGTCGGCTTCGAGGTCACCCCGGCAGCGGTCATCGGCTTCCTGACGATCCTCGGCTACTCGCTCTACGACACCGTGGTGGTGTTCGACAAGATCCGCGAGAACACCGCCGACGACGGCGAGGGCTCACGACGCACGTTCGGACAGTCCGTGAACCTGGCCGTCAACCAGACGTTGGTCCGGTCGATCAACACGTCCGTCGTGGCGCTCCTCCCCGTCGCGGCGATCCTCTTCATCGGGGCATTCGTCCTGGGGGCGGGCACCCTCCGAGACATCTCCCTGGCGCTCTTCATCGGCATCCTGGTCGGTACCTACTCGACGATCTTCATCGCCTCACCGCTCTACGCCACGCTCCGCCTCCGTGAGCCAGACATCGCGAAACGCGATGCCCGCAAGCTCGAGGCACAGAAGACCGAGCCCCTCACCGTCGACGAGACGGTGGGCGCATGATCGGCGACCACCGTCGACCCGAGATCGGGGCCGACGCCGCCATCGACGCCCTGTCCGACGGCACCTACGTGCTCGACGTCCGAGAACCGCACGAATGGGATGAAGGTCATGCGCCCGGCGCGACGTCCATCCCACTGTCCGAGCTGAACGAACGGGTCGGGGAGGTCCCCACCGACCGCCCCGTCCTCGTCGTCTGCCACTCCGGCATGCGGTCGGCTCGCGCAACGGACGCCCTCCGAGGCATCGGCGTGGACGCCCGCAACGTCGTCGGTGGGATGCTCGCCTGGCGGGACGCGGGGGGCACGGTCGTTGCAGACGACGGCCACCCCGGGGCGTCGGTCGACTGACGGCCGACGGGTACCCTTGACCCCACGGAGTCCACGTCCGACCACGACGGCCGGCGGTGGCGCTCCGACCCGAGAGAACGAGGTGCAGCCGTGACCGAGATCACCACACGGAACAACTCCGCACCGCCCGAGACGCCCGGCGGTCAGAACACGGCCTCGTTGCGGACGCTCCTGCCTCGACTCTTCTCGCGCAGCCAACCGGCGGGCGCCGTCGACCGCTTGATCAAGACCGTGCGCATGCACCATCCCAAGGCCGACATCGTCATCATCGAGCGGGCCTACTCGGTGGCCGAGAAGGCGCACACGGGGCAACTGCGCAAGAGCGGCGAACCGTACATCACCCATCCCGTCGCGGTGGCGCAGATCCTCGCCGACCTGGGCATCGGCGCCAAGACCGTCGCGGCTGCACTGCTGCACGACACCGTCGAGGACACCGACTACACGCTGGCGATGCTCCAGCGCGACTTCGGGGACGAGATCGCGATGCTCGTCGACGGGGTCACCAAACTCGACAAGCTGAAGTACGGCGACAGCGCTCAGGCCGAGACCGTCCGGAAGATGGTCGTGGCCATGTCGAAAGACATCCGGGTCCTCGTCATCAAGCTCGCCGACCGGCTGCACAACGCCCGGACCTGGGGTTTCGTCGAGTCGGCGTCAGCGAACCGCAAGGCCACCGAGACCCTCGAGATCTACGCCCCCCTGGCGCACCGGCTCGGCATCCAGACCATCAAATGGGAGCTCGAGGACCTCTCGTTCGCGGTGCTCCACCCCAAGCTCTACGTCGAGATCGACAACCTGGTCAAACAGCGCACGCCGCAACGCGAGCAGTTCGTGCAGAACGTCATCAACGCCGTCAAGTCCGACCTCAAGTCGACGAAGATCCGCGGCGACGTCATGGGTCGACCCAAGCAGTACTACTCGATCTACCAGAAGATGATCGTCCGGGGTCGGGAGTTCGACGAGATCTACGACCTCGTCGGCATCCGCATCCTCGTCAACTCGCTCCGCGACTGCTACGCCGTGTTGGGATCGATCCACGCCCGCTGGAACCCGATCCCCGGCCGCTTCAAGGACTACATCGCCACGCCGAAGTTCAACCTTTACCAGTCGCTGCACACGACCGTGATCGGTCCCAAGGGGCGACCCGTCGAGATCCAGATCCGCACGCACGAGATGCACCAGCGGGCCGAGTTCGGCGTGGCCGCCCACTGGAAGTACAAGCAGCGCATGAACGGCGGGCGCGACGACCAGGGCGGAGCGAAGACCGAGACGGACATGGCCTGGCTCGCCCACATCTCGGACTGGCAGGCCGAGACGGCGGACCCCAGTGAGTTCCTGGACAGCCTCCGTTTCGAGATCGGCGCGAAGGAGGTCTACGTCTTCACGCCTCAGGGCAAGGTCATCGGCCTGCCGTCGGGAGCGACCCCGGTCGACTTCGCCTACGCCGTGCACACCGAGGTCGGACACCGCACGATGGGCGCCAAGGTCAACGGTCGCCTCGTGCCCCTCGAGAGCGTCCTGTCGAGTGGCGACGTCGTCGAGGTCTTCACCTCGAAGAATCCCGACTCGGGGCCGAGCCAGGACTGGCTCGCCTTCGTCAAGAGCCCCCGCGCCCGGAACAAGATCAGGCAGTGGTTCACGAAAGAACGCCGCGACGAGGCCATGGAGCAGGGCAAGGACGCCATCGCCCGTGCCATGCGGAAGCAGAACCTGCCGCTCCAGAAGCTGATGACCCAGGACAGCATCGCCGAAGTCGCCGCCACCATGCGGTACGACGACGTGTCGAGTCTCTACGCGGCCGTCGGCGAGGGCCACATCTCGACCCAGTCCGTCATCGAGAAGATCCTCGCCGCGGTCCACACGCAGACCGAGGTCGACGAAGGCGAGTTCGAGTTCCCCAGCCAAGGTCGAGCACGGCCGTTGCGCAACAGCGACTCGGGCGTGCTGGTCCGAGGAGCCCCGGACATCCTGGTGAAACTCGCCAAGTGCTGCACGCCCGTGCCGGGCGACCAGATCGTCGGATTCGTGACCCGCGGCCAGGGCGTCAGCGTCCACCAGGCGAACTGCCACAACGTCCAGGGTCTGTTGAAAGAGCCCGAGCGGATGATCGAGGTCGAGTGGGCTCCGTCGTCCAAGAGCGTGTTCATGGTGCAGATCCAGATCGAGGCCCTCGATCGCAGCGGATTGCTGTCGGACGTCACCCGGGTCCTGAGCGAGCACCACGTCAACATCCTGTCGGCGAGCGTCTCGACCTCTGACGAACGCCTGGCCCTCAGCCGCTTCGTGTTCGAGATGGGTGACACCACCCACCTCGATCGCGTCCTGAACGCGGTCCGACGCATCGACGCCGTGTACGACGTCTACCGGGTCAGCGCCGGCTGAGACGCTGCCTCCTCCGACGGACCGGGTGGGCCTGCGTCTCGTCGCACCTCGTCGTCGACGAGGGCCGCGTCGGCGCCGGCTGGACAGACTCGACCGAGTCGCTCCACGGTTCGCGTTCGATGGGGGAGCCGTCCACGTCGATCGAGGACGGCGATCGCGTCGGCGTACGTCACGGCCTGCTGGGAGGCGACGTCCCGGGCGGCCGTCTCGTCCTCAGACGCCCAGCCCTCACAGCGAGCGAGGTCGACGACGGTCCGGGCCGGTGTGGTGACGGCCACACCATGGACGGTGACGATCTCGCCCTCGTCGATGACGACCTGTCGGACGATCGAACCCCGACCACGATGCTTCACCCGCGCCGGCGACACCACCAGACCAGAGTGGGGGAGTGGTGCCGGGCCTCGGGCACCCCAGACCCAGGCGGCACTCCGTTCGGCCGCGACGACTCCGGCACCGAGGGCGATCCCGATCGCGATCGCCCGGCCCCCGGCGTCGTCGATCTCGGCGACGCTGCGCCACGAGCCACCGACCGCGTAGACCTGCCCGTCCAGTGCAGCCGCACGCAGTTCGGGTTCGGGCAGGTCGTCGTGGGTCAGGACCAGGGGGAGACGAGCAGGCATGCACCCAGCCTGGCCGACCCTGCCGACGACGACGAACCGCCCGGCCCTCCCTGTGGAGAATCGGACGGTTCGCGACGTCGGTGGGCGGTCGGCCCCTGACGGTCAGCCCAGGGCGTCGAGCCAGACCTTCCGGGCGTCCAGAGCTTCACGAGCCTCTCTGACACGACGAGCGTCGCCGCTGGCCTCGGCCGTCGCGAGTTCGTCCTCGAGCTTGCTGATGGCGTCGTGCAGTTGGCTCGCGAGCCCCTGGGACCGTGCCTGGCGTTCGGGGTTGTTCTTCTCCCAGAACTGCTCGTCGAGCTGACGCACGTGGGACTCGACCTTGCGGAGGCGATCCTCGACCACCCGGACCTGCTCGCGAGGAACGCGACCGATCTCGTCCCATCGCAGCTGGATCGAGGTGAGGGCCTCGCGCGCCGGGACCCGGTCCGTGACCGTCAGGATCTTCTCGGCCTCGGTGAGCAGCTCGAGTTTCTGTTCGAGGTTGCCCTCGTACTCGGCGGTGTCCTGCGCGACGACCTCGGACTTGGCTGCGTAGAGGACGTCGCCTGCACGCTTGAACTTCGACCAGAGGGCGTCGTCGTACTTCTTCCCGGCGCGGCCGGCGCGCTTCCAGTCGTCGAGCAGCCCCCGGTAGGCCGAGATGCCGTCGACACCCTTCGGCGCCAGGGCCTCGGCCGATTCGACGAGGGCTTGCTTGCGCTGACGAGCGTCACGGTGGGTCGCGTCGAGTTCGGCGTAGAAGGCCTTGCGGTGCTGGTCGATGGTGGTGCGCGCAGCACGGAATCGTTTCCAGAGGTCGTTGCCCTCGCCCTTCGGGATGCGAGGACCGTCCTGTTGATGCTTCTGCCACCGGGCGAAGATGTCGTCGAGGGTGGCCGTGACCTGCTTCCACTGGACGCGGGCGGGGTCCTGGGCCGCCAGGGCCTCGGCCTCCGTGACGAGAGCGGTGCGGTAGGCGACCGCTTCGGTGAGGGCCTTCTGTGCCTCGGCGCTCTGCTGTTGCGTCAGCTCGTCGACCGTGGAGTCGAGTGCCGACACCCGAAGGCGCAGGGCCTCGAGATCCCCGACCGCGCTCGGTTCGACGAGCTGCTCGCGCAGGTGGGTGACCGTCTTGACGACGTCGCCCGCCGATGCGCCGCGCTTGATGCGCTGCTCGAGCAACGTCACCTGCCCGGCGAGTTCGATGAACTTACGTTCGTAGTACGCGAGAGCCTCGGCGGGCGTCGCGTCGGGGTACTGCCCCACGGCGCGTTCGCCGTCGCCCTCGCGGACGTAGACCGTGCCGTCGTCGGCGACGCGGCCCCAGGGTGCCTGATCGTCAGTAGCCACTTTTATCCCTTGCTGAACGTGCTCGTCGCGGGACCAGGACAGGCCACCACGATGGGTGCTCAGCCTATTGCACAGCGGACCGCGGCGGACTACTCGATGGTCGCGCCCGTGATCGTCGTCGGCACGACGGGAGCGCCGTCGGTCTCGCTCGTACCGGGAGCCAGGCCCGCGTCCGTGATCTGCGCCTCGAGCTGGTCGAGTCCGCTCGTGACGCGTCCGACCACGGCGTAACCACCCGTCGAGCCGTCGAGGGTGGTGTCGCCGTAGGTGATGAAGAACTGCGTCGACTGCGAGTACGGGTCGGTGCTCCGAGCCATGGCGATCGTCCCCGTCGGGTACACGCCGTCCGACGGGACGTTCTCGAGTGGGCCGAAGGTGAAACCGGCGTCGCCCGTCCCGTCGCCGTTGGCGGACCCGCACTGGATGAACTTCGCCGTCGCGGCGTCGCTCATGCGGTGGCAGGTCGTCCCCGTGTAGAAGCCCTTCTGGATGAGGTCGATGACGACGCTCGACGCCTGCGGGGCCTTCGCCCCGTCCAGTTCGATCCCGAGCTCGACGCCGTCGTTGAGCGTGAGGCCGCCCGTCCAGGAGCGGCCGTCGGCGATCGCCTCGCTGGGCACGTCCCCGACGTTCTCGCCGGCGGCGGGCGTCGAGGAGGCGCTGGGCGCGTCAGACGGAGCGGCCGCGGGGGCACCGGGACCGCTGGTCGACCAGAACACCTGGGACACGGCCGCGACTCCGACCACGACCACGACGGCGGTCACGGCGAGGACGTTGTCCCGACGGCGTCGGGCGACCTGCGTCGCGTGCACCTGCTGACGAGCGGTGTACCTGCGGAGCCGGTCCCGGCTCTCACGGTCCGGGTTCTTGCTCGGTGCCACGGGTCCTCCAGCTCGGTGATGTCCAGCCTGCACTGTATCGGAGGGCCGGTCTAGCATGGGTCACCATGAGCCCGCTCCCGCAGAGCTCGACCCCTCTCGCGGTCCGCATGCGTCCCACCACCCTCGACGAGGTCGCCGGTCAACGGCACCTCTTGCGGCCCGGCTCGCCTCTGGTCACCCTGGCGTCCGACACGGGTGCCGACCAGGGGGCCGTCTCCGTCATCCTCTGGGGTCCGCCGGGTACGGGGAAGACCACCCTCGCCCAGGCCATCGCCCGCAGCTCCGGCCGACAGTTCATCGAGCTGTCAGCCGTGACCGCGGGAGTCAAGGACGTCCGACAGGTGATGGAGAAGGCCCTGTCGAACCGGGACCTCTACGGCACGACGACCGTGCTCTTCCTCGACGAGATCCATCGCTTCACCAAGGCGCAGCAGGACGCCCTGCTGCCCGGCGTCGAGAACGGCTGGGTCATCCTCATCGCCGCCACCACCGAGAACCCGTCCTTCTCGGTCATCACGCCTCTGCTGTCCCGTTCGCTCCTGCTGACGCTCGAACAGCTCAGCGACGACGACCTGGCCCAGTTGGTTCAGCGGGCGGTCGGCGACCCCCGCGGTCTCGACGGATCCGTGCGCCTCGACGACGAAGCCCTGGCCACCATCGTCCGACTGGCCTCCGGTGACGCCCGACGTGCGCTCACGGCCCTCGAGGCGTCCGCCCAGTCGGCGTGGGCCACGAAGCTCGAGGCCGACGCGGTGCCGACGGCCTCGGCCGACGACGCGTCCGACGCCGACTTCGACCCCGACGCCGAGTACGACGAGAACGATCCCGACGACGACCGTCCGACGATCACGTCGGAGATCGTCGCCCAGTCGGTCGACCGGGCGTTGCTGCGGTACGACCGCAACGGCGACGAGCACTACGACGTCATCAGCGCCTTCATCAAGTCCATCCGGGGGTCCGACGTCGACGCGTCGCTCCATTACCTCGCCCGCATGATCGAGGCGGGTGAGGACCCCCGCTTCATCTGCCGTCGGATCATCGTGTCGGCCGGTGAAGACATCGGCATGGCCGATCCGAACGCACTCACCGTCGCGGTCTCGGCCGCGACCGCCGTGCAGATGATCGGCATGCCCGAGGGACGCATCCCGATGGCCGAGGCCGTCGTCTACCTGGCGACCGCACCCAAGTCGAACCGGTCCTACTCCGCCCTCGACGCCGCGATCGCGGACGTCCGGGCCGGCAAGGCGGGCCGCGTGCCCAAGCACCTGCGCGACGCCCATTACCCCGGGGCCCGACGCCTCGGCCACGGGAAGGGCTACCGCTACGCCCACGACTCCGAGTTCGGGGTGGTCGAGCAGCAGTACCTCCCCGACGAACTCGTCGGCCACGAGTACTACGATCCCACCGCCAACGGCAACGAACGCGACGTGGCGGCCCGTCTCGAGAAGCTGCGCCGGATCACCCGGGGGCACTGACGCCACGATCGCTGGCTGCTCGCATCGGCGCCCGGGCTCCTGTATGCTCGGGGGGTTGCCTGTTCTCGGGCGTCGACGCGCGGCTGCTGACGACGACCCGATCAAGGTGCGACGACCTGTAGCCGGTCGCCACCGCGGCACTCACCCCTCTTGTTACGCCGCCCGGCGCTCGCGCGCTGGGGCGGTCCCTGACGAACCATCGACAAGAAAAAGGAACAAGTGTCCACCAAGTCACGTACCCGCAGCAAGACCCGTCTCTCGCGTGCCCTCGGCATCGCCCTGACCCCGAAGGCTGCTCGTTACCTCGAGAAGCGCCCCTACGCTCCCGGCGAGCACGGCCGCACCAAGCGCAAGACCGACAGCGACTACGCCGTCCGTCTGCGTGAGAAGCAGCGCCTGCGCGCCCAGTACGGCATCCGCGAGGCCCAGCTCAAGATCGTCTTCAACGAGGCTCGCAAGGCTTCGGGCCTGACCGGTGAGAACCTGGTCGAGCTCCTCGAGACCCGTCTCGACGCCCTCGTCCTCCGTGCCGGCTTCGCCCGCACGACGGCCCAGGCCCGTCAGATGGTCGTCCACCGCCACATCCTGGTGGACGGCAAGCTCGTCGACCGCCCGTCGTTCCGCGTCAAGCCGGGTCAGATGATCCACGTCAAGGAGCGCAGCGAGAAGACCGAGCCCTTCCAGGTCGCCGCGGCCGGCGGTCACGTCGACCTGCTGCCCAAGGTGCCCGGTTACCTCGAGGTCGAGATCGACAAGCTGCAGGCCCGCCTCGTGCGTCGCCCGAAGCGCGTCGAGGTCCCGGTGACCTGCGAGGTCCAGCTCGTCGTCGAGTACTACGCCGCGCGCTAGAACTCGTCACCCCGTCAGGAGCGGGCCACGGTCGTGGCCCGCTCCTTTCGCGTTCCCGGGGCCGGGTAAGCTGTCGAGTCGTCGCGCTCGCACGTCGCGGCACCAGCCCCAAGAGGAGTCCCCGTGAAGAGCCTGTTCCTGCTCGCCGTCGGTGTCGTCGGCGGCTTCGCCGTCGCCCACCAGTTCAACAAGACATCTCGGGGTCAGCAGTTCTTCGGCGACCTCGACGGCAACGTGAAGTCGTTCCGTGCCGCCGTGGTCGACGGTTACAAGGCCCGCGAAGCCGAACTGCGTTCCGACCGCGACGAGTCCTGAGTGCGCCGCCGCGCCTCCTCGTCCTGACACACGACCAACCCACCCTCGGGAGAACCATGCAGACCGCCGAAATCCGCCGCCGTTGGCTCGACTACTTCGGCGATCGGGGCCACACCGTCGTCCCGTCCGCGTCCCTGGTCAGCGACGATCCCAGCCTGCTCTTCACGGTCGCGGGCATGGTCCCGTTCATCCCGTACCTCACGGGGCTCGTCCCGACGCCGTACCCGCGTGCCACCAGCGTCCAGAAGTGCATCCGCACCAACGACATCGAAGAGGTCGGCAAGACGCCGCGGCACGGCACGTTCTTCCAGATGAACGGCAACTTCTCGTTCGGCGACTACTTCAAGGAAGAGGCGATCGGTTACGCCTGGGAGCTCCTGACCTCGAGCGAGGCCGACGGAGGACTCGCGTTCTCGCCCGACGACCTCTGGGTGACGGTGTACGAAGAGGACGACGAGGCCATCGCCCTCTGGAAGAAGGTCGCCGGTCTGCCCGACGAGCGCATCCAGCGACTCGGCAAGGACTCCAACTACTGGCACACCGGCCAGCCGGGGCCCGCAGGTCCGTGCTCGGAGATCTTCTTCGACCGTGGTCCCGCCTACGGTGCCGACGGTGGCCCGGCGACGGACGACGACCGTTACGTCGAGATCTGGAACCTCGTGTTCATGCAGTACCAGATCGAGAACGTGCGCTCGAAGGTCGACTTCGACATCGTCCGCGAGCTGCCGAACAAGAACATCGACACCGGCATGGGTCTCGAGCGCGTGGCGTTCCTCAAGCAGGGCGTCGACAACATGTACGAGATCGACCAGGTGCGCCCCGTCCTCGACAAGGCCGCCGAGCTGTCGGGACGGCGATACGGAGCCGTCCACGACGACGACGTGCGGATGCGGGTCATCGCCGACCACGTCCGCAGTTCGCTCATGTTGATGTCCGACGGGGTCCGCCCGTCCAACGAGGGTCGGGGCTACATCCTCCGCCGCCTCCTGCGCCGCACGGTCCGGTCGATGCGCTTGCTCGGCGTCGACGGCCCCACGTTCCCCTCGCTCTTCCCCGAGTCCCGCGACGCGATGAAGGCCGCCTACCCCGAGGTCGAGACCGACTACGAGCGCATCTCGCGCCTGGCCTACGCCGAGGAGGAGACCTTCCTCCGCACCCTGGCCGCCGGGACGAACATCCTCGACATCGCCGTCGACGACACGAAGCAGCGTGCCTCGGCGGGCACGACCCCGCAGCTGCAGGGCGACACGGCGTTCCTCCTGCACGACACCTTCGGGTTCCCCATCGACCTGACGCTCGAGATCGCGGAAGAGAGCGGTCTGACGGTCGATCGCGAGGCATTCGACCGACTCATGTCCGAGCAGCGTGCCCGGGCGAAGGCCGATGCCAAGTCCCGGAAGGTGGCCCTGGCCGACCTGAGCGTCTACAGCGCGTTCCGGGCCCAGGGCGAGACGGTCTTCACCGGCTACGACGAGCTCGACACCGAGACGCGCGTGCTGGGCCTGATCGTCGACGGGGCCGACGTCGACCGGGCAGTGGCGGGTGACATCGCCGAGGTGATCCTCGCCGAGACCTCTCTGTACGCCGAGTCCGGCGGTCAAGAAGCCGACTCGGGCCGCATCGTCGGCGTGGGCTTCGACCTCGAGGTCCTCGACGTGCAGAAGCCCGTCAAGGGGCTGATCAGCCACCGCGTCCAGGTGACGTCCGGCGAGGTGGGGGTCGGCGACACGGCGACCAGCGTGGTCGACCCGGCCTACCGCCGCGGCGCGACGCAGGCGCATTCGGCGACGCACCTGATCCACGCCGCCCTCCGGGAGGTGCTCGGCCCGGAGGCGCACCAGGCGGGGTCGTACAACAAGGCCGGATACATGCGGCTCGACTTCAACTGGAACCAGGCGCTGAGCCCGCAGACACGCTCCGAGATCGAGGAGATCGCGAACAACGCCATCCGCGACGACCTGCAGGTCGTCACCCGCGAGATGCCCCTCGACGACGCCCGCGCGCTGGGCGCCATGGCGCTGTTCGGTGAGAAGTACGGCGAGACGGTCCGCATGGTCGACATCGGTGGTCCCTGGTCGCGCGAGCTCTGCGCGGGCACCCACGTCTCGACCAGCTCGCAGGTCGGCCTCATCAACCTCGTCAGCGAGAGCTCGGTGGGGTCGACCAACCGCCGCGTCGAGTCCCTCGTCGGCATGGACGCATTCCGTGACTTCGCCGCCGAGCGGGCTCTCGTGTCCCAACTGACCTCGTCGCTCAAGACTCCCCGTGATCAGCTGGCCGACCGCATCGGCGACCTGGTCACGAGCCTCCGGACGGCAGAGAAGAAGATCGCCGAGTTCGAGTCCGCCCGCCTCGCCACCCGCGTCCCGGCGCTGGCCGAGACGGCGAGTCGGATCGGCGACCTCACGGTCGTCGCCGAATCGGTCGGGTCGCTCGCTTCGACCGACGACCTGCGGTCGCTCGCCCTGTCGGTCCGCGAACGCCTGGGCGCGTCCAGCGCCTCGGTCGTCGCCCTGGCAGCCGACGTCGCGGGCAAGCCCGCCGTGATCGTGGCCACCACGGACGGCGCGCGTCAGGCCGGCGTCAAGGCCGGCCGTCTCGCCAAGGGCGCCGCCGCGGCTCTCGGTGGCGGGGGCGGCGGCAAGGACGACCTCGCCCAGGGCGGCGGATCCGACGTCTCGGCCATCCCCACCGCGCTGGCCGGCATCGTCGCCGAGCTCGGGTCCTGAGGACGCTCGTGCGGCGCGGAGTCCGGATCGGCATCGACGTGGGCAAGGCCCGGGTCGGTGTCGCCCGCACCGATCCCGACGGTCTGCTCGCCACCCCGGTCGAGACGCTGGCGCGTTCGGCCGACGGCGTGGCCGACATCGGTGCCGTCCGCGACCTGGTCGCCGGACTCGACGCGCTCGAGGTGATCGTCGGGCTGCCCATCGCCCTCTCGGGTCGCGACACGGCCTCCACCCAGGACGCGCGGGACTTCGCCGCGGCCGTCGCCCGGGCCGTGGCCGTGCCCGTGCGCCTCGTCGACGAGCGCCTGTCGACCGTGAGCGCCCAGGGCGCCCTCCGAGCATCGGGCCGGAAGGGCAGGAGCCAGCGGTCCGTCATCGACCAAGTGGCCGCTGTTATCATCGTCCAGCACGCGCTCGACCTCGAGCGCTCGAGCGGTCGACCGCCCGGGCGGATGGTCGACGTGACCCGAGAGGCGAGCGGCGACGGTGCCGCGCCCGCCACCGACGAGAGACAGTGATTCGTGGCCGACGAACCCGACTGGGACGACATCTTCGCGTCCCAACCCCAGAACGACCGCCCTGCCGACACCTCCGGACGACGACGGGGTGATCCGGGTGACGGTCGACCGGGCGACGCCGACGGTGCACCCCTCCGCCGCACCACCCACGTCGACGCCCCCGCCCTGTCCCGCCGCGAACAGCGTGAGCGCGAGCGACAGACCGAACCCGGCGTCGTTCCCCCCTCCGACGGTGGGGGTGACCGCACCCGCGGACGCACGACGCGCGAACCGCGTGAACGGCGTTCCAAGAAGGGCCCGATCGTCCTCGCGTCCATCCTCGTGCTCGTCCTGGCCGGCGGAACCGCCGGCGTCGCCGCCGCCTGGGGGCAGGTGCAGCCCCTGATCGCCAAGTTCACGGGTGACGACGAACCAGCCGACTACGCCGGCAGCGGGAACGGCACGCCCGTCGAGTTCGCCATCGTCTCGGGTCAGGTCGGCTCCGACATCGCGCAGAACCTCGCGGACGCGGGCGTCACGCAGAGCTACGAGTCGGCCTACTCGCTCCTCCTGTCCAACCCGTCGATGACCTTCCAACCGGGCACCTACACCCTGCAGCAGCAGATGAGCGCCCAGTCGGCCCTCGATGCACTGCAGGACAGCGCCAACCGCATCACCAACAAGGTCGTCATCCCCGAGGGGACCGTGGCGGCGGACGTCTACGAACTCCTGGCCACCGCGACGTCGATCCCCATCGCCGACGTCCAGGCCGCCGCTGCGGACTACACGACGTTCGGGCTGCCCGCCGAGGCCACGAGCCTCGAGGGATGGCTCTTCCCGGCGACCTACGAACTCGACCCGGGCAAGACCGCCCACGACTACCTGCAGGACATGGTGACGACCATGACCCAGCACCTGCAGTCCGCCGGCGCACAGCCCGCCGACTACCAGAACACCATCGTCTTCGCGTCGCTCGTCCAGAAAGAGGCCGGTCTGGCCGACGACTACCCGAAGGTCGCGCGGGTCTTCCAGAACCGTCTCGACCAGGGCATGCTCCTCCAGTCCGACGCGACGGTGGCCTACGGCACCGGCAACACCCACCGGGTCACGACGACCGACGAAGAGCGCGGTGACGCGAACAACGCCTACAACACCTACGTCCACGAGGGTCTGCCGGTCGGGCCGATCTCGAACCCCGGTGATCTCGCCCTGAACGCCGCCCTCAAGCCGGCCGACGGGACCTGGCTCTACTTCGTCACGGTCGATCTCGACTCGGGCGAGACGGCGTTCTCGACCACGTTCGCGGAGCACCAGGCCGCGGTCAAGCAGTGGCAGGCCTGGATGCGGGAGCACCCCGAGTACCAGTGACCGACCCATGGGACCCCTGGGCAGACCCACCGGTCCCGAGGGGCCGATCGACCGTCACACGGTCGGTCGGCCCCTCTCTCTGTGGGAAGATCGACACCATGCTTCGTTGGTTGACCGCTGGAGAATCTCACGGGCCCGAGCTCGTCGCCGTCCTCGAAGGGCTGCCGGCCGGCGTGCCGGTGTCGCTCGACGCGATCCGTGCCGACCTCGCCCGACGCAAACTGGGCTACGGCCGCGGTTCCCGCATGAAGTTCGAGCAGGACGAACTCAACATCTCGGGCGGCGTCCGTCACGGTTTGACCATGGGCAGCCCCGTGGCCCTGCGGATCGGCAACACCGAATGGCCGAAGTGGGTCGAGGTGATGAACCCCGAGCCCGTCGAGGTGAGTGAGGCCTCCCGGGGGCGGAGCGCACCCCTCACCCGACCCCGTCCCGGCCACGCCGACCTCGTCGGCATGCAGAAGTACGACTTCGACGAGGCCCGTCCCATCCTCGAGCGGGCGAGCGCACGCGAGACGGCAGCGCGCGTCGCGCTCGGAGCCGTCGCCCGGTCGTTCCTCGCCGAGCTCGGCATCGAGCTCGTCAGCCACACCCTGTCGATCGGGCCCGTGCGCGTGCCCGACGGCAGCCCGGTGCCCGTCCCGACGGACGTGGACCGTCTCGACGACGACCCGTTGCGCTGCTTCGACCAGGCGACCAGCGCCCTCATGGTCGACGAGGTCGAGGCCGCCAAGAAAGACGGCGACACCCTGGGCGGCGTCGTCGAGGTGCTCGCCTACGGGGTGCCGCCCGGGCTCGGTTCGCACGTCCAGTGGGACCGTCGTCTCGACTCGCAGCTGGCCGCCGCGTTGATGGGCATCCAGGCGATCAAGGGAGTCGAGGTCGGCGACGGCTTCGAGACCACCCGGAGGCGCGGTTCCGTCGCCCACGACGAGCTCCACCGCACGGGAGGGGTCATCTCGCGTGACACCGACCGAGCCGGCGGCACCGAGGGGGGCATGAGCACCGGCACGGTCCTCCGCGTGCGTGCCGGCATGAAGCCCATCGCGACCGTGCCCCGGGCGCTGGCCACCGTCGACGTCACGAGCGGCGAAGAGAGCAAGGCGCACCACCAGCGATCGGACGTCTGCGCGGTCCCGGCCGCCGGCGTCGTCGCCGAGTCGATGGTCGCCCTCGTCCTCGCGAACTCGATCCTGGAGAAGTTCGGCGGCGACTCGCTGGGCGAGACGGCGCGCAACCTGCGGGGCTACCTCGACGCCATCCCCGAGAACCTGCGGACTCAGCCGGCGTCCGCCGCCGAGTGACGGTCGCGCGGCCGGTCGTCCTGATCGGGCCCATGGGGGCGGGCAAGACGAGCATCGGCAAGAAGCTCTCCCGTCGTCTCGGCGTCCCGTTCGTCGACAGCGACCGTCTCGTCGTCCGGCGGCACGGGCCCATCGCCGACCTGTTCGACCGTCACGGCGAGGCCCACTTCCGGGCACTCGAACACGAGGCCGTGGTCGAGGCCCTGACCGGCGACGGGGTGGTGTCGCTGGGTGGGGGAGCCGTCCTCGACGAACGCACGCGCGCCTCCTTGTCCGGGTTGCCCGTCGTCCTGCTGACCGTGACGGCGGAGGCCGTCGAGTCGAGGCTGGCCGGGAGCACCCGGCCGCTGCTGCAGAGAGGCGGGATCGAGGCCTGGCGGGCCATCGCCGCCGAGCGCGATCCGGTCTACCGGGCACTGGCGTCCGCCGTGTTCGACACGTCTAACCGACCCGTCTCGACCGTCGTCGACGACATCGAGACCTGGCTCGACTCCGAGAGAGGCACCGCATGACCGACGCGACCGACACCACCACCATCCACGTCGGGGGAGACGCCCCGTACGACGTCCTGATCGGTCGGGGCCTCACCGGCCACCTGCCGGCGGTCCTGCACCCGCAGACCAAGAAGGTCCTGATCGTCCACGCCCCCACCTTGGGCCGCAAGGCCGGAGAGGTGCGCGACGCCCTCGTGGCGGCCGGCTACGAGGCCCTCATCGCCGAGGTGCCCGACGCCGAGGACGCCAAGCGCGTCGAGGTCGCCGCCTTCTGCTGGCAGGTGCTGGGCCAGGCCGACTTCACCCGCACCGACGCCGTCATCGGTCTCGGCGGCGGGGCGATCACCGACCTGGCGGGCTTCGTCGCCGGCACCTGGCTCCGAGGCGTCCCGCTGGTCCAGATGCCGACCAGCGTGCTGGGGCTCGTCGACGCGAGCGTCGGTGGCAAGACCGGAGTGAACACGGCCGAGGGCAAGAACCTCGTCGGTGTCTTCCACCCGCCGGTGGCGGTGCTGGCCGACCTCGACCACCTCGACACGCTCTCGAAGAACGAGATCCTCGCCGGCTTCGCCGAGGTCGTGAAGGTCGGGTTCATCGCCGAACCCGAGATCCTCGACATCGTCGAGGCGGACGTCGACCGGGCGACCGACCCGACCACGCCGGAGTTCCGGCGGGTGGTCGAACTGGCGATCGGGTTGAAGGCCCGCGTCGTGGGCGAAGACCTCACCGAGCAGGGCCTGCGCGAGATCCTGAACTACGGCCACACCCTCGGCCACGCCGTCGAGCACGCCGAGCGTTACCAGTGGCGCCACGGGGCCGCGGTGTCGGTGGGCATGGTGTTCGCCGCAGAGCTCGCCCGCCTGACCGGCCGACTGTCCGACGAGGCGGTCGACCGTCATCGCCGCATCCTCGAGTCGCTGACCCTTCCCGTGTCGTATCCGCTCGGGCGCTGGAACACCCTGCTCGCCACCATGCAACGGGACAAGAAGGCGCGCGCGGGCCTGTTGCGCTTCATCGTCCTGGACGAGATCGGTCGGCCCACCGTGCTGCAGGGGCCCGACCAGAGCCTGCTCTTCGCGGCGTACCAAGAGATCGGTTCGTAGCCCTTCGGCCCTTCGGGGCGTCCGCTACACTCGACGATGGCCGATTCCGGCCGACCTCCCACCACCCCGAACGGATCATCCGCGCATGGCGACTACCAACGACATCAAGAACGGTGCCGTCCTCAACCTCGACGGTCAACTCTGGAACGTCATCGAGTTCCAGCACGTCAAGCCGGGCAAGGGTGGCGCGTTCGTCCGCACCAAGATGAAGAACGTGATGTCGGGCAAGGTCGTCGACAAGACGTTCAACGCCGGCACCAAGATCGATTTCGCCAACGTGGACCGTCGCGAGTACACGTACCTCTACGCCGAGGCCGACGGCTACGTGTTCATGGACACGAGCGACTACGACCAGATCAACGTGCCCGCCACGATCGTCGGCGACGCGAAGAACTTCATGCTCGAGAACCAGAACGTGCAGATGGCCCTGCACGACGGCGACCCGCTGTACATCGAGTTGCCCGCCTCGGTCATCCTCGAGGTCACGTACACCGAGCCCGGCCTCCAGGGCGACCGCTCGACCGGCGGGACGAAGCCCGCCACCGTCGAGACCGGCTACGAGATCCAGGTGCCGCTGTTCCTCGAGACCGGCACCAAGGTCAAGGTCGACACCCGCGACGGCGGCTACCTCGGCCGCGTCAACGACTAGTCGGTGAGCGCACGCACCAAGGCGCGCAAGCGCGCCCTCGACGTCCTGTACGTCGCCGACATCCGTCAGATCAGCATGACCGATGCGCTCGTCGCCGAGACCCAGCGGGCCCTCGACCAGCCCGAGCGGGGTTCGAGCTGGGGTTATGCGCGCGACATCGTGCAGGGCGTCATCGACCACCGCGACGAGATCGACGAACTGATCGAGACGTACTCGCAGGGCTGGACCCTCGCGCGCATGCCCACCCTCGACCGCGGCATCATCCGGATCGGCATCTGGGAGCTGCGTCACAACGACGAGATCCCCGACGCCGTGGCGATCAGCGAGGCCGTCGAACTGGCCCAGACCCTCAGCACCGACGACTCCGCCTCGTTCGTCAACGGACTGCTCGGTCGGATCGCGACTGCGGACTGACCGCCGACCGGCCGCCGTCGTCGCCGGCCGGCTCGTCGGGCGTCCGATGAACCGCTAGGGTTGAGCGACCCACACCGACATCCTTTAAATTCCGTCCCGAGAGGCGGGGAAGGAGGTCCGATTGAGCACCCGTACCGTGCTGAGTCAGGCTGACATCGCGCGTGCCCTCACGCGCATCTCGCACGAGATCCTCGAGTCGAACAAAGGTGCCGACGACCTGGTCGTCCTGGGCATCCCGACGCGGGGGGTCGTGCTCGCCGACCGGCTCGCCGCGATCCTCTCGTCCATCTCGGGCAGCACCGTTCCCGTGGGGTCGGTCGACGTGACGATGTACCGGGACGACCTCCGGCGCCAGCCCACCCGGTCGCCCCGACCCACCTCGGTGCCCTCCGGCGGCATCGACGGGAAGACCGTCGTCCTCGTCGACGACGTCCTCTACTCGGGGCGTACCATCCGTGCCGCGTTGGACGCCCTGAGCTCGATCGGCCGACCCCGGGCCGTTCGCCTCGCGGTCCTCGTCGATCGAGGCCACCGAGAACTGCCCATCCGTGCCGACTTCGTGGGCAAGAACCTGCCGACCTCGACCGTCGAGCGCATCTTCGTGCGACTGCACGGCGTCGACGACGACGAACTCGTCGCCATCGACGACGCCACGACCGCAGGAGGCGCGGGTGCCGCCTCCGCGCCCGTCACCACCCCGGGGGCGAACCGATGAGGCATCTGCTCAGCACCGCCGACCTCTCGCGCGACGACTCGATCCGCGTCCTCGACGTCGCGGAGGACATGGCGGACGTGGCCACCCGCGAGGTGCGCAAGCTGCCGACGCTCCGCGGCATCACGGTCGTCAACCTGTTCTACGAGGACAGCACCCGCACGCGCATCTCGTTCGAGGCCGCGGCCAAGCGGCTCAGTGCGGACGTCATCAACTTCGCCGCCAAGGGGTCGAGCGTCTCCAAGGGCGAGTCCCTGAAGGACACGGCCCAGACCCTCGCCGCCATGGGGGCCGACGGCATCGTGATCCGCCACCCGTCGAGCGGCGCACCTCGTGTGCTGGCCGACAGCGGCTGGGTGGACGCCGGCATCGTCAACGCCGGCGACGGCACCCACGAACACCCCACGCAGGCCCTGCTCGACGCGTTCACGATCCGCCGGCGCGTCCACGGCGCGGCGAGCCGGGGGCGCGACCTCGACGGCGTCGAGGTGATGATCGTCGGTGACATCCTGCACTCGCGGGTGGCCCGTTCCAACGCGTGGTTGTTGCGGACGCTCGGGGCGCACGTCACGGTGGTCGCGCCTCCCACGCTGATCCCGGTGGACGTCAGCCGCTTCGGCGTCTCCGTCCGCTACGACCTCGACGAGGCCCTGGCCGAGGTGCGACCGGACGTCGTCATGATGCTGCGCATCCAACAGGAGCGCATGAACGACGCGTTCTTCCCCAATCCCCGCGAGTACGCCCGGTCCTGGGGGCTGGGTGCGATGCGGTTCCGGGCTCTGCCCGAGTCCACGCTCGTCATGCACCCCGGCCCGATGAACCGCGGCCTCGAGATCAGCGACGAGGCCGCCGACTCGCCGCGGTCCACCGTCCGTGAGCAGGTCACGAACGGCGTGGCCGTCCGCATGGCCGTGCTCTACCTCACCCTCGCCGGCGACCGGGAGGACGCATCGTGACCACCACCCACCTCATCCGGGGCGCCGAGACCGTCGACGGCACCCGCACCGACGTCGTCGTCCGTGACGGCGTCGTCGCCGAACTCGGCACCGGCCTCACCGCCGCCGGTGCGACGGTCACCGACGCCGACGGCCTGCTCCTGCTCCCCGGCCTCGTCGACCTCCACACCCACCTGCGCGAGCCGGGGGGCGAGGGCAGCGAGACCGTCCTGACCGGATCCCGCGCAGCGGCCGCCGGCGGGTACACCGCGGTCAACGCCATGGCGAACTCGTCGCCGGTGGCCGACACCGCGGGGGTCGTCGAACAGGTGCAGGCGCTGGGGGAGCGGGCCGGCTTCGTGACCGTCCGCCCGATCGGTGCCGTGAGCCAGGGGCTGAAGGGGACCCACCTCTCCGAGATCGGTGCCATGGCCCGCTCGCGGGCCGCCGTCCGGGTCTTCTCCGACGACGGTTCCTGCGTCGCCGACCCGCTGCTCATGCGTCGGGCCCTCGAGTACATCAAGGGGTTCGGGGGAGTCCTCGCCCAGCACGCCCAGGAGCCGAGGCTCACGGAGGGCGCCCAGATGAACGAGGGCGCACTGTCGGCCGAACTGGGCCTGGGAGGCTGGCCCGCGGTCGCCGAAGAGGCCATCATCGCCCGCGACGTCCTGCTCGCCGACCACGTCGGCGCCCGACTGCACGTCTGCCACGTGTCGACGGCGGGCAGCGTCGAGGTCATCCGCTGGGCCAAGTCGCGCGGCATCGAGGTCACGGCCGAGGTGACGCCGCACCACCTCCTGCTGACGGAGGACCTCGTGTCGGGTTACGACTCACGGTTCAAGGTCAATCCGCCGCTGCGTCGCTCGGAAGACGTCGAGGCGTTGCGTGCCGCCCTGGCCGACGGCACGATCGACATCGTGGCCACCGACCACGCCCCGCACACGTCCGAGGCCAAGTGCTGCGAGTGGGATGCGGCCGCGAACGGCATGGTCGGCCTCGAGTCGGCCCTGTCGGTCGTCCACCACACGATGGTCGACACCGGGCTCGTCGGCTGGGCCGACGTCGCCCGCGTCATGTCGATCGCCCCGGCCGAGATCGGGCAGGTCGCGGGCCACGGCCGTCCCCTCGCCGTGGGCGAGCCCGCCGAGCTCACGCTCTACGATCGTGGGGTGACCCGCACGTTCTCGACCGAGCACCTCGCGGGCAAGAGCCGCAACTCGCCCTACCTCGGTCGCGTCCTGCCCGGACAGGTGCGGGCGACCTTCCACCAGGGCTACGCGACGGTGGTCGACGGGAACGTCGTCGAGAGCGAGGTCGTCGCCCACGCGGCTCGACTCGTCGACAGCGCCGCCGCCCTCGCCGCCTCCGAGGGGACGCCCGCCCGATGAGCCAGTGGATCATCGCCGCGCTCATCCTCGTCGGCGTCGGACTGCTGATCGGTCTGATGGCCCGCTCCTGGCGCGCCAGGGGGCGGCGTCAGTCCGACATCCCCGCGCCCGACCGGGCGCCCGACGACCTCTCGGCCCCCGTCCTCGCCGTCGACGCCCTCTACGTCGCCACGTCACGGGGCGGTGACCCGCTCGACCGCGTCGTCGTGCACGGCCTCGGGTTCCGCGGTCGGGCGATCGTGTCCGTCCACGCCGAGGGCGTGCGCCTCGAGATCGCGGGCGAACCGGCCGTGCTGATCCGCGCCTCCTCGTTGCGGGGGGTCGACCGTGCGACCTGGACAATCGACCGCGTCGTCGAGCGGGACGGCCTCGTCGTCGTCGGCTGGCGCCTCGGCGACGTCGACCTCGACACCTACCTGCGCATCACCGACGACCCGGCACCCGTCGTCGCCGCGATCCGCCCCCTCGTCCCCACGGCCCCCGGGGCCGGCACCACCAAGGAGAAGACCATTGACTGACGCCTCCACCACCGAGAGGGCCGTGCTGGTCCTCGCCGACGGCACCCGCTACACGGGTCGTGCCTACGGCGCCGTCGGACGCACCCTCGGCGAGGTCGTCTTCGCGACCGGCATGACCGGCTACCAGGAGACCCTCACCGACCCGTCGTACGCCGGGCAGATCGTCGTCATGACGGCACCGCACATCGGCAACACGGGCGTGAACGACACCGACCCCGAGTCACGCCGCATCTGGGTCGCCGGGTACGTCGTGCGGGACGCGAGCCGGGTGGTCTCGAACCACCGGGCGCAGGGCAGCCTCGACGACCAGCTCGTCGCCGACGGCATCGTCGGCATCCGCGGCATCGACACCCGCGCCGTCACGCGCCGTCTGCGCGAGGTCGGCTCGATGAAGGGCGGGGTCTTCAGCGGTCCCGACGCGGAGCTCGACCCCGACGAGCAGCTGTCCCTCGTCACCGCCGGGGCCGACATGCGCGGCCTCAACCTCTCGAGCCAGGTGTCGACGGTCGAGCCGTACGTCCTGCACGCCGAGGGCGACCGCATCGGCTCCGTCGCGGTGCTCGACCTGGGCGTGAAGACCTCGACGCTCCGCTACCTCGCGCAGCGCGGCTTTGAGGTGCACGTGCTGCCGCAGTCCACGACCCTGGACGAGCTCCGTGCTCTCGCCCCCGACGCCCTCTTCTACTCGAACGGCCCGGGCGACCCGGCGGCGAGCGACTCCCAGGTCGAACTGCTGCAGGGTGCCCTGCGGGACGGGCTGCCCTACTTCGGCATCTGCTTCGGCAACCAGCTGTTCGGCCGGGCCCTGGGTTTCGGCACGTACAAGTTGCCCTTCGGCCACCGCGGCATCAACCAACCCGTGCTCGACAAGACGACGAACAAGGTCGAGATCACCAGCCAGAACCACGGCTTCGCGGTCGACGCACCCATCGACGGTGTCCTCGACTCCCCGGCCGGCTTCGGCCGGGTGGAGGTCAGCCACTACAGCCTGAACGACCAGGTCGTCGAGGGCCTCCGTGCCCTCGACATCCCCGCGTTCTCGGTGCAGTACCACCCCGAGGCCGCCGCGGGCCCCCACGACAGCAACCACCTCTTCGACCGCTTCCGCGAGGCGGTCGTCGCCCGCACGAACGGCCAGGCCGTCGACTTCGGCTCCGACATCGAAAGCAGCAACTGATGCCCAAGCGTGACGACATCAACTCCGTCCTCGTGATCGGCTCCGGGCCGATCGTCATCGGCCAGGCGGCCGAGTTCGACTACTCGGGCACCCAGGCGTGCCGCGTGCTGCGTGAAGAAGGGGTCCGGGTCATCCTCGTCAACCCGAACCCGGCCACGATCATGACCGACCCCGACTTCGCCGACGCGACGTACATCGAGCCCATCACGTCCGAGGTGCTCGAGGCGATCATCATGAAGGAGCGCCCCGACGCGATCCTGCCCACCCTCGGCGGGCAGACGGCCCTGAACGCCGCCATCGCCCTCGACGAAGAAGGCATCCTCGCCAAGCACGGCGTCGAGTTGATCGGCGCCAAGGTCGAGGCCATCCAGAAGGGCGAGGACCGCCAGCTCTTCAAGAAGCTCGTGCTCGAGTCCGGTGCCGACGTCGCCAAGTCGTACATCGCCACGACGGTCGACCAGGCCGTCGAGTACGCCGAGGACCTCGGGTACCCGCTGGTCATCCGGCCCTCGTTCACCATGGGCGGGCTCGGGTCGGGCTTCGCCTACACCCGTGACGAGCTCGTCCGCATGGTCACGGACGGCCTGCACCAGAGCCCGACCACCGAGGTGCTCCTCGAGGAGAGCATCCTCGGCTGGAAGGAGTACGAGCTCGAGATGATGCGGGACACGGCCGACAACACGGTCGTGGTCTGCTCGATCGAGAACGTCGACCCCGTCGGAGTCCACACCGGCGACTCGATCACCGTCGCCCCGGCGCTCACCCTGACCGACCGCGAGTACCAGAACCTGCGCGACATCAGCATCGACATCATCCGTCGCGTGGGCGTCGACACGGGCGGCTGCAACATCCAGTTCGCGGTGGACCCCGCGGACGGCCGCGTCATCGTCATCGAGATGAACCCCCGCGTGTCGCGCTCGAGCGCCCTGGCGTCCAAGGCGACCGGCTTCCCGATCGCCAAGATCGCGGCGAAGCTCGCCCTCGGGTACCGTCTCGACGAGATCCCGAACGACATCACGAAGGTGACCCCCGCCTCCTTCGAGCCGACGCTCGACTACGTCGTCGTCAAGGTGCCCCGGTTCGCCTTCGAGAAGTTCCCGGCGGCCGACACGACGCTGACCACGACGATGAAGAGCGTGGGCGAGGCCATGGCCCTCGGCCGCAACTTCACGCAGGCGCTGCAGAAGGCGCTCCGGTCGCTCGAGAAGCGTGGCTCGAGCTTCCACTGGCAGGGCGAGCCCGGAGACGAGGAGGCGCTGCTCGCGTTGTCGTCGACGCCCACGGACGGCCGCATCGTCACCGTCCAGCAGGCCCTGCGGGCCGGCGCCACCGCCGAGCAGGTCTTCGACGCCACGAAGATCGACCCCTGGTTCATCGACCAGGTCGTGTTGATCAACGAGGTCGCCGAGCAGGTCGCCGCGGCGGCCGAGCTCGACGCGGACGTGCTCGTGCTCGCGAAGGACCACGGCTTCAGCGACGACCAGATCGGCCAGTTGCGCGGTCTCTCCGAGCAGCAGGTCCGCGATCACCGGCACGCCCTCGACGTGCGTCCCGTCTTCAAGACCGTCGACACCTGCGCGGGGGAGTTCCCCGCGCTGACGCCGTACCACTACTCGAGCTACGACGCCGAGACCGAGGTCGTGGCCAGCGATCGCCGCAAGGTGATCATCCTCGGCTCCGGGCCGAACCGCATCGGGCAGGGCGTCGAGTTCGACTACTCGTGCGTCCACGCGAGCTTCGCCCTGAGCGACGCCGGGTTCGAGACGATCATGATCAACTGCAACCCCGAGACGGTGTCGACCGACTACGACACGAGCGACCGGTTGTACTTCGAGCCGCTCACCCTCGAGGACGTCCTCGAGGTGGTCCACGCCGAGAGCGCCAGCGGCGAGCTCGTCGGCGTCGTCGTGCAGCTCGGCGGCCAGACGGCCCTCGGCCTGTCGAAGGGCCTGGAGGCCGCGGGCGTGCCCATCCTCGGCACGACGCCCGACGCGATCGACTCGGCCGAAGAACGAGGCCTCTTCCAGGGCATCCTCGACGCCGCCGGCCTGCTCGCGCCGCGCAACGGCACGGCGACCGACTACGACAGCGCCGTCGCCGTCGCCGAAGAGATCGGCTACCCGGTGCTGGTGCGCCCGTCGTACGTGCTCGGTGGCCGCGGCATGGAGATCGTCTACGACAGCCCCTCGCTCGCCGACTACTTCGAGCGGGTCGCCGACCAGGCCATCATCGGACCGGAGGCACCCCTGCTGGTCGACCGGTTCCTGGACGACGCCGTCGAGATCGACGTCGACGCGCTCTACGACGGCACCGAGCTCTACGTCGGCGGCATCATGGAGCACATCGAGGAAGCTGGCATCCACTCCGGTGACTCGAGCTGCACCCTTCCGCCCGTCACGCTCGGGAAGGGCGAGATCGACCGCGTCCGCGACGCGACCCTCGCCATCGCGAAGGGCATCGGCGTGTCCGGTCTGCTGAACGTGCAGTTCGCGATCGCGGCCGGCGTGCTCTACGTCATCGAGGCCAACCCCCGGGCGAGCCGCACGGTGCCCTTCGTCTCGAAGGCCCTCGGCATCCCGTTGGCCAAGGCGGCCTCGCTCATCATGGTCGGCCACAGCGTGCGCGACCTCGTGGAGACCGGCCTGCTGCCGGAGCAGGACGGCTCGGACGTCCCCCTCGACTCGCCGATCTCGGTGAAGGAAGCCGTGCTCCCCTTCAAGCGGTTCCGCACGAAGGAGGGCCAGGTCGTCGACAGCGTCCTCAGCCCCGAGATGCGTTCCACGGGCGAGGTCATGGGCATCGACCGCGACTTCCCCCGGGCGTTCGCGAAGAGCCAGACGGCGGCGTACGGCGGCCTCCCCACCTCGGGCACCGTCTTCGTCAGCGTCGCCGATCGTGACAAGCGGGCCATCGTGTTGCCGGTGCTGCGCCTCCAGCAGCTCGGCTTCCGCATCCTGGCGACCGAGGGGACGGCCACCGTCCTCGTCCGCAACGGCATCCACGCCGACACCGTCGACAAGTTCAGCGCCGGAGGCCACTCGGTCGTCGACCTGATCAACGCCGACGAGGTCGACATCGTGATCAACACCCCGAGCGGCTCGAGCGCCCGGGCCGACGGCTACGAGATCCGTGCGGCGACGGTCGCAGCCGACAAGGCGCTCTTCACGACCATCGCCCAGCTCGGTGCGGCCGTCGCCTCGATCGAGGCCGTCCAGAGCGACCTCGAGGTGACGAGCCTGCAGGACTACGGCCTCGCCCGGGCGGCCCGACGGTGAGCTCGTCGTTCGGCGACCGGCTCGCGGCGGCCTTCGCCGCGACCGGTCCGCTCTGCGTCGGCATCGATCCGCATCCCTATCTCCTCGACCAGTGGGGCCTGCCGTCCGACGCCTCGGGTGTCCGTGAGTTCGGCCTACGCGTCCTCGACGGTCTGGTCGGCTCGGCGACGATCGTGAAACCGCAGGTCGCGTTCTTCGAACGGTGGGGCTCCGCGGGGTTCGCAGCCCTCGAAGACGTCCTCGAGGCCGGTCGCGAGCGGGGCCTGGTGCAGATCGGCGACGCGAAGCGGGGCGACATCGGCTCGACGATGGACGCCTACGGCGAGGCCTGGTTCGACGCGTCGTCACCGCTGCGGGTCGACGCGCTGACGGTCTCGCCCTATCTCGGCTTCGACTCCATGACCGGACTGGTCACCCGGGCACGGGCCGTCGGCGCCGGCGTCTTCGTGCTGGCCGCGACGTCCAACGTCGAGGCCCTCGCCACCCAGACGGCCGTCCGGACGGACGACCACGGCGCGGAGGGCACCGTCGCGAGCGGTATCGTCGACGACGTGCTCCATGACAACCAGACGGCGGGCGACGCTCCGTTCGGCAGCGTCGGCCTCGTGCTCGGCGCGACCGTCGACCTCGACGACTACGGCATCGACGCCGCCCGACTGACGACGACGCCGGTGCTCGCCCCGGGGTTCGGCCACCAGGGCGCGACCTATGCCGACCTGCCGCGGCTCTTCGGCCCCGCGGCCGGTGCCGTGCTCGTCTCCGCCTCCCGAGCCCTCCTCTCGGCGGGTCCGGAAGGGTTCGCCGACGCGGTCCGTCGTGATGCCGACGAGGTGCGTTCGTGCCTCGTCTGACCCCGCCTCCCGTCGACCGTGCCGCGGCGGCCCGAGCCGCCGTGGCCGCGCGTCGCGGTCGCGCCGCCGTCAAGAACGCCGTCGCCTCCCGGACCCGCAGCGCCCTCGACGTCGCGGAGTCCGCCTGGGCCGGTGAACCCACGAGCCCCGAGGGGTCGCTCAGGGTCCGCGAACTCCTGACCAGCATCCCGGGCATCGGTCCGACCCGCGTCGCCCGCATCATGACCGAGCTCGGCATCGCCGAGTCGAAGCGCGTCGGCGGACTCGGGGTGAGGCAACGCCGCATCCTCGGCGACTGGCTGGCCGTCCGCGAGTCGAAGGGGCGCCTCCGGTCCCGGCTGGTCGTCCTGGCGGGCCCCACGGCCGTGGGCAAGGGCACGGTCTCGACCTACATCCGCGAGAACTACCCCGACGTGCATCTCAGCGTGTCGGCGACGACCCGTGCCCCGCGACCCGGCGAGGTCGACGGGGTCCACTACTACTTCGTGGACGACGCGGAGTTCGACCGCATGATCCGCGACCGCGAACTGCTCGAGTACGCCACGGTGCACAACTCGTACCGCTACGGCACGCCCCGCCCTCCGTTGGACGCCGCGTTGAACGAGGGGCGCAGCGTGCTGCTCGAGATCGACCTGCAGGGCGCTCGACTCGTCCGGGCCGCGATGCCCGAGGCCGTGCTCGTGTTCCTGCTGCCCCCGACCTGGGACGAACTCGTCCGTCGACTCATCGGTCGGGGTACCGAGGACGCTGCCGAACAGCAACGCCGACTCGAGACCGCGAAGGTCGAACTGGCCGCCCAGGACGAGTTCGACGCGCGTGTCGTGAACCACGACGTGGCCGAAGCGGCCCGGGAGGTCGTAGAATTGATGACTGCGCCCGAACCGGGCCGCACCCGCGCGTGACCCGCGCCCCCATCTTGGTGCCCACGCTCGTCCCGAGCGGAGCCGGCACCGTCCCCCATCGACACGAGGAGCAACCAATGGCCGACAAGAACCAGGGCATCATCGATCCCCCCATCGACGAGCTGCTGTCGAAGGTCGAGTCGAAGTACGCACTCGTCATCTTCGCCTCCAAGCGCGCGCGTCAGATCAACGACTACTACGCCGACCTGCACGAGGGCAGCCTGTTCGACAACGTCGGCCCCCTGGTCGACAGCTCCATCGACGACAAGCCCCTGTCGGTCGCGATGCACGAGATCAACGAGGACAAGCTCGAGGTGAAGCCGCTCGCCGTCCCCTCCGAGTAGCGGGGCGACACGACCAGCCCCTCTGACGGTGGTCGGTCCTATCATCTGACGAGGCCCCCGGGAGTCCATCCCGCGGGGCCTCATCGCGTCCCCACCCAGAACGACACCCAGAGGAACACCGTGACCCCGACCGACACGACGACCGGCCCCGCCCCGACGGCATCGACCTCCCTTCGACTCTTCACCTCCGAGTCGGTCACCGAGGGCCACCCCGACAAGATCTGCGACCAGATCTCGGACGGCATCCTCGACGCGCTGCTGGCTGTCGACCCCGCCAGCCGGGTCGCGGTCGAGACCATGGTCACGACGGGACTCGTGCACGTGGCCGGCGAGGTCACCACCAAGGGCTACGTCGACATCCCCACGATCGTGCGCGACCTCATCGTGGGCATCGGCTACGACTCGTCGGCCGTGAGCTTCGACGGCCGTACCTGCGGCGTCGAGGTGTCGATCGGGTCCCAGTCGCCCGACATCGCCCAGGGCGTCGACACCGCCCTCGAGGCGCGTGGCGGCGACGACGACCTGCTCAACCGCCAGGGTGCCGGCGACCAGGGCATCATGTTCGGCTACGCCACCAACGAGACCCCCCAGTTCATGCCGCTCCCCGTGTGGCTGGCCCACCGGCTCGCCGAGCGACTGGCGGCCGTGCGCAAGTCGGGCACCCTCGACTACCTCCGGCCCGACGGCAAGACGCAGGTGACGGTCGGCTACGACGGGGTCGTGCCCACGACCGTCGACACCGTCGTCCTGTCGACCCAGCACTCGCCTGCGGTCTCGAGCGCTCAGCTCGAGTCCGACGTCATCGAGCACGTCATCCGCCCCGTCCTCGACGAGGCAGGGTTCTCGTCCACGGACACCCGGTTCATCATCAACCCGACCGGCAGGTTCGAGATCGGCGGCCCGCAGGGCGACGCCGGACTCACCGGCCGCAAGATCATCGTCGACACCTACGGCGGGGCGAGCCGTCACGGTGGGGGCGCGTTCTCGGGCAAGGACCCCTCGAAGGTCGACCGGTCCGCCGCGTACGCCATGCGGTGGGTGGCCAAGAACGCCGTCGCCGCGGGCCTCGCCGACCGGCTCGAACTCCAGGTGGCCTACGCGATCGGGCGGGCCGCACCCGTCGGCCTCTACGTCGAGACCTTCGGCACCGGGCACGTCGGCGACGACGTCATCACGGCCGCCATCGAGAGCGTGTTCGACCTCCGCCCGGCGGCGATCATCCGCGACCTCGACCTGCTGAGGCCGATCTACGCGGCGACGTCGACCTACGGCCACTTCGGTCGCGACCTGCCCGACTTCACCTGGGAGGCGCTCGACCGCGTCGACGCCCTCCGGGCCGCCGCCGGGCTCTGACCGTGGCGGCGGTCGCCGACGTCCCCGTCGACAGCGTGCCGCGCGTCGTCCGGGTGATGGTCGAATCGCCGCTGCCGCAACTCGACCGGTTGTTCGACTACGCCGTGCCCGAGCGGCTGCGCGACCAGATCGCCCCGGGCATCCGCGTCAAGGTTCCGCTCCGCTCCGCCGGGCGCATCGCCGACGGCTTCGTCGTCGAGGTCGCGTCGTCGTCCGAGCACGGCGGCGACCTGTCCGAGATCGAGGACGTCGTGTCGACCGTGTCGGTCCTGGCACCCGAGGTGTGGCGCCTCGCGCGCGCCGTGGCCGACCGGGCCGGCGGATCGGCCAGCGACGTCGTGCGGCTCGCGATCCCACCGCGTCAGGTCCGGGTCGAGAAGGCCCACCTGGCCGCCGCCGACAACTCGTCCTCACCGGCCTCCGGCCCCACCGGCCCCACTGCCCCGACCGTGGCTCCCGTGGCACCCTCGACTCCCGACCACGACGCCGACGCCCACCCCGAACCCGTCCCGGTCGTCGTCGGCTATCGGTCGACCGACCTCGCCGGGCTCGTTGCGGCCCGCGGTCGCGCGGCGGTCGACGCCGTTCCGCTGCTGGTCGAACTGCCCGACGGGGCATGGGTGGGTCATTGGGCCCTCACGGCCGCCCAGCTCGCTGCGGTCGCCGTCGGCGCGGGCGACAACGCCGTGGTCGCCGTCCCCGACTACCGCGACGAAGAGCACGTCCTCCAGGCCCTCGCCGCCGTCCTCCCGCCCGACCGCGTCGTCCGGCTCGACTCCCGACAGTCGAACGCCGACCGCTACCGAGCGCTCCTCCGTGCCCGAGGCGACGAGCCCGTGGTCGTCGTCGGCAACCGGTCCGTCCTGCTCGCCCCCTCGGCCAGGCTCGGGGTCGTCGTGGTGTTCGACGACGGTGACCCGTCCTTCGGCGAGCCGCTCGCCCCGTACGTGCACGCCCGCGACACCGCGCTGCTCCGGCAGGCCCAACAAGACAGCGCCCTGGTGTTCCTCGGCCACTCCCGCAGCACCGACGTGCAGCGCCTGGTCGAGATCGGCTTCCTGGCCGAGGTGCGTCCCGATCCGCGCTACCAGCCCCGGGTCGTGCCGACCGTCCGTCAGGCCGCCACGGACGGATTCGCCGCGCAGGCCCGCATCCCCTCCTCGGCCTACGCCGAGGCGCGGGCCGCGGTCGAGCACGGACCGGTCCTGATCCAGGTGGCCTCGCCCGGCTACTCGCCACGCCTGGCCTGCGTCGACTGTGGCGACACGGCACGCTGCCTGCGCTGCAACGGCCCCCTCCAGCAACGCGAGCGAGGGGTGACCCCGGCCTGCGCCTGGTGTGGCGCCCTGGCCGTCTCGTGGCACTGCCGCACCTGCGAGGGAACGCGCATGCGGGCCGTCGGCACCGGCGCGTCGCGGACGGCCGACGAACTCGGCAAGGCGTTCCCCGGGGTGCGCGTCATCGTCTCGGACGGCGCGAGGGCCCTGACCCACGTCGACGCCGACCCGGCGATCGTCGTCGCGACCCGCGGGGCCGAGCCGATCGCCCCCGGCGGTTACCGAGCCGTGCTGCTGCTCGACGGTGAGCGCATGCTCGCCCGAGAGAGCCTCCGCGTCGCGGAGGACTGCCTCCGCTGGTGGGCCAACGCCACGGCCCTGGCCGCACGTCGCGCCCCGGTCGTGCTGGTCGGGGTGGGTGGCGCCATCGCCTCCGCCCTCGCGACGTGGGAGCTCGCCCGCTTCGTCTCCTCGGAGCTCGCCGACCGTCGCGTCCTGCGCTTCCCCCCGGCCGTCCGAGTGGCGACCGTGACCGGCACGGTCGACACCGTCGCGCGTGCGCTCGACGACCTTCCCGACGAAGTCCGTGCCGAGACCCTCGGCCCGGTGGACGTCGAGTCCGCCGGCGTCCGCGCCATCGTCCGCTTCGACTACTCGCGCGGTCACGACGTGGCGCTGGCCCTCCGCTCCCAGGTCATCCGGGCGGCCACGGACCGACGCAAGGCGCTCGGTCAGAAGCGTGCGCGGGCCGTCCCTACACTCAGAGTGCGGTTCGACGACGTCGAGCCGTTCGCCGACTGACCCGCCAGGAACCCCATGCGCCTCGTCTTCGCCGGCAGCCCCGCCGCTGCCGTGCCCTCGCTCACCGCCCTCGCCGACGGTCCTCACGAGATCGTCGCCGTGCTGACCCGCGACGACACCCCCCAGGGACGCAGACGCGTCCTGACCCCCACCCCCGTCGCCGTCGAGGCCGACCGCCTCGGTCTCCGCGTCGTCAAGGCCCGCCGCATCACGCCGGAGGTCACGGCCGAGCTCACGGGACTCGATCCCGACCTCGGCGTCGTCGTGGCCTACGGAGCCCTGCTCCGCGAGCCCCTCCTCGGCGCCCCCCGGCTCGGCTGGGTCAACCTGCACTTCTCCCTCCTTCCCGCCTGGCGCGGCGCCGCCCCCGTCCAGCGGTCGCTCATGGCGGGCGACGCCGTGTCGGGCGCCGCGGTGTTCCAGCTCGTCCCCGAGCTCGACGCGGGGGACGTCTACGGCACCCTCGAGCGCCTCCTCGACGGCACCGAGACCGCAGGCCAGCTCCTCGCCGAGCTCGCGCGTTCCGGTGCCGGCCTGCTGGTCGACGTCGTCGACCGCCTCGCCGACGGCACGGCCACGGCGACGCCCCAGACCGGCGCGGTCACGCTCGCCCCCAAGCTGACCCTCGCCGACGGCGTCCTCGACGCCTCGCGACCGGCGACCGAGGTGATCGCCCGTTTCCGAGGCGTCACGCCGGAGCCCGGCGCCCGCGTCGACCTCGACGGCTCGGGCCTCAAGATCACGGAGGCGCGGACGACGTCGACCGACGAGGCACCTCTCGAGGCCGGTCGCCTCGAGTCCCGGGGCCGCCGTGTGCTGCTGGGCACCGCCTCCTCGCCCGTCGAGCTGGTCCGGGTGCAACCGGCGGGCAAGAAAGAGATGTCGGCGGCCGACTGGTGGCGGGGGCTGCCCCGTGGGGTCGACCGTCGCGTGACCCCGCCCACCCCGCCCGTCCCGGCCGACATCGACATCACCACCGACACCGAGCCGAAGAGCACCTCATGAGCCGAGTCCAACCCGCCCGCCAGGTCGCCCTCGACGTCCTCCGGGCCGTCGAGCAGGACGACGCCTACGCCAACCTCCTGCTGCCGCAGCGCATCGTCCGGGCCCGTCTCGGAGCCCAGGACGCGGGGCTCGCGACCGAACTGACCTACGGCACCCTGCGCCTCCGGGGCTACTACGACCGCGTCATCGCGCTGGCCGCCCGTCGGGGCACCGACGCGATCGACCCGGCACTGCTGGACGTCCTCCGACTCGGCACGCACCAGCTCCTCTCGACGCGCGTGGCGGTCCACGCGGCCGTCGACGAGAGCGTCGAGCTCGCACGTCAGGTGGGCAGCCGATCGGGCACTGGATTCGTCAACGGCGTGCTGCGCACCATCTCACGGTCCACGCCCGACGAGTGGCGCGAGCGCGTCCTCGCCGACACGACCGGGGACGACGACCGTCTGGCCGCGGAGTGGTCGCACCCCGCCTGGGTGGTGCGGGCGTTCCGTCGTTCGCTGGCCGCCGAGGGGCGGGAGGGCGAGCTCGTCGATCTGCTGTCGGCCGACAACGACGCCCCGAAGGTCAGCCTCGTCGCCCTGCCGGGGCTCGCCGAGGTGTCCGAGCTCGGCGCCCCGAGCGGGCGCCTGTCGCCACTGGCGGCGACGAGTGGTGGGGGCGATCCGGCCCAGCAGACGGCCGTCCGCGAGGGGCGTGCCCGCGTGCAGGACGAAGGGTCGCAGCTCGCCGCGCTCCTCCTCAGTCGACACCGCCCCGCCACACCCGGAGAACGGTGGCTCGACATGTGCGCCGGACCCGGCGGCAAGGCCGCCCTGCTCGGTGCCGAGGCCGCTCGGGCGGGTGCCCACCTCGTCGCCAACGAGCTCGTCCCGGCACGGGCGGGGCTCGTCCGACAGGCGCTCGAGGCCGTCCCGGGCGACGTCGAGGTCCTCGAGGGTGACGCCACCCGTTTCGGGGCGGAACGGCCAGGAGGTTTCGACCGCATCCTGCTCGACGCGCCCTGCACCGGCCTCGGGGCCCTGCGGCGGCGACCCGAGGCCCGGTGGCGCAAGCAGCCGGCCGACGTCGGTCAGCTCACGGCCCTCCAGTCGCGCCTGTTCGCCAGCGCCCTGGACGCGCTGGCGCCCGGGGGGGTCCTGGCCTACGTGACCTGCTCCCCGCACACGGCCGAGACGCGCGGAGTCGTCGAGGCGGGCCTCCGAGGCCGCGACGACGATCTCGTCCTGCTCGACGCGACGGCCGGCGTCGAGCGCATCGCCGGCCGCGCCGTCGACCTGGCGTCGGCACCGTTCGTCCAGCTCTGGCCGCACCGTCACGGCACCGACGCCATGTTCGTCGCCCTGATCGAGAAACGTGCCGGACGGTAGGCTCGTCCCGTGTCGATCCGCATCAGCCCCAGCATCCTCTCGGCCGACTTCGCGAACCTCGAGCGCGACCTCGAGCGCATCTCGACCGCCGACCTCGTGCACGTCGACGTGATGGACGGCCACTTCGTGCCCAACCTCACCCTCGGACTCCCCGTCGTGCAGCGTCTCGGCGAGGTCAGCCCCGTACCGCTCGACCTGCACCTGATGATCGACGACGCCGACCGCTGGGCACCCCGCTACGCCGAGACGGGCGCCTTCTCGGTGACCTTCTCCGCCGAGGCGGCGTCCGATCCCGTCTCGACGGCGCAGGCCATCCGCAGCAACGGCTCCCGCGCCTCCGTCGCCGTGAAGCCGGGCACCGACCTCGAGCCCTACCTCCAGACCCTCGACGCGTACGACATGATCCTCGTCATGACGGTCGAGCCGGGCTTCGGCGGGCAGTCCTTCATGCCCGAGACGATGGCCAAGCTGGCCCGTGCCCGTGAGGCCGTGCGCGCCTCCGGGCTCGACGTGTGGCTCGAGGTCGACGGCGGCATCACGACCGAGACCATCGTCACGGCCGTCGAGAACGGTGCCGACACGGTGGTCGCCGGGTCCGCCGTCTACGGCGGGTCGCCCGTCGACAACATCGCTGCACTCCGGGCGGCCGCCGCGACGGTAGCCTTGACGTCGTGAAATCCTTCGACGACCTGTACCTCGAGCTCAGCGACAAGGCCCGCGACCGGCCCGAGGGGTCGGGCACCGTGGCCGAACTCGACGCCGGCGTGCACCAGATCGGCAAGAAGATCGTCGAAGAGGCCGCCGAGGTCTGGATGGCCGCCGAGTACGAGGGCGACGTCGCGACCGCCGAAGAGATCTCCCAGCTGCTCTACCACCTGCAGGTCATGATGATCGCCAAGGGCATCACCCCGGCCGACGTCTACCGACATCTCTGAGTCGGCCTCCGTCACCCCCGTTCGTCACGCCGCTCGCGCGGCGCCCCAGCAGACAGAGAACCCCATGCTCCGCGTCGCAGTGCCCAACAAGGGATCGCTCAGCGAGACCGCCTCCGCCATGCTCGCCGAGGCCGGCTACACCGGTCGCCGAGACCCCAAGACCCTCCACGTCGAGGACCCGCGCAACGGCGTCGAGTTCTTCTACCTCCGCCCGCGCGACATCGCGACCTACGTGGGGTCGGGCGCCCTCGACGTGGGCATCACGGGTCGCGACCTGCTGCTCGACTCGCACTCGCCCGCACACGAGGTCGCTCCCCTCGACTTCGGCGGCTCGACCTTCCGTTTCGCGGGCCCTCCCGGCCGTTTCGCCGACCTCCGCCAGCTGCAGGGCACCCGGGTCGCCACGAGCTACGCCGGTCTCGTCGGCTCGTTCCTCGAGAGCCACGGCGTCACCGCGACCCTCGTGCCGCTCGACGGAGCGGTCGAGAGCGCCGTGCAGCTGGGCGTCGCCGACGCCGTGGCCGACGTCGTGTCGACCGGTGCGACCCTGCGTGCGGCCGGGCTCGAGATCTTCGGGCCGGTCATCCTCGAGTCGACGGCCGTCCTCATCTCGTCCGACGCCGAGGTGGACGGTCTGGCGGTCCTCCACCGTCGCCTGCAGGGCGTCCTCGTGGCCCGGCAGTACGTCCTCATGGACTACGACGTCCCGGTCGACAAGCTGGACGCCGCGACCGCCGTCGCCGGCGGCATGGAGTCGCCCACCGTCTCCCCGCTGCACGACCGCGACTGGGCAGCCGTCCGCGTGATGGTCCCGCGGTCCGACACCAACCAGGTCATGGACGCCCTCTACGACCTCGGCGCCCGGGCGATCCTGGTCAGCCCGATCCACGCCGCGAGGCTGTAGCCGTGACCGCCGACGACGCGGTCGTCCCCGGCGCGGTCGCCGCCGACGCCTCCCTCGCCGTCCGGGTCATCCCGTGCCTCGACGTGGCCGCCGGCCGCGTGGTGAAGGGCGTCAACTTCCTCGACCTGCGCGACGCGGGCGACCCGGTCGAGCTGGCCCGCACGTACTACGAGCAGGGTGCCGACGAGATCACCTTCCTCGACGTCACCGCCACGGTCGACGAGCGGTCGACCACCTACGACGTCGTCCGAGCGACGGCCGAGCAGGTCTTCATCCCGCTGACGGTCGGGGGCGGCGTGCGCACCACCGACGACGTCGCCCGGCTGCAGGCGGCGGGGGCCGACAAGATCGGCGTGAACAGCGCCGCCATCGCGCGGCCCGACCTGATCGGCGAGATCGCCGACCGGTTCGGAGCCCAGGCGGTCGTCCTCTCGCTCGACGTCAAGCGTTCGAGCAGCACCCCCTCCGGCTTCGTCGTCACGACCCACGGCGGTCGCACCGAGACGACCCTCGACGCGCTCGCCTGGGCGCGTGAGGCCATCGAACGCGGGGCGGGTGAGTTGCTCGTCAACTCGATCGACGCCGACGGCACCAAGCAGGGCTTCGATCTCGAACTCGTCCGCGCCATTCGCGAGCTCAGCCGGGTGCCGGTTGTCGCGTCCGGAGGGGCAGGTCGGCTCGAGCACTTCGCCCCGGCCATCGAGGCGGGTGCCGACGCCGTGCTCGCGGCGTCGGTCTTCCACAACGGCGAACTCACCATCGGCCAGGTCAAGGACGAGCTGGCCCGGTCGGGGGCCGTCGTCCGCTGAGGCGGGCCGTCACCGCACCGGGCCGCAGCCGACCAGCCGACATCGCATCGCATCGCATCGCATCGCATCGAGGAGCACACCATGACCGACCAGCTGACGCGTGAGACGGTCGAGCCCGTCGTCGCCCGTGCCCGGTTCGACGCGTCGGGCCTGCTGCCCGCCATCATCCAACAAGAGGGCACGAAAGACGTGCTCATGATGGGGTGGATGGACGCCGAGGCGCTCCGCCGCACCCTCACCGAGGGGCGCGTCACCTTCTGGTCCCGCTCTCGAGAGGAGTACTGGCGCAAGGGCGACACGTCCGGTCACGCGCAGTTCGTCCGCGCCGCCGCCCTCGACTGTGACGACGACGTGCTGCTCGTCACGGTCGAACAGATCGGCGCCGCCTGCCACACGGGCTCGCACTCCTGTTTCGAGGTCGACCCGCTCGAGCCGGCCACCGCCTCCTCGTCCCTGCCGTCCGGCGACACCGACCCCACCGGAGGCCTCCGTGGCTGACGCCCCGATCCGCACCTCGACGACCCGGGCCCAGTTCGACGAGCGGCTGGCCGGGCACCGGGTCGTCCCGGTCGTCCGCGACCTGTTCGCCGACGGCGAGACGCCCGTGGGGGTGTACCGCAAGCTCGCCGACGGCAGGCCCGGCAGCTTCCTCCTCGAGTCGGCGGCCCAGGGAGGGATCTGGTCCCGGTGGTCCTTCGTCGGCGTCTCGTCGTTCGGCGTGCTCACGACCGACGACGGCGAGGCCCGCTGGATCGACTACGGCATCGACCGCGACCGGGCGCTGGGCGATGCCGTCGGCCGTCCCCTCGAGGTGCTCTCCGCCCTGCACCATCGGTGGGCGACCCCGCGCATCGACGGCATGCCGCCCCTCACCGGCGGCCTCGTCGGGTTCATCGGCTGGGAGGCCGTGCGCGAGCTCGAACACCTTCCCGACGCGCCGCCGGCCGAGTTCACGGTGCCCTCCCAGGCGCTCAGCTTCGTGTCCGAGCTCGTGGCCCTCGACCACCGCACGGGTGCCGTCCTGCTCGTCGCCACCGCGTTGAACGACGGAACCGACGAGCCCGACGTCCTGTGGGCCGACGCGCAGTCCCGACTCGACGACCTCCAATCCCGACTCGCGGCCCCGAGCGAGGCGTTCCTGTCCGACGTCGACCTGACGATCGAGGCCACGCCGACCCGGCGTTCGACCGACGACGAGTACGCGCACGCGATCCGGCGGTCGAAGCAGTTCATCCACGACGGCGACGTCTTCCAGGTCGTCGTCTCCCAGCGCTTCGACCACGAGGTCACGGCCGAGCCGCTCGACGTCTACCGGGTGCTGCGGACGCTCAACCCGAGCCCGTACATGTACCTGGTGACCCTCGACGACGTGCAGGGCCGGCCGTACACGATCGTGGGCTCGTCGCCCGAGGCGCTGGTCAAGGTCGACGGCCGGCGGGCCTACACGCATCCCATCGCCGGGTCGAAGCCCCGCGGAGCCTCGCCCGACGAGGACCAGCGCTTCGCCGACGAACTCGCCTCGGACGAGAAAGAACGCGCCGAGCACCTCATGCTGGTCGACCTCGCCCGCAACGACCTGCTCAAGGTGTGCACGCCGGGAACCGTCGAGGTCACCGAGTTCATGCAGGTCGAACGGTTCAGCCACATCATGCACCTCGTCTCGAGCGTCGAGGGCGACCTCGCTCCCGGCAAGGACGCCATCGACGCGTTCCGTGCCACCTTCCCGGCCGGCACATTGTCGGGTGCTCCCAAGCCCCGGGCCCTCGAGATCATCGACGAGCTCGAGCCCGCCCAGCGGGGCGTCTACGGGGGAGTGGTCGGCTACTTCGACTTCGCCGGCTCGGCCGACGTCGCGATCGCGATCCGCACCGTCCTGTTGCAGGACGGCGTGGCCCGCGTGCAGGCGGGTGCCGGTCTCGTCGCCGACAGCGACCCGGTCGCCGAGAACCAGGAGGCACGCAACAAGGCCGCGGCCCCCTTGCGTGCCGTCGCGGTCGCGAACGCCATGGCACGGCTCCGCTGATGCCCGCTCGTCGCCTGAAGCTCACGACGATCCTCGGGGGCATCCTGCTCGCGGGACTCGCCCTGCTGTCCTGGACGCAGGACTGGTTCCACGTCGTCGTCGCCTCCCCCCAGGGCGGAGACCTCCCGCTCGACGTCGCCGGTGACGTCGCCGGTGCGCCGTTGTCCGCCCTGTCGCTGGCCAGCCTGGCGCTCTTCGGGGCGCTCACGATCGCCGGCCGCGTCTTCCGCGTCGTCCTGGGGGTTCTCCAGGTGGCACTGGGCGTCAGCGTGGTCGTCACGACGTCGACCGCCCTGGCCGACCCCGTGCGCGCCTCGGGGAGCGCCGTGACGACCGCCACGGGCGTCGACGGCACCGACTCGATCCGGGCCATCGTCTCCTCGGTCGAGCCCACGGCCTGGCCCTGGCTCGGGCTCGTGGCCGGCGTCCTCGCTGCGCTCCTCGGAGTCGCCACCGTGCTCCTCGCGGGCGCCTGGCCCCAGGCCACCCGCAAGTACTCCGCCACGCGACTGGTCGCCACGGATCCCTCGGCCGATCCGGCGGCCGCCTGGGACGCGCTGTCGGGCGGCGACGATCCCACCGACGACCCGGCGCACCTCGACGGGGGCGGGTCGGGCCCCACCGAGCCGGGTCGTACCCGGTAGACTCAGCCCTCGTACCGACCTGATCCAAGGAGCACTGTGAGCACGAACACGACGAGCACCCCGTCCGGTGGCGACGCGCCCCTCGCGAACGCCCCCGCGAAGGTCGACTCCGGCTCGAAGGGCCGCGACACCGAGACGGCCGACGACCTCGGGCACGGCAACTCGCCCGCCGCCTGGACCGCCGTCGTCATCATGCTGGTCGGCTTCGCCATCGGCACGCTGGCCTTCTTCCTCGACGTCCCGTGGATCGTCTGGGCGTCGGCCGGCCTGGTCGTCGTCGGACTGATCGTCGGTCTCGTGCTCAAGAAGGCCGGTTACGGCGTCGGTGGTCACCGCTACGTGCCGAAGGCCCACAACTAGGTGCTCGACGACCTCTACGCGGGTGCCGTGGCCGACGCCGCAGCACGCCGCGAGTCCCTCCCGTTCGCCGCCGTCGAGGCAGCGGCGCTCTCTCGTGAGCCCGCACTCGACGCCCGCACCGCCCTCGCCCCCGGCGACCGTGTCAAGGTCATCGCCGAGGTGAAGCGCGCCAGCCCGTCACGGGGCCACCTCTCGACCATCGCCGACCCGGCGTCTCTGGCCCGCTCCTACGCGGCCGGGGGAGCGAGCGCGATCAGCGTCCTCACCGAGGGCCGGAAGTTCAAGGGCTCCCTCGCCGACCTCGAGGCCGTTCGCACCGCAGTCGACGTGCCCGTCCTCCGCAAGGACTTCATCGCCGACCCGTACCAGGTGTTCGAGGCCCGGGCGGCCGGTGCCGATCTCGTGCTGCTGATCGTCGCCGGGCTCGAACAGCCTCGCCTCCTCGAATTGCACGACCTCGTGAGGCAACTGGGCATGACCGCACTCATCGAGGCGCACTCCGCCGACGAGGTGTCGCGCGGCCTCGACGCCGGTGCCACCGTCCTCGGCGTCAACGCCCGCGACCTCACGACCTTCGAACTCGACAGGGACCTCTTCGGTCGCCTGTCGCACTCGATCCCGACGGGCGTCACCCGCGTCGCCGAGTCGGCGGTCTCGTCGCCCGACGACGTCGCCCACTACCGTCGCTCCGGTGCCGACGTCGTGCTCGTGGGCGAAGCCCTCGTGACCCACGGCGACCCCGCCGACGCCATCACCCGCTTCCTGGAGGTCTGACCATGGCACTGCGCGACGAGACAGGTCCGTATTTCGGTTCGTTCGGGGGTCGCTTCGTCCCCGAGTCCCTGGTGGCCGCCCTCGACGAGCTCGACGCGGCCTACAAGGCCGCGGCCGTCGACCCCGAGTTCGCCGCCGAGCTGACGGCTCTCCACGCCACCTACACGGGCCGGCCGTCGATCATCACCGAGGTTCCGAGGTTCGCCCAGCACGCCGGTGGTGCCCGCATCATCCTCAAGCGTGAAGACCTCAACCACACGGGGTCCCACAAGATCAACAACGTGCTCGGACAGGCGCTGCTGGCCCGAAAGCTCGGCAAGACTCGCCTGATCGCCGAGACCGGAGCCGGTCAGCACGGCGTCGCGACGGCCACCGCCGCCGCCCTCTTCGGCATGGAGTGCGTCGTGTACATGGGGCAGGTCGACACCGAGCGCCAGGCGCTCAACGTCGCGCGGATGCGCCTGCTCGGAGCCGAAGTCGTCTCGGTCACGACGGGCTCCCGCACCCTCAAGGACGCCATCAACGACGCCATGCGCGACTGGGTCTCCAGCGTCGACACCACGCACTACGTGCTGGGCACGGTCGCCGGTCCGCACCCGTTCCCGGCCATGGTGCGCGACTTCCACAAGATCATCGGCGAAGAGGCCCGCCAGCAGGTCCTCGACCTGACCGGAGCACTGCCCGACGCCGTGACGGCCTGCGTCGGCGGCGGCTCGAACGCCATGGGCATCTTCCACGCGTTCCTCGACGACCCCTCGGTGCGGTTGTTCGGCTTCGAGGCCGGCGGGGACGGCGTCGAGACGGGCCGTCACGCGGCGTCGATCACCCTCGGCCGCATCGGCAACCTCCAGGGCACCAAGTCGTACCTCATGCAGGACGAAGACGGTCAGACGCTCGAGAGCCACTCCATCTCCGCGGGCCTCGACTACCCGAGCGTCGGCCCGGAGCACGCCTGGTTGTCCGAGTCGGGCCGGGCCGAGTACCAGCCGATCACCGACGACGAGGCGATGCAGGCCTTCCGACTGCTCTCGCAGACCGAGGGCATCATGCCCGCGATCGAGTCGGCACACGCCCTGGCGGGCACGATCAAGCTCGGTCTGGAGCACCCCGACTGGACGATCCTGGTCTCGCTCAGCGGCCGTGGCGACAAGGACGTCTCGACCGCGAGCCGGTACTTCGGCGTCCTCGACGAGAAGGCACAGCAGCTGTGACCGCCGCAGTCCCCGCCGGGACGAGCAAGGTCGGCGACGCGATCCGGGCCCGGCGAGACGCCGGGAGCGGCGCCGTCGTCGGATACCTGCCGGTCGGGTTCCCCGATCTCGACACCAGCATCGAGGCCGCGGTGGCGATGGCCGAGAACGGCATCGACGTCATCGAACTCGGCATCCCGTACTCCGACCCCGTGATGGACGGCCCGGTCATCCAGGCAGCCACACAGCGGTCCCTCGCCGAGGGGTTCCGCGTGCGCGACGTCTTCACGGCGATCCGTGAGATCACCTCCCGCGTCGACGCCCCGGTCATCCCGATGACCTACTGGAACCCGGTCGAGCAGTACGGCGTCCAGCGGTTCGCCGACGACCTCGCGGCCGCGGGCGGTGCCGGGCTCATCACCCCCGACCTCATCCCCGACGAGGCCGACGCGTGGATGTCCGCGGCCGAGGCCGCCGACCTCGACCGGGTGTTCCTGGCCGCTCCGTCGTCCAGCGACTCGCGCCTCCGGCAGGCCGTGGCCAGTAGTCGCGGCTTCGTCTACACCGTCTCGACGATGGGCATCACAGGAGCCCGAACCGACGTCGACGCGGCGGCGAGCACCCTCGTCGCCCGACTCCGCGAGGTGGGCGTCGAGAACGCCTGCGTCGGTCTCGGCATCTCCACGGCCCAGCAGGTCCGCGAGGTGCTCGACTACGCCGACGGTGCCATCATCGGTTCGGCCTTCGTCCGTGCCCTCGCCGACGGCGGGGTCGAACGCCTCGCCGAGGTCTCCGCCGACCTGTCGTCCGGCGCGGCCCCCTCCGCCTCCTGACCCCCTCGGGTCCGACGCCCTCGCGCTAGAGTCGTCACCCGTCGGGTGACCGACGCTCCGCACCCCCTCCGAAAGGCATCACGCCCGTGTTCGTTCCCTTGAGCATCCCGAGCCCGTCGGCCGCCTGGCAGTACTTCGACGTCACCGCCTGGTTGAACTCGACCTTCGGGGCGTCGTTGCCCGGCTCGCTGCGGATACACGCCTACGCGATCTGCATCCTCGTCGGCATCGTCGCAGCGGTGGTCATCACGAACCACCGTCTGAACCGGCAGGGGGCGGAGAAGGGCATCGTCATCGACGTGGCCATCTGGGCCGTGGTGTTCGGCATCGCGGGGGGACGCCTGTTCCACGTCATCACCCACCCGGCGGACTACTTCTCCTCGCCCGACCAGTACATCCACGTCCTCTTCGTGTGGGAGGGCGGCCTCGCCATCTACGGCGCCCTGCTGTTGGGTGCCGTCGGCGTCTGGCTCGGTTGCCGCTTCACCGGTCTCCGGTTCACGGTCTTCGCCGACGCCCTCGCCCCCGGCCTGCTCGTCGCGCAGGCCTTCGGACGCCTCGGCAACTGGTTCAACCACGAGCTCTTCGGCATGCCGACCGACCTGCCCTGGGGCCTCGAGATCGAGTCCACGAACGCCGCCTACCCCACCGGCCTGCCCGAGGGCACGCTCTTCCACCCGACCTTCCTCTACGAGATCGTCTGGATGCTCGCCGGCGTCGCGATCCTCGTGCTCCTCGAGAAGAAGGCCCCCATGCAGTGGGGTCGGTCGTTGGCCTTCTACCTGGTCTGGTACGGCATCGGACGGGCCTGGTTCGAGTCGATCCGCACCGATCCCAGCCTGCTCTTCTTCGGCATCCGCACCAACGTCTGGATGAGCTTCTTCGCCATCGTCCTCGGGATCGTCCTCTTCGTCCTCGCCTCCCGCCGCCACACCGGCACGGTCCCCGGCCCCTACGTGCCCGGCCGTGCGCCGAGCGAGCGGGCGGCTGCTGTAGACTCTGACGGCACGTACACGGAGAACGACGAACCCGAGTTGGTCACCGTCGGCGCATCGGACGACAACACCGATCGCTCACCGCGTCCCTAGGTCGTCCACTCCACGACGACCGCGGGCCCGGCGCCCCACCGTCGTGGCGCCCGATCCCCTCCACCCCATCCCGGTGCGAACGATCCGCCCGCGACACGGTCCCGTGCACGCACCCGCGCCTCGTAAGATCGAGCGCAGTCGGCCCCTCCCGCCGGCGTGCACGCCCACGGTCGCCACGAGCCGACCTCTCCCGCCGAGTCGGGGCCGCCCACAGAAGCCGGCCCCGTCAGGCACCTCGGGCCGACGTCGTCCCGCCCCCTGTCGGATCTCTTCGTGAGGACGGATTCCATGGCTCTCACGCCAGCACACCAGCAGTTCAGCACGGTCCCCGAGGCCAGCGGCCTCTACGACCCGCGCAACGAGAAGGACGCCTGTGGCCTCGCCATGGTGGCGACCCTCCGTGGAACCCCCGGTCACGACATCGTCGACACCGCCCTGCGGGCCCTCCGGAACCTCGAGCACCGAGGTGCCGTGGGTTCCGACGCCGGCACCGGGGACGGTGCGGGCATCCTCTGCCAGGTGCCCGACGAGTTCCTGCGCCACGAGGTCGACTTCGACCTGCCGCCGGCCGGCCAGTACGCGGTGGGCATCGCCTACCTGCCCCTCGACGAGCAGGAGCGCTCCGAGCTGAAGACGGGCATCGAGCGCATCGCCGACCTCGAGCACCTCGACGTCCTCGGCTGGCGCGAGGTCCCCGTGCGCCCCGAAGAACTCGGCACGTTGGCGCGCAACGCGATGCCCGCCTTCGAGCAGCTCTTCGTCGCCAGCAGGCACCACGACGCCGACGGCGTCCCGCTCGCCGGCGTCGCGCTCGACCGCCAGGCGTTCCGGCTGCGCAAGCGTGCCGAGCGCAAACTCTCGGCCTACTTCACCTCTCTGGGCAGCCGGACCATGGTCTACAAGGGCATGGTCACCACACTTCAGCTCGAGCCGTTCTACCCCGACCTGAGCGACGAGCGCTTTGCCTCGAAACTCGCGATCGTGCACTCGCGCTACTCGACGAACACGTTCCCGTCGTGGCCGCTGGCACAGCCGTTCCGCATGATCGCCCACAACGGCGAGATCAACACGGTCCGGGGCAACCGCAACTGGATGCGTGCCCGGCAGTCCCAGCTCGAGAACGAGCTCATCGGCGACCTGAAGCCCATCCTCCCCATCGTCAGCCCCGGGGCGAGCGACTCGGCGTCGTTCGACGAGGTCGTCGAGTTGCTCAGCCTGACCGGCCGGTCCCTGCCGCACGCGGTCATGATGATGGTCCCCGAGGCGTGGGAGAACCAGGTCGACATCGACCCCACCCTGCGCGACTTCTACGAGTACCACTCGATGCTCATGGAGGCGTGGGACGGCCCCGCGGCCATCACGTTCACCGACGGCACGCACGTCGGCGCCACCCTCGACCGCAACGGCCTGCGGCCGGGCCGCTACCTCGTCACCGACGACGGCCTCGTGGTCCTCGCGAGCGAGATCGGCGTCATCGACGTCGACCCCGCCAAGGTGGTCCGCAAGGGACGGCTCCGCCCCGGCAAGATGTTCCTGGTCGACACCGAGGCCGGCCGCATCATCGAGGACGACGAGATCAAACGCGACCTCGCCACGGCCGCGCCCTACGGCGAGTGGCTCGCCGAGGGGCGCATCCACCTCTCGGAGCTGCCCGAACGCGAGCACATCGTGCACACCCCGGCGTCGGTCACCCGCCGTCAGCGCACCTTCGGGTACACCGAAGAAGAGGTCCGCATCCTGTTGACGCCGATGGCGAAGACCGGCGCGGAGCCCCTGGGTGCCATGGGAAGCGACACGCCGATCGCCGTCCTGTCCGAGCGCCCGCGCCTCCTGTTCGACTACTTCACGCAGCAGTTCGCCCAGGTGACGAACCCGCCGCTCGACTCCATCCGCGAGTCGGTGGTCACGTCGCTCAAGCTGGGTCTCGGTCCCGAGCGCAACCTGCTCGCTGCGACCCCCGAGCACGCCCGCCAGGTGATCCTGGACTTCCCGGTCATCGACAACGACGAGCTCGCCAAGATCCAGCACATCGACCCGAGCCCCGGGTCCCGCAAGACGTCGACCATCCGCGGGTTGTACCGCGCCGACAAGGGCCCGCGGGCACTCGAGAAGCGCATCGCCGCCATGTGCAACGAGGTGGACGACGCGATCGAGGCCGGTGCCGAGTTCATCGTCCTCTCCGACCGCGACTCGAACGCCGACTTCGCCCCGGTGCCGTCGCTGCTCATGATCGCTGCGGTGCACCACCACCTGATCCGCACCGAGAACCGCATGAAGGTCGGCCTGATCGTCGAGGCCGGTGACGTGCGCGAGGTGCACCACGTGGCCACGCTGATCGGCTACGGCGCGTCCGCGGTCAACCCGTACCTCGCGATGGAGACCTGCGAGAACCTCGTGAGGGCCGGGATGATCACCGGGCTGAGCCCCGAGGACGCCGTGCACAACCTGATCAAGGCTCTCGGTAAGGGCGTGCTCAAGATCATGTCGAAGATGGGCATCTCGACGGTGTCGAGCTACGCCGCGGCGCAGGCCTTCGAGGCCGTGGGCCTCAGCCAGGAGTTCGTCGACACGTACTTTACCGGTACCTCGTCGATGCTCGGAGGCGTGGGGATCGACGTCATCGCGGCCGAGAACAAGCAGCGACACACGAGCGCCTACCCCAGCGACGGCTCCGTCATCGCGCACGAGCGGCTGGCCACCGGCGGCGAGTACCAGTGGCGCCGCGAGGGTCCCCGGCACCTCTTCAACCCCGACACCGTGTTCCGGCTGCAGCACGCCACGCGCACCCGCCGCTACGACATCTTCCGCGAGTACACCAAGCTCGTCGACGACCAGGCCGAGCAGCTGATGACGCTGCGCGGGCTGTTCCGGCTCAAGCACGGCGTCCGCCCGGCCGTCCCGCTCGACGAGGTCGAGCCCATCGAGTCGATCGTGAAGCGGTTCTCGACGGGGGCGATGAGCTACGGCTCGATCTCGCAGGAGGCGCACGAGACCCTCGCCATCGCGATGAACCGCCTCGGCGGCAAATCCAACACCGGCGAGGGCGGAGAGGACGTCGACCGCCTCCTCGACCCGGAGCGCCGCAGCGCCGTGAAACAGGTGGCCTCCGGGCGCTTCGGGGTCACCAGCATGTACCTGACGCACGCCACCGACATCCAGCTCAAGATGGCCCAGGGCGCCAAGCCGGGCGAGGGCGGTCAGCTCCCGCCGACGAAGGTCTACCCCTGGGTGGCACGAACGCGTCACGCGACGGCCGGCGTCGGTCTCATCTCGCCGCCGCCGCACCACGACATCTACTCGATCGAGGACCTCAAGCAGCTGATCTTCGACGTCAAGCGCGCCAACCCCAAGGCCCGCGTCCACGTCAAGCTCGTGAGCCAGTCCGGCATCGGCGCGGTCGCGGCAGGGGTCACGAAGGCCCTGGCCGACGTCGTGCTCGTGTCCGGCCACGACGGGGGCACCGGCGCGAGCCCGCTGAACTCGCTCAAGCACGCGGGCACGCCCTGGGAGATCGGCCTCGCCGAGACCCAGCAGACCCTCATGTTGAACGGGATGCGCGAGCGTGTCGTCGTCCAGGTCGACGGTCAGATGAAGACCGGCCGCGACGTCCTCATCGCCGCCCTGCTCGGCGGCGAGGAGTTCGGCTTCGCCACGGCGCCGTTGATCGTCGAGGGCTGCATCATGATGAGGGTCTGCCACCTCGACACCTGCCCGGTCGGTGTGGCGACCCAGAACCCCGAGCTCCGTGCCCGCTTCTCCGGCAAGCCGGAGTTCGTCGTCAACTTCTTCGAGTTCCTCGCACAGGAGGTGCGCGAGTACCTCGCCGCGCTGGGCTTCCGCAGTCTCGACGAGGCCATCGGCCGGACGGACGTCCTCGACGTCGACCGCGCCGTCGACCACTGGAAGGCCTCGGGTCTCGACCTCGCCCCGGTGCTGGTCGGTCCGACGTTCTCCGACGACGAGCCCCGACGCAACCGCACCTCGCAGGACCACGGCCTCGACGAGCACTTCGACGTGCAGCTGATCGAGCGCAGTGCCGACGTGCTGGAGAACGGTGGGCACGTCGAGATCACGCTCCCGATCCGCAACACCGAGCGGGCGGTCGGCACCATGCTCGGGCACGAGGTCACCCTGCGACACGGTGAGCACGGCCTGCCCGACGGCAGCATCGAGATCAACCTCAGTGGTTCGGCCGGTCAGTCGCTCGGTGCGTTCCTGCCCGCCGGCATCACCCTGCGCCTCGAGGGCGACAGCAACGACTACGTGGGCAAGGGCCTCTCCGGCGGCAACGTCGTGGTGCGTCCGCCCCGCGGCAGCGCCTTCGCCGCCGAGGAGAACGTCATCGCCGGCAACGTCATCGGCTACGGCGCGACCCAGGGCAGCATGTTCCTGCGGGGCATCGTGGGGGAGCGCTTCCTGGTCCGCAACTCGGGGGCCAGCGCGGTCGCGGAGGGCGTGGGCGACCACGCGCTCGAGTACATGACGGGCGGTCTCGCCGTCATCCTCGGCGACACGGGCCGCAACCTCGGAGCAGGCATGTCCGGAGGGACGGCCTACGTGCACCGGCTCAAGCCCGAACGGGTCAACGCCGAGGCGCTCGCTTCGGGTGAACTCGAACTCCACCCCCTCGGCAGCGCCGACGTCGAGATCCTGACCGACCTGTTGCGCCGGCACCTCGCCGAGACCGGGTCACCCGTGGCGGAGCACATGCTCGACGACCTCGACGCCACGGTGGCCGAGTTCGTGAAGGTGCTGCCCCGCGACTACGCCGCCGTCCTCGCCACCCGGCAGACGGCCGTCGACGAGGGTCTCGACCCCGATGGCGACGAAGCATGGAAGAGAATCCTGGAGGTGACCGGTGGCTGACCCCAAAGGCTTCCTGAAGACGCAGACCCGCGAGCTGCCCAAGCGCCGACCCGTGTCGGTCCGGCTCATGGACTGGAAAGAGGTCTACGAGCAGCAGGAGAGCGGCGAGCTCCGACGTCAGGCGGGCCGTTGCATGGACTGCGGCGTCCCGTTCTGCCACCAGGGCTGCCCGCTCGGCAACCTGATCCCCGAGTGGAACGACCTCATGTGGCGTGGAGAGGGCCGTCAGGCCGTCGAGCGCCTGCACGCGACCAACAACTTCCCGGAGTTCACCGGTCGTCTCTGCCCCGCGCCGTGCGAGTCCTCCTGCGTCCTGGGCATCAACCAGCCCCCGGTGACGATCAAGCAGGTCGAGGTCTCGATTATCGACCAGGCGTTCGCCAACGGATGGGTCACCCCGCACCCGCCCGAGCGCCTGACGGGCAAGACGGTCGCCGTCGTCGGTTCCGGCCCCGCCGGGCTGGCCGCCGCCCAGCAGCTCACGCGTGCCGGCCACACGGTCGCCGTCTACGAGCGCGAGGACCGCATCGGTGGCCTGCTGCGTTACGGCATCCCCGACTTCAAGATGGAGAAGAAGCAGATCGAGCAGCGCATCGCCCAGATGCAGGCCGAGGGCACGCGTTTCCGCGCCCGGGTCGAGATCGGTCGGGACATCGCCTGGGACGACCTCCGGGCCCGCTACGACGCCGTGGTCGTCGCGACGGGCGCGACGGTTCCCCGTGATCTGCCGATCCCGGGACGCGACCTGTCCGGCATCCACTTCGCCATGGACTACCTCGTGCAGCAGAACAGGGCCGGAGCGGGCGACACGGTGGCCGACCAGATCACGGCCGAGGGCAAGCACGTCGTCGTGCTGGGCGGCGGCGACACCGGTGCGGACTGCATCGGTACCGCCCACCGGCAGGGTGCCCTCTCGGTGACCAACCTCGCGATCGGCCAGCAGCCCCCGGAAGAACGCCCCGAGGCACAGCCGTGGCCGATGTTCCCCACGCTGTTCGAGGTGTCGAGCGCCCACGAAGAAGGCGGCGAGCGGGTCTACCTCGCGTCGACGGTCGAGTTCCTGACCAACGAGGTCGGCGAGGTGCGGGCCATCCGCGTCGCCGAGACCGAGTACGTCGACGGGCGACGGGTCCCCAAGGCGGGCACCGAGCGCGAGGTCCCCGCCGACCTCGTCCTGCTCGCCCTCGGCTTCACGGGACCCGAGCGCGACACCATCGAGGAGCAGCTGCGGCTCACCTTCGACGGTGGCGGCTCCCTCGAGCGCGGTGCCACCTACGAGACGGGCGAACCCGGCGTCTTCGTGACCGGCGACGCCGGGCGCGGTCAGTCGCTCATCGTCTGGGCGATCGCCGAGGGCCGCGCCACGGCCTCCGCCGTCGACGCCTACCTCGAGGGCCAGACCGTGCTGCCCTTCCCGGTGAAGCCCACCGATCGGTCCATCTCGGTCTGATCCGGCCATCCGACGGGAATAGGGTGGGAGTCGGGCTGTAGTCGTCCCACCCCCTTTCCCCCCACACGAACGGAACACATGAGACGCGCAAAGATCGTCGCCACCCTCGGGCCGGCGACGTCGAGCTACGACGACATCCGGGCGATCATCGACGCCGGCGTCGACGTCGCCCGCATGAACCTCAGCCACGGCAGCTACGACGTCCACGAAGGCGTCTACGCGAACGTCCGCCAGGCGTCGGCCGACTCGGGCCGCGCCGTCGCGGTCCTCGTCGACCTGCAGGGCCCCAAGATCCGCCTCGGCAAGTTCGCCGACGGTCCGCACGACCTCGAGGTCGGCGACGTGTTCAAGATCACCACGGACGACATCCTGGGTTCCAAGGAGATCTGCGGCACGACGTTCAAGGGCCTCCCCGACGACGTCACGGCGGGAGACCCGCTCCTGATCGACGACGGCCGCGTCAAGCTCCGCGTCCTCGAGACCGACGGCACCGTCGTCACGACCGAGGTCGTCGTCGCCGGCACGGTGTCGAACAACAAGGGCATCAACCTCCCCGGCGTGGCGGTCAACGTGCCCGCCCTCTCCGACAAGGACGAGGCCGACCTCCGCTGGGGTCTCCGACTCGGCGCCGACCTGATCGCCCTGTCGTTCGTGCGCGACGCGGACGACGTCGTGCGCGTGCACGAGATCATGGCCGAAGAGGGCCGCAAGGTCCCCGTCTACGCGAAGATCGAGAAGCCCCAGGCCGTCGACAACCTCGAGGCCATCATCGACGCGTTCGACGGCATCATGGTCGCCCGTGGCGACCTGGGCGTCGAGTTGCCCCTCGAGGCCGTGCCCATCGTGCAGAAGCACGCGGTCGAGCTCTCGCGTCGCATGGCGAAGCCGGTCATCGTCGCCACCCAGATGCTCGAGTCCATGATCTCGAGCCCGATCCCGACCCGCGCCGAGACCTCGGACGTCGCCAACGCCGTCCTCGACGGCACCGACGCGGTCATGCTCTCGGGCGAGACGAGCGTCGGCGAGTACCCGGTCATCACGGTGCAGACCATGGCGCGCATCGTGGCCTCCACCGAAGAGCACGGGCTCGAGCGCATCCCTCCGCTCGGCACGCGTCCGCGCACGCAGGGCGGCGCCATCACCCTGGCAGCGGCCGACGTCGCCGACTTCGTCCAGGCGAAGTTCCTCTGCGTCTTCACCGAATCGGGTGACTCGGTGCGTCGCATGTCGCGCCTGCGTCACTCGATCCCCATCCTGGCCTTCACACCCAACGAGGCGATCCGACGCCGCATGGCGATCAGCTGGGGCGTCCAGTCCTACCTGGTCGAGACCGTCACGCACACCGACGCCATGTTCGCGCAGGTGGACGACATCCTGCTCGGCAACGACCTCGCCGAATCGGGCGACAAGGTCATCGTGATCGCCGGGTCCCCTCCCGGGATCGCGGGCTCGACGAACGATCTCCGGGTGCACCGCGTGGGTGACGCCCACGGGGAGGCCGCTCCGGCCTACGCGTCGCAGCCCTGACGCACCGCGACACCCCTGGCGAAGCCGGGGCGATCCCCTCGGATCGCCCCGGCTTCGTCGTGTCGGCGGGGCGTACGCTCACGGCATGTCCGTGGACGCCCGTCATCCCTCGTGCTTCGAGTTCGAGGCCCGCTTGTACGTGGTGCCGTCCTGGAGCGGTCACGGTGTGGTCGAGACTCGTCGCAGCCTCGGCCCCGAGATCCGAGAGACCAGCCGAGGAGGCGCGGGGGTGGGCCGGTGGGCAGCTCTCGGTGCCCTCGTGGGCGGCTCGTTCCTCGGGGGAGTGGCGGCGACCGTGTGGCGGGTCGACGGCCTCTGGGCCCTCTCGCTGATCTTCGTCCTCGGCGCCGCGGTCGGGGCCGTGCTGGCGATCGGCACCCGGACGATCTTCCAGGAGGGGGCGGGTGACCAAGCTCGTGGGACCGCGGCGCCGAGTCCACCGGAAGGACCTCTGCCTGCCGTCGAGGTGCCGTGGGACGTCGCCCGGGCGGCGCCCGAGGACTCCACCGGGGACGAACTGGTCCTCTGGGCGACCTTGACCAGCCGATACCGCGAGGCGCGGGAAGCCCTCGTCGCCGGTGGCGGCGAGGACGACCGGTTCACCGACCCGAGGGAGGCCGGAGCACGGATCGCCGAATGGGAGAGCGCCTACCGGACTGCGAGCCGGGACTACGAGCCGGTGGCGCGCCTCCTCGGCTTTCCCCTGCCGTGAGATGGCCGACCCTCCCACCCGAGACGGGAACGGAGAAAGCCCCGACCCGCCGGAGCGGATCGGGGCTTTCGGTTCAGTGGCGGGCGAGCCCGCCGACTGACGGCGTCACGAGGACGCCACCGAGTCAGATGACGCGGATGTTCTCGGCCTGGAGGCCCTTGTTGCCCTGAGCCGTGTCGAACTCGACCTTCTGGTTCTCTTCCAGGTTGCGGTAGCCGTCGCCGGCGATCGCGGAGAAGTGCGCGAAGACGTCAGTGGTTCCGTCGTCGGGGGTGATGAAGCCGAAGCCCTTTTCGGAGTTGAACCACTTAACGGTGCCTGTTGCCATTTTTCTTGTTCCTTCAATCAGAGTTGTCGATCTCGATTTCGAGATCGCTCGTCGCGGTGCCTTTTTGTCCGCTCCCTCTGAGAACGACGCCACCGTCGGAACCCCTCTCGGTGAGAGGAGGCCTTCGGCACGTCGCGAGATACAAATGCGTAACACAACAACCAGTTCCATCAGCGTAGTGCACGGATGCCCACGAACACACCCTCTGAGCAGAACTCGTGTCGGTGTGTCGGCCCGATGACCGGACGAGGCAAGGAGAGCCACATCTCGTCGGTCGGCTTCGCGCCGGGGCTGGTGCCGGATGTGGGACTCGAACCCACACGCCCTCACGGACAGAGCATTTTGAGTGCTCCGCGTCTGCCATTCCGCCAATCCGGCGCACAACAACCAGGTCGACAATACCGTAGGCTTCACGTCGTGAGTGACCAGGAAGCAACCCCAGCAGCACCCCGTCGCGTCGTCGTGGCCGAAGATGAGTCCCTCATCCGCCTCGACATCGTCGAGATCCTCCGCGACAACGGTTTCGAGGTGGTGGGAGAGGCCGGGGACGGCGAGACCGCCGTCGCCCTCGCCACCGAGTTGCGCCCCGACCTCGTCATCATGGACGTCAAGATGCCCCAACTGGACGGCATCTCCGCCGCCGAGCGGCTCTCGAAGGCGCACATCGCGCCGGTCGTCCTCCTGACCGCGTTCAGCCAGAAAGAGCTCGTCGAGCGGGCGAGCGAGGCAGGCGCCCTCGCCTACGTCGTGAAACCCTTCACCCCCAACGACCTGCTGCCCGCGATCGAGATCGCCCTCTCGCGGTACGCACAGATCATCACCCTCGAGGCCGAGGTCGCCGACCTGGTCGAGCGCTTCGAGACCCGCAAGCTCGTCGACCGGGCGAAGGGGCTCCTCAACGAGAAGATGGGGCTCACCGAACCCGAGGCCTTCCGATGGATCCAGAAGGCGTCCATGGACCGCCGCCTGACGATGCACGACGTGGCCCAGGCGATCATCGAACAGTTGAGCGCCAAGAAGTAGTCGTCCGCGACGAGAGAAGGCCCGCCCCGACGATCGGGGCGGGCCTTCTCTCGTCGGCTCACCGGTCGCGGGCGTCCGTGAGGAAGTTCGTGATGCGGACCGTCGACAACAGCCGACCGCGATCGTCGGTCATGACGACCTGGTGCGTCGTGAGCGTGGAACCGAGATGGATGGCCGTGCAGGTGCCCGTCACCCACCCGGTCGCCGCCGAGCGGCTGTGGCTCGCGTTCAGTTCGATGCCCATCGCGACGCGTCCCGCTCCCGCGTGCACGTTCGCCGCCACGGACCCGAGGGTCTCGGCCAGGACGACGTGCGCGCCGCCGTGAAGGATGCCGACGGGTTGGGTGTTGCCGTCGACGGGCATCCGACCCACGGCACGCTCGGCGCTCATCTCGTCGATCACGATGCCCATCTTCTCGGCCAGGGCACCGACACCCCGTCGTCGGAACAACTCGACGGCGGCATCGCTCAGGGACGCGTCCGACGCGACGGTCCTCTCGGCGTCGTTCGGGACGGCGGACGGAGTGCTCATGGTTCTCCGGTGGATCGGACCGGGGCGCCCGGCGACGGTGTCGGGGGTGCCCGCTAGGCTGACGTGGTGACGGACGACACGAAGCCTACCCTCCTGGTCATCGACGGCCATTCCCTGGCGTTCCGGGCCTTCTACGCCCTCCCGGTCGACAGTTTCGTGAACCGCGAAGGTCAGCACACCAACGCCATCCACGGCTTCATCTCGATGCTGCTCAGCCTGCTCAAGGCCGAGAAACCGACGCACCTGGCCGTCGCCTTCGACATCTCTCGCTTCTCCTTCCGCACCCGCGAGTACCCCGAGTACAAGGGCACGCGGTCCGAGACCCCGCCCGAGTTCGTGGGCCAGATACCGCTTCTCCAAGAGGCGTTGCACGCCATGGGCATCACCACGATCACCAAAGAGGACTTCGAGGCCGACGACATCCTCGCGACCCTGGCGAGCCGCGGTCGCGACGACGGGTACCGGGTCCTGGTGGTCTCCGGCGATCGCGACGCCATCCAGATGGTCAACGACGACGTCACCCTCCTCTATCCCTCGGCCCGCGGCGTGAGCGAACTCACCCGGTACGACCGCGACAAGGTCTTCGAGCGATACGGCATCGAACCCCACCAGTACCCCGAGGTCGCCGCTCTCGTCGGCGAGACGAGCGACAACCTCATCGGCATCGACAAGGTGGGGGAGAAGACGGCCGTCAAGTGGATCAACCTCTACGGGGGTCTCGACGAGATCATCGCTCGTGCGGACGAGATCAAGGGCGTCGTCGGGCAGAAGCTCCGCGAGCAGAAAGAGAACGCCATCCGCAACCGCCGGCTCAACCGGCTGGTGACCGACGTCGAGCTCCCGGTGGGGCCGGGTGACCTCGAGCGCCGGGCGATCGACGAGGCGGCCGTCCGAGAGCTCTTCGACAAACTGCAGTTCCGCACCCTGCTCGAGCGCGTCCTGGCCCTGTCGGGATCGACCGAGCCCTCCGCGGCGAACGCGGGTGAGACAGCGGTGACGGCGGCCCCCGAAGGCCTCCCCGTCGTCCGGACCCTCATCGACGAAGAACTGGCCTTCTGGCTGAAGAAGCATGCGTCCGACCCCGAGAAGCCCGTCGGCCTCACGGTCGAGTACGGCGCGGACGGCATCGTCGGGCTCGGCATCTCGTCCCTCGACGAGTCGGCGTACGTGCCCTGGGCCGCGGGTCGCGGCGACTACGTGGCCCTCGAGGCCTGGCTGGACGACGCCACGCCCAAGGTGGTCCACGACGCGAAGCGCGCCTACAAGGCGCTGTCGCGGGCCGGCCTCACGCTGACGGGCATCGCCGGCGACCCGCGGATCGCCGCCTGGCTGCTGCGCCCGGGCCGCACCTCGTTCGCCCTGTCCGACCTCGTCTACGAGCAACTGGGAGAAACGCTGCCCGTCGGCGATCCCAACCAGCTCGTGTCGGCGGACGACGACGTCAACGTGGCCTCCGAGGCCTGGTACGTCCTCCGATTGTCCGAGTCGTTGGTTGCCGCCCTCGACGAGGGCTCCCGTCGGGTGCTCACCGAGATCGAGCTGCCCCTGGTGCCGGTGCTCGGAGACATGGAACTCACCGGTGTCGCCGCCGACCGCGACACGCTCAAGGCGCTCTCGCTCCGTCTGGGTGAACAGGCCGGCGAACTGGCCGCGGCGGCGTTCGCCGAGATCGGACGCGAGGTCAACCTCGGCTCACCCAAGCAGCTGCAAGAGGTGCTGTTCGAGCAACTCCAGATGCCCAAGACCCGAGCGACCAAGACGGGCTTCTCGACCGACGCCGCCTCCCTGGCCGATCTGCAGGAGAAGCACCCGCACCCCTTCCTCGACCTGCTCCTGAAGCACCGCGACGCGACGAAGCTGCGCCAGATCATCGAGACCCTCGAGAAGTCGATCGCCGACGACGCGCGCATCCACACGACGTACGACCAGACGGGCACGACGACCGGGCGCATCTCGTCCGTCGACCCGAACCTCCAGAACATCCCGGTCAAGGCCGCCGTCGGTCGCGAGATCCGCGCCGCGTTCGTGCACGGTCCCGATTACGAGACGCTCCTCACGGCCGACTACTCGCAGATCGAGATGCGCATCATGGCGCACCTCTCGGGCGACGAGGGGCTGATCCAGGCGTTCAACGAGGGCGAAGACCTGCACCGGTTCGTCGGTGCCCGCATCTTCGGGGTCGAACCCGCCGACGTCAGCCCGGCCATGCGCACGAAGGTCAAGGCCATGTCCTACGGCCTCGCCTACGGGCTCAGCGCCTTCGGCCTGTCGAAGCAGCTGCGCATCGAGACCGCCGAGGCACGCCAGCTCATGACCGACTACTTCGCCCGGTTCGGTGCCGTACGGGAGTACCTCCGCAACGTCGTCGAGCAGGCGCGCGAAGACGGCTACACCGAGACCATCTACGGTCGGCGCCGCCCCTTCGCCGACCTCAAGTCCCCGAACCGCGTCCTGCGCGAGAACGCCGAGCGGGCCGCCCTGAACGCCCCGATCCAGGGCTCGGCCGCCGACATCATGAAGATCGCGATGCTCGGTGTCCGATCCGAACTGGACGAGCGAGAGATGGGGTCGCGCGTGCTGCTGCAGGTGCACGACGAACTCATCGTCGAGGTCGCACCGGGCGAGGTCGACGACGTGCGCGAGATCGTGCGTCGGCGCATGAGCGGGGCGGCCGACCTGCGCGTGCCGCTCGACGTCAGCGTCGGCCTCGGCGAGAGTTGGGACGCAGCGGCCCACTGAGCCCCGGGCGCCGCGGCGCCGAACGGCCACGGACCCTGAGGTCCATCTCGGCGACGTCGCACGTCGCACGTCGCACGTCGCGCGTCGCCCGTCGCCCGTCGCACGTCGCCGAGACGGTCCGTCCTGCCCTTCTGCGCGCGCCTCCTGTCCCCGGGGTCCTACGACCCGGCCCGAGCGGCCCCGCTCGGGCACGTGCTGCCCGTTCATCGGGCATCGGTTGCCCATCGGGCAGCCAATCGACGCCCCACTCGGGCACAAACGGACACGACACGCGGTACAGACTTGACCGGGCCACACAAACGGACTTATATAAGCGCAGATCAACAACAGTTGAACTCCTTCCGCACTTCCGCACCACCGGTCAGCCCCCGAGGCGGCCGTGCAGTCCGACGACGAGGTCTCCCATGTACGCACCGGAGCGTCACCAGCAGATCCTCGACACGGCCCTGTCCCGGGGCCGAGTCGAGGTGGCCGGTCTCGCACGAGAGCTCTCGGTCGCGCCCGAGACCGTGCGCCGCGACCTGACCGCCCTCGAGCGCCGGGGCGTCCTCCGCCGCGTCCACGGAGGCGCCATCGCCGTCGAGCGCCTCGGCATCGAGCCTCCCGTGGTCGACCGGGAGGGAACGGCCGCGTCCGAGAAGGAGCGCATCGCCCGGGCCGCCCTCGACGAACTGCCCGACGGCGGCTCGATCATCGTCGACGCCGGCACCTCGACCATCCGTCTGGCCGAACTCCTGCCCCTCGACCGGGAGCTGACCGTGGTCACCCACTCGCTCGCCGTCGCCACCATCCTCATCAGCCGACCGAACGTCACGCTCCACCTGCTCGGCGGCCTCATCCGCACCCGCACGTACTCCGCGGTGGGGGACTGGACGCGGGCCCAGATCGCCGACGTCTTCGCCGACGTCGCGTTCATCGGGACGAACGGCGTCTCGGTGGAGCGTGGGATCAGCACCCCCGACCTGGCGGAGGCGCGGGTCAAGCGCGCGCTCATCGCCGCGTCACGACGCACAGTTGTCCTCGCCGACCACACCAAGTTCGGTCGCGAGGACTTCGCCAAGGTCGCACCGCTCACCGACGTCGACACCGTCATCACCGACTCCGGCGTGGACGCCGAGCTGGCCGACGACGTCGAACAGGCCGGCCCCCGGGTCGTGATCGCATGACGCGACCCCGACCGGCCCCCCTCGTTCCCTCCCGACGCACCACAGCACCTCGCACCACCTCCATCACCCCACACCCCTCTCGTCGCTGAGAGAAACAAGGAGAAGTCGTCACCATGTCCGAATTCACCCCCACCGTCACCGGTACGGGAGCCCGAGCGCGCGTCCAGCGCTTCGGCGGCTTCCTGGCCGGCATGATCATGCCGAACATCGGCGCCTTCATCGCCTGGGGCCTCATCACGGCCCTGTTCATCCAGACCGGTTGGACGCCGGTGCCCCAGCTCGGCGGCTTCGGCGAGATGTCCGACGGCACCCCGTGGCCCGGCCTCGTCGGTCCCATCATCAAGTACCTGCTGCCGATCCTGATCGCCTACACGGGTGGTCGCATGGTCCACGGTCAGCGCGGTGCCGTCATCGGCGCCGTCGCCGTCATGGGCGTCATCGTCGCGACCGACGTGCCCCAGTTCCTCGGCGCGATGATCGTCGGCCCGCTCGCCGCCTGGGTCCTCAAGCAGTTCGACAAGCTCGTCGACGGCCGCATCAAGTCCGGCTTCGAGATGCTCGTCAACAACTTCTCGCTCGGCATCATCGGTGGCGCCATGGGCGTGCTCGCCTTCTTCGGCCTGGCCCCGGTCACCACCGCGATCACGAACGTCTTCGGCGGCGCCGTCGGCTTCCTCGTCGACCGTGGCCTGCTGCCCCTGGCGTCGATCATCATCGAGCCGGCCAAGGTCCTGTTCCTCAACAACGCCATCAACCAGGGCATCCTCACCCCCCTCGGTGGCACGCAGGTGCAGGAGGCCGGCAAGTCGATCCTCTTCATGCTCGAGTCGAACCCCGGCCCGGGTCTCGGCATCCTCCTCGCGTACCTCTTCTTCGGTCCGCGCGCCATCCGCCCCTCGGCCCCGGCCGCGATCATCGTGCACTTCTTCGGGGGCATCCACGAGATCTACTTCCCGTACGTGCTGATGAAGCCGATCCTGCTCGTCGCCGCCGTCCTCGGTGGAGCGACCGGCATCGCGACGTTCGCCCTGTTCAACGTCGGGCTCGTCGGCCCTGCCTCGCCCGGCAGCATCATCGCCTACACGCTCGTCGCCGCCCGCGGGGACCTTCTCCCGATCTACCTGGGTATCCTGCTCTCGGCGGCCGTCTCGTTCGTCGTCTCGTCCCTCCTCATGGGCTTCGGTCGCAAGGAGAACCGCGAGGCCCGTGCCGAGGACTCCGCCGCACAGGAGCAGGCTCTCGCCGACGCCCAGGCCGCCACCGCGGCCAACAAGGCCACCAGCAAGGGCACCGCGGCACCCACCGCCTAGCCCGCCCGCACCACCAGTCAGCACCACCACCACACAAGGAGAAGGTCATGGCAACCCTCGACGGTTCCAGCATCAAGAAACTCATCGTCGCGTGCGACGCGGGCATGGGCAGCAGCGTCATGCTGGCGTCCACGCTCAAGAAGCAGCTGAAGAAGAGCGGTGTCACCGTCGAGCACTCGCCCGTCGCGTCGATCCCGTCGGACGCCGACGTCGTCGTCACCCAGAACAACCTCGCCGAGCGTGCCCGCGGCGTCGTGCCGAACGTGCCCGTCGTGCCGTTCCAGCTGTTCATGGGAGACCCCAACGTCGCCAAGGTCGTCAAGGCGATCCAGGACGGCTCGACGGTCGAGGTCTGACGATGACCGACCAGCAGGCACCCGAGCTCTCGGCGCTCCTCGCGGAGTCGTCCATCCGACTCGACGAGGTCGCCGCCTCGCGTGACGAGGCCATCCGCAAGACGGGTCGGGCCCTGATCGACGCGGGTGCGATCGACGAGTCGTACGTCGACGCCATGTTCGAGCGCGAGAACTCGGTGTCCACCTACGTCGGCGAGGGTGTGGCGATCCCGCACGGCACCCTCGCCGGCAAGGACTCGGTCAAAGAGGACGCCCTCGTCGTGCTGCGGTTCCCGACCCCGGTCGACTGGGACGGCAACGAGGTCTCGGTCACGGTCGGCATCGCCGCCAAGGGCAACGGCCACATCGCCATCCTCAGCCAGCTCGCCAGCATCCTGATGGACCCCGACAAGGCCGCCGCCCTGCGCGGGTCGACCACGACCGCCGAGGTCTACGAGTTGCTCGCGTCGACCGACGACGACGACTGATCCCCACCCCCTCCAGAGGAGAAGACATGCCAGAACGTTCCGTCACCATCGCCTCGAGCGTCGGGCTGCACGCCCGCCCCGCCTCGTTGTTCAGCCAGGCCGCCGGCAAGACCGGCGCCAAGGTCACGCTGACCTCCGCGGCCGGCAAGAGCGTCAACGCCGCCAGCATCCTCGGCGTGCTCTCGCTGGGCATCGGCCACGGTGAAGAGGTCGTCGTCGCGACCGAGGGCGACAACGCCGAGGCCGCCCTCGACGAACTCGTCGCGCTCCTGGCGACCGACCTCGACAAAGAGTAGGTACCGACACCAGAACGGGACGCCCGCCGACGAGAGTCGGCGGGCGTCCCGTTCGTCGTGGGAGCCGAGGAGGCGCGGTGCGGGGCCCCCTGCACCGCGCCTCCTGCGTCACTAGGCTCGTCGGCATGACCGATGCCGCGACGACGCCGACCCCTCGCACGCCCACCCCCGTCGACGGGGTCGCCGAACGCTGGGTGGACACCCTCTGCGAGCTCGACCCCACGACCGCGACCTGGATCGGCCGTGAGGGCCGGACGGGCGAGTACGGCGACTACTCGCCCGACGGTCATGCCCGACGCGTCGAGGCCGTCCGGGCCACGCTGGCCGAACTGCGGGCCACCACCCCCGTGGACGACGTCGACCGGGTCACCCGGGACGACCTGACGAGCGAGCTCGAGCTCGAGCTGCTCTACGCCGAACAGCGCCTCGAGTTGCGCGACCTCAACGTGATCGCGTCACCCGCCCAGGGCATCCGCGACGTGTTCGACCTCATGCCCACCGCCTCCGAGCGCGACTGGGTCGACGTCGCGACCCGCCTCGGCCGGGTACGGACCGCCGTCGACCAGTACGTCGAGACGTTGCGCGCGGGCATCGCCGGGGGAGTCACCCCCGCCCGGCGCCAGGTCGAGAAGGTGGCCGAGCAGTGTGCCCGCATCGGTGCCGACGACGGCTTCTTCGCCGAGTTCGTGCGGGACGCCCGGCTCGGTGACGGCACCGAACCCGGAACGGCGCTCGGCCGGGACCTCTCGTCGGGCGCCTCGTCGGCGGCGGAGGCCTACGTCGACCTCCGACGCTTCCTGCTCGACGAGTTGCTCCCCGCGGCGACGGCCGACGACGCCGTCGGGCGCGACGCCTACGCCCTGCACTCGCGACGGTTCCTCGGAGCGACGGTCGACCTCGACGAGACCTACGAGTGGGGGATCGACGAGCTCGCCAGGATGACGGCCGAACAAGAAGAGGTCGCCCGGTGGATCGAACCCGGGGCGTCGGTCTCCCGGGCCATCGAGCTGCTCGATGCCGATCCCGCACGCCAGCTCGACGGCACCGACGCACTCCGCGCCTGGATGCAGGAGCTCAGCGACCGCGCGGTCGCCGAGCTGGGTCGGGACCAGTTCGACATCCCCGAGCCGGTCCGCCGGCTCGAGTGCCGCATCGCACCGACCAAGGACGGCGGCATCTACTACACGAGCCCCAGCGACGACTTCTCGCGTCCGGGCCGCATGTGGTGGTCCGTGCCCGAGGGGGTCACCCGTTTCGGCACGTGGCGCGAGACGACGACGGTCTTCCACGAGGGGGTCCCCGGCCACCACCTCCAGCTCGGTCAGGCCGTCCACAACCGGGCCACGCTCAACACGTGGCGTCGCCAGCTGGCCGGCACCTCGGGGCACGCCGAGGGCTGGGCCCTGTACGCGGAACGGCTGATGGACGAGCTCGGTTGGCTCGGCGACCCGGGCGACCGGCTGGGCATGCTCGACGGTCAGCGCATGCGTGCCGCGCGTGTGGTGCTCGACATCGGGGTCCACCTCGGCAAGCCGTTCCCCGGCGGTGGCGGGCGGTGGGACGCGACGAATGCCTTCGCCTTCATGTCGGACAACGTCAACATGGACACCGAGTTCGTGCGCTTCGAGGTCGACCGGTACCTCGGCTGGCCGGGGCAGGCGCCGTCGTACAAGGTCGGTCAGCGCATCTGGGAAGACCTCCGTGCCGAACGCGCCCGTCGAGACGGCGCCACCTTCGACGTCAAGGCCTTCCACCGCGACGCCCTTCAGCTGGGCGGGGTCGGGCTCGACACGCTCAGGCGGGCACTGCTCGCGTGAGTCGGCGCGACCCGCGACACGCCGTTGCCCACACCTGCGGCGCCGCGCTAAGATTACCGAGCGCTATCTGCGTCGACATTTCCGCACGCCGCGTTCGACACACCCTCCCGAACACCGTTCGAGGGACGAGCACGGCCCGATTCATGCCCGTACTGGAGCACTAACTACATGACAACCGTAACGACCAAGGCACCCAAGCAGGTCGCCATCAACGACATCGGATCCGCTGATGACTTCCTGGCCGCGGTCGAGAAGACCCTGAAGTTCTTCAACGACGGCGACCTCATCGAGGGCACCGTCGTGAAGATCGACCGCGACGAGGTCCTCCTCGACGTCGGCTACAAGACCGAGGGCGTCATCCCCTCGCGCGAACTCTCGATCAAGCACGACGTCGACCCCACCGAGGTCGTCGAGGTCGGCGACACGGTCGAGGCCCTCGTCCTCCAGAAGGAAGACAAAGAAGGCCGTCTGATCCTGTCCAAGAAGCGCGCTCAGTACGAGCGTGCCTGGGGCGACGTGGAGAAGATCAAGGACGCCGACGGCGTCGTCACCGGTACGGTCATCGAGGTCGTCAAGGGTGGCCTCATCGTCGACATCGGCCTCCGTGGCTTCCTCCCCGCATCGCTCATCGAGCTGCGCCGCGTCCGCGACCTCACCCCCTACCTGGGCCAGGAGATCGAGGCCAAGATCCTCGAGCTCGACAAGAACCGCAACAACGTGGTCCTGTCGCGCCGTGCCCTGCTCGAGCAGACGCAGTCCGAGAGCCGCACGACCTTCCTCAACAACCTCCACAAGGGCCAGGTCCGCAAGGGCGTCGTCTCGTCGATCGTCAACTTCGGTGCGTTCGTCGACCTGGGCGGCGTGGACGGCCTCGTGCACGTCTCGGAGCTCAGCTGGAAGCACATCGAGCACGCCAGCGAGGTCGTCGAGGTGGGCCAGGAGGTCACCGTCGAGATCCTCGAGGTCGACCTCGACCGTGAGCGCGTGTCGCTCTCGCTCAAGGCCACCCAGGAAGACCCGTGGCAGGTGTTCGCCCGCACGCACGCGATCGGTCAGGTCGCTCCGGGCAAGGTCACCAAGCTCGTCCCCTTCGGTGCGTTCGTCCGCGTGGCCGACGGCATCGAGGGCCTCGTGCACATCTCCGAGCTGTCGGCGAAGCACGTCGAGCTGGCCGAGCAGGTCGTCGCCGTCGGCGACGAGGTGTTCGTCAAGGTCATCGACATCGACCTCGACCGCCGTCGCATCTCGCTGAGCCTCAAGCAGGCCAACGAGGGCGTCGACCCCGAGGGCACCGAGTTCGACCCGGCGCTCTACGGCATGCTCACCGAGTACGACGACCAGGGCAACTACAAGTACCCCGAGGGCTTCGACCCCGAGACGAACGAGTGGCGCGAGGGCTTCGACTCGCAGCGCGAGAAGTGGGAGCAGGACTACGCTGCCGCCCAGGCGCGCTGGGAAGCCCACAAGAAGCAGGTCGCTGCCTCGCTCGTCGAAGAGACGACGTTCGACGCTCCCACGGGTTCGTCCTTCTCGGCCGAGTCCGCTTCGGGCGCCGGCACCCTCGCCGACGACGAGTCGCTCGCCGCTCTGCGCGAGAAGCTGTCGAACAACAACTGAGTCCCTCCGGTCTCGACCAGAAGGCGGTTCCCCCTCGGGGGAGCCGCCTTCCGGCGTTTCCGGCGTAGTCTCGACGTCGTGTTCGTCTGTGGATTGACCGGTGGCATCGCTGCCGGCAAATCGGTCGTGGCCCGTCGACTCGCCGAACGAGGCGCGGCGCACATCGACGCCGACGCCCTCGCCCGCGAGGTGGTCGAGCCCGGATCCGCCGGACTCGAGGCCGTCGTCGCCCGCTTCGGGTCCGACGTCCTGCAGCCCGACGGTTCCCTCGACCGAGCCGCCCTGGGGGCGATCGTCTTCGCCGATGCCGCTGCACGCCGTGACCTCGAAGGGATCACCCACCCGGCCGTGCACGAGCTCTCGGTCCGGCGCATGTCCGACGCCGTCGCGGACGACGCGGGTCGCGTCGTCGTCTACGACGTGCCCTTGCTCGTCGAATCGCGGGGGACCGACGGCTTCGACGTGGTCGTCGTCGTGCACGCCCCGCGCGAGGTCCGCCTGAGGCGACTCGTCGAGCTCCGCGGGATGGACGACGAGGAGGCGCGGCGTCGCGTGGACGCGCAGGCGGACGACCGGACGCGGCTCGCCGTGGCGGACCTCGTCGTCGACTCCTCCGGTTCGCTCGAGAGCACGCTGGAACAGGCGGACGACCTCTACGACCGTCTGCGTTCGCTGTCAGCGGCGAAGCAGGCGGCCTCCCACGACACGAGTGTCGGTGGTCCCTCCTAAGCTGGAATCCATGGAACCGACCCGCAGTGTGCGCCCGTTCGAAGTCATCAGCGAATTCGAACCCAGTGGCGACCAGCCGGCCGCCATCGCCGAACTGGCGGGGCGCATCAACGCCGGCGAGACCGACGTCGTCCTGCTCGGCGCCACCGGAACGGGCAAGTCGGCGACCACCGCCTGGCTCGTCGAGCAGGTGCAACGGCCCACGCTCGTGCTCGCCCACAACAAGACGCTCGCGGCCCAGTTGGCGAACGAGTTCCGATCGCTCTTCCCGAACAACGCCGTCGAGTACTTCGTCTCGTACTACGACTACTACCAGCCCGAGGCCTACGTCCCGCAGACCGACACCTTCATCGAGAAGGACAGCTCGGTGAACGCCGAGGTCGAGCGGTTGCGGCACTCGACGACGAACTCGCTGCTGAGCCGACGCGACGTCATCGTCGTCTCGACGGTCTCCTGCATCTACGGGCTCGGCACCCCCGAGGGCTACATGGAGGCCATGATCGCCCTCCAGGTCGGCATGCGGATCGATCGCGAGACGCTCATCCGGCGGTTCGTCTCGATGCAGTACCAGCGGAACGACATCGACTTCTCCCGTGGCAACTTCCGCGTGAGGGGAGACACGATCGAGATCATCCCGATGTACGAAGAACTGGCCATCCGCATCGAGATGTTCGGCGACGAGGTGGAGGCGCTGTACGCCCTCCATCCGCTTACGGGCGACGTCGTCAAGACGATGGACGCCGTCTCGGTCTTCCCCGGTTCGCACTACGTCGCGGGCACAGATGTCATGCACCGCGCCATCGGCACCATCAAGGACGAACTCGCCACCCGCCTCGACGAGCTCGACAAGCAGGGAAAGCTCCTCGAGTCCCAGCGCCTGCGCATGCGCACGACCTTCGACCTCGAGATGATGGAACAGATCGGCTTCTGCAACGGCATCGAGAACTACTCCGCGCACATCGACGGTCGGTCGCCCGGCGAGGCACCCCACTGCCTGCTCGACTACTTCCCGGACGACCTGCTCGTGGTGATCGACGAGTCGCACGTCACCGTGCCCCAGATCGGCGCCATGTACGAAGGCGACGCCTCGCGCAAGCGCACCCTCGTCGACCACGGCTTCCGGCTTCCCAGCGCCCTCGACAACAGACCCCTCAAGTTCGAGGAGTTCCTCGACCGGGTCGGCCAGAAGGTCTACCTCTCGGCGACGCCCGGCAAGTACGAGCTGGGCATCACCGACAGCGTCGTCGAGCAGATCATCCGACCCACCGGGCTCATCGATCCCGAGATCGTGGTCAAGCCGTCCGCGGGCCAGATCGACGACCTGCTCGAAGAGATCCGCACACGGGTCGAGATCGATGAACGTGTCCTGGTCACCACCCTGACCAAGAAGATGGCCGAAGAACTCACCGACTTCCTCACCGAGGCCGGAGTGCGAGTCCGCTACCTGCACTCCGACGTCGACACGCTCCGGCGGGTCGAACTGCTCACCGAACTGCGGCAGGGCGTCTACGACGTGCTCGTCGGCATCAACTTGCTCCGTGAGGGCCTCGACCTCCCCGAGGTGTCGCTCGTCGCGATCCTCGACGCCGACAAAGAGGGCTTCCTCCGTTCGTCCACGTCACTCATCCAGACAATCGGCCGTGCGGCACGAAACGTCTCGGGTCAGGTCCACATGTACGCCGACGTGATGACCGACTCGATGAAACAGGCGCTCGAAGAGACCGATCGTCGTCGAGAGAAGCAGGTCGCCTACAACCTCGAGCGAGGCATCGACCCCCAACCGCTCCGCAAGAAGATCGCCGACATCACCGAGGTCCTGGCCCGAGAAGGTGCCGACACCGCACGCCTCCTCGCGGATCGCCAGGGTGGCAAGCGCGCCCCCACGCCGAACCTCCGCCGCGAGGGCAAGGCCGCCAGCGCCGCGAACGGCCTCGAAGCGATCATCGCCGACCTCAACGAGCAGATGCTGCAGGCCTCGGCCGAGCTCAAGTTCGAGTTGGCCGGTCGGCTCCGCGACGAGGTCGCCGACCTGAAGAAAGATCTGCGACAGATGGAGGCGGCCGGTCATGCCCGGTGATCGTCGACGCGTCGTCGTCACGGGTGCGACCGCAGGGCTCGGCTATTACTCCGCCGAGCGGCTCGTCGCGGCCGGTCACCAGGTCGTCCTCGCGGCCCGCGACGCCGAGAGGGCCGTGCGGGCCGCCGATCTCCTCCGCAGCCGCGTGCCCGGGGCGGACGTCGACACGGTCGCCCTCGACCTGGCCGACCTCGCGTCGGTCCGCACGGGTGCATCCGCCATCGCCGCCGGCGGACCGGTCGACGGCCTCCTGGCCAACGCCGGCGTCGTCGGCTCCCGTCGGCGTCAGACGACGACCGACGGGTTCGAGCTCCAGTTCGGCACCAATCATCTCGGCCACTTCGCCCTGGTCTCGCACCTCATGCCGGCCCTCGAGTCGGCAGGGCGGGCTCGAGTCGTGCACCTCGGAAGCATCAGCCATCGGTGGGTGCGACTCGACCTGGACGATCCCATGATGGTCTCGAGCTACTCCGGCGCGGTCGCCTACGCACGTTCCAAGCTCGCGGTCATGACCTTCGGCTTCGACCTCGACCGTCGCCTCCGGGCCGCCGGATCCTCGGTCTCCAGCGTCGTCGCCCACCCGGGGTTCTCGTGGGACTCGCTCAGCGACCCGCGCCCGCCCGTCGTCGAGCCCCGCCGCCCTCCCGCCGTCCTCACCTCGATGATGCACGTCTTCTCCCAGGGCAAGGAGGTCGGAGCAGAGCCTCTCGTCCACGCCCTCGTGGGCGAAGACGTCCACGGCGGGGAATACTGGGGTCCGGCCGGATGGTTCCAGTTGACCGGCGCTCCGGCCCGCGTGCCCGCGAAACGTCACAGCCGTGACGAGTCGGTGGCATCGCGTCTGTGGCAGGTGTCCGCCGGCCTGACGGGCGTCCATCCGACCGTCTCGTCCCCGGCCCCCTGACCCCGCGCCGCCGGCTGCACCTCCCGCGGGCCCGCCCGCCACGACGACGAGTGTCGTCCACATCGACAGAATGGTAAGAGTGTCCATCTCACCTGTAGAAGGTTCCTCCACGCTGAGCGTCCGGGGTGCCCGAGTGCACAACCTGAACAACGTCGACCTCGAGATCCCACGTGACTCGTTGGTCGTCTTCACCGGATTGTCCGGCTCGGGCAAATCGTCCCTGGCGTTCGACACGATCTTCGCCGAGGGGCAACGTCGGTACGTCGAGTCCCTGTCGGCCTACGCGCGGCAGTTCCTGGGTCAGGTCGACCGTCCCGACGTCGATTTCATCGAGGGCCTGAGCCCGGCCGTCTCCATCGACCAGAAGTCCACGAACCGCAACCCGCGGTCCACGGTCGGCACGATCACCGAGATCTACGACTACATGCGCCTCCTCTGGGCACGCATCGGCGTTCCGCACTGCGCCGTCTGCGGCGAGAAGATCAGCAAGCAGAGCGTGCAGCAGATCGCCGACCAGCTCATGACCCTCGAGTCGGGCATCCGGTACCAGGTGCTGAGCCCCGTGGTCTCGCAGAAGAAGGGCGAGTTCGTCGACCTGTTCGCCGAGCTCGCGTCCACGGGGTACTCCCGGGCCATCGTCGACGGTGAGCAGATCCAGCTCAGTTCGCCGCCCAAGCTGAAGAAGCAGATCAAGCACGACATCTCGGTCGTGGTCGATCGCCTCGTCGCCTCCGACCAGGCGCTGACCCGTCTGACCGACTCGCTCGAGACCGCCCTGCGCCTGACGGACGGCCTGGTCACGATCGACTTCGTCGACACCGACGAGGGCGCGGCCGGCAAGTACCGGACGTTCTCCGAGAAGCTCTCGTGCCCGAACAACCACCCGGTCCAGCTCACCGAGATCGAACCCCGCACGTTCTCGTTCAACGCCCCCTTCGGCGCTTGTCCCGAGTGCTCCGGACTCGGCACGAAGATGTCGGTCGACTCCGACCTGCTGCTCGGCGACCCCGAGCTCAGCCTCGCCGACGGAGTCATCCTGCCCTGGACCCAATCCGGCAAGGGGCTCTACAACTACTTCCAGAAGCTCCTCGAGGGCTTGGCCGGTGATCTGGGCTTCAGCCTCAAGACGCCCTGGCACGAGCTGCCCGAGAAGGTCCGACAGGCCGTCCTGCAGGGCAACGACTTCGAGGTCACCGTGAAGTGGCGCAACCGCTTCGGCCGAGAGATGACCTACTCGACGGGCTTCGAGGGTGTCATGCCCTACATCGAGCGCAAGTACGCCGAGGCCGAGACCGACACGCAGCGCCAGCGCTACGCGTCCTACCTCCGCGAGATCCCGTGCGTCGTCTGCAAGGGCAAGCGGCTCAAGCCCGAGGTCCTCGCCGTCCTGGTCGACGGGCACGACATCGCGAGCGTGTCCGAACTCAGCCTCGCCGACGCGTTCGGGTTCATGAACAGCCTCACCCTCACGACCCGCGAGGCGCGCATCGCGGCCCAGGTGCTGCGTGAGATCCGGGTCCGACTCGAGTTCTTGCTGGAAGTGGGTCTCACGTACCTCTCCCTGGCCCGCGCCGCGGGGTCCCTCTCCGGTGGAGAAGCCCAGCGCATCCGCCTCGCGACCCAGATCGGGTCGGGTCTCACCGGAGTCCTCTACGTCCTCGACGAGCCGAGCATCGGCCTCCACCAGCGTGACAACCGCCGACTCATCGACACGCTGGTCAAACTCAAGAACCTCGGCAACACGTTGATCGTCGTCGAACACGATGAAGACACCATCAAGACGGCCGACTGGGTCGTCGACATCGGCCCGGGTGCCGGCGTCAACGGCGGCACGGTGGTGCACTCGGGCAGTTACGAGGACCTCGTCGCGAACACCGACTCGTACACCGGCGACTACCTCGCCGGGCGGCGCTCCATCGAGACCCCGACCAGCCGTCGCCCCGTCGACAAGAAGCGCATGATCTCGGTCGTGGGCGCCAAGGCCAACAACCTGCGCGACGTCACCGTCGACTTCCCCTTGGGCACCTTCGTCGCGGTGACAGGCGTCAGCGGCTCGGGCAAATCCTCGCTCGTCAACGACATCCTGTACAAGGTCCTGGCCAACCAGCTCAACGGAGCCCGTCAGATCCCCGGCAAGCACACGCGGGTCACGGGCCTCGACGCCCTCGACAAGGTCGTCCACGTCGACCAGGCGCCGATCGGTCGCACCCCGCGCTCGAACCCGGCGACCTACACGGGTGTCTTCGATCGCATCCGTACCCTCTTCGCCGAGACGACCGACGCGAAGGCCCGCGGCTACCTGCCGGGCCGGTTCAGCTTCAACGTCAAGGGCGGCCGCTGCGAGAACTGCGCAGGTGACGGCACGATCAAGATCGAGATGAACTTCCTTCCCGACGTCTACGTCGCCTGCGAGGTGTGCGGTGGTGCGCGGTACAACCGCGACACCCTGGCGGTGCGGTACAAGGGCAAGAACATCTCCGAGGTCCTCGAGATGCCGATCAGCGAGGCCGCCGAGTTCTTCGCCCCCATCTCGGCGATCTCCCGCTTCATGTCGACGCTGGTCGACGTCGGCCTGGGCTACGTGCGACTCGGCCAGAGCGCCACCACGCTGAGCGGGGGCGAAGCGCAGCGCGTGAAGCTCGCGACCGAGCTGCAGAAGCGCTCCAACGGGCGCAGCGTCTACGTGCTCGACGAACCGACGACCGGCCTGCACTTCGAGGACGTCCGCAAGCTCCTGCTCGTGCTGAACGGTCTGGTCGAGAAGGGCAACACCGTCATCACGATCGAGCACAACCTCGACGTCATCAAGTCCGCCGACTGGCTGATCGACATGGGCCCGGAAGGAGGTGCGGGTGGCGGCACCGTCATCGCCACCGGAACCCCCGAGCACCTCGCGACCGTGCCCGAGAGCCACACGGGCGTCTTCCTGAAGGAGATCCTCGAGTCGGGTCACACCGTGCCGCGGGTGCAGAAGAAGAAGGCCACGTCGACGCGACGCCGGGAGGCCGTCGAAGCACGATGAGCAACACCGTCTCCTGGCGTCCGAAAGCGGGCGAGATCCCCACCGACCCCGGCGTCTACCGCTGGCGTGACGAGCGGGGGAGGGTGCTGTACGTCGGCAAGGCCAAGAACCTCCGGGCCCGGCTGAGCAACTACTTCGCACCGCTTCCGTCGCTGCACGAACGCACCCGACGAATGGTCCTCACCGCTCGATCCGTCGAATGGACCGTGGTGGGCAGCGACATCGAGGCCCTGCAGCTCGAGTACACGTGGATCAAAGAGTTCGACCCGCCCTTCAACGTCAAGTTCCGCGACGACAAGACCTACCCGTTCATGGCCGTCACCCTGGCCGACGAGGCCCCTCGGGTGATGGTCACGCGCAACCCGCGCATCAAGGGGGCCAAGTACTTCGGGCCGTACCCGAAGATCTGGGCCGTCCACGACACCATCGACCTGATGATCAAGGTCTTCCCGATCAGGACCTGTTCCGACAGCAGCTACAAGAAGGCCATGCAGACGGGCAAGCCCTGCTTCCCGGGGCAGATCGGTCGTTGTGGGGGGCCGTGTTCGCACAAGGTGTCGATCGACGAGCACCGGGCGATCGTCGACGAGTTCGTCAAGTTCATGGGCAGCTACGACAAGAGGGTGATCGCCGACCTGCAGCGCTCCATGAAGACGGCCGCCGTCGAGCAGCGCTTCGAGGACGCGGCCACGTACCGCGACCAGGTCCAGGCCCTCGAGGCCGTGCTCGACAAGTCGGCGGTCGTCCTCCGCGACAACGTCGATCTCGACCTCTACGCCCTCGCCGAGGACGAGCTGGCGGCCGCCGTCCAGCTCTTCACGGTGAGGGGCGGTCGTATCCGTGGTTCCCGCGGCTGGGTCGTCGACAAAGAGATCGACATCTCGACCGGCGACCTCGTCGAGCAGGTCCTGCAGGGCATCTACACCGCCGGCGCCGAGCTTCCCCGCGAGATCGTCGTGACCGAGACGCCGGACGACAACGACGCCCTCGAGAGCGTGCTCAGCACACTCCGCGGGCGGGGACGGGTCCAGATCCACACGGCACAGCGCGGCGAGAAGGCCAACCTGATGCAGACGGCGACCCTCAACGCGCAGCAGTCGCTCATGCTCTACAAGACCCGTCGCAGCGCCGACTTCGCCACCCGGTCGACCGCCCTGGCCGACATCCAGGAGGCCCTCGGCATGAGCGACGCGCCCTTGCGCATGGAGTGCTACGACGTGTCCCACCTCTCGGGCACGAACATCGTCGCCTCGATGGTGGTCTTCGAGGACGGCCTGCCGCGGAAGGACCAGTACCGGCGTTTCAACATCCCCCGGTCGACCGACGACACCGAGTCGATCTACCAGACGCTCAGCCGCCGTCTCTCTCGCCTCGACGACGAACTCGCTCCCGTCGAGGAGGTGGGAGAGCAACGCAAACGGTTCGCCTACCGCCCCAACCTCCTCATCGTCGACGGCGGACAACCCCAGGTGGCGGCGGCCCGACGAGCACTCGACGACGCCGGCGTCACGGACATCGCGCTCTGCGGGATCGCGAAACGGCTCGAGGAGATCTGGCTGCCCGACGACGACTTCCCGGTCATCCTCCCTCGCAACAGCGACGCGCTGTTCCTCATCCAACGCATCCGCGACGAAGCGCACCGGTTCGCGATCACACACCAGCGACAGCGTCGCAAGCGCGACATCTCGACGCAGCTCGCGGAGATCCCGGGGTTGGGGCCCTCCCGGGTGGCCGTGCTCCTGAAGCACTTCGGCTCGGTCAAGCGGTTGAAGGATGCCGAGGCAGCGGACATCTCGGCCATCCGCGGCATCGGCCCGACGCTCGCCGCCGCAGTCGTCGAGCGGCTTCGCGGAGCCGAGGACGTGGCGGCCGACGACGTGGCGGCCGACGACGTCGTGCCCCCCACGAGCCCCGCCTAGACTCGATGCACCGCATGCCGACCCGGAGGACACCACCGACATGAGCGACGTCAGCGAACAGCAAGAGGTCCTGATCGTGACGGGGATGTCCGGCGCCGGACGGTCGACCGTCGGCAACGCCCTCGAGGACCTCGACTGGTACGTGGTCGACAACCTGCCGGCGCAGATGTTGCGACCGCTGCTCGACCTGGCCGAACGTGCGGGGGACTCGCTCCCCAAGATCGCTGCCGTGGTCGATGTCCGCGGGGGACGCCTCTTCAGTGAGGCCCAAGAGGCCGTGCGCACCTTGCGGGCGAGCATGCCCAGCAAGGTGCGGGTGCTGTTCCTCGACGCGACCGACGCGGCGCTGGTCCGGCGTTTCGAGCAGGTCCGGCGACCGCACCCGTTGCAGGGTGACGGCACCTTGCTCGACGGCATCCTCGCCGAGCGTGCGCGCATGGAAGAGCTCCGCGAGACGAGCGACGTGATCATCGACACGTCGGAACTCAACATCCACCAGTTGGCCACGACGATCTCCGAGAAGTTCGCCGAGTCCGACCGCGCCGGGGTCCAGGTGACCGTCCTCAGTTTCGGGTTCAAGTACGGCCTGCCCACCGACGCCGACATGGTGGGCGACGCGAGGTTCCTCCCCAACCCGTTCTGGGTGCCCGCGCTCCGGCAGCAGTCCGGGCTCGACGAGCCGGTCACGTCGTACGTCATGCAGCAGGACGGGGCCCGGGAGTTCGTCGACGCCTTCGCCGCTTCGCTCGTCCCCGTCTTGTCGGGCTATCAGCGTGAGAACAAGAGACACGCTACGATCGCCATTGGCTGCACCGGGGGCAAACATCGATCGGTCACCCTCGTGGGTGAACTGGCGGCGCGTCTGCGTGGACTCCCCGGCGTGGCCGTCAGCGTGAAACACCGCGACCTCGGCCGAGAATGACCCACCGAGGTGCTTCAGCACGCCCGTGCACCGACGACACCTCGACCTGACGAAAAGGAACAACCGGAGTGGCCCAGACTGCCGACGTCAAAGAAGAACTCGCCCGCGTCGAGGTGAGCAGGACGACGATCCGGGCCGCTGAGCTCGCCACCGTCCTCCGTTTCGCCGGGGGACTGCACCTCATCTCCGGTCGGATCGCCGTCGAGGCGGAACTCGATTCCGCGCTCATCGCCCGACGGGTCCGGAGGGACCTGGCCGAGCTGTACGGAGCCAGGAGCGACGTCGCGATGACGGCTCCTTCCGGCTCACGCCGCACCCCCGGGTTCCTCGTCCGGGTCCACGAGGCCGGTGAGACGCTGGCCCGTCAGACCGGGCTCATGGACGCCCGCCGACGACCCGTCCGTGGCCTGCCGAACCGGCTCACGACCGGCTCGCGCGACGATCTCGCCGCCATCTGGCGAGGGGCGTTCCTCGCGCAGGGCTCGTTGACCGATCCCGGTCGGTCCGCCTCGCTCGAGGTCGTGTGCCCCGGCAACGAGACCGCCATGGCGCTCGTCGGGGCCGCTGGCCGACTGGGCGTCGCGGCGAAGGCCCGAGAGGTCCGCGGCGTGCACCGGGTCATCATCCGCGACGGCGAGGCCATCGGCACCATGCTCAAGGTGATGGGCGCCGAGAAGAGCGTCACCGACTGGGAAGAGATGCGCCAGCGCCGCGAGGTGCGCGCGACGGCGAACCGACTCGTCAACTTCGACGACGCCAACCTGCGACGGTCGGCCCAGGCCGCCGTGGCCGCGTGCGCCCGCGTCGACCGGGCGATGGAACTGCTCGGCGACGACATCCCCGAGCACCTCAAGTACGCGGGCGAGCTGCGACTGGCCCATCGCGACGCCAGCTTGGACGAACTCGGCCACCACGCCGACCCCCCGATGACCAAGGACGCCGTCGCGGGTCGGATCCGTCGCCTGCTCGCCATGGCCGACAAGAAGGCCGGCGACCTGGGGTTGCCGGGTACGGACGCCAACCTGCCGCACGACCTCGACCTCGACTGAGGGGCGGCGGAGGGTCTTCACGACGTCACCGGAGGACGAATTCCGGAGGGCTGCTGCTACTGTCGTAAGCGGTGTCCGACCCGAGGTCATCGAGAGTTCGGGCGTCGCCACGGGCCTGGTCGCCCACACCCTCCACGCGTCCCCACGACGCCTGATCATCAGGAGTTTCATTGACCGTCAAGATCGGCATCAACGGCTTCGGTCGCATCGGCCGTAACTACTTCCGCGCGGCGCTCGCCAAGGGAACCGACATCGAGATCGTCGCCGTCAACGACCTGACCGACAACGCCGCCCTCGCGCACCTCCTCAAGTTCGACTCGATCACGGGACGTCTCGACGCGACCGTCGAGCTGGACGGCGACTCGATCGTCGTCGACGGCAAGCCGATCAAGGTCCTGGCCGAGCGCGACCCCGCCAACCTGCCCTGGGGCGAGCTGGGCGTCGACATCGTCGTCGAGTCGACCGGTTTCTTCACGAAGGCCGAGGACGCACGCAAGCACATCACCGCCGGCGCGAAGAAGGTCCTCATCTCGGCTCCGGCCACCGGTGACGACGCCACCATCGTGCTGGGTGTGAACGAGGGCATCTACGACCCCGCCAACCACCACATCATCTCGAACGCGTCCTGCACGACGAACAGCCTGGCCCCCCTGATGAAGGTGTTCCTGGACAACTTCGGCGTCGAACGCGGTCTCATGACGACGGTCCACGCGTACACGGCCGACCAGAACCTGCAGGACGGTCCGCACAAGGACCCCCGCCGTGCCCGTGCCGCTGCGCTCAACATCGTCCCGACGTCGACCGGCGCCGCCAAGGCCATCGGCCTCGTGATCCCCGAGCTCGCCGGCAAGCTCGACGGTTACGCCCTGCGAGTGCCCGTGCCCACCGGCTCGATCACCGACGTGACCCTCGAGACCAGCACGCCGGTGACGGTCGAGCAGATCAACGCCGCCTACAAGGCCGCCGCCGAGGGTGAGCTCAAGGGCATCCTGGCCTACTCCGAAGACCCTTTGGTGTCGACCGACATCACGACCGACCCGCACTCGTCGATCTACGACTCGGGCCTGACCAAGGTCATCGGCAACCTCGTCAAGATCACCTCGTGGTACGACAACGAGTGGGGCTACTCGAACCGTCTCGTCGACCTGACGAAGTACGTGGCCGACCGCCTCTAGTCCGACCTCGGTGCCCCGGCCCTCACGGGCCGGGGTACCGTCCTCCGAACCCGAAACGAACCCATGAGCCTGCGCACCCTCGATTCCCTCGGTCCCCTGTCGGGCAGACGCGTCATCGTCAGATGCGACCTCAACGTCCCTCTGAAGGACGGCGAGATCACCGACGACGGACGCATCCGTGCCTCCCTCGAGACCCTCGACCTGCTGATCAACCAGGGGGCCAGGGTCGTCGTCATCTCGCACCTCGGCCGCCCTGACGGCGAGGCCAAGCCCGAGTACAGCCTCCGACCGGTCGCCCAACGCCTCAGCGAACTCCTCGGGAAGAGCGTCGGCTTCGCCGCGCACACCGTGGGTGACGAGACCGCCGCAGCAGTGGACGACCTCACCGACGGCCAGATCGTCGTCCTCGAGAACCTCCGCTTCAACGCTGCCGAGACGTCGAAGGACGAGTCCGAGCGTCGGGAGTTCGCCGCACGCCTGGCCGAGCTCGGTGATGTCTTCGTCTCCGACGGCTTCGGGGTCGTGCACCGCAAGCAGGCGAGTGTGTACGAATTGCCCGCGCTCCTCCCGAGTGCGGCCGGGACGCTCATCTCGCGCGAACTCGAGGTCCTCGACAAGCTGACCGAGAACCCCACGCGCCCCTACAGCGTCGTCCTCGGCGGCTCGAAGGTCTCCGACAAGCTCGGCGTCATCGAGCACCTCCTTCCCCGGGTCGACAACCTGCTCATCGGTGGAGGGATGCTCTTCACGTTCCTCGCCGCCCAGGGACTCCCCGTCGGCAAGAGCCTGCTCGAGAAGGACCAGCTCGACCGGGTCCGCGGCTACGTCGACGAGGCCGCGCGCCGGGGCGTCAACCTCGTGCTCCCCGTCGACGTGGTGGTCGCCTCGTCCTTCAGCGCCGACGCCGAGCACACGGTGGTCGCCTCGGACGGCATCGAATCCTCTGCTCTGGGCTCCGAGGCCCTGGGCCTGGACATCGGCCCCGAGACGGCCGCGCGCTTCGCGGAGACCGTCCAGACGTCGTCCACGGTCTTCTGGAACGGTCCGATGGGAGTCTTCGAGTTCCCCGCCTTCGCACACGGCACCCAGAAGGTCGCCGACGCGTTGACCCGGGTCTCCGGTCTCGGGGTCGTGGGCGGCGGCGACTCGGCCGCGGCCGTTCGTGCCCTGGGGTTCTCCGACGACCAGTTCGGCCACATCTCCACCGGCGGTGGAGCCAGCCTCGAGTTCCTCGAGGGCAAACGACTCCCCGGACTGGAGGTCCTCGGATGGTGACCACACGCACGCCCCTCATCGCCGGCAACTGGAAGATGAACCTCGATCACCTGCAGGCGATCGCGTTCGTCCAGAAGCTCGCATGGTCGCTCAAGGACGCCAAGCACGACTTCGACGCGGTCGAGACCGCGGTGTTCCCGCCGTTCACCGACCTCCGAAGCGTGCAGACGCTGCTCGACGCCGACAAGCTCGAGTTGGCTCTCGGTGCCCAAGACCTGTCCGCTCACGACTCGGGTGCCTACACGGGCGAGATCTCGGGGCAGTTCCTCGCCAAGCTCGACGTGCGCTACGTCCTGGTCGGTCACTCGGAGCGTCGGACGCTCCACGCCGAGGACGACGAGGTCGTGGCGACGAAGGTCGCCGCCGCGCACCGCTCGGGCCTCGTCCCCGTCGTCTGCGTCGGTGAGACGGCCGACGATCTCGAGCAGCACGGCCCCAGCGCGGTGCCGGTCGCCCAGCTCCGCGCGGCGCTCGCCCAGGTGCCGACCTCCGCCGAGATCGTCGTGGCTTACGAGCCCGTCTGGGCCATCGGTTCCGGGCAGGCTGCCACGGCCGAGCAGGCCGAGCAGGTCTGCGCGGCCCTGCGGGCGGCCCTGGTCGAGATCGTCGGTCCGGACGCCGCGGCCACCACCCGCGTCCTCTACGGCGGCTCGGTCAAGTCCACGAACATCGCATCGTTCATGCGAGAGCCCAACGTCGACGGAGCCCTCGTCGGTGGGGCGAGCCTCGACGTGTCCGAGTTCGCCAACATCGTCCGCTTCCAGGCGCACGTCGGCGTCTGACGGGCCGGGTGCGTCGCCCGTCGGCGCCCCTCCGACTCGGCCTGCCGGGGCGACGGCCTCTCGCGGTTATACTGTTCAGCGGTCTCACCGCATCGAAAGGTCCTACGTGGAAATTCTCCAGGTCATCCTGCAGGTGTTGCTCGGCATCACGAGCCTCCTGTTGACCCTCCTCATCCTGCTCCACCGCGGCCGTGGTGGCGGTCTCTCCGACATGTTCGGCGGTGGCGTCACGAGCAACCTCGGGGCGTCCGGCGTCGCCGAGCGCAACCTCAACCGCATCACGGTCTTCCTGGGTCTCGTCTGGATCACCTGCATCGTGGTCCTGGGCCTCATCACCAAGTTCGCGGCGGTCAGCTGATGGCCTCTGGCGGTAGCGCAATCCGCGGCTCGCGCGTCGGCGCAGGTCCCATGGGTGAGCAAGATCGCGGCTTCCACGCCGAGCGGATCACCATCTCGTACTGGGATGCCCTCGGCAACGAGGTCGTCCGTCACTTCGCGGCCAACGTGCCCGACGAAGAGATCCCCGAGACCGTCGACTCACCCTCGAGTGGATTGCCGGCAGGGCGCGACAAGGCGAACCCGCCGACGGTCGCGAAGCTCGAGCCGTACAAGACGCACCTCGCGTACGTCAAAGAGCGACGGACCGAAGAAGAAGCCGAGCAGTTGCTCGAAGAGGCTCTTCAGCAGCTGCGAGTCCGACGCGGCAAGGCCTGACCCAGCCGATCGCGCCTCCCGGTGTCTCCACACCAATCATGACGAAGGGCCCCGCAGCCGTGAGCTGCGGGGCCCTTCGTCATGCCGGCGTCGGTGCGCCCGCGGCGGGACTCAGTAGGTGGAGGCGATCAAGTTCTCGGGGACCTCAGCCGCCGCGTCCTGGTCGACGAAGAAGACCGTCCGCTTGCGTCCCTTGACCCCTGCCACCGGCACCTGGTCTGCGCCGGCACCCGCCAGGGCGAGCCCCAGCGACGAAGCCTTCTCGGCTCCGGCGAGGATCATCCAGACGCGCTGGGAGTTGTTGATGACCGGCAGGCTCAACGTGAGGCGTACGGGCGGGGGCTTGGGGGAGTCGTCGATCGTGAGCACGGTCGGCTCGAGCTGACGGATCTGTGCCTTGTCCGGAAACAACGAGGCGACGTGACCGTCGGGACCGACCCCGAGGAGCGTGATGTCGAAGCGGGGGGCCGCGTCGTCGGCCTGTGCGTGCTGCAGCAACTCGTTCCGGTAAGCGTCGGCGGCCGCCTCGACGTCGTCGAAGTCGCCGACCGCAGCGAATCGGTGGACGTTCTCGGGCAGCAACCCGATGTGGTCGAGCAGGTCGATGCCGGCCTGGGTGTCGTTTCGGTCCGCGTCCCCTGCGGGGACCCAGCGCTCGTCGGCCCACCAGATCGAGACCTTCGACCAGTCGACGCTGTCACGAGCCGGCGACGCGTTGATGGCCGCCAGCACGAGGGTGCTCACCGAGCCACCGCTGACGACGACCGACGCGTAGTTCTGCTCTTCGAGCACGTCGATGATCTTGGTGATGAAGCGGGCGGCCACGGAGGCACCCAGCGATTCTTTGTCGGGGTGGACCAGCACCCGGCGTTCGTTCGTCACGGTTCTCTATCTGCTCTAGTTGCTCTGGACGGGTTCGCTCAGTTGGCCGACCCCGTGTCTCACGACGTTCCCGAACAGGTCGTCGGGGTCGAGTCTACGGAGTTCCTCGGCCAGGCAGTCGCGCAGCGAGCGGCGTGGCAGCGCGAGGTCGTGCGTGGGTTGACCCGGTTGGGTGAGCGTCGCCACGTCGTCCAGGGAGCGTTCGAGGACGATGGACCCGGAGGCGCGGACCAGTTGGACACCGTGGATGCCGCTCGATCCCGTCGCCCGGGTCGTCAGCTCACCGTCGACGGGTACCTGGAGCTGCAGACGCAACCAAGCGGCCAGGAGCAACGTCGACGGAGAATCGGGTGCGCCGGAGACGCCGACCTCGGTGACCGATTCGTAAGGCGGCTGGTCGAGCACGGCAGCCAGTTGCGCCCGCCAGAGGGTGAGCCGGGTCCAGGCGAAGTCGGTGTCGCCGGGAGCATAGCTCCGGGCGAGGTCGATGATCGACTGGCGTGGATTGGACTGGCTCGCCGCATCCGTGATCCGCCGTTGCGCGATGCGCCCCAGGGGAGACTCGGAGACGATGGCGGGAGCGGTCTTCGGCCACCAGGCGACGACGGGAGCGTCGGGCAGCAGGAGCCCGGTCACGAGCCCCTCCTCGTCGCTCGCGGTCTCTCCGTAGGCCCGGAGCAGGATGACCTCGCTGGCACCGGCGTCGCCGCCGACCCGGATCTGCGCGTCCAGTCGCCCGTCGACCTCGTCGAGATCGAGGTCGGTTGACGTGGAGACGACGATGACCCTCATGGGGTGCTCTCGCGAGGCGTCGTTCGCGGCCTCGATGGCTTCCTCCTCGTCACCGAGACGGGTGGAGATGATCAGGGTGAGGACTCGCCCCAGCGCGACCGCGCCTCCTTCTTCCCGGATCTTGACCAGCGTCTTCTGGACGCGGCTGATGGTGCTGTCGGGCAGGTCGACGATCACGGACGCCTCCAGGTACGGCCGTCACGGGCCATGAGTTCGTCGGCAGAGGCGGGTCCCCACGTGCCGGGTCGGTACTGTTCGGGCTGACCCTGAGTCGCCCAGAACTCCTCGATCGGGTCGAGGATCTTCCAGGAGAGCTCGACCTCCTCGTGCCGGGGGAACAGGGGCGGGTCGCCCAGGAGGACGTCGAGGATGAGGCGCTCATAGGCCTCCGGGCTCGCCTCGGTGAATGCGTGCCCGTATCCGAAGTCCATCGTGACGTCACGGACCTGCGTGCCGATCCCGGGCACCTTGGACCCGAACCGGAGGGTCACTCCCTCGTCGGGCTGGACCCGGATCACGAGGGCGTTCTGCCCCAGCGACGTCTGCGTGCCGAAGATGTTCTCGGGCACCTGCTTGAAGACGACGGCGATCTCGGTCACGCGACGGCCGAGACGCTTTCCGGCCCGGAGGTAGAAGGGGACTCCCGCCCACCGCCGGGTCGCGATCTCGAGCTTGATGGCGGCGAACGTCTCGGTCGTGCTCTCGGGATTCATGCCTTCTTCGTCCAGGAAGCCGAGCACCTTCTCTCCGCCCTGCCACCCCCCGGCGTACTGACCCCGCGCGGTTCCCGCGGCGAGGTCGGCGGGGAGGCGGACGGCCGAGAGGATCTTCTCCTTCTCGGCCCGGAGGTCACGGGCGGCGAAGGTGACCGGCTCTTCCATCGCCGTCAGGGCGAGGAGCTGGAGGAGGTGGTTCTGGATGACGTCACGAGCGGCGCCGATGCCGTCGTAGTAACCGGCGCGGCCGCCGACGCCGATGTCCTCGGCCATTGTGATCTGCACGTGGTCGACGTAGTTGGAGTTCCAGAGGGGTTCGTACATCTGGTTGGCGAACCGCAGCGTGAGGAGGTTCTGCACCGTCTCTTTGCCGAGGTAGTGGTCGATTCGGAACACGCTGTCGGGCTCGAAGACGGTCTCGACGACGGCGTTGAGCTCGCGGGCCGTCGTGAGGTCGCTGCCGAAGGGCTTCTCGATGACGACGCGTCTCCACGCACCGTCCTTCTCCTCGGCGAGGCCCGAGTTGCGCAGCTGCTCGGTGACCATGGGGAACGCCTTGGGCGGGATCGAGAGGTAGAAGGCGTGGTTGCCCATCGTCCCGCGCTCACGGTCGAGCTCTTCGATGGTGTCCTTGAGTCGAGCGAACGCGTCGGCGTCGTCGAAGACCCCCTGGACGAAACGGAAGCCTTCTTTGAGTTGACGCCAGACGTCTTCGTCGAACGGCGTGCGAGCGTGCTCCTTGACGGCCTGGTACACGACCTGTTCGAAGTCCTGGCCCTCGAATTCACGACGGGCGAAGCCGACGAGCGCGAACCCGGGGGGCAACAGACCACGGTTGGCCAGGTCGTACACGGCAGGCATGAGCTTCTTGCGGGAGAGATCACCCGTCACACCGAAGATGATGAGACCGCTGGGCCCCGCGATGCGGTTGAGACGTCGGTCGGAGGGCAACCGGAGCGGGTTGGACTCCGGCGTGATCGGCACCGGTGACATGATGTTCCGTTCTGTGGTTCGAAGGTGTTCCGGTCGGGACGGGCGGAGCCGGCCGGGAACACCGGTGGCAAGGCGAAAGGGCCGGCGCCCCTGGGGACGCCGGCCCTTTCGGCTCAGCGGAGTGCGGCGGTGATGACCGGCAGCGCGGCCGCCACGTCGGTCACCGTCAGCGTGAGCACGGGACGGCCGTGCTCGGCCAGGACCTTGGCGTCACCGGCGGCCTGGGCCTGCACGAGCTGCCCGAACGTGAACGGGCTGTCCGGGATCTCGAGGTCGGTCGCGGGGACCTGCGTGATCTGCAGGAACACACCGTTGGCCGGCCCACCCTTGTGGTACTGACCCGTCGAGTGCAGGAAGCGCGGACCCCATCCGAAGGTGACGGGACGCTGCGTGCGCATCGCGAGGAGGTCACGGACCTCTTCGAGCTGCGGGTTCGCCACGCGGTCGACGTAGGCCTGGATCGAGACGTAGCCGTCGTCGCTCAGGTGCGAGAGGAGCGCGGCCACGGCGGACTCGAGAGAGTCGCCCAGCTCGATTCCTCCGACCTCGCGGACCTCGACACCCTCGGCCGTGAAGGCCGGGGGAGTGGGCTCGGGACGGTCGTCGAGCAACGCCCGCGTCGCGACCTTGGCCGACTCGACGTCGGGCTGGTCGAACGGGTTGATGTCGAGCAGACGCCCGGCCACGGCGACGGCGTACTCCCAGACCATGATCTGGCCACCGAGCGAACCCGAGATCTCGACCTCGCCGGGCGCGACCTCACGGGTCTCGTCGGCGTTCGCCACGAGACGGACGACCTGCACGTCGTGCAGCCCCGCCGTGATCTCGGGGGCGGAGGTGCCGATGACGACGGGGAGCAGGCCGCGACCCTGCTTGCCGGTCGACTCGGCGATGAGCTGTTCGGCCCAGTCCGGGAACCCCACGATGTGGGTGCCGTCGGCGACGATGGCGATCTTGTCGCGCAGGGGCGAGGTGCCTGCCAGGACGGCACCCAACACGAGACCCGGGTTGTCGGCGCGGTCCTGGGCCAGCTCGACCGTGACGGCGTCGGCCTCGGCGAGCAGCTCGCGGATGTCGGCGCCGGCCAGGCCGGACGGCACGAGGCCGAACGCCGACAGGGCCGAGTAGCGCCCGCCGATGTTGGGGTCGGCGTTGAAGACGCGGTAACCGGCCTCACGGGCCTGCCCGTCGAGGGGCGATCCGGGATCGGTGACCACGACGATGCGCTCGACGGGGTCGATGCCGGCGTCGGTGAACGCCTTCTCGAAGGTCTTGCGCTGGCTGGCGGTCTCGACGGTGGAACCCGACTTCGACGAGACCACGAGCACGGTGCGCTCGAGACGGTCGGCGAGGGCCGTGAGGATTTGACCGGGCTCCGTGGCGTCGAGCACGGTGAGCTCGACGCCGTAGGTGCGGGTGATGACCTCGGGCGCGAGCGACGATCCACCCATGCCCGCGAGGACGACGTGGTCGACACCCTTGGCGGCGAGCTCGTCCCGGAGCGAGTCGATCTCGTCGAGCAGCGGAGTCGAGACCACGACGGCCTCGGTCCAGCCGAGACGCTTGGCGGACTCGTCCTCGGCGTCAGGGCCCCACAGGGTGGGGTTCTGAGCCGTGATGCCCGAGGCGACGAGGTCGCTCACGAGCTGCGGGACGACCGTCTCGACCGCCTGTGCGGCGTCGCCGCTGGCAGCGATGGTGATGGTCACTTGGACTCCCCGGCGGGCTTGGCGGCCTCGAGGGCAGCGGTGACCGTGTCGAGCAGTTCGTTCCACGAGACGACGAACTTCTCGACGCCCTCTTTCTCGAGGGCCTCGGTCACGTCGTCGTACGAGACGCCCTGCGCCGCGATCGCGTCCATGGTCTCGTTGGCCGAGGCGTAGGAGGCGCTGATCGTGTCGCCACGGACGTCACCGTGGTCGAAGGTCGCCTCGAGCGTCTTCTCGGGCATCGTGTTGACGACGTCCTGGGCGACGAGCTCGACCACGTACGTGGTGTCGAGGACGGCGGGGTCCTTGACACCGGTGGAAGCCCAGAGGGGACGCTGCTTGTTGGCACCGGCGGCGAGGAGGCCCTTGGCCCGCTCGGTGTCGAAGGCCTGCTGGTAGACCTCGTAGGCGAGCTGGGCGTTGGCCACGCCGGCCTTGCCCTTCAGGGCCTTGGCCTCGTCGGTCCCGACCGCGTCGAGACGCTTGTCGATCTCGGTGTCGACGCGCGACACGAAGAACGAGGCGACGGAGTGGATCTCGGTGATGTCGATGCCGGCGGCCTTGGCCTGCTCGAGACCCGTGAGGTACGCGTTGATGACGGCGCGGTAGCGCTCGAGGCTGAAGATCAGGGTCACGTTGACGCTGATGCCCTGGGCGATGACGGCGGTGATGGCCTCGAGGCCCTCGACGGTCGCGGGGATCTTGATCAGGGCGTTGGGGCGACCGACCTTGGCGGCGAGCTTGACCGCCTGGTCGATGGTGCCCTGCGCGTCGTGCGCGAGACCGGGCTCGACCTCGATCGACACGCGGCCGTCGAAGCCGTCCGTCGTGTCGTAGAGCTCGCGGAAGATGTCGCAGGCGCGGGTGACGTCGTCGGTCGTGATCTCGAAGACGGCGTCCGTGACGCTGACACCGGTCTTCGCGAGCAGGGCGACCTGGTCGTCATAGGCCTCGCCCTTGGCGAGAGCCGACGCGAAGATCGTGGGGTTGGTGGTGACGCCGACGACGTTGCGCTCGGCGATCAGCTTCTGGAGGCCGCCCGCGTTGATGCGCTCACGCGAGAGGTCGTCGAGCCAGATGCTGACGCCTGCGGCGGACAGCTGTGCGGTGTTGGAATCGGTCATGGTGTTCTTCTCTTTCCTTCGTCGTCGCTCAGAGAGCGGCGATCGAGTCCTTGGCGGCGGCGACGGCGGCTTCGGTCGTCATGCCGAACTGCTTGAACAGCGTCTTGTAGTCGGCCGAAGCACCGAAGTGCTCGATCGACACGCTGCGACCGGCGTCACCGACGATGCCGCGCCACGGCATGGCCACACCAGCCTCGATCGAGACGCGGGCCTTGACGGCGGCCGGGAGGACCGCCTCCTTGTACTCGTCGCTCTGCTCGTCGAACCACTCGATGCTCGGTGCCGAGACGACGCGGGCGTTGATGCCCTCGCCGCGCAGGACCTCACGGGCCTCGACGGCGATCTGCACCTCGGAACCCGTGGCGACGAAGATCACGTCGGGCGTTCCGCCCGGTGCCTCGGCCAGGACGTAGGCGCCCTTCGCCACGTTCTTCGCCGACGCGAAGGTGTCACCCTCGGCGTCACCGGTGCCGCGCTCGAAGACGGGCAGGTTCTGACGGCTGAGCGCGATGCCGGCGGGGCCGTGGTGGCGCTCGAGGATCGTCGCCCAGGCCCAGGCCGTCTCGTTGGCGTCGGCGGGACGCACGACGTCGAGGTCGGGGATCGCGCGGAGCGACGCGAGCTGCTCGATCGGCTGGTGCGTCGGACCGTCCTCGCCCAGGGCCACGGAGTCGTGGGTCCAGACGTAGATCGCCGGGGACTTCATCAGTGCCGCGAGGCGGACCGCCGGGCGCATGTAGTCGCTGAAGATCAGGAACGTGCCACCGAACGGGCGCGTGTTGCCGTGCAGCGTGATGCCGTTGAGGATGGCGCCCATCGCGTGCTCGCGGATGCCGAAGTGCAGAACGCGACCGTAGGGGTCTCCGCTCCACTCGTCGGTCGACCACTCGGTGGGGACGAACGACTTCGAGCCCGTGATCGTCGTCAGGTTCGACTCGGCCAGGTCGGCCGACCCGCCCCAGAGCTCGGGGACCACGCCGGCGAGGGCGTTGATGACCTTGCCGGAGGCGGCGCGGGTGGAGACGTCCTTGCCGGCCTCGAAGACGGGGAGCGCTTCTTCGACGCCCTCGGGCAGCTCGTTCGCGAGGATGCGGTCGAGCATGACCTTCTTGTCGGGGTTGGCCGACGCCCAGGCGGCGAGCTTCTCGTCCCACTCGGCGTGCTGGGCCTGACCGCGCTCGACGGCCTTGCGGGTGTGCTCGAGGACGGCGGGGTCGACGTCGAAGGACTTCTCGGGGTCGAACCCGAGGACCGACTTGAGGCCGGCGACCTCGTCGGCGCCGAGGGCCGAACCGTGGATCTTGCCGGAGTTCTGCTTCTTGGGCGAGGGCCAGCCGATGATCGTCTTGAGGATGATCAGGGAGGGCTTGTCGGTGACGGCCTTGGCCTTCTCGATGGCGTCGTGCAGCTCGGCGACGTCCTCGACGTACTCGCCGGTCTTCTTCCAGTCGACGACCTGGACGTCCCAGTCGTAGGACTCGAAGCGCTTGTGGACGTCCTCGGTGAAGGCGATGTTGGTGTCGTCCTCGATCGAGATCTGGTTCGAGTCGTAGATGGCGACGAGGTTGCCGAGCTTCTGGTGCCCGGCCAGCGACGCAGCCTCGCTCGTGACGCCCTCTTGCATGTCGCCGTCACCGGCGATGACGTACACGAAGTGGTCGAAGGGGCTCGTGCCGGGGGCGGCGTCGGGGTCGAACAGGCCGCGCTCGAAACGGGCGGCGTAGGCGAAGCCCACCGAGCTGGCGAAGCCCTGGCCCAGCGGACCGGTGGTGATCTCGATGCCGTCCGTGTGGCCGTACTCGGGGTGGCCGGGGGTCTTCGAGCCCCAGGTGCGCAGGGCCTCGAGGTCGTCGAGCTCGAGACCGTAGCCGCCCAGGTAGAACTGGATGTACTGCGTCAGCGAGCTGTGGCCGACGGACAGGATGAACCGGTCGCGACCGATCCAGGTGCTGTCGCTCGGGTCACGACGCATGACCTTCTGGAAGAGCAGGTACGCGGCGGGCGCCAGGCTCATCGCGGTGCCGGGGTGACCGTTGCCGACCTTCTCGACCGCGTCGGCCGCGAGGACGCGGACCGTGTCTACTGCTTTGTTGTCAATGGATTCCCATTGCAGATCTGCCACTGGAAGTTGACCCTTCTTGATGCGAACTGCGCGGGGTCGATTCGCTCCCGCGCTGACGTGCGCCTGCCGAGACGTCGTCGGCTGGGTCGCACACACGCCGGGGCGGAGATCGGGACGGTTCGTCCGGTGATTCGGGACCGAGAGGGCGTACGACTGGCAAGCACCTGTAAGTATAGGGACGAACCCCCTTCGCCCGTCCGCATCGGCCGAGGGTTCGCCGTCAGCGTCGACGTTCATCGCCTAGACTCCTTGGGCAAACCGTTCGTCTCGTTAGAGGACTCATGACCGCAGCCGTTGACATCCGCCCCGACACGTCACCCCGGGGCTTCCGTCGCAAGGCTCGGGCGTACGTCGCCCTCACGAAGCCCCGCGTGATGGAGCTCCTGCTCGTCACCACGGCGCCGACGATGTTCCTGGCCCAGGGGGGCATCCCCAACCTGTGGCTCGTCGCCGCGACGCTGATCGGTGGGGCGCTGAGCGCCGGCTCGGCCTCGGCCTTCAACTGCTACATCGACCGCGACATCGACCGCATCATGAAGCGGACGCAGGGTCGACCGCTCGTGACCGGCGAGGTCAGCGACCGCGAGGCGTTGATCTTCTCGTACGTGGTCGGCGTCGCGTCGATCGTCTGGCTCGGCCTGACGGTCAACCTGCTCTCGGCGGCGCTGTCGCTCGGGGCGATCCTCTTCTACGTCGTCGTGTACACGCTCTGGCTGAAGCGCCGCACGCCGCAGAACATCGTGTGGGGCGGCATCGCCGGGTGCATGCCGGTGCTCATCGGCTGGGCCGCCGTCACGAACGACCTGTCCTGGTCGGCCGTCATCCTCTTCATGGTCATCTTCCTCTGGACGCCGCCGCACTACTGGCCACTGTCGATGAAGTACCGCGACGACTACGCCGCGGCCGACGTTCCCATGCTCGCCGTGGTGCGCGGCCGGTCGATCGTCGGCCTGCAGGTGATCCTCTACGCCTGGGCCACCGTGGTCTGCTCCCTGATCCTCGTCCCCGTCGCCGGCATGGGCGTGCTCTACACCGTCGTGGCACTCGCGAGCGGGGCCTGGTTCGTCTGGGAGTCGCACCGGCTCTACAGCCGGGCCATCCAGCACGTCGCCGAGGTCCGTCCGATGCGCGTCTTCCACAGCTCCATCACGTACCTCACGCTCCTGTTCGTCGCCGTCGGGGTCGACCCCCTGCTGCCGTTCTGATCCCGTGAGGCCGTCCGACTGGACCGTCCGTCCGGCGCGCCCGGACGACCTCGAACAGCTGACCGCTCTCAAGCTCGTGGTGCTGCGACCCGAGTTCGAGAGGCTCGGCATCTGGAACCCGGCCCGCCACCGGGCTCGATTCGTCCGCGAGTACGTGGCCGACGAGACACGAGTCGTCGAAGGCGACCAGCGCCTCCTCGGCTGCATCGCGCTTCACCCGGACGGCGACACGACCTGGCTCCGTCACTTCTACCTGGTCGAGGAGGCGCGGGGTCACAGGATCGGGACGACCCTCCTCTCGCAGGCGATCGACTCGGTCACCACGGGGTCGGTCACCCTCGACGTGCTCACGGGAAGCCGAGCCGTGTCGCTCTACGAGCGGACGGGCTTCGTCGTCGTCGAGCAGGACGACGTCGACACCGTCATGCGCCGGGGCTAGACCCCCGGTCGCCCGGGTCAGACGCGGGCGGCGGCCGCCTCGACGATCGGCTCGACCTCGTCGGGAGCCTGGTCGTTGCGCAGCGACAGCACCACGGCGGTCGTCGCGGCCACCAGCAGCGCGGCCAGGACCATGTGACTCCCCACGAGCAGGGGCGGCAGTCCGGAGCGCGCCTGGGTGATGCCGACGGCGATCTGGACGAGTTCGACGCCCAGCAGGGCCACGGGGAACCGACGGGGGAGGCCCGCCTGGAGGGTCCAGGCGAGGACCGCCAGGGTGAGAGCGAGGGTCGCGTAGGCCGGCCAGCTGTGGACGTGGTCCATGATCGCCGGGTCGAGGCCGTTGCGGGGGGTCGCCGCATCGCCGGCGTGGGGGCCGGAGCCGGTCGTCAGGACGCCGACGATCACGGTCAAGCCGACCACGGCGGCCGTCACGTGGACGAGTCGCGCATAACCACGCGGAGTGGCGGCGTGGTGCCCACGGGGCCCGCGGTACACGCGCCAGAGCAGGGTGGTGGTGAGGGCGACGAGGGCGATCGAGACGACGAAGTGTGCCCCGACGATGTACGGGTTCAGACCGGTGAGGACGGTGATCCCCCCGAGCACGGCCTGGAAGGGGATGCTCAGGCCCTGGACGAGGGTGAGCCAGAAGAAGTCGCGGCGGACCTTCCGCATCCGCAGCACGAAGAGAAAGGCGAGGATGACGACGAGCGTGAGCACGAAGGTCAGGAGGCGGTTGCCGAACTCGATGACCCCGTGGATGCCCATCTCGGGCGTGCTGACGAAGGAGTCGGCGGTGCAGCGTGGCCAGGTGGGGCAGCCGAGCCCCGATCCCGTGAGCCGCACCGCACCTCCCGTGCCGATCAGCAGCACCTGGCAGACGAACGACGCCCACGCGACGAAACGGACCCGGCGATCGACGGTCGTGGGGAGCCACGACCAGGCTCGGGTCAGGACTCCGGTGGCGCCCACCTGTGCGTTGCTCACGACTTGCTGCCTTTCGTCACTTTCGGCGGTCGGCCCTGTAGAATCAACGGGTTCAGGAACACGACCCGGCAGGGTGTCGACGGAGACATCCGAAGGACGTGAGATCCGCAGAAGCGGGACGCGGCCTTCATCAACAGTCTAAGCAACGCCACCTGACGTCTCGATCATGTCGAGCGTCGACGGACGGAGCGGCGACAGCCGACGTGTTCGACTCGCAGGGCGAGCAGCTGGGCCGCTCCACCACCCGGGGAATGCCGTTCGGCCGACCCGTGTTCGGTCCGGCAGAGAAAGAGGTAGTCATGTCAGACGTGTTGATCGATCGACCCGAGCTCGAGAGCCTGGGGCAGTACGAGTTCGGCTGGTCCGACTCCGACACCGCGGGCGCCTCGGCGCGCCGAGGGGTGTCACCCGAGGTCGTCACCGACATCTCGAACTTGAAGAGCGAACCCGAGTGGATGCTCAAGAACAGGCTCAAGGGCCTGACGCTGTTCGAACGCAAGCCCATGCCGACGTGGGGTGCCGACCTGTCGGGCATCGACTTCGACAACATCAAGTACTTCGTCCGGTCGACCGAGAAGCAGGCGACGACCTGGGACGAGCTGCCGGACGACATCAAGAACACCTACGAGAAGCTCGGCATCCCCGAGGCCGAGCGCAACCGCCTCGTCGCCGGCGTCGCCGCCCAGTACGAGTCCGAGGTGGTCTACCACCAGATCCGCGAGGACCTCGAGCAGCAGGGTGTCATCTTCATGGACACCGACACCGCGCTGCGCGAGCACCCCGAACTCTTCCAGGAGTACTTCGGCACGGTCATCCCGGCCGGCGACAACAAGTTCGCCGCACTGAACACCGCCGTGTGGTCGGGCGGCTCGTTCGTGTACGTGCCCAAGGGCGTCCACGTCGAGATCCCGCTCCAGGCGTACTTCCGCATCAACACCGAGAACATGGGTCAGTTCGAGCGGACGCTGATCATCGCCGACGAGGGCAGCTACGTCCACTACATCGAGGGCTGCACGGCCCCGATCTACAAATCGGACTCCCTGCACTCGGCCGTGGTCGAGATCATCGTGAAGAAGAACGCCCGAGTGCGGTACACGACGATCCAGAACTGGTCGAACAACGTGTACAACCTGGTCACCAAGCGGGCGATCGCGCACGAGGGCGCCACCATGGAGTGGATCGACGGCAACATCGGCTCGAAGGTGACGATGAAGTACCCGTCCATCTACCTGGTCGGTGAGCACGCCAAGGGCGAGACCCTGTCAGTGGCCTTCGCGGGCCCCGGTCAGCACCAGGACGCCGGCGCGAAGATGATCCACATGGCGCCTTACACGACATCGTCCATCGTGTCGAAGTCGATCGCGCGAGGCGGCGGTCGCGCGGGTTACCGTGGCGAGGTGCGAGTCGACGAGGCCGCCCACCACGCGGCCAACACGGTCCGCTGTGACGCCCTGCTCGTCGACACGATCTCTCGTTCCGACACATACCCCGCGATCGACATCCGCGTCGACGACGTCCAGCTCGGTCACGAGGCGACGGTGTCGCGGGTCAGCGAAGAGCAGCTCTTCTACCTCATGTCACGCGGCATGGCCGAAGACGAGGCCATGGCCATGATCGTCCGTGGCTTCATCGAGCCCATCGCCCGCGAACTCCCGATGGAGTACGCGCTCGAACTCAACAAGCTCATCGAGATGAGCATGGAAGGATCAGTCGGCTAGATGTCCGCCGCAGCACCCACCACCACACCAGAGCCCACCACCACGCCGGGCGTCCAGCACGGCGCGGGTGCCCACAGTGACGGCGGCTGGGGCCTCGTGCCCGTCCAGACGCGTTCCGAGCGGTTCACCTCGGTCGACCCCACGGCGTTCCCCGACGTGACCGGTCGCGAGGTGGACTGGAAGCTCAGTCCGGTGTCGCGCCTCCGTCCGTTGATCGACGGAGACCTCGACGGCTCGCCCTACGCCTACCTGGCCCGCGAGACGCCCGGCGCGACCGTCGAATGGGTCGACCGGTCCGACTCCCGTGTCGGCATGGCGGGCACTCCCGAGGACAAGGCCGCCGCCAACGCGTGGTCGAGCGTCGAGAAGGTGCTCGTCGTGTCCCTCGACGGCGACGAACCGTCGGCCATCACCATCGGCCGCTCGGGACTCGACCGTGCACCACGGGCGGGTCACACGCTGATCCACGCCAAGGCCAACAGCCAGTCCATGGTCGTCCTCCGCAACACCGGATCGGCCCAGCTGGTCGAGAACGTCGAGATCGTCGTGGACGAGGGCGCGCACCTCACCGTCGTCACCCTCCAGGAGTGGGACGACGACGCCGTGCACCTCGCGAGCCACCACGCCCGGATCGGGCGCGACGCCCAGCTGAAGCACTTCGTCGTCAGCCTGGGCGGCTCGGTCGTCCGTGTCAACCCGTCGGCCCACCTGGCCGAGCAGGGCGCGGACGCCGAGCTCTACGGCGTGTACTTCGCGGACGCCGGTCAGCACCTCGAACAGCAGGTATACGTGAACCACGACGCCCCCAAGACGCGGAGCCGGGTGAACTACAAGGGCGCCCTGCAGGGCGCCGGTGCCCGCACGGTGTGGATCGGCGACGTCCTGATCGGTCGGACGGCTCCCGGCACCGACAGCTACGAGCAGAACCGCAACCTGGTGTTGAGCGAGGGCACGCGTGCCGACTCGATCCCGAACCTCGAGATCGAGACCGGCGACATCGAAGGCGCCGGTCACGCCAGCGCGACGGGTCGCTTCGACGACGAGCACCTCTTCTACCTCCAGTCGCGCGGCATCTCCGAGCACGAGGCGCGTCGCCTCGTCGTCCTCGGATTCCTCGTCGAGGTCATCCAGAAGATCGGGGACGCCGACCTGCAGACCCGCCTCGTGGACGCCATCGAGGTCGAACTGGCCGCGGGCGAGGCGACCTCGACCGAGACGATCGCCTGATGGTGACGAAGGTCTGCGGCGTCGACGACGTCAGCCCCTCCCAGGCCCACCGCGTCGTCGTCGACGGCGTCGCGATCGCCGTCGTGAAGGACAGCGCCGGCACCATCCACGCCATCGGCGACACCTGCACCCACGGCGACATCTCGCTCTCCGAGGGCTTCGTCGAGGACGACACCCTCGAATGCTGGGCCCACGGCTCGAAGTTCGAGCTCACCACCGGCAAGCCGCTCACGCTGCCCGCCTACGAACCCGTACCGGTCTTCTCGGTCTCCGTCATCGACGGCGAGGTGTACGTCGACACCACCTCGACCTCCACCGACGCCGCACAGTAAAGGAACAGAACGCATGTCCACTCTCGAGATCCGTGACCTCAAGGTCAGCATCGACACCGACGCCGGCCCCAAGCCCATCCTCAAGGGCGTCGACCTCACCATCAACGAGGGCGAGATCCACGCCGTCATGGGCCCCAACGGCTCGGGCAAGTCGACGCTCGCCTACACGATCGCCGGCCACCCCCGCTACAACGTCGACGGCGGATCGATCCTGCTCGACGGGCGCGAGGTGCTCGAGATGAGCGTCGACGAGCGTGCCAAGGCGGGCCTCTTCCTCGCCATGCAGTACCCAGTCGAGATCCCCGGAGTCACGGTCTCGAACTTCCTCCGGACGGCCAAGACGGCCCTGGACGGAGAGGCCCCCGCGATCCGCGGCTGGATCAAGGACCTCCGCGAGTCGATGACCGCCCTCAAGATGGACTCGGCCTTCGCCGAGCGCAACGTCAACGAGGGTTTCTCGGGTGGCGAGAAGAAGCGCCACGAGATCATGCAACTCGAACTGCTTAAGCCGAAGTTCGCCGTCCTCGACGAGACCGACTCCGGTCTGGACGTCGACGCCCTCAAGATCGTGTCCGAGGGTGTCAACCGCGCGAAGGCCAACACCGGCCTCGGTCTGTTGCTCATCACGCACTACACGCGCATCCTCCGTTACATCAAGCCCGACTTCGTCCACGTCTTCGTCGACGGCCACGTCGCCGACGAGGGCGGCCCCGAGCTGGCCGACCGTCTCGAGAACGAGGGCTACGACCGGTACGTGACGGCCGCCGCCGCCGAGGCCGCCGCGACCTCGGCGGTCTGACCATGGCCGTCGCACTCAGCCCCGAGAAGTTCGACCAGACCATCGAGGCCCTGAAAGAGGTCGTCGACCCCGAGCTGGGCGTCAACATCGTCGACCTCGGTCTCATCTACGACCTGGCGATGGACGAAGAGCACGAGAACGCCCTCATCATCAGCATGACGCTCACGAGTGCAGGCTGCCCGTTGACGGACGTCATCGAGGGTGACACGGCCAACGCCCTCGACGGGGTCGTGGACGCGTTCCGCATCAACTGGGTGTGGATGCCGCCGTGGGGCCCCGACCGCATCACGGACGACGGACGCGACATGATGCGAGCCATCGGGTTCTCCATCTGAGAGTCGCCCGACGACGACACGACGAAGCCCCGCCCCTCCGAGAGGGGCGGGGCTTCGTCGTCGCGTCCCTCGCCGAGCACGCCGAGGGAGCGGGAGGCGGCTAGTCGCCGATGCGCTTCAGAGCACGCCAGGCGAGGGGCAGGGCCGCCGCCGCGATCAGCCACTTGGCGATCCCGCCCACGATGAACGGGTACAGACCGGCGGCGAGGACGCTCGGCAGGTCGTTCGGCAGGCCCAGCGATCCGAGCACGACGGCCAGGTAGGGGAGGCCCACGGCGAAGGGGATCAGGCTCGCGAGGAAGAACGCGGCGGCAGAACGCCACCATTTCTTGTCCCACTCGCGCTCGGAGAGCCAGCCGATGACGGCAGCCGCCACGACGAATCCGATGACGAAGCCGAAGCTCGGCTTGAGGACGCTGAGGGGACCGCCCGAGAACTCGGCGAAGATCGGCAGGCCGGCGACTCCCAGCACGAGGTAGGTGGCCAACGACAGCGCCCCTCGACGGGCCCCGAGGGAGGCGCCGACGAGCATGACGCCGAGCGTCTGTCCCGTGACGGGCACCGGCCAGAGCGGCACCTGGACCTGCGCGAGCGCCGAGACGACGGCGACTCCACCGAGGACGAGGGCCACGTCGGCGGCGGCGCCCCGGGCCACCAGACGGTCGGCGAGGACCGGCCGTGAGGTCGATGCGGCAGTGTTCGTCATGGGGACTCCTAGAATGGGTAGGTTGATCGGCCGAGCGGCTGGTCGGCAGCGCAGTGCTGCGACCCTCTCCACACGACGTCCCCATCTTATGGGCGGCCCCCTTCCGGGCCCCGTTGTGGACTCCTCACCAATCGATTGGACATCTGCTGTGCTCTCCGTGCACGATCTCGAGATCCGCGTCGGCGCGCGCCTCCTCATGGCCGACGTCTCGTTCCGGGTCGACCGGGGCGACAAGATCGGCCTCGTCGGCCGCAACGGCGCCGGCAAGACGACCATGACCAAGACGCTGGCCGGCGAGACCCTCCCGACGGGCGGCAAGATCGAACGCTCCGGCGAGATCGGCTACCTGCCGCAGGACCCCCGCAGCGGCAACCCCGAGGACCTCGCCCGGACGCGCATCCTCGACGCCCGAGGTCTCGGCCAGTTGCTGCTCGGCATCCAGGAAGCGACCCTGGCCATGGGCGACCCCGACCCCGCCGTCGCCGCCCGCGCCATGAAGCGCTACGGCGACCTCGACGACCAGTTCAACGCGCTCGGCGGGTACGCGGCCGAGGCCGAGGCGGCCTCCATCGCGAGCAACCTCAGCCTGCCCGACCGCATCCTCGACCAGCCCCTGTCGACGTTGTCGGGTGGCCAGCGCCGGCGCATCGAACTGGCCCGCATCCTCTTCTCGGCCGCCGACACGATGATCCTCGACGAGCCGACGAACCACCTCGACGCCGATTCGGTCGTCTGGCTGCGCGAGTACCTGAAGACCTACCAGGGCGGCGTCATCGTGATCAGCCACGACATCGAACTCGTCGAGGAGGTCGTCAACCGCGTCTTCTACCTGGACGCCAATCGACAGGCGATCGACGTCTACAACATGGGTTGGCGGAACTACCAGCGACAGCGCGCCGCCGACGAGGAGCGCCGCAAGAAAGAGCGCTCGAACGCCGAGAAGCAGGCCTCGGCCCTGCAGAAGCAGGCGGCCCGGTTCGGCGCCAAGGCGTCGAAGGCCGCTGCGGCCCACCAGATGGTGGCTCGGGCCGAGAAGCTCCTCTCGGGACTGGACGAGGTCCGCGCGGTCGACCGCGTGGCGAAGCTGCGCTTCCCGACGCCGGTCGCGTGTGGCAAGACGCCGCTGATGGCCTCGAACCTCTCGAAGAGCTACGGTTCCCTCGAGATCTTCACGGCCGTGGACCTCGCCATCGACCGCGGCTCGAAGGTCGTCATCCTGGGCCTGAACGGTGCGGGCAAGACGACGCTGCTCCGCATCCTCGCCGGGGTCGACGCTCCCGACACCGGGCAGCTCGAACCGGGCCACGGGTTGCGGGTCGGCTACTACGCCCAGGAGCACGAGACGATCGACGTCAAGCGCAGCGTCCTCGAGAACATGGTGTCCTCCTCTCCGAACATCACCGAGATGGAGGCGCGACGCGTGTTGGGCTCGTTCCTCTTCACGGGCGACGACTCGGCGAAGCCGGCCGGCGTGCTGTCCGGCGGCGAGAAGACCCGACTGGCGCTGGCCATGATCGTCGTCTCGGGGGCGAACGTCCTGCTGCTCGACGAGCCCACCAACAACCTCGACCCCGCGAGCCGACTCGAGATCCTCGACGCCCTGAGCAACTACGAGGGGGCCGTCGTCCTGGTGAGCCACGACGAGGGTGCCGTCGAGGCCCTGAACCCCGAGCGAGTGCTGATCATGCCCGAGGGCACCGAGGACCACTGGACCCCGGACTACTCCGACCTGATCAACCTCGCCTGACCCGGGCACCGGCCCAAGCCCCAGGCCCCAGGCTCCCGGCCCTGGGTGCCGTAGGGCCCCGGTCCACCCGGGCCCGGCCGGCGGTCCGGTCAGCGGTGGGCGCCGTCCAGGATCTCGTCCTCGACGTCGTTGTCGTGGCGGGGTCGGGCGTCACGACGGCGCTGGCGTTCTGCCTCGCGTTCGACTAGTTCGTCGTCGTCCGCGTTCTGGTTGCGGTACTCCTGGCGGAACACGTAGAACAGGAACCCGAAGGCACCGACCGCGAACATGAGCCACTGGACGAAGTACGACAGGTTCAGACCGGTGTCGATCTCGGGCTTCGAGGACGGCACGGGTGCCGTGGCCGGCGCGGGGCTCTCGCTGACGACCAGACCGTAGGCGCTCGAGTAGACGGGCTGCCCGACTCGCGATTCGACCTCGCTGAGTTGGATGGTCGCGATCTGGTTCGTCCCGGGGACGCCCGTGCGGTCGCCCAGTGCCGGCTCGCCCGGCTTCAGGCGTGCGACCACGGTGACGTCGCCCGAAGGAGGCGCGGGCACGACGTCGGGGGAGTCCTGGGCGTTGCCGGTGGGTACCCAACCGCGGTCCACCACGAAGACGTCGCCCTGGGTGGTGCGGAACGGGACGAGGACCTCGAAGCCGGGTTGGCCGTTGAGCGGACGGTTGCGGACCAGCAACTCGTCGTCGGTGAGGTAGCGCCCCGTCATCTCGACCGGTTGCCACTCCTGGGCCGCGTCGTAGGACGACAGTTCGGGCAGGGCCTGGTGGAGGGGGACCGGGTCGGCGTCGTAGGTCTGCTCGAGCTGGTGCACGACCGCGAGCTTCTCGTCGTGTCGGGACCACTGCCAGTGCGCGAGGAACACGCAGATGATCGCGAACGCGACGGCGACGGCGAGGTAGCCCAGCCATCTGCGTGAGAGGGCGAAGCGGATGTTCGTCACCGCGCCTCCGTTCCGACCTGTTCGACGACCTCTGACACCCCCGTCACGACGACCGGGAAGTCACGTGCCGCGAGGAACTCGCGCAGGAAGTCGACGTGCTCGTCGCATGCCGACCACACCTTGACCCGGTCGATGCCGTGGATCTTGGGGTTGCGCCAGTGGACATTATGCCGTGCCTCGGCTCGACAGGAGGCGCGAGAGCACTGGACGCCGACGGGATCGAGACCGAGCATCAGACGGTGGACCGATCGTGGTCGGGCTCGCCGGGATCGTCGTCGGACGGGTCGGCGGGGCCCGCAGGACCGGCGTCGCCGTCGACCACCGTCGGTCGGAACGGCGCCTGGGGCTCGCGGTACAGCTCGATGCCGCCGGGGCTCTCGACCGCGTCGCCGGACTCGTGACCGACGTTGGCGAACACCACGGCGATGTACGGGATGACGACGGCACCGATGACGGGCAACAACGTCCACCACCCGAGGGGGAAGACGAAGCAGAGGGCGATGCAGACCAACCTGATGCCCATCGCCACCAGGTACTTGACCATGCGGGAGTGCCGGTCGTCGGTGGGGGAGGGGGGCAGGGACGTGATCGTGTTCGAGGCCTTCACGGGGCACACCTCGATGTCGGGAGGAGGGTGGACGCACCACGGACGGGTGCCGGATCGATCTCGGGGACCAGACGTCCGGGGGACCGCCTCGATCCTAAGACCCGGGTCCGACAGTAGGCTGGTCGGCGGCCTGCCGATCACAGGTTCGCCGTGAGTCCGCCGCACCGAGCGGTGGCCGTCGAGATCGCCCCCGAGGAGACCACCCATGACCACGCCCCGCACCGTCCTCGTCACCGGCGGCAACCGAGGCATCGGCTTCGCCATCGCGGAGGAGTTCGTCGCCCAGGGACACCGCGTCGCCGTCACCGCCCGGAGCGGTCAGGGCCCCGAGGGCACGCTGACCGTCGTCGCCGACGTCACCGACGCCGCCTCGATCGACGCGGCCTTCAGCACCGTCGAGGCCGAGCTCGGCCCGGTCGAGGTCGTCGTGGCCAACGCCGGCATCACGAAGGACGGTCTGCTCATGCGCATGACCGAGGACGACTTCACCTCGGTCGTCGACACCAACCTCGGTGGGGCCTTCCGCGTCGTGAAGCGGGCGTCCAAGGGCATGCTCAAGGCCCGGTTCGGCCGCATCGTGCTCGTGTCGAGCGTGGTCGGCCTCTACGGCGGACCGGGTCAGGCCAACTACGCGGCCTCGAAGGCGGGCCTCGTCGGCTTCGCCCGCTCCCTGACCCGCGAGCTCGGTGCCCGCGGCATCACCGCCAACGTGGTGGCCCCCGGCTTCGTCGAGACCGACATGACCGCCGTCCTGCCCGAGGCTCAGCAGGCCGAGTACAAGAAGAGCATCCCCGCCGGCCGGTACGGCACGACGGCCGAGGTCGCGAAGACGATCACGTGGCTCGCGGGCGACGACGCCGCCTACATCTCGGGTGCCGTGATCCCCGTCGACGGCGGCCTCGGCATGGGCCACTAGGCCCACCGGGCAGGAGGCGCGGGTCGACCACCGACGGGCGCCCGCCCCGTCCGGTGGCTCAGCCCCGGAGCCCGAGCAGGGGCAGCACCTGGGACAGGTCGTTCGTCCCGACGACCACGTCGGCGCGCTCCCGGACCCGCGGCTTGGCGTTGAACGCCACCGAGAGCCCTGCCACGGCCATCATCTCGAGGTCGTTGGCCCCGTCGCCGACCGCGACGGTGTGCGCGAGGTCGACCCGCGCCTCCTCGGCCCATCCGCGAAGAGCGGCGGCCTTGGCGTGCGCGTCGATCACGGGACCGGAGACCCGTCCGGTCAGCCTGCCCCCACGGAGCTCGAGGCGGTTGGCCCGGCGGAAGTCGAGCCCCAGGTCGTCCGCGAGCGGGTCGAGGGTCTCGTGGAACCCACCGGACACGACGCCCACCAGACCGTCGGCGGCATGGACGCCGTCGACGAGTTCACGGACGCCGCGGGTCGGCGTGAGGTGCGCTCGGACCTCGGCGAGGACCGACTCGGGCAGACCCTCGAGGGTCGCGACGCGCTCGGCGAGACTCGAGGCGAAGTCCAGCTCGCCGGCCATGGCCCGGGAGGTCACGTCCTCGACGTGCGCCCGGGAGCCGGCGGCGTCGGCGAGGAGTTCGATGACCTCGTCCTCGATCAGGGTGGAGTCGACGTCGAGGACGATGAGGAAACGCGGCACGCCGACAGCCTAGGGCCGCCGACGCACCGCGCCGCTCGTGTGACTCCGGGCGTCTACTGGTCGACCCGGACGCCCTTGCCGACCACCGTGATGCCGGAGGGCGTGACGGTGAACCCGCGGGCCCGGTCGGCCTCGGGATCGACGCCGACGGAGGCGCCGGCCGCGATGACGACGTCCTTGTCGAGGATCGCCCGGTTGACGACGGCGTTCGGGCCGACGTGGGCCCGCTCGAAGACCACCGAGTCGACGACCCGCGAGCCGCTGTCGAGGGTGCACCATGGCCCCAGGACGCTGCGCTCCACGTGCGCTCCCGAGAGCAACGAGCCGAGCGACACGATCGAGTCGATCGTCGTGCCGAGGTTGCCGTGGCCGTCGCGGACGAACTTCGCGGGGGGCGAGTTGAGCTGCTGGCTGAAGATCGGCCAGTCGGTGTTGTAGAGGTTGAAGATCGGCAGGGCCGAGATCAGGTCGCGGTGCGCGTCGTAGAACGAGTCGATGGTGCCGACGTCGCGCCAGTAGTAGCGGTCGCGCTCGGTCGACCCGGGCACCTCGTTGCGGTTGAGGTCGTACACCGCCGCGTCGCCCCGGGAGACGAAGTCGGGGACGATGTCCCCGCCCATGTCGTGGTTGGAGTCGGGCTTCTCGCCGTCGCGCAGCACGGCGTCGATCAGGACGTCCGCGTCGAAGACGTAGTTGCCCATCGACGCGAGGATCTCGTCGGGGGAGTCCGGCAGGCCCGTGGCGTCGGTCGGCTTCTCGAGGAACCGGCCGATGCGGGTCGGGTCGTCCGAGTCGACCTCGATCACGCCGAACTGGTCGGCCAGCGAGATGGGCTGACGGATGGCGGCGACGGTGACCCCGGCGCCCGAGGCGATGTGCGCCTCGATCATCTGCGAGAAGTCCATGCGGTAGACGTGGTCGGCACCCACCACGACGACGATGTCGGGCTTCTCGTCACGCAGGAGGTTCAGGCTCTGCAGGATCGCGTCGGCGCTGCCGGCGAACCATCGCTTGCCGAGCCGCTGCTGTGCCGGGACCGAGGCGACGTAGGCACCCAGCAGGCCCTCGATGCTCCAGGTCTGCGACACGTGGCGGTCGAGGCTGTGCGACTTGTACTGGGTCAGGACGACGATCTGCCGGAGACCCGAGTTGATCAGGTTCGACAGGGCGAAGTCGATGAGACGGTAGTTGCCACCGAACGGGACAGCGGGTTTCGCGCGGTCGGCGGTCAGCGGCATCAGGCGTTTGCCCTCGCCACCAGCCAGGACGATGCCGAAGATCTTCTTTGATGCCATGGGGCCAGAATGGCACGATTCGCGGTCGCACGACTACGGTGAACCACGTGCGAGTCGATGTCATCACCAAGGAATACCCGCCCAACGTCTACGGGGGAGCGGGCGTCCACGTCGTCGAACTCGTCAAGGCCCTGCGTCAGGGCGTCGAGGTGCAGGTCCGTGCCTTCGGCGAGGTCGACCCCGAACCCGACACGACCGGGTACCCCGACCTGCCCCAGCTCGACCAGGCCAACGCCACGCTGCGCACCCTCGGCGTGGACGTCAGCATGGCCCAGGACGTGGCCGGAGCCGACGTCGTCCACAGCCACACCTGGTACGCGAACGCGGCCGGCCAGTTGGCCCAGATGCTGCACGGGGTCCCGCACGTCCTGACGGCCCACAGCCTCGAACCGCTCCGACCCTGGAAGGCCGAACAGCTCGGAGGCGGTTACCGCGTCTCGAGCTGGATCGAGCGTCAGGCCTACGAGACCGCCGACCGCGTCATCGCGGTCAGCGACGGGATGCGCCGCGACATCCTGCGCTCCTACCCGTCGATCGACGAGTCGAAGGTCCAGGTCGTCTACAACGGGATCGACCTCGACGGCTGGAAGCGCGTCGACGACGCCGAGCTGGTCCGCAGCCTGGGCATCGATCCCGACCGCCCCTCCGTCGTCTTCGTCGGTCGCATCACCCGCCAGAAGGGCCTGCCGTACCTGCTGCGCGCGGCCAAGCTGCTGCCGGCCGACGTGCAGCTCGTGCTCTGCGCCGGCGCGCCGGACACCCCCGAGATCATGGCCGAGGTCACGGGTCTCGTCCGAGAGTTGCAAGAGGAGCGCACCGGTGTCGTGTGGATCGACACCGTGCTGCCCCGTCACCAGCTCAGTGCGGTGCTGAGCGCCGCCACCACCTTCGTCTGCCCCTCGGTGTACGAACCCCTCGGCATCGTCAACCTCGAGGCGATGGCCTGCGGCGTTCCTGTCGTCGGGTCCGACACGGGCGGCATCCCCGAGGTCGTCGCGGACGGTCTGACGGGCCGGATCGTGCCCCTCGACCAGGTGCAGGACGGCACCGGCACCCCGGTCGACCCCGACCGCTTCGTGGCCGACCTGGCGGCCACCCTCACCGAGGTCGTCTCCGACCCGGCACTCGCCCGCCTCATGGGACGAGCCGGCCGCATGAGGGCCGAAGAAGAGTTCTCGTGGTCGCGGATCGCCGAGCAGACGCTGGGGATCTACGAGGGCCTGCTCAACTAGGCTGAGGACCATGCCTACCGTCCTGCAGCTCACCGATGTCTCGATCGTCCGAGGCGGCACAGCCGTCGTCGACAAACTGACCTGGACGGTCGACTCCGACGAGCGCTGGGTCGTGCTCGGCCCGAACGGTGCCGGCAAGACGAGCCTGCTGCAGGTCGCCGCCGCGCAGAGCCACCCGTCCTCGGGCGAGGCCAGCATCCTCGGCTCCGACCTCGGCTCCGTCGACCTGTTCGACCTGCGGCCACGCATCGGCTTCGCCTCGACGGCCATCGCCCGGCGCATCCCGGCGAAGGAGAAGGTCGTCGACGTCGTCCTGACGGCCGCCTACTCGGTCACCGGGCGCTGGAACGAAGAGTACGAGGGCGTCGACGTCCGTCGGGCGCACCGCGTGCTCGACGAGTGGAAGCTCGACCACCTCTCGGACCGTACCTTCGGCGAGCTGAGCGACGGCGAGCAGAAGCGCGTCCAGATCGCCCGCTCGGTCATGACCGACCCCGAGTTGCTGCTGCTCGACGAGCCGGCCGCGAGCCTCGACCTCGGCGCCCGCGAAGAGCTGCTTCAGATGCTCTCGGGCTACGCCTCGTCCGAGGGCGCTCCGGCCATCGTCATGGTGACCCACCACGTCGAGGAGATCCCCAAGGGATTCACGCACGCCCTGCTGCTCGACCACGGCTCCGTCGTGGCCGCCGGCCCCCTCGACGAGGTCATCACGGCCGAGACCCTCGGCGCCACGTTCGGCGTCGAACTGCGGGTCGAGTCCGACGGGGGCCGGTACTCGGCCCGCGCCGCGGGCTGAACCGCGCCTCCTACGATCCGGGCCGTCGGTCTGGTATCGTTGATAGCTGGCCCGCAGCGATGCTGCATGCGCCTCCTGAACTCACCATCATCACTCGTTCGATAGACCTAGGACAATCATGAAGACCGACATCCACCCCGAGTACAAGCAGATCGTCTTCCGGGACCTCGCGTCGGGCGCCACGTTCCTCACGCGCTCCACGACGACCAGCGACAAGACCATCGAGCTCGACGGTGAGACCTACCCGGTCATCGACGTCGAGATCTCGTCCGAGTCGCACCCGTTCTACACGGGCAAGCAGCGCATCCTCGACTCGGCCGGTCGCGTCGAGAAGTTCAACTCGCGCTACAAGAACTTCGGCAAGTAGGCCACAGCCCACACGCCCGAAAGAGGCGGTCCACTTCGGTGGGCCGCCTCTTTCGTGCGCCCGGGTGAGGGTGCCCGACCGAGAGGGTGGACGCCGACAGGACACCGCACCGCAGGAGGCCCGGGCGAGCCCAGGAGGCGGAGGCGCGGGTGAGCCCAGGAGGCGCGGTGCCGCGTTCGTGCTCAGGCGAACGGCAGGGGGCGATGCGGCCAGTCACCGTGGGCGGTAAAGGTGGGGTCTTTCGCACGGCGCATGTACTGCTGGAAACTCTCGGCCTGGGTCGAGCACCACCCGACCTGGAGGTCGTGCAACTCGGTCACGGGCACGTCGAGGCGATCGGGATACCGCTTGGCCATCGCCTGGGCGACACGGCCGGCGGCGATGGCGTCGGCCCCGGCGTCGTGGGCGTCGTCGAGCGAGACGCCGTAGACGGCCGCGGCGGCCTCGAGGGTGCGTTTGCCCTTGCGGTAGGTGTCGACGGCCTTGTCGATGACGAGCGGATCGACGACGCAGCCGATCTCGCCCACCTCGCCGAGAGGTTCGACACCGTGGCGGCGGGCCTCACGATCGAGCAGCGTGAGGTCGTAGGGCGCGTTGTAGACGACCAACGGCACGCCGCGGGCGAAGACGGCACGGATGGCCGCGACGATCTCGGCCACGACCTCGGCGGCCGGTCGCCCCTCGGCTCGGGCCCGCTCGGTCGAGATGCCGTGGACGGCGCTGGCCTGCTCGGGGATCTCGACGCCCGGATCGGCCAACCACTCGCCGTGTGCGACCGTCGCACCGGTGGCGTCGATCAGGCCGACGTGCGCGGTGACGATCCGGGCCGTCTCGACGTCGATGCCCGTCGTCTCGAGGTCGAAGACGCCGAGGGCCTGCCACCAGGCGGCCGGCGGCTCGCCCACGGCCGCGAGGTCGGGGGCGGTGCCGGTCGTGTCGGTGTCAGTCACCCTGTGAGCTTAGGAGGCGCCACCGACAGCGGGTGCCGCCGCCACGGGCACGTCGCCGACGTGCAGCCAGAAGAACGCCTGCGTGCCGAGGGTCAGGGTGACCTTGCCCTCGTCGTCGAACGAGGGGAACTGCGCTCCGCCGAAGAGGTCGACCAACGTGCGCCCGGCGAACTGCGGGGCCACGATGTCGACCGAGGTCGGGTTGTGACCGAACGAGAAGACGCAGAGGATGTCCTCGGCCGAGTCGCCGAACTGCGTGCCGGCCCCCTCGTAGGACCGGACGAACGACAGGACGGACTCCTGGTTCGTCTCGAGCACCTCGAGGGTGCCGAGGCCGAAGGTCGGGTGGGCCTTGCGCACGTGGATGACGTTGCGGACCCAGTGCAGCAGCGACCGCGACTGCGCCAGCTGGCTCTCGACGTTGACCAGGTTGTAGTTGTAGACGAGCGACTGGACGACGGGCAGGAAGAGCTTGCCCGGGTCGGCGGTCGAGAAGCCGGCGTTGCGGTCGGGCGTCCACTGCATCGGCGTGCGGGACGAGTCGCGGTCCGGCAGCCAGATGTTGTCGCCCATGCCGATCTCGTCGCCGTAGTACAGGAACGGACTGCCGGGCAGCGAGAAGAGCAGCGCGTGGACGAGTTCGAGTTCGGCGCGCGAGTTGTCGAGCAGAGGAGCGAGGCGACGACGGATGCCGATGTTCGAGCGCATGCGGGGGTCGTACGCGTACCAGCCGTACATCGCCTGCCGGTACTCCTCGCTGACCATCTCGAGGGTGAGCTCGTCGTGGTTGCGGAGGAAGACGGCCCAGGCCGCGCCCGGGGGCACCTCGGTCGTCTCGGAGAGGATGCGCTTGAGCTCGTCGGCGCTCTGGGCGCGCAGCGAGTAGAAGATGCGGGGCATGACCGGGAAGTCGAAGGCCATGTGGCACTCCGGCTCGTCCTCGGTGCCGAAGAACGCCGCCGTCTCGGCGGGCCACTGGTTCGCCTCGGCGATGAGCACGCGACCCGGGAACTCCTCGTCGACCATGGCGCGCAGACGCTTGATGAACTCGTGCGTGGCCGGTTCGCCCTCGCCGTTGCCCTCTTCGGTCTCGAACAGGTACGGGATCGCGTCGAGGCGGAGCCCGTCGACGCCCATCGCCAGCCAGTGACGGACGACGTCGAAGACCGCTTCCTGGACGGCGGGGTTCTCGAAGTTGAGGTCGGGCTGGTGCGAGAAGAAGCGGTGGAAGAAGAACTGACGACGCACCGGGTCGAACGTCCAGTTCGACTCTTCGGTGTCGACGAAGATGACGCGGATGTTCGAGTACTCGTCGTCGGTGTCGCGCCAGACGTAGAAGTCGCCGTAGGGGCCCTCGGGGTCTTCGCGGCTCTGCTGGAACCACTCGTGCTGGTCGCTGGTGTGGTTCAGCACCATGTCGATGACGATGCGCATGTTGCGCTCGTGCGACTTCGTGACCAGGTCGCGGAACTCGTCGAGTGTGCCGAACTCGGGCAGGATCGCCTTGTAGTCCTGGATGTCGTACCCGCCGTCGCGCAGGGGCGACTGGAAGAACGGCGGCAGCCAGAGGGCGTCGACGCCGAGCCACTGCAGGTAGTCGAGGCGGGTGAGCAGACCCTGGAGGTCGCCCGCCCCGTCCCCGTTGCTGTCGACGAACGACCGCACCATCACCTCGTAGAACACCGCACGGCGGTGCCAGTTGGGGTCGAGGGTCAGTCCGGGCTGCTGGATCGGGGCAGTGAAGCTCACCCGCCCACCCTACGGGCGCGCGCCCCGGGACGCGCACTCCGACCAGCGCGTCGCTCGTAGACTCGGGCTCGTGATCGTCCGACCCCCGCGCGTGAAGTCGCCCTACCGTGCCCGCCTCGACGCCCGACCGGTGCGCGACGACGCCGTCGAGGTCGCCGGCAGCCTCACCCGCTACTGGACGTACGAGCCGCCCGAGGGGCAGGAGGCGCGGGTCACCGTCGTCGCGGTGCACGGCTTCCGGGGCGACCACCACGGTCTCGAACCGGTCGTGGCGCACCTCGACCACGTGAGGGTGGTCATGCCCGACCTGCCGGGCTTCGGCGAGTCGACCCCGCTCGACGGCGAGCACAGCGTCGCGGCGTACGCGCGCTGGCTGACCGCGTTCGTGGCGACCCTCTCGCTCGGTGACGACGTCGTGGTGCTGGGGCACTCGTTCGGCTCGATCGTCACGTCGGCCGCGGTGGCCGACGGGCTCCGCGCCTCCCGGTTGATCCTGGTCAACCCGATCGCCGCCCCCGCCCTGCAGGGCCCTCGCGGCGTGGTCACGCGTCTGGCCGTCTTCTACTACTGGGCCGGCGCGGCCCTGCCCGAACGTGCCGGCCAGCAGGTGCTGCAGAACGCGGCCGTGACGAGGTTCACCAGCCTCGCCATGGTCAAGACCCACGACCGGGCCCTGCGCCGGTGGATCCACGACCAGCACGACAGCTTCTTCTCGCGGTTCTCGGACCGTCGCGTGGTGCTCGACGCGTTCCGCGCATCGGTCTCGAGCGACGTGAGCACGTACGCCGCCCGCATCAGCGTGCCCACCCTGCTCGTCGCCGCCGACCGCGACGACATCACCGCCCTGCCCGCCCAGCACCGACTGCAGGCGCTCTTCCCCGACGCCACGCTCGACGTGATCGAGGGCGTGGGCCACCTGATCCACTACGAGAAGCCGCGCCAGGCCGCCGCCGCGATCGAGGCCTTCGTCCGATGAAGATCGTCGTCGACTGCCGCTACGTCCGCGTCGGACGCCACGACGGCATCAGCCGCTTCAGCGCCGGCGTGGTGTCGGCGCTGGCCGAGCGCCACGAGGTGACGATGCTGGTCAGCGACCCCCGCCAGCTCCACGCGTTGCCCGACGCACCCCACCTGCTCGTCAGCGCGCCCACGAGCGTCCTCGAGCCGCTCGTGGCCCGGCAGGTGAACACGCTGCGCCCCGACGTCGTCTGGTCGCCCATGCAGACCATGGGATCTGCCGGACGCCGGTACCCGCTCGTCCTGACCCTGCACGACCTGATCTACTACACGAACCGCACGCCGCCACCCGAGTTCGCCTGGCCGATCAAGCTGCTCTGGCGGCTGTACCACCTGGCCTGGTGGCCGCAGCGGGTGCTCCTGAACCGGGCCGACGCCGTCGTCACCGTGAGCCGCACGACGCGGGACGAGATGCGTCGTCACCGCCTGACCCGGCGCCCCGTGACGGTGGTGTACAACGCGGCCGACCCGGTCGACCCCGTCGAGCCCCGCACCGCGCCGGTGAGCCGCGACCTCGTCTACATGGGGTCGTTCATGCCGTACAAGAACGTGGCCGCGCTGGCCAGGGCACTGCCGTTGCTCGACGGGTACCGACTGCACCTGATGAGCCGGGTGTCCGGGGCGGAGCGCGCCTCCTTGACGGCCCTGGCACCCGCCGGGTCGCTGGTCTTCCACGACGGGGCGAGCGACGACGAGTACCGCGAGACCCTGCTGGGGGCGACGGCCGTCGTGACGGCCTCGCGCGCCGAGGGCTTCGGCATCCCGCTCGTCGAGGGCATGGCCCTCGGCACGCCGGCCGTGGTCAGCGACATCCCGATCTTCCGCGAGATCGGCGGAGACGCGGCGCTCTACTTCGACCCGTCGTCGCCCGCGTCGATCGCCGCCGCCGTCCGACGACTCGAGGGCGAGTGGGAGGCGCGCTCGGCCGCGTCGGTCGAGCAGGCCGCCCGGTTCAGCTGGCGTGACTCGGCCGACGTGCTGCTGCGCCTGCTGGCCGACGTCGCCGCAGCGGGCGGCCACCGGCGTCGACGCCCGGGACGCTGACCCACCGGCGCCCGGGACGCTGACCCGTCGGCGGCCGGGGCCGGCGGCTCAGGCCGGTTCGGCGGCGTCGCGCTCGAGGGGGTTCTGGTACTCGAACGAGTAGGTGCCGGCGCGTTCGGACTCGACCTCGATCGGGTCGTCGAATTCCCGCAGCGTCAGGGCGTCGCCCGTGAACTCGAACGAGTGGACGGACCCGTTGCGGATGGGCACTCCCAGGTGCGCGTCGGTGTCGGGGGAGACGTGGTTCACGACCGCCCTGATGACCGCGCCGTGCGTCGCGACGACCACGGACGAGCCGTCGCCGTGCCGTGCCGCGATCGCGGCGAGGGCGGGCAGCACCCGTGCGACGAGGGCCCCGCGGCTCTCACGACCGGGCACCGGGGTGCCGTGGGGGAACCGTGCCTCGACCTGCTCGCCGGTCAGCCCTTCGGCGTCGCCGTAGCGACGCTCGGCGACCTCGGGGACGAGCTCGGGCGCGGCCAGGCCCAGGCGCTCGGCGATGAGGGACCCGGTCTCGGCCGCGCGCGACAGAGGGCTGGCGACGACGGCGTCGAACCGACGCCGGGCGAGCAGGTCGCCGGTCTCTCGGGCCTGCGACCGACCGAGGTCGTTCAGGGGGATGTCGGTGGAGCCCTGGATGCGCCGGGCGCGGTTCCAGTCGGTCTCGCCGTGGCGGACCAGGTACAAGAGCGTCATCGTTCCTCCGGTGGGCACGGCCCGGGGGTCAGGCGCCCAGGTGCTCGGCCAGGGCCGCCAGGGTCTCCGACGTGCCGGCGTCCAGCTTAACCGTGGCCCGCGAGTCGCCCTTGGTGACGCCGCGGTTCAGGACGACCACGGGCAGCTTGCGGCGCGTCGCCTGGTCGAGCAGGCGGATGCCGCTGTTGACGACGAGCGAGGAGCCAGCGACGAGCAGCGCCTCGGCGCCGACGACCATCGAGCGCGCCTCGGCGAACCGCTCGGTGGGCACGAACTCGCCGAAGAACACGACGTCGGGTTTGAGCAGGCCGCCGCACACCGTGCAGGTCGGCACGACGAACGCGTCGATGTCGTGCACCTCGACGTCGCCGTCCGGGGCGAGCCGCACCTGGTCGGGCTCGTCGATCCAGGGATTCTCGGCGGCGAGGCGGGCCGCCACCATGTCGCGGGCGAACGCCTGCCCGCAGGTGAGGCAGACGACGCGGTCGACGGTGCCGTGCAGGTCGACGACCCGGCGCGACCCGGCGCGGACGTGCAGGTTGTCGACGTTCTGGGTGATGACGCCGTTCGTGACGCCGGCGGCCTCGAGCCGGGCCAGCGCCCGGTGCCCCTCGTTGGGCCCGGCGGCACGGAAGGACTTCCAGCCGAGGTGGCTGCCGGCCCAGTAGCGCTTGCGGTAGCTCTCGCTCGAGAGGAACTGCTGGAAGGTCATGGGGTTGCGGGGCGGAGCGCCCTCGCCCCGGTAGTCGGGGATGCCCGAGTCGGTGCTGACCCCCGCCCCGGTGAGCACGGCCACGCGGCGCCCGCGGAGGGCCTCGACCGCGGCCTCGAGGGCCTGCTCGTCGGTGGGGGCCGCGGGGGCGTTCGACACGGGTGGGGCTCCTTCGGGTGCGGTGACGCTAGCCTAAACGCGTCCCCCTCCGATTCGATTCCAGCGGTCGCCCGTCCGCCGGGGCCGTCCCCCGTGGAGCACCGTGCACGTCACCCGCATCACCGACCTCGACCACGAGGCACTCGCCGACTACAACCGGCTCACCGACGTCGCGCTGCGGCGCGTGTCCGAGCCGGAGGGCGGCCTCTACATCGCCGAGTCGACCAAGGTCATCGAGCGGGCGCTGCGGGCGGGCCACGTGCCCCGGTCGGTGCTGATGACCGATCGGTGGTTGCCCGACATCGAACCCCTCGTGGCCGACCACGAGGGCGAGATCTTCGTCGGCGACGCGGCCCTGCTCGAGACGCTGACCGGCTACCACCTGCACCGGGGGGCCCTCGCCGCCATGCACCGTCCCGAGCTGCCGACGGTCGAGTCGGTGCTCGACGGCGCGCGGCGCGTCGTCGTGCTCGAGGACATCGTCGACCACACGAACGTGGGCGCGATCTTCCGGGCCGTCGCCGGTCTGGGGGCGGACGCCGTCCTGATCACCCCGCGCTGCGCCGACCCGCTCTACCGGCGCAGCGTCCGCGTCAGCATGGGCACCGTGCTGCAGGTCCCGTGGACGCGCCTCCCCGAGTGGCCGGCCGGTGCCGGGCTGCTCCGCGAGGCGGGGTTCGAGGTGGCCGCCCTGGCGCTGAGCGACGACGCGGTGACCCTCGACGCCTACGCGGCCGCGCCTCCGGACCGCGTCGCCCTGCTGCTCGGCACCGAGGGCGACGGGCTCAGCCGGGCCGCCCTGCGGGCCGCCGACACGGTGGTGACCATCCCGATGCTGCACGGCGTCGACAGCCTCAACGTGGCCGCCGCCTCGGCCGTGGCCCTCTGGGCCCTGCGTCTGCCGGCGGACGGGTCGGCGGCGGTCGCGTGACCGGTCGCGTGACCGGAGTCGACGGGCGTCGTCGACCCGGCGTGGTCCGGAGGCGCGTGGGCGTGGTCGCGCTGCTCGCCCTGGTCGTCGCGGTCGGCGGCTACGTCCCCCTGGCACTGCTCAGCCCGCTGGCGCCCGCCGCGGCGGACGTCGCCTCGTACGCCGCACCGGCCGAGGAGGCTCCCGACCTGACCTTCCCCGCCTACGGCGCGACGGCGGTCGAGGCGATCGGCTGGGACGACAGCCTGACGACGAGCGGCGACGAACGACCCCGTCCGATCGCGAGCATCAGCAAGGTGGTCACGGCCCTCGTCGTCCTCGACGAGAAACCCCTCGACGGCGGTGACGGCCCGTCCCTCACCTTCGGCCCGGCCGAGGCGGCCCTGGTCGACGCGTACCGCGCACGGAACGGCAAGGTGGCACCGATGGCGGCCGGGCAGGTCCTCACCGAGCGGCAGGTGCTCGAGGTCATGCTGATCGAGTCCGCCAACAACTACGCCGAGGTGCTGGCCCGGTGGGCGTTCGGCAGCGACCAGGCCTTCGTCGACGCGGCGCGGTCCTGGCTCGACGGCCACGGCCTCTCGTCGACCACGCTCGTCGAACCCACCGGGTTGTCGCCGCAGAACACGAGCACCTCGACCGACCTGATCGCACTCGGCCGACTGGCCCTGGCCGACCCCGACGTCGCCCGCACGGTCGGCACGGCGACGACGTCCGTGCCCGGCATCGGCGAGATCAGCAACAGCAACGAACTGCTCGGGCTGGACGGCGTCGTCGGCATCAAGACGGGGACGCTCGACGAGGCCGGCGCCTGCCTGCTGTTCGCGGCGGACTACACGATCGGCGGGCGACGGGTCACGGTCGTGGGCGCCATGCTCGGCGGCGTCGACCACGACCAGCTGGACCGCGACGTGCAGGCCCTGCTCGCGAGCGTCGCGGAGGGCTTCCGGACCATCACGCTGACCAGCCGCGGCGACGCCTTCGCCGACTACGAACTGCCCTGGGGCGACGAGGCCCGAGCGGTGGCCGCGGAGGACGCCACCGTCCTCGTCTGGGGCGACGAGACCGTGCAGGCGTCGGTCGAGACCGACGACGTGGGCGCGGCCCCGGTCGGGACGCGCGTGGGCGACGTCACCTTCACCGTCGACGGAGAACGGCACGTCGTGCCCCTCGAACTCGACGCGGGCATCGGCGAGCCGGGCGCCTGGTGGCGCTTGACGCATCCCGACGAGGTGTTCTGACCCGAGCGTCAGTCGTCGGTGCGGTGGACCACGGTGACGGCGTCCGGTCGCTTGGCCCGGACCAGGTCGCCCGACGACTGGTGCCGGATGCGCCGTACCACCCAGGGCACGAGGTACTCGCGGGCCCAGCCCATGTCGTCGGCCCGTGCGTTGCGCCAGGGGCGACGCTCGAGCGGCTCGGGCTCGTAGGGCGCGAGGTCGTTCTCGACCGCGAGGGCCTGCAGGACCATCCGCGCGATCGTGTGGTGGCCGAGGGGACTGAAGTGCAACCGGTCGGGCGCCCACATCCGTGGGTCGACGAGCTGACGCAACGCCCACATGTCCGCGACCACCGCGTCGTGTCGCAGCGCGATGGCGTGGACGTGCTCGTTGTAGATCGCGACCTTTCCGCGGAGACGACCGAGGACCGGGGTGAGGCCGATGTCGGGCCCGGTGAAGACCACGACCGTGGCACCGTCGGACCGCAGTCGTGCGACCAGTCCCTCGAAGCCCGCGGCGACCTCGTCGGGGTCGGTGCCGGGACGGATGATGTCGTTGCCCCCGGCCGAGACCGAGATGAGGTCGGGCCGCAGGGCGAGCGCGGCCTCGGACTGCTCGTCGATGATCTGCTTCAGCAGGCGGCCCCGGACGGCGAGGTTGGCGTAGGCGAAGTCCTCGGTCGAGGAGCCCAGCACCTCGGCGACGCGGTCGGCCCAGCCCCGGTGCCCCCCGGGGGAGCGCTCCTCGGGGTCGCCGATCCCCTCGGTGAACGAGTCGCCGAGGGCGACGTAACGGGACCACGGGTGTTGCTGACTCATGCCACCAAACTACTCTCGACGCGTGCCCGCACCGAAGCCCGCCCCTCCGTCCGACCCGACCCGCGCCTCCTGGTCGCCCGGCGAGCTGCTGCCCGACGAGCTGCTCGAGCGCTTCCGGGGGCGGGCCGCCGACCACGACCGCGAGAACACGTTCCCCCACGACGACCTCGCCGAGCTGCGCGAGCGCGGCTACCTGAGGGCGTTCGTCCCGGAGCACCGAGGAGGCGCGGGTCTCGGACTCGAGCAGGTCGCGTCCCTGCAGTCACGCCTCGCGGCGGCGGCCCCTGCCACGGCGCTGGCGGTCAACATGCACCTGGTCTGGACCGGGTGCGCGGCCGTGCTGCACGCCCGGGGCGACGACTCGCTCGACCTCGTCCTCGAGGACGCCGCGCACGACGAGGTCTTCGCCTTCGGGGTGAGCGAGCCCGGCAACGACCTCGTCCTGTCCGACTCGGTGACCTCGGCCGAACCCACGGGGGACGGCGGCTACCGGTTCACCGGCACCAAGGTCTCCACGTCGCTCTCGCCGGTCTGGACGCGCCTCGGCGTCTTCGGACGGGACGACTCCGACCCGGAGGCGCCGGCCCTCGTCCACGGGTTCGTCCAGCGCGAGCAGCCGGGCCACGCCTCGCTCGGGGACTGGGACACCATCGGCATGCGCGCCACGCAGAGCCACACGACCCGGCTGACCGGGGTCGAGGTGCCCGCCTCACGCATCGTCCGTCGACTGCCCGTCGGCCCGAGCGACGACCCGTTCGTCTTCGCGGTCTTCGCCGTCTTCGAGACGACCGTCGCCGCCGTGTACCGGGGCATCGCCCGCCGGGCCCTCGAGCTCGCCGTCGAGTCGGCACTCGGGACGACCTCGCGGCGTGCCGGAGGAGCGGCGAGGGCGCTCGACCCCGTCGTCCGCTGGCGCGTCGCCGACGCCGGACTGGCGGTCGACGGACTCGAGCCGCAGGTCGACCGGGTCGCCCGCGACGTCGACGAACTCGTCGACCACGGGGCCGACTGGCCTCGCCTCGTCGTCGGGCTCAAGACGCGCGCCACCGGGACGGCCCGCGCGGTGGTCGAGCAGGCGGTCACGGTGGCCGGGGGGTCCTCGTACCGGTCGTCCTCCGAGCTCGGGCGCCTGCAACGGGACGTCCTCGCCGGACGCTTCCACCCGTCGAACACCGACTCGGCGCACGCGACCATCGCGGCGGCGCTCCTCGGACCGGGTTCCTGACGGGTCGACGCACGCGGCCGCACCGGGGGCCGCACCCCGGGCGACGACGATGTCGGTGGCGCGTGTGAGGATGCTCCGGTGAGCAAACAAGACGGCAGCGGGCGGATCGTCACGACGGTGCCGACCGACGACGCGACCGCGCCGATCTTCCACGTCGACATGGACGCCTTCTTCGCGTCCGTCGAGTTGCTCGACCACCCCGAGCTCCGGGGCCGACCCGTGGTCATCGGGCACCGCTCCGACCGGTCGGTCGTCACGGCCGCCACCTACGAGGCCCGCAAGTACGGCGTCAACTCGGCGATGCCCATGGCGATCGCGTTGCGTCGCTGCCCGCAGGCCGTCGTGCTCGAACCGCACTTCGAGAAGTACCAGCACTGGTCCTCACGAGTCATGTCGATGTTCGACGACGTCACGCCCCTGGTCGAGCGCCTCGGCATCGACGAGGCGTTCCTCGACGTCAGCGGGTCGATCCGCCTGATGGGTTCGCCGTTCGAGATCGCCACGGCACTGCGTCGTCGGGTCCACGCCGAGACCGGGCTGCACTGCAGCATCGGGGCCGCGTCGACCAAGTTCGTCGCCAAGCTCGCGTCGAGCGTCGCCAAGCCCGACGGGCTCCTGCTCGTACCGCACCGCCACACCCTGGCCTTCTTGCACCCGCGGCCGATCAGCGCGCTCTGGGGCGTGGGCGGCAAGACCGAACAGGTGCTGCTCGACCGCGGCCTCCGAACGGTCGGCGACGTCGCCTCGGCCCCTCTCGACATGCTCGTCCATGCGGTCGGGCCAGCCGCGGGCGCGAAGCTGCACGACCTGGCGTGGGGTCGCGATCCCCGCAGCGTCCACACCGAGACGGCCGAGAAGAGCGTCGGCAACGAGAACACGTTCGGCACCGACGTCGTCGACCCCGTCGTCGTCCGACGTGAACTCCTCCGCCTGAGCGACAAGGTCGGCACCCGTCTGCGGGCCGCGGGCGTGAGCGGTCGCACGGTCGTGCTCAAGTTGCGGACGACCGACTTCGTGACGATCACGCGGTCCCGGACGCTCGCCGACCCGACCGACCTCGGGCGACGCATCTACGACGAGGTCGTGTCCCTCTACGAGGCCACGGGCAAGCAGCACGAACGCATCCGGCTCGTCGGCGTGCGCGTCGAGCAGCTCAGCGAGGGGACGGGCGGTGACTCGCTCGGCCTGTGGGACGACGACGCCGACTGGCGCGAGGCGGAGTCGACCATGGACGCCCTCCGGGCCAAGTTCGGCTCGGCCATGCTGACGCCGGCCTCGCTGCTCGGCACCTCGCGGCGTCGACCCGGCGCCTCCGGTCGAGATGCGGGTGCCGCGTCCGTCGACGACGCCGGTCGAGGGTAAACTCGGTTCGAGTGAGCACCGCCAACGCATCCGACCCCGCCGGGGGTGAGCAGCACCTCGACGGCCTCTCGTCCGACCCTCTCGACGTCGGCGTCTCGGCAGGCAACTCGGCCGCCGAACACCTCTCGCCCGCGTTCCCCGAGCGGGCCGCCTGGGGCACCGCCAGCAAGTTGCGCGCGTGGCAGGCCGACGCCCTCGAGCTCTACTTCTCGACGATGCCGAGGGACTTCCTCGCGGCGGCCACACCGGGCGCCGGCAAGACGACGTTCGCCCTCCGCCTCGCCACCGAACTCCTGTCCCGCGGCGAGGTCGACCGCGTCGTGGTCGTCGCCCCCACCGAGCACCTGAAGCGTCAGTGGGCCGACGCCGCCGACCGGGTCAACCTCCGCCTCGATCCGATGTTCAAGAACGCCGACGGCACCTTCGGGCGGCACTACCACGGCATCGCCGTCACCTACGCCCAGGTCGGCATGAAGCCCGAGGTGCACAAGGCCATCACGACGGCCGGTCGAACCCTCGTCATCCTCGACGAGGTGCACCACGGCGGCGACGCGCTCAGTTGGGGCGACGGCATCCGGGAGGCCTACACCGGGGCCACCCGCCGTCTCTCGCTGACGGGCACCCCGTTCCGGTCCGACACGGCTCCGATCCCGTTCGTGCAGTACGCCCCGGACGAGCACGGCATCCGCACCTCGAGGGCCGACTACTCCTACGGCTACGGCCGTGCCCTCGCCGACGGGGTGGTGCGACCCGTCCTCTTCATGGCGTACGCCGGCCAGATGCGCTGGCGCACCCGGATGGGCGACGAGATGAGCGCGTCCCTCGGCGAAGCCGTGACGAAAGACATCACGGCCCAGGCCTGGCGTACGGCGCTGTCGCCGCAGGGCGACTGGATCCCGGCCGTGCTCTCGGCGGCCGACAAGCGCCTCACCGAGGTGCGCCGGGGCGTGCCCGACGCGGGGGGTCTCGTCATCGCCACCGACCACACCGCGGCTCGGCAGTACGCAGCCGTGTTGCAGAAGCTCACGGGTGAACGCCCCACCGTCGTCCTGAGCGACGAGAAGGCCGCCTCCGACCGCATCCAGGCCTTCTCCGACGGCGACAGCCGCTGGATGGTCGCGGTCCGGATGGTCTCCGAGGGCGTCGACGTCCCGCGTCTCGCCGTCGGCGTGTACGCCACCTCGGCTTCGACGCCGCTCTTCTTCGCCCAGGTCGTGGGACGGTTCGTCCGAGCCCGCCGACGGGGCGAGACCGCGTCGATCTTCCTGCCGAGCGTGCCCAGCCTGATGGCCCTGGCCAACCAGCTCGAACTGCAGCGCGACCACGCGCTCGACCGACCCACCGACGCCGACGACGGCCTGTTCGCCCCCGAAGAAGACATGATGGCCGCGGCCAACCGCGACGAGAAGGCGTCGAGCCTCCTCGAGCAGCAACCGTTCGAGGCCCTGGACTCGCAGGCCTCGTTCGACCGGGTGCTCTACGACGGCGGCGAGTTCGGCACCGGAGGCGAGATCGGCAGCCTCGAAGAACTCGACTTCATCGGCATCCCCGGTCTGCTCGAGCCCGACCAGGTCCGCGACCTGCTGCGGCAGCGGCAGGCCACCCAGGCACGACGGGCTCCGAAGACCGGGTTGCCCACGACCGCTCCGGTCGACGAGGCCCGACCCCTCTACCAGACCATCAAAGAGCAGCGGCAAGAGCTCAGCCGGCTCGTGTCGATCTGGTCGCGGCACTCGAACGAACCGCACGGGCTGATCCACGCAGACCTCAGGCGCATCAGCGGGGGCCCGTCCGTCGCTCAGGCCAGCACCGAACAGATCCAGAAGCGAATCGACGTGTTGCGCGGCCGCCTCGGCCAGCGCGCCTGACCCGGGTACGATCGACCGATGCTCGACGAGAACGTCCCCGACCGGTGGACCGTGCGCGCCGACCCCGAGGGGGCACCCGAGGCGGTCGTCGAGCGCTTCGGCGGCGGCTACCGACTGAGCCGGTGGAGCCCGACCGACGCCGAGCCGGCCCGCCTGGGCGTCTACACGTCCCCCGAGCTCGCCGAGACCGCCTGGTGGCGACTCGTCGACCGCGAGCGGGGTCAGGGCAGGCGGACGATGTCGACCAGGCGGACGGGCCTCGAGGACGCCTGAGGGACGCCGTCCGGGGCCGGGCACACCCTGGTGCCCCCGCTCGGGCCGAGCGTCGAGACACCCTCGTCGCCGCACAGCAGCACCGGTCTGACCTCGAAGGGCCGTCCTCGCCCGAGCGCCCGGAGGCCGTCACCCCACCGGCGGTCCGAGGGACGGGGCGACGCGGCGCCGACCCTCTCGAGGACGAACGCCACGGTCGCGGCGCCGAACTCCGTGGCGACGGCGGCCAGGGCATCGCCGTAGTGGTCGAGGGCGGCGGTGTCGGGCACCTCGGGGATGCCCTCGAGGGGCACCATGAGGGGGAGGGGGACGTTGTCGTCGTCGAAGAACAACGTCCAGAGCTGGCGACGCACCGCCGACGGGACGATGGCCTCGACGTGGCGGACGAGGTCGTCGACGTCCTGGACGGGCGCGTGCGGATCGGGGACGCGTCCGGGATCGGACGCGGCGAAGGCTGCGACCGGGTCGGCGGGAGGGCGGTCGAGGGTGGTGTCGAGGACCGAGGTGAGTGTCATGGGTCGAGCATCTCGGGCCGCCACCGCTCCCGGACGGTTCTCCCCAGCCGCATCGATCGACGAGGATCGACGCGGGGCTGGGGAGGATCGATCAGCCCTGGAGTCGCACGGAGTCGCCGACGGCGACCGTCTCGCCGCCCTGGCCCGGCGCCCCGGACAGTGCCCGGAGCGCCCTGCGGAGCACCGTGCTGGACGTGCTCATGGTGTACGGGAAGTAGACGACCTCGACCCCGACCGCCCCGAACTCTCGCTCGAGCCGGAGGCCCTTCTCGGTGCCCCGCCAGTCGTCGCCCTTGAAGAAGACGTCGAAGCGGAGCTCGCGCCAGACGTCCATCTTGTCGGGCACGGTCTCGGCGTGGACGCCGTCCACGACGTCGATGTGGCGGACGATCTCGAGCCGTTCGGCGAGCGGTACGACGGGGGAGATGCCCTTGGTCACCTGCAACATCTCGTCGGACACGACGCCGGCGATGAGGTGGTCGCACTGCGCGGACGCGTGCCGCAGCAGGTTCAGGTGGCCGATGTGGAACAGGTCGAAGGCGCCGGCCGCGTAGCCGACCCGGCCCGCGCCTCCTCGTCCGCTCCCGCCGTCGACGGGGTCGAGGGCGAGGCCGGTGGCGGGGGTGGGGATGACGTCCACGGGTGTGGTCCTCTCGTCGGGGTGGTGCTCGGAGGTGCTCACGACAGGGCACCGGGCCGGCGTCGGAGGCGGGGGAGATCCTGCAGCGGGCGGGCGGCGCCCGCGTGGTCCACGAGGTCGGCGATGCTGAACGAGGGCGCGGGTTCCTCGACGGGGTGACGGACGTCGTCGTCGAGCCAGGTGGCACGCACCAGGACCCGGCGCCACGGGGGCACCCCGGTCAGCACGACGCCCACGGGTTGCACGTCCAGGCTGACGAGCTCGGCGCTCAGGCTCCGGAGGGACTCGACCGTCGTGACCCCGGACCGGACGACCAGCAGCACGCCGTCCACCTCGTCGGTCACGCTGCGCAGCGCGAGCGGGTGCGAGTCGCTGGAGGCCTGGACGACGGAGACGTCGTAGTCCTCGCGCAGGGCGGCGAAGAAGGCGTGGGTTCCCGAACGGACCAGGTGACGGGACGACGCGACGACCCCGTCGGACACCGGCACGCGGTCGTAGCCGTGCCGATCGGCCTCGACCTCCTCGGGCACGGCGCCCACGGGCACCGTCGAGGGACGGGACAGCGTGCGGGTGTCGAAGTCGGACTGGACCAGGGCGCACGTGGCGCCGAGCTCGACGACGGCGCGTGCGAGGCCGCCGTCGACGCCGACCGCCTCGCGGACCGAGTCCGTCCGGGCCAGCAGGAGCGTGGCGGGCAGCGAGCCACCCCGGAGGGCCCTCGTGTTCTGCACGACCTCGCGCAAGGCCGTGCGGGTCCGGGCGGACGAGGCTCCGGTCACCGGGTCGTCGCCCTGCCGGAGGGCCCCCGGGAGCTGCCCCACGACCGGCAGCCCCGTGATGCGGCGCACGTCGTCGACCGTGTCGACCGTGGGCCGGGCACGGGCCAGGACGAGCGCGCCGGCGAGACCGACCGCCAGGCCGGCGAGGAGACCCGAGAGGACCGTCAGCGCGAGGCCCGGCTCGTCGGGCGTCGTCGGGACGGCCGCGGGGGAGGTGAGGTCGAGCGCGACGGTCTGACCGTCCGACCCGGCGTCCGATTCGGCGCGATCCACGACCGCCGAGAGGCTCTCGGCGACGTCGTCGGCGAGCGAGGCGGCCCCGTCGGGCGTTCCGGCCGTCGTCTGCACGCGGAGGACCGCGGTGCCGTCCGGGTTGACCACCGAGACCCGCTCGGCGAGCTCGTCGACGGGCAGGCCGAGGTCGGCCGCGACCGGTCCGAGGACTTCCGGGCTCGTGCCGAGCTCGGCGTAGGACGCCACGCGCTGCTGGGCGAACTGACCGCGGGCCGCGAGGCCCGAGCCCGGGGACTCGACCCGGACGAGGAGCGTCGCCTCGGCGCGCCAGTCGGCCGGAGCGAGCTGCGAGGCGCCGACGCCCGCGGCCACCCCGAGGAGCGCCGCCACGCCGATGAGCGCGGCATGGCGCGAGACGGCGCGACCGAGACCCCCCGCGACGGCACGACGGACCGGGGCGACCTCGTGCCTCACGACCTCGAACCGATCGACGGGGGAGTCAGGGACTTCAGCTCGCGGAACCACTTCGGCAGGGCGAGGACGAGGTAGCCGGCGTTCGCGACGAGGAGCGCCAGGTAGACGACGGTGAACGCCGGCGGCCAGGCCAACAAGACGAACGCGAGGCACATCAGGCCGTAGTCCGTCGGGACGACCGCCAGCGAGTAGAGCAGTCCCGTGCGACGTCCGACGGGCGCGGCGACGCCGGTCCGGGCCGCCTCCGCCCGGCGGAGCTGGTCGGTCAGGACTATGGCGAAGAACGCCACCGTCGCCACGACCTGGTAGACGAGCGGCGCGGCCAGCAGGGCTTCGCGACCCTCCGGTTCACGGAGCCACGACGCGAAGACCGCCAGGTGCAACACCGCGATCTTGGTCGCGTCGATGACGTGGTCGAGCCACTCGCCCGCGGGGCTGCCGCCGCCCCGGAGGCGCGCGACCTGTCCGTCGGCCGAGTCGAGGGCGTAACCCACGACGAGCAGCAGGACGACGGCCAGGGCCGTCCCGATGCCGGACGGCGCGAAGGCGAGGACCGCGATGCCGGCGAAGGTGCACGCGGCGCTGAGCGCCGTGACCTGGTTCGGCGTGGCACCCACGGTGTAGGCCACCGCGGCGGCCCATCGACCGAGTCGGCGGTTGACGAAGCGCGAATAGGCGGGCGCACCCGTGGACGGCTTCTGGGCCGACGCGAGCGCGGCGAGGGCGGGACGCACGGCACGGGGCACGGCGGGCCGGGCCGAGGTCGCCTCGGCGGTCGCGGGGGCGTCGGTCACGAGGCCACCGCCAGGGAGTCGACGTCGGCCGTGTGCAGCTCGCGGGTGACGACCGCGCCGATGCGGCGACGCATGCGTTCCGGTGTGAACCGCTGGAGGTAGGCCTCGCGGGCGTGGCGCCCGGCGACGGCCAGGGTGGAGACGTCCATCGACGCCAGGATCTCGGTCAGGCCGTCGACGTCGCGACGGTCGAAGAGCCAGCCCGTGTGACCCTCGTCGACGACCTCTTCGGGGCCGCCGGAGCGGCTGGCGATGACGGGACGCCCCTGGCTGAACGCCTCGAGCGTGACGAGTCCGAAGCCCTCGAGGGTGTCGGTCGGCAGGATGACCGCGTCGGCGTCGCGGAGGTAGGGCGACGCGTCGTCGACCTCTCCCACGACGGTGACGGTCTCGGGTCGCGAGACGATCGCCGCGACCAGACCGGGCACGTCGACGGAGGAGCCGACGGCCGGCGGGCCGCCCAGGATGACGAGTTGCCCGGGGCAGCCTGCCGCGTTCCAGGCCGTCAGGAGCGTCGCGTGGCCCTTGTGGCCGTTCCAGCGACTCGCGACCACGTACTGGGGCGCGCGACCCTCGGCACGGTCGGTGACGGCGATCGAGCGGTCCGAGACGCCGTTGTGGACCACGACGGCGCGCGAGTCCTCCGAGAGGCCGGACGAGTCGAGCACCGACCGAGACACGGCGACCAACGAGGTGCAGGCGCGGGCCAGGGGACGGAGGCCTCGACGGTCCCCGTCGCTCCAGGGCTCCTGAAGGTGCCCCACGACGCGGCGGACGCCCATGGCCCGGGCGACGGGCGCGACGATCAGGCAGGCGCTCGTGGCGCAGTAGACGAGGTCGAAGTGGCGCCCGGACAGTCTCAGCGCCGTGCGCGCCGCGTCGCGGGCCAGGCGGACGAGTCCGAGCGGTCCGAGCCGGGTCCGGCGCAGGATCGGGAGGGGCGTGCGCTCGACGCGCGCCCCGAGCTCGCGCAGCCTCGGGCCCAGGGGCCCGACGGACACGTCGGAGGGCAGCCAGACCGTCACGTCGAGGTCGTCACGGGCGGCGAGCTCACCGACCACCTCGAGGACGATCCGGTCCGAGCCGTACATCTCGTCGGACGAGTGCACCAGCAGCACCCGGCTGCGCCGCGATCCCCTCCGGCGGCGGGGGAGTTCGGGCAGGTCGACGCCCGTCCGGGCGTCCTCCCGCAGGATCGGTGCGGCGGTCGTCGCCGGTGCGGACTCGCGGTCCCGGTAGTGCCTGATGTCGACGGACATGCTCTCTCCCCTGTCGTCGTGAGCGTGGTCCGGGCCCGTGAACGGCCCGCGGTGGTCTCGGATGCTGCTGGTGGGGGTCAATACGCTCCCCGGTGCTCGAAGAGGACCCGGACGGTGCGCCACATGATGACGAAGTCGACCGTCAGCGACCAGTTCTCGACGTAGTAGAGGTCGAGGCGGACGCTCTCCTCCCAGCTGAGGTCGCTGCGCCCGTTCACCTGCCACATGCCCGTGAGTCCGGGCTTGATGTACAGGCGTCGGTGGACGTGGTCCTCGTACCCCTCGACCTCGCGAGGGAGGGGCGGCCGGGGCCCCACGACGCTCATGTCGCCTCGGACGATGTTCCACAGTTGGGGCAGCTCGTCGAGCGACCACCGACGGAGGACGGCACCCACGCGGGTGACCCGCGGGTCGGACTTCATCTTGAAGAGCAGGCCGGCTCCCTCGTCGGCCTGCGCGAGGCCGGCGAGCCGGCTCTCGGCGTCGACGACCATGGAGCGGAACTTCAGCATCTCGAAGGTGCGCCCGTCACGGCCGACCCTGCGCTGACGGAACAGCACCGGGCCGGGACCGTCGAGCCGCACCGCGAGGGCGACGACGGCGAACACCGGCGCGAGGACGACGAGCGCGGCGGACGCCAGCGCGAGGTCGGACAGACGCTTGAGGGCGTGTCGCGGGCCGTCGAACTGCGGCAGCTCGACGTGCATCAGGGGGAGACCCTCGACCGGGCGGTAGTGGATGCGGGGCCCGGCGACGTTCGTCAGTCGCGAGGCGATGACGAGCTCCGTCGCTCGTCCTTCGAGCGACCATCCGAGGTCGCGCAGGTACTCCCGGCCACGACCCGGTTCGCCGGCGACGATCACGCTCTCGGCGCCCAGGCGCCAGACCGCACGCGGGACGCCGTCGAGGTCCGCCACCACGGGGACGGTGCGGCCTCCGACGACGATGCCCCTCGGGTCGGCGTCCGGGACGGCCGCCCCGACGACGTCGTACACGGCACCGCTCGTCTTGTCGATGCGACGGACGACGTCGGCGATGTCGTCGCGCGATCCCACGATGACGGCTCTCGACAGGTAGTGGCCCTTGGCCCGCTGGCGTTCGAGCCAGCGCCGCATGGTCCACCGGCCGACGACCAGGCCGGCACCGCCGACGGGCAGCGCCACCAGGAAGTAGCCCTCGCCGCCGATGTGGCCGACCGAGGCGAACCCGATCGCCACGACGGCGAAGGCCCAGACGCTCGCCGTGAGGAGGCGCTTGTACTCGACGACGCCGCTGCCGACGACCGCGAGGTCGCGGGTGCGGTGCAGCGTGAGGCAGAAGGTCCAGACCAGCCCGACGACGACAGGGAGCACGGGAGAACCCACCGACTCGATCAGGGTGGACGCGTCCGAGCCCCGACCGGCGGCGATGGCCCTCGCGGCGTCCACCACGACGGCACCGACGATGCTCAGGGTCAGGACGGCCGTGTCGACGAGGCGGAGCCGGCGCCGGTAGCGGCGAGCCCAGGCGGCGCCGGACTCGGCGTCGTGTGTCGCGGCGGGCGACGCGAGGGGGCCGTCCGACTCGGTCAGGTCGAACGGGGGGTCGATCCGTCGGGGTGACGACGGTCCGACCAGGAGTGAGCGGAGTTCGCTCTGCGTGCTGGACATCGGGTCTCGGGTTCGGGTAGGCGACGGCACGCCCACGTCGGTGGTGACGACGGGGGCGGTGGCGGGCGGTCGATCGAGGTTCGGGTTCGATCGACCGCCCAGGCGTCGCGCCGGAGCACGGACGTCACGAGGGTGCGCGACGTCGGCCGGGCGGCGACGGGCGCGCCGGGCAGCGGGTCTGCTCGACGCACGATTCGGGTCGGTGCGGTGACGGGAGCAGATGCTCCCGGTGGAGAGGGTCGGGTTTCTCGGTTCCTGGTGATTTCGGGTCGACCAGGAGGATGCTGTGACTCTAGTTCGGGGGGCACCCGCGACAGGAGTCTAACAAGACCCCCCGTTCGGGGGCGATCGTGTCCCCCCTGTTGCCGACACCCGAACGGGTGACCCTCGGACACCGCGATGTCACCCGTGCGGGGGTGACAAGAAGCCGTGAAAAGCGCGGCCACGGCGCGTCCCGTTCCAGGCAGAGGGTGGCCCGCGGCGTGAGACACGCAAAAGTCCTGTTCAGACCGGTGACACCACGCCCGGCCCGACGGTCGACACGCCGCCGTCCGTGCCGTTCATCACCCCGACAGGTGTCGTTCATCTCTCGTCACCCCTGGTGTCTGCAGCGCAGGTGGGGTACAGACGGACAGCGCCCCCCGGCCCTTCGGCCGGGGGGCGCATCACCCGTCACAATCACCCTCGTCCGCGTGTCACGGACGGGTGACGAATCCTTGCTCGACCATCCAGTCGAAGGCCACGTCGGCGGGCTCTTCACCCTCGACGTCGACCGCCAGGTTGAGTCGTCGCATCTCGGTGTCCGTGAGGGCCGGCGAGATCTCGTCGTACACCTCGGCCAGCTGCGGGTACTCCTCGAGGGTGGCCGTCGAGAGGACGGGTGCCGCGTTGTAGGCGGGGAAGAAGCCCTGGTCGTCCTCCAGCACGGCGAGGTCGAGCGAGTCGATCCGACCGTCCGTCGTGAAGACCTCGCCGAAGTTGCAGCTGCCCCGGTCGGTCGCGGTGTAGACCGTGCCCGTGTCCAGGATGCTCACGTTGCTCGTCGGCACACCGTCGGCGGCGCCGAGTTCGAGCCCGTACGCCGCGAGCATGGGGGCGAACCCGTCGGCCCTCGAGTTGAACTCGGCCTCGACGCAGAAGGTGCGCTGCTCGACGGGCAGGTCGGCGATCTGGGAGAGCGACGTGATGTCGCCGAGCTCGGGAACGGCCTCGGCCCGGACCGCCATGGCGTAGGTGTTGTTGAGGGGCGCGGGCTCGAGCCAGGTCAGGCCGTTGTCGGCGTCCGCGTCGCGGACGGCCTCGTACTGCTCCTGCTGGTCGGGGATGCCCTCCGCCTCGGCGAGGTAGGTCAGCCAGGCGGTGCCGGTGTACTCGTAGGTCATGTCGGCCGTCCCGTCGAGCATCAGCTGTCGCACCGCCACCGACCCCGGCACGTTCGTCATGTCGGTGACCTCGAAGCCCGCGGCCTGCGCGGCGAGCACGGCGATCTTCCCGAGGATCAACTGCTCGGTGAAGTTCTTCGCCGTCACGGTGATCGCCGCGTCGTCGGGCAACCCCTCGACGGCTCGGATCGAGCCGGGCGCCACGGCGGGCACGAACGCTGTCGCCGGCTGCAGGCCGCACCCGGTCAGGGCGAGCGTCGCGGCGCCGACCACGGCGAGGGACGAGGAGGCGCGACGCAGTCGTCGGGGGAGGCGGGAGACGGTCATGCGCGGAGTCCCTTCGGACGGGCGACGTACTCGACCACACGGCCCAGCCAGTCGATCAAGAGGGCGAGCAGGGCGATGAGCAGGGCCCCGGAGACGAGGACCCGCGGCAGGAACAGGTTGACCCCGGTGGTGATCAGCAGCCCCAGGCCGCCGGCACCGATGAACGTGGCGAGGGCCGCCGACCCCACGAGCAGCACGAGGGCCGTGCGGATGCCGGAGAGCATCACGGGGACGGCCAGCGGCAGCTCGACCTTGAGCAGGACGGACGACGCGCTCATCCCCATGCCCCGACCGGCCTCGACGAGGCGGGCGTCGACGCTCTGCAGTCCGATCATGGTGTTGCGCAGCACCGGAAGTGCCGCGTAGAGCACGAGGGCGACGACCGCAGCCCAGAACGTGAAGCCGAGCCAGAACGCGAGCAGCACGATGAGTCCGATGGCCGGCGCGGCCTGGCCGAAGTTCGCGAGGACCAGGACGGGACCGCTGATGCGCACGAACGGCCGCCGGGTGAGCAGCACGCCGAGGGGGATGGCGAGGACGAGGACGATCGCCGCGGAGACGAAGGTCAACGCCAGGTGCTCGCCCGTGTAGGCCAGCAGGTCGGAGGGGTTGAGGGTGGTCCGTTCGGCCGTCGTCAGGTCGGCCGTGGTCAACCACGCGACGAATGCCGCGAACACGGCGAACACGGCCACGGGTTGCACGAGCAGTCCGAGCCACGCCGGGCGGGGCCTCCGCCGGCCGGACGAGCGTCCGCCGACCGAGGCCGGGGCGACCGAGGCGGTCACGCCGCGTCCTTCTCGTCGACGGGGGCTCCCGGCACGACGTCGAACGAGCCCGTGTTGGTGCCCACCGGAGCGTCGTGGTGGGCCTCGGCGGCCGACGCGCGCGCCCGCGTGATGGCCTCCATGACGACCTCGACCGTGATGACGCCGATGAAGGCGTCGCGTCGACCGGTGACCAGGGCCGCACCGGCACTCGAGACGAGCATCGTGTCCAGGGCGTCGTTGAGGGTGGCGCCGCTGCCGATGACCGGCAGGTCGGCGTCGGGTGACGAGCCCAGCACGTCGAGACGGCCGAGCTGGCGGCGCGAGGGCCACGAGACGGGGCGCTCCCGGTCGTCGACGACGACCGCGTGGCCGTGGCCGGCGGCCTCGACCCGGGCGAGGACGTCGGCGGCCGAGTCGCCCGCTCGGGCGACGACGGCCTCGGCGAGGTCGACGTCACGGACGCGCGTCAGCGTCAGCTGCTTGAGGCCGGCCCCCGACCCGATGAAGTTCTCGACGAACTCGTTCGCCGGCTCGGCGAGGATGCGCTCCGGGGTGTCGTACTGCACGATGTGCGCGCCCTCGGAGAAGATGACGATCCAGTCGCCGAGCTTCACGGCCTCGTCGAAGTCGTGGGTGACGATGACGATGGTCTTCTGCAGCTCGTGCTGGATGTTGATCAGCTCGTCCTGCAGGCGCTGGCGGGTGATGGGGTCGACGGCACCGAAGGGCTCGTCCATCAGCAACACGGGCGGGTCCGCCGCCAGTGCCCGCGCGACGCCGACGCGCTGCTGCTGACCACCCGAGAGCTCACGCGGGTAACGGTCGCGGTACGTGGCCGGATCGAGCGACACGAGTTCGAGCAGCTCGTCGACGCGGGCGGCGATGCGCTCCTTCGACCAACCGAGCATCTTCGGGACGATGGCGATGTTCGCCCCGACGGTCATGTGCGGGAACAACCCGCCGGCCTGGATCACGTAGCCGATGCGGCGGCGCAACTCGTCGCCGTCGATCGAGGTGACGTCGTCGCCGTCCAGGACGATCCGCCCCTCGGTGGGCTCGATCAGCCGGTTGATCATCTTGAGGGTCGTGGTCTTGCCGCACCCCGACGGTCCGACGAGCATGACGATCTTGCCGGCCGGGATCTCGAGCGTGATGCCGTCGACGGCCGGCTCGGCCTGGCCGGGGTACCGCTTGGTGACCTGGTCGAGGGTGATGCTGCGGCCCGAGACCTCGTCCGAGGGGGACGAGGAGGCGCGGGTGGGGTCAGTTCTGGACACGGATGCCTCTCGAGATGGTCAGGCGGCCGAGGCCGACGAGGAGGAGGTCGAGGACGAGGGCGAGGAGGACCACGCCCACCACGCCCGTGACCACGGAGGCGAGCGCGTTCGCGCCGCCCAGTCGGGACAGGCCCGAGAAGATGAAGCCGCCGAGGCCCGGGCCGAGCGCGTACGCCGCGACCGCGGCGATGCCCATCACCATCTGCGCGCTGACGCGCACGCCGGTGAGGATGATCGGCCAGGCGAGGGGCATCTGGACGGTCGCCAGGGTCCGGAAGCGCCCCATGCCGATGCCGCGAGCCGACTCGACGAGCGAACCGTCGACCTCGTGCAGGCCCACGACGGCGTTCCGCAGGATCGGCAGTGCGGCGAAGAACGTGACGACGATGACCGACGGCGCGACGCCGAACCCCGCGAACGGGATGAGCAGGCCGACCAGCGCGAACGACGGAAGGGTCAGCCCCACGGCCGACACCCCGTTGGCCAGCGCGTAGAGCGTCGGGTTGCGGTGCACCAGGGCGGCGAGGCCGACCGAGACGACGACCGCCAGGACGAGGCACTGCACCACGAGTGAGAAGTGCTGCCATGAGGCGAACCAGATCTGGCTCCACCGGTCCACCACGAAATCCCACGCCAAGCAGACCATCTCCTCTGAGCAACGACCATCAGTCCGAATCGTCGCTTCCCCGAGAGGCGACCGGCGTCCACACTAACCACGGCCCCCACGCCGCGTCATGTCGCCGACCACCCTTCCGGGAGCCTTAGAGTCGCCTGCCGTTATCAAATCCGACGAACGAAAGCCCCGATGGGAACGGCGTGTCGGCTTTCGCCGACACGCCGTTGTAACGATCCTCAGATCCTTGCCCCGCAGGGCCTCCGTCAGCCGACGCGGGCTCCGGTCGAGACCTTGTACCGCGCCCCGTGGTGCTCGTCCGGCAACCGGTCTCCGCGCCCGAACAGCTTCTGCCGCAGCGTGCCCGGTTCGTACTCGGTGGGATAGACGCCCCGGGCCTGGAGCACGGGGATCACGTGCTCGACGACGTCCTCGAACGTGCCCGGAGTGATGGCGTAGGCGAGGTTGAACCCGTCGACGTCGGTCTCGTCGACCCACTCCTGGAGCTGGTCGGCGATCTCCTCGCCGGACCCGACGATGCGGGGCCCGAGACCGCCGATCCCGGCCGCCTCGGCGATGTCGCGGATCGTCCACTCCGCGCCCGTGTCACCCGCCTGCGCCTGGAAGTTCGCGAGGGCCGACTGGATGGCGTTGCTCTCGACGTCACCCACCGGGTCGTCGAGCGAGTAGGTCGAGAGGTCGACGCCCATCCAGCCCGACATGAGCGTCAGGGCGCCCTCGTGCGAGGCGTAGCGCCGGTACTCGTCGTGCTTGGCCCGGGCGGCCTCGGGGGTGGCGTCGGTGATGATCGTCAGCAACGTGTAGATGCGCGCCGAGTAGCGGTCGCGGCCCGCGGCCTCGAGCGCGTCCCGGATCTTGCCGACCGTCGCGGCCAGGCGTTCCTTGGTCGGGGCCGCGACGAAGATCGACTCGGCGTTGCCGGCGGCGAAGCGGATGCCCCGCGGCGAGGCACCCGCCTGGTAGATCACGGGGGTGCGCTGAGGGCTGGGCTCGGCGATGTGGATGCCGGGCACCTTGTAGTAGGTGCCGTCGTGCCCGATCTCGTGCACCTTGGCCGGGTCGGTGAAGACGCCGGACTCACGGTCGCGGACGACCGCGTCGTCCTCCCACGACCCCTCCCACAGCTTGTACAGGACCTCGAGGTACTCGTCGGCCTGGTCGTACCGGGTGTCGTGGTCGAGCTGGTCGTCGGCCCCCATGTTGCGGGCGGCGCTCGGCAGGTAGCCGGTGACGACGTTCCAGCCGATCCGCCCCTCCGTCAGGTGGTCGAGAGTCGACATGCGCCGGGCGAACGGGTAGGGGTGCTCGTAGGCCGTGCCGGCGGTGATGCCGAAGCCCAGGTGCTCGGTCGCGGCGGCCATGGCCGAGACGAGCAGCACCGGGTCGCCGACCGGGGTCTGGGTGCCGTTGCGCAACGCCGCGTCGTGGTTGCCGCCGTAGACGTCGTACGTGCCGAGCACGTCGGCGATGAAGAGCCCGTCGAAGACGCCCTTCTCGAGGAGGCGCGCGAGGGAGGTCCAGTAGCTCAGCTTCGTGTAGTCGGCCGAGCGGTCGTCGGGGTGCCGCCAGAGACCGGGGGACTGGTGCCCCACGCAGTTCATGTCGAAGGCGTTGAACCGGATTCGTCGAGTCATGAGGCCATCATCACGACCCGGGCCCGTGCTGTCGTCCTCGCCGACACACGAGGTCACACTCCGCGCCCCGTAGCCTGTGTCGGTGCTCCCGTTCCGCCGCCACGTCACCGACGTCGACCGCCCCCGTCTCACCCGCGACGTGTACGTCCTCGGCGTGATCGCCTTCTTCGTCATGGTCGGCTTCGGGGTGGTCGTCCCGGTCCTGCCGGTCTACGCCCGCAGCTTCGGCGTCGACCACGCCCTGGTGGGTGCCGTCCTCTCGGCCTTCGCCCTCATGCGCCTCGTGGCGAGCCCGTTCGTGGGTCGACTCATCGACCTGATGGGCGAGCGGGTCGTGCTCTCGGTGGGCATCGGCATCGTGGCGCTGTCGAGCGGGCTCGCCGGGCTCGCCCAGACCTACCCGCAGCTCCTCCTGCTCCGGGGGGCGGGCGGCATCGGCTCGGCCATGTTCAGCATCGCGGCGATGACGTTGCTGCTCGGCGCGACCGACCCGTCGCTCCGGGCCCGGGCCGTCGGCTTCTACCAGGGCGGGTTCCTCGTCGGCGGCATGGCGGGTCCGGCCCTGGGCGGGCTGCTCGCGACCATCTCGTTGACGGCGCCGTTCTTCTTCTACGCGGGCACGCTCGCCGTGGCCGGCCTGGTCGGCGTCGTGCTCCTGCGCCGGGCACCGCAGCACTCCTCGACGACCGTCACCGCGCCTCCGGTGCCCCTCGGGGTCGTGCTGCGCGACGTGCGGTTCCGGACCGCGTGCGTGGCCAACTTCGCACAGGGTTGGTCGTCGCTCGGGGTGCGCAGCGCCCTCGTCCCCGTCCTCGTGGTCGAGGTCCTGCGCGGACCGACGGCCTGGACGGGGTTGCTCTTCGCCGCGTCGGCGGTGGCCCAGACCATCGCGTTGGCACCGGCTGCGCGCTTCGTCGACACCGTCGGCCGTCGACCGGCCGTGATCGGCTCGTTCGCGGTGGCGGCCGTGACCCTGTTCGCGGTGTCCCTCGCCCCGGACGTCTGGACGCTCGGCGCCCTGCTCTGCGTCTACGGCGTGGCGACGGCGTTCATGGGCACCGCGCCCGCGGCACTCGTCGGCGACGCCGCGGGGGCCCGCGGTGGTCGTCCCGTCGCGATCTTCTCGATGTGCTCGGACGTGGGGGCGATCGCCGGGCCGCTCGTCGCGGGCCTGCTCGTCGACACGGTCTCGTACCCCGCGGCGTTCGGCGTCGCGGCCGTCCTGCTGGCCGTGGCGGCCGGGGCGGCGATCCGCCTGCCCCGGACCGCCACCGGCACGCCGACCCCGGCCTGATCAGCCGAGGTGCACGGGCGCCTCGGTGGGCAGCAGGTCCTCCTTGCGGCCGCGGATGAGGAAGAACGAGATCGGCGCGGCGAGCAGCATGGCGACCGCGGCGGCGAGGAAGGCCACCGAGTAGCCGTCGACCAGCGGGCCGAGCGGCCCGCCCACCGTCGACGTCGAGGACGCGACGGCCCCCGCGTACAGGTTCGTGAAGACGGCGAGACCGATCGATCCGCCGATCTGCATCATGGCGTTCGAGGTCGCGCTGGCGGCACCGGCGTCGTGCGGCGCGACCCGGCTGAGCGCCAGGTTCTGCATGGGCACGAAGACGCCGGCGAGGCCGACGCCCATGACGAGCAGGGCCGGCAGCACCTGGACGGCGTACGAGCCGTCGGCCGTGATCTGCGTGGCGAGCCAGAGCAGCCCGGCCCCCGCGACGAGCGGCCCGACGATCATCATCGGGCGAGGGCCGACGATCGGCAGCGCCTTCGTCAGCAGGGGGGCGCAGACCATGATGACGAGCGTCATCGGCAGGCTGGCGAGCCCCGCCTCGAGCGGGCCGAAGCCGAGAACGATCTGCAGGTGGAAGGTCAGGTAGAGCAGGGCGCCGATCATGACGCTCCCGACGATCAACTGCACCAGGAAGGCTCCGCCACGGACGCGGTCGGCGAGCACGCGCATCGGCAGCAGCGGGTGGTCGCTCCGTCGCTCGACGACGACGAACAGGGCGAGCAGACCGGCCCCCAGGGCGATGAAGCCGACGACGACGGCCGAGCCCCAGCCGTCCTCGGCCCGGGTGAAGCCGTAGACGAGGCTGGCGAGGCCGGCCGCGACGACGATCGTGCCGACGACGTCGAGGCGGTTCCGCCCCTCGGCCCGGCTCTCGCTCACGACGAAGGCGGCGGCGACGATGGCGACGAGCACGATCGGCACGTTGACGAGCAGGCACCAGCGCCAGCTGACGAACTCGGTCAGCACGCCGCCGAGCACGAGCCCGACGGCCGCGCCGGCGCCCGAGATGGCACCGAAGACGGCGAAGGCGGTGTTCCGGTCGCGACCCGACGCGAAGGTGGTGGTGAGCACGGCCAGGGCCGCGGGGGCGAGCAGGGCCGCGAACACGCCCTGCAGGCCGCGGGCGAGGATCAGCTCACCACCGGTCTGCACGAGCCCGCCGAACGCGGAGGCGGCTCCGAAGCCGACCATCCCGACGATGAAGGTGCGCTTGCGCCCCCAGAAGTCGGCGATCCGACCGCCGAGCAGCAGCAGCGCGCCGAATGCGAGCGCGTAGGCCGTCACGACCCACTGGCGGTTCTCGTCGCTGAGGCCGAGGTCGGCCTGGGCGTCGGGCAGGGCGATGTTGACGATGGTGCCGTCGAGGACGACGACGAGTTGCGCGAGGGCGACGATGACGAGCACCCACCAACGGCGCGACGAACGCGTCTCGGTGGGGGCGGGGGCGACGGTGGTCACTGCGGTACCTGTTTCTCTGGGGGACGACGAACTACCCTACCTACTAGTTGGTTGGTTCGTAAGTCGGCTACGGTGATCCGATGCGAACCGATGCCGCCGAGACCCGTCGAGCCATCCTCGAGGCCGCGACCGCCGAGTTCTCTCGACACGGGTTGGCCGGGGCGCGCGTCGACCGCATCGCAGCCGAGGCCGGCTGCAGCAAGGAGCGTCTCTACGCAAACTTCGGTGACAAGCGGTCGCTCTTCACGACCGTCCTGAACGGCACCTTCGAGACCATGGGCGAGGCCGCGTCCCGCCCTGCCGCGAGCGTCGAGGAGTTCGCCCTCGCCGTCTTCGACCACATGCAGGCCCACCCCGACCACAACCGGCTGCTCGCCTGGGCCCGGCTCGAGGGCGAGCACGACTGGGAGGCCTCGGTGCCCACCCTGCGCTCGGTCCAAGACGCCGCCCTGTCGCAGCTCGACCGCCTTCGCCGCGACCCCGCCGTGACGGTCTCCTGGAGCAGCGACGACATCTTCGCCCTCGTCATGTCGCTCGCCTGCGCCTGGCAGAACCTGCCCGGTCTCGGCGAGGCGCATCCGGGCGTGGTGCTCGACCCCGCCCTGCAACGCGAGATCGTGCGCGAGGCCGTGCGGCGCCTCACCACGGCCTGAGCCGGGCCCCGGGCCGCTCCACCGCACCGACGACGAAGGAGGCGCGCCCCGGTCACCCGGGACGCGCCTCCTTCTCGAGGTCGGTCGCTACTACTTCTTCGCGTCGACCTTCGGCGTCACCTTGAGGAATCCCGCACGCGGGTCGCCGAGACCCACCAGCGGGGTCGTGTCGCGGCCGCCGACGAAGTTCGTCACCCAGCCCGACAGGATGCGGAACTTCCGGTTCAGCGTCGGCATCGCGTACAGGTGGTAGCCACGGTGGGCCATCCAGGCCGGCACGTTCTTCAGCTGGAGGCCGAACATGCTGGCCGCGCCCTTGCCGATGCCGTAGCTCGCCACGGTGCCGAGCGACTCGTGTCGGTACTCCTTGACGGGCTCTCCCGACAGGGTCGCGATGACGTTGTCGGCCACGGTGACCGCCTGGCGCACGGCGTTCTGCGCGTTCGGCGGGTAGTACGCCGGCTGCTTCTCGGCCAGCAGGTCGGGGACCTGCGCGCCGTCGCCGAGGGCCCAGACGCCGTCGAGCTTCTGGCCGTCCTCGGTCTGGACCTGCAGGGTCGCGCTGACGTTCACGTGCCCCTTCGGGCCGAGGGGGAGGCCCATGTCGCCGAGCACCGGGTTCGGCTTGACGCCGGCCGTCCAGACGATCGTGCCGGCGGGGATGGTCTCGCCGTCGCTCAGCACGACGTCGCCGTCGACGCACGAGGGCATCGTCGTCTTGAGGCGGATGTCGATGCCTCGACCGCGCAACTGGCCCAGGGTCCACTTCGAGAGCTCGGGACCGACCTCGGGGGCGACGCGGTCCAGGGCCTCGACGAGCACGAAGCGCAGTTCGTCGCGCGACAGGTTCGGGAACGTGTCGACGGCGGAGTTCGCGGCGTCGGACAGTTCGGCGAGGGCCTCGACGCCGGTGTAGCCGCCACCGACGAAGACGACGGTGAGGAGCTTGCGGCGGACGGCCGGGTCCTTGACGCTCGCCGCCTCGGCGATGTTGCCGAGGATGCGGTCACGGACGTACTGAGCCTCTTCGACGCTCTTGAAGCCCACGCCGTTCTCGGCCAGGCCCGGGGTCGGGAAGGTCCGGGTGACGGCGCCGAGGGCGACGACCAACTGGTCGTAGGCGATGTCACTGGACTCGCCGTCCGCACTCGTGACGGTGACCTTCTTGGCCTCGCTGTCGAGCCCGGTGACCGACGCCTCGACGACCTTCGTGCGCTTGAGCGTCTTGCGCAGCGGCACGGTGACGTCGCGCGCGGCGATGTGGCCACCGGCGACCTCGGGCAAGAACGGCTGGTAGGTGAAGTACGGGGCCTGGTCGACGAGTGTGATGCTCGCCGCCTGGGGTGGGTGTCGCTTCTGCAGTTCGAGTGCAGTGGTGAGCCCGGCGGAACCGCCGCCGAGAATTACGATTCGCTTGGTCATGTATGTGTTCCTCCCTCAGACGACCGTACCCCCGGGGCAGCCTGCCGGAACGCCACACGCCGAACGGCCCGGCACCCCTCGGGGGCCGGGCCGGGCACGGCCACGCGTCGGCCGGTGGGGTCAGCGACCGCCGTCGAGGTCGCTCTGCGTGAACGACCCGTCCGGTTCGCCGTCGTGGGGACCGCCGTCGGCGGCCGGCTCGTCCGGGACCTGCGCGTCGACGTACGACCCGTCGGCCTCGCTCGTGCCGGCCTCTTCGGTGTAGGTGCCGTCGGCCTCGCCGTCGTGCGGCCCGCGCGTGCGGGCGCCGCCGTCGAGGTCGTCGTCGACGTACGAGCCGTCCTCGCCCGAGGCGGGTCCGCCGGTGCTCGGCCGGTCGTGCTCGTGGTGGTTGGCGTCGCTGCCCATGGGTGCTGCCCTTCGTCGAGGTCGGTCGGCGTCGTCGCCGCCCGTGCGGCTCACCCTAGACCGACGTGGTGCTGGTCGACCGGGCGGGGCCGTGTCGTCAGAACCCCTCGTTCTCGCGGGTCACGTAGGGCGACTCCAGCGCGTCGAGCTCGTCGTCGGTGAGCCACAGGTCGACCGAGGCCACGGCGTCGTCGAGGTGCTGCATCTTCGTGGCACCGACGATGGGGGACGTGACCGCGTCCTGCTGCCGCACCCAGGCCAACGCGACCTGTGCGCGAGGCACGCCCCGCGCCTCCGCGACGTCGGCGACGGCCTGCGCCACGAGGCGGTCACCGTCCTCGCGCTGCTTGTAGAGCGTCTGACCGAAGCGGTCGGTCTCGGTCCGGGCCGTGGTGGCGTCCCAGTCCCGGGTCAGCTTCCCGCGGGCCAGGGGCGACCAGGGCAGCACGCCGACCCCCTGGTCCAGGCAATAGGGGTGCATCTCACGCTCTTCCTCGCGTTGGATCAGGCTGTACTGGTCCTGCATCGAGACGAAACGCGTCCAGCCCCCGAGGTCGGCCGCGTGCTGCATCGAGGCGAACTGCCAGGCCCACATGCTCGAGGCGCCGATGTAGCGGGCCTTGCCGGCCTTGACGACGTCGTGGAGCGCCTCCATCGTCTCCTCCACGGGCACCTCGGGGTCGAAGCGGTGGATCTGGTACAGGTCGACGTAGTCGGTGCCGAGCCGGCGCAGGCTGTCGTCGATCGCGCTCATGACGTGCCCCCGGCTGAGCCCGGCCCCGTTCGGGCCGGGACGCATCCGGCCGTGCACCTTGGTCGCCAGGACGACCTCCTCGCGGGTCGCGAAGTCCCGCAGTGCCCGTCCGACGATCTCCTCGCTGGTGCCGTCCGAGTAGACGTCGGCGGTGTCGAAGGTCGTGATGCCGAGCTCCAGCGCCCGCGAGATGAACGGGCGGCTCTCGTCCTCGGGCAGGCTCCACTCGTGCGTCCCGCGGTCGGGCACGCCGTAGCTCATGCACCCCAGGGTCACCGCCGAGACGGTCAGGCCGCTCGTGCCCAGTCGTGCGTACTCCATGTGTGGCACCTCTCGTCGTCGAGGCGGGGCACCGACGCCCGCGCCGACTGCGACCCTACGCGCGGGGCGGCGCGGTCCGGCCCGCGATCGACGCGTCCCCACGGATCACCGAGGCGGCGTGTCGGAGCGCCCTCCGCGCCTCCGGGGTCCAGGGCGCGCCGACGAAGTCGTGGAAGGCACCGCGGTACAGCCGCAGCTCGACGCGTCCACCCGCCGCGGTCACGCCGGCGGCCAGCCGCTTCACGTCGGGCGTCAGCAGGTCGCGATCCCCGGCGTAGGCGAACACGGGCGGGAGACCCGAGAGGTCGCCGCGCACCGGGCTGACGAGGGGGTCGGCCGGATCACGGTCGCCGGCCCACCACCGACCCGCGGCGACGAGACCGTCGCGGGCGAGCATCGGGTCGAGCGGTGCGACCTCGTCGATCGCGGGGGAGTCGAGCAGGGCGTCCACCCACGGGGAGAAGAGCACGAGCGCGTCGGGTGCCGGTCGGCCGGCGTCGCGTCCCCCCATGGCCGCGACGAGGGCGAGCGCCCCGCCCGCCGAGTCGCCGGCCACGACGACGCGGGACGGGGAGGCGCGTCGCACGTCCTCGAGGACGGCGTCCAGCAGCGGCAGCGCGTCGTCCACGTCGTGGGCCGGGGCGAGCCCGTAGAGGGGCACCGTGACGACGGCCCCGGAGGCGCGGACGAGACCCGCGAGCAGGTTCCAGTGCGTGGCCAGGACGGGGTGCACGTAGGCACCGCCGTGCAGGTAGACCACGTGGACGCCGCTCGGGGCCCGACGCGGACGGAGCGTGACGACGCGCTCACCACCGACCCGCGCCTCCTCGACGGTCGCGACGCGGTGCACCGCTCGCGTGACCGGCGCGGCGGAGCCCTGACGGGCGACCGAGCGGACGAGCGAGTCCTCGGACTCGGTCGAGCGGGGGCGGAGGCGGAGCCGGAGGCGCAGAAGAGCACGCGTCGCGGCCATCGAGAGCGACATGACCCGACCCTACGGGCGCCGGGGACGACCAGGGGAGGCGGGGGCTACCGGACGGGAGGCGAGGGGGCTAGCTTGTCCCCCGAACGGGTCACCCGACCCCGACGTCGCCGGTGCCGTCATCTGGGAGCGCGCACCGACGGCACACCTCGCTGCACGAACACACCCGAAGGAACGACGATGTTCGACACACGCTTCATCAGCAGTGCCATCTCCCGGAGCGCCGAGACCCCGATCGATCGACGACGGCTGCTCGCCGCCGCCGGGGTCACGGGCCTCGGCACGGGGCTCGCCGCGGTCGCCGCGACGCTGCCCGCCCAGTCCGCGGCCGCCGTGTCGCCCTCCGACGAGGTGATCAGTGATGCGACGATCCTCAACTTCGCACTCAACCTCGAGTACCTCGAGGCGGAGTTCTACCTGCGGGCCGTCACCGGCTCGGGGCTGCCCGCCGACCAGATCACGGGCATCGACCCCCAGGGCGGCGTCGTCGGCGGCGCACCCGTGCCGTTCAAGACCACGATCGTCAAGCGCATCGCGCAGGAGATCGCGGCGGACGAGAAGGCGCACGTCTCCTTCTTGCGGTCGGCACTCGGCGGCGCGAAGGTGTCGCGACCGGCGATCGACCTGCAGAGCAGCTTCACGGCGGCGGCCCTCGCGGCGGGGGTCATCACACCGGGCCAGACCTTCGACCCGTTCGCCTCGGAGGAGAACTTCCTGCTCGGGGCGTTCATCTTCGAGGACGTCGGCGTGACCGCCTACAAGGGCGCCGCGCCCCTGATCTACAACAAGACCTACCTCGGCGCGGCCGCCGGCATCCTCGCGGTCGAGGCGTACCACGCGGGCATCATCCGCACCACGCTGAACGCCAAGGGACTGCAGGTGCCCGCGACGAAGATCTCGGACGCCCGCGACTCCCTCGACGGGTCGACGGACGACGACCAGGGCCTGACCCTCGGTGGCGTCCAGAACCTCGTGCCGACCGACGCCAACGCCATCGTCTACGGACGGACCGCCGAGCGCGTGCTCAACGTCGTGTACCTGACGCCGAACCAGATCGACAAGGGCGGGTTCTTCCCGCAGGGCATCAACGGCTCGATCGTCGCCAGCGGCAACCCCGGCAGCGCGGTCTGACGACCGACGAGGGCCCGAGAACCAAGGAAGGCCCGCACACCGGGGTGTGCGGGCCTTCCGTCGCTTGCGAACAAGCATCTGTCTCAACACAGATCTGGTGAAACATCTCTCGAGAGAGACTCTTTCGAGTGTCCGAGGGGGGACTTGAACCCCCACGCCCTATACGGGCACTAGCACCTCAAGCTAGCGCGTCTGCCATTTCCGCCACCCGGACTGGATGGTGCCGACCGAAGCCGACACGAAAGATTAGCACGGCTCGGAGGGCCCTCGTGACCACGGCCACGTCCGTCGGCGTGAGCGGCGCGGCAGGTAGCGTGGGGCGCATGACGACGACCCCCACGAGCACCGGCCCGACCGAGCCCGAGCTCGACGAGACGGCCCGCATCGCCCGCGACCTCATCCGGTTCGACACGTCGAACTACGGCGGTGGGCGGTCGAACGGCGAGGCGGATGCCGCCGAGTACGTCGAGGCGGCCCTCCGCGACCTCGGCCTCGAGCCGCAGCTGTTCGAGTCCGAACCCGGCCGGGTCAGCGTGATCGCCCGGGTCGAGGGCGCCGAGCCTGCGAAGCCCGGACTGGTGGTGCACGGCCACCTCGACGTCGTGCCCGCCGACCCCGCGAACTGGTCGGTCGACCCGTTCGGCGGCGTCGTCCGCGACGGCATGCTCTGGGGGCGCGGCGCCGTCGACATGAAGAACATGGACGCCATGATGCTGACGGCCGTCGGCGACATCCTGCGGGCGGGCGAACGACCGGCCCGCGACCTCGTGCTGGGCTTCCTCGCCGACGAGGAGGCCGGGGGAGTCCTCGGCTCGCACTTCCTGGTGAAGGAACACCCCGGGTTGTTCGACGGCGCCACCGAGGCGATCAGCGAGGTCGGTGGCTACTCGACCTTCATCGACGGTCGACGCTCGTACCTGCTGCAGACGGGCGAGAAGGCCCTGATCTGGATCAAGCTCAGGGCTCGGGGCACCGCCGGGCACGGCTCGCAGATGATCGAGGCGAACGCCGTGACGCGCCTGGCCGAGGCGGTGGCCGTCCTCGGCCGCCAGCAGTGGCCGATCGTGCTGACGGACACGACGACCGCCCTGCTGGGCGAGGTGGCCCGCATCCTCGACGTCGACGTGCACGAGGTCGCACCCGACGAACTGGTCCTGCGCACCGGCACCGCCAAGGGCTTCATCCGCGGCTCGCTGCGCACGACGACCAACCCCACGATGCTGACGGCCGGCTACAAGCACAACGTCGTGCCCGACACGGCCGAGGCCCTGGTCGACATCCGGTGCATGCCGGGGCAGGAGGCGGCGGTGCTCGCCGAGGTCCGGGCCCTGATCGGCGACGACGTCGAGATCGAGACGATGCACACCGACATCGGGCTCGAGACGCCCTTCTCGGGGCCCCTGGTGGACGCCATCACCGCCACCCTCGACCGGCACGACCCGGGGGCACCCGTCCTGCCCTACCTGCTCTCGGGCGGCACCGACAACAAGGCCCTCAGCCTGCTCGGCATCGCCGGGTACGGCTTCGCCCCGCTCCGGCTCGACGAGGGCATGGACTTCCCGGCCATGTTCCACGGCGTCGACGAACGGGTCCCGCTCGACGCACTATCCTTTGGCAGTCGCGTCCTGCGGGACTTGTTGTCGACGTACTAGCAACCCCCGCACCAGAAGGGTCACCCGCGTGGAGCATCTCCTCCAGGCACTCCTGCTCGGCCTCGTCCAGGGCCTCACGGAGTTCCTCCCCGTCTCGTCGAGCGCCCACCTGCGGCTCGTCGGCCTGTTCTTCAGCGATCCCGGGGCGGCGGCCGAGTTCGACCCGGGCGCCACCTTCACGGCGATCACGCAGCTCGGCACCGAGCTCGCGGTCGTCATCTACTTCCGGCGCGACATCACCCGCATCGTCTCGCGCTGGTTCGCGGGCGTGACCGGCAAGATCCCCCGCACCGACCCCGACGTCCGCATGGGCTGGCTCGTCATCATCGGCACCGTCCCGATCGTGCTCGTGGGGTACGTCGCGCAGGAGTACATCCGCACGGTGTTCCGCTCGCTCTGGATCGTGGCGATCGTCCTGATCGTGTTCGGCGTCCTTCTCGGACTGGCCGATCGTCTCGGCAAGAAGACCGAGCGCTTCGAGGACATGCGCTACGGCCACGGCATCGCCGTCGGCGTCGCCCAGGTGCTGGCGCTCTTCCCCGGCGTCTCGCGGTCGGGTGCCACGACGACCACGGCACTCGCACTCGGCTACACGCGCCCCGCCGCCGCCCGGTTCTCGTTCCTGCTCGCCGTGCCCGCCGTCTTCGGCAGCGGTCTCTACGAACTCGTCCAGAGCTTCAGCGACCCCGGGCCCTACTCGCTGGGCGAGACCCTGGCCGCCACGGTCGTCGCGTTCGTCGTCGGCTTCGTCGTCATCGCGTTCTTCATGAACTACATCTCGCGCCGCAGCTTCGCCCCGTTCGTGGCCTATCGCATCGTGCTCGGCGTCGTCCTGCTCGTCCTGCTCGGCACGGGCGTGGTGGCCGCATGAGGTCCTGGGCAGAACCCGACGTCCCGCGCCTCCCGGGCCTGGGAGACCTCCCGGCGCTCCACGACACGTCGACCGGCACGGTGCACCCGACCGAGGTCGACGGGTCGCGGGCCGGTCTCTACGTGTGCGGCATCACTCCGTACGACGCCACCCACCTGGGTCACGCGTCGACCTACCTGGCCTTCGACACCCTGCTGCGCGTCTGGCGCGACGCCGGGGTCGAGGTGGTCTACGCCCAGAACACGACCGACGTCGACGATCCGCTGCTCGAGCGGGCGACGGCCACCGGCGTCGACTGGCGAGAGCTCGCGGACGGCCAGACCGACCTCTTCCGCAGCGACATGCAGCACCTGGCCGTGGTGCCGCCGACGCACTACGTCGCGGTGACCGAGGTGGTGACCGACGTCGCCGACGCCGTGGCGCGCCTCCTCGAACGGGGTCTCGCGTACCCCGTGCCGACCGATGCCTCGAGCGCCGGCGACGACCTGTACTTCGACGTCCGGGCCGCCGAGCGCGACACCGACTGGCACCTGGGGCTCGAGAGTCGCTACGACGCCGAGACGATGGCCCGGTTCTTCGCCGAGCGCGGCGGCGACCCCGATCGCGCCGGCAAGCGCGACCCCCTCGACCCGCTGCTCTGGCGCGCGGCCCGCGACGACGAGCCGTCGTGGCCCACCACCGTGGGCGCCGGCCGACCCGGTTGGCACATCGAGTGCACCGTCATCGCCCAGCAGCACCTCGACGTGCCCGTCACCGTCAACGGCGGCGGGAGCGACCTGGTGTTCCCGCACCACGAGATGAGCACGGCGCACGGCACGGCCCTCACCGGCCGCCCCTACGCCGTCCACCACACGCACACCGGGATGGTCGGCTACCAGGGCGAGAAGATGAGCAAGTCGCTCGGCAACCTCGTGAAGGTCAGCGAGCTCGTCGCCGCGGGCCGCGACCCCCGCGCCGTCCGGCTCGCCCTCCTGGCGCACCACTACCGCTCCGACTGGGAGTGGTTCGACGCCGACCTCGTCGCCGCCGAACGTCGTCTCGAGCGCTGGCTCGCCTGGGCCGCCACGAGAGCAGGAGGCGCGGTGCCGGTCCCGGCCCCCACCCCGTTGGTCGTCGGCCTGCGCTCGTCGCTGGCGGACGACCTCGACACGCCCTCGGCCCTCGACGCCGTCGACGCCGTCGTGGCCCGGGGAACGGCCCCGTCCGAGGTCGACGTCGACGCCGTGCAGGCGCTGCTGGGCATCGACCTGCGCGCCTGAACGCCGCCGACGGCGCCGAGGCGACCGGTCCGTCCCGGCACCCGGACGAAACGGGTCGTCCATCCCGTTCTCCATGCGCATGCATGAGTCTTCCTCAATCAGCACGCCCGTCTGCCCTACGATGGTCGGCGTGGAGACGTCGACGACCGCCCCGGCCCCGGCCGCGACGCCGGGCGACGCCCGCCGGCCGCTCACCCGACGCGACACCCGCGTCGACCTCTGGATCACCGCCCTCACCGCGGCGCTCGGCCTCGTCACGCTCTGGCTCAGCGCCGTCATCGTCGAGGACGCCGAGGGGGCGGGTTCGCCCTCGACCCTCGAGAGCGTGCTGTGGCTCCTGGGCCTCTGTGCACCGCTTGCCTTCCGACGGCAGCGTCCCGTGGCCGTCCTCGTCGTCGTGTCGGCCGTGTTCCTGGCCGCCCAGCTGAGGGGCTACCCCGACACCCTCACCCCGTCGATCGTCGAGTTCGTGGTCATCTTCACCGCGAACGCCTGGGCCGCCCGGCGCGGCCGTGCGCTCGTCGTCAGCGTCGTCGTGACCGCGGTCATGTTCGTCTGGCTGGGCGTGTGGCTGCACTCCGTCTACGTGTCCGACGCCGAGGCACCCGACCCCGTGACCCTCGCCACGATCGCCTACACGCTCGTGTCGAACGGCATCGTCCTCGTCACGGCCATCGCGTTCGGCCGGGCGGCCCGAGTGTCGGCCACCCGGCTCCACGCCCTCGAACGCACGGGGGTCGAGCTGCGCGCCGCCCACGAGCTCGTCGCCGATCGGGCCATCAACGAAGAACGCACCCGCCTCGCCCGCGAGCTGCACGACGTGGTCGCCCACCACGTGGCCGTCATCGGCATCCAGGCGGGCGCCGCCCGGCGGACGCTCGACCGGCCCGACATCGCACGAGGCGCCCTCTCGGCCGTCGAGGGCACGGCGCGGACGACCATCGACGAGCTGGACCGCCTGCTGTCCGTCCTGCGGTCGCGGGACGGCGAGGCCGGGTCCGGCCCCTCGGGCCTCGGCGCCCTGCCCGAACTCATGGCCGACACGCGAGCCCTGGGCCTCTACGTCCGGTTCTCGGTGCACGGCGACGCCCGCGACGTCCCCGAGAGCATCGGGGTCACCCTGTACCGCATCACCCAGGAGGCCCTGACCAACACCCTCAAGCACGGCAACGCCTCCCTCGCCGAGGTGCACCTCCGCTACGGCGACCGGACGATCGAGGTCGAGGTCGTCGACGACGGTCGTCCCGGCCCCATGCCCTATCCCGGCGCGGGTATCCCGCAGGGATCGACGGCGACCGGCCCCGGACTCGGCCAGCGGGGCATGCGCGAGAGGGTCGACCTGCACGGGGGCGAGCTCCAGCTCGGCCCCCGCTCGCGCGGGGGCTACCGGGTGTGCGCGGTCCTGCCCGTGAACGCCTGCGCCGACGCCCGCCCCCTCGACCACGTCACCGCCGCCGAACCCTCCGAGAGACCATGACCGACACGACCGCCCCCGTCTCCGTCCTGCTCGTCGACGACCAGGACCTCGTCCGCACGGGTTTCCGCATCATCCTCGACACCGCACCCGACGTCCGCGTCGTCGGCGAGGCCTGCGACGGGCTCGAGGCCGTCGACCTCGTCCGGCGGCTCCGCCCCGACGTCGTCGTCATGGACATCGAGATGCCCGTCCTCGACGGGCTCGAGGCCACGCGCCGCATCCTCGCGCAGTCATCCGGGGGCGGCCCGGCGATCCTCGTCCTGACGACCTTCGGCCGGGACGACTACGTCTTCCGGGCCCTGCAGGCGGGGGCGAGCGGCTTCCTGCTCAAGACGGCCACGCCGGAGGACCTGATCGAGGCGATCGCCGTCGTCCACCGCGGAGACGCCTTGCTCTCGCCCCAACTCACCCGTGCCGTGGTCGAACGCGCCGTGGGCGACCCCGCGACGACGCGCGTCGTCGTCCCCAGCCCCGCACTGGCGACCCTCACCGAACGCGAACGCGAGGTGCTCGACCGGTTGGCATCGGGGGCCTCCAACGCCGAGATCGCCCGCCGGCTGTTCCTGGGCGAGGCCACGGTCAAGACGCACGTCTCCAACGTGCTCGGCAAGCTCGGCCTCCGCGACCGGACGGCGGCCGTGGTGTTCGCCTACGAGAACGGCGTCGCGGTCCCGGGCGGGCCCGCCACCTGACCGGGGCCCTCGTACCGGGCCCCACCCCGCCCCTCCTGACGGGTCGCCGGCGGACCGGTCAGGGGACCGGGGGGTACCGCGGGTCGTCCGGTCGTCCGTCCCCGCCCTTGCCGTCGCGCCGACGGAGGTACCGTTCGAACTCCTGCGCGATGGCCTCACCGCTCGCCTCGGGGCTGTCCACCGTGTCGCGGGCCTGCTCGAGCTGCTCGATGTAGCCCGCCATGTCCTCGTCGTCGGCGGCGAGGGCGTCGATGCCGGACTCCCAGGCCGTCGACTCGGCGGCGAGCTCGCCGCGGGGGATCGTCACGCCCGAGAGCTCGTCGAGCTTCTCGATGAGCGCGAGCGTCGCCTTGGGCGACGGGGCGTTGTGGACGTAGTGGGGGACGGAGGCCCAGATCGACAGGGTCGGCACGCCCGCGGCCTCGACGGCGTCGGCGAGGACCGACAAGATGCCCACCGGTCCCTCGTAGGTGCTGCGCTCGAGGGTGTACTCGTCGCGGACGGCCTCGTTCTCGCTGCTGACGAAGACCGAGATGGGCCGCGTGTGGGGGACGTCGGCGAGCATGGCCCCGAGGAACACCACGCCCGTGACGTCGTGCACGTCGATCAGGTCGACGATCTCGGCGGCGAAGCCGCGCCAGCTCCGCGACGGTTCGGCACCGAGCAGCACGAGCACCTCGGTGGTGGGCGACGACGGGTCGCGGGGGAGGACCGTCGCGGCGTCGGCGGCCGCGTGCAGCTGGATGCGCGGCCACACGAGGGTTCGCACCCCGTCGTCGTCGAGCCCCACCTGCGGGCGGTTGAACTGGTAGTCGATGTACCGTTCGCCGTCGAGTTCGGCCACCGGTTCGAGCGAGAGGGTCTCGACCAGGCTGCGCGCGACGCCGCTGGCGGCCTCGCCGGCGTCGTTCCAGCCCTCGAAGGCGACCACCAGCAGGCGTCCCGCAGCGAAATCCGACGTGTTCGTCAACCTGTGTCCTCACCGTGCCGGAAGGGCGTCCGGCGCTTGACCCTCCACGATAGACCGTGACCGCCACCAGGAGGCGCGGGCCGGGAGGCCACGTCGACCAGGCCCGGTAGACTGGTCCGCCGTGACCGAAACCCTGCCTGCCGCCGTCCTGTGGGACATGGACGGAACCCTCGTCGACACCGAACCGTACTGGTTCCTCTGCCAGGTCGAACTGGTCGAGTCGTTCGGCGGCACCTGGAGCCGTGAGGACGGCGACGCCATGATCGGGAGCGGCCTGTGGCAGTCCGCCCGGGTCCTGCAGTCCCACGGGGTCGACCTGACCGAGGACGAGATCATCGACCGCCTGACCACCGCGGTCCTCGAGCGCGCCGCGGTCGAGATCCCGTGGCGTCCCGGGGCGAAGGAACTCCTCGCCGAGCTCCGCCGAGAAGGCGTCCCGACCGCCCTGGTCACCATGTCCATCCGCCGCATGGCCCAGTTCATGGTCGACGCCATCGAGTTCGAGGCCTTCGACGCGATCGTCGCCGGCGACGACGTCGAGCACGCCAAGCCGCACCCCGAGGCCTACCTCCGGGGCGCCGCCCTGCTGGGCGTCGACCCCGCCGACTGCATCGCCATCGAGGACAGCACGCCCGGCCTGGCCTCGGCCGTCGCCGCCGGCACCGTCGCGATCGGCGTCGAGCACCACGCACCGCTCGCCGACGACGGGCCCTACATCCGCCGCGACACCCTCGTCGGCACCACGGTCGACGACCTCCGCGCGTTGCACCGGGCCGGCCGTGCCGTCCGCGACCAGGCGACCTCCGACTCCTGACCCCGGTGCGCACGCCGCGCCTCCTGCACCCCTCGGGGTGCGACCCGATCGAAAGCAGCACCCTCGCATGACCGCGTTCCGCCGCCAGTCCGGCCCCTTCGTCGAAGGCGACAAGGTCCAGCTCACGGGCCCCAAGGGCAAGATGAACACCATCGTGCTGACCCCGGGCGCCGTGTTCCACACGCACCGCGGCATGATCGCGCACGACGACGTCGTCGGGTTGCCCGACGGGTCCGTCGTCCCCAGCACGACGGGCGACGAGTACCTCGCCCTCCGTCCGCTGCTGAGCGACTTCGTGATGTCCATGCCCCGGGGCGCGGCCATCGTCTACCCGAAGGACGCCGCCCAGATCGTGGCGTTCGCCGACATCTTCCCCGGCGCGACGGTCGTCGAGGCGGGCGTGGGTTCGGGTGCGCTGTCGCTCTGGCTGCTGCGGGCCGTCGGCCCCGAGGGTCGCCTGGCGTCCTTCGAGCGCCGACAGGAGTTCGCCGACGTCGCCGAGGGCAACGTCGCGAGCTTCTTCGGTGCCGAGCCCGAGAACTGGACGGTCACGGTCGGCGACCTGGCCGACGAGTTGCCCGCGGCGATGCCCGACGGGACGGTCGACCGGGTCGTGCTCGACATGCTCGCGCCGTGGGAGAACGTCGACGTCACGGCCGACGCCCTCAAGCCGGGCGGTCTGGTGATCTGCTACGTCGCCACCGCGACACAGCTCTCGCGCACGGCCGAGGCCCTGCGCGCCTCCGAGGCCTTCACCGAGCCCGACGCGTCCGAGACGCTCGTCCGCGGCTGGCACGTCGAGGGCCTCGCCGTCCGCCCCGACCACCGCATGATCGGGCACACCGGCTTCCTCCTCACCGCCCGCCGGCTGGCACCGGGAGCGGTGCTCCCGCAGCTCAAACGACGCCCCTCCAAGTCCGACTACAGCGATGCCGACGTCGAGGCCTGGACGCCCGGCGCACTCGGCGAGCGGTCGGCCAGCGACAAGAAGCTGCGCAAGACGGCACGCCAGGCCCGGACGGCGGCCGAGGCCGCGATCGCGGCGACCGAGGCCGTCGACGGCACCACCGACGGAGCCGGCGCCGACGGCACGTCGACCGGTTCCACCCCGGCCTGAGCATCGTCGAGGGCTCCGACCACCCCCGCTAAGCTGTCCCCGCATCCGAACGACCCGACCGGTCGCCCCACCCGACCCCCCGGTCGCCTCCACGAAATGAGTCCCCGTGCGCAAGATCCCCGCCCTCGTCGTGACGGTCGGCCTGCTCGCCTCGATGACGGCCTGCTCGAGCACGGCCGGCCCCGGCTCCGCCGGCTGCCCTCCCACGGGTGACGCCGCCTCGGTCGTCACCGCGACCGGCGACTTCGGCACGAAGCCCGACGTCGACGTGCCGACGCCGATCGTGACCAAGAAGACCGAGGTCTCGACGCTCATCGAGGGCGACGGTCAGCGACTCGTCGACGGCACCCCGGTCGTCATCGACTACACCCTGTTCGACGGCAGCACGGGCCAGGAACTCGAGGACAGCGGCTACGACGGCTCGACGAACGTCCCGTTGACGGTGGGCGGGCAGACGCTCGCCCCGCTCGTCGACGCGTTGGAGTGCTCCACGGTGGGGTCGCGCGTCGCGGTCGCCGTCAAGGCCAGCGACCTCTCGGCATCGATCAACGGCGCCGCGTCGACCCCGAACGACGATCCCGACGCCGCCTACGTCGCCGTCGTCGACGTCAAGCGGGCGTTCCTCGCGAAGGCCGACGGGGCCCTCCAGCTCGGCGCGGACGGCCTGCCCGCGGTGGTCACCGCCCCCGACGGTGCACCCGGCATCACGATCCCCGCGGGTGACGCCCCCACCGACGAGGTCGTGCACCTCGTCCGCAAGGGGCACGGTCCTACGTTGACCGCCGACGACTCCGCCGTCGTGCAGTTCACGGCCGTCACCTGGAGCCAGCCGTCCACGGTCGCGGGGTCGACCTGGACCAACGGCGGTTCGGCGACGCCGGTCGACCTCGGCGACGAGCAGATCCCCGACGACATCCGCTCGGCCCTGGTGGGCCAGCAGGTCGGCTCGCAGGTCATGGTCGTGCTCCCCGCGACGTCCGACAGCGGTGGCTCCGCCTACGTGTACGTGTTCGACGTGCTCGGGGCGATCCGATGACCCGGCCCTGCTGAGCCGGTCGCCGTGCCCACTGCCCGCACCCCCCGCGTCCCCGTCGAAGAGCGACTCTTCAGCCTCGTGTTGGCCTTGCTCGCGACGGACTCCGGGTTGAGCAAGACCGAGATCCTGTCGACCGTCCAGGGGTACCGCCAGAAGTACTCGCGCTCGGGTGACAACGCCGCGCTCGAGCGGCAGTTCGAGCGGGACAAGGACGACATCCGCGAACTGGGCGTCCCCCTCGAGACGATCGACGACCCGGCGGCGGCAGGCAACAACCAGGCACTCCGCTATCGCATCCCGCGGGGCGCGTACGAGCTGCCCGAGGACATCTCGTTCTCGTCCGAGGAGACCGCCCTCCTCACCTTGGCGGCGATGGTGTGGCGCGAGGGGTCGCTCTCGCACGAGTCCCGACGGGCACTCCTCAAGTTGCGCTCGCTCGGCGGCGCGGCGAGCGTTCCCGAGCTCGAGTACGCCCCTCGGCTCCGTTCCCGCGACGCGGCCTTCGAGCCGCTGCGGACGGCGCTCGACCGGGGCGTCGTCGTCCGGTTCGACTACCTGAAGCCCGGTGACGAGTCCGCCCGCCGGCGCGAGGTCGCCCCGGCAGCCCTGGTGCAGCACCAGGGCCGGTGGCTGGTGTCGGCGGTCGAGGTCGGCACGGGGGCACTCAAGACCTTCCTCCTGTCCCGTGTCGTCGGCCCCGTCCAGCTGACCACCACCCCGTACACGAGACCCGACGACGCCACGGCCGAGCGCGCGCTGGCCGACCTCGAGCAGGTCTGGCGCGATCGCACCGCGACCGTCCGCGTCGAGCCCCTGTCCGACGCCGAGACCCGACTCGGCAAGCGCCGTGGCACGACCCGTCTCGATGCCGACACGCTCCTCGTCCACTGGACCGACGACAACCTGCTCGCCGACGAGCTGGCCTCCTTCGGTCCCGAGGTCACCGTCGTCGAACCCGACGGTCTCCGTGCCCTGGTGCGCACCCGCCTCGAGGCCGTGCTCGCCGCCCACACCACCGGCCCGGTCGACGGGGGTGCCCGTGGCTGAGCCCCGCGGTGCCCTCCACGCGGCCGACAAGCTCGCCTTCCTGCTGTCGCTCGTCCCGTGGCTCATGGACCACGAGCGAGTCAGCGTGGCCGAGGCGGCCGCGCACTTCGGCGTGAGCGTGGGCGAGATCCGGCGTGCGGTCGAGCTGATCGCCGTCTCGGGCGTCCCTGGCGAGACGACGCAGTACCAGCACGGCGACCTCTTCGACATCGCGTGGGACGACTTCGAGCAGAACGACGTCATCGTGCTGACCAACCTCGTCGCCATCGACGACTCGCCACGGTTCTCCGCCCGCGAAGCCGCCGCCCTCATCGCGGGCCTGCAGTACCTCTCGTCGCTGCCCGAGAACGCGGACCGCGCGGCCATCGCCACACTGATGAGCAAGCTGTCGCGTGGGGCGTCCAGCGAACCGAGCCAGGTGGCCGTCGACCAGTCCGAGACGAACGAGGTCCTGGGGCTCGTCGGCCGGGCGGTCGAGGCGGGCGTCCAGCTCGAGTTCGACTATCGCGGCACCCGGGGGGTCGCGGAACGACGGCGGGTGGACCCGCTGCGGGTCGAGTCGGTCGACGCCGACTGGTACCTCAGGGCCTGGGACCACCTGCGCGAGGCTCCCCGGACGTTCCGACTCGACCGGATCGCCTCCCCGGCGCTCACCGCGACTCCGATCGCTCACCGGGCCGACGACGTCACCCTGCCCGAGACGCTGTTCGAGGGGTCTCCGGACGACCTGGTCGTGGTGCTCGACCTCGACGCCGCCGCGGCGCCGCTCCTCGCGGACTACGGTCCCGACGAACCCGAACCCCTCCCGCACGACCGCGTGCGCCTCCGGTTGCGCGTCAACCGACTCGGCACGCTCTGTCGCCTCGTGGCGGGACTCCCGGGTCACCCCGAGGTCGTCGGGCCCGAGTCGGCGCGCTCGGCCGTGGCCGACTGGGCGCGTCGGGCGATCGAGCGTTACGACGTCGACCCGTCCGTCACTCCCTGAACGTCCGGCTGCGGCACGCCCTGTGCATCGCCTGCGCCGTGCCTGCCGCAGACGAGGCCGCACGGTAGAGTGGACGTCACCCTGCCCCGCAAGGAGACCCCATCATGTTCGGAAACGCGCTCTCAGGCTGGCACCTGATCATCATCCTGGCGATCGTCCTGTTGCTCTTCGGTGCGCCGAAGCTCCCGGCCCTCGCGAAGAGCATCGCCCAGTCGATGCGCATCTTCAAGAACGAGGTCAACAGCGACAAGAAGGAGTCGGCCGTCGACGACGACCTCGAGAACCGTCCCGTCCGTCGTCCGGACGACTCGTCCGCCCGGTACACCGACGGTCCGACCGCACGACGCGTCGACGACTCGTACCCGTCGCCGAACCGCGACGTCCCGCCGAAGTCCTGACGCGTGGCCACGACGACGACTCGTGGCGACAGCACCCAGGGGAGGGGCACGGGCCGCAGCCGAGGCCGTGACGGCAAGATGTCCCTCGGGCAACACCTGCTCGAGTTGCGCAAGCGACTCTTCATCTCCGCCCTGGCCCTCATCCTGGCTGCTGTCGCCGGTTGGTTCCTCGCGCCCTTCGTCCTCGACGCCCTGAGGTCGCCGGTCGAGGCGATCGCGGCGGCACGCACGGGTGAGACCACCCTCAACTACTCGAACATCACGGGCGCCTTCGACCTCAAGCTCCAGATCGCGGTCACCGTCGGCGTCGTCATCTCGAGTCCCGTCTGGCTGTACCAGGTCTGGGCCTTCATCGTTCCCGCCCTCGTGCGCAAAGAGAAGCTCTACGCCGTCGGCTTCATCGGCACCGCCATCCCGCTCTTCCTGGGCGGCTGCCTGGCGGGATGGTACGTGCTGCCCCACATCGTCGAGGTCATGACCGGCTTCGTCGACACCCAGGACGCGACGATCATCGAGTCGAAGGTCTACTACGACTTCGTCCTCAAGCTGGTGCTCGCCGTGGGCATCGCCTTCGTCATGCCGGTGTTCCTGGTGCTGTTGAACTTCGTGGGCGTCGTCTCGGCCGCCGCCATCGTCAAGGGCTGGCGGGTGGCCATCCTCGTCATCGTCCTGTTCACCGCGATCGCGACCCCGTCGGCCGACATCTTCTCGATGTTCCTCCTGGCCATCCCCATGATCGTGCTGTTCTTCCTCGCCGCCGGCGTCGCCTGGCTGCACGACCGCCGGGTCGCGAAGCGGGCAGCCGCGCTCGACGCCGAACTCGCGGCGGGGTGACCCGGTGAGCCCCGACCTCAGTCCCGCGGAACGCTTCGCCGCGGCGAAGACGCGAGACAAGACCCCCAAGCTCCAGGCCTTCCGGTCCCGTCTCGGCTTCGCCCTCGACCCGTTCCAGCTCGCCGCGTGCGCCGCCCTCGAAGCGGGCGACAGCGTCCTCGTCGCGGCACCGACCGGCGCCGGCAAGACCCTGGTGGCCGAGTACGCGATCCACCTCGCCATGCAGGACCCGCGGGCCAAGGTGTTCTACACCGCACCCATGAAGGCACTGAGCAACCAGAAGTTCCAAGAACTCGTGGCCGAGTACGGAGCGTCCGAGGTCGGGCTGCTCACCGGTGACACGAACGTGAACTCCCGGGCGCGCATCGTCGTGATGACGACCGAGGTGCTCCGCAACATGATCTACGCCGGGTCCGAGATGCTGACCGACCTGCGGTACGTCGTCCTCGACGAGGTCCACTTCCTGGCCGACCGGTTCCGCGGCGCGGTCTGGGAAGAAGTCATCATCCACCTGCCGCTCGACGTGCGGCTCATCTCGTTGAGCGCCACGGTGTCGAACGCCGAAGAATTCGGCGACTGGCTCCAGACGGTCCGGGGGAGCACCGAGGTCATCGTCTCCGAGGACCGTCCCGTGCCCCTCGACCAACACGTCCTGGTCGGGGGCAAGTTCCTCGACCTCTTCGACTCCTCGGGGCAGGCCGCGACGAACCGGGTCAACCCCGAGCTCCTGCGCGCGACCTCGCTCGGTCGACGCGGCGGGCGGAGCGGTGGTCGTCGAGACGGCCACTCGGTGGGTCGGACCGGCCCCCGGGGCCACGTCGTACCTCCGACGCAGGGCGGTCCCGGTCGCCTCGACCGCTGGAAGATCGTCGAGATGCTCGACGACCAGAACCTGCTCCCCGCCATCTTCTTCGTCTTCAGCCGGGTCGGCTGCGACCAGGCCGTGTCCCAGGTGCTGAGGTCGGGCATCCGTCTCACGACCGCCGACCAGCGTCGTGAGATCCGCGAGATCGTCGAGGCCCGTTGTCGCACCCTGCGCGACGAAGACCTCGCGGTCCTCGGCTACTGGCGGTGGCTCGACGGGCTCGAGCGAGGTGTGGCGGCCCACCACGCCGGCCTGTTGCCGGCCTTCAAGGAAGTCGTCGAAGAGCTCTTCCAGAAGAAGCTCGTCAAGGTCGTGTTCGCGACCGAGACGCTGGCGCTCGGCATCAACATGCCGGCCCGCACGGTCGTGCTCGAGAAGCTCGAGAAGTTCAACGGCGAGGCTCGGGTGCCCATCACGCCCGGCGAGTACACCCAGTTGACCGGTCGTGCCGGTCGCCGGGGCATCGACGTCGAGGGCCACTCGCTCATCCAGTGGCAGCAGGGTCTCGACCCGCAGGCCGTCGCCTCGTTGGCCTCGCGGCGCACCTACCCGATGAACAGCAGCTTCCGGCCGACGTACAACATGGCCGTCAACCTCATCGAGCAGTTCGGGCGATCCCGCACCCGCGAGGTGCTCGAGACGTCGTTCGCACAGTTCCAGGCCGACCGCTCGGTCGTCGACCTGGCCCGCAAGGTGCGATCGCAGCAGCAGTCACTCGACGGCTACGCCGCGTCGATGGAGTGCCACCTGGGTGACTTCGGCGAGTACACGATGCTGCGTCGCGAGGTCGGCGACCTCGAGAAGCAGGGGGCGGCCCGGGCCGACTCGCAGTCGCGGGCCGAGCGCGACAAGCGTCAGCGTCGCATCGGCGAACTGCGTCGGCAGGTGCGGACGCACCCCTGCCATGCCTGTCCGGAGCGCGAACAGCACGCCCGCTGGTCCGAGCGCTGGTTCAAGCTGAAGAAGCAGACCGACCAACTGTCGGCGCAGATCCGCAGTCGGACCGGCGCCGTCGCCAAGGTCTTCGACCGGGTCACCGACGTGTTGCTCGACCGCGGCTACCTCGTCCCCACGGGCACGAACGCAGGAGGGGCGGGTCGCGTCCCGCGGGACGTCGAGGTCACCGTCGCCCCGACCGGTCGCACGTTGCGGCGCATCTACGGCGATCGCGACCTGCTCGTGGCCGAGAGCCTGCGCCTCGGTGTGTGGAACATGCTCGACGTGCCGTCCATGGCGGCCATGGCGGCCACCCTCGTGTACGAGCCCCGTCGGGACGAAGGCCAGCTCTCCGAGCGATTCCTGCCTCGCGGCGAGTTCCGTGCCGCGCTCGACGCCACGCAGCTGCTCTGGGCGGAACTCGACGACCTCGAGCACGAGCACCACCTTCCGGGCAGCCAGCCCCCGGCACCGGGTCTCGCCCTCGCGATGCACCGTTGGGCCCGCGGTGCCGCACTCGATTCGGTGCTCGACGACGCCGACCTCGCCGCCGGCGACTTCGTCCGCTGGACGAAGCAGACGATCGACCTGCTCGACCAGCTGTCGGTCGTGGGGGACCTGCCGGTCGGTCCGACGGCCCGGCAGGCGCTCGACGCCGTCCGTCGCGGCATCGTGGCCTATACCGCGGTCGGCCCCTGACCCTCCTCCCCGACGAGGCCGGACGTCCGCCGAGGACGACCGGCCTCCCAGACGCCGCCACCTAGAATCGCGGGGTGTCTTCCCGAGCGACCGACGTCCGACTGCCCCTCTGGCTCGCCCTGATCGTCGCCCTCGGTGCCGGCGCCGTCCTCGACGGCGGCTTCCCGGACGGCGACGTCTGGCCGCTGACCTTCGTCGGCATCGGGTTCGTGCTGGTGGCCCTCCGGGGCCGGTCGCTCGGCGGTTCCTTCCTGGTCGGGCTCGTGGCGGGCCTGTCCTTCTACCTGATCCACATCTCGTGGGCGACGCTCTTCCTCGGTGTCGTCCCCTGGGCCGCGCTGTCGACCCTCGAGGCGCTCTTCTTCGCCGCCGGGGCGATGCTCATCACCCTCGCGTACCGCTGGGTCCCGCTCATCTGGCCCGGCACCCTGGGCCGCACGGTCCTCCTGCCCGTCGTCGTCGGGGGGCTCTGGACGCTCCGTGAGTTCGTCGCCGGCAACTGGCCCTACGGCGGCTTCGCCTGGGGTCGCGTGGCTCTCAGCCAGTCCGAGAGCCCGTTCGCCGGTCTCGTCGCCTGGCTCGGCATCTCGGGGCTGTCGTTCCTCATGGTGGCGATCGTCGCCGCACTGATCCAGCTCGCCCTGCAGACGACCGTCCGGGGTTCGACCCGCGTGCTCGCCGCTGCCACGGTCGTGGTCGCCGCCCTCGCGGTGCCGCACTGGCCGACGCACTCCTCGGGCACCGCCACCATCGCCGCCGTCCAGGGCGACGGCGACGCCGGCTACTTCGCCGACCGGCAGTACGGCGACCTGACCAACGCCCAGGTCCTCGCGATGAGCGACTTGCAGGCCCAGCTCGCACGGCTGCCGGAGGACCAGCGCTCCCTCGACATGATCGTCTGGCCCGAGGGAGGCAGCGACCGTGATCCCACCCGCGACGCCACCGGCCAGTACGTCTTCGACGCGATCTCCCGTGGCTACGACGCCCCCCTCGTGTCGGGCGTCATCACCGAGAGCGACGACGGTGAGACCGTCCACAACTCGTCCCTGCTCTGGTCGGACGGTGGAGTGGCGGACCAGTACGACAAGAAGCACCCGGTCCCGTTCGGGGAGTACGTCCCCGATCGCGCCTTCTGGCGGCCCTTCGCTCCCGACCTGATCGACCTCATCGGGCGGGACTACACGCCGGGCACGCGGGACGAGGTCTTCGACCTCGGTGACTTCCGTGCCGGGATCTCGATCTGCTTCGACATCGTCGACGACCAGCTCATCACCAACATGATGGACGAGGGCGCGCAGGTCATCATCGGCCAGACGAACAACGCCGACTTCGGGACCCGTCCCGGGCAGACCGACGAGAACGAGCAACAGCTCGCCATCGCACGCCTGCGGGCGATCGAGACGGCGCGTCCCCTCGTCAACGTCTCGACCGTCGCCTCGACGCGGGCCATCGACGCCTCGGGCCGTACGACGGCGAGCATCCCCGACTACGAGCCCGGAACGATGGTGGCGGTCGTCGACCTCGGCACCGGGACGACGCCCGCCGTCGTGGCGAGTCGGGCGATCGAATTCCTCGTGTCGTTCTTCGGTCTCGCGATGCTGCTGCTGTCGCGCCTCTTCATCGGGACCCGGCGTTCCACTCGTCGACGCCGGCTCGACGAGGCACCCGACCAGATCCTGCCGCGGTGGCGGGTCGTCGACTGACGGTCCGGCCCCGCCGAGACGAGAGAAGGCCCGACCACCGTGAGGTGGTCGGGCCTTCTCGTCGGATCGCTGCCGGACGGGTCGTCAGGCGCCGATCTTGTGCTGGCCCTTGCGGGCCCTGAGGAAGTCGAGTCGTTCTTGGAGGAGCTCCTCGAGCTCGTCGCGGCTGCGTCGCTCGAGCAACATGTCCCAGTGGCTCCGGGGGACCTTCACGTCTCCGGCGTCGATCTCGACGGGCTTGCCGTCGGCCGAGAGCAAACGACCCTCTTGGCCGCTCTTGGGTGACTGCCAGATGTCCGGGATCTCGGCGTCCGCAGCGAACACCATGTCGAACGTCTGACCGTCGGTCGTCTGGTAAACGGCCTTCTTGCGGGGCGAGAACTCCACGCCCTCTTCGCTCTGCAGGCTCTGGCTGCCGAGCCTCATTCCGCGCAAACTGCGATCTGCCATTGTGTGGTCTCCTCTCGCGTTGCAATCACCCGTTGTAACCCGTTCTGGACCTCCGCCGTTCCGAGCCGTGCGATTTCACAGTCCCTTCACAGTGCCCGGGCAGTCTCGGGCCAGGGTCACACGGCGCGCCGACGCACCTCGTCGAGCGCCAGGTCGGCGCGATCGGTGACGATGCCGTGCACGCCCAGGTCGAGCAGCCTCACCATGTCGGCAGGCTCGTTGACGGTCCACACGTGCGTCTCGACGCCCAGGGCCGCCCACTCGGCCACGCGCGCAGCCGTGACGATGCGGACCGGGCCCTTGCGCTCAGGGACCTGGACGGCCCGGCACCCGACGAGGGCGCGCCGCACCAGCGATCGCCGGAGGCGGGGGAGCGGGACGAGGCCTCCGGCCACCGCCGCGACGATGCCCCGGGACGAGGCCGACGTCGCGACTCCCGGCAGCGCCCGGACCGCCCGCAGACGCCTCCGGTGGTCGAACGAGGTCACCAGGACGCGATCCGTCGCCCGGACGCGGGCGATCGCTCGGACGGCCGGCGCGACGGCTTCGTCCGACTTGAGGTCGATGTTGAACCGGGTCTCGGGGAAGGCGTCGAGCGCCTCGTCGAGGGTGGGGATCTCGTGCTCACCGTTAAGCCGGACCATCTTGACCTCCGCGAGGTCGAGGTCGAGGAGGCGCTGCTCGCGTCCCGCGAGCCGCGTCAGGTCGGGATCGTGGCTGATCACCGCGATGCCGTCGCGCGTGGCGTGCACGTCGGTCTCGACGTACGTCGCCCCGGCCGACACGGCGAGGGCGAACGCCAGCATCGTGTTCTCCGGGGCGTCGACGGCCAGGCCGCGATGCGCCAACACCCGGGGGCCGGCCGGAGCGAACCAGCCGGCCGAGACCGGGGGAGCGGACGGCACTACGAGGTCGCCGGAGGAGTGGTCGGCCCGGTGTCCGACGCGCTCGCTCCGGGAGCCGGCCGATCGGCGCCGGCCGCACCCGCGCCTCCGGAACCGACACCGGAGCCGGTCTCACCGGGCGTGGTGACGGTCGGGAAGCCGAGGTCCGGTTCGGCCTCGAGGTCGACGGTCGATGCGAGGTCGGGCGTGACGTCCATCTCGGAGACCTTGGGGGCCTCGGTCGGGGTCCACCCCGGGGCGTTCGGGTCGCGCGGGGCGAAGAAGCCCTGCCCGATGCCCTTCAGGGCCTCGGTCAACTCGCTCGGGATGATCCACATCGTGTTGGCCGAGCCGTCCGCGATCTTCGGCAGGGTCTGGAGGTACTGGTACGCGAGCAGCTTCGGGTCGGGGTCGCCGGCGTGGATGGCGTTGAAGACCGTCGCGATGGCCTCGGCTTCGCCCTGTGCCCGCAGCACCTGGGCCTTGGCGTCGCCCTCGGCCTTGAGGATCGACGACTGCCGCGACCCCTCGGCCTCGAGGATCTGGGACTGCTTGGTGCCCTCGGCGGTGAGGATGGCGGCGCGACGGTTGCGCTCGGCACGCATCTGCTGCTCCATCGAGTCCTGGATCGACAGGGGCGGATCGATGGCCTTCAGCTCGACGCGGCCGACCCGGATGCCCCACTTGCCGGTGGCCTCGTCGAGCACGATGCGCAACTGGCCGTTGATGTTGTCGCGACTGGTGAGGGCCTGCTCGAGGTTCAACCCACCGACCACGTTGCGCAGCGTGGTCGTCGTGAGCTGTTCGACGGCCCCGAGGTAGTTGGCGATCTCGTAGGTGGCTGCCCGGGCGTCGGTCACCTGGAAGTACACGACCGTGTCGATCGAGACGACCAGGTTGTCCTCGGTGATGACGGGCTGCGGCGGGAACGAGACGACCTGCTCGCGCATGTCGATCAGCGGCCGCACGCGGTCGATGAACGGCACCAGCAGGTTGAGCCCGGGGGAGAGGGTCTTGTGGTACCGCCCCAGACGTTCGACCACGCCGGCACTCGCCTGCGGGATGATGCGGACCGAGCGGAAGAGGATGACGAGGACGAGCACGACGACGATCGCGACGACCACGATCGTGACGACGGTTCCGGCACTGATGGTGTCCATGGCTTCAGGACCTCTCTGCGGGGGCGACGAAGGCGGTCGACCCCTCGATGGCGGTCACGACGACCGGGGCCCCGGTGTCGAGTGCGAGGTCGGCGCCTGCCGACGTCGCGGGGGAGGACAGCACGCGGGCCGTCCAGGTCTCGCCGTTCGACAGCTTGACCTGGCCGGGGTCGGAGCCGATGGGCACGACGACCGTGCCGCGCAGCCCGAGCAGCGCCTCGACGTTGCTGGGGGTCGGATCGCCCCCGCGGCGGAGCGCCCGCAGCAACGGCGGCCGCACGGTGAACAGCAACAGGACCGCGAGGACGGCCGCGATGATCGCCTGCAGCCACCACGGGGCACCGAAGAGGCCGGCGAGCAGACCGCCGACGCTGCCGATGGCGAGCATGAGGAAGGTGAATTCGAGCGTCGTCACCTCGACGATGACGAACACCAGGATGAGCGCGATCCACGCGACCCATGCGTAATCGTTCAAGACGTCCACGTCGACCTTCTCTCGTTCCCCTGTTATGAAAACTATCACCCGCCCCTGACGATGACGAGGGGGATTGGTAGGGTCGAGTCCGGTCCACGGGCCGATCGATCCCCGCACAGTCTGGAGCACGCCTTGTCCAACCCCCTCGCCGCAGAGTCCCTCGCCGGAGCCCGAGTCCTGGTCACCGGATCGTCCCGGGGGATCGGTGCCGACACCGTGCGCTACTTCGCCGAGGCCGGAGCCAAGGTCGTCGTGAACTACCGCAACAAGGAGAAGCGCGCACTGCAGCTCGTCTCGACCATCGAGCAGGCGGGCGGCGAGGCGATCGCCATCGGGGCCGACCTCACCGACGAGGCCAGCCTGGCGGCGATGTTCGACACGGTGCGTGACGCCTGGGGCGGCCTCGACGTGCTCGTGATGAACGCCTCGGGCGGCATGGAGACGGGCATGGCCGAGGACTACGCGCTCAAGCTCAACCGCGACGCCCAGGTGGCGCTGTTGACCGCGGCCCTGCCGCTGCTCGCCCCGGGGTCGCGCGTCGTCTTCGTCACGAGCCACCAGGCGCACTTCATCCGCACGACCGAGACGATGCCCGAGTACCTCCCCGTCGCCCTCAGCAAGCGTGCCGGCGAGGACGCCCTGCGCGAGATGCTGCCGCAGCTCGAGACCGCGGGCGTCGAGTTCGTCGTGGTCTCGGGGGACATGATCGAGGGCACGATCACGGCGACCCTGCTCGAACGCTCGAACCCCGGTGCCATCTCGTCGCGGAAAGAGAGCGCGGGCAAGCTGTACAACGTCGCGGAGTTCGCCGCCGAGGTCGCGTCGGCCGCCGTCGACCCCGTCCCGGCCGACCACACCCGCCTGGTGGGCGACACCAGCGACTTCGCCCCGATCGTCTGAGACGGGCCCCTTCGTGACCGAGCGCATCGTCCGACCGACCTCGCGCCTCCTCGTCCTCGACGACGACGACCGCGTGCTGCTGATGAAGACGGTGGCGCCCGACACGAGTCGCTCTGCTCGCTGGATCACGCCGGGTGGCGGGGTCGACCCGGGCGAGACCCATGTCGAGGCGGCGATCCGCGAGTTGCACGAAGAGACCGGCCAGGTGGTCACCGAGGTCGGTGACGTCGTGCGCGTGGACGACTTCGAGGTGTCCTGGGACGACGCCGACCACACGCACGGTCACGCCGAGTTCTACGTCGTCCGCCTGCCGCACTTCGAGGTCGTCGACGACGACTGGACCGACGACGAGCGCGTCGACATCGTCGAGTCGCGCTGGTTCGCCCTCGACGAGCTGGCGACCACCGACGAGCCGGTCGAACCCGGCGACCTGGCCGAGCTGCTGCGTCGGGTGCTGGCCGAGTCGTCCGGGGCGTGAGGGCGGGGCGCCACCCGAGCCACCGTGCACCCCTTCCGGCGCCACCGCGTGTGACTGATAATGCACATTATGTCAAGTAGTAAGAACGGTATCTGCGTTTTCTAGTCTTAGACGGCAGTCCGATATGCACCCCCACCCAGGACGGGGTGAACCTTTGATCAGCAAATTTTCCGGCGAAGGGGCCCTTCGGCTACGGAAGGTTTCGCACCACGAACTCCCTCAATCGGTGCCGCGCGAGCCGCCGGTTGACCAGCCTTTTTCTCTTGCGATCTGCGCAATACGCTCTTAGAATGCATAAATTGCAGACGGCTGAGGAGCGCACGTGGTTGACAAATTGGGTGGGCTCGCCTTTCTGCCAGTGCCGGATCGCGGCGCGGATAGGGACGCCTTCTTCGGCGAAATACTGAAGGGGTGGGCCAACTCGCAAGCAGCTAAGAGCTTCGGGCCCGAAACGATCAGGCGCCGAGCCAATTGCGTCTTGCGCTTTGCTGACTTCGCCGGGAAATTTCCATGGGAGTGGACACCCCAGGACGCGGACGACTTCTTCTCTCACCTGCGCAACGTCCTACACCGTGCGCCCGCCACAGCACGGGCATACCAGAGTGATATTCAACTCTTCCTGGACTACGCGACCAGCGAGTCCTACCCTTGGAATGCGAAATGCGAGCATCTGTTTGGGACGGTGATGTCCCAGATCATCACCGATCTCAACAAGACCAAGCACGTCTTCGACGGCGTCTCAGGGCCGGAGAAACGCGCTTTTGAACTGGACGAGCTACAAGCGTTCTTTGACTTCGCTGACCTGGAGGTCCAGCGCATTGCCCGAGCGAAGCGCAAGGGTGCCATGGCCGCATGGCGAGATGCGGTCGCCTTCAAGGTTTGCTACGGATGGGGCCTCCGCCACGATGAACTGAGGAAGCTGAAGGTGTCCGACTTTTCGAGAAGCGGCAAGGCGCCTTATTTCGGCGACTACGGCATCCTCAGGGTGAGACACGGCAAAGCTCAGAAAGGGTCCGGCAAGAAGCAACGCTCGGTTCTCAGCCTCGTTGACTGGGCCGCCGAAGCTGTTGCGGAGTGGGTGGCAAGTGGACTCCCCCGGATGGGTGTTCCGGATAGGTATTTGTTTCCAACCGCCACAGGAGGGCTCGTGAGCAAGGGGGATCTCCTGGCCCGCCTACACGCCTACACCTCCGCACTTGATTTGCCGGCGGGGTTGGACATCCACGGTCTGAGGCGCTCCTACGCGACTCACATGATCACGATCGAGGGCTACGACGAGAAGTTCATATCCATGCAACTCGGGCATGCGCACACGTCGACGACCACGATTTACACCCTGCCCTCCGCGGACTTTGCCCACAAACAGTTGGAGCGCGTTCTGACGAAGACGGTTTTGCAGAGTAAGGGCAAACTGCTATTGAAACCGAAGAGACCGTCAGGAAGGACGACACCATGAACCGACAGATCGACTGGAATTTTCGCGTCCGGGAGCTGATGGCGAGGGCAGGCATGCGCAATAGCCGGGATCTAGTGGAACCCCTGCACGAACGGGGTATCACGCTGTCGGAGTCACAGATCTATCGGCTCGTGTCTCAAAATCCGGACCGCATCTCGTTCCAAGTATTTGTCTCTCTTTGCGATATTTTCAACGTTGAGCCGAACGACCTTCTTACGTACACGGCCGCAGACATCAGGACGAAACACCGTCCGGCCGCCGTGGGGCAAAGTACCGACGTACCCTTGCTCGAGGCCTATAGGCCGGTCAGGGCACGCGTGGATCGCGGTAATCAGGATGAGTGACTTCAGACCCAGGGGGCGCCCGCGGAGCGAAGGCACAGGATTTACCTGTGGTCGCTGCGACCGAGCGACGGACAAGATTCGCGTGCGCTGGCCAGACGGCCAAATCTGCGGCATTTGCTTTACTGAAGCCGTTCACACATATGGCGTCTGCCCCTCCTGCGGCAAAGACCACATGCTTCCCGGACGCGCGTCCGATGGCCTCTCCATCTGCCGTGAGTGTGCGGGCATTTCCACAGAGCTGACTTGCATCGCATGCGGCCGAGAAGCAGAACGTTTTCGGGATAAATCCTGCATCACCTGCGTCTTGCGTCGCGACCTAACAGCGCTTCTCAAGCCCAATAGCCCTCCCGACCTCCGCCTTAGACGGCTCGTGGAAGTGCTAGCCAACGCAGATCGACCCGAAAGCATTTACACGTGGATGCGACCCGCAGATAGCCCTTCCGCAAATCTGTTGCGCCTAATAGGCAATCGTGCGATCGAACTCACTCACGCCGCCTTCGATGGCCTAGTCGACAAGCCGTCTGCGAGACACATGCGGGCGATCCTTGTGCATCACCACATCCTCCCGGATCAGGGTGACCCCGAACTCGCTGTCTTTGAGCAATGGCTCGCCAGGCGGCTCGACCAACTTTCCTCGACACCAGAGATCCACTCCCCCATCGAGCGATTCGCCCGTTGGCACCACCTCAGGCGCCTGAAGGAGGCGAGTGCACAGTCGACGAACATGAACTACGCGACTCGAAGTGCGAAACAGGAAATCACCGAAGCAGGAAAGTTCCTGAAGTGGCTTCGCGAAGAACACGGTTGCCTCGCGTCGCAGATGAGCCAAGTCCACATCGACCAGTACCTAGCCGAGGGGACTTCCACACGAACGCACATCCGTAATTTTGTTCGCTACATGTCGAAGGAACAGACGGTCAAGGGGGTTGACGTCAAGCACCGGGAAGCTCAGGCCACTCCCCTACTGACGCAGAACGAGCGACTCGCGTTCATTCGCCTCCTCATGGAGGCCGAGAACGTAGGAGTGTCGATTCGGGTTGCCGGACTGATCTTCCTCCTTTACGGCACTCCAATTGGCAGGCTCTCGCGTCTGACAGTTGATGATCTCATCGTTCGCCCTACCGGCATGACGCTCAAGCTGGGCTCCGAAGAGGCGCCTGTCCCCGAAGAATTTGTTCCCTTGTTCTGGTCGCACATCCAGGCACGTGAAGGGCAGCAGACGGTAAACACCGGCACGCGTTGGCTGTTTCCCGGGTCAAGAGCTGGTCAGCCGCGCTCTCCTAACACATTGCTGGGAAAGCTTCGAAATTTGGGCATGGACGTGCAAGGAATCAGGAACGCGACCCTGAAAGATCTGGTCGCGGAGGTGGATCCCAAGTCTCTGGGCAAGATGCTTGGCTACAGCAGGTCCACTCTGAGCCGACACGCCACGGCGGCGACCATCCCATGGATGTCGTACGTAGCGGCAAAAAATCCCCACTACGCAGTGGAGCGAGGCACCCCACCGGTCGGACCTCCGCTGCGTGGCTAAAGGGTCAAGTCGGAATAGGGAGCCGGTCGAGTTCAGGTGTTAGGGATGGCCGGCAGAACCCGCCGACCGCGGCGCGACCCTGGATGAATAACTGCTGCGCGAGTGCCAGACGCAGCCGCTACCTCACGAGTAATCGGCCTGATCCTCGCAGGGGCCCCGTAAGGGCTCGCCTTGAGCCTCACCGCCCGGACACTCACTCATTCGTGGGCGTGAGGTGCGATGGCGTCCGCAGGGTCCCCCTCGTAGAGATGCCGAACAAGGTCTTCGAAACTTAAATCAACGGCATTCGCAAGATGGAACCATGTTCGCAACTGCCCCTCACGTTCTCCATTTTCGAGGCGCTGCACGGTTCGTCGAGCGATCCCCGATCGCTCAGCGACGACATCGTAAGAGAGCCCCTCAACTTTTCTCTTGCGTGAGAACGCCAGTCTCATGGCGGTCACGTTTGGTTCTCGATGGGCTGACACTGCTCCGACCTTGCAGCCGCTAGCCCTGTAGCACGACGACCAAAAGGACGCTATTTTGGCCCCATGTCGAACACGAGCGCGGTGGCGGAGCAATTTCGCGACCTGGAGCAGGCGATAGAGGGGCTAGGTCTTCCCCTGGATCGCACGGTTGCCGAACTAGCAGCCCTCTACCGGGCTCTCGCTAAGCCTTCCCAACTGGATTTGGACATGCGCCATCTGCAGCTGGAGTGGCTGGGCGCCTACGACCTCCCGCACCCTGGCCAGATTGGCTTTTCGCGAGAGGCCATGATGAGTGTCCTGTCGCGATCCGTGGGAATCGAAGCCGTCGAAGCATTCGAGCTACAGGACCTCCAGAGAGGCATGGGCTTCCCAGCCTCACAACTACGCGCGTTCGTTCGCGACGGTCACTTGTGGGCGTACGGCGAGGCAAGTCTCAAGTTTCCGAGGTGGCAGTTCGTCTACGACCGCGATGGATTCCCCCGGGGGTTTATTAGTGATCGTTTGAGGATCGTCGTCGCAGCCATTCCGGGCGACGCGAACCCAGGCCTCGTCAGGTCCCTGATGACCCTGAGTTGCCCCGCCCTTCCAAGTATTCGAGGTCGCGAGGTCAGCCCAAGAGAGTATTTGCTAGCTGGAGGGGCGCCGAGCGCCGTCGCCGCCGTACTGCTCCGCTACCTGGAGGCAGACCTTGAGCAATCTTGCGAAGTCGCGAACCGAGTCAGCGAATGGGCTTGAGCCATCAGGCACGGACCCCGCTGGCAACGCACGCGGCTGCAGCCGCGGTTACGTCTGGAGGGGCCTTCGAGGAAAGATTCGTCGCCATAGCCGGCGATTGGCATAGCAACCGGGCAGCCGCTCGAAGAGCGATGCGATTGGTGCATCTGCACTCCCCCGAGGTGGTGACGTTCCTCCATCTCGGGGACTTCAATTTGGGATCGGAAAAGCCTTGGGCTGCCTATAGAAAGTTTCTGGCAGAGGCTATGCGCGAGTACGGCGTCCGACGCATGCTGGTCACACCTGGAAACCATGACAACTGGGAGCGATTGGCGCCCCGCTTCGCCGAGGAGCCGAACACCCCCTACTCCGTACCTCATCTTGAGTCAGTCGCCTTTTTGCCCCGGGGCTACCAGTTCTCGCTTGGCGGCAGATCGTTCCTTTCGTTTGGGGGTGCCGCTTCTCCCGACCAGGAGAAGAGAGTCAGGGGTAAGGACTGGTGGCCTGAAGAGGAACCAACTCGAGCGGAAGCCGACTTGGCCGGAAGCACGCGGGGAGTAGATGTATTGCTTACCCACGAGGCGGTCAACGGAGGTACCGCCAAAGTTGACCGCGTCCTAGCCAACCCGAATCTTCGTCTTTTCTCTGAGGAAGGCCTTCGAGCGTCCAGTCGATCGCGGAGCATGGTCACCGACGTCTGGCATCGGACAATGCCCCGCATCCTCTTCCACGGCCATATGCACGTGAAAGCCGAGCGTCGCTTACCCGATGACCGGCGGGTCTACTCGTTGGCGGCCGACGAAGTGGACGGCAATGTGGGAATTCTCGACCTCGGCGACCTGTCCTGGACGTGGCTTGCCTAGCACCTCGTGGCGAAACGACATCGATCTCGGCCTTGTTTAAGCGGAACTATAGATTTATAGAAGCAGATGTCCGCCACCGGAAATGTTCGTCCAGGGGGCCTCTTCCGGACGCTGCCTCGGCTGCGGCCCGCCGGATGAAATGATCCCCCAGTGTTGGTTGGGGACAAAGGCCAAATCAGGTGGCTCGGGGTGCAACCAGTTCGGCAAGGAACCAACCTCGCGCCCGTCCTGACTGATCTACTCGACTACCCTTGTGCGACAATCCGCTCGCCAAGCTCGGTGTGGCCGTGGGCAAGATTCCGGCAGTGGGCAGCGCGTCGTTAGCAGATCCTGCGCACTTCGTGGCGGGAAGGGACTTAGCCGAGGGACGCAGAACACGGTCGGCAGCGTAACCAAAACGCGAACGTGCAAGGCGCAAGCAAGACCACGAACAGGCGCGCCGAAAATGTACAGCCTAGAACCGTCGCCTGCGTCTCATCCATTCCTGGCCAGGGGAAGCCGTGTCAAAGTCGGTCCTAAGGTCCCGGGCGGGCTAGTTCAGAGTCCACCGTGCTCGCCAGGTCGAAAGCTACAGCTGGCCGCGTCGCCGCCAGCGAAGGGATACCTGCGACTAACTGGTCGAAAAGAGTCTGAAGGCCGGGCAGCGGGGCAGTGGAGCCCAGAACACGATCCAATGCCCGTCTTGCTACGGACACGGGGTCCATCTCCGCCGTAGCCATCAGGTACGCGAGGGCGCCAACACCGTCGCCAGCCGGGCGCCCGAGGCGTTCCGCGCGAGGGGCGACCAGTTGCGCCAGTCGCGTCTCGTCGAGGTCGTACTCATTCCGTAGCGCATCACGCAGTGCATCTGCCGCAATGGAGACATCGCCCTCGTCACTAAGCAGATCGGCAATGGTCCGCTCGCGAGTGGTGACGGGCAGCCCGTCGACAATTTCGATGTCGCGGGGGTCGAGATCGCGCCAGGAATAGGAGACGGCACCTGCGCCGCTCTGGCGGCGGCCCGGGACGATGATCCTGTAGGGGGCCGGGTAAACGTCACCCATGCCGTGGATCCTTGCAGCGGCGGCGGAGGCGACAACGGCGTCAGGGCGGGGCATTGCTACACGTTCGGGCGCGAGCGCCTCGGGGTTTGTGGACAGCCATGCTGCGCGGAGATCATCCAATGGGCTCGTCGGGGCCGCGGCGAGGCGGTAGATGCCGTAGTGGTCAGTGCGCTCCAGCACGCCGGCTCGAACGCGATAGGCAAGGTTCGATCGGGCGACACCGTGCACGCGTGCTTGAGCAGTCGTGATCATTCCCCATTGGGTGCCTGCAATGTCAGCGATGCGCCGTGCGATCGAAGCAGGCTTCATGCTTTGAGAGTATCACTCAGCTACACGATGAGAGTCATGCTCCAGCTGACAGCCCTCCCAAGCTCAATAGGAAGCAACCCAGGTGACGATGCGCTCCTTGTGGGGCGTGGCGCACTTAGTCGCGTCGGCCTGCGTCGGAGTTTTTACCTCGACGGCCGCGGCGTCGGCCCTTTTGTCGCCCAGGAATTGTGCCTGACGAACCAGCTCTTGCACTGGCATACCTTTCATCACGATGGCCACTCGTCCGGCTCGGGGCGCAGGCGGCCCGTCAAGGCCGACAGCTCGGCCTCGTGCTGGATCATCCACGCGACGGCGCTGTTCAGGCTGTCCTCTCGTCGTAACCAGGGCCGGCCGCCGGCATCGTCTCGGCCGTGGGCGTAGCAGTGGTAGCCAATGCCGCCCAGCTCGGGGCGCGAGAGGACGTACCCAAGGGGTGCAGAGCGCACCCGGCGGACTTGCCAGACACCGAACTGTCCCGGTGCCGGCGGCACCGCGTACGGGTGCGTTGGGATCGGCCGGCGCAGAATTTTCGCCGCGACCTCACCTGATCCTCGAACGCCCACGGCGGAAGAGTACGGGGCTCCTCCGTCATTCCTCTGCTGCTGATCTCAGGAGACAGGAGCCGCCGGCGCGGGCGCCAGGGAAGGGTCAGAGGCAGCAGAAGTAGAGGCTGGCATCTCCCCGTCATCGTCAGCTACAGGGGTGCGCCACGCCCGCACCATGTCGTACTCGGCAGCGTTGGAGAGGTGCCGGACGAGGTATTCGACCCAAGCCGGCGTGTAGCTGTACTGCTTGAAGGTGGCGTTGTAGACGCAAAACTGGGGTTTGGTTTGAGCAGGATCGCTGGCACCAGGAGCCGGTCGCACACCAAATGCCTTCCAGGCTTGGGAGTGCATGTAGCTGTTGAAGTCCGCGTCGAGCCGCTCCGCTACTTGCTCCACTACCTCGCTGGCCTTGTAGCGATTTAGGTCCTCGACCGGCACGTGCTTCTCCCGGATGATGGTCCGCACTTGCTCCACGGAGGCTCGCTGTTCGTCCGTCAGGTTTTCCTCGCGAATGAACGTCATCGACGCGTCAGCTTCACTCTTAGGACCGGTGTGGGAAATGAGGTAGACGCGGAAGTCGAAGCGCTGATCTGCGCTGAGGCCGGGATCGAGGCTTGCGTCGAAGTCCTGCACCCAGTCCAGAACTCCCTTCGGCACCTGTGCTCTCACCAACTTGACCGCCTCAGCCGCGTCTCCGGTGATCGTGGAAACGAACAGGGGAAAGCGAAGCTCTGATCCAAGCGCCTCGGCCTGGCCAAACCACTCGACGAGTGTCTGCTCATAGTTGATGAGGAGGGCTTGCGTTCGGCCCGCGACAAGGGCCGCGATTTTAGCTTCATGCCGGTGCTCGATCTGGTTGCGGAGCCCCAGAAAGAAGACGATGTTGCTTCGTCGCGGGTCAGTCTCGACAAGCTGTTCTGCGAGCAAGGTCCGCAGAGGCTTGTACAAGTAGCCACCCTCGGGGTGCTTCTTTCGCCAGCCGCGTTCATCCTTGACGATCAAATCCCCACCGGCCTGCTCAGTCCGTGCCTGAAGGAGCTTCATCCAACCCAGATTCATGTGGACGATGAAGGCCTCTAGCTGTCGTTCATTGCCGGACCGGTTGTAGAGGTCAACGGCCAACAACACCTCAGCCTTTGAGGATTGGAGGGTGTGCCACCATCGACGCCGCGCTGCCATGGAAGTGAGCCTATGTCGTCGTTCTGCTTGCCCCCGGCGTCCGTCAGATGATCGGCTACCGGACGCGCGGGGGTGTAAGGACCTACGCGGTGACGAGGAGCTTCCCGAGAGAGTCGAGAGCCCCGGGGACAAGGGCGTAGTACGCCCAGATGCCGCGTTTGTCGCGGGTAAGGATGCCGGCGTCGACGAGGACCTTTAGGTGGTGCGACACGGTGGGCTGGCTGAGCCCTAGGGGCTCGGTGAGGTCGCAGACGCATGCCTCGGCCCCCTCATGCGCGGCGACCATCGATATGAGCCGGAGCCGGGCTGGGTCGGCGATCGCTTTCAGGCTGCGGGCCAGCTTCTCGGCGTTCTCCGCGTCCATCGCCTCACGGGCCAGCGGTGCACAGCACGCGGTCACGTCCGTGAGGGGCAGGAGTTCGGCAACGGGCATGTGAACACTCTTCCACACAGATTGACAGTCGTCGATGGGTTGGGGCAGGCTCAACACATCGACACTCATCGATCTATGGAGTTGCATGACGACCACCCCAACCGCGCCTGCCCGGCTCGGGACCACTGACCGCTTCCTCCCCCTGTGGATTCTCGCCGCCGTGGGCGCGGGGCTGCTGCTGGCGGTGTTCGTCCCGGCGTTCGGTGAGCTGCTGCACTCGTTCCAGGTGGGACAGGTGAGCGTCCCGATCGCGGTCGGGCTACTGGTGATGATGTACCCGGTGCTGGCGAAGGTCCGCTACTCCGATACCCGCGCCGTAGCCGGCGACCGGCGCCTCCTGGTGTCGTCGCTGGTGATGAACTGGGTCGTGGGGCCGGCGCTGATGTTCGCCCTGGCATGGGTGTTCCTCCCCGACCTGCCGGAGTACCGAACGGGGCTGATCATCGTCGGGCTCGCCCGGTGCATCGCCATGGTGCTGATCTGGAACGACCTCGCCTGCGGCGACCGAGAAGCGGCCGCGTTCCTCGTGGCCCTGAACTCGGTGTTCCAGGTCGTCGCATTCGCCGGCCTCGGCTGGTTCTACCTCCAGATCCTCCCCGCCTGGCTCGGGCTCCCCACAACGAGCGCGTCGTTCAGTATCTGGTCGATCACCCTCAGCGTCCTGGTGTTCCTCGGCATCCCCCTCCTCGCCGGCTACCTCTCCCGCCGCATCGGGGAAGCGACCAAGGGGCGCACCTGGTACGAGACACGGTTCCTGCCGAAGATCGGACCCTTCGCCCTCTACGGCCTGCTGTTCACGATCGTGATGCTGTTCGCCCTCCAAGGCCAGCAAGTCGTCGACCGGCCCCTCGACGTCATCCGCATCGCGGTGCCGCTGCTGGTGTACTTCGCCGTCACGTTCCTCGTCGCGTTCTTCACCGGACGGGCGATCGGCCTCGCCTATGAGCGGACGGCGACGCTGGCGTTCACGGCCGCGGGGAACAACTTCGAGCTGGCGATCGCGGTCGCGGTCGGCACGTTCGGGGCGACCTCCGGCCAGGCCCTCGCCGGCATCGTCGGCCCCCTGATCGAGGTCCCGGCGCTCGTGGCGCTGGTGTACCTGTCCCTGTGGCTCCGGCCACGCCTGTTCCCCTCCCCCGCCCCGGCAGCGCGCGTCGCTGAACGGGTCTGACACCCACCCGAAGGAACCCGTCATGAGCACCAAGCCCACCGTCCTGTTCGTCTGCGTCCACAACGCCGGCCGCTCCCAGATGGCCGCCGGCTACATGCAGGCCCTCGCCGGCGACCGCGTCGACGTCCTCTCCGCCGGCAGCGAGCCCAAGGACCAGATCAACCCGATTGCGATCCAGGCCATGGCCGAAGAAGGCATCGACATCGCCGGGAACCAGCCCAAGGTCCTCACCACCGAGGCCGTCCGGGACAGCGACGTCGTGATCACGATGGGCTGCGGCGACGCGTGCCCGATCTTCCCCGGCAAGCGCTACGAGGACTGGGAGCTGACCGACCCCGCCGGCCGCGGCATCGAGGACGTCCGCCCCATCCGCGACGACATCAAGGGCCGCATCCAGGCCCTCCTGGCCGAAATCGCACCCGCGACCGCCTAACCCTGAGCTGCGAGGAGACAACGATGACGGACCTGACCACGAGGCGCGGCCTGCCGGGCCTTGCCTTCCCCGAGGACGCACTCAAGCGTGCCGCGGGCGACCTCACCACCCGGTTCGAGGGCATCTTCGGGCCCGAGACCATCGAGCGGTACGTGCTCGAGTCCTACACGGCGCTCCTTCGCACAGCGCAGGTCCGGGCGCACCTGACCACCAACGCGACCCGGTTCGCCGTCGACCGGCTGACCGCCCTCGGGCAGGCCACCGGGGCGATCGAGCGGACGGTGCCGGAGGTGCTGTTCGTCTGCGAGCAGAACGCCGGCCGCTCCCAGATGGCAGCCGTGTTCACCAACGTCCTCTCGGGCGGTGCCGTCCACGTCCGCTCGGCCGGGTCCCTGCCGGCCCGGGACCTCCACCCTGTCGTCGCGGAAGCGATGCGGGAGCTGGGCCTCGACCTTGACGAGGCGTTCCCGAAGCCGCTGACCGACGACGTCGTGCAGGCTGCCGACGTCGTGATCACGATGGGCTGCGGCGACGCGTGCCCGATCTACCCCAGCAAGACCTACCGTGACTGGCACCTCACTGACCCCGCAGGGCTCCCTATCGAGAAGGTGCGTCTCATCCGCGACGACGTCCGCAAGCTCGTCGAATCGCTCCTGACCGAACTCGGCATCGAATCGAAGGGCCTCCCCGCATGAGCCTCACCCTCTCTGTCCCGCCCCGTACCGACGCATCCACCCTCGCCGGGCTCCCCGTCGCCGTTATCGGCGCCGGCCCCGTGGGCCTCGCGGCCGCCGCGCAGCTCCTCGAACGCGGTATCGACGTCGTGATCTATGAAGCTGGCCCGAGTGCCGCGACGGCGGTCCGTGCGTGGGGGCACACGCGCCTGTTCACCCCGTGGGAGCACCTCGTCGACCCGGCCGCTGCGCGCCTGCTCGACACCACCGACTGGGAGGCCCCGGCAGCGAAGAAGCTTCCCTACGGCGCTGACTTCGTCCGCGACTACCTCGAACCCCTCGCCGCGACCCCTGAGCTGTCGGGCTGCATCCGGTATGGGCACCGGGTGGTCGCGGTGTCCCGACAGGGCATGGACCGCACCCGCTCCACCGGTCGTGCCGAGACGCCGTTCCTGTTGCGCCTCGACCACGACGGCGAGGTGCGCGACGAACTCGCCCGCGCCGTCATCGACACCTCCGGCACCTACACGACCCCCAACACCCTCACCTCCTCCGGGGTCGGCCTCTCCCACGGCGACGACGTCGCCGGCAGCATCAGCCACGCCCTGCCCGACGTCCTCGGCCAGGACCGGGACCGGTTCGCCGGCCGGCACACGGTCGTCGTCGGCGCCGGCCACTCGGCCGCGAACACCCTCATCAAGCTCGCGGCCCTCGCCAAGGAAGCCCCCGGGACGACGATCACGTGGGCGATCCGCAGCAGCACCCCCGCCCGGGTCTACGGTTCCGCAGCCGACCAGCTCGAAGGCCGCGGCGACCTCGGCAGCGCCGTCCGCGACCTCGTCCGTGCCGGCGCGATCGCCCTCGTCGACCGGTTCGAGGTCGACGACGTCACCAAGACCGACGACGACGTGCAGCTCGTCGGACGTCGACGCGGTGACCCCCTGACGGTCGCCGCGGACGTGGTGGTGAACGCGACCGGGTTCCGCCCCAACCTCAACATGCTCCGCGAGGTCCGGGTGTCCCTGGACGAGATCGTGGAAGCACCCCGGCAGCTCGCACCGCTGATCGACCCGAACCTGCACTCCTGCGGCACGGTCTACCCGCACGGGGTCGCAGAGCTGGGGCACCCGGAGCCGAACTTCTACATCGCCGGCGTGAAGTCCTACGGCCGTGCCCCGACGTTCCTGCTCCTTACCGGCTACGAACAGGTCCGCTCCATAGCCGACGAACTCGCCGGCAACCACGAAGCCGCCCGCCTGGTGCAGCTCGAACTTCCCGACACGGGTGTCTGCTCGACGAACCTCCCGGACGCCTCCGGGTGCGCCGTCGACGGCCCGGCAGCAGGTGGGTGCTGCTCGTGAGCGTCACCGTCCGGGCCATGACCCCGGACGACTGGCCCGCCGTCGAGCGCATCTACCAAGAGGGCATCAACACCGGTAACGCCACCTTCGAGACCCGCACCCCGACCTGGCAGGCGTTCGATGCCGGCAAGCTCGCCGCGCAACGGTTCGTCGCCGTCGAGGACACCACGGGCACCGTGCTCGGCTGGGTGGCGGCGTCTGCGACGTCGGCCAGGCCTGCGTATGCAGGTGTCGTCGAGCACTCGGTCTACGTCGCCGCGGCGGCCCAGGGACGAGGAATCGGATGGGATCTGCTGGCTTCGTTTCTGAACTCGGTGGATGCCTCGGGCATCTGGACCGTTCAGTCGTCGATCTTCCCCGAGAACGGGGCGAGCCTGGCCCTCCACGACCGGGCGGGGTTCCGCCGAATTGGGACGCGGGAACGGATCGCACGCTCCGAAGCAGGCCCTTATGTCGGCGTGTGGCGCGACACCGTTCTGATCGAACGACGCTCACCCACCGATCCCTCTTAGGCGCTAGTGCGGAAGACGCACTCGGTCGATCACCGCTCAGACCGGTCAGGGCACTCGGCGAGATCGTGCTCGGCACGAGCGAGACGCGACCGGAGCCGGTCGAGGCGCGCCTGCTTCTCCTCGATCTGCCGTACCTACTCGGCAAGTAGTGGGCGTAGCGCTTCCCGGACGCCGGTGTAGGACGTCGATTCCATGGTGCTGAGGTGTGACCTGATCTGATCGAGGGCAGACCGAGTTCCTTACTGGCCTCAATCACATCGAGCCGGTTGAGAACGTCCGAGCTGTAGTCCCGGTATTCGTTCGAGGCTCGTGCAGGGGTCAGGAGCCCGATGAACTCGTAGTACCGGAGCGCCGTTGGGGGGATGCCGCTGCGCCTACTGACCTCGGAGATTCGCACACCGCGACCCTAGAGCTGCCGACGCCGCTTGAATTTCAAGCGGCTCGAACCTCTACCGTCACTCACGTACCTTCCCGTGTCATCGAAACGGTGACGACTAACCCACCGACATTACTGACCGTGGGCGCTACGCCCCCGGGCTTCACTAAGGTCGCCTACTGTCAGAGCTGGCGACCTACTCCGGGCGGTCCCAACACATGCGTGCCCACGACTCTTGAGGGGAGTCATTTTGCCCGGCATGGGCAAAGAAGGTCGTAGAGGCCAGTACGGTCATGTCAGGGGAGGTAGCTGCGCTCTGACTCTGCCCGGGGTCGCGCGTCAGCTAATCGCATGAGCACATCGGACGCCACCGCAAACGCGGCGCGACTTACAGCGAGCGACCTAGTGCCTGATGAACCCCTACGAGGCTCGGGGAAAAATCCGATCGCCGACAGCCAGGACCTCCTGCACCACCGCGTGATAGCGAGGAAAGTTGCCGAGCTAGCAACCTCGGCAAACGGCAAGGCCAACATCGCGCTTTTTGGCCCGTGGGGTGCTGGTAAGAGCAGCTTCAACGAGCTTCTTGGGGAAGAACTAAAGTCCGGTCCCTCCAAAGCTCTTCACATTACGTTCGATGCTTGGAAGAACGCCGGAGACGGATTTCGCACGAACTTTCTAAGCGAACTTGCGCGGCAAATACCGAATGCTGATCGCACGGTCTCGGACCAGCTCTTCCAAGCAACAACGCAAGTAAGCTTCCCCTTTATTAAGGGTGTCCGTGGAGGCAAAGGCCCGGCACTGATCGCCGCTGCGATCTTGGTCTTCCTGTTCCTCCTTCTGCCTCTCGCATGGACGGCTCTGGGTGCCATGAACGAACCCAGCCCCAATTTCGTCAACGCTTGGCTACGGAACGTTGGCGCATGGTCCGGTTTTGCAGTCAGTTCAAGTCTCTTGCTGGCTGTCAGCGCCACTCTCGTTGAGCTGTCCAAGGTCACCGTCTCGAAATCGACTCCAAGCCACGTCGCCCAGTTCAGCGTGCTCTTCAACAAGCTGCTCAGCACTGATCCCAAACGTCGCTACGTCATCTTCATCGACGAACTGGACAGGTGCGGGAAAAAGGACGTCATGGCAACCCTGGAGGGACTTCGAACCTTTCTCGGCCACGATCGATGCGTCTTTGTGGTGGCTTTTGATCGCGCGGCCATCGCGACGACGATCGCTGAAGAAATGGAGCACGCCGCCCCTAGTCAGTCCATTTCCCCCTACTACCGGACGAGTGGTGAGTATCTCGACAAGATCTTCCAATTCCAGTTGGCCCTGCCACCGCAGCCTCCCCACACGTTCCGCCGATACGCTCTGTCGCTGGTTCGAGACCGCGGCGGGGTCTGGGCTCAACTAAAGGAATACCAAGATGGCCTCCTTGACCGCGTGGTGGCCGTTCTCTCGCCTATGCACCTGGCAAGTCCCCGCCGGACGAAGGTCCTACTTAACGACTTCGCAGTGAACGCGCGCCTCTTCGAAAGCCTCGGCTTCGACTGGCTTCACAGGGCTGAAGAAATAGCCGTCCTGACCGTTCTGCAGACTGAGTTCCCGAAGTTGATGGCCGATATCGAACGGGCCCCGTCACTCATGCGTTTCTTGTACAGGGAAGAGGAACCCACTCGGCCGGAGATCAAGGAGCTGCTCGACCAATACCACGGCGCAGACACGAGGGAGCCGAGTGATGTCGAGCTTGACCAGGTAGTCAAGAGCCGCGACTCGAGCGGCGTGGCCCGAGATTTGCAGCGCAACCTCAGCCGATACCTGCGTCGCCTGCGCGAAATGGGGGCGCCCGAGCCGCGGGTTGATTTGATCTTGATGCACTCGGACGGGAACCTGCTTCACTTCGAGGACCCAGACGTATACAACGAGGTCCTTCTCGCGGCGGACCTTCCGAGAAAAGATGTGGTCGAAGCCCTTTCCCTAGCTTCCGTAGGAGATCGCGCGCTGGCTATTGACCACATCTTGGAACAAGCGGAACCTGAGTCGTCCCAGATTGCACTTAGCCTTCGCGTACTGGCTGGCGAACTTGCTACCGAGCTACCGTCGATCTCTATCTCAACTGCGTCGAACCTTCAGGCTGGCATGTCTGGCGGGCTCAAGGGACACAGCCAGACGAGCTTGGAGGGGTACGCAAGGGCTGTCGCTGTGTCATACAGCGACGACAGTTCCACGCAGCTTCTCGATGCGGCCGCGAAGCTTTCGGATGCCGCCGTCGAAGCCGTTGTTTCACGGTTTGTGGAGGACCTGACGCCTGAAGATTGGCGTTCCATCGAACCGGCCGTGTTGGGGCAGTCTCTCGGCAGGGCGGCCCGACTGCCCGCGGCTGTCGCCGCTGTCCTGCGACGACAGGGAAACAGACCTTCCTCTGCGCTGAACGATGACGAGGTCAATGAACTAGCTGCGGGCCTATCCATAGCCGAGCCTGTCACGGTCGAAGCAGCAGTGGCGACTGCTGCTGCGCGCCAAGAAGCGGAAGCCCAGAACGCACTCCTGTCGGAGCGGTTCGAAGAGGAACGAGAACAGGTTCGCGCTGCGACAGAGACCGTGTTGGGGGTCTGGCCACAGCTCCCCCCGGAGAGCGGTGCGCGCCGCAGTGTTCTAAACGCTCTGCGTCGCGCCCATGATGGAACCAGCTGGCACTTGGACGTTCATGACCGCCTGATCCGGGAAACCATTGAAGCGGGGTATGCCGAAGCTGCAAATGCGCATCTCCTGACCGCAATCGCAGCCTTGCCTCACCTCGCCGCGGGACGCTGGCGCAACCTTCTCTCAAGCACTTCCTGGGTCGAAGCCGGGTTGAAAGCTGAAGCTCTTGATGCCGTTGTGGACCGAGCGACGAGCAATAAAGACGTGGCCACCCGCTCGAACGGAGCGCACAACGCCTTCCGGCTGGCGTCACTTCCCTCAGATCCTGTATCTGGCGAGACGCTCTTGATCAAAGTGATGGGTGCGATCGAGCCGGGATGGGACGAATACACAGATGACCGCTTCGAGTACCTGGCCAGACTTCTGGACGCCCTTGACCTGCTTAGAGACCCCCTTACACAGACCACCGAGGCTCGCGTTCGCCTCTTCGTCGATGCGGTCACTTCGGCGCAGGAAGAGGACGCGTCAGTCGAGCAGATTTTCAACGCTGCTGAAGCGCTAGACCCCACCGAGGCGGCCCACGTCGCAGACGGCCTATTCCAGGCGCAACTTTGGACTGAGGACTACTCCCACCGTTCACTTCGCGTGCTGCTTGCGGCCCAGGAGCGAGCCTTGGCCGCGGGCATCAAGTCCCAGTCGCCGCCCGCCAACGCCATACGAGCACTCGATGGCACGGCCCACAGAAAGCAGATTGCTGACGCTTGGCTAGGGACTACACCAACCACTGCAGAGTATCGAGTACTTCTTCAAGCGACGACCTTCTCAGCAGCGGCATGGACGACGTTTGGTGAGCGTGTCACCTCGGACCGCCGGGCCGAAGCTTGGCAACTATTGATCGGAGTGGGCGCGACAGCCGAAACTCTCCGGGCTCTTAGTCGCCGCGGTCAACCTCTTCACGTGTACGAGAAGGCGGCTGCAGATGTGCGGGACGCCGGATCGAGATCAACGCGGGAGGCTGCCCTCGACAGGCTCCTCGCACTGCCTGTCGACGGCGACGCAGGCGGTGTCGCGCAAGCACTCGTAAAGGGCATGGCACTTGAGGGAAAGCGGACCGAAATGCCCTTGGGTGTGAGGCTAATCAAGGCCTACGATCCCGTCTGGTCGCGAAGCACCGTCTCGACGCTCAGGCCCCAGTTCACTGACTGGGCAGAGGCCGCGGAATCTTACATTCCCCAGCGCGATAAGAGCTGGCTTGCACGCAGTGGATATATCGCCAAGAAGTCGTCTATTCGTAAGCAGATCTTCGGCCCACGGAAGTAGCTCGGGCGTGCTCCCGCGAGGCAGCCCGGTAGCGAGCTGGGTGACGGGTCGTTGCTACCTGCGTGTATAAGCGATCGCGAGCCTCAGCCCGTTCGTCAGGGGATGCGCGAAGGCAGCCCATCGAGCCAGTAACTTGCCGCGTTTAACGCTTTGTTGTCCCCCGCTTTTCCCACCGGTTTCTCTACCTGAAGACCATTTTCGCCGGCACACCTCAGAACCAAGGAGGCTCTTCTGGTCGATTAATTGACTTTCCGGCCGCCGCTCGAGGCTAATAGACAACAGTCCATGCCCCCATGGCCCGATTGCGATAAGGCCCTTATCCAGTTACTTAGAGAGGGGCGGCGGAAGCGCTCCCCGCTGACGCACGCCGCGCCTCCTCGGAGTTTCCTGGTCGCATGACGACCGACACGACCCCCACACCGCCCGACGACGCGCATCGCCGACCCCACGGGCTCGACGACGACACCGTCGCGGCGCTCGGCGAGCTCTCCGCCGCGCTCGAGATCGTCGAGCAGGCCCGTGGATTCCTCTACGGATTCCACCGACTGACCGGCAAGGCCGACCTCGCCCTCGGCGATGCCGTCGAATCTCTGCGCCGGGCCGGGCACGACGAGATCGCCGACCTGCTGGACCGGGACCTCGTCGGTCGCAACGTCGCCGAGGGACGCTGGACCTACCAACTCGTCGAGGACTACGACGACGGCTACTACGCCGCCTTCCGCGACCATGAGAAGAACGTACGTGATTCCTTGGCGGACGGCAAGAAGCACCTCTTCGAGGCCGAGATGAAGGAGGCGCGGCGCAGCCACGGACGGCGCCACCACGAGGCGCTCCCCCGCGAGACCGCCGTCGACCTCGGGAGCAGCACGGACGGCGCGGTCGGCCCCTCCGCCTGAGAGGATGGTGCGATGACTCCTCCGCCGATCGACGGGCCCCGCATCGAGGCCGCCGTGCTCGAACTGCTCGCCGCGATCGGTGAGGACGTCGACCGGCCCGGGCTCGAGTCGACCCCCCGACGCGTGGCCGACGCCTACGCCGAGTTCTTCTCGGGGCTCACGGTCGACGCGGCCGAACTCGTCCGCCAGGCCACCGTCCCGGCCGAAGCGCACCAGCTGGGCGAGGTCGTGATCGTTCGCGACATCTCGTTCCGGTCGGTGTGCGAGCACCACCTGCTGCCCTTCGTCGGCGTCGCTCACGTGGCCTACGTCCCGGGCGAGACGATCGTCGGCTTGGGTGCGCTCCCCCGCGTGGTCGACGCGGTCGCCTCGCGCCCCCAGCTCCAGGAGCGGCTCGGCGAGGAGATCGCCGAGGCCGTGGAGACCGGCGCCCGCCCCGACGGCGTCCTCGTGGTGCTCGACGCCTCGCACGGATGCGTCACGACCCGGGGCCCCCGTCAGACGGGCAGCACGACGGTGACGCTCGCGAGCCGGGGCGTCCTGTCCACGCCGTCGGCGCGGGCCGAGGCGGTCGCCCTGATCGGCACCTCCCGTGGCTGAGGCGGCCGCTCCCTCCCCCGCGGCCGACCCCGCCGGATTCGCCGTGCCGCCCCTCCTCGTCCCCCGCCGCCGCATCGGGTCGCGGACCTTCGACTTCTCGCACCAGGTCGCCGTGATGGCGATCGTCAACCGCACGCCCGACTCGTTCTTCGACCGTGGCGCCACCTTCGCCCTCGACCGCGCCGTGGAGGCCGCCGTGGACGCGGCCGAGGCGGGCGCCGACTGGGTCGACATCGGGGGCGTCCCCTTCGCGCCCGGGCCCGAGCTGTCCGCCTCCGACGAACTCGACCGGGTGCTGCCCGTGGTGGAGGCGCTCGCGAGCCGGTCCGACGTCGTCATCTCGGTCGACACCTTCCGCCCCGAGGTCGCCGAACGCGTCATCGCCGCCGGGGCGCACGTCGTCAACGACACCACGGGGCTCCACGATCCGCGCCTGGCCGACGTGGTCGCCGACAGCGAGGCCACGCTCGTCGTCACCCACAGCCTGGCGGCACCACGGCGTCCGCATCCCCGTCCGCACTACGGCGACGTCGTGACCGAGGTCGTCGAGTTCCTCGCGCGGCGGGTCGACGTCGCCCGTGCCCACGGCGTGCCCGACGACAGACTCGTCGTCGATCCGGGGCACGACCTGAACAAGACGACCCGGCACTCGCTCGAACTCACCCGGCGCCTGTCCGAGGTGGCGGCCCTGGGTCACCCGACGCTCGCCGCGGTGTCCAACAAGGACTTCGTCGGCGAGTCGCTCGGTCGCGACAAGCCCGACCGCCTGGCGGGCTCGCTCGCGGCGGCCACGGTGAGCGTGCTGCAGGGCGCACGCATCGTCCGCATGCACGACGTCCGGGCCAGCGTCGACGCCGTCCGGATGATCGAGGCGATCCTCGGCTGGCGGGACCCCCTCGTCGAGCGCCACAACCTCGACGAGGACGCCTCGTGACCGCGACCACCCTCGTGCAGCTGCACCCCGCTCCCCCGGTCGGCCGTGGCGCACTGACGATCGACGACCTCGTCGAGCTCCACCGGCCCCACGACCGGACGACGCCGTCCGTGCGGGCGAACTTCGTCGCCAGCGTCGACGGATCGGCGACGGCGGCCGGCAGGACGCGCGACCTGGGCGGGCCGGCCGACCTGCTCGTCTTCGACCTGCTGCGCCGACTCTGCGACGTGGTCGTGGTCGGGGCGGGCACGGTCCGCGACGAGGGCTACGGCCCGATGCGACTCGACGACGAGGCCGTCGCCTGGCGTCGAGCCGCGGGCCTGTCCGACCATCCCGTCTTCGCCGTGGTCTCGAGCGGACTCGGCCTCGACCCGACGAGCGGCGTGTTCGCGGACGCCCCGGTCCGCCCCCTGGTGCTCACCCACGACGCGGCACCTCGCGCGGCTCGGGCCCGACTCGACGAGGTCGCCGACGTCGTGTCGTGCGGTCGCGACCGGGTGGACCCGCGCCTCCTCGTCCGGGTCCTGGTCGAGCGAGGGCTTCCCCAGATCCACACCGAAGGAGGCCCGGCGTTGCTCGGCGACCTCGTCGCCGCCGACGTCGTCGACGAGCTGTGCCTCACCGTGTCGCCCAACCTCGAGGGCGGAGCCGGCCCGCGCATCGTCGCGGCCCGCGACGAGATGGCCCTCCGCGGCCTCGCCCTCGACCACGTCCTGGTGTCGGGCGACATGCTCCTCACGAAATGGTCGCGACGGCGCTAGGTCGCGGCCGCGCGACGCGAGGTCAGGAGGCGCGGGCTCCGCGGGCGATCAGCTCGCCTTCTCGCCGAAACCGCCTTCGATCAAGGCGATGAGGTCGTCCACGGCGGCCGCGGCGTCGGGACCGGTCGCCATGACGGCCACCGCCGAACCGACGCCCACGTTCAACCCCATGATGCGGAGCAGGCTCTTGGCGTCGACGCCGTTGACCGTGACGTCGGCCTGGAACCGAGACGCGTGCGTGACGAGGTCGGCGGCGGGACGGGCGTGCAGCCCCGACGCGTTGACGAGGACGGCCGAGCGCTCGACGGCGTCGCCACCTCGGAGGTCGCGCTCGTCGGCGTGCGCGTCGGCGACTCCGGTGGCCGTCCGGGCGGCCGCCGCCACGGCCTCGAGGTCTCCCCCGGTCTCGGCGGAGACGGCCGCGGCGACCGTTCCCTCGACCAGTGGCGCATCGGCGATGAGCACCCGCTGCTTGTCGGCGTCGTCGAGGAAGTCGACGGCCGTCTCGCTCGTCAGGATGGCGGAACCGAGGTCGCAGAGCACGACCGCCCCGCCGCCCCGCCCGGCCTCGGCCAGGGCGGCGGAGATCTTGTCGAAGCTGGTGCCGATGGACCCGTCGTCCGTCCCTCCGGCGGCCACGAGGGTGGTCGTGGGGGCCATCTGGCGAGCGAGGTCGACCACGCCCTCGGCGATCTTGACACTGTGCGAGACGACGACGATTCCGATGGTGGGCATGCTCAGGACTCCTTGCTCGAGCCGTCCGCGGCGTCGGCCGCGGCGGCGATGATGAGGGACGACGACTGCGCGCCGGGATCGCGGTGACCCACGGCACGCTCGCCGAGGTAGCTGGCTCGGCCCTTGCGGGCGACGAGGGGTTCGGTCGAGGCGGCACCGGTCGCCGCGGCGTCCGCTGCGGCACGGAGGACGCCTGCGGGCGAGGCACCGTCCGCAGCTGCGGCGGCTGCTGCGTCGACGGCCGGGGTCCACGCGTCGATCATGGTCTTGTCGCCGACCTCGGCCTTGCCCCTCAGCACGACACCGTCGCGGGCCGCGGTCAGGAAGGCGACCAGCGCCTCCGCGTCCAGCTCCGTGGCGTCGCCCAGGGCCGCCGACCCCTTCAGGTACGCCGTGCCCAGCAGGGGGCCCGACGCGCCACCGACCGTCGAGATGAGCGTCGTGGCGACGAGTTTGAGGGCTGCTCCGGGCGTCGCGTCGGCGGGGAGGTCGGCGAGCCGGGCGCGCACGGCGGTGAAGCCGCGGGACAGGTTCTCGCCGTGGTCGCCGTCGCCGATCTGGCGGTCGAGTTCACTGAGGGCCGTGTGGTGGGCGGCGACGACGTCGGCCGTCCGGTCGATCCAGGCCCGGGTCCAGGTGGCGTCGAGTGTCATGCGGTGGTCGTTCCTCTCATCGTGCAGTGGTTCGGTGATGCGGCGCGGCGTGCCCTGCTCTCGGCGTCCACGCGGACGCCTACCGGCCCCGGCGCAGGGCCGCGGTCTCGACCGGGGCGTCCCAGAGCTCGGCCAGCTCGTCGTCGAGGCGGGTCACCGTGATCGACATGCCCTGCATCTCGAGCGAGGTGACGTACGAACCGACGAGGCTGCGGTACACCTCGACTCCTCGTGCTTCGAGGGCCTCGGCCGCACGACGGTAGGCGATGTAGAGCTCGACGAGCGGCGTGCCGCCCATGCCGTTGACGAAGAGCAGCACCCGCTCGCCGGAGGCGAGTCCCAGATCGTCGGTGACGGCGTCGAGCAGCCGGTCGACGATGGCGTCGACCGGTTCGAGCGGGATGCGCTCTCGGCCCGGTTCGCCGTGGATGCCGATCCCGATCTCGACCTCGTCGTCGGCCAGCGTGAAGCTCGGCTCACCGGCATGGGGGACGGTGCCCGCGGTGAGGGCGACGCCCATCGACCTGGTCGCCGCGTTCGTGCGTCGGGCCACCTCGGCGACGGCGTCGAGCGAATCGCCCCGCTCGGCCGCGGCACCGGCGGTCTTCTCGACCACGACCGTGCCGGCGACGCCTCGGCGACCGGCGGTGTAGAGGGAGTCCTTGACCGCGACGTCGTCGTCGACCACCACCGAGCGCACCTGGATGCCCTCGGCCTCCACGAGGTCGGCAGCCGTCTCGAAGTTGAGAACGTCGCCCGTGTAGTTCTTGACGATGTAGAGGACGCCCGCTCCGGCGTCCACCGCCTGCGTGGCGGCGACGATCGGATCGGGCGTGGGCGACGTGAACATCGGACCCGGCACGGCGGCCGAGAGCATGCCGAAGCCGACGAACCCCGCGTGCAACGGTTCGTGACCGCTGCCGCCGCCGCTCACGATCGCGACCTTGCCGGCCACGGGAGCCGCCGATCGGCGGACGAACGTCGGGTCGTGCGAGACGACCACGAGGTCCGCGTGAGCCGCGCCGAAGCCGGCCACGGCCTCGGCGACGACGTCGGACGGATCGTTGATGAGCTTCTTCATCGAAGTCCCTTTCTCGGCGCCGGGAACGGTGCTCTGGTGCACCAGGCTGCCGCTCAACCTACTCCCGGCACCCCCTGATGCACATATGTGCAATCACCGGATCTTTCCTTCTCATCACGTGTGATCACCGCACTAAGGTGTTGACACACGCTCACCGCGGGTGCACTGTCGCCCCGCCGTACGACAAGGAAGGTCGACGTGAACCTGGGATTGATTTTTCTTTCAGAAACGGTGGGCACCGCATTGCTGCTCACCCTCGGTGGCGGAGTCGTCGCCAACGTCGCCCTGACGAAGACGAAGGGCTTCAACGGCGGCACGCTCATGGTCAACTTCGGCTGGGGCCTCGCGGTCTTCGTCGGCATCCTGGCCTCGTACTCGTCCGGGGCGCACCTCAACCCGGCCGTCAGCATCGCCCAGCTGATCCTCGGCAACATCACGTTCGCCGCGTTCCTCGTCTACGTCGCGGCGCAGATGGTCGGTGCGATCATCGGTGCGGTCGTCGTTTGGCTGGCCTACAAACAGCACTTCGACGAGGAGCCCGACCCGGCCACCAAGCTCGGCGTGTTCTCGACCGGCCCGGCCATCCGCAACTACGGCTGGAACCTCGTCACCGAGATCATCGGCACCTTCGTGCTGGTCTTCACGATCATCGCCATCACCAACGGCGCCTCCCCGAACGCCGCGAACCTCGGCCCGCTCGGCGGCCTGGCAGTCGCACTCCTCGTGGTCGGCATCGGCGCCTCGCTCGGTGGTCCCACGGGCTACGCCATCAACCCGGCCCGCGACCTCGGCCCGCGCATCGCCCACGCCTTCCTGCCCATCAAGGGCAAGGGCGGCAGCGACTGGTCCTACGCCTGGGTGCCGGTCGTCGGCCCCCTCGTCGGCGGCGCCCTCGCGGCACTGCTGTCCTTCCCGCTCCTCCCCCTGGCCGCCTGACCCGGCGACCCGCTGATCGGCCGAGGCCGGCTCCCCCGAGCCGTCCGACGCCCATCGATCCACCCGCTCCCCGCAGAGGCTCGGGCCCGTCCGCTCCACTGGACCGACCCGGGCCTCCGTGCGAGCCGCATCCATCAACGACGAAGGAGTTCCACCCGTGAGCGACACCGACTACATCCTGGCCATCGACCAGGGAACGACCAGCACCCGCGCCATCATCTTCGACCACTCGGGCTCGATCGTGGCCACCGGCCAGAAAGAGCACGAGCAGATCTTCCCCCGTGCCGGCTGGGTCGAGCACGACCCCGCCGAGATCTGGGAGAACACCCGCGAGGTCATCGGTCAGGCCCTCTCCCGGGCCGACATCACGCGCCACAACATCAAGGCCGTCGGCATCACCAACCAGCGCGAGACCGCCGTGGTCTGGGACAAGACCACCGGCAAGGCCGTCTACAACGCCATCGTCTGGCAGGACACCCGCACGCAGTCCATCGTCGACCGCCTGGCCGCCGACGGTGGCGTCGAGCGCTTCAAGCCGATCGTCGGCCTGCCGCTCGCGACCTACTTCTCGGGCACGAAGGTCGTCTGGATCCTCGAGAACGTCGAGGGCGCCCGCGAGAAGGCCGAGGCGGGCGACCTGCTCTTCGGCACGACCGACACCTGGGTCCTCTGGAACCTCACCGGCGGCACCGACGGCGGCGTCCACGTCACCGACGTGACGAACGCCTCGCGCACCCTCTTCATGGACCTCGAGACGCTCGAGTGGCGCGACGACATCCTCGAGGCCTTCGACGTGCCGAGGTCGATGCTCCCCGAGATCAAGAGCTCGTCCGAGGTCTACGGCACGGTCGAGGCCTCGAGCCTGCTGCGCGAGGTGCCCATCGCCGGCATCCTCGGCGACCAGCAGGCCGCCACCTTCGGCCAGGCCGCCTTCGACCAGGGCGAGTCGAAGAACACGTACGGCACCGGCAACTTCCTGATCTTCAACACAGGCGAAGAGATCGTCCACTCGAAGAACGGGTTGCTCACGACGCTCGGTTACAAGCTCGGCGACGCCGCACCCCACTACGCCCTCGAGGGGTCCATCGCGGTCACGGGTTCGCTGATCCAGTGGCTGCGCGACAACCTGGGCATGATCGGCTCCGCCCCCGAGGTCGAGGAGCTCGCCAAGACCGTCGAGGACAACGGCGGAGTGTACTTCGTGCCCGCCTTCTCGGGTCTGTTCGCGCCCTACTGGCGGTCCGACGCGCGTGGCGCCCTCGTCGGCCTCACCCGCTACGTCAACAAGGGCCACATCGCCCGCGCCGCCCTCGAGGCGACCGCGTTCCAGACCCGCGAGGTGCTCGACGCGGTCAACGCCGACTCCGGTGTCGACCTGACCGAGCTCAAGGTCGACGGTGGCATGACCGCCAACGACGCGCTCATGCAGTTCCAGGCCGACATCCTCGACGTCCCGGTCGTCCGTCCCGTGGTCGCCGAGACCACCGCGCTCGGAGCGGCCTACGCGGCCGGTCTCGCGGTCGGCTTCTGGGAGACCCTCGACGACCTCCGTGCCAACTGGCAGGAGGACAAGCGCTGGACGCCGAACATCGACGCCGACGAGCGTGACCGCACGCTCCGTCTCTGGAAGAAGGCCGTCACGAAGACCTTCGACTGGGTCGACGACGACGTCAACTGATCCTCCGCGCGAAGGGCCCGTCCGATCGGACGGGCCCTTCGTCGTGCGCCCGTCCGAGGACGAGGAGGCACGGTTCGTCTCAGGAGGCGCGGGTCGCCGCCACCCACTGGTCCAGTTTCGCGATCGCCGCCCCCGAGTCGACGGCGCGGGCCGCGACGTCCAGCTGCTCCCGGAAGCGGGCGAGGAGCGGCCGTTCGCGCTGGCCCGGGTCCGCGGCCAGCCCGTACGAGACCAGTCCGGCCGCCGCGTTGAGCAGCACGATGTCGCGGACGGGGCCGCGCTCCCCCGCCAGCACCTCGCGGGCGACGGCCGCGTTGTACGCCGCGTCGCCGCCGACGAGGTCGGAGATGCGCGCCCGCGGGATGCCCAACTCGAGCGGGTCGAGGTCGTGCTCGGTCACCGAGCCTCCGGTGACCTCCCAGATGTGGCTGTGACCGGTGGTGGTCAACTCGTCGAGGCCGTCGTCGCCGCGGAACACGAGCGCCGTCGCGCCCCGGGTCTGGAACACGCCCACGATCAGCGGCACCTTGTCGAGCGACGCGACGCCGACCGCACTCGCCTCGGGTCGTGCCGGGTTCACGAGGGGCCCCAGGAAGTTGAAGACCGTCGGGACGCCGATCTCACGCCGCACGGCGGCGGCGTTGCCGAAGCCCGGGTGGAAGGCGGCCGCGAAGGCGAAGGTCAGCCCGGCTTCGCGCAGGACCTCGGCCACACGGTCGGCGCCGATGGTCAGGTCGATGCCGAGGGCCGACAGGACGTCCGAGGAACCGGACGACGAACTCGCCGCCCGGTTGCCGTGCTTGATGACGGGCACGCCGGTGGCCGCCACGACGACGGAGGCCATGGTCGAGACGTTGACCGTCCCGAAACGGTCTCCGCCCGTGCCGACGATGTCGACGGCCATGCTGTCGACCGGCAGGGCCACGGCGTGGGCGAGGACGGCGTCGCGGAACCCCACGATCTCGTCCACCGTCTCCCCCTTGGCCCGCAGGGCCACGAGGAAGGCCCCGAGCTGGGCCGGGGTGACGTCGCCGGTCATGACCTGCTCCATCGACCACGTCGCCTCGCTGATCGAGAGGTCGCGACCGACGAGGAGCGCGTCGATGATCAGGGGCCAGGTGAGCTCGGAGGTCATGCGCCCAGGCTACCGGCGGAGCACGGGCGGCTCCGATGTCTCGGCGTCAAGGGAAATTCCCGACCCGGGGTTTCGAGCGCAAACCCAAAGCGACTTACCAGGCATAATGGACCTCGTGACAAGTACCTCTCTCTCGAGACCTTCTGGCGGCCCCGTCGTCAATCGACCCAGCACGGTTGCCGTGGGCACCATCGTGTGGCTCGGCAGCGAGGTCATGTTCTTCGCCGGCCTCTTCGCGATCTACTTCACGCTCCGCTCGACGTCTCCGGGCCTGTGGGCCGACCAGACGGCGCTGCACAACGTGCCGTTCGCGCTGACCAACACCATCACCCTGGTGCTGTCCTCGGTCGCCTGCCAGTTCGGCGTGTTCGCGGCCGAGCGCATGCAGCCGCACCGTACCGGCCGCCTGTTCCAGGTCGGCCGCTGGGGCATGGTCGAGTGGTTCTTCCTCACCTACGCCATGGGCGCGGTCTTCGTCTGCGGCCAGGTGTTCGAGTACGCGACGCTGATCTCCGAGCACGTCACCCTCAGCTCCAGCGCCTACGGCTCGGCCTTCTACATGACGACCGGCTTCCACGGCGCCCACGTCATCGGTGGCCTCATCGCCTTCCTGCTCACCATCGGTCGTGCCTACGCAGTCAAGAACTTCGGGCACAAAGAGGCCACGACGGCCATCGTCGTGTCGTATTACTGGCACTTCGTCGACGTCGTCTGGATCGGCCTCTTCATCGTCATCTACCTCCTCAAATAGGCATTGGATCGTCTGCACAGCATGTTCTCCAGAACCTCGTCCTCCCGACGCACCAAGAAGGCTGGCCGTCGCGGCCCCGTCGCCACCGCCTCCCTCCTGCTCGTCGGTCTGCTCACCACGGGCGGTGCCTACGCGCTCTTCTCCTCGACCGCCTCGGCAGACGAGAGCAGCGCCACCGCCACGTCGCAGCAGAGCATCGACGAGGGTCAGAAGCTCTTCGCCTCGAACTGTGCGACCTGCCACGGTCTGAGCGCCGCCGGCACCGACAGCGGTCCCAGCCTGATCGGCGTCGGGGCGGCGTCGGTCGACTTCCAGGTCGGCACCGGTCGCATGCCCATGGCCGTGAACGGTCCTCAGGCCGAACAGAAGCCCACGCAGTTCTCCGACGAGCAGGTCGCCGCCATGGCCGCCTACGTCGCCTCCCTCGCCCCGGGTCCGGCCATCCCCGACGAGTCGCTGCTCCAGGCCGACGGCGACACGACCAACGGCGCCGAGCTGTTCCGCATCAACTGCGCCATGTGCCACAACGTGGCCGGTGCGGGTGGCGCGCTCACCCAGGGCAAGTTCGCCCCCGCACTCGACGGCGTCACCGCCCACCACATCTACGAGGCCATGCAGACGGGCCCGCAGAACATGCCGGTCTTCAACGACCTCAACCTGTCGCCCCAAGACAAGGCCGACATCATCACGTACCTCAAGTACGTCGAGAACAACCCGTCGCCGGGTGGATTCGAGCTCGGGAGCCTCGGCCCCGTCGCCGAAGGTCTCTTCATCTGGATCTTCGGGCTCGGTGCGATCGTCGCGATCACCATCTGGCTGACCGCCCGGTCGAACTGACCCGCGTTCTCTCCGTACTTCACGAAAGGCAGAATCAATGGCAGAGCACGACGACGAGGCCCCCACGGCGGGCTCGGCTGTCGAGAAGCGCGAGCCTCGACAGGTCTCGGCCGGCACGGCGGTCGTGACGTCCGACGTGTTCCAGAACCCGGGTGAACCGCCCCACCGCGACCGCGTCACCGACATCGACCCCAAGGTCGAGAAGCGTGCGGAGCGTCAGGTCAGCCTGTTCTTCTTCCTGTCGATCGTCGGCAGCATCGCGGCCATCGGCGCGTACGTGGCCTTCCCGATCACGTCGGGTGACTCCGGCTCGGTCCGCCTGAACAACCTGTTCCTGGGCCTCGGGATCGCCCTCGGTCTGTTGTCCGTCGGAATCGGTGCGGTGCACTGGTCCAAGACCCTCATGCCGGCGCGAGAGATCACCGAGATGCGCCACGACACGCGTGGCTCCGAGCCGACGCGTGAGAAGGCCGTCGAGGTCTTCGCACTGGGCAATCACGAGAGCGGCTTCGGTCGTCGTTCGCTGATCCGCAACAGCCTGATCGGCGCTATCGTCGCGACGCCCCTCCCCGCCGTGGTTCTGTTCCGCGACCTCGCACCTGCGGAAGACCCCAACGCGGTCCTCCGCCACACCTTGTGGGAAGAAGGCATGCACCTCGCCGCCGACCCCTCCGGGACCCGCATCAAGGCGTCGGACGTCACCCTCGGTTCCGTGTTCCACGTCATCCCCGAGAACCTCAACGAATCAGAACACCTGCTCGAAGAGAAAGCCAAAGCGGCCGTCCTTCTCATGCGCCTGAAGCCGGAAGACCTCAACCCGGCCGAGGGACGCGAAGACTGGCAGTACGACGGAATCGTCGCCTACTCGAAGATCTGCACGCACGTCGGGTGCCCCGTGGCCCTCTACGAACAGCAGACACACCACCTGCTCTGCCCCTGCCACCAGTCCACGTTCGACGTGACGAACAACTGCGAAGTCATCTTCGGGCCCGCCAAGCGCCCCCTGCCGCAGCTGCCCATCACGGTCGACGCCGACGGGTACCTCGTCGCGCAGAGCGACTTCCACGAACCTGTGGGCCCGAGCTTCTGGGAGCGCGAAAAGTGATCACCACCACCCCGGCACACGGTGCCGAACCGGCCACGTCCGAGAACATCGGCAAGGCCCCTGCCTTCGCACCGACGAAGACCAACAAATTCCTCGGCGCGACGGCCAACTACATCGACGAGCGCACGAGCATGTCCGGCCTGGTCAAAGAGGTGGGTCGCAAGATCTTCCCCGACCACTGGTCGTTCATGTTGGGCGAGGTCGCTCTCTACTCGTTCGTCGTGATCCTGCTCTCGGGCACGTTCCTGACGTTCTTCTTCCAGCCCTCGATGGCTGAGGTCAACTACAACGGTTCGTACGTTCCGCTCAAGGGCCTCAACATGTCGGCGGCGATGGCCTCGACGCTCGACATCTCGTTCGACATCCGTGGCGGCCTCCTGTTCCGCCAGATCCACCACTGGGCCGCTCTGCTGTTCGTGGCCGCGATCATGCTGCACATGCTGCGCGTCTACTTCACCGGCGCGTTCCGCAAGCCCCGCGAGATCAACTGGGTCGTCGGCTTCACGCTCTGGATCCTCGCGATGGCCGAGGGCTTCACCGGATACTCGCTTCCCGACGACCTCCTCTCCGGCAACGGTGCCCGCATCATCGACGGCATGATCAAGGGCATCCCCGTGATCGGCGTCTGGATCTCGTACCTCGTGTTCGGTGGAGAATTCCCGGGTACCGACATGGTCGGCCGGTTCTACTCGCTGCACATCATGCTGCTGCCCGCACTGTTGATCGCCCTCCTGGGCGTGCACCTGCTGTTGCTCATCATCAACAAGCACACGCAGTTCGCCGGCCCCGGTAAGACGAACCAGAACGTCGTGGGCGTGCCCGTCATGCCCGTGTTCGCAGCGAAGGCCGGTGGATTCTTCTTCATCGTCTTCGGCGTCATCGTGTTGATCGCCTCGCTGTTCACGATCAACCCCATCTGGAACTACGGCCCGTACGACCCCTCCCCCGTGTCGGCAGGTACGCAACCCGACTGGTACATCGGTTTCGCCGACGGTGCCCTTCGACTCGTTCCCCCGGGCTGGGAGTTCGTCGCCTTCGGTTACACGGTCTCCATGAACATCCTCGTGCCGATCACGGTCCTGGGTCTCTTCATCGTCGTCGTCCTGCTGTATCCGTTCTTCGAGGCCTGGGTGACCGGTGACAAGCGCGAGCACCACATCCTCGACCGGCCTCGCAACGCTCCGACGCGCACCGCGATCGGCGCCGCCGGCATCGTGTTCTACGCCAGCCTCTGGGCAGCGGCGAGCTCCGACATCATGGCGACGCACTTCCACCTGTCGCTGAACTACGTCATCCACGCGTGCCAGGCAGCCCTGATCATCGGGCCCTTCATCGCCTTCTGGGTCACGAAGCGGGTCTGCCTCGCCCTTCAGAAGAAGGACCGTGAGATCGCTCTCCACGGTTACGAGTCGGGACGCATCGTTCGACTGCCGGGTGGTGAGTACATCGAGGTGCACGAGCAGCTCGACGAGTACGAGCGCTGGCGCCTGCTCGACTTCAACGAGTACGAGCCCCTCATGGTCCGACCGAACGCCAACGGCAAGATCACGGCTCTGCAGCGGGCCCGAGCATCAGCGTCGTCGTTCTTCTTCGAGGACCGCATCGCCCCGGTGAAGCGTTCCGAGATCGAGGCATCGCACCACGACGAAGGACACTGACCTTCGGTAGCCCCTGGGCCCGGTCGCACATCGTGTGCGGCCGGGCCTTCGGCATTCCCGGGGTGGCTCACGGCAGTCCAGTCGGCCCACGCTCGCGCAGCCGATGAGTCCAACCGTTGGGTGAGATGGGATCTCCGGCGACAACCCCTCTGGACGTCATCGGATCGAGTGTCGAGACGCCGCGACAGCATCTTCCTCAGAACCGTCGAGGCTGAGACATCCCGGCCGACCGCACGAGCGGGCCTCCTCCGAACGATGCTGCGTGGTACCTGGCTATGATGACTCCTCCAGTCCTGCACGGAGTTGACACAGTGATCCCGGCCAGGGTGATCGGTACATCACCGCGGCCTGCGGCCAGGTTCTCAGCCACGACGTCATACCCTCGGTTGAGCGCCTGTCACGGTCGGCGGTGGCGATCACCGCCCGGATTCTCGACCTCGTGTGCTCCCTGTGCCCGCTCCATGCGAGGCCCCAGGATGACTCTGCCTCGCTCGCTCACCACTCGCTGCGGTGACGGAGGATCGATGTCAGGTCCCTCAAGGGGCGTGCTCACCATTCCCCAGCTTGACGACCGCGTGAGTCCGTCACGTTCGTTCACGCTGACGCTGTCGTCCCCGAGGACACGGCCCACGTTCCCATCAGCACGGCACTCCTGTGGCATCCCACGCACGTCCCTGCGCCGCCTCTTCCTGGCAGGGACAGTCGACGATGCATCCGGGGCTCGACCAGACCCAGAGTCAGGCCCGGCTGGGCGAGAACGGCGACCGTAGACCGGGCCAGCACTCCCCCGGCCTCACTCACGTCGTCGAGAGCCTCGGGGCCATGGCGCCTACTTCTCGCCCCTGGCCGCTTCCCCGCGTCTCAGGACCGCGCGTCGACCAGCACCAGGAGCGACCGCGACCGCGGAGGACACCCTGATGACCGAAACCCGGCCCTGCGGTCGAACCCAAGCCAGCCGCGTGGAGCAGGGGAATCCTGTACCGTCGCCGCCGGTACGGACGCATGCGGAGCCAGAGGGACAGCACAGGCACAAGGCCAGGCCCAGGCACTGCCACAGAAAGGCTCCGGCTACCGGCGCTTGTCTACCAGCGCTTGGCAACGACCAGCGGTCAGCGGCCCATAGGCAGCGGCCAGGGGCACGTAGGCATCGGCCTGGGGCCCGTAGGCAGCGGCCAGCAGCCCGTAGGCAGCGGCCAGCAGCCAGCGGCCAGCAGCCAGCAGCCAGCAGCCAGCAGCCAGCAGCCAGCAGCCAGCAGCCAGCGACCAGCGACCAGCGACTAGCGACTAGCGACTAGCGACTAAGCATCGCTCACAAGATGTCCAGACTGATCGTCTGGACCGGCCCAGGGCGGCCTGTCCCGGACGCGAGGACGAGACGCCCGGCGGCCCGCTCACCGGTTCAGACTCGTACCCCTCACCTCTGGCCACCACCCCTGTTGCCAACATGACGAAGGGCGCCGGCCCGAAGACCGACGCCCTTCACACTCGAGGGAGCAGTGGTGTTAGTGTGCGAAGTTTCCGCGGTAGTACTCGTAGACCCAACCGACCAAGGCCACGGCCGTCAGGGCCGCACCGATGTAGATGATCCACATGCCGACGGCCAGCGCCAGGAAGATCAGGCTGCAACCGGCGGCCAAGATGATTGGCCACCACGACCAGGGGCTGAAGAAGCCCATCTCGGGGTCACCGTCGTCGATGTTGGCGTCCAGACGGTCCTCGGGAAGCTCGCCTCCCTGGGTCGCGTGCGAGCGGCCCATGTAGAACGCCAGGAATGCTCCGAGCATGCCGGCCAGACCGATGCCGAGCGTACCGGCCCATTCGACCTGACCTGTGTCGAGCAGGCTCCAGAGCACGTAGACCGCACACATGAGGAAGAAGAAGATCGCGAGGATCCAGAACAGCGTCGCGTTGGTCTTCATCAGGTCTACTTCACTTTCTCGCTGGACGCGTCGTACGTGGGGGCGTCAGGGGCATCCTTCACCGGCCCGATGCCGACGGGCAGTCCGGCCTCGGGGTGGTTGAGGTCGAATGCCGGCGACTCCGAACGGATGCGCGGGATCGACGTGAAGTTGTGTCGCGGCGGCGGGCACGAGGTGGCCCACTCGAGCGAGCGAGAGTAACCCCAGGGATCGTTGACCTCGACCTTGGGCGCACGACGAGCCGTGATGTAGACGTTGTAGAGGAACGGCAGGATCGAGACACCGAGCAACATGGCGCCGATGGTCGAGAGCTGGTTCATCCACGTGAAGTGGTCTTCCGGCTGGTAGGTGGCGTAGCGACGGGGCATGCCCATCACGCCGAGCCAGTGCTGCACGAGGAACGTGGTGTGGAAACCGACGAACAGCATCCAGAAGTGGATCTTGCCGAGACGCTCGTTGAGCATCTTGCCGGTCCACTTCGGCCACCAGAAGTAGAACCCGGAGAACATCGCGAAGACGACGGTACCGAAGACCACGTAGTGGAAGTGAGCCACGACGAAGTACGTGTCGGACACGTGGAAGTCGAGCGGGGGCGAGGCCAGGATGACGCCGGTGAGACCACCGAAGGTGAACGTGATGAGGAATCCGATGGCCCAGAGCATGGGCGTCTCAAACGTCACCGAACCGCGCCACATGGTGCCGATCCAGTTGAAGATCTTCACGCCGGTGGGCACCGCGATGAGCATGGTCATCAGCGAGAAGAAGGGCAGCAGGACCGAGCCGGTCACGTACATGTGGTGGGCCCACACGGTGACGGACAGGGCGGCGATCGAGATGGTGGCGTAGACGAGCGTCTTGTACCCGAAGATCGGCTTGCGGCTGAAGACCGGGAACACCTCGGACACGATGCCGAAGAACGGCAGGGCGATGATGTAGACCTCCGGGTGACCGAAGAACCAGAACAGGTGCTGCCAGAGGATGGCGCCACCGTTCGCGGGGTTGAAGACCTGCGCGTCGAAGACGCGGTCGAACCCGAGGCCGAACAGTGCGGCCGCCAGCACGGGGAACGCCATGATCACCAGGATGGAGGTGATCAGGGTGTTCCAGGTGAAGATCGGCATGCGCCACATGGTCATGCCCGGAGCGCGCATCGAGACGATGGTCGTGATGAAGTTCACCGAACCGAGGATCGTGCTGAAGCCGGTGAGGCCGAGACCGAACACCCACAGGTTGCCGCCGAGCCCTGGAGAGAACGTCGTGTCACTCAGCGGTGCGTAGGCGAACCAGCCGAACGATGCGGCACCCTGCGGGGTGAGGAAGCCGGCGACGGCGATGATCGAGCCGAACGAGTAGAGCCAGAACGCGAAGCCGTTCAGGCGGGGGAAGGCGACGTCCGGTGCACCGATCTGCAGCGGCATGAGCACGTTGGCGAATCCCGAGAAGAGCGGGGTCGCGAACATGAGCAACATGATCGTGCCGTGCATGGTGAAGAGCTGGTTGTACTGCTCTTTCGTGGCCACGATCTCGAGGCCCGGTGCGAAGAGCTGGGCGCGGATGATGAGCGCCATCACCCCACCGAGGCAGAAGAAGAGGAAAGACGTTATCAGGTACATGTACCCGATCGTCTTGTGGTCGGTCGACGTGATCCAGTTGACGACGACGTTGCCCTTGCGGCCGACCTTCGTGGCGCCGAAGTTCTGACCGGACGAGGTCCCGCCGGTGGTGGGACGGGTGGCGGTGGCTGAGCTCATCGAACCGTGCCTTACTTCTCGGAGTCTTCGGTGCCGGCGGCGTTGGCGGGAGCCTCGGTGCCGGGCTGGTTGGTGTTGGTGTTGTACTGGTCGCCCAGCAGGCCGGTGTTTCCCTCGGCATCGAGCGACTGGATGTACTGGTCGTACTCGGACTGGGACACGACCTTGACGTTGAACAGCATCAACGAGTGGTATTCGCCGCACAGCTCGGCGCACTTGCCGCTGAACGTGCCCTCTTTCTCGGGCGTGAAGTACATCGAGTTGGTCTTGCCGGGGATCGTGTCCTTCTTGTAGAGGAAGTCGATGATCCAGAAGGAGTGAGCCACGTCGCGGGACTTGAGGTCGATCTGCACCGTCTTGCCGACAGGGAGGTAGAGCTCGGGGAGCTGGCTCTCGTCGATCGTGCCGTCACCCAGTTCTTGCGCCTGGATGCCCTGGTAGTAGACGCTCTCGTCTTCGTTCTGCTGGTCGATGTAGTTGAAGTCCCACGCCCAGCGCTTGGCGTAGACGTCGATCTTGACGTCGGGGCTCGCGGTGGGTGCCTCGATGGCAGCCTGGTCGCGGGCCGTGAAGGCGAAGAAGCCCAGCACGAGGATCAGGGGGACGACGGTGTAGAAGATCTCGATCGGCATGTTGTAGCGAAGCTGGACCGGGAGGCCGGTCTGGCCCTTGCGACGCCGGTAAGCGACGCAGACCCAGATGATCAGGCCCCACACGATCACGCCGACGATCAGCAGGACGATCCACGAGGTGACCCAGAGTCCGATCACACGGTCCACGTGGTTGGTCGTGCCCGCGGTGGTGGGCAGCCACCCCTGGAGCTGGTCGGTGGTGCACCCCGCTAGCACGAGAGCCAGGACGACTGCCATGGGGGCGGCAGCCCAACGAAGACGGCGGTTAGAACGCACTGTTACCTCTCGGATGACACGACAGTGGGGGTGTTCCCAGTGTTGACGGGGACCTGCCTAGCTTACTCGCAGGTTCGCCTCCCCAACGCACGGCACGCGCCGGAAGCCTCTCGACGTCGAGCGAGAACCGTCGTGGTACGACCGAGGGGACCACCCTGTCGGATGGTCCCCTCGGTGACGCCGGCTCAACCGCGACGGACGGCCCGGAGTCGTCCTTCGACGACCGGAGCCGCCCCTCGACGATCAGTGGAAGCTGTCGCCGCAGGCGCAGCTGCCCTGCGCGTTGGGGTTGTCGATGGTGAACCCCTGCTTCTGGATGGTGTCCTCGAAGTCGATGGCCGCACCGTCGAGGTAAGGGACGCTCATCTTGTCGACGATGACCTCGACGCCGTCGAAGTCGACGGTCGCGTCGCCGTCGAGCATGCGCTCGTCGAAGTACAGCTGGTAGATGAGTCCCGAGCAGCCGCCGGGCTGGACCGCCACGCGGAGGCGAAGGTCGTCCCGACCCTCTTGCGTGAGCAGGCTCTTCACCTTGTCCGCGGCGGTGGACGTGATCGTCACGCCGTGCGCCTTCGCGTCGACGGGAGCGGTTGCGATGTCGGTCATGGTGCCTCCTTCGGGCCGGGTCGAGTGCGGGGCACTCGTCGTCGACCAGTGTAACCAGCCGAAGCCTCGTTTTGTTCCGGACCCGCGCCTCCCCGGGCGTCGCCGGTGGTGGGGAGGCGCGGGCGGACCGGTCAGCCCCTCGCGTCGAGGCGCGCCAGCAGGATCGCCTCGCTGAGGACGGCCCGGTGGAGGACTCCGAGGTGCTGGGACTCGTTCGGGCTGTGCGCTCGGGTGTCGGGGTCCTCGACGCCGGTCACGAGGATCTGGGCTTCGGGGAACGTGCGCACGAGGTCGGCGATGAACGGGATCGACCCGCCGATGCCCGTCTGGACCGGGGCCTCGCCCCACCCCTCGGTCATCGCGACGGTCGCGTCGGCGATCGCCGTGCCCGTGGTGTCCACCAGGAAGGGGTCACCCCGGTCGACGTCGTCGATCTGGACGTGGGCGCCGAACGGTGCGTGCGCGTGCAGGTGCGCGTCGAGAGCGGCGTAGGCGTCCTCGGCGGTCTGCCCGGGAGCGATGCGGGCGCTGATGCGGACGGACACCTCGGGACTCAGGGTGTTCGACGCGTTGGCGACCGACGGGGCGTCGATGCCCGTCACGGTGATCGACGGTTGCGACCACACCCGGCTCAGGATCGGTCCCCGACCGATGGGGGTCACCCCCTCGAGCAGGCCGCTCTCGTCGCGCAGCTGCTGCTCGCTCTGCTCCGGGTGGTCGGCCTCGCGGCTCGTCAGCCCGGCGACCGCGACGCTGCCGTCGTCGTCGTGCAGGGTCGCGAGGAGCTTGACCATGGCCAGCATGGCGTCGGGGACGGCGCCGCCGAGCATGCCGGAGTGGGAGGCGTGGGCCAAGGTGCGGACGGTCAGGCGGAAGGTCACGTTGCCGCGCAGGCCCACGGTGATGGCGGGGACGGTGGTGCTCCAGTTGTCGGAGTCGGCCACGACGATGACGTCGGCACGGAGCTCGTCTTCGTGCTGCACGAGGAAGTCGGCGAAGGAGCGGGAACCGAACTCCTCCTCGCCCTCGATGAACAACGAGACGCCGACACCGAGGTCGTCTCCGAGCACCTCGTGCACCGCGCGCAGCGCCGCGACGTGCGTCATCACGCCGGCCTTGTCGTCGGACGCCCCACGCCCGTACAGCCGGTCGCCCTTCACGGTCGGTTCGAACGGAGGGGTGTCCCAGTCGGCGTCGTCGCCCTGCGGCTGCACGTCGTGGTGGGCGTACAGGAGGACGGTCGGCTTGCCCTCGCGGGCCGGGCGTCGGGCGAGCACGGCGGGCTGGCCGAGGGGGCCGCCCTCGCCGATCGGCGCCCGGCTCACGGTCACCTCGTCGAAGAGGCCCGTCCCCTCGACCAGGGCGGCCACGGCCTCGGCACTACGTCTCACGTGCTCGGGGTCGAAGGCGTCCCACGAGACGGAAGGGATGCGCACGAGGGCACCCAGGTCGGCGATCGTCGCGGGCAGACCCGCGTGCACGGCCTCCGCGAGTTCGCTGACAGTACGGGGATCGGTCGGTCGGACGGGATGCTGCGAGTCGCTCATGCAGGTAATCTTAGGAACTCGGACAACCCTGAGGATCTCCCGTGGCCAAGCCAGACAGCAAGACGACCGAGACGACCACCGTCGCCGAGCCCGAGTCGACCGCGGTCGGCAAGGGTCGCCCGACGCCCACGCGACGCGAGCGCGAAGCCGCCAACCAGAGGCCCCTGGTGGCCTCGGGCAAAGAAGCCCAGAAGGCCCAGCGTGCCCGTCTCGCCGAACAGCGTGACCGCGCCCGCGTCGGCTTGGCGAACGGCGAGGAGCGCTTCCTGCCCGACCGCGACAAGGGGCCGCAGCGCCGCTTCATCCGCGACCACGTCGACGCCCGCTACAGCGTCGGCGAGGCCATGATCCCCATCATGGTCGTCGTCATCGCGATGACGCTCGTGCAGTCTGCGGCCATCCAGTCCATCACCCTGCTCGTGCTGTGGGGATTCTTCGCCCTCGCCGTCGTCGACTGCCTGATCGTCGGCCGGAGCGTCAACCGCAAGCTCGCTGCCAAGTACGGCGCGGAGAACGTCCGGAAGGGCAACCGCTGGTACGCGGCGATGCGCGCGATGCAGCTCAAGCCCATGCGCCTGCCGAAGCCGCAGGTCAAGCGCGGCGAGTACCCGACCGCGTAGCGGACGCGGCTCCCCGTACGACGAACGGCGTCACCCCCGGTGGGTGGCGCCGTTTCGCGTTCTCGACCTCGCCGACCGCGTGGTTCGTCAGGTGGTGCGTCGGCGCCGATCCAGGGCGACGAGCCCCCGGTTGACCTGTCGGGCCCAGAGGGGCCCGCGGTAGAGGAACGCCGTGTAGCCCTGCACGAGCGTGGCCCCGGCCCGGAGCCTCGCGTCGACGTCGGCGGCGCTCGAGACCCCACCGACCGAGATGACGCACATGCCGCTCGGGACGGACTCACGGACCAACTTGAGGACCTCCAACGACCGGACGGCGAGCGGGGCACCCGACAGACCGCCGGCTCCGGCGGCCTCGACGACCGCCCCCTCGGTGGCGAGGCCTTCCCTGGACACCGTCGTGTTGGTCGCGATGACGCCCGCGAGGCCGAGCTCGGTGACGAGGGCACCGATCCGACGAACGCCGTCGTCGTCGAGGTCGGGAGCGATCTTGACCAACACCGGAGTGTGCCCGGCGGCGTCGCGCACGGCCTCGAGGAGTGGAGCGAGCCTCTCGAGCTCTTGCAACCCGCGGAGCCCCGGGGTGTTCGGCGAGCTGACGTTCACGGCGAGGTAGTCCGCCAGAGGAGCCAGGAGGCGCGTGCTGGCCAGGTAGTCGTCGATCGCGTCGTCGACGTCGACGACGCGGCTCTTCCCGATGTTGACGCCGATCACCGGCCGCGACGGAGCCGACCGAGCCCGGCTGAGTTCGAGGGCCGCCGCGTGGGCCCCGGAGTTGTTGAACCCCATGCGGTTCACGACCGCGAGGTCGGGAACGAGTCGGAAGAGACGAGGTCGTTCGTTGCCGGGCTGCGGTCGAGCGGTCACCGTCCCCACCTCGACGTGCCCGAACCCGAGAGCGCCGAGGCCGCCGATGCCCTTGGCGTCCTTGTCGAAACCGGCTGCGACACCGAACGGCGAGGGGAAGTGGAGTCCGAGCGCGTCGACCGCCAGGGACGGGGCCGGAGCCGTGAAGCGCCCGACGAGGCCGGCGAGGCCCAGCTTGGGGATCGCCTTGATGACCCGGAAGGCGAGGTGGTGGGCGTCCTCGGGGTCCATCTTCGCGAAGACGACGTCGAAGAGGGCGCGGTACGGGGTCCTCACTCGTCGACCGATCGGGTGGAGAGCGGCCGGGACGCGTGCTCTTCGCGCAGCTGTCCGATCGAGGCCTCGAAGTCCTCGAGCGAGTCGAAGGCCTGGTAGACGCTCGCGAACCGGAGGTAGGCCACCTCGTCGAGGTCGCGGAGCGGAGGGAGGATGGCCAGACCGATGTCGTTCGCCTCGATCTGCGACGCACCGCTCGCCCGGACGGCCTCTTCGACCTTCTGTGCCAGCACGGCGAGATCGCCATCCGTCACCGGGCGCCCTTGGCAGGCCTTGCGGACACCCGAGATGATCTTGTCGCGACTGAACGGTTCGAGGACGCCGTTGCGCTTCACGACGTTGAGGCTCGCGGTCTCGGTCGTGCTGAACCGACGACCGCAGTTGGGGCATTGCCTCCGACGTCGGATCGACGTGCCGTCGTCGCTGGTCCGGGAGTCGACGACTCGTGAGTCGGGGTGGCGGCAGAAGGGGCAGAACATGGTGCGGCCAGATTATCGGACGGCGGGCTCGACGTCGGACGCCAGGGCCACCCGAGCACCGGATCGCGGAGGCCCCGCCCGGCTCAGGGGCGCGACAACCGAGCCGCGACGGCCTCGCCGTGGGCGGGCAACAGCTCGGCGTTCGACAACGCCACGAGCCGCTCGGCCACGGCACCCAGGGCCTCGGCGTCGTACCGGACGATCTGCTGTGGTCGGAGGAACGTGAACGCCCCGAGCCCCGACGAGAAGCGCGACTGACCGCTGGTGGGCAGGACGTGGTTCGACCCGGCGAGGTAGTCACCCAGGCTGACGGGCGTGTCGGGCCCCACGAAGATCGCTCCGGCATCGGTGATGTCGGCCAGGACCGCGTCGTCGTCACGGGTCTGGACCTCGAGGTGCTCGGGGCCGTAGGCGTTGCTGAAGGCAGCAGCCTGCCGGAGGTCGTCGACGAGGACCACCGCCGACTGCCGACCGGAGAGGGCCGTCCGGACCCGGGCGGCGCTGAGGGTGCGGGGCACGAGCCTGGTCAGTTCGGCGACGACGGCCTCGCCGAAGGGCGCGGAGTCCGTCACGAGGACGGCCGAGGCCTCCTCGTCGTGCTCGGCCTGGCTGATGAGGTCGACGGCGACCAACGTTGCGTCCGCCGAGTCGTCCGCGATGACGAGGATCTCGGTCGCACCGGCCACCGAATCGATGCCGACACGACCGCGCACGAGTTGCTTCGCGGCGGCGACGAAGTTGTTGCCGGGACCGGTAATGACCTGGACCGGCTCGAGCTCGAGCTCGGGAACGCCGTAGGCGAGCGCGCCGATCGCTCCGGCACCTCCGATCGCGTAGACCTCGTCGATGCCGAGCAGGCCGGCGGCACCGAGGATGACGGGGTGCACTCCCCCGCCGTGTTCGCGCTGCGCGGGCGACACGAGGGCGATCGACGACACCCCCGCCACCTGTGCGGGGACGACGTTCATGACGACGCTGGAGGGATACACGGCCTTGCCGCCGGGGACGTAGACCCCGGCGCGTGTAACGGGCTGCCACCGCTGCTCGATGACCGCACCCGGCGCGGGTCGGGTCGTGGTCGGCGACGGGACCTGGGCGCGGCTGGCCTGCGTGACGCGCGCGATCGACTCGACCAGCGCCTCCTTGACCAGGGGGTCAAGGGCCGCGACGGCGTCGTCGATGGTCTGCGTCGCGACGCGGAGGGTGTCGGGGCGGACGCCGTCGAAACGTGCCGCCTGATCACGAAGGGCAGCGGCACCCCGCTCGCGGACGTCGTCGACGAGACGCCGGGCGGCGTCCGTCGCGGCCCCGACGTCGGCGTGGGACCGGGGGACGAGGTCGAGCAGCTGGGCGTGGGTCGGCGCGAGACCGCGCAGATCTGTGGTCTGGATCATGGCCCGTCCAGCCTAGTCAGTAGGGTCGGGAGCATGACGGACGACAACGCGGCTGCTCCGCGGCCCGACGACTCTCTCGAGGTGTTCAAGGAGGCCTTCCGACGACACGCCGCGGGCGTGGCCATCGTCACGGCGCGTGACGGCGAGGGCACACCGGTCGGGTTCACGGCGACGTCGCTGGCGTCGCTGGCCGCCGTGCCGCCCCTCGCGACGTTCAACATGGCCAGGACGGCGAGCTCGTGGCCCGCCGTCTCGGAGACGGACCAGGTCATCGTGCACCTGCTCGGCCTGCGCAACCGCGACCTCGCCCGCCGCATGGCGGGACCCGCCGCCGAACGCTTCGCGGGCGACCACTGGACCGACGGTCCGAACGGGGTACCTCTGCTCACGGGCGTGACCGCGTGGATGACCGGGACGATCGTCGAGCGGATGCCCGTCCACGGCAACGCCGTCGTGGTCGTGCGCATCGGAACCGGCGGGGTGGGCGAGGACGACGACGCCCTGCTGTACCACGACCGTCGGTACCTGAGACCGGTCCACCTCGAGGACTGACGCCGAACGGGTGCCGGGCGCCGGAACCGGTCAGGGCACCAGGACCCGCCGGAGCACCGGCCACCTCAGACGAGGCAGCCGGGGCCCAGCAGGCTCTTCAGTTCGCCGAACAGGTCGGCCGTGACGTCGACCGGCATGGGGATCTCGAAGACCCGTGCGGCTTCGCCCTTGACGAGTCGGAGACGGACTTCGGTGCCGCCGGCGTGACGCCCGAGCACCGCTGCCAGCTCGGTGACCGTGTCGTGCGTCGCCCGGTGCTCGGGCATCTGCAGGAGCAGCGGCCCGTGGTTCACGCCGACACCGAGATCGGGCATGAACATGCTCGCGGCGTGCATGTTCATGCCGTCGTCGCGGACGCTGACCCGACCCTTCAGGACGATGATCGAGTCCCCGACGAGCGACGGCCCGAATTCTTGGTAGGTCTTGCCGAGGAACATGGCGGAGATCTCGCCCCCGAAGTCCTCGACGGTGATGATCCCGTAGGGGTTGCCCGAGTTGCGTGCGACCCGGTGCTGCACGCTGGTGATGAGCCCCGCGATCGTGACCGTCTCGCCGTCGATGGTCGCGGGGTCGCTCGCCAGGATGTCGGTGACCGTCGTCTGGGCATGCTTGGCCAAGGGGAGCTCGAGGCCCGCGAGCGGGTGGTCGGAGACGTACAGGCCCAGCATGTCGCGCTCGAAGGCCAGCTTGTCGCGCTTGGACCACTCAGGACGTTCGGGCACGTGCTGGACGTCCTGCGGCTCGTCCCACAGGGAGTCGAAGTCGAAGCCGACCTGACCGTTCGCCTCGGCCCTCTTCTCGCTGACCGACGCCTCGACGGCGGACTCGTGGATCTCGACGAGGGCACGCCGCGTCGACCCCAGGGAGTCGAATGCGCCGGCCTTGACGAGCGACTCGACGGTGCGCTTGTTCGCCACGGGGAGCGGCACCTTGCGCAGGAAGTCGTGGAACGAGGTGAACGCCCCCTCTTTTTTGCGCGCGGCGATGACATGGTCGACGACGTTGAAGCCGACGTTGCGCACGGCACCCATGCCGAAGCGGATGTCGTCGCCGACGGCCGCGAAGAAGCCGATGGATTCGTTGACGTCGGGTGGCAGCACCTTGATGCCCATGCGGCGACACTCGTTGAGGTAGAGACCCAGCTTGTCGCGGGAGTCCCCCGTGCTGGTGAGCAGGGCGGCCATGTACTCGGCCGGGTAGTGGGCCTTGAGGTAGGCCGTCCAGTACGAGACGACGCCGTACGCCGCGGAGTGCGCCTTGTTGAAGGCGTAGTCCGAGAAGGGCAGCAGGATGTCCCAGAGCATCTTGACGGCATCGGGCGAGAAGCCGTTGTCGAACATGCCCTGCTCGAACCCGGCGTACTGCTTGTCGAGCTCGGACTTCTTCTTCTTGCCCATGGCCCGCCGGAGGATGTCGGCCTGACCGAGCGAGAAGCCGGCGACCTTCTGCGCGATGGCCATGACCTGCTCTTGGTAGATGATGAGGCCGTAGCTGGTCGACAGGATCTCTTTGAGCGGCTCTTCGAGCTCGGGGTGGATCGGGGTGATGTCTTGCGCGCCGTTCTTGCGGAGCGCGTAGTTCGTGTGCGAGTTCGCGCCCATGGGCCCCGGGCGGTACAGCGCGATGACGGCCGAGATGTCTTCGAAGTTGTCGGGCTTCATCAGCCGGAGGAGCCCGCGCATGGGCCCGCCGTCGAGTTGGAACACCCCGAGCGTGTCGCCGCGACCCAGCAACTCGTAGGCCCCCCGGTCGTCGAGCTCGAGGTCTTCGAGCACGAGGTCGAAACCGCGGTTCGTCTTGATGTTGTCGAGGGCGTCGTTGATGATCGTGAGGTTGCGCAGCCCCAGGAAGTCCATCTTGATCAGGCCCAGCGACTCGCAGGCCGGATAGTCGAACTGCGTGACGATCTGCCCGTCCTGCTCGCGCTTCATGATCGGGATGATGTCGATGAGCGGATCGCTGGACATGATGACGCCTGCGGCGTGCACGCCCCACTGACGTTTCAGGCCCTCGAGCCCCAACGCCGTGTCGAAGACGGTCTTGGCCTCGGGGTCGGACTCGACGACCGTCCTGATGTCGCCGGCCTCTTTGTAGCGCTCGTGCTGCTTGTCGAAGATGCCGGTGAGCGGGATGTCCTTGCCCATCACGGCGGGGGGCATGGCCTTGGTGAGCTTCTCACCCATGCCGAAGGGGAACCCGAGCACCCGTGAACTGTCTTTCAAGGCCTGCTTGGCCTTGATGGTGCCGTACGTGACGATCTGGGCGACGCGTTCGTCTCCGTACTTCTCGGTGACGTACTGGATCACCTCGCCGCGACGACGGTCGTCGAAGTCGACGTCGAAGTCGGGCATGGACACGCGATCGGGGTTGAGGAACCGCTCGAAGATCAGACCGTGGCGCAGAGGATCGAGATCGGTGATGCGCATGGCGTAGGCGGCCATCGAGCCGGCCCCCGAACCACGGCCCGGACCGACCCGGATGCCGTTCTCCTTGGACCAGTTGATGAAGTCGGCGACCACGAGGAAGTAGCCGGGGAAGCCCATGCCGGTGATGACGCCGATCTCGTATTCGGCCTGCTTGCGCACGTCGTCCGGGATGCCCGCGGGATAGCGGTACACGAGCCCCTTCTCGACCTCTTTGATGAACCAGGTCTCTTCGGTCTCACCCTCGGGCACCGGGTAACGCGGCATGTAGTTGGCCGAGGTGTTGAACTGCACGTCGCAGCGCTCGGCGATGAGGAGCGTGTTGTCGCAGGCCTCGGGGTGGTCGCGGAAGAGATGCCGCATCTGCTGGGCGGACTTGAGGTAGAACTCGTCGGCGTCGAACTTGAACCGGTTGGGGTCGTTCAGCGTCGAGCCGGACTGGACGCAGAGGAGAGCCGCGTGGCTGGTCGCGTCGTGCTCGTGCGTGTAGTGGAGGTCGTTCGTCGCGACGAGGGGCAGGTCGAGGTCTTTCGCCAGGCGCAACAGGTCGCCCATGATCTGCCGCTCGATGCCGAGCCCGTGGTCCATGATCTCGGCGAAGTAGTTCTCACGGCCGAAGATGTCGCGGAAGTCGGAGGCCGCCTTGAGTGCTTCGTCGTACTGGCCGAGCCGCAGGCGGGTCTGGACCTCGCCGCTCGGGCAGCCGGTCGTCGCGATGAGGCCCTCGGAGTACTGCGAGAGCAGCTCGCGGTCCATGCGCGGCTTGAAGTAGTAGCCCTCGAGGGAGGCCCGGGACGAGAGCCGGAACAGGTTGTGCATGCCCGTGGTGTTCTCGGACAACAGCGTCATGTGCGTGTAGGCACCGGAGCCCGACACGTCGTCGCGTCCACCGTCACCCCAGCGCACGCGAGTCTTGTCGCCCCGGTGCGTGCCCGGCGTGATGTAGGCCTCGGTGCCGATGATGGGTTTGACGCCCGCCTCGGTCGCCGTCTTCCAGAAGTCGTACGCACCGAACACGTTGCCGTGGTCGGTGACCGCCACCGCGGGCATGCCCTGTGCCGCGGCCTCGGTGACCAACGGTTTGACCCGGGCGGCGCCGTCGAGCATCGAGTACTCGCTGTGCACGTGCAGATGGACGAATGAGTCTTTGCTCGAGGCCACGGGGCTCCTCGTCTGGTGGTGGATCTGGCGACTAGGGGAACAGCCTAACCGTGACGGAGGACGTCGAGGGCGTGCTGCAGGTCGGTGGGGTAGGTCGAGCGGTAGACCACCGGCTCACCCGTGCCGGGGTGCCGGAATCCGAGCTGCACGGCGTGCAGCCACTGCCGCGTGAGACCGAGGGTCGCCGACAGCGTCGGGTCGGCGCCGTAGGTCGCGTCACCGACGCACGGGTGTCGCTGGGCGGCCATGTGGACGCGGATCTGGTGGGTCCGACCCGTCTCGAGGTGGATCTCGAGCAGCGACGCCGACGGGAACGCCTCGACGGTCTCGTAGTGGGTGACCGACGGCTTGCCGTCGACGACCACGGCGAATTTCCAGTCGGACGACGGATGCCGCCCGATGGGTGCGTCGATCGTCCCGGTCAACGGGTCGGGGTGGCCCTGGACGACCGCGTTGTAGATCTTCTCGACGGTGCGTTCGCGGAAGGCCTGTTTGAGCAGGGTGTAGGCCCGCTCGGTCTTGGCGACGACCATGAGGCCGCTCGTTCCGACGTCGAGGCGGTGCACGATGCCGGCACGCTCGGACGCCCCCGAGGTCGACACGGTGAAGCCCGCGGCGGCGAGTCCGCCGAGCACCGTCGGTCCCGTCCAGCCCACCGACGGGTGTGCTGCGACTCCGACCGGCTTGTCGACGACCACGATCTCGTCGTCGTCGTGGACGACCGCCATGCCGGGCACCTCGACGGCGACCACGGCCGGTGCCTCACGCGGTGACCATGTGACGTCGAGCCACGCACCGGCCTCGAGCCGGTCCGATTTGCCGACCGTGCGCCCGTCGACCGTCACCCCGCCCGAGGCGGCGACCTCGGCCGCGAAGGTCCGGCTGAAGCCGAGAAGCTTGGCCAGGGCGGCGTCGACACGTTCGCCGGCGAGCCCGTCGGGGACCGGGAGGGCGCGGGTCTCGCTCACGAGGCGCTCCGGTGATCGGCAGGAGGCGTCGTGTCGACGGGACCGCCGGGCTCGTCACCGGACGTGCCCGGGTCGCCGACGGCCGTGGAGCCGGCCACCTGAGGGTCGCCGTCGCGACCGTCGCCCGCCGGTCGAGCCGACTTGCCTGTGCTCGGCGTGCGCGTGCCGTCGAGCCCGATGCCCAGCAGCGTGAGCAGGAGGAGCAATCCCATGCTGGACACGATGAAGACGTCGGCGACGTTGAAGATGGCCGGCAGCAGGGAGGGGAAGTAGATGAAGTCGACCACGTGCCCCTGGCCGAACGACGGCTCTCGGAGCAGGCGGTCCGTCAGGTTGCCGAGGGTGCCGCCGAGCAGCATGCCCAGCATGATCGACCAGGCCAGCGATCGGATGCGTCGGGCCACGACCAGGATCGCGACGGCGACGCCGGCGGCGGCGATCGAGAAGATCCACGTCGACCCGCTCGCGAACGAGAAGGCGGCACCGGGGTTCTTGACGAAGTGCAACTGGAAGAACTCGCCGACGACGTCGACGGAACCTCCTTCGACGAGAGTCCGGGTGACCAGCAGTTTGGTGCCCTGGTCGAGGCCGTAGGCCACGACAGCGACGAAGGCCAGCGTCGCGAGAACGCGGACGCTGGCCTTCGTGGCGGGCTTGTCGCTCGACAAGTCCTTAGTTCGAGCCGAAGCCCTGGGCGCTGGCCGGAGTGGGCCGACCGGCCTCGCCGGTGCCCTCGCCGTCGAGCTCGTGCAGCTGACCCTCGATGTAGCTCTTGAGCTTGGAGCGGTAGTCACGCTCGAACGAGCGCAGGTCGTCGATGCGACGCTCGACGCTCGACCGCTCGGTGTTGAGGCGGTCGAGGATCTCGCGCTGCTGGGTCTCGGCGGCACCGATGATGTCGCGGGACTTCGTCTCGGCCTCGGCGACGACCTCACGCTGGCGGGCCTCGCCCTCGGACACCAGACGAGCCGCGGTCGCGTGGCCTTCGGCGATGAGCTGGTCGCGCTTCTCGACGCCCTCGCGGACGTGTTCTTCGTGCAGACGGCGAGCGAGCTGCAGCAGGCTGTTGGTGCTGCTGGTCTCGTCGGCCTCGGACACCGCGGGGGCGGAGTAGGCCGGAGCGGACGCGACGGCGGCGGGGGCCGCGACGATGGGCTCGGACTCGACGACCGGCTCGGGCTCGACGGCCTCGGGGGCCGACGCGGGAGCCGGTGCCGACGCAGGAGCCGGCGCGCTGGCCACCGGAGCCGAGACGGGAGCGGCCTGCGCCACGGGGGCGGAGTCGCCGGACGAGAGGCGCTGACGCAGCTCGTCGTTCTCCTGGTTGAGACGTCGCAGCTCGGCGACGACCTCGTCGAGGAAGTCGTCGACCTCGTCTTGGTCGTATCCCTCGCGGAACTTCGTCGGCTGGAACCGCTTGTTGACTACGTCTTCCGGCGTCAAAGCCATTGCCGTCACCTCGTGCATCTGTTGGATCGTGTGATCGTGGTCTGGGTCGTTCTTCTACACCGTAGAGGAGCGGGGCCCGGTCGGGCCGGGATCGTGCCGTTCGGGCGCTGCAGTGAGCCTACCCTGTCGTCCACGGACGACGTGGTCAGCCGAAGGTGCGGAGCCCGGAGGCGACGCTCATCAGGATGATGACGGCCAGCATGATGATGCTCCAGCCGAAGTCGAGCGCGACCGATCCGAGGCGCACGGGGGGCAGGATCTTCCGCACGCGGCGGATGGGCGGGTCGGTCACCGTGTAGGCCACTTCGGCGATGACGAGCACCGGCCCCTTGGGGCGCCACCCGCGGCTGAACGACTGCGCGAGGTCGAGCACGAAGCGAGCCCACATGAGCAGGAAGAAGATCAGCAACGCGTAGTACGCGATCGTGGCGATCAGGTAAGTGATCATCGGGGGGTCATCAGCTCACACGAGTCGGCGCGAGGAGACTCGCGGACGGGCAGGTCGTCACGTCGACGCAGAGGAGCCGCGACGACGGACTCGTCACGACTGGGCGAAGAACGACGCTTCGATGTCGGATTCTACCTCAGCCTGATCACCGCTCACCGCGATGTGCGCCGGCGACAACAGGAAGACCTTGTTGGTCACGCGCTCGATCTTGCCGTACAACCCCTGCGAGAGACCGCTGGCGAAGTCGACCAGACGACGGGCGTCCGCCTCGGTCATCTGCGACAGGTTGATGATCACCGGGATGCCGTCACGGAAGCTCTCGGCGATCGCCTGGGCGTCCTTGTACTCGCGGGGGTGGACCGTCAGGATCTCGTTCATGTCGTGGGGCACCGTGTTCTTCGGGGTCGAGGAGCGACGCAGCGGCGTCACGGGGGCGCGGGTGGGCGCGGGGGCGGCGGGAGCCGAGTGGACCGGGGCGACGGGAGCCGGAGCCTGGGCGGCCGCCTGCGGTCGCGGCGACTGCTGGGGCTGCGCTCGTTCGTGAGGCTGCTCGTCGTACTCGAGCTCTTCGTCGGCGAGGCCCAGATAGACCATCGTCTTGCGCAGCGGGTTGGCCATGGTGTTCCTCCGAGTCAGTGGATCGTCAGGACCGACATTAACGAGCATCGGGGCGAGAACCCGTGATTGCCGTGCCGATCCGTAGGTGTGTCGCGCCCTCGGCGACGGCCTCGACGAAGTCGGGAGACATGCCGGCCGAGATCGCGTCGGCAGTGGTCTCGAGGGACCGCACCCTCTCGGAGACCGCACGGAGGCGCGCGAAGGCCGGACACGCCTCCTCACCCAGGGGGGCCACGGCCATGACGCCGCGCAGTCGCAGCCCCGGGGTCGAGAGCACCCGCTCGGCGAGCCGCTCGACCTCGTGCTCGGCCACTCCCCCGCGGCCGGGGTCGTCGGTCAGGTTGACCTGGACGAATCCGTCGACGAGGGACCCGGAGTCGTCCGAGAGCGCATCGACGACCGAGTCACGGTCGAGCGAGTGGACGGCGTTCGCGTAGCGCCGGGCCTGGCGCGCCTTCTTCGACTGCAACTGGCCCACGAAGTGCCATCGGAGTCCGTCGAGGTCGTCCAGCTCGGCGGCCTTCGCCTGGGCCTCTTGGTGTCGGTTCTCGCCGACGTCACGGACCCCGAGGGCGTACAACGCCCTGATGAGCCCGGGCGGATGGAATTTCGTGACGACGATCGTCGTGAGCTCGCCCGCAGAGCGTCCCACAGCGGTGCAGGCGTCATCGACGGCCGCGGCGACCCGGGCGAGACGCTCGCCCAGGTCGCCGTCGACACTCGTCGGATCGGTCACTCGTCGTTACTTGAGGAAGTCCGGGACGTCGAGGTCGTCGTCACCGTCGTCGAAGGCCGGGTCGACGGCCTGGGTCGCGGGCTCTTCGGGCCGCTTCCACGCGGCGGGCTCGTGCGTCGCCCCGCTGTCGGCGATGGCCGACACACCGGCGACCGAGGTCGCCGTGGGGCCGTCGGAGTCGACGAAACTCGACCGGCGATCTTTCACCTTCGTCGAGGGCTCACCACCGTCGAACCCCGCCGCGATGACCGTCACGCGGACCTCGTCACCGAGGGTGTCGTCGATCACGGCACCGAAGATGATGTTGGCCTCGGCGTGGACGGCCTCCTGCACCAGGCGCGCCGCGTCGTTGATCTCGAAGATGCCCAGGTTGGAACCGCCCTGGATGGACAGCAACACCCCGTGTGCGCCGTCGATGCTCGCCTCGAGGAGCGGAGACGCCACGGCCAGCTCGGCCGCCTTGATGGCGCGGTCCGCGCCCCGCGACGATCCGATGCCCATGAGGGCCGAACCGGCGCCCTGCATGACCGACTTGACGTCGGCGAAGTCGAGGTTGATGAGACCGGGCGTGGTGATCAGATCGGTGATGCCCTGGACACCGGCGAGGAGCACCTGGTCGGCCGTGCCGAAGGCCTCCACCATGCTGATGCCGCGTTCGCTGATCTCCAGCAGGCGGTCGTTGGGGACGACGATGAGGGTGTCGACCTCGTCCTTCAGGGCGGCCACGCCGGCTTCGGCCTGGGCCTGACGGCGTTTGCCCTCGAAGCCGAAGGGCTTGGTGACGACACCGATGGTCAGTGCGCCGATCGACTTCGCGATGCGGGCGACGACCGGGGCCCCGCCCGTGCCGGTGCCACCGCCCTCGCCGGCCGTGACGAAGACCATGTCGGCACCCGCGAGGGCTTCCTCGATCTCTTCGGCGTGGTCCTCCGCCGCGCGGCGCCCGACCTCGGGGTCGGCACCGGCGCCGAGGCCCCGGGTGAGTTCGCGACCGACGTCGAGCTTGACGTCGGCATCGCTCAACAGCAGCGCCTGGGCGTCCGTGTTGATGGCGATGAACTCCACCCCGCGGAGCCCGAGTTCGATCATGCGGTTGACGGCGTTGACGCCACCGCCGCCGACACCGACGACCTTGATCACGGCTAGGTAGTTATGGTTCGTTGTCACGTCCGGGCCTCCGCTTGAACCTTAACTCTGCAGTTGAAGGTTAAAGTTGTACATGGTATGCAAGTTCTGCAGTCACAAGGTATGGGTGCGCCGCAGGCGCTGTCGCCAGGGTGGCCAGCGTGTCGCGAACACACCCTCTCATCTCGTCCTGATGATCCCGTTGTCGGGCGCGGACACGTCGTACTCGACGCTCGCGCCCGGGTCGCGCCGGGCCTGGTCGGCGATGAGTCCGGTGAGCACCTGGGCCTTCTTCGCCGACTCGTCGGCGCTGCCCCAGACGACCCGCTCACCCGAGGTGAGTTGCAGGGTCACGTCGTCGGCCGTCGACGCCGTCACGGTGTCGACGGTCGAACGCAACGTGACCGGCAAGGCCAGCAGCACCTCGGCCACCGAACGGTACGCGGGGCCGTCGAGGGCTGCTCCCCCGACGTCGACCAGGGGTACTCCCTCTTGCCGGGCGTCGAGCGTCTGGACCACGACGCCAGCCGGGTCGACGAGGTCGAACCCCTCCCCCGCGGCGACCGTGGCGACGGGCTGCCGCTCCTGGATGCGCACGACGAGCGTGTGGGGCGGAGCGGTCTCGGTCACGTAGCTGGCGATCAGGGGGAACGCCCCGAGCTCGCGGGTGACCTCGTCGAAGTCGATGAGGGCGAGGGGCGTGCCGAGCTGCCCGTCGAGGGCGGTCTGCACGGCCGCGGCGTCGACGCGGTCCGTCCCCTCGACACGGATGGTCTGCAACGACAGGAGCGGCGTGAACACGGCGACCGCGACGGACGCGACGAGGAGGAGCACGACGGCCCCGAGCGACACCAGGGTCGCCCGACGGTGTCGGCTGCGACGCGTGAAGCGACGGACCTCGACGCGCTCGATGCGCCTCCGTTCGCTCGACGCCCGACGCGCCTGCCGGCGTGCCGCGACGGCTCGCGACTTGGCCTCGGCGGCCGTGCCGTCGGGTGCCACGATGCGCGGAGGCTCGGAGCCCCGAGGTGCGACCCGCCCGGGGTGATCGCTCGCGTCGGAGGTCGAGGGCTTCGTCAGGCGGTCCCGCCAGGCCGCGGGGGCTCCGGTGATCGACCCGAGGCGGCCCTTGAGCGACGACGGGGACGACGGATCGGATGCGTCGGCGTCGGCCGCCCGCGAGTCACCGGCAGCACCTCGGGGAGGCCGCGAGGCACCGACGACGGGGACGGGCCCGGTGGCCTCCGGGTCCCGTCCCCGACGGCGTCGGTTGGGCGCCGCCGGAGGAGTCGGGGTGTGTTCTGGTTCGTCGAATCCGTCGGGCCGCTTCATCGGAGGGCCCCCGACACCACGGACCTGTCGTGACGAGTCACTCCGCGGAGTCCTCCGCGACGGCGACGACGGGTTCGTGGGCCGCGTCGAGTGAGCCGAGCAGTTGCGGCACGATGCGGTAGACGTCGCCACAGCCGAGCGTGATGACGAAGTCGCCCTCTCGAGCGACCTCGGCCGTCCGGTCCGCCGCGGCCTGCCAGTCGGACACGAAGTCGACGCGGTCGGGGTCGGCGAAGCGTTCGGACACCAGCGCGCCGGTGACGCCGGGCTCGGGGTCCTCGCGCGCGCCGTACACGTCGAGCACGATGGTGTGGTCCGCGAGTCGCTCGTAGGTCTCGGCGAACTCGCCGGCCATCATCCGCGTGCGGCTGTAGAGGTGGGGTTGGTGCACGGCGATGAGGCGCCCGTCGCCGACCACGGAACGCGCCGCCTGCAGCGCGGCGGCGACCTCGGTGGGGTGATGGGCGTAGTCGTCGTACACGCTGACGCCCCGCACGACGCCGTGCAGTTCGAACCGCCGCTCGGTGCCGCCGAAGGTCTCGAGACCCGCGATGGCGGCCTCCGCGTCGACGCCCAGGCCGACGAGGACCGCGAAGGCACCGGCGGCGTTGACGGCGTTGTGCCGCCCGGGCACGCGCAACTGCACGGGCCACGAACGACCCTCGGCGTGCAGGGTGAACGAGACCGGACCGGTCGTGGCGACGTCGCTCAGGCGGACGTCGGCGTCGGCGGCCTCGCCGAAGGTCACGACGCGCGGGTGGTCGAGGCGTTCGGTGACACGGACGGCACCGTCGTCGTCGCTCGAGACGACGACGAACTCGCGCGCTGCCGACGCGAACCGGACGAAGGCGTCGTCGAACGCCTCGTGCGAGCCGTAGTGGTCGAGGTGGTCGGCGTCGACGTTCGTGATCAGGGCGACCGAGGTGTCGTAGAGCAGGAACGAGCCGTCGGACTCGTCGGCCTCGACGACGAACAGGTCGTCGTCACCGCCACGGGCGCTGACGCCCAACGACTGGATGACCCCGCCGTTCACGAAGCTCGGGTCGTGCCCTGCGGCGAGCAGGGCGGTGACGATCATGCCGGTGGACGTGGTCTTCCCGTGCGCCCCGGCGACCGAGACGAGCCGCTGCTGCCCGACGAGCCAGGCGAGCGCCTGCGAGCGGTGCAGGACGGGCAGTCCCTTCGACAGCGCGAGCTGGTACTCGGGGTTGTCCTGCCAGAGGGCGCCGGTCACCACGAGCGTGTCGGCGTCGCCGACGTTGGCCGCGTCGTGGCCGATCGCGATCTCGGCGCCTGCCGCCCGGAGCGACTCGACGGCCGCGCTGTCGCGGGCGTCCGACCCGGTGACACGGTGGCCGGCGGCGAGGAAGACCCGGGCGATGCCGCTCATCCCCGAACCGCCGATGCCGACGAAGTGGACGGCACCGAGTTCGGCGGGGATCGGCTGGTCGAGGTCGGGTTTGATCATGATGTCTCGCTGAGGTCGGGGTTCGGGGAGGACGAGGAGGCGCGGCCCACGGCGTCGAGGACGAGGTCGACCGTGCGGTCGGTTCCGTCGCGCACCCCGACCGAGGCGGCGCGGACGGCCATGTCCGCCACGACGGCCCGGTCGAGCAGCAGGGGGACGAGCGTGCGCTCGACCCAGGCGGGCGTGAAGTCGGCGTCGGCGACGAGCAGTGCTCCCCCGGCACCGACGACGTCGGTGGCGTTGTGTCGCTGCTCGCCGTTGCCCACCGGGTACGGGACGAGCACCGAGGGCAACCCGAGCGCGGTGAGCTCGCTCACCGTGGCCGAGCCGGCCCGGGAGACGACGAAGTCCGCCGCCGAGAGCGCGAGGTCCATGCGGTCGCAGTACCGGAGGAGGTGGTGGCCGTCGAGGTCCGTCGAGGTGAGATCGGACTTCTCACCCGTGATGTGCAGGATCTGCCAGCCGGCGCCGAGCACGCTGACGGCCGCCCTCGACATGGTCTCGTTCAACCGCCGCGCACCGGTCGAACCACCCGTGACGAGCAGGGTCGGCCGCGCGGGGTCGAGACCGAAGGCCGCGACGGCCTCGTCGCGGTGGGCCCGTCGGTCGAGGGACTCGATCTCGTCGCGCAACGGCATGCCGACCTGCCGTCCGCCCCGGAGTCGGGTGGAGCGGAAGACGACGCCGACGTGGGACGAGAGGAACGAGCCGAGGACGTTCGCCATGCCGGGTTTCGCGTTGGCCTCGTGGACGACCACGGGCACCTTCGACCGCCAGGCCGCGACGTAGGCCGGGGCGGCTGCGTAGCCGCCGAATCCGACGACGACGTCGACGTCGTGCTGCGCGAGCAAGGACCGGATGCCGTCGATCGCGCCGGCGAGTCGGCCGGGGAATCGCAGCGCCGCCGCGGAGGGCTTGCGGGGGAAGGGCAGCCGCGGCACGGTGAGCAGTTCGTACCCGCGTTGCGGGACGAGCCGTGCCTCGAGCCCCTCGGCGGTGCCGAGCACGAGGACGGTCGCGTCGGGTTCGCGCCGGCGGAGCCGATCGGCCACGGCGAGGAGGGGGTTCACGTGCCCGGCGGTGCCACCGCCGGCGAGGAGATACGTCGTCACCGCAGAGACCCTACCCGCTGTCGCGGGAGCCCCTGCGGCGTCGCGGACTCTTCGGGCACCCGGGCGAACGAGAGCACGACGCCGATGGCCACGAGCGTGACGATCAACGCCGATCCACCGGCCGAGATCAGCGGCAAGGGGACGCCCAACACGGGCAGCAGCCCCAGCACGACCGCGATGTTGACGAGCGCCTGACCGATGATCCACGCCGTGATGGCCCCGGTCGTCACACGGACGAAGGGGTCGTTCGTCCGGCGGATGATCTTGACGAAACCGACGGCGAGGACGATGAAGAGGGCCAACACGACCATCGCTCCGATCAATCCGAGCTCTTCGCCGATGATGGCGAAGATGAAGTCGTTGTCGGCCTCGGGCAGCCAGGACCACTTCGACTTCGAGTTGCCGAGACCGACGCCGAAGAGTCCCCCCGAGGCCAGCGCCCACGTTCCGTGCAGGGTCTGCCAGCACTCGGCCTGGTACTGGCTCGAGTCCGAGCAACCCGACAGCCACGCGGCGATGCGTGAGTTGCGCGAACTCGACCCCTGGGCGATCAGGGGCACGACCACCGCGAGGAACGCGAGGGGCGCCAGCAGGTAGCGCAGCCGGACGCCGGCGAACCAGACGGCCGCGAAGACGAGCAGGAGCATGATCATGGTCGTCCCGAGGTCGCCACCGAGCACGACGAGGCCGATCGCGACGCCGGCCACGGGCACGAGCGGGATCGCCAGGTGCTTCCAGTCGTCGAGCAGGTCGCGCTTGACCGAGAGGATCATGCCGAGCCAGATCGCCAACGCGAGCTTGACGGCCTCGGAGGGCTGCGCCGTGAACGAGCCGAGGTCGATCCAGTTGCGGTTGCCGCCGATCTCGTAGCCGAGGGGCGAGAAGACGAGCAGTTGCAGGACGATGGTCGCCCCCAGGACGTGCCACGCCCAGCGCTTGAGGAACGACACCGGCAGCCGGGACACGATGAGCATGAGCGGGATGCCCACGGCCGCGTACGTGCCCTGTCGGATGAACGCGCCGAAGAACGACGTGTGTCGTGACGAGATGTACTGCTCGACCGAGGACGACGAGAGCACCATGACCAGCCCGAGCACGACCATGAACAACGTCGTCCCGAGGATGACGAAGTACGAGCCCGTCTCGGCGGCGAAGAGCTTCTTGACACGGACGACGGCGCCGGCGGTGCGCTTCGAGGAACCCAGGCCGCTCGAGGCGTCGTCGGTCGGTCGGACGGGCCCGCCGCGCGTGCGGCTCGACTCAGTCGGCCGACGGCGCGGGAGGCTGGACGGCGGGTTGGCCATCGACGTCACCCCTCAAGTGTTCGTGTACGGCCCGGGCGAAGGATCGCCCTCGGGCCGTGTAGTCGGTGAACTGGTCCATGGACGCCGCCGCCGGGGCGAGGAGCACGGTGTCCCCGGGACGGGCCACGCTCGCGGCGAGGCGCACGGCCGTCGGCATCACCTGCCCAGTGTCGGTGGCGTCGACCTCGAAGACGGGGATGCCGGGCGCGTGTCGGGAGAAGGCCCGGCGGAGCGGCTCACGGTCGACGCCGACGAACACGGCCGCCCGGACGGCGTCCGTGGACTCGAGGACGAGCGGCTCGACGTCGACGCCCTTGAACAGGCCTCCGACGATCCAGACGACCGACGGGAAGGACGTCAGGGAGGCGCGCGCGGCGTGCGGGTTCGTCGCCTTGGAGTCGTCGACCCAGGTCACGCCGCCGGACTCGGCCACGACCTCGGTGCGGTGGTGGTCCACCGCGAAACCGGCGAGGGCGTCGCGGATCGAGACGGGAGCGACGCCCACGGCACGCACGAGCGCGGCGGCGGCGAGCACGTCCTCGACGAGGTGGTCGGCGCCGAGGCCGACGCCCTCGAGGGCCTCCCGGGTGGTCAGTTCGAGCGCTCGCGTGTGGCGCTCGGCGAGGAAGGCGCGGTCGGCCAGGACGGAGACCCCGTCGCCGGTCACGATGCCGACCTCGCTGGGCCCCGGGGCGTCGAGGCCGAAGCCCACGGCGCGGCAGCCCTCCTCGACGTCGGCTTCCTCGACCATGCGCAGGGTCGCCTCGTCCGCCTTGTTGTAGACGCACGCCACGACCGTGTTCTCGTACACCTTGGCCTTCGCGGCACGGTAGGCGTCCGCCCCGCCGTGCCACTCGAGGTGGTCCGCCTCGAGGTTGAGACACACGGAGGCCCGGGGCCTGAGGGCACCGGCTCCCCCGGTCGGCAGGTAGTGCAGTTGGTGGCTCGAGAGCTCGACGACGAACAGGTCGAAGCCGTCGGGGTCGCGCACCGCGTCGAGGACGGGGACGCCGATGTTGCCGCAGGCCGCCACGCGGCGACCGTCGGCGCCGGCCATCGCCGACGCCAGCTGCGTCGTCGTGGTCTTGCCGTTCGTCCCGGTGACGAGCACCCACTCGGCCACGCGCTCGACCTTGTCGCGTACGCGCCAGGCCAGCTCGACGTCACCCCACACGGCCGTCCCCGAGTCGACGGCCCAGCGGACCAGGGGGTGGTGCGGGGCGAAGCCCGGGCTGGCCACGACGAGGTGCGCGTCGAAGGCCGTGAGCGTGGCCGACGGTGTGTCGGTGGACTCGACCTCGTCGAGACGTGCCCCGATCAGCTGCAGCAGCTCGGCTTTGTCGGCGTCGACCGCGGGGGCCACGACGAGGACGTCGGCGCCCAGTTCGGCCAGGGTGTCGGCCACCGAGAAGCCGGTCGCGCCGAGCCCGAGGACGGCCACGCGCAGGCCCGACCAGTCGGCGTGCCAGCTGTCGAGCCCGGCGAGCCGCTCGGCGAGGGGGGCGGTGCTGCCGTCGCTCATGAGGTGCGGAGGATCCATTCGAGGTAGAAGGTGCCGACGCCGGCGGCGACGAAGAGCCCGGCGATGATCCAGAAACGGACCACGACGGTCACCTCGGCCCAGCCCTTGAGTTCGAAGTGGTGGTGCAGGGGGCTCATCAGGAAGATCCGCTTGCCCTTCGTGATCTTGAAGTACGCCCGCTGCAGGATCACCGAGCCGGTGACCACGATGAAGAGACCACCGATCAGCACGAGCAGGAGTTCGGTGCGGCTGAGGATGGCCAGGGCGGCCAGCGCCCCGCCGAGGCCCAACGAACCGGTGTCGCCCAGGAAGATCTGTGCAGGCGAGGTGTTCCACCAGAGGAACCCGATGAGGCCTCCGCAGATGCAGGCGGCGACCACGGCCAGGTCGAGCGGGTCGGCCACCTGGTAGCAGGCCGCCCGCGTGGCCTCGTCGAGGCGCACGCTCGTGCAGAGCTGGTTGTTCTGCCAGAAGCCGATGAAGATGTACGACGCGATCGCGAGGATGGAGGCGCCCGTGGCGAGACCGTCCAGGCCGTCCGCGACGTTCACGCCGTTCGAGGTGCTGACGGTGATCAGGACGACCCAGATCAGGAACAGCCCGCCCCCGACGATGGTGCCGAAGAACATGAAGTCGAGCCAGGGGATGTCGCGCAGGCCCGAGATCATCGTCGACGCGGGGGCGAGCCCGCGATCGTTCGTGAACGAGAGTGCCAGGACGGCGAACACCGCCCCCACGACGACCTGCCCGGCGATCTTCGCCCACCCGCCGAGCCCGAGGCTGCGTTGGTTGCGCACCTTGAGGAAGTCGTCGAGGAACCCGACCACGCCGAGGCCGACCATCATGAACAGCACGAGCATGCCGCTGAGGGTGAGCTCGTCCCCGCCGACCAGGTGACCGATGAAGTAGCCGAGCACGGTGCCGATGATCAGGACGATGCCGCCCATGGTCGCCGTGCCGCGCTTGGTGTGGTGCGACTGCGGGCCGTCGTCACGGATGAACTGGCCCCACCCGAGACGGTGGAAGAGCTTGATGAACGCCGGCGTCATCAGCAGCGTGAAGGCGAGGGAGAACCCGCCGCCGATCAGCAGCGCGATCATGCGGTCACCCCGGCCAGGCGGTCACCCAGGAGGCGCAGGCCGGCCGATTTGGACGACTTCACGAGGACGACGTCCCCGGCTCGCAGGGTGCCCTGCAAGAAGTCGTACGCCTCGTCGATCGTGTCGACCAGCACGCTTTCTCCGTCCCACGAGCCTTCGAGGCCCGCCGCCATGTGGATGTGTCGTGCCTCGTGGCCGACGACCACGAGTTGGCCCACGTTGAGCCGGACGACCAGGCGGCCGACGCGGTCGTGCTCGTCACGCGCGTACTCGCCGAGCTCGGCCATCTCGCCGAGCACGGCCACCGATCGGTGGTCGGGGCCGGTGATCTGGGCGAGGGTCTTCAACGCCGCGGCGACCGAGTCGGGACTCGCGTTGTAGGCGTCGTTCACGACCGTCACGCCGCCGGGCGCGTCCAGGACCTCCATGCGCCAGCGCTCGGCCCGTGTCACGCCCTCGAGGACCGTCACGGCCCGATCGAGGTCGACGCCCCATTCGCCGACGACGCTGAGGGCCGCCAAGGCGTTCATCACGTGGTGCTCGCCCAGGATGCGCAGCGTTACCCGGCGGCTCACGTCGCCGTGCTCGAAGGTGAAGGAGGTGCCCGACGCCGAGACGTCGATGTCGGACGCCCGGTAGTCGGCCGAGGGACCCTGACCGAAGGTGACGACCCGTGCGGCCGTCACGGCCGCCATGCCGGCGACGCGGTCGTCGTCGGCGTTGAGGACGGCCGTCCCCGTGGCGGGCAGGTCGGTCACCATCTCGGCCTTCGCCGCACGGGTGCCCTCGATGCCGCCGAAGCCGCCCGCGTGGGCGAGGCCGACCTTGAGCACGACCCCGGTGTCGGGACGGGCGATGTCGACGAGCCGGGCGATCTCGCCCGGGCCGCTCGCACCCATCTCGACGACGAGGTACTCGGTGGTCTCGTCGATGCGCAGCATCGAGATCGGGGCACCGACGTGGTTGTTGAACGACCCCTGGGGGGCGACGGTCGGCGCGACGTCGCCCAGTACCGCGCGGAGCATGTTCTTGGTGCTCGTCTTGCCGTTGGAACCCGTGACGCCGACGACCTTCAAGCGTCCGAGGCGCCGGACGTGGTCGACGACGGCGGCGGCGAGTCGGGACAGCGCGACGACCCCGTCGTCGACGACGACGAGCGGTGCGGTCGTCTCGAGTTCGCGCTCGGCGACCACGAGGGCGGCGCCGTTCGACGTGGCGGCATCGACGAAGAGGTGCCCGTCGGTGACCTCACCGCGCAGGGCGAAGAAGATCGACCCCGGGGTGACCAGACGCGAGTCGGTCTCGACCGTGCCGTCGACCGGGGTCGCGACCCGCGCCTCCTCGGGGTGGACCAGGCGCCCGCCGGTGATGTCGGCGATCTGGCGAGGCGTGAGCGCGATCACTCGGACCACCCGGCCTCGCGCAGGGCGGCACGGGCCTCGTCGCGAGCGGAGTACGGGGTGCGCTCACCACGGATGTCGCGGTAGTCCTGGTGGCCTGGACCGGCCCAGAGGATCGAGTCGCCTTCTCGGGCCAGGGCCACGGCCGCCCGGATGGCCGCCTCGGGCGGGCTCACCTCGTGGATCTCGTGCTCGGGGTACGCCTCGCGGGCGGCGTCGACGAGCGTCTTGCGGATGGAGGCCGGGTCTTCGAAACGGGGGTGGTGGTCGGTCACGACGAGGATGTCGGAACCGGCCGCGGCCACCCGGGCCATCTCGCCGCGTTTCGTCGTGTCGCGGTCGCCGTCCGCGCCGAACAGCATGATGACCTTGCCGGGTGTGAAGGTGCGCACCGCGGCCAGGGTGGTCAGGAACGCGTCGGGGCTGTGGCCGAAGTCGACGTAGACGCTCGGGCCGGTGTCGCCGGACACCCGCTCGGTGCGCCCGGGCAGGTACGCGACGATGCCGCCGTCGGCGTCGAGCGCCTGGCCGATGGCCTCGAGCTCGAAGCCCGCCTCGACCAGCATGACGATCGCCAGGGCCGCGTTCGCGACCATGTGCCACCCGATCAGCGGCACGCGCGTCACGAGCGAACGCTGCTCGGGGCCCGACAGACGGAACTCGGTGTAGGCGGCCTGCTCGTCGAGGATCTGGACCGTCCAGTCGGCCTCGACGTCGGGGAGGATCGTGATCGTCGTCAGGGGGATGCGCGCGTTGTCCACCACGCGCTGTCCGTAGGGAGAGTCGAGCGAGACCACGGCACGACGGGCACGGTCGGGCTGGAAGAGCGGCAACTTCGCCTGGAAGTACTCCTCCATGTCGGCGTAGTCGTCGAGGTGGTCGTGGCTCAGGTTCGTGAAGGCGGCGACGTCGAAGACGAGGCCGTCGACGCGGTTGCGGCTGAGTGCTTGGGCACTGACCTCGACGGCCACCGCGCGCACCTCGCTCTCGCGCATGCGGGCCAGCAGGGCGTGCATCTCGCTGGCCTCGGGGGTGGTGAGGCGGCTGACGACGGTGAGGTCGCCGATGTGGCGCTCGGCCGTGCTGCTGAGGCCGGTGACGAGGCCCAGCTGTCGCAGGACGCCTTCGAGCAGGTACGAGGTGCTGGTCTTGCCGTTGGTGCCGGTGACCGCGAGGAGGAGGGGTGCGTCGTCGCTGTCGGTGCGGTAGATCCATGCCGAGAGCTCGCCGAGGGCCGCCCGGGGCGAGTCGACGAGGACGACGGGGAGACCGCTGGACCGGGCCAGCTCGGCCCCCGCGGCGTCGGTCAACAGCGCGACCGCGCCGCCGTCACGTGCCTGGTCGGCGAACTCGGCTCCGTGCCGGTGCGCGCCGGGCACGCCCACGTACAGGTCGCCGGGGTGGAGGTCCGCCGTGCTCAGCGTGATGCCGGTGATCTCGATGCCGTCGAGGGAACCCTCGTGCTCGAGTCCGAACTCGCTGACCAGTTGGGCGAGTGACCTCGCCGACGGATGTTCCGGTCGAAGGACCGGGGGGATCCGGGCGCTCAAAGAATCCTCTTCTCTCACCAGGTCTCGGGCAGGCTGGGTGCCGGCTCCGTCGACGGAGGGACCCGATACATCTCGAGGACCTGGGACATGATCTTGTTGAAGGTCGGCGCCGCAGCGGCCGACGTCTTGATGGTACTGGGCTTGGTGAAGGTCACGACGACGACGTACTGCGGGTTCTCGGCCGGAGCGATGCCCGCCACCGAGACGATGCGGTCAGAACCGTAGCCGGTTCCGTCGGACCGCGCGACCTCGGCGGTGCCGGTCTTGGCCGCGACGCGGTAGCCGGGGATCGACAGGACGTCCTTGAGGTCGCCGTCGCTGACGACCTTCTCGAGCATGTTGACGGTCGTGTCGGCGGCCCACGGCGAGACGACGCTCGTGCCCTCGGCGGAGGGCGCGTCGGTGACGGTGCCGTCGGGGGCGGTGCACCCGGCGACGAGGTTGACCGGCAACCGGGTGCCGTGGTTGGCCAGCGTCTGGTAGATGCTCGCGATGTGGATGGCGGTCGTCGAGACGCCCTGTCCGAACATCGTGTTGATGCTCGTCTGCTGGTCCCACTGGGAGGCCGGCCGGATGCCCGTCGTGGGTTCACCGAGGAAGGCCACGCCGGTCGGGTCGTTCAGACCGAACTTCACCATGTAGTCGTGACGTTGCTGGGCCGAGAGCGACTGGCCGAGCAGGGAGATGCCGACGTTCGACGAGTCGCGCAGGATGCCCGTCAGCGTGAGGTTCTCGGTCGGGTGGAAGGTGGCGTCGTGGATCTCGCCGCCCCAGGGGAACGTGCGGGAGTACGGCACCGTCGCCCGCGTCGCGGGATCGGCCTTGCCCGAGTCGAGCAGCATGGCGGCGGTCATCGCCTTGAAGGTCGAACCCGGCTCGTACGAGTAGGTGAAGGCCTTGCTGCCGAGGTCGTCGACGGCGGTGCCGTTGACGTCGTTGGGGTCGACGGCCGGGTAGTCGGCGACCGCGAGCAGCGAGGCGTCGCTCGCCTTCATGACGACGGCCGTGGCCGACTCGGCCCCGATGGCCTCGGCCTGTTCGCCCAGCGCCTGCTGGGTCATGTACTGGAGGTCGCTGTCGACCGTGAGACGCAGCGTGCCCCCGGCGACCGCTTTCTTGGTCGTGACGGTGCTGCCGGGCAACTGGACGCCGTCGGCTCCGCGTTCGTAGGTCTCCGAGCCGTCGGTGCCCGCCAGGCACGCGTCCTGGCTGAGCTCGAGTCCGGCCTGCGGCCCGTCGGTGCCGATGAAGCCCGTGAGGTTGCCTGCCACCGCGCCGTTGGGGTAGGTGCGCGCGGCCTGGCGCTGGAAGTACACCCATGACACGTCCATCTCGCGGACCTCGCGGAACGCGTCGACGTCGACGCCCTTGACCAGGTACGCGAAGTTCGCCTCGGGGTCGGTGGTCAACGCCTTCGTCATGGTCGCGGCGTCACCCCCGGTGATCTCGGCGATGCGTTCGACCACCTGGTCGACCGTCAGCTCGGTGGTCGTGCCGTCGTCGCCCTTGACCTTGGCCGTCGTGGCGAAGGCCGGAGCGGCCGTGATGTTGTACCGGGTGACGCTGCCGGCGAGCACGGTGCCGTCGACGTCGGTGATGTCGCCCCGATCGCCGTAGGTCGTCTGCACGATCTCGCGCTTGTTCTGGGACTGCTCGTTGAGCTCGGCCGCCTGCACGAGCTGGATGTCCGCCAGGCGCACCACGAAGACGCCGACGAGCGCGATGATCAGCGCCATCGCCAGCGTCGCGCGGAGACGGCGGCTTCGGGGAGCTGCTTTCACGAGAGGTTCCTCACCGCGGCCGGGCGCCTGCCCGACCCGCTGTCGTCGTTCGATGTACCGGTCACGGCACGCCGCTAGCGGGTCTGCGGAGCCGCCAGCTCGTTCGCGCCCGACGCTACCGACTCGCCGGCCGATCCCCCGTCCGCCGCGCCTGCGTCGGTCGGAACGGCCACGGCGCCCGCCGTGGTCGGAGCACCGACCGACGAGGCGGAGGAGTCGGTGGTCGCCGTGCCGTCGGCGGCGGTCGCGGGGGCCTTGGTCGTCAGCGGGACGCCCTCGAGCAGGGTGTTGGGGATCAGGTTGCCGGACGTCGCCTCGTCCGCCCCCGCCGCAGGGGCGGGCGAGCCGTGGACCGCGCCCGTGGCCAGATCGAGGTAGACGGGGTTGGAGTTGCGGACCATGCCGAGTTCGTCGGCGTTGGCGGCGAGGTTCTGCGGCGAGGACAGCACGTCGCGCTGCTCGCTGAACTTCTGCTGGTCGCGGACGAGCTCGGTCTTCGCGGCCTGCAGGTCGGAGATCTTGTAGGCGCCGTCGCTCAAGGCGATGCTGATGGCGAGCTGGGCCAGCAGGAGGACGAACAGCGCCGCCGTCGCGATCAGCGCGTAGGCGATCTTCGGACGGGCCCGTCGCTGCGACCGACTCGTGACGATCTCGACCGGGCGCGCCGTCGGGGTCGACGACGGCTGCGGACGGCTCGACGGGGTCGCGATGGCCAGGTTGCTGCTCATGCTTTTCTCCGGATTCGTTCAGCGGCGCGCAGTCTCACGGGCTTGGCTCGGGGGTTGAGGTCGCGTTCGGCGTCGGAAGCCAGCTCGGCCCCTCGGACGAGGAGGCGGAAGTCGGGACGGTGCTCCGGCAACTCCACCGGGAGGCCCTGCGGCGCCGTTGAGGTCGTCCGAGCGGCGAGTTCCCGCTTGACGAAACGGTCTTCGAGGGACTGGTAGGCGAGGACGACGATCCGCCCGTCGACGGCGAGACGGTCGAGGGCGACCGGGACGGCCGCCTCGAGCGAGGCCAGCTCGCCGTTCACCTCGATGCGGAGCGCCTGGAACACGCGCTTGGCAGGGTGACCGGCACGTTGCAGGGCCATGGGCGTCGCCGCGATCAGGAGGTCGACCAACTCACCGCTGCGGGTGAGCGGGGAGTCGGCCCGGTGCTCGACGATCCGCCGGGCGTAGCGCGGAGCCAGCTTCTCTTCGCCGTACTGGTAGAAGATGCGCCTGAGCTCGCTCTCGGGGTACTCGGCGAGGACGCGCTCCGCCGTGACGGGCGAGGTGGGGTCCATGCGCATGTCGAGGGGCGCGTCCTTGGAGTACGAGAAACCGCGCTCGACCCGGTCCAGCTGCAGGGACGACACGCCGAGGTCGAAGAGCACCGCGTCGACGGTGTCGAGATCGAGGTCGTCGAGCGCGTCGGCGATGCCGTCGTACGTCGTGTGCACGAGGCGAGCCCGGTCGCCGAAGGGTGCGAGCCGCTCGCCGGCGAGGGCGAGTGCCTCGGTGTCGCGGTCGAGGCCGACGACGGTGAGCTCAGGGAAGGCCTGCAGCATCGCTTCGCTGTGGCCACCCATGCCGAGGGTGCAGTCGACGACGACGGCGCCGGGACGCGAGACGGCCGGGGCGAGGAGTTCGAGGGTCCGCTCGAGGAGGACGGGGGTGTGGATCTGATCGGCCATGACGACACGGGCTGTGCTCGTCGGCCCTGATCCCCATCCGTCGGGACCTGGCACCGGGGAAGGTGCGCCAGGGCTGACGGCTGAGGGTCGGGGCCCACGGGCTAGAAGAGCCCGGGGATCACCTCCTCGGTGGTGTTGGCGAACTCGGCCTCCTGGGCCTCGTAGTAGGTGTTCCAGGCGTCGGTGGCCCAGATCTCGGCACGGTTTCCCGCGCCGATGACGGTGAGGTCACGGCCGAGGCCGGCGTACTCGCGCAGTGTCGCCGGGATGGTGACCCGGTGCTGCTTGTCGGGGATCTCGTCGCTCGCGCCCGAGAGGAAGAGGCGCATGTAGTCGCGGGCCTGCTTGCTCGTGACGGGCGCCTGACGGATGCGCGAGTGCATGTCTTCGAACTCGCGCTGGCTGAAGACGTACACGCACCGCTCTTGCCCGCGGGTCATGACGAGGCCGGAAGCCAGTTCGTCACGGAATTTCGCGGGGAGGATGATGCGCCCTTTCTCGTCGAGCTTGGGCGAATAGGTGCCGAGGAACATGCGCCCGTCTCCCCTCGCCCCGCACCCCGTCTGTGGCACGTACCTCCACTTTACTCCACAACCCACCACCAGACAATGAAAAGGCGGGTCCTCCGCCGCGCGTCCGGCCTGCGATCCGCTCCAGTTCGGGGGCCACACGGGTGGAGGACGGTGGAGGGAAAGGACCACGAGGAGGCGCGTCCTGCGTGTCGCACGCCTCCCGCGGGGTGGACGGGCGCACCAAAAAAGGGGCCGGCCCGAAGGCCGACCCCTGTGGTCGTGGTGCTGGTGGCGCCTAGGAGCGCTCGTCGCCGTCCTGGCGGCGGTCCCACCGGTCGTTGAGCCGATCCATCAGGCCCCCCTTGGCGGGATGCGCGGGGCGGGAGGTGGAGGAACGGGGAGCCGACGGCATCGAGGCCGTCGAGGACCCCTTCCGCTTGGGGGGCGCGATGGCGAACAACACGCCGGCGAGCATGACCACGAACCCCGCCACGCCGATCAAGGGCTGGCGGAAGATGACGCCCGCGACGATCACGGCGATTCCGACGAGCGCCCCGAGGACCCCGACCACGACCAGCGTGTAGTTGGGTCTGGCGCCGCGGGTCCCGACCGTCGCCACGAAGTCGGAGTCGTTGTTGTAGAGACTCCGCTCCATCTCTTCGAGGAGCCGCTGCTCCTGTTCGGAAAGTGGCATCTTGGTGTTCCCTTCGAGCACGGGCTCTCAAGCGCGAGGCGGGAGCCTCGGGATCGACGCGATGAGTAGCTGCGAGTGTATGCCCGACAGCTATCGCTAGGCTAGGCAGCGTGGCTGAGAGTACGCGGTTAGTGGACGTCGTTCAAGAGCGCATCGATCGGTTCCTCGAGCGTCAGCGACCGGCCCTCATGGGCATCGCTCCCGACCTCGATCCTTTCTCCCTTTACTCGGGCGATCTGCTCCGCGGCGGGAAACGCTTCCGGGCTCTGTTCTGCTACTGGGGCTGGCAGTCCGTCGCCGGGCTCGACACCGGATTCGATCCCCTCGGGGAGCCCCGCGACGAACGCGAGATCGACGCCGTCATGACCGCTTCGGCGGGGCTCGAGTTCTTCCACGCCGCCGCGCTCGTGCACGACGACATCATGGACAACTCGGACACGCGCCGCGGACTCCCGGCGGCGCATCGGCGCTTCGAGTCCCTGCACCGCGAGGGGGCCTGGCTCGGGTCCCCTGAGGCGTTCGGTCGCTCGGGAGCCCTCCTCATGGGAGACCTCCTCCTGGCGTGGAGCGACGAGCTCCTCAGCGAGGCCCTGGACTCCCTCCCGTCCCGTGACGCCGCCCGCGCGGCCCGCCTCGAGCTCAACCGGATGCGGACCGAGGTCACGGTGGGCCAGTACCTCGACATCCTCGAGGAGAACGCCTGGCGGACGGTCGACGAGGTGCAGCTGTTGCCGCGTGCCCAGCGCGTCATCGTCTACAAGTCGGCGAAGTACAGCGTCGAAGCCCCGCTGACCGTCGGCGCGGCCATGGCCGGGGCCGACCGGCCAGCCCTCGAGTCCCTGCGGCACTTCGGGCTGCCCCTCGGCATCGCCTACCAGCTGCGTGACGACCTCCTCGGTGTCTTCGGCGATCCCTCGGTCACGGGAAAGCCCGCGGGCGACGACCTCCGAGAGGGCAAGCGCACCGTCCTCGTGGCGACGGCCCGCCGAGCCCTGCCCCCCGGGGCCGTCCGCCTGCTGGACGAACTCCTCGGTGACCCCGAACTCGACGACGACCAGATCAGCATGCTCCAGGCGACGCTCCGCGACAGCGGTGCCGTCGACGCCGTCGAGCAGACGATCACCGATCAGGTGGAGCGTGCCGTCCACGCACTCGAGAGGTCGGGACTCGCGCCGTCGGCCCGGACGCAGTTGACGCGACTCGCCGAGACCGTCACGCGCCGCGCCTCCTGACGCCCTCTGCGCCAGGGCGGCCGAGGACCGGCAGCCGCCAGAGGCGCGGATCGGGGCTAGAGGAGGCTCTGCGCGATGCGCCGGACCTCGGCTTTGCGTCCGGCCTGGAGGGCGGCGACGGGGCTCGTGCCGAGGGCCTCGTCGTGGGACAGCATCCAGTCGAGGGCCTCGTCGTCGTCGAACCCGTTGTCCGACAGGACCGTCAGGGTGCCCCGGAGGTCGTGCCTCGGCTCCGAGCCGTCGAGGAAGACGGATGGCACCTTCGTGACGCCGTCCACGCGGGTCCCGACGAGGACGTGCTCCTCGAGGAGGCGCCGGACACGGCTGACGCCGAGGCCGAGCCGCTCGACGAGGTCGGGCACGGTGAGCCATTCGGTGTCGGCGAACCAGGGGCGTTGAGAGAGATCGGTCACGCCACAACCTTGCCACGGGTTCGTGGCCCTCGCTGCGCCTCCTCGTCTCCCTCACGTGGGTCGAGTCACATGCGCAACATCCGTCACGCTGATTGACTTGGATATCCACGTGTGCCAACTTTGGACGACGTGGCACCGCGGCTCACCGATCACCCAGCGACCGTGTCCCCGCCCCCGAACCGAGGATCAGCCCATGAACGACGTCAGTTCCGCCCGCCCCGACTCCGAGTCCGTGACGACCCAGGACGCCCGGTCGACCAGCGCCTTCGGCCCCCTCGGTGGCGGAGACGGGCGCAAGCCCCTCTCCCGCATGGCCCGGTCGATGCTCAACACCGTCCCGATCGTCCTGGCTGGCTCGATGGCCCTCAGCATGGGCGTCACGGGCCCCGTGTTCGCCCTCGACCAGAACCCGACGAAGAAGCCCGACGCGTCACCGCGTCCCGTGCTGCCTCCTCGACTGTCCGCGCCCGAGCAGAAGACCGCGGCCACGGTCGAGACGGCCGCGACCTCCGCCACGGTCTTCGGCGCGGCCCCCGCCACGTACACCGTCAAGTCGGGCGACACGGTCGCGAGCATCGCCGGCTCGTTCGGCCTGAGCACCGCGTCGGTGCTCGCCCTCAACGGCCTCAGCTGGAAGTCCACCATCTTCCCGGGCCAGACCCTGAGCCTGAGCGCCGCCACGAGCGCCGCAGCCAAGCCGTCCGCCGCGCCCGCCCCGGCCAAGGCGACGGGCGGCCGGTACGTCATCGTCCGTGGGGACACGCTGAGTTCCATCGCGCGTGCGCACGGCGTCACGACCAGCGCGCTCATCCAGGCGAACGGGCTGGGACTGTCGAGCATCATCTACCCGGGCCAGACCCTGACCGTCCCGACGGGCGCCTCCGCCGCCGCCCCGACACCGGCCCCCGCCGGGGGGCCCGCGGTGGGCAGCTACGTCATCCAGCGGGGCGACACCATCGCCTCGATCGCCTCGAAGTCGGGGACGAGCGTCAAGGCCCTCCTCGCCGCGAACGGCCTCTCGTTCACCAGCACCATCTACGCCGGCAAGACCCTCACCCTCCCCGGCGCATCCGCGCCGACCGCCACGACCGTCGTCGCGTCGACGTCGGCCGCACCGCTGGGCGTCAGCGCGACGTTGACCGCCGAGCAGGCCGCCAACGCCCGGGTCATCATCTCGGTCGGACGCCAGCTCGGGGTCGGAGACCGTGCGATCGTGATCGCCCTGGCCGCGGCCGCCCAGGAGAGCAGCCTGCGCAACCTCGACCACGGCGACCGTGACTCCCTCGGCCTCTTCCAACAGCGTCCGAGCACGGGTTGGGGCACCCCCGCGCAGCTACGCGACCCGGTGCACGCGACCAAGCTCTTCTTCGGTGGCGCGAGCAACCCCAACACCGGCAAGACGCGCGGCCTCCTGGACGTCAAGGGGTGGCAGTCGATGTCCCTGACGAAGGCGGCCCAGGCCGTCCAGTACTCGGCGTTCCCGGATGCCTACGCCAAGTGGGAAGCTCCGGCCACCACCTGGCTCGCGACCCTGCGCTGAACCCCGGACGACCCACCTGCCGGGCGGTTTCCCGCCGTGCGGTGAGTTGGGACACCCGCACGGCCCTCGGTCCGTAAAATCACGAAGGTGAGCGTGAACCAGACTGACCCGATGATCGGCCGTCTCATCGAGGGCCGGTACGAGGTCCGTTCGCGCATCGCCCGAGGTGGCATGGCCACCGTGTACCTGGCCACCGACCTGCGACTCGAACGCCGCGTGGCGATCAAGATCATGCACGGCCACCTGGCCGACGACGCGTCGTTCAAGGAGCGCTTCATCCAGGAGGCGCGCTCGGCCGCCCGCTTGGCCCACCCCAACGTCGTCAACGTCTTCGACCAGGGCCAGGACGACGAGTCGGCGTATCTGGTGATGGAGTACCTGCCCGGCATCACGTTGCGCGAACTCCTGCAGGACCACAAGGTGCTGACGCCCGAGCAGGCGATGGACATCCTCGAAGCCGTCCTCGCCGGTCTCGCCGCCGCCCACCGCGCGGGCATCGTGCACCGCGACCTCAAGCCCGAGAACGTCCTCCTCGCCGACGACGGACGCATCAAGATCGGCGACTTCGGCCTGGCGCGGGCCGCGACGGCCAACACCGCCACGGGTGCCGCGCTGTTGGGGACGATCGCGTACCTCTCCCCCGAGCTCGTGACCCGTGGCATCGCCGACACCCGCAGCGACATCTACGCGCTCGGCATCATGATGTACGAGATGCTCACGGGCGAGCAGCCCTACAAGGGCGACCAGCCCATGCAGATCGCCTACCAGCACGCCAACGACACGGTCCCCACCCCGAGCTCCGCCAACCCCCGCGTGCCGGTCGAGTTGGACGAGCTCGTCCTCTGGGCGACCGCTCGCGACCCCGAACAGCGACCGAGAGACGCCCGGGCCCTGCTCGACCAACTGCTCGACGTGCAACGGGTGCTGGCCGATCCCTCGGGACCACCCGCGAACCGGACGATGGTGCTCCCTGCCGCGGGCGCGACCTCCGTCCTGCCGTCCGGCGGCACGGGCGAGACGCAGATCCTGCCCAAGGCGCGACACCGGACCGGGCCGGTCCAGGCCGCACCCGACGACGCCGCCACGACGCTCGCGGCCGTCGCCGACCGTCGTCGGCGGCGGGGACGGGTGCTCATGGCCGTCGTCGTCGCGGTCGCGCTGCTCGCCGGAGGGACCGGCTGGTGGTTCGGCTCGGGTCCCGGGGCGCAGGCGTCCGTCCCCGACGTGTCAGGACGGGCACCGGACGCGGCGACGGCCGCCCTCACGTCGGCCGGCTTCGTGGTCGCCCCCGATCCCCAGACGGACTTCTCCCCGGTGGTGCCCTCGGGCCAGGTCGCGCGCACGGACCCCGACGCCACGACCCGTGTGCAGAAGGGGTCCACGATCACCCTGGTCGTCTCCCAGGGGCCCCGGCAACTCCCGGTCCCGACCGTCGTCGGCGACACCGAGACCGCGGCCACCGAAGCGCTCTCGGACTTCACGCTGCAGCCGACGTCGAGCCAGTTCGACGAGTCGGCCGCCGGCACCGTCCTCGGGATCAGTGGCGTGGACGACGCGGACACGCCGGTCGATCTCGCCGGAGCAGCCCAGTACGGAGAACGACGACCCGTGACGCTCACCGTCTCGCTCGGCCCCGTCCCGGACGTGGCGGGCCTCTCGGTGGCGGACGCGCAGGGCGCTCTCGCGGGGGCACAGTTGACGGGTGTGGAGAGCGGAACGGAATTCAGCGATGCGGTCGCCTCCGGGGAGGTCATCCGATACGAACAGCAGGCCGAGGGGCCGCTCCGACACGGCGACACGGTCAACCTCGTCGTGTCGAAGGGCCCGCCGCCCATCACCATCCCGGACGTCCGAGGCAAGACCATCGACGCGGCCACGTCCCAGTTGCAGGGTCTCGGCTTCCGGGTGAGCTACCCGACCTGCACGGCCTTCACGTGTGCGTTCTACGACTGGGAGGCCCGCCTGCCGGTCACCGAGACGAACCCCGTCGCCGGCCTGACCGCGACCAAGGGTGCGACGATCACGCTCACGTACCGGGTGGAATGAGTCCCGGCCTCCCCTGAGGCCGAGGGCACCGACGAGCTCTGAGGTCGAGGGCACCGACAGGGCGACGGCCCCGGGACCGAGGGTCCCGGGGCCGTCGCCGTGTCGACCGGGCTCAGTCGGCCGCGAGTTCCTCGGCCACCAGGAAGGCCAGTTCGAGCGACTGCATGTGGTTGAGGCGGGGGTCGCAGAGCGACTCGTAGCGGGTGGCGAGCGTCGCCTCGTCGATGTGCTCGGAACCACCCAGGCACTCGGTGACGTCGTCGCCGGTCAGCTCGATGTGGATTCCGCCCGGGTGGGTGCCCGCGGCACGGTGTGCCTCGAAGAACCCCTTGACCTCGTCCATGATCTCTTCGAAGCGCCGGGTCTTGTAGCCCGTGGGCGTCGTCAGACCGTTGCCGTGCATCGGATCGCTGACCCACAGGGGCGTCGCGTCGGCCTTCTTGATGGCCTCGAGGAGGGGAGGCAGGGCATCCCGGATGGTGCCTGCCCCCATGCGGGTGATGAAGGTCAGGCGCCCGGGCTCACGCTCGGGATCGAGCTTGTCGATGAGGCGCAACATGTCGTCGGCCGTCGTCGTCGGGCCGAGCTTGACGCCGATCGGGTTGCGCACCCGGGAGAGGAAGTCGACGTGGGCACCGTCGAGGTCGCGGGTCCGCTCGCCGATCCACACGAAGTGCGACGACAGCACGTACGGCGTACCCGTGCGCGAGTCGATGCGGGTCAGGGGGCGCTCGTAGTCCATGAGCAAGCCCTCGTGGCTCGTGTAGAACTCGACGCGCTTGAGTTCGTCGAAGTCGGCCCCCGCCGCCTCCATGAACCGGATCGCCTTGTCGATCTCACGGGCGAGGTGCTCGTACTCGGCGTTGGCCGGGTTGCGGGCGAAGCCCTGGTTCCAGCTGTGCACCTGGCGGAGGTCGGCGAACCCGCCTTGCGTGAAGGCCCGGATCAGATTGATGGTCGAGGCGGAAGTGTGGTAGCCCTTCACGAGCCGCGAGGCATCCGCACGTCGGGACTCGGGGGTGAAGTCGTAGCCGTTCACGATGTCACCGCGGTAGGCCGGCAGGGTGACGCCGTCCCGGGTCTCGGTGTCGCTCGAGCGCGGCTTGGCGAACTGGCCGGCCATGCGGCCCATCTTGATCACGGGGACGGACGCGCCGTACGTGAGGACGACGGCCATCTGCAGGATGGTCTTGACGCGGTCGCGGATCTGGTCCGCGGTCGCTCCCGCGAAGGTCTCGGCGCAGTCACCACCCTGCAGCAGGAACGCCTCGCCCCGGGCCGCCGACGCCAGCCTGGTACGCAACGTGTCGACCTCGCCGGCGAAGACGAGCGGAGGCAGGGTGGACAGCTCGGCCGAGGCGGCCTCGACGGCTGCACCGTCGTGCCAGGTGGGCTGCTGCTTGATGGGGAGCGTGCGCCAATGGTCGAGACCGTCGATCACGTCGGGATCGGTGACGACGAACGGTTCGGTGAGCTGGGCCACGGTCTTCCTTGCCACTTGACGGTCTCGAGGCCGAACGACCTCGACAGGCGAGCCTACCGCGAAAGGGTCGGGCGCTTCTCTTTGACGCTGGTCGCGTAGACGTCGCTGTACTGCTGGCCACTGAGGGCGTTGAGCTCGTACATGATCTCGTCGGTGATGGACCGCAGGATGAAGCGGTCGCCTTCCATGCCCTCGAAGCGGCTGAAGTCGAGGGGTTCACCGAACACGATCCCGACCCGGTGCAGGCGAGGGATCTTGGTACCGGTCTTCATCACCTTCTCGGTTCCGATCATGGCGACGGGGATCACGGGCACGTGACCCTCGAGGATCATGCGCGCCACGCCCGTCCGACCGCGGTACAGCTTGCCGTCGGGGCTGCGGGTGCCCTCGGGGTAGATGCCGAGTTGCTCGCCGCGACGGAGGACGGACAGGCCCGTCGCCAGCGACGCCTCGGAGGCCTTGCCCCCGGACCGGTCGATGGAGAGCTGACCCGTGGCCGTGAAGAACAGTCGGATGGCCCACCCCTTGACGCCCTTGCCGGTGAAGTAGTCGCTCTTGGCGAGGAAGGAGATGCGCCGATCGAGGGCGAGCGGCAGGAAGATCGAGTCGACGAACGAGAGGTGGTTGCTCGCGAAGATGACGGCACCCGAGGCCGGGACGTGCTCACGACCGCTGACCCACGGTCGGAAGATCGACAGGACGAGCGGACTCGCGACCATCGTCTTCAGGAACCAGTAGAGCATCGGTGCTCCTCTCGTCGGGGCGTCGAGAGTCTAGCGGTCGCCGGCGTGGAGGCGGGCGAGGTCGGCGGCGCCCACGACCCCCGCGTCGTTCACCAGCTCGGCGATCACGAACTCGGGCTCGGGGTGGTAACCGCGAGCGGGCAGGTGCTCGAGGTAGGCCGCGCGGACGGGTGCCAGCAGCAGTTCGCCCGATTGCGCGACCCCGCCGCCGAAGACGAACACCTGCGGATCGAGGATCGCACTCAGCGACGCGGCGGCTTGTCCGAGCCAGGTCCCGAGGCGGCGCAGGGCCTCGACGGCACCGTCGTCACCGGACTGCAGCAACAAGCTGACGTCGTGACCGGAGAGCTCGCCGCCTTTCGCCGTGCGGACGTCCGCGAGACCGCGGCCGAGGCCGCCCTCGTCGGCCACCTCACCGGCGATGCGCAGCAGTGCGCGCCCCGAGCCGTACTGCTCGATGCACCCACGGGCCCCGCAGCCGCAGGGCAGACCGTCGGGCACGATGCGCATGTGGCCGAGTTCGCCACCCGTGCCGAATCCTCCGCGCAGGAGGCGGTCCTGCGCCACGATGGCACCGCCCACCCCCGTGCCGATGGTGAGCATGGTCATGTCGCTGGCGAGACGACCGGCCCCGAACCGGAACTCGGCCCAGCCGGCGGCGTTGGCGTCGTTGTCGATGGTGATGTGCAGGTCGAGCCGTTCGGACAGCCGGGCCCGGAGGGGCTCGTTGCGCCACGCGATGTTGGGCGTGTAGTACACGGTCGACTGTGCGGCGTCGATGAAGCCGGGCGCCGCGACACCGGCGGCGGCGACGTCGGGGTGGCGTGCCTGCAAGGAGGTGACCATCTCGACGACCGCGTCGACGATCGCGCCCGCGTCGCCCGCGGGCGTCGCCACGCGCTCTTCGTCGACGATCTCGCCGAACTCGGTGACCACCCCGCCCGCGATCTTCGTCCCACCGATGTCGATTCCGATTGCCTGCACGAGGATCGAGTCTATCCTCGACGACCCTCCACCTCGGGCACCCGCTCCTGCGAGGCCGCGTTAGGGTGGTCGGACCATCGTTCGGTACCGAAGGAGCTGCCGTGAACGAACACATCGTCCCCCCCGCCGTCCCCGCCGACCCGTCCGCGAACGCCACCGACCTGTTGCTCGCGCGGGCGGCGGCCACGCCCGACGAACCACTCTTCTCCGTGCCGGACGGACGAGGTGGCTGGCGCGACATCACGGCAGCTCGGTTCCTCGAGCAGGTGCGCGCACTCGCGAAGGGCCTGATCGCCGCGGGCGTCGAACCGGGCGACAAGATCGGCCTGATGTGCCGCACGCGCTACGAGTGGACGCTCATCGACTTCGCGACCTGGTTCGCAGGCGCCCTGCTCGTCCCCGTCTACGAGACGTCGTCGCCGGCACAGGTCCACTGGAACCTCAGCGACTCCGAGGCCGTGGCCGTCATCGTCGAGACCGCGGACCACTTCTCGCGGTTCGACGAGGTGCACCCCGAGTTGCCTGCCGTGACACGGGTCTGGCAGGTCGACCTCGGAGACCTCGACAAGCTGGCCGCGTCCGGTGTCGACGTCTCCGACGACGAACTCGAACGCCGCCGGAGCGCGGCCGTCGCCGGGGACGTCGCGACGATCATCTACACGTCGGGCACCACCGGCCGCCCCAAAGGCTGCGTGCTCACCCACGCCAACTTCGTCGAGACGAGCCGGAACGCCGCCGTCGCCATGAGCGACGTCGTGGCACCCGGCTCCTCCACCCTCTTGTTCGTGACGACCGCGCACGTCTTCGCGCGCTTCATCGCCGTGATGTCGGTCCACGCCGGCGTGAAGGTGGGGCACCAGGCGGACACCAAGCAGTTGCTACCGTCGCTGGCCTCCTTCAAGCCGAGCTTCCTGCTCGCGGTCCCCCGCGTCTTCGAGAAGGTCTACAACTCGGCCGAGCAGAAAGCCGAGGCCGGGGGCAAGGGCGGCATCTTCCGGCAGGCCGTGGCCGTCGCGATCGCCCACAGTCGCGCGCTCGACGAGGGCACCGTGCCCCTGGGACTCAAGCTCCGCTTCGCACTGTTCGACCGCCTGGTCTACAGCAAGCTCAAGAAGGCCATGGGCGGCAACATCAGCTACGCCGTCTCGGGTTCGGCTCCGCTCGGCACGCGACTCGGTCACTTCTTCCGGAGTCTAGACATCCGCATCCTCGAGGGATACGGACTGACGGAGACCACGGCGCCTGCGGCCGTTAACCTCGTCTCCAAGTTCAAGATCGGAACGGTGGGCCCGGCACTCCCCGGCGTCGGCATCACGATCGCCGCCGACGGAGAAGTGCTCGTCAAGGGCGTCAACGTCTTCGCGGGGTACTGGAAGGCCGACGAGGCCACGGCCGAGGTCCTCGACGACGGCTGGTTCCGCACCGGCGATCTCGGCTCGCTCGACGCCGACGGTTACCTGACTATCACCGGTCGCAAGAAGGAGATCATCGTCACCGCCGGAGGCAAGAACGTCTCCCCTGCGGCCCTCGAGGACCCGATCAGGGCCAATCCGCTGGTCGGCCAGGTCGTCGTCGTGGGCGACCAGCGGCCGTTCGTCGCGGCCCTCGTCACCCTCGACACGGAGATGCTGCCGGTGTGGTTGAACAACGCCGGTGAGGCCGCCGACATGCCGTTGGCCGAGGCCGCCCGGCACCCCAAGGTCCGCGCCGAGGTCCAACGAGCCGTCGACGGTGCGAACGCCGCCGTGTCGCGCGCCGAGTCGATCCGCAAGTTCGAGATCCTGCCGGTCGAGTTCACCGAGGCCGGCGGGCATCTCACGCCCAAGATGAGCGTCAAGCGTGCCGTCGTGCTGAACGACTTCGCCCAGCAGATCGCCGACATCTACACCGCCCACCCCGACACCGAGTCGGTGCGCACGGTCACCGCCCGGGGACGGTGATCAGGCGCGCCACCAGTCGGCGGCGCGGATCTCTCGCATGGCCTCGCGCTTCGTCTCGGGTTCGAGGGTGAGCACGTAGAGCGTCCCGTCGAGGTGGTCCGTCTCGTGCTGGAGGGCCTGGGCCATGAGTCCGGTGCCCTCGAGCACGACCTCCTGGCCGTCGAGGTCGACCCCTACGACACGGGCGTACTCGTAGCGGGGGGTGGGGAACCAGAACCCCGGCACCGAGAGGCACCCCTCGTCGACGAGGGTCTTCTCTCCGGACACCTCGACGACGACGGGGTTGAGGACGTATCCGACCTCACCGTCGACGTTGTAGCTGAAGGCTCGGAGCGACACGCCGATCTGGGCGGCCGCGACCCCGGCTCGTCCCGGCTCGCGAACGGTGTCGAGGAGGTCCTCGACCAGGGACGCGAGCCGAGGATCGCCGACCGTCACGGGGTCGGACGCCGATCGAAGGACGGGATCGCCGAACAGGCGGATGGGTCTCACGCTCACGGCGCGCCTCCTGGGGTGGGTCGGGGTGTGGTGCGGACGACGGGTCGCGACACCGTAACGACGACGGGTGGGCTGGTGCTGTCGCTTCGCAGAAGCCGACGCACGCCGCATCGACGTGGCTGTTGGGTGATTCAACAGTAGTGAAGGTATCGTCTGTGTCGTGCATGTACTCAGCGTCAGCTCTCTCAAAGGGGGCGTCGGCAAGACGACGGTGACGCTCGGACTCACGTCGGCCGCCTTCGCCAAAGGTCTCAGGACCCTCGTCGTCGACCTCGATCCCCAGTCCGACGTCTCGACCGGCCTCGACATCACGGTCTCGGGCCACCTCAACGTCGCGGACGTCCTCGCGTCGCCCAAAGAGAAGACGGTCCGGGCGGCGATCGCCCCCAGCGGGTGGACCAAGGGCCGCCAGGGCAAGGTCGACGTCATGATCGGCAGCCCGTCGGCCATCAACTTCGACGGTCCGCACCCGTCGATCCGCGACATCTGGAAGCTCGAAGAGGCCCTCGCCAACGTCGAGGCCGACTACGACCTCGTCCTGATCGACTGCGCCCCGTCGCTCAACGCCCTCACGCGCACGGCCTGGGCCGCATCCGACCGCGTGACGGTCGTCACCGAACCGGGTCTGTTCAGCGTGGCCGCCGCCGACCGGGCGCTCCGGGCGATCGAGGAGATCCGTCGAGGCCTGTCACCGCGCCTCCAGCCCCTCGGCATCATCGTCAACCGGGCCCGGGTTCAGTCCCTCGAGCACCAGTTCCGCATCAAGGAGCTGCGCGACATGTTCGGCCCCCTCGTCCTGTCACCCCAGCTGCCCGAGCGTACGTCGCTGCAACAGGCACAGGGTGCCGCCAAGCCGCTGCACGCCTGGCCCGGTGAGAGCGCCCAGGAGATGGCCCGCAACTTCGACCAGCTCCTCGAACGCATCATGCGGACGGCCAAGATCGGCGACTACGCCGAGCCTGCCGCCCGCTGACCTCCGGTCCCAGCTGCACACGACGAAGGCCCCGCACGATCTCGTGCGGGGCCTTCGTCGTGCTCGACCGCCACTCGCGGTCGAGGTGTGGTCAGCTGGCTCGGGTGCCGCGTCGCGCCGCGAGCTCGTCGGAGGGATCGGCGGCGGGGGTGCTGTCGATCTCGACGAGACTCGACTCGACCTCGCGGAGGACCTTGCCCACGGCGATGCCGAACACGCCCTGACCGCGGCTGACGAGGTCGATGACCTCGTCGTCCGACGTGCACAGGTAGACGCTCGCACCGTCGCTCATCAGGGTCGTCTGGGCGAGGTCGTTCACCCCGGCCTCACGGAGCTGGTTGACGGCCGTGCGGATCTGCTGGAGCGAGATGCCCGTGTCGAGGAGGCGCTTGACGAGTTTGAGGACGAGGATGTCGCGGAACCCGTAGAGGCGTTGCGAACCGGAGCCGGCCGCGCCGCGGATGGTCGGCTCGACGAGTTCGGTGCGGGCCCAGTAGTCGAGCTGGCGGTAGCTGATGCCGGCGGCCTTGGCCGCGACCGTACCGCGGTAGCCGCTGTCGGCGTCGTGCTCGGGCAGGCCGTCGGTGAAGAGCAGACCCAGCTCGTAGCGGGATTCCTCGGAGGAACCTGACTCACTCATGCTGTTGCCTTCCACGTTCTACTTCCGGAGCTCAACGTTCAACATCGGGTTGATGGTTGTACAGGACTCACGGTACCCACAACGGGGAGCTGCCTGGGCGACATTCGCATCGACGGGTCGGCGTGTCGAGGATATTCGCCCGGAGGGCAGACGTCTAGGCGTCGAGTCGCCCGAGAGCCGAGCGGACGAGCCCCGACCGGACGACGTCGACCTGCGCCGCGAGCTCACGCGAGAGCTCGGCGACCCGCGCCCGGGAGGCCGCGTCGTGCTTCCGGGCGAGTGGCGCGAGGGCCGTCTCGATGAGGCCGAGCTCGCGGTCGACCGAGGCCCGGACCGTCCGGAGGTGACGAGGCTCGATGCCCGACCTGCCCAGCTCGACCAGGGCCGACAACACCGAGATCGACTCGTCGCCGTAGTGCCCCGCCGACGGGAGGAGAGACGCGGAGACGGCCTCGTCGAGCAGGGCAGGCGTGGCGCCGGTCTCGCGGAGCAACTCGTCGCGACCGAGTCGCCGACCGTGGGTCAGGATCGAGACGGGCGCCGCCCCGGACGGGAGGGACGCAGGCCGGCCCGCGTCGAGGTCGGCGAGGTGTTGTCTGATGACCTTGAGCGGCAGGTAGTGGTCGCGCTGCAGACCGAGGATGAAGCGGAGTCGCTCGACGTCCGCTGGGGAGAACTTGCGGTAGCCGGACGGGGTGCGCACCGGGGTGACCAACTCGCGCTCTTCGAGGAAGCGCAGCTTGCTGTTCGACAGGTCGGGGAACTCGGGCTTGAGCCGTGAGAGGACCTGCCCGATCGTCAGCAGGTCGGACGGCCCGGTCTGCGACGACCGGGCGGTGGCGGTGCGGGGCACGACTACTTGATCGCCAGGTTCGCGAGGTCGACCCGCGATGCGTAGAACGTGAGGCGGAACTTGCCGACCTGGACCTCGGCTCCGTCGGAGAGCCGGGCCTCGTCGATGCGGACGCCGTCGAAGTAGGTGCCGTTCAGCGACCCGAGATCGCGCACGCTGAAGGTGCTGCCCTCGCGACGGAACTCGGCGTGCTTGCGGCTGACCGTGACGTCGTCGAGGAAGATGCCGGCCTCGGGGTGACGTCCGGCGACCGTGACGTCCGAGTCGAGGAGGAACCGGGCGCCGATGTTGGGGCCACGACGGACCACGAGCAGCGCGGAGCCCGAAGGCAGTGCGGCGACGGCGTCACGCTCGTCGGTGGACACGCCGCTCTCGAGAGCGGCCAGTTGCGCCTGGAACTCTTCGTTGAAGCTGAGGGTCGTGTCGACCTCGCGAGGGGCGCCGGGAGCGCGGTCCTGCTCGCCGGGTGCCGGGTTGGCGGGCTCTGCCATCGTGGACCTCCTTTGGCGTCCCAGCGTATCGGAACTCCGACCCTCGTCGGGAACCGATTTCGGGGACCGACCCCGCGGACGGCGGTGCGCGCGATGGTGAGGCGATCTCGGCTCCCTTCACCGCGCCTCCTCATGGGACTCCCCACCGCCTCACGGTCCGGTCATAGGGATCTCTTGGGGTCACGCCGTTCCATGGACCCCACGTCACCACCACCGCCACAGGAGGCACACCATGAACGACCGAGACGGCGACAACACGACCGGCACCCCGAACGACGCCACGCCCGTGACGCCCTCCCCGTCGACCGCCCCGCCTGCCGGCGAGGGCGTCGAGCAGCCCGCCGAGGCCCACACGCTCCCCCACGTCACCGGCGCGTCGGACGCACGCTACGCGTCGGCGGCTCTCACCTGGATGGCCCGCGACGACGCCCACCAGGCCTACGACGCGGCGGCCGGCGCGTCGACGGTGCGGGGTGGCGACGGCGCTGACGGCACGGTGCCCCCGGCCTTCGGCGGCGCCCCGAAGCCGCGCCGCTCGAAGAAGTGGCTCGCCCTCACCGGCGCGGCCGCCGCCGTCGTCATCGTCGCGGGTGCGGCGGGCGGCGGCGCCTACGCCGCCGGTCGCTCCGCCGGCACCGCGGCGGCCCAGGCGGCGAGCGAACGCCAGGCGCTCGAGCTGCTCCCCCAGCTCACGCGGCCGGGAGGTGGATCGAGCGACCCGGCATCGCCCTTCGGGGGTTCGAGCCCCCAGGACGGGTCGTCGCAGGACGGTTCGTCGCAGGGCACCTCGACCCAGACCAGCGCCACCGCGGCCACCGCCGAGGAGACGGCCGGCGTCGTGACCATCGTGTCGACGCTGAACTACGACGCCTCGTACAAATCCGCCGGCACGGGCATGATCCTGACCTCCGGAGGGCTCATCCTGACGAACAACCACGTCGTGCAGGGCGCGACCAGCATCCAGGTGACCGTCGAGTCGACCGGTACGACCTACACGGCCGACGTCGTCGGCACGGATGCCACGAACGACGTGGCCGTGCTGAAGCTGCAGGACGCGACGGGCCTCACCCCGGTGAGCTTCGACGCGTCCGGCGACGTCGCAACAGGGGACGTCGTCCACTCGACGGGCAACGCCGAGGGCACGGGCGACCTCGTCACCGCCCAGGGCACCGTCCTCGCCACGGACCAGTCGATCACGGTGCAGAGCGAGTCCGGATCGGGGACCGAGTCGCTGTCCGGTCTCATCGAGGTCGATGCGGACGTGGTGTCGGGCGACTCCGGCGGTCCCCTCCGCGACGGTGACGGCGACGTCGTCGGCATCGTGACGGCCGCCTCGCAGGGATCGTCGACGGTGACCGGCTACGCCATCCCGATCGACCACGCCCTGGCCATCGCCAAGCAGATCCAGTCGGGCACGGGGAGCCCGACCGTGCAGATCGGCCTGCCCGCCTTCCTCGGCGCGCAGATCTCGAGCACGGCGACCGGCACCGCGGGCGGCGTCACGATCGCCGGCACGGTCGAGGGCAGCGCGGCGGCGTCGGCCGGCCTGGTCGCCGGGGACGTGATCACCGCGATCGACGGCACGGCCGTGGCGGACGCGTCCGCACTCACCGCCGCGATCCAGGCGCACGACTCGGGTGACCAGGTCTCGGTCACCTGGACCGACACGACGGGCGCGTCCCACACCGCGACCGTCACGCTGGGCGACGGCCCCGCCGCCTGACCCGGGACCGGACGCGAACGGCCCGCTCCACCGACCGGTGGAGCGGGCCGTTCGCCCGTGTCAGTCGAGGCCGACCGCGCGGCGGAGGGCGCCTGGACGCACGAGGGTGGCCCCGAGGGCTTGGACCCGGTCGGCGAGGCCCCGGTCGGCGGTGACGACGACGACGCGCGGCGGCACGCCGGACACGTCCCGCAGGTCGTGCACGCGGGCCACGATCGCCGAGTCGCCGTCGGCCTCGGCCCGGACGACGGTCAGGCCGGGGAACGATCCACCGACGGCACGGGCCTCGCCCTCGACCACGGCCGTCACGTCCGGCCACCGCCAGGTGGGCGCGCCGGGAGGCTCGCCGGTGGAGCCGTCCGCGAACGCCGCGGCGTCCGTCGGCGAGTCGTCGGCGTCCGGCCGACCCGTCGCCGCGGGGGTCCCGCCGCCACCGGGTGCGACGAGCGCCTCGGCCACTCCGTCCCGGGCACCCCGCGAGAGGGACTCCAGGAATCGGGTCGTGGCACCGACCCGATCGCGCCACCATCCGTCGGGACGTGAGCCGAGGACGTTCGCAACGTCGACGACGACGTGCACCCGGCCCCCGAGTTCGGATCGGAGCCTCGGCCACGACGCGGCAAATCCGGGATGGAGCGGGAGGTCGGCCACCTCGTCGACGGGCACCCAGCTCAGGGCGATGCTCTCGGCGTCCGAGACGACGGGCTCGAACGGGCGCACGGCCCGGGCCACGACGGTCGTGTACGACCAGAAGCCGAGGTCGAGCTCGGCGGCGAACAGCAGGCGCAGCGCGTCGGCCGGCACGGCCGCCTCTTCGCCGCTCTCGCGCAGAGCGCCCTGGACCGCGCTCTCGTCGTGGTGGCGGGCTCCGCCGGGGAGCCCCCAGGTGCCGCCGAAGTGGCTCCAGTCGGCCCGGTGCTGCAACAGCACCCGGTCGTCCTGGTCGAGGACGAGCAGGCCCGCGGCACCGGCACGGCCCCAGAACCGACGCCCGTCGGGGGCCTCGACCCAGCCGTCCGCGGGCTCGTGCGTGTTCACACGGTCGAGCTTGCCACAGGGACGAGGAGGCGGTGGCCGCGTCGTGCGCACGACGTCACGTCGACCGGTCGACGCGGTGGCGGGCGACCAAACCGATGGGTGCGGCAGTTCCGAAGGGACACCTGGGGCTGGCCCGGAACCCGATGTCGGGCCAGCCCTCCCCCGGGTCCGGCACCGCGCCTCCCCGGCTCGCGCGTCGGACCGGGCGATCAGGGCTGCTGGACGGAGAAGACGTTGCCCGCCGGGTCGGTGAACCAGGCGATGTCGGGGCCCAGGTCGACGCTGCGCCCCCGCATGACGCCCCGCTCGTCGGAGTACCCGCCGAGGTGGAGCGGTTCGAGGCCCCGCTCGGCCAGCGCGTCGAGGGCGGCGTCGAGGTCGTCGACGACGAGGTTGAGGACGGTGTACGAGGCGGGGGCGTGGTCGGGCTTGCCGTAGACGAACACCCACGCCGCGCCTCCCGGGAGGCGGAGCCGGAACATCTGACCGTCGACGAGGACCTCGATCTCGAGGCCGAGGACGTCGCGGTAGAAGGACGTGGCGGCCGCCACGTCGTCGACGCTGAACCCGGAGTAGCCGGACCGAGGACGGAACACGGGTGGCCCCTCTCTGACGCGGGACGGCCGACGGACGCCGACGTCTCGCCCCTAGCGTGGACCCTGCCGGGCCCGGGCGCCAGCCCCGGTCAGACGAACCGGATGGCCTGCTGCAGCCGGGCCCGGACCTCGAAGACGTCCGAGATGCTCGTGCGGTCGCCGAGCTCGGGACCGTGACGCAGGACCTGCGGCAGCAGCGAGCGACGCACGACCCAGGTGCCCCCGGCACGACGCCCGACCTTCTCGAGGGCGGGCCCGAAGTCGTCGTCGGGCACCACGATCAACTGGGCCGTGAACGACACGCGGGTCTCCCGTCGCACGGCGCGGGCCTGACGCGTGAGGTCGCGGACGGGCTCCTCGTCGGCGGGGATGCCCCTGCCGACGAGCTCGCCCCGCGACACCTGCACCTCGCTGCCCCAGTCGGAGGACTGGATGGCGAAGAGGCCCGACGGCCCCAGCACGACGTGGTCGAGCTTGCCCTCGACCCCCGCGTCGACGTCGCTCCAGATGGTGAAACCGATGCCGAGGTCGGTGACGGCCGCGACGGTGGCCTCTTCGGCCATCGCGTCGGCGAGCACGTGACGGATCTCGGGAGGCGCGCTCCGGACGAGGCGCTCGTCGTACGGATCGTCGAGCGGGACTCCCCGACCGACCCACTCGCGCATCAGGCCGAGGTACCGCTCGCGGTTCGCACCACCGGGGTGGCCGTGCACCCGGGCCTTGGGCTTCGAATCGGTGCGAGCCGGCTCCCGGGGCGGGGGTGACCAGCCGGGGGCACTCGAGCCCGCGGACCGCGCGCTGCCCGAGGGGGCGGTGCTCCGGGACGCCGACCCCTGGTCGTAGGAGGCGCGGGCCTCGGGCGTGCCCACCTGCTGCCACGCGTGCTGCACGTCGCGGAACGCCTGGGCGGTGCCGCCGAGGTCGGGGTGGGTCTGGCGGGCCAGCCGTCGATAGGCGCGACGGAGGTCGTCGGTCGACGCCGTCGACGGCACGCCGAGCACCTCGTAGGGCGTGGCGGAGGCGGGGCTGGGCGTCACGACGGCGATTTTACCGAACGTGCGCTGGACGTCCGGTCGACGGCCGCCGGGACCGTGTGGGCCCTGTGCTTCACCGCGACGGGGCGGCCGAGGGCTTCACGGTCGACGCCCGCCGCGCCGACCGGGCGACCCGCCACGCCCGCCACCGGAGACGGGCGCGGCCGACGAGTCGACGCACCCACAGGGTGATGCGGTGGGCGGCCGGGAACTCCGTACCCAGCACGGCGACCCCGAGGAAGACGACGAGCCAACCGGGTCCGGGCAGCGGGACCAGGATGAGGCCGACGACGACGATCAGGGCTCCGAGCACCCCGACGCCGATCTTGTAGAGCAACCGGAGCCGAGGGTGCGCGTCGAGCCTCAGGCGCATCCTCGCGTGACCGTCGCGCAGGGCACGGCGCCGAGCACCGCGGTGCGGACCGGCCCCGCGACGCTCGTCGAGGGGCACGCCGTCCGGGCTCTCGGGCTGCTCGTCCATGACGGCGACGTTAGGGGGCGTTCCTGTGAGCAGCACGGCCCGGGAGGGGGTAGCCAGGGAACATGGATTACACACACCTCGGACGCACAGGGTTGTCCGTCTCACGGGCCGTCCTCGGCACGATGAACTTCGGGCCCCAGACCACGGAAGACGACTCCCACGCGATCATGGACCGGGCCCACGAGCTCGGCGTCAACTTCTTCGACACGGCCAACGTCTACGGCTGGGAGAAGGGCGAAGGCATCACCGAGCAGATCATCGGTCGGTGGTTCGCCCGTGGGGGCGGGCGACGGGAGAAGACCGTCCTCGCCACGAAGCTGTACGGCGACATGGGCGACTGGCCCAACGACGGCAAGCTCAGCGCCCTGAACATCCGTCGAGCGCTCGACGCGAGCCTGACGCGTCTGCAGACCGACCACATCGACCTCTACCAGTTCCACCACGTCGATCGCGAGACGCCGTGGGACGAGATCTGGCAGGCGATGGAGGTCGCGGTCCAGCAGGGCAAGGTCCTCTACGTCGGCAGCAGCAACTTCGCCGGCTGGCACATCGCGCAGGCCGAGGAAGCCGCCAAGGCACGTCACTTCAGCGGCCTCGTGAGCGAACAGTCGATCTACAACCTGATCGTGCGGGACGTCGAGCGCGAGACCCTGCCCGCCGCCCGTCACTACGGTCTCGGGATGATCCCGTGGTCGCCGCTCAACGGCGGTCTGCTCGGCGGCGTCATCGAGAAGACCGAAGAGGGCTCACGACGACTCGAGGGGCGGAGCGCGGAGTACGTCGCCGAACACCGCGACCAGCTCGAGGCCTACGAGGCGTTCGCCCGCGAGTTGGGCCACGCGCCCGGCGAGGTCGCCCTCGCCTGGCTGCTGCACCAGCCGGGCGTCACCGGGCCGATCACGGGCCCACGGACCATGGCGCAACTGGAGTCGGCGGTCGCCGCCGTCGACGTCGAGCTGGACGAGGCCGCGCTGGCGCGGCTGGACGAGATCTTCCCCGGGCACGAGACGTCGCCCGAGGACTACGCGTGGTGAACCGGAGGACGACATGAAGACCAGGACAATCGGAGACGTGACGGTCAGTGCGATCGGCCTGGGCGGCATGCCCCTGTCGATCGAGGGCCGACCCGACGAGAAGCAGGGCATCGCGACCATCCACGCCGCACTCGAGCAGGGCATCACCCTGATCGACACGGCCGACGCCTACCACCAGGCGGGCAAGGACGAGGTCGGGCACAACGAGTTGCTCATCGCCAAGGCGCTGAAGAGCTACCACGCCGACACCGACCAGGTGCTCGTCGCCACGAAGGGTGGACACCTCCGCCCCGAGGCGGGGGCGTGGGCGCAGAACGGCGACCCGGCCTACCTCAAGGAGGCCGCCAAGGCCTCGGCGAAGCGGCTGGGCGTCGAGACGATCGGGCTGTACCAGTTCCACCGGCCGGACCCGGCGGTGCCCTACGCCGACTCGATCGGCGCCCTGGTGGAGCTGCTCGACGAGGGCGTCATCCGCATGGCGGGCATCTCGAACGCCACGCCCGACCAGATCCGCGAAGCGAACGAGGTGCTGGACGACCGACTCGTGTCGGTGCAGAACCAGTACTCGCCCGCGTTCCGGTCGAGTGAGGTGGAACTCGCGCTGTGCGACGAGATGGGCATCGCGTTCCTGCCGTGGAGCCCCCTCGGCGGCATCACGAACGCCGGTGAGCTCGGAACGAAGCACGCCGTGTTCGCCGAGATCGCCAACGCCCGGCGGGTCACGCCGCAGGTGCTGACGCTCGCCTGGGAGCTCGCCAAGTCCGAACTCGTCATCCCGATCCCGGGGTCGACCCGACCGCAGACGATCATGAACTCGGCGACGGCGACGTCGATCAAGCTCTCGACCGACGAGATCCAGCGGCTCGACGCCGCCTGATCGCACACCCGGTGCGCCCGCCCCTCGGGGCGGGCGCACCGTCACGACCATCCCCGACGAACAGGAGACAGCCATGGCCGACGCCAACCTGACCCACCCCTACGACATCATCGGCATCGTGCCCGGGTTCGAGCTCTCGAGCACGGACCTCACCGACGGGGGTGAGCTGCAGCGCGCGCAGGTGAGCGGCATCATGGGCCCGGGCGGAGACGACGCCAGCCCCCAGCTGAGCTGGTCCGGCGCCCCCGAGGGCACCAAGAGCTACGCCGTGACGGTCTACGACCCCTACGCCCCGACGGGCTCGGGCTTCTGGCACTGGGCCGTGGCCGACCTCCCCGCCGACACGACGTCGTTGCCCTCCGGTGCGGGTGACGACCAGGGCTCGGGCCTGCCCGAGGGGGCCCTCCAGCTGAAGAACGACGGCGGGCTCGCCCGCTACGTCGGTGCGGCACCGCCCGAGGGCCACGGACCGCACACGTACTTCGTCGCGGTGCACGCCCTCGACGTCGAGAAGATCGGGGTGGACGAGACCGCCAGCCCGGCCTACCTCGGCTTCAACCTGCACTTCCACACGCTGGCCCGCGCGGTGATCTCCGCGACGTTCGAGGTCCCCGGGGCCTGAGCCCGGGGCCTGAGCGGTCGCACGCCGAGCCGACGCACGACGACGCCCCGCCACGATCTCGTGGCGGGGCGTCGTCGCGTCGGGCGACGGCCGATCAGGCTTCGCGGCCGGCCGGCATCTGCGTCTTGCGCGGGTCCGTCTCGGCGAGGCCATCGAAGATCGACTCGATGCGCGACAGGACGTCGGCCTCGAGGGTGACGCCCGACGCCTTCGCGTTCGACTCGACCTGTTCGGGACGCGACGCCCCGATGATCGCCGACGCGACGTTCTCGTTCGACAGCACCCACGCCAGCGACAGCTGCGCCTGGGTCAGCCCCAGGTCGGACGCGATCGGCTCGAGCTGGGCCACGGCGTCGAGGACGTCGTCGCGCATCCAGCGTTCGATCATGCCCGCTCCGCCCTTCTGGTCGGTGGCCCGGCTGCCCGCTGGCAGCTCGGCACCGACGGTGTACTTGCCGGTCAGGACGCCCTGGGCGACGGGAGACCAGACGATCTGCGAGATGCCGAGTTCGGCCGAGGCCGGGACGACCTCGTCCTCGATGACGCGCCAGAGCAGGGAGTACTCGGGCTGGTTCGAGACGAGCTGGATCTTCAGCTCGCGAGCCAGGGCGTGCGCCTCGCGCAGCTGCTCGGCGTTCCACTCCGAGACCCCGATGTAGAGCACCTTGCCCTGGCGGACCAGGTCGGCGAAGGTCTCCATCGTCTCCTCGAGGGGCGTCTCGACGTCGTACCGGTGGGCCTGGTAGAGGTCGACGTAGTCGGTCTGCAAGCGCTTCAGCGACCCGTTGATCGACTCGGTGACGTGCTTGCGGCTGAGGCCCGTGTCGTTGTGGCCCTTGGGCCCGGTGGGACCGTAGACCTTGGTGAAGATCTCGAGCGACTCGCGCCGCTCGCCCTTCAGCGCCTCACCGAGCACCGTCTCGGCCTGCGTGTTCGCGTAGACGTCGGCCGTGTCGAACGAGCTGATGCCGACGTCGAGAGCCGCTCGGACACAGCGCGTCGCCGTGTCGTTCTCCACCTGGGACCCGTGGGTGAGCCAGTTGCCGTAGGTGAGCTCGCTGACCTTGAGCCCGCTGTTGCCGAGGTACCTGAACTTCATGGACGACCTTTCTCGGTGGTGCCGCCTCGATGCGGCACGCCGTCGACGCTACGCGCCGCCCCCGCGCCGTGACGCGTCGTCCGACCGCACCCGCGCCTCCGGCACTCGGTACGCTCGCCCCGTGTCGGTGATCGGGGAGTTCTTCGGCGGGGTGGGCCTGCTCGGCCGGGGCCTGCGCCTCTGGGCGACGTCCCCGCGGCTCATGCTGCTGGGCGCGGTGCCCGCCCTCGTCGTGGGTGCGGTCTTCGCCGCGGCCCTCGTGGGCGTGGGGCTCGCCGCCGACGACCTGGCCCGCACCCTGACGCCGTTCGCCGACGGGTGGCCCGAGTGGTCCCGCACCCTCGTGCGTCTCGGCGGAGCTCTGGCCGTCGCGGCCCTGGCCGTGCTGCTCGCGGTCGTCGCGTTCACCGCCGTCACGCTCCTCGTCGGCGATCCCTTCTACGAGCGCATCTGGCGTCGCGTCGAGGAGCGAGAGGGCGACCCGCCGGCCGACGTCGACCGGGGCTTCTGGCGCGGGCTCGCCCGGAGTGCCGGCGACTCGCTCCGACTGCTGCTGGCCACGGCCGGCGTGGGCGTCCTCCTGTTCGTCGGCGGGTTCGTCCCGGTGCTCGGCCAGACGGTCGTCCCCGTGCTCGGCGCCCTGACCGGCGGATGGTTCCTGGCGGTCGAGCTCACCGGGTACGCCTTCGACGCCCGGGGCCGCTCGCTCGCCGAGCGCCGCCGTGGACTCGCCGTCAACCGGGCGCGCACCCTGGGGCTGGGCACCGCCACCTACCTCCTGTTCTTCGTCCCCCTCGGGGCCGTGCTCGTGATGCCGGCCGCCGTCGCCGCGGCCACCCTGCTGGCCCGCGAGGTCACGACGGGGCCGAGCACGGTGGGCCCGACCACGACGGGCCCGACCACGGCAGGCCCGACCACGACGGGACCGAGCACGGCGGGCCCGGTCACACCCTCCCCGCGCGACGACTAGCATCCCCGGGCATGACCACCCCCGCGACACCGACCAATCCCGCCGTCGCCCTGCCCGACGGGCGCGTCGTCCCGGCCCTCGGCCAGGGCACCTGGAACATCGGCGACGACCCGCGGCGCCGCGCCGACGAGGTCGCCGCCCTGCGGGCCGGCCTCGACGCCGGCCTGACCATGATCGACACCGCCGAGATGTACGGCGGCGGGCGGTCCGAACAGCTGGTCGGCGAGGCGATCGCGGGCCGGCGCGACGAGGTGTTCCTGGTGAGCAAGGTGCTGCCGGGCAACGCCTCGCGCCGGGGCACGGTCGAGGCCTGCCACGCCAGCCTCGGGCGCCTGGGCACCGACCGCCTCGACCTCTACCTGCTTCACTGGCGGGGGCGCCACCCGCTCGCCGAGACCGTCGAGGCCCTGGAGGCGCTGGTCGCCGAGGGCGCGATCGGAGGCTGGGGCGTCAGCAACTTCGACGTCGAGGACCTGCACGAGCTGCTCTCGGTGCCCGGTGGCGAGAACGTCCAGACGAACCAGGTCCTGTACAACCTGGCCCGTCGCGGACCCGAGTTCGACCTGCTGCCCTGGGCGCGGGAGCACGGCGTGCCGCTCACCTCGTACTCCCCCGTCGACGGCGGCGAACTGCTCGGTCACCCCGTGCTCGAGCAGGTCGCGACCGATCTCGGCGTCTCGTCGGCGCAGCTCGCCCTCGCCTGGGTGCTGCGCCTCGTGCCCGACCTCATGGTCGCCGTCAAGGCGGGCACGGCCGGGCACACCCTCGAGAACGCGGCCGCACTGGCCGTCGACCTCGACGACCAGGCGTTCGTGCAGCTCGAGCGCGCGTTCCCCGCGCCGACGACCAGGGTGCCGCTCGAGATGCGCTGACCCGCGCCTCCCGGGCTCGCCTCGCGCCCGCGCGTGCCCCCGACGGGCTCGCCTCGCGCTCGCGCATGCGCCAGAGTGGAGGGACCAGCCCGGGTGACATCGACGTCACCCGGACGCGAGCTCCAGAGGACACCGCATGATCATCGACAGAGCCGACGTGATCGTCACCAGCCCCGACCGCAACTTCGTGACGCTGAAGATCACGACCTCCGACGGCGTCACCGGCCTCGGCGACGCCACCCTGAACGGGCGCGAACTCGCCGTCGTCGCCTACCTGACCGAACACGTCGTGCCCCTGCTGATCGGGCGCGACCCGGCCCGCATCGAGGACACCTGGCAGTTCCTCTACCGCAGCGCGTACTGGCGGCGCGGGCCGGTCACGATGGCCGCCATCGCCGCGGTCGACGTCGCCCTCTGGGACATCAAGGCCAAGGTCGCCGGCCTGCCCCTCTACCAGCTGCTCGGCGGGGCCTCGCGCACGGGGTTGCTGACCTACGGCCACGCCTCGGGGAAGGACCTCGAGGAGCTCTTCGACAGCGTCCGAGACCACCAGGAACAGGGCTACAAAGCCATCCGCGTGCAGACCGGGGTGCCCGGCCTGAAGTCGATCTACGGCATCGCCTCGAACGCCACCTTCGACGCCAACAGCGGCGTGCGCTACGACCACGAGCCCGCCCAACGCGGGGCCTTGCCGAACGAGGAGGACTGGGACACCCGCTCGTACCTGCGGCACGTGCCCACCGTGTTCGAGGCGGTGCGGAACGAGTTCGGCCCCGAGATCCCCCTGCTGCACGACGGTCACCACCGCATGACGCCGATCCAGGCGGCGAGACTCGGCAAGAGCCTGGAGCCCTTCGACCTCTTCTGGCTCGAGGACGTCACCCCGGCCGAGAACCCCGAGGCCCTGCGACTCGTCCGGCAGCACACGACGACCCCGCTGGCCATCGGCGAGATCTTCAACACCGTGTGGGACTACCAGCAGATCATCCGCGAGCAGCTGATCGACTACGTCCGCAGCGCCGTCACGCACACGGGCGGCATCACCCACCTCAAGAAGGTGCTCGAGTACGCCTCGCAGTACCAGATCAAGTCGGGCATGCACGGTCCGACCGACATCTCACCGGTCGGCATGGCGGCCGCGATGCACCTCGGACTCGCGATCCACAACTTCGGCATCCAGGAGTACATGAAGCACGGCGCGAGGACGGACGAGGTCTTCGAGCAGAGCTTCACGTTCGAGGACGGCATGCTGCACCCGGGTGAGCAGCCCGGCATCGGGGTCGAGCTGGACGAGCGGGCCGCCGCGGCGTTCCCGTACGCGCAGGCCTACCTGCCCTACAACCGTCTGGCGGACGGGACCGTCCACGACTGGTGACGAGGAGGCGCGGCGCGGGCGAGCGCGCCGATTACCCCTCGTAGGCCGCCGCCAGCTCGGCGATGACCAACCGCGTCATGCCCATCATCGCGGTCATGGCCCGGGCGGCGCCCTCGGGGTCGGGCCCGCCGAGGTAGCGGTCCATCACCGACGGGACGACCTGCCAGGAGAAGCCCCAGCGGTCCGTCACCCAGCCGCACCGCCCCTCCTGTCCGCCGTCGGCCGCGAAGGCGTCCCAGTAGTGGTCGAGCTCGTCCTGGGACTCGACCGAGATCGAGAACGACGTGGCCTCGGTCGGCCTCGGCCCTCCGTCGCCGCCGTTCAGCAGGCGGTAGGGCTGGCCGTCGAGTTCGAGGTCGACGACGAGGGCCTGACCGGCCGTGGCTGCGTCGGGGAAGTCGTCGGGATAGCGCGACACGTCGGTGACGCGCGACGACGGGAACAGGGTGACGTAGAAGTCCGCTGCGGTCTCGACGTCACGACCGAACCAGAGCGTGGGGGTGATGCGGGGCATGACGCGCCTCCTCGGGGTGGGCAGGCGGCGCCGTCGCCGCCTGCTGCCGGTCAGCGTACTGCGGAGCGGATCGCCGCACGAGGCCTCACGACGTGCCGCGCGCCCGGAACGCCGAGCGGCACGTCGTGACGTCCCGGTGGACGCCTAGCCGATCAGCGCCTCGATCGGGCCGCGCACGAAGTAGACGAGGAACCCCGCCGCGACGATCCAGAGCAGCGGGCTGATCGTGCGCGCCCTGCCCGCGAACGCCCGCACGACAACCCAGCTGACGAAGCCGACGCCGATGCCGTTCGCGATCGAGTAGGTCAGCGGCATGGTGATGATCGTCAGGAACACCGGCAGGGCGACCGAGAAGTCGGTCCAGTCGATCTGGCTGATCTGAGACACCATGAGCGCGCCGACGATCACGAGCGCCGAGGCGGCGACCTCGAGCGGGACGACCTGGGTCAGCGGCGTGAAGAACATGGCGAGCAGGAACAGCGCACCGGTGACGACCGAGGCGAAGCCCGTCCGGGCGCCCTCACCGATGCCCGAGGCCGACTCGACGAACACGGTGTTGGACGACGAACTCGTCGCACCGCCCGCGACCGCGCCGACGCCCTCGACGATCAGGGCCGAGCGGAGGCGGGGGAAGGTGCCGTCGGCGTCCGCGACGTCGCCGGCCTTGGCCAGGCCGGTCATCGTGCCCATGGCGTCGAAGAAGTTGGTGAAGACGAGCGTGAAGACCAGCATGACCGCCGACAGCACGCCGATGCGGGCGAAGGCCCCGAAGCTGAACTGGCCGACCAGCGAGAGGTCGGGCAGGGCCACGATCTGGGTGGGCAGCACGGGGGCGTTGAGGTTCCAGTCGTCGAGGTTCTGGCCGTTCGACGGCGGCACCTGGAAGATCGCCTGCAGGGCGATGGCGATGACGGTGGACGCGACGATGCCGATGAAGATCGCCCCCCGCACCTTGCGGGCCATCAGCACGCCGATGACGAGCAGGCCGATGACGAAGGTGATGGTCGGGAGGGTCGCCACCGAGCCGGAGTCACCGAGCTGCAGCGGCGGCGACGACGTCCCGCTGGTGCGCACGAAGCCCGAGTCGACCAGGCCGATGAACGCGATGAACAGGCCGATGCCGACCGTGATCGCGGTCTTGAGCGCTGCGGGCACCGCGGTGAAGATCATGCTGCGCAGACCGGTCACGGCGAGGATCGTGATGACGAGCCCGTTGATCACCACGAGACCCATGGCCTCGGGCCAGGTGACGTCCTGCACGACGTTGACGGCCAGGAACGAGTTGATGCCGAGTCCGGCGGCGAACGCGAACGGGAGGCGCGCGACGGTTCCGAAGAGGATCGTCATGACGCCCGCGGTGAGGGCCGTGACCGCGCCCACCTGACCGTTCTGCAGCCAGTTGCCGGCGACGTCCTTGGCGGCCTGGTCGGCGCTGAAGCCGCCGAGGATCAACGGGTTCAGGATGACGATGTACGCCATCGTGACGAAGGTGACGACGCCGCCCCGGATCTCGCGGGCCCAGCTCGAGCCGCGATGGGTGATCTCGAAGAACCGGTCGAGGGTGCCCCCGACTCCGGGTCTCGGCGGGGTGGTGACGGGGGCGTTCGTGGCCATGGCGATGCGTCTCCGGTGAGATCGGATGTCGAGGGGGAAGAGAACAGGATAGGGCGTGCCCCGGGTTCACCCAGCAACGACCCCGCTCCGCGACCGCCGACGCGCCCGGACGCCTAGGAGGCGCGGTGCACGCCGAGCGCGCGCGTCACCAGCGGCACCTGCAACGGCAGCCGCACGAGGGTGACGACCCGGCGAGCCGTCGTGGCCCGCTCGCTCGTCAGGGCGCGGAGGGCCATCGAGACGTTGGCCGGGAAGACGGCGACGAAGAGCGCGGCGGCGGCGAGCCCGCCGACCGGACGCGTGCGCGGGGCGAGGAGGGCGGCGGCGATGCCGACCTCGGCGAGACCCGAGCCGATCGTCCAGAACCGCGCGGGGCCCGGGACGCTCCTCGGGACGACCGCGTCGTAGACCGCGGGTTTGGCGAGGTGCAGGAGGCCGGAACCGCCCAGGATCGCGGCGAGGACGCGGGCGTCCCGACGGGCGGCGGACTTCTGACGGCGTGTGGGGCGGTGACTCATGCGACCATCTTGCGCGCGCCTCCCGGGGTCGGGCGGGGGCGGCGCGCCGGAGTGGCTGACCGGTGCGTCCCGTCGGACCGGGTCAGACGGCGCGGCTGACGCCCCGGCTGGTGATGGCCGACATGAGGGCGTCGACGGGCTCACGGGCGGCACCCGGGTTGGCGACGAGCACGTAGTCGACGTCGCCGAGGGTGGGCAGCGAGAACCGGTCGCTGACCTTGACGAGGTCGGTCGGGATCAGCGAGAACGGGAACACGGCGACCCCCATGCCGGCCCGCACGGCGGCGAGGACGCCGTTGACGTCACGGGTGTTGCAGGTGATCCGCCAGGTGCGGCCGGCGCGCTCGAGGGCGTCGATGGCCATCTGCCGGCTGAGGCTGGGCGCCTGGTAGGCGATGAGCGGCACGGGCTGGCCGGGTTCGACGACGAGCTTCTCCTGGCCGATCCAGACCATGGCGTCGCCCGCGACGCGCGTGCCCTCGTCGGACTCGCCCGCGGTCTGCTTCACGAAGATCAGGTCGAGGTGGCCCGCGGCCAGACGACGGCGCAGCGGCGCGGACTGGTTGACGGTGAGCTCGAGGTTGATCTGCGGGTAGAGCTGGCGGAAGTGGCGCAGGATGCGCGGCAGCTGGGTGATGGCGAGGTCGTCGGCGGCCCCGAAGCGAAGGCGGCCCCGCATGGCCGAGCCGCTGAAGTAGCTCTCGGCGGCGGCGTGCGCGGCGAGGATCGTGCGCGCGAAGCCGGCCATGGCGTCGCCGTTGTCGGTCAGTCGGACGTCCCGGGTGTCGCGGGCGACGAGCGTGCGGCCCGCGGCCTTCTCGAGCCGGCCGACCTGCTGGCTGACCGTCGGCTGGCTGATGCCGAGGCGCTGCGCGGCCCGGGTGAAGCTGCGCGTCTCGGCCACGACGAGGAACGTCGCGAGCAGCGTCGGGTCGTACACCGCGCCTCCTCCGTCGAAGGGTCTCGGGCCTCGTCATTCACGAAGCCAATGTTATTGATCATCCCCCACCGGGGTCCGAATGACCAGGCCGGCCCTACCGTTGGTGCAGACCGTGAACCGAACCACCAGCGCAGGAACGTGATGTCCGCCCCGCCCCGCACCGACTTCCCCCCGACCGCCCCGCTCCCGATCAGCACGACCCGCCCGCCGTGGCGGCACACCTTCATCGCCCTCAGCGTGCCGAACTTCCGTCTCTGGACGGCCGGCAACGTCGTGGCGATGACCGCCGGGTGGATGCAGCGCATCGCCCAGGACTGGCTCGTGCTCGAACTGACCGGCAGCGCGACCGCCGTGGGCATCACCGTGGCGATGCAGTTCGCCCCGATGCTGTTCTTCGGCCTGCTCGGCGGGGTCATCGTCGACCGCTTCTCGAAGCGCGCCCTCATGCTCGTCACGCAGAGCGTGTTCGCCGTGCTCAGCCTGGGGCTCGCCGCCCTGACCCTGGCGGGCGTCGTCGAGGCCTGGCACGTCTTCGCCATCGCCTTCGCCACGGGCCTCGTCACCGTCGTCGACAACCCGGCCCGACAGGTGATCGTCACCGAGCTCGTCGGCCACACCCACCTCCGCAACGCGATCAGCGTCAACTCGAGCGTGTTCCAGCTGGGCGGCATGGTGGGCCCCGCGATCGCCGGCGTGCTGCTGCTGGCGGTCGGCGCGGGGTGGGCGTTCGTCGTCAACGGCGTCGCCTGCCTCGTGGTCGTCGTGATGCTGACGATGCTGCGGACCGCGCAGATGACCCGGGTCGCCTCGTCGGCACGAGGCCGCGGCCAGCTGCGGCAGGGCCTCGCCTACGCCCGCTCGAAGCCGACGATCGTCGTGCCCGTGCTGCTCGTCGGCGTCTACGCCGTGTTCGGCCTCACGATGCCCGTGCTGCTCGCGTCGTTCGCGGCGGACGTCTACGACGTGGGCCCCGGCGGGTACGGCCTGTTCAACTCGATGATCGCCGTCGGGGCCCTCACCGGCGCCCTGCTGTCGACGCGGCGCGCGACTATCCGGCTGCGCACCATCGTGCTGGGCGTGCTCGTCACCGGCGTGCTGCAGGCCGTCGCCGGCTCCATGCCCTCGCTCGTGCCGTTCGCCGTCGTCCTCGTCGGCGTCGGGCTCGCGTCGTTGCTGTTCTTGACGGCCGCGAACCAGCTGGTGCAGATGTCGAGCAACATCGCGATCCGGGGGCGCGTGATGTCGCTGTACATCCTCGTGCTGCTCGGCGGCCAGGCGATCGGCGGACCGCTGATGGGCGTGATCGTCGAGACCTTCGGCACGCACGTCGGCATGATCGTCTCGGGCGGCGTGCCGGCCGTCGCCGCCGCCGTGACGGCCTTGGTGCTCGCCCGGCGGGGTCAGCTGACCCTCCAGGTGCGGACCCGCTGGCACGTGCCCGTCGTCACGATCGAGCAGCGCTAGGCCGGGCGGGCGTCAGGGGGTCACGCCGCGGGTGAGGGCGGCGACGACGTCGCCCATGACGTCGCCGGCCGCCTGCTCACCCGTGGCGGGCCAGTCGAAGGCGACGCCCAGCGTGATGCAGATGAGGACGCGGGCGAGCGTCCGCGACTCGAGACCGGTCACGGGGACGGTCTGCCCCTGGAAGACCTCCTCGACGAGGCCGTGCAGGGCGTCGAGCACCTCGCGGCGCTGACGGACGAAGTCCGCCATCACCTCGGGATGCGAGAGGGCGTGCGCGCGGAACTCGCTCATCAACGCGAAGTCCTCGACCTGCCCGGGGCCGTAGGGCGCGAACGCCGTGCCGATCTTCTCGGGCAGCTGGTCGAGCGAGGTGCCCGGGAAGAACATGCCCTCGAGGGCGCCGAGCGCGCCGTCGGTCTCGCGACGCATCAGGCTGCGGACCAGGTCGTCCTTCGACGAGAAGTTCGAGTAGACCGCACCCTTGCTGAACCCGGCGGCCCGCGCGACGTCGTCCAGGGTGGTCGCGTGCACCCCGCGTCGGGAGAACAGCTCGGCCGCCGCGTCGAGCAGCCGCTGCTTGACCTCGGCTCGTGGGATGCGGGGAATCGGAGCCCCGGAGGTGGTGGCCATGCTGCGACCCTAACGGGTGCGGGTGATCCTCAGAAGTCACCCGCGCCGCCCCCGGAGAAGGCGCATACCGACGGGTATCCAGGCGCTACCATCGTGATCGCCTGGTGAACCCGAAGCATCAGGAGACCGCGCGGTGCGCGACCGTCCGACCCTCACCACGTCCCCAGGCCGGTCGCGCACCCCGCACCCCACCCGTCGTCGGGGGCCGTCGAAGGGGCACGACCCGCGCCTCCCGGCGTCGACCGCGAGCCGCGTCAGATCGCGGTGCGCCGCGCCGATCCGCCGAAGCCGATCGAGACGTCGAGGCGCCAGGCCTTGGGCTCGCCCGAGACGTGCGTGGTGCCCACGAAGCGCAGCCGGTCGCCGGCACCGAGGCTGAGCACCCCGTGCACGTCGAGGTTCTCGCCGAGCCGGAAGACGATCTCGTGCTCGTCGAGCAGGTCGTCGTCGACCGTGGCGCCGAAGGTGGCACCGTCGAACTTCACGGGCACGTCACAGAACACCAGCGACGGCGGCTCGTCGGACCAGTCCGCGACCTCGGGCACCCGACCCGCGACGATGCGGGCGTCCACGACGCCGTCGTCTCCGAGCGTGACCGAGGAGGCGCGCAGGTCGATGCCGAGGTCGTCACCTTCGATGCGAAAGCGGTTCTCCACGGCACCACGCTACCCAGCACGGCCGCCCGACGGAATGGCCGGGCGACGTCGGGGGTTCGCCCGGTCATGAAGAAGCGCATCGGGTTCCTGTCGTTCGGCCATTACCAGGACGTGCGGGGCTCGGCGACGCCGACCGCCCGGGAGGCGCTGGTCCAGTCGATCGAGCTGGCCGAGGCCGCGGAGGAGATCGGCGTCGACGTGGCCGCCGTGCGCGTGCACCACTACGTGCGCCAGGCCGCCAACCCGTTCCCGCTGCTCGCGGCGATGGCCGCGCGGACGACCCGCATCGAACTCGGCACCGGCGTGATCGACATGCGCTACGAGAACCCGCTCTCGATGGCCGAGCAGGCGGCGGCCGCCGACCTGATCAGCGCGGGGCGTCTGCAGCTCGGCGTCAGCCGCGGATCACCCGAGCCCGCCCTGCGGGGCTGGGAGGCCTTCGGCCACGTCCCCCTCGACGGCGAGAGCGACGCCGACCTCGCCCGCCGGCACACCGAGGCGTTCCGGGCGGCGATCGACGGCGCAGACGTCGCCGAGTCGGACCCCAAGATGACCGGCTGGTCGCACGGGCTCTCGGTCGAGCCGCACTCCCCCGGCCTCGGCGAGCGCATCTGGTGGGGTTCCGGCAGCCGGTCGACGGCCGTCTGGACCGGCGAGCAGGGCATGAACCTGATGAGCAGCACCCTCCTGACCGAGGACACGGGGGTGCCCTTCGACGAGCTGCAGGCCGAGCAGATCGCGCTGTACCGGGAGGCCTACCGCGCCGCCGGGCACGCCCGTGAGCCGAGGGTGTCCGTCAGCCGCAGCGTGATCCCGATCACCACCGACGAGGACCGTCGCTACTTCGGCGTCCGCGCCCAGGCCGACTCGCAGGACCAGGTCGGCCTGCTCGACGGCGTGCAGTCACGCTTCGGCAAGAGCTACGTGGGCGAACCCGACGTCATCGCCGAGCTGTTGGCCGCCGACGCCGCAGTCCGGGACGCCGACACGATCCTGCTGACGGTGCCCAACCAGTTGGGGGTCGCCTACAACGCCCGTCTGCTGCAGACGGTCGCCGACCACGTCGCGCCCGCGTTCGGCTGGGTGCCGAACCTGGCCCGCGCGAGCTGAGCCGTGCCTCCTGCACCGCGCCTCCTCGGCTGTCGTCGCGGGCTGCGGTAGACAAGGGGGCATGTTCACCGACCTGCCCGAACCCGCCCTGCGGGAGTACCGCAGCACCCAGACCGACCCCGACGACTTCGACGAGTTCTGGGCGACGACGCTCGCCGAGACGCGGGCGCACCCACTCGACCTGCGGGTCGACCGGGTCGACACGGGGCTGACGACGGTTGACGTGTACGACGTGACGTTCGCCGGATGGGCGGGTCAGCCCGTGCGGGCCTGGTTGCGCGTGCCCGCCGGGGCGGAGGGACCGTTGCCGGCGGTCGTGCAGTTCGTCGGCTACGGCGGCGGTCGCGGCGCCGCCGTCGAGAACCTCTTCTGGTCGTCGGCCGGCTTCGCTCACCTGCAGATGGACACCCGCGGCCAGGGCTCGGGGTGGAGCCTCGGCGCCACCCCCGACCCGGACGGCTCGGGCCCGGCCCACCCCGGCGTCATGACGCGGGGCATCGACTCGCGCGAGACGTACTACTACCGCCGGGTGTTCGCCGACGCCGTCCGCGCCGTCGAGGCCGCGCGCGGGCTCGACGTCGTCGACGCCTCCCGGGTGTCCGTCGTCGGCGGCAGCCAGGGCGGCGGCATCGCCCTCGCCGTGGCGGGGCTCGTCCCCGACCTCGCCGCCGTCGCGGCGTACGTGCCGTTCCTCTGCGACTTCCGGCGCGCGACCGTCATCACCGACGCCGACCCGTACAAGGAGATCGGACGCTACCTGGCGGTCCACCGGCACCGCGCCTCCTCGGTGCACGACGTCCTCGCGTACTTCGACGGCGTCAACTTCGCGAGGCGAGCCACGGCCCCGGCCCTGTTCACGACGGCGCTGATGGACCCGACCTGCCCGCCGTCGACGGTGTTCGGCGCGTTCCACGCGTACGCCGGGGCGGCCGACGTCACGGTCTGGCCGTACAACGGACACGAGGGCGGCGGGTTCGAAGACGACCTGCTGGCGCTCGCCCTGTTCCGCGGCGCCGGGGCCTGAGCCGGCCCGCGCACCACACGACGCCGTCGAGTGGGCACGACACCGTGACGTGCAGCGGTGCCGTGTCCACTCGGTGGCGTCCCGGGAGGGAACACGGCGGGGCCGGGTCTGGTTGGCTCCGGGCATGAAGTCGATCGTGTACTCCGAGACCGGACCCGCCCCCACCGTGCTGCAGCTCGTCGACCGCGACCTGCCCGAACCCGCCGCCGGCGAGGTGCGGGTGCGCGTCGTGTTCTCGGGCGTCAACCCCACCGACTGGAAGTCCCGCGCAGGCGGTGGGCCCGGCGAGTCGCTGCCGTTCCCCGAGGTCACGCCCAACCAGGACGGCTCGGGCGTCGTCGACGCCGTCGGCGAGGGCGTCACCGGCCTGACGGTCGGCGACCGGGTCTGGACCTACCTCTCGGCCCACCAGCGCCCCACCGGCACCGCGCAGGAGTTCACCGTCCTGCCCGCGTCCCGCGTCGTCCCGCTGCCCGAGGGCGTCGGCCTGGACGTCGGTGCGAGCCTCGGCGTCCCCGCCATGACCGCCCACCGCGCGCTCACCGTGTGGGAGGACGGCCCGAGCCGCCTGACCCCCGGCAGCCTCGACGGCGCCGTCGTCCTCGTCGCCGGAGGCGCGGGTGCGGTCGGTCATGCCGCCATCCAGCTCGCCCGCTGGGCCGGGGCCACCGTCGTCACGACCATCAGCAGCGGCGAGAAGGCCGCCCTGGCAACGGCCGCCGGTGCCCACCACGTCGTCAACTACCGCACGGACGACGCGGCCGCCCGCATCCGCGAGATCGCCCCCGCCGGCGTCGACGTCGTCGTCGAGGTCGCCATCTCGCAGAACGCCGACCTGCTGGCCGACGTCGTCGCCCACCGCGCCTCCGTCGCGATCTACGCCGACAACGGCGGCGACACGACGACCATCCCGATCCGGGCGAACATGATCACGAACACCCGGTTCCAGTTCGTCCTGCTCTACACCGTGGGCGAGGAGGCGCTGCAGGCCGCCGTCGAGGACGTCACCGCGGCCCTGCGCGACGGCGTGCTGCCGATCGGCGAGGCCGCCGGCCTGCCGCTGCACACCTTCCCGCTCGCCGACACGGCCGCCGCCCACGAGGCCGTCGAGGGCGACGTGGTCGGCAAGGTGCTGATCGAGGTCTCCGCCGAGTAGACGACGGGCGCCGCGTAGTCCGGCGCCGCGTCGACGACGGGCTGCGCATGGCCCGGCGCCGCCTCGCCGGACGCGGGTCGGTGCGGGCGGCGCTGGCTAGGCTCGCGGGGTGACCGACGCCACCAGCCGACCCGCGCCTCCTGCCCCTCCCGTCCCGCTCAGCCCCGTGCAGGCCGACGCCGTCCGTCGCGGCGCGCTGCCGCCCGTGGAGGAGGTCCGGCACGGCGTCTGGTCGGTCGCGTTCGAGTTCGGCGACGGCGTCGACGACCACTCGCTGGGCTACGTCGTCGAGGGCTCCGACGGCGCCCTGACGGTCATCGATCCCGGGTGGGGAGTCGAGGCCAACCTCGACCGCCTCGAGAGCGCCCTCGCCGACGTCGACCACTCGCTGGCCGACGTCGACCTGATCGCCGTGACCCACCTGCACGCCGACCACCTGGGCGGAGCCGAGGCGCTGCGTCGGGCCTCCGGCGCCCGGATCGCCCTGCACGCCGCCGAGCAGCGCGCGCTGGGCGAACGGCCGTCCGACGCCGCGGCCGCCGACGCCGACATCGCCCGGTGGGGCGCCCCCCGGGACGACCAGGAGGCGCTGGTCGCGTCGTGGGGGTCGGGTCGCCACCTGCCCGCGCTCACCGCCGACCTGCTGCTCGGCGACGGCGACGTGCTGCCCGTCGCGGGACGGCTGCTGCGTGCGGTGCACACCCCGGGCCACACGGCGGGCCACCTCTGCTTCGTCGAGCCCGAGCAGCGACTCGTCTTCACGGGCGACCACGTGCTGCCGCGGATCAACCCCGGCATCGGCCTCGGCGGGCGCACGGGAGAGAACCCGCTGACCGACTACCTCGCCTCGCTCGACCGCATGGTGGCGCTCGACGTCGCCGGCCCCGACGCCCTCGAGGTGTGCCCCGGCCACGAGTACCGCTTCGTCGGCCTCCGCGCACGGGCCGAGGCCCTGATCGCGCACCGCGCCGACCGCAGCCGTGACGCGGCCGCCGCCCTGGACGCGCTCGACCGGCCGACGGTGTGGCAGGTCGCCGAGCGGATGTCGTGGAGCGGCGGCATCGCCTCGTTGCACGGCTACCGGCTCGGCTCGGCCCTCGCACAGACCGAGTGGCACGTGCAGGACCTCGGCCGCGCCGACGAGCTGCGCTCCGCCTGACACCCGCCCGAGGACGTGGCGAGGTGACCGGCCTAGTGTCGAGCGCGGCCCCGGGGGACGCACCGCGCCTCCTGCCCGGACCGCCACCACGACCGAGGAGAGACATGAGCACGACCACGACCCCCACCCGCACCGCCCTCGTCCTGGGCGGTGGCGGCATCACCGGCATCGCCTGGGAGCTCGGCGTGCTGTCGAGGTTGCTCGAGGCGGGCGTGCCCGTGGACGAGGCCGACCTCGTCGTCGGCACCTCGGCCGGATCGGTCGTCGGGACGATGGTGCGGCTCGGCCGCGTCGACGAGGGCCTGCGGGAGCAGTTCGAGGCCGTGACCGAGCTGCCCTCGGGCTCGATCGACCCCGAGGTGTTCCAGCAGACCCTCGGGCAGGCCCTCGCCGGGGCGACCGACCAGCAGGAGGCGCGGGCCCGCATCGGCGGCCTGGCGCGCGAGACGCCCGTGGTCGCGGACGAACCCGAACTCGTCACCGCCATGCGGGAGCGCTTCGGAGGCGCGGCCTGGCCCGACGCGGCCCTGACCGTCTGCACCGTGGACGCCACCGACGGCTCGTTCCGTCCGCTGGACGCCGGCTCGGACGTCGACCTCTACCGGGCCGTGGCCGCGAGCTGCTCGGTGCCCGTCGTCTGGCCCACCGTCGACGTCGACGGCCGCCCGACCATGGACGGCGGCGTGCGCTCGGGCACCAACGCCGACCTCGCCGACGACTACGACCGGGTGCTCGTGCTGTCGTGCGGACCCGAGCTCGACGTCTCGCCGCTCGGGCCCACGCTGCCGCAGGTCGTCGAGGCGCGCCGCACCGCCGGCCGGGACGTGCTGGTCGTCCAGGCGGACGCCGAGTCCCTGCAGGCGTTCGGCACCGACGTCCTCGCGACGACCACCCGCCGCCCCGCGGCGGAGGCCGGCCGCCGACAGGCCGAGGCCGTGCTCGACGACGTCCGGGCCTACTGGGCGGGCGGGGTCGCCTGACCGGCGACGCGCAGACCGCGGGGGCGGTGGGCCGGTACCCTCGGGAAGTGACCACCGCCTCCTCCCCGCTCCGCATCGCCCTCGTGTCGTTGCACACGTCCCCCGGTGCCGAGCCCGGGTCGGGCGACGTCGGCGGCATGAACGTCGTCGTCCGCAACCAGGCCGAGGCGCTCGGCGCCGCGGGCCACGAGGTCGAGATCCTGACCCGCCGGTCCTCGCCCGACGAGCCGGCGAGCCTGGCCCTCGCCCCCGGCGTCACGCTGCGGTTCCTCGACGCCGGCCCGGCCGAACCGGTCACGAAGGGGCGCAACGAGCTCTACGTCGACGAGTTCCGCGACCGGCTCGCCGAGCTCGGCCCGTGGGACGTCGTCCACTCGCACCACTGGTTCTCGGGCATGGCCGCGCTTCCCGTCGCCCGTGCCCTCGGCGTGCCCCACCTGCAGAGCTTCCACTCGATCGCCGCCCACGACTCCACCCCCCTCTCGCACGGCGAACGCGCCGAGTCCCCCGGCAGGATCGCCGGCGAAGAACGGCTCGCCCGCGAGTCCGACGCCGTGGTCGCGATCAGCCACGCCGAGGCCGGGACCGTCACCTCCCGTCTCGGCGGCTCGCCCGACCGCGTCCACGTCGTCCTGCCGGGCGTCGACGGCGAGCTCTTCCACCCGGCCGAGGCGGGCCGGACCGCCCCGGGCCGCCCGTACGTCGTCGTGGCGGGGCGACTCGAACCGCTCAAGGCACCCGACCTCGCCCTGCGCGCGGTGGCGGCGGTCCCCGCCGAGGTGCGCCCCGACCTCGTCATCGCCGGAGGCGCCTCGACCGAGTTCGCCGGGTACGAGTCCGAGTTGAGCGCCCTGAGCGACGACCTCGACCTCACCGTGCACTTCCTGGGCCCGCGATCACGGCCCGGCCTCGCCGCACTGTTGCGCGACGCTGCCCTCGTGCTCGTGCCCTCCCACTCCGAGACCTACGGGCTCATCGCGCTCGAGGCCGCGGCCAGCGGGGTCCCGGTGATCGCCGCGGCGTCGGGCGGCCTCCGCGAGTCGGTGGTCGACGGCGTCACGGGCATCGTGCTGCCGCAGCGCGACCCGCAGGCCTGGGCCCGGGCGATGACGCAGGTGCTCGCGGACGCCGGGCTGCGCGACCGGCTCTCGCGCGCCTCCCGGTCCCACGCCCTCGACCACCCGTGGTCGCGTTCGGCCGACGACCTCGTGGGGGTCTACTGCGGGTCGCTCGCCCGCCAGGGGTCACCCTGCGCCGCGGCCTCGGCCTGACCCCGCCTGGCGCCACCAGCCCGTTGACGGGGGCCGGGCCTAGGCTCGGGTCGTCCCGCGACGGCGCGCCGCCGCGCGCCCGTGCCGACCCACCAGCTCGCCCGACCACCCCAGGAGGCCACCGATGACCGACGACACCCTGCTCCAGACCCTCATCGAACAAGAAGAGCGCCTCGTCTTCCGGCGGTTCACCCTCGACGTCGCCCTCGACCTGGGCGCGCACCTCCTGGCCGAGGCCCGACGCCGCGACCTCGCCGTCGCGGTCACCGTGCGGCACGGTCGGCAGCGGGCGTTCCACGCGGCCCTGCCCGGCAGCAGCCTCGACAACGACGAGTGGCTCGACCGCAAGGCCCGCGTGGTCGAGCGCTACGGGCAGAGTTCGTACCGGGTGGGCGAGTCGTTCCGGGTGCAGGGCGGCACGTTCGACGAGAAGTCGCGCCTCGACACCGGCCTCTACGCGGCGCACGGCGGGCTGTTCCCCGTGCGGGTCACGGGCGTCGGCGTCGTCGGCTCGGCCGGCGTCTCCGGCCTGCCGCAGGCCGACGACCACGCGTTCGTCGTCGACGTGATCGAGGACTTCCTCGACCACGGCTACGACGCCTGAGCCCACCGCCCGAGCATCACGTGGACGACCCGACCGCAGGCGGCGCGGTGCCGGCCCCCGAGTCCCCATCCGACGACGAGGCGGCCGCCTCGCTCCGCACCCTCGTCGAGCAGGCGGCCGCCGACCTGGCCGCGCGCGGGGCGCGCACCGAGGCCCTTGCCCGCCACAAGCCCGCCCGGCGCATCGTCGTGGTGAAGACCGCCGAGTCGCTCGAGCCCGCCGGGCGCGCCTGGCGACTCGGCGTGCTGCTGCTCGGCACCGACGGCCGCGTCTTCGAGACCGGACGCATCACCCGGGCGGTCACGCCGACCCGTTCCCAGCACCTGTCCGCCCAGGTCGAGCAGCGCAAGGCCGAACGGCGGGCGGCCGTGCGCGGCCACTTCGCCGAGGGCGAGGTCGTCAACTACGGGTACGAGCCGGTGGACCTGTCGACCGCGGCGTTGCAGGGCGGCGAGCAGCGCCTCCTCGTCCGCGACGGGCACGCCCTCGTGCGGTGGGGCACGGCGATCGGCGAGGTCCGCGACCTCGCCGCGTACCTCGCCGATCGGGCCGAACTGCTCTAGCGCACGGTCCCCCGCGAGGGCGACGCAGCGGACGCGGTCGTCGTCGCGGGCTCGTCAGGCTCGGTGGGGTCGACGATCTGGGCGGGCTCGGCGTCGAGAAAGGGCAGGTCGCCGAGGTCGATGTTCGGGTTGGCGTCCTGCGTCTCGACCAGCTCGTGCGCCTCGGCCTCGGTGGCCACGCTCGGCATCGAGCCGGGAAGCGGGCGCTGCGACGACTCCTTCATGAACCACACCGCGACGGCACCGACCAGCGAGGTCGCCATCAGGAAGAACGCCGGCACGAGCTCGTTGCCGGTCGCCTGCAGCAGCGCCTGGATGATCAGGGGCGTCGTCCCGCCGAACACGGCGATCGCGACGTTGTACGACACGCCCATCGCGCCGTAGCGGCTCGCCGTCGGGAAGAGCGCGGGCAGTGACGACGCCTGGCTAGACACCCAGAGCGCGACGCTGACGGCGAGCAGCGACAGCCCGGCGAGGGTCGTCGCGATGCTGCCCACGCCGATCAGGAGGAACGCGGGCAGGGCGAGCAGCAGCACCGATGCGGCACCGAGCCACATGACGGGACGTCGGCCGATGCGGTCGCTCAGACGCCCGGCGACGGGCAGCAGCAGGGCGAGCAGCACGAGCACCGGGATGGTCAGCAGCGTGCCGTGCAGCGGGTCGTAGCCGAGCGAGTCGGTCAGGTAGGTCGGCATGTAGCTGGTCAGCGCGTAGCCGACGGTGTTGGAGGCGGCGACGAGGCCGATCGCGATGACGATCGGACGCCAGTGCTGCCGGACGAGGGCGAGGGTGTTGCGCGGACGGCCCTGCGCGTCGGCGATCTCGCCGACCTTGTTCTCTTGAGCGTCCTGCGTCGCCTGGAACGCGGGCGACTCCTCGATCTTCAGGCGGAAGTAGATGGCGACGACGCCGAGCACGCCTGCCAGCAGGAAGGGCAGGCGCCAGGCCCAGTCGAGCATCTGCTGCTCGGTGGTCAGCAGCTGCAGCACCGACACGACCGCGGCGCCGAGCGCGAAGCCCAGGTAGCTGCCGAGGTCGAGGATGCTCGCGAAGAACCCGCGCCGTTTGTCGGGTGCGTACTCGCTGACGAACGTCGTCGCCCCGGCGTACTCACCACCGGTCGAGAAGCCCTGCAGCAGCTTGAGCACGACGAGGGCGATCGGGGCGATGGCGCCGATCGCGGCGAAGTCGGGCAGCACGCCGATCAGGAAGGTCGCGCCCGCCATCAGGATGAGCGTGGTCGCGAGCACCTTCTGACGTCCGACCCGGTCGCCGAGGCGGCCGAAGACGACCCCGCCGAGCGGACGCGCGACGTAGGTCGAGGCGAAGACGCCGAGGCTGAAGAGGATCTGCAGCGACGGGTCGGCCTCGGGCAGGAAGACCCGGCCCATCGTGACGGCGAGGTAGCCGTAGACGCCGACGTCGTACCACTCCATGGTGTTGCCGACGACGGTGCCGCCGATGGCGCGCTTCATCATGGCCGGGTCGACGACGGTGACGTCGTCGACGCGCAGACGCCGCGGGCGCCTCCGTCCGGAGGCGCGGGTCGGGCGGTCGGGATGGGTCTCGCGGGCAGGGGTGGGTGGGGTTCCCATGAACGACGTTCCTCTGGATCTCGGGCGCCGGTCGCAGGAACGGGCGCCGCGGCGATCGAGCTGCGGAGGGGCGGTGCCCGGCTGCCGCGGCCCGAGTGGTCGGGTCGACGGCGGGCAACGTTACCGGCATGTCGGCGGCGGATTGCCAGGGCATTCGGAGGGAGGCACACCCACCCCCCAGCCGACGCGGGACGAACTGCCGAGCGGATCGCCTATCCTCGACGACGACTTCCGTGCCGGTCGCCGCCCGCTGATCGCCACCCCACCCGACCCCCAGGAGGCCCGCCGTGCGCCGCGTGCTGATCGCCGTCTCCGTCGTGTTCGGCGTGGGGCTCGTCGCCTTCGTCGTCGCCGTCGCGATGGTCGTCTCGGCGCTCACGGCACCCCGCGACGAGGACGTCACGGCGATCACGTCGACGCCCGTGCCGGCCTGCCCCGAGGTCGACCCGGTGATGGTCGGCGACATCGAGGTGCCGGCCGGGCCGGTCGCCGGGTACTGCCAGGACCGGCTGGTGAACGCCGCGTACATCATGCTGGCCGCCCGGGCGCAGGGCATCGGGGAGCACACCCAGGCCATCGGGGTGATGACCGCCATGGGTGAGTCGAGCCTCCGCAACATCGACTACGGCGACGCCGTCGGGCCCGACAGCCGAGGGCTCTTCCAGCAACGGGACAACGGCCAGTGGGGCACCTACGAGCAGCGGATGGACCCCTACACGGCGGCGACCAGCTTCTTCACGAAGCTCGTGGCCATCCCGGGCTGGAAGGACCTGACCCCGACCCAGGCGGCGCACGCCGTCCAGGTCAATGCCGACCCCGACCACTACACGAAGTGGTTCCCCGACGCCGAGGTGGTCGTGGCGGCGCTGTCGAGCTGAGCCGCGCCTCCTCGGGTCGGGGCCGGTCGTGTCGGGCCCGACCGTGACTACTTGGCGCGACGGCCGATGCTGCGACGGTCGCGCCAGGCGCCCGTCGACCAGAGCGACAGCAGGACGAGCAGCGGCTGGAAGATCAGGCGGAAGGCGCGCTTGCCGTCGGTGTCGAGGCCGAACGCGTCGGTGTGCGTGACGAGCTGCGAGATGTTGCCGGGGAAGATCGCGGTGAAGAACGCCGCGGCGACCCATCCGACGGTCACGCGGTGCTTGGGGGCGACGACGAGGGCCGCGCCGATGCCGATCTCGACGACGCCGGAGGCGAGCACGACGAAGTCGTCGTCGAGCGGCAACCACTCGGGCACCTGGGCCTGGAACGGCTCGCGGGCGAACGTGAGGTGGCTCGTGCCGGCGAAGACCAGGGCGCCACCGAGGGCGATGCGGCCCAGGGTGCGGGCGAGGGACGTGGGGCGGGGGCGGGGTCGTCTGGACATCCGTCCAGTCTCCTCCTGTCGGGGCCCTCGTCCCTACCAGCCCATCGTGCCGGGTGCGCCCTTGAACGGGCCGACCAGGTTCGCGGTGATCCAGCCGCCGTAGAAGTCGCCCTCCTGCGCCTGGACCACCTCGCCGTCGATCTCGCAGGAGTCCATGGCGCCCGGGTACAGCGCGACGTGGTCGACGAGGGACTCGAAGCCCGGCCAGGGCTCGGCGTAGGACCAGCCGGCGCGGCGCGCCACGACTCCCCCGCCGGTCACGTCGAGGTAGCCGGCCTGGCCCTTGAACTCGCAGAGGCTTCGCCCTTCGGCGCGCGACAGGGCACCTGCGGCGAAGTCCGAGCGGGGCAGGTAGTAGACGGGCGGGTGGCTCGTCTCGAGCACGCGGATCGAGGCCGTCGTGTCGGCCACCACGACGCCGCCGAGACGGACGACGACGCGCTCGGTGCGGGGCTCGACGCGCGGCGGGCGGGGGTAGTCCCACACGGACTCCTGCCCGGGGCCGGGCTCGACGCGGACGGAGTGGGACGGACGGGAGGGGCGGCGGAAGGCGGGCATGGCCTCATGATGCGCCGCGGGGCTGGGACGCCGCACCGGGTCGCCCGCAGCCGTCGCCCCCGTGGCCGGTTGGGGTGGCCGGACGAGCGCCGACTCCACCACGAGGCTGATGCCCGACGGCCGATCCGCACCTACCCCCGCTGGACGATCGACTGACGGACGCCCTCGTGCCGCTGTGCCCTGGGAGCGACGACGGCTTCCCAGAGGATCTCGTCGTCGACGACCGTCGACGTGGGTACGAGCCCGAGCCGACGGGCCACCCGGGCTGACGCCTCGTGGTCGGGGTGGACGTAGGCCTGCAGGCGCCCGACACCCAGCGAGGTCAGCCACGTCACGACGGCTGTCGCCGCCTCCCCGGCGAGACCGCGACCCTGTTCCGAGGCCGTGACCAGCCACGCGAGATCAGCGACGAGGTCAGCGGCCTCGCGTGTGAGCGTCGCCTGGACGAATCCGACGGCCGGCCCACCGCCAGTAGATCGCATGATCCAGTTCAGCCACCCGGCACGTCCCTCTCCGGACTGACCCGTCGACTGACGGCGGTAACGCGCTTCGAGTTCCCAGCGACACGCTGTGGCTACCCGCTCGTCGCCTCATCCGTGGCGGCACGGGAGAGGGGATAGGCGCGGTCCAGGCGGGGGCTGAGGACGACGAGGAACAAGAACATCGACAGCAACCACCCGGCGATCCAGTAGGCGGGAATCGAGAAGATCACGACGTTCGGCACGACGTCGGTGGCGACTGCGACGACCACGGTGATCGTGAAGAGCACGCCCACGCCGTAGTACAGGGCTCGGAAGCCGTCCTCGACCCGGCCTCGCCGATCCTGCTGGCGAGTCGTCCGCTCGTCGAGGGCGGTGACCGAGCGGCCGTAGTCGTCCTCGGTGACGGTGACGAAGAGGTCACGGACTGGTACGCCGAAGGCCTTCGCCACCCGCGACAGCGTGTCGAGGCTCCCGTCATTGCCCGCCTCGAGCCTCTGGACGGTGCGGACGGTCACGCCGCTCGCGTCTGCGAGGCGTTCCTGGGTCCAACCCATCTGGGTCCGGAGATCGACGATCCGTGTCTCGTTCATGCACCTCACACTAAGAACGACCAGCCCCGAGGTCCACGACACGGACCCGACAGACACCCGACACCTTCACGACAGAGCACCTCCGGGCACCCCGTCCCGATGATCACCTCCACCGCAGCAGTCCTCGGCGGTCTCCGATCGGGTCCGGTCAGCGATCGACTAACGGGCACCAGCTTTGGCTCCGCTAACGTGCAGACACGAGCCACGGAAGGAGCACCCTTGAAAGTCACAGTCGAAGTGGGCGATTGGGAGCACGAATGTTGCGGCCCGGCGATCGAACGCAACGATGTAGTCGACCTGGGCTGTCTTCGTTGGCGGGACGCGGACGGACAAGTGCGGTTGATCGAGACCCACCACGACTCCCCCATCGAAACTCGTATCCGCGGTCGGGTCGTGGACATCCTCGTGCTTGCTGAGGATGGCTCCGCGACACCAATTCTTCGCGTTCCCAGCGGCGCGGCCCTGCGCGGATTTGACGACGAGGACGACGGGCATCTCGAGACACCGTGGTCGGGCGAACTCGTCAACGAGCGCAACAGGCGCTTCCTCGTGACAGTGAAGTCGTAGAGGCGAGAAATCACTCTCACTCCACGCCGCACCGCAGGAACGAATCGATCCAATGAACGATCCCTTGCCGGGCAGCACGCCTTAACCGCGAACAAACCACCTGAATGGCCACCGAGCTGAGCGAGCCCTCCGCCGCGCGCGTCGAGCCGCGTCCTGCTGTGCCGTTGCATGCGCTCGTCGAGCTCGAGCCATGATTTCATCGCCACGAGTCAGCCGTGTTGCTGCCCGCGTCGGGTGGGTGAAAAGACCGATACCTAACCACGCGAACAGCCCACCAGTCGTGACGACCAAGAGTGGGTGACCTCGGCCGGTGGATACGAGATCACCTGAGAGCCAAGTATCCGTAAGCCATAGGCCGACCACCAGCGTGGCGATGCCCAGAACGACGACGCAGCCACCCGACACACGCCACTTCCACATGCCCCCAACACCTCTCTCCGCACCCGTTCAACGGGCAGGTCTCAAGCATCCAAGCGGAGCTGACCCTGCGCCCATAACGCCACGCGTAATCATGTACCGAAGCCGCGCCGCGGAAGTGCCTCGTCGACGGGATGGTCGTGACTATCGAACTCGCCGGCCCGCTTCAGCCGTCACTACACCCCCGAGGCGAGCCGCGCCCCGTGGCCCATCGTCTATCGGGCACCTACCAGCGGAGACGGGCTGAGGTGAGGTGGCGATCTGCCATCCTGAGCGTGTGTGGAACGACAAGCTGCCCGATGGTCGCGATCCGCGACCGGTTTACTGGATCGTGATGGGCCTTGCGGCGATTCTGGGTGGAATTGCCTGGTGGGCCATCATCCTCAGTGGCCGCGTCAGCTTCTTAACGAAGGGACTCGAGTTCTTCCTGATACCAATCGGCCTCGGCGCGGTGATCTACGGGGCTGTCCTTCTTGCTCGGTCCCGACGCCCACGCTAAGCAGCCTTCTACGTTCCCCTCTAGGTCGGTTTCGTGAAGGAACGGTTTCTAGCGTCGCATCTCAGCCATGGCTCGAACATTGAAGTAGATGCCGATCACGATCAGTCCCACGCCTAGGAGCATGAGCAGATTTGGCAGGTCACTGAAGACCTTGGCGATGAACAGGGCGGCAGCCAGAACATAGAAGATCGTGGCCACGCCCATGAGCTTTCTCAAGCGAGGAACGTTGGAGGGCACCTGTGGCTCCGTATCGATCAAGAGAAATAACCTCGCGGGCCGAAAGGTCGGCTGTGGACGACACTCTTCGGAAGGTACTGCCTAATGCGGCCTAATGCGGCCCGCCGTCCCGAGGGTGTATCTGCTGACGCGGCGCAGCCCCTGAACAACTACTCGTCCTTGGCACGGCTTTGCACGCGTGGCAGGGTCGCGAGCATGAAGATCATCGATGATGTCGAACGCGCTGCTTGGCTAGGGCCGCGGATGCACCGCGTCAGAGGGTGGGCGAGGGTCGGCTCCGTCGCTGGGTACGGCTTCGAGGCCTACGCGCGCATCCTCCACCCCCGACCCACGGGAGACGGCCGCTGGGAACACCGCCGATGGTCCGACGTCGCCACCGCGGCTGGCAAAGTGATGCACCCTCTCGTCCAGTGGGAGCGGCTACTTGACCTTGATGAGCCACGGGGTGGAACCAGCGATATCGGGCACCTCGACCCGCAAGTTCTGGCAGCCCTCGCGCCGTTGTTGAGGGTCCAGACCGCGACACCAGACGACGCCCTCGCGGCGTACTGGGTCGGCGGCACCGGCCAGAGCCTTGTCGGCCGATCGGTCGCCATCGATCGTTACGACTACGTTCTGGCGCACACCGGTACTGCGGAGCTGGCAACGCCTGGCTGGGGTCCACGCATCGGCTTCCGAAGCGACGAACCACCGCAATTGCTCTGGCCGGAGGATCACGCATGGGTACTCGCCACCGAAATCGACTGGGACTCCACCATCGTCGCCGGCTCCCAACCACTCATTGAATCGATCCTCACCGACGACCGCTTCGAGGTCTACCAGGTCACGGAGGACTCCGACCTCTCCTGGAACGGCGACACCATCAACCGACGCCCGACATCGAGCCCCGCATGACGATCCCCTTTTAAGACGCCGGGCCCTCGGACTTTTGCGTGTTTCAGGTAGACGCGAGATCCGATCCGTCGATGCCGTCGTAACTGTGCCGTGGGCTCCAGAAACGCTTCGGAAGATGGCCGTCTTTGGCCTCGGCGGGATGACGGTAGGCCACTTCGTCGATGAACTCGTCGAGACCCGCCAGGGGGTCCTGTCCTTCTTCGATCTCCTCCCGCACCATGGCCGGGGTCATCTCGCGCCCTTCGCCCGTGAAGTCGTCCACGACGAGGCCCGGCGCATCAGTAGCGAGCACTCGGAGGCGCTGCCCCTGCTCTCGAGAGAGGGCCAGCTTGTGATCGTCTCGAGGATCAACGAGGCGTCCACCTGCTGGCCATTCCAGAAGCCCCTGGGTCTCTGCCATGTCCAGGATGCGCGAAGCAGTCCGCTCGTCAAGATACGAGAAATCGATCTGCCAGTCGCGTTGATCTTCCAAGCGGGCATTCGATGGCCTCACGTGGGTTGCCCGCCCGACCCATTCAGGGAACTGAGCCACCAATTCGGCAGCTCTGTCCCCGTCAGTCCGGACAAAGGCCCCGTCCTCCTTTTGGGTGAACACCCACGAGGCATCTGACGGGTAGATCGCCAACGATTCCCCATCCATCCCTGAGGACAGCGCCAACGCGGCAGCAAGGCCAGGATCGTCTAGTCCGAGCTGGGTGACGTACGTGTGCTCGTAGATGGGGAGCTCTTCGGCAAAGTTTGGATCGGCCATCCACGTCACGCTGATGTCCGACTGCCATAGGCGTGCCGGGAGGAAACGCTTGAGCCACGAGTCACGATCCTCAGGCTCCGGTCCACGAGACCACGCAAAAGTCGAGACGAAGACGCTGGCGTCGGATGCGCCTTGCCTCAGGGCTCGAAGAAGCGTCAGGTCGCGGAAGATGATCTCGGCGTATTGCATGGCCTGCTCGGCATGCTGATGCAAGGCCGGGAGCCTGTCGAACTCCAAGAGGACCCCACTGCCGAAGCGGTAGTCCTCCACCGAACCAGGCGGCGCCGGCGACCAACGCTGACCCCAATGCGTGGATATCTCCGCGAGTGTTTCCATCGAAGGGAGGTCAGCCATGCCGCAACACTAGAGAATCCAAGCAATCCCCTGGGCCACCGAACCTGACTCCTTCGCGTCCATCACGCGTCGAAACGGCCGCTGCACCATCCCCCATCGGGCACTAACTCAGGTCGACGCAAAGCGCGTTTGTCAGGGACTCAGTCGTCATCCCATTCGTCGCGCATCTCTTTTGTAAGAACTGCGACCTGAACCGTCAGAGCCCCCAGCAGTTCTTCGCGGTTGAGCCTGTTTGTCGTTCTGTAGGCCCACGTCGCTTCCCCCACGGCATTTAGGGTCTTCACAAGCACGAACGCCTCAATGGCCGTCTCGCCTTCCTCCAGTGGATGGACTTCTAAGCCCGCAAGAGCCTGCTCGATCGGGACACGCTGCTCGCCTGATGCCGGAACCCCGGAGTGACTACCCATGCCACGAGTAAAACTCATTCTTCGACCCGAGCAGTCGCGACCGATGGCCTATTCCCTATCGGGCACCAAGACGAGGCGCATCAGACGCCTTGCCGACTTGTCGGCGGCGTGACCGCTCCACAAGGGAGTCACCACCGACCGCAGCAACACCGAAGAACAAACCGATGGTCCCCACGACCCATCCGTTCCAGCCCAAGACGAAGCCAGCGACGCCGACGAAGAGCACGACAGGGACTATGGCTATGCGCGAGATCATGGGCAGATCCTGACAGACGATGGCCGATGGCCGATCCCCTATCGGGCGCCTCCTCGCCCCGCAGGCTTACAGCTGGCCATGACGTCAGCCAAGATCGAGGCATGACCACCCCCGGAGATGACGCATGGCTGGAGTTGACGCAGCTCATCGCAGCCTCACCCGTGAACGTCGTAGTCCGCCCGCCACACGAGCACTCTTCGACCGCGGCGACGCTGGGACTCGGGGCGAGCTCCTACCTCGGTGCGCTCGCTAGCAATACTTCCGGCGTCCTCGTCGACGATGGATGGTTGCGCCTCCTCGGAGGCAGCTCGGAAAAGGACGGTCTTCCCGGTCTCGACGAGGCAAGTGCCGGGACCCCCGGGCTGCTCGTCGTCGCTCACGACGTCCTCGGTGGCGCTTTCGCCCTGGACGGTGGAGCCCTGGGCCGAGGTGATGGCTCCGTCCACCACTTCTCGGTCGACTCGTTGTGCTGGGAAGACCTCGAGGTCGGCCACGCCGACTTCGTGACCAGGATGCTCGCTGGAGCGACCGTGAGCTTCTACCAGTCCCTCCGCTGGCCGGGATGGCAGGACGACCTCGCCGATCTGCGCCCGGAGCAGGGCCTGTCTCTCTACCCCTACCCCTTCACGGCAGAGGGCAAGGACGTGGGCAGTGCCAGCAAGCAGGCTGTTCCCATGGCGGAGCTGCTGGGCATGTACAACGACGTCGCCGCGCAGCTCGGACTCGGCCGCGGAGTGCCCGTCTCTTGGTCCTAGGCATCCGAGGCCGTGCCGGAGACGGATCCCCTATCGGACACGCTCTGGAGTCGAGTCATCGAGGATGCGAGGCAAATTCGGGGGCGCTAACGCGGCCGGTGGCCACGCCAGCGCTAGGGTCAGGGCATGAACGACGCGGACCGCGAATTGCTCCGCCGGGCTGAGGCGGAGGTGGCAGCGCTCCCCCACCGTGACTCCCTCGCTGACTCGTATGCCTGGTCGGAAGGCGGCCCCGCCGCCGAGTCCAAGCCGACCGGTCGGGCTCGATTGCTCGCCCCGCTGACCCTGATCGTCTGCTTCGTCACGGCCTGCGCCGAGGGTTCGTGGCTCTGGTTCTCCGCCGCAGAGTGGACCTCAATGGTCTGGTTCGCCGTGCCATTCCTGCTGGTCGCCTCGATTGTGCTCGCGCTCATCGCCGGAGCGCTAGGCGGCCGCACTGGCCGATGGGCCGGCGTCTGTGGTGGCATCGCGATCGTGCCGCCCGTGTGTTTCGTGGTGTCGCTTCCCCTGGCGCTTTTCACGTAGGCCGCTGCGGCTTGCGCCGCGGCCGCTCGGCGGCCTCCCGGTAGCCGATCCCCTTCCGGGCACCACCCACGCCACCGCCATACAGGGGGCAGCGGTGTCACAATGCGCACATGCAACCTCACGGAGCCCGCCGACGCAGACGCCGACGCCTAGCTATCGCTCTCGTCGTGGCCGGCATAGTGATGCTCCTTGCCCCAGTTATTGCCGGCCCGATCGCACAGGGCGTTGCGTGGGTGGCCTGGGCCGCCCGCTCTCTTCCCGCCGTCCTTGCCCCCGTTCTTACCGGCCCGATCGCGCAGGGCGTTGCGTGGGTGGCCTGGGTCGCCCGCTCTCTTTCCGCCGCACTTGTCTTCGCGGGCGTCATGGTCTGGTACCGAGCAGACAAAGTTTTTGACCGCGGGCTTGAGTCAGAAGAGCCGTCAGACCCTGACGCAGGGGCGGTAAAAAGCGGTGCAGGCCCTTTGTGGAGCGACGAACCAGGTTCCCTCTCCGATATCGACGGACGTGCTGGTTTCGCTCAAGTTGTTGGTGGCCGCATCGACGCCTGTGTAATAGGCCAGGGCTCGACGGTTTTCGGCTTGGTCGGGCCATGGGGAAGCGGTAAGTCAAGTCTCATCAAGGAAATAAGAACTCACCTACCTGGATGGACCGTTGTCGATTTCACCCCGTGGTCTGCTTCCGACACGGCATCGCTAACGGGCGAGTTTCTTGCGACTCTGGCTACCGCCTTCCCTCAGTCCCAGACCGTCAAAGACAGTCTTGCCAAGTACTCGCGGTACGGCCTTCCAGCATTGGGCCTTATTCCGGCCGTTGGCGATGCGGCATCAAAGGTCGCTGAAAGCCTCTTGACCGATTTCGCGGCTAGACCACCGTGGCATACCCAATTTGGACAGATCAGTCAGGCCATCGCTAGTCAGGACAAAAGAGTCCTTGTCGTCGTCGACGATGTCGACCGTTTAGACGCGGATGAATTACGGGCCCTATTCCGAGTCGTTCGATTGCTAGGACGATTCACGAATGTGCATTACCTGCTCGCCTACGACCAAAGCAGTATCGAGAAGTTGCTCACTGAAAGCGGGTCTGGGGGTCACAGTTCTGAATACACGGAGAAAATCGTCCAGTACCCCTTCGAACTTCCTCCTGTTCCTAAGGTGGCCCGCCGCCGGTGGGCTCGCGAGATAGTAGAGCACCTCCAAGACGGACCGCGTGATGGACCTGGCCGCGCCGTCTATGCCGACGAAAAGGACAAACTGGTCTCTATCCTTGCGATGGGGCTGGAAACACCACGAGCCGCGCAACGACTGCGCGAGCAGATCACCAGTTTGGAGGCCCTCGTTGCCGGAGCTGAAGTCGACGCTCTCGACTTCATCGCTCTGACTTGGATTCGCGTAACCCACCACCGCTTGTGGGATCACATTCGCTTGCACCCCGAGACCTACCTGGGCTGGCGGGAAGACGGCGACAAGGAAGTGGAAGAACGGCGCGATCGACTCCTGACCAGCCTCATCGATCACGCCGATTTTGCTCCTGCGCAAGCCGCCGTGCGATTCATTTTCACGTCGCCGGGCCTTCGAGGGGCTTTCTCGGGGAGGCAATGGCGAATGTGCAACGCCCGCTTTTTCGACCGCTACTTCCTCATTGGCGTGCCCGGAGACGACGTGAGTGATCTGATGATTGGCCGGGCCGTGAAAGCGCTTGAGGCAAATCAGCCACTTGACCCCGACGTCGTTGACCTAAGAGAAAACCTCATTGCAGATGATGAAGATAGGGCAGCCCTGGCCCTCGAATCCATCAACCGGGTGCGGCAATCCAGTTTCGCCACTTCGGTAAAAACGCTCGAACTCATCGATGGCGTTCTGGCACACCTGGAGCAACGCCCACAGCGCGACGATGGGCGACGTTCAGGGCTAGACCGGTGGCTAAACAGGGAGATTTTTCTCGCTCTTGAAACTCGTCTTACTACTTCAGCGGACCTCATCTCACGCTATGGGTACGAGCAACTGACGTACAGCGCCTACTACGTTCGCCGACTTCTCCGCCAGGACCCGGAAGAATTCTGGCCGGTATACCAGGAGGTGGCGACTACTTGGCTTGCCGAAGTTGAGCGAGAGAACGTGGACAGCGTCGTTGAGCGCCCGGAGTTGATCGCCATGACCTCATTCCTCATCTGGCTCACTGGTCGCGAGGACTTGGGGGGTTTTCTGGAGGAGAAGATCACGGACGGAGAAGCGTTCTTGAGAGTCGCTATGGCGTTCGTGGGCTTCTCCGAATGGGTCGGATCGTCGACAACCTACGAAGTGACCTTTCGCGAGCAAGAGTTTCGATTTGCCATGGGCTCTGCGCTCACTAGCTCCTTGGTGGCGGATCTACCAGCGCCAGAGTCCCTTCCTGACTATGAGACAGATGACCTGCCCGAACGTTCCCTTAGTGATTTACAGCGTAGGGACGTCGCCCTTCGAAGCATTGCTGCCCTCAAGCTCTAGACGTCGACGACCGGAGGCCCGCCCGACCTCGAGGTACGTAGGAGCACGACTACCTATTTCTAGGTGCTAGCGCGTTGAACAGTTCGGTAGACCGTCGAGCCACACCGAACAGCTCGGCGATCTCGCTGGTGGTGTGGGCGCCGGTGCGGTGCAGCTGCACGAGGTGCTTCTCCTGCGAGGCGGTCGGCTTGGGCTTGCGGCCGCGGAGCTTGCCGGCGGCCTCTGCGATCGCCATGCCCTCGCGGGTGCGGGCCCGGGTCAGGTCAGCTTCGAACTCGGCCACCATCCCGAGGACGTTGAACAGCAGCCGGCCCACAGGGTCGGTCGGGTCGTAGACCGCTCCCCCGAGGTTCAGGGCAACGCCCTTCTTCGTCAGCTCATCCGCGATGTCGGTCGCGTCACGCAGCGAGCGGGCGAGACGGTCGAGCTTCGTGACCACGAGGACGTCGCCGGCACGGCACGCAGCCAGCGCCTCGCGGAGGCCAGGCCGCGCTCGAGTCGTCCCCGTCAAGCCGTGGTCAACACGCACGTGTTGATCGTCAACACAGAACGCTGCCAGACCGTCACGTTGTGCTGCGAGATCTTGCCCCGAGGGCGCATCCGATGAGCTCGAACGGCTGTAGCGTTCAAACCCCCGTCACCGGGCATTTTTGCGGGACAGGCATACGCGAATCCGCAGGCCAGACGCCACTTGGCCTCAACCGGCCGAGAACAGCTCGAAAAGGTGTCCCGATGAACGACCGGCGACCGGGCGCCGGCGACACGCACGACGCGCCGCGCACCCGACGTGCGTAGGATTTCTCATCATGAAGCTCGCCGAAGCCCTCCTGCAACGGTCCGACGCCCAGCGCCGGGTCGACCAGCTGCGTGACCGCGTCTCCGCGAACGCCCGCTACCAGGAGGGCGAAGAGCCCACCGAGGACGCCGCCGAGCTGCTGCGCCAGGCGGTCGACACCCTCGCCGCCCTCGAGTCGCTCGTCGTGCGCATCAACCTCACCAACGCCCGCACGACCCTCGCCGACGGCAGCACGATGACCGCTGCCCTGGCCCGCCGCGAGACCCTGCGCGCCACCCACGCCCTGCTCGTGACCGCCTCCGACGCGGCCCGCGGCGCCTCCGGCGGCTACCGCCAGCTCCACAGCGAGCTACGGATGTTCTCGGCCCTCCCGGTCGCCGAGCTGCGGGACCGTGCCGACGCCGTCGCCAAGGACCTCCGCGAACTCGACGTCGAGATCCAGAAGACCAACTGGGAGGCCGAACTGCAGAACTGACCTGCGCGGTGAGTCGGTAGACGTCACCGGGGCGAGCACGAACCGCGACCGGCGGTCATCCCGGTCACCCTGCAGGCGCGGAGGGCAGCGCTACGACTCACGTCGTCACCACTCAGCCCCGCACCGATCACCGGTGACCGCGCACCCTGCATCGTTCACCACCGTGTGCTGACCGGAGACGTCGAGGGCGGGATCGGGGACCTCACCGCGCCTCCTGGGGCTGCCTCCGTCGGCACACGTCCGCGTCGCGGTCCGTCCCGCGACGGGGGCGACGATCGATAGGCTCGCCGGGTGACGGATCAGGCAGCCCGTGGGGCGTTCATCGTGTTCGAGGGCATCGACGGGTCGGGCAAGTCGACGCAGGCGCGCCTGCTCGCCGCCCGTCTCCAGGACGCGGGGGTGCCGGTGCACCAGACGGCCGAGCCGACCACCGGCCCCGTCGGCACGTTGATCCGCAACGGCTTCAACCGCCGGGTCGACCTGGACGACCGCGTCATCGCGTCGCTCTTCGTCGCCGACCGCCTCGACCACATCACGAACGCCCACGACGGCATGCTCGGCATCGTCGAGCGGGGCACGACCGTCCTCTGCGACCGGTACCACCTGTCGTCACAGGCCTACCAGGCGTCCGACGTGGGCAGCGACTGGATCGCCTCGTCGAACTCCATCAGCACCGACCTGATGCTGCCCGACCTGACGATCTACCTCGACGTCTCGCCCGAGGTCGCCCTCGAGCGCCTCGCCAGCGGACGCACGACCACCGACCGGTTCGAGGTCGACGAGCGACTCCGGGCAGCCCGCGAACGCTACGCCGAGGCCATCGAGCAGGCCGACGAGGTCGTCGTCACGGTCGACGCCGACCGCTCGACCGACGAACTCGCCGACGCCGTCTGGCACGAGGTCTCGACCCGGCTCGACCTCGGGTCGCTGGCGCGCCCGCAGGGCTGACACCGCGCCTCCTCGGGTCACCGAGCCGTCACGACGGGACGCTCGCCCCGGCACGTGAGCGACACCCCGACGGGGTCAGGAGGCGCGGGCCGCGTCGACGACGGACGGTGCGTCCGCTGCTCCCCCGGCTCCGTCGCGCGTGATCTCGGCCCAGACGTCGTCGAGCGAGATGCTGACGACAGCGGCGATCGCGGCGATGGTCGAGAAGGCCGGCGTCGCCACGCGACCGGTCTCGATCTTTCGCAGGGTCTCGGGCGACAGCCCGGCGTCCAGGGCGACCTGCAGCATCGGCCGGGAGCCACGGGCCCGCCTCAGCAGCACCCCGAGGCGGCGACCGCGTTCGATCTCGGCGGGCGTGAGCGGCAGACGGACCATGCCCCGAGCGTAGTGCGCCGACGGCCCGACTGGGATACCTTTACCGGGATGATCTTCGGCACGCGAACGGCAGGACACCCATGATCGAGATCTTGAACCCCTCCGAGATCGAACGTGCCCGGGCGACCGGCGCACTCGTCGGCACCATCCTGCAGACGCTGCGCGACCGGGTGACCGTCGGCACGAACCTGCTCGACGTCGACTCGTGGACCCAGACGATGATCGACGAGGCCGGGGCGGTCTCGTGCTACGTCGACTACGCGCCGTCGTTCGGCCGGGGCCCCTTCGGCCACTACGTCTGCACGGCCGTGAACGACGCCGTGCTGCACGGGCTGCCGCACGACCGACGACTCGTCGACGGCGACCTGCTGACGCTCGACCTCGCCGTCGTGCTCGACGGGGTGGCGGCCGACTCGGCGGTGAGCTTCGTCGTGGGCGACTCCCGTCCGGCCGAGAGCGTCAGCCTGATCGAGACGACCGAGCGGGCGCTCGAGGCCGGCATCGCGGCGGCCGGGCCGGGGGCGCGCATCGGCGACCTGTCGCACGCGATCGGCTCGGTGCTGTCGGACGCGGGCTACCCGATCAACGTCGAGTTCGGCGGCCACGGCATCGGCTCGACCATGCACCAGGACCCGCACGTGTCGAACACCGGGCGCCCGGGGCGGGGCTACCGCCTGCGGCCCGGGCTGTTGCTCGCGCTCGAACCGTGGGTGATGACCGACACCGACGAGCTCGTCACGGACGCCGACGGCTGGACGCTGCGCAGCGCGACGGGCTGCCGGACGGCCCACAGCGAGCACACGATCGCCATCACCGAGGACGGCGCCGAGGTGCTGACGCGGCGCCCCGTCCGCTAGCCCGACCGCCAGCCCCTCCGCACGGACCGGCTCAACCCTCGACGGCCGGCTGGCCCTGCCCGGTCAGGCGCAGGAACCCGCTCAGCAGCCCGAGCCCCGCGATCGAGGTGGGCAAGCCCGTCGCGAGCAGCGGGGAGTGCACCAGGAACGCCGCCCACTTCGCCCGCGACAAGGCCACGTTCAACCGGTTCGGCATCAGCAGGAAGTCCAGCCCGCGCGGGATGTCGGCGGCACTCGACGCCGCCAGCGAGACGACGGCCACGACGGCCTCCTGCCCCTGGAACAGGTCGACCGTGCCGACGGGCGTCTCGTCGAAGCCGGCCGCGTCGAGGTGTTCGCGCAGCACGGCGCCGTGGGCGTTGTACGGCGCGACGACGATGACGTCGGCCGCGGTCAGGGGCCGGGTGCCGTCGGCGTCCGACCAGTCGAGCCCGACGACCGACCGCACGATCTCGACGACCGCCCGGGCCTCCTCGACCGACGAGGTGGTGTTGCCGACGTGCGTCACCGGTTCGACGTGCAGGCCGGGTGTGACGCCCTCGAGCCGGCGGTCGGACACATGGGCGGTCAGGGCCCCGCCGTAGGACAGCTCGCTGACCGGGGCGCACAGCGCCGGATGCATGCGCCAGGTGGTGGCGAGGAAGTAGCCGTACTCGGCCGGCAGCACGTCGTGGCCGTCGGCCAACCAGCCGAGGGCCGACTCGTCGACCGGCTCGGGGTGGCTGCCCTGGCTGACCTGCGGCAGCTGCTGCGGGTCGCCGAGCAGCAGCAACCGCGTCGCGGCGACCGAGGCCGCCACGGTCGAGGCGAGCGAGAACTGCCCGGCCTCGTCGACGACCAGCAGGTCGAGGGAGGCGCGGGCCACCTTGTCGGCGTTGGCGAACCCCCAGGCCGTCGCCCCGAACACGGCCCCCACGGCCTGCCCGCCGCCGTCGACCCCGGCACCGCCCGCGCCACCGTCGGCCTCGGCGAGGAACGCGGCCTCACCGCCGGACTTCAGGGCACGCCAGGGCTGCTCGTCGGCCTGCTCGGCGGTCGTGCCCGACTTCGGCACCTTGCCCACGCGCTCGGGATCGACCCCGGCCGTGATCGCCGCCCGCAGGACGTTCTCGACCACGGCGTGCGACTGCCCGACGACCCCGACACGCCAGCCGTGCTCACGCACCAGCCGGGCGACGACCCGCGAACCGACGTAGGTCTTGCCCGTGCCGGGAGGACCCTGGACGGCGAGGTACGAGCGGTCGAGGTCGAGCAGGGTCTCGACGACGGCCGAGACGGTGTCGTTCCCGACCACGGGTGCGGGCCCGCCACCCGACCGCCGACGCGGCGGCTGCCGCCGCAGCAGGTCGAACGCCGGGTCGGGCAGCATCTCGGGCAGGGCGTCGAGCACGTGCCCACCCCATTCGGCGATCGCCTCGGGCTGGGGAGTGGCTCGGGGAGGCGCGGCGGGCGTCAGCGCGACCGGGAACGCGTCGTGCCGGTCGTCGTCGCCGGTGACGCGCTCGAGCAGCACGACCTCGTGCCGGTCGCCGTTCGAGCCGGCCTCGACCACCGTCGACCCGACGGCACCCCGCAGCCCGGGGCCGAGCGAGGCGACCCCGGGCGGGACGGGGGCGTCGTAGACGGCGTAGGGCGCGCCTCCTTCGCCCAGGCGACTGCCGGGCGCGAGGCGGCCGCGCAGCCGCACCTCGCGGCTGAGCTTGCGGGCCCGGGGCAGCTTCTGCCACTCGCGCTCGACCGAGGCCGTCTCGACCACGAACACGTCGCGGGTGTCGGCCCAGTCGTCGACCGGATTGCGGAGGCGGTCGAAGTGCTCTTGCCAGAACGTCTTGGCCTCGCGGCGGTGGTAGTCGATGGCCGACGCCGCGAGGGCGATGGCCGTCTGGTCGGGGGTGCGGTCGAGCGGGTCGACGTCGGCCACGTGCGCCGCGAGGCCCACGGCGACCGGGTTCGGCTCGCGGGGCACGCGGGCGAGCTCGAGCGGGTCGGGCGCGGTCGGGCCGTCGGGGTCGTCGCCCCGGGTGCCGTGCCGGTCGGCCAGCTCGAGCAACCAGTCGCGCAGCCGCAGGGTCGACCGGCAGTCGTACTCGTTGTAGTCGCGGACCTCGTCGAGCATCTGGTCACCCCGCGCCGCGTCGCCGGTGGTGCGCTCGGCGATGGCGTCGACGTACATGGTGATGCTGGCGGTGGCCGTCTTGACGTCGCTCTGCCGGAGGTCGTCACCCATGTAGAGCGGCTCGAGCTTCTTGAGCGAGTAGCTGTGCGACCCGACGAGCAACGCCTGCCGCACGACCGGGTAGAGGTCGACGAGCACGCCGTCGCGGAGCAGGTCGTCGACCGCGTCCTCGCCGACGCCGTGGCGGGCCGCCAGCGAGAGCAGGTGGCTGCGCTCGTACGAGGCGTAGTGGTACACGTGCAGGTCGGGGAATCGCCGGCGGCGCTCGGAGAGGTAGTCGAGGAAGTCGATCAGCGCCTGCCGCTCGCCCGCGAAGTCGTGCGCCCAGAAGGCCCGGAAGGTGCCGTCGGCCTCGACCAGCCCGAAGAGGTAGTCGAGGCCCCAGGCCCGCCCGTCGCCCTCGGTGTAGAGCGGGTCGCCCTCGAAGTCGAAGAAGACGTCGCCGGCGTCGGGCCGCGGGATCGTCCGCAGGGCGTCGGCGTCGACGACCTCGACCGCGGGCGCGCCGGTGTGGTCGCGCTCGGTGGCGAGCTGCACCCGGGCCTGCCCCCGCAGGCGGGCGAGGGCCGTCGCCCCGATGCCGGCGACGGGCCCGTCCGACCCGGCGAGCTCGTCGATCGTGGCGACGCCGGCCAGGTGCAGCCGCTGACGTTGCTCGCCGCGCAGGCCGGCGACGAGCACGAGGTCGCGGTGCTCGTCGACCTGGGCCTGGCAGGCCGTGCAGCGCCCGCAGGCGGTGACGCCCGGGTCGCCCCAGGTGAGCGGACCCTCGGCGGCGAGCCGCTCGGCCAGGGCGGCCCGCAGCCGGTCACGCTGGACCCGGTAGACCGGCAGCACGTCGGCGACGTCGTGCACGCTCTCGCTGCCGTCGCCGAGCACGAGGCGCACGGTGTCGGCCGACGGCAGTCCGAGCGCGCGGATCTGGTCGGTGTAGGCCGCGACCTGCAGCAGCGCGGGGATCTTCGCGTGGCGGGCGAGCTTGGTGTCGTAGACCTCGTAGGTGCCGTCGTCGGTGCGCACCACGAAGTCGCTGAAGCCGATGAACGATCCGTCGAAGAACGTCGCCTGGAAGAGCACGTCGGCCCCGGAGGCCATGGCGAGCCGCGCCTCCTCGGCGGCCGCCGCGTAGCCCGACGGGGCCGGACGGTCGAACTCGACGACGTCACGGGTCGCCCGCAGCGCCTCGAGGTACCGCAGCTCGTGCGCGTCGCCGAGCCGGGCCGTGCGGTCGAGCATGTCGTCGGACGCGTCGGCGACGGCGTCGACCCGGCCGAGCTTCGCGTCGAGCCGTCGGAGGAACGACCACTCGCACGCGGCCCAGGTCGTCAGGTCGGACGGGCTGGTGACCACCCGGTCGTCGTCGAGGTACACGCGGACTCCTTCTGTCGGGACGCGGCCTGGACGCCCGCCCCGAGCCTAGGAGGCGCCACCGACACCCCGGGACGCCTCACGCGGGCGAGCCGGGCGCGGTCCGCAGGTGCAGCCGCTCGCCCTGCCGACCGAACAGGCTGAGCACCTCGACGGCCCGGTCGTCGGCCCGGCCGAACCAGTGCGGCGTGCGCGTGTCGAACTCGGCCGCCTCGCCGGCGGGCAGCACGAGGTCGAGGTCGCCCAGCACGAGCCGGATGCGTCCGCGCAGCACGTACAGCCAGTCGTAGCCCTCGTGCGTGCGGAGCACGGGTTCGCTCCGAGGCGAGTCCGCAGGAATCACCATCTTGAAGGCCTGGATCGCGCCGCCGCCGCGCGAGAGCGGCACGACCGTCATGCCGTGCTGTTGCCGGGGCTTGAGGTGCACGCGGGGGTCGCCGGTCTCGGGCGCGCCGACGAGGTCGTCGAGCGGAACCCCGTGCTCGCGGGCGAGCGGCAACAGCTGTTCGAGGGTGGGCCGTCGAAGCCCGGACTCGAGCCGGGACAGGGTGCTGACCGAGATGCCGGTCCGCTCCCCCAGTTCGGCGAGGGTCACGCCGCGCCGCGCGCGCAGGGCACGGAGGCGCGGGCCGACCGCGGCGAGGACGTCGTCGGTGCTCGGGGCGTCGGCACCGGGGGCGTTCGTGGGGTGGTCCATGCCGGTCATCTTGCCACTTCGGCAACTTGGATTGCCAGCCCGACGATCCAGGTCGCAGGATCGGGTCAGGAGGTCACACCATGAACCAGAACACCCACCCGGTCGGCGCCGTCCACGACGTCGTCCACGACGTCGTCGTGATCGGCGGCGGTGCCGCCGGACTCAGCGGCGCCCTGTCGCTCGTCCGCGCCCGCCGCACCGTGCTCGTCGTCGACGACGACCGGCCCCGCAACGCTCCCGCCGAGGGCGTCCACGCGTTCCTCACCCGCGACGGCGTCGCCCCGCGCGAGCTCACCCGCCTCGGTCGCGCCGAGGTCGGGGCGTACGGAGGCGCGATCACGTCGGGCACCGTGACCGGCGTCCGTCGCGACGACGACCCCGTCGCCCCCTTCGTCGTGACCGTCACCGGCAGGGGTGGTGACGCGTCCGAGGTGCGTGCCCGGCGCCTCCTGGTGACGTCCGGCCTCGTCGACGAGCTGCCCGCCGTCGACGGCCTCGTCGAGCGTTGGGGCCGCGACGCCGTGCACTGCCCGTACTGCCACGGCTGGGAGGTGCAGGACCGCGTGATCGGCGTGCTGGCCACGAGCCCGTTCGCGATGCACCAGGCCCTGCTCTTCGGGCAGTGGAGCCGCGAGATCGTCCTGTTCACCAACGCCTCGTTCACCCCCGACGACGAGCAGGCCGAGCAGTTGCGGGCCCGCGGGGTCAGCGTGGTCGACGGCCCGGTCGCGCGCCTCCGGGTCGAGGACGACGCCCTCACCGGCGTGACGCTCGACGACGGTCGCACGGTCGACGTCGGCGCCCTGGCCGTCATGGCCCGGGTGCGCTCGCGGGCGGACTTCCTCGCCGACCTCGGGCTCGAGGCGACCGAGCACCCCGCCGGCGTCGGCACCCACCTCGCCACGATCGAGCCGCTCACCGGCCGATCGGCCGTGCCGGGGGTCTGGCTCGCCGGCAACGTCACCGAGCCGATGGCGCAGGTCGTCGCGGCGGCCGCGGCGGGCACGATGGCCGGCGCAGCGATCAACATGGACCTGGTGACGGACGAGGTCGCGGCGGCCGTCGCCGCCCTGCGCACCGGGGAGAGGATCGACGCATGAGCGAGGCGGAGCGAGGGCAGCAGCAGCACCACCACGAGCCCGAGCAGGAGCAAGAGCGACACGGGAACGGGCACGCCCACCCCGTCTTCGACCGCGACTACTGGGAGGACCGCTACGGGCAGCCCGGCCGCGCCTGGAGCGGACGCCCCAACGCCGCCCTCGTCGCCGAGGTCGCCCAGCTGGCCCCCGGTCGCGCACTCGACGTCGGCAGCGGCGAGGGCGGCGACGCCCTCTGGCTCGCCTCGCGGGGCTGGCGGGTCACGGGCGTCGACATCTCGCAGAACGCCCTCGACAAGGCGGCCGCGCTGGCCCGCGAGCAGGAGGACGTCGACCCGGCCCACCTCACCTGGCAGCAGGCGGACCTGACGGAGTGGAGCCCGACCCGCGCCTCCTTCGACCTCGTCACGGCGCACTTCATGCACCTGCCGCCCACCGACCGCGAGCGGCTGTTCCCGGCACTGGCCGACGGCGTGGCACCGGGCGGCACCCTGCTGATCGTCGGCCACGACGTCGACGCCCTGCCGGGCGGCGCCGGGAAGCACGGCGACCCGGGCATGCTCTTCACCGTCGGCGAGGTGGTCGGCGGGCTCTCCCCCGACTCGTGGCGGGTCGACGTCGCCGAGGTGCGCCCGCGTGACATGACGGGCCCCGACGGTGAGGTCTGGCACGTGGCCGACGTGGTCGTCCGCGCCACGCGCCGGGACGGCTGAGGTCGGCGCCGCCCGGGCGGCACGCGGACGCGGCCGCACGCAGGACGGGCGGGTCCGTCCGGCACGGGCGTCCTGAGACGCCCGCCCGGCACGGACCCGCCCGTCCTCGGCGGGGTCGGCCCGCTACAGCGCGCTGAACTTCAGGCGCAGCTGGTGGGCGCCCGGACGCAGCACGTGCCGCGACGCGACGTCCGGCCCGCACGCCCGCGACCCGACGCCGTGCTGGGCGGCGTCGAGGTACAGGTGGGTGCGGTCACTCGCGGGCAGCTCGTGCGGGTGCTCGGCCACGCCGATCTGCTGGGCCGTGTGGCGGCTCAGCGTGAAGCCGGGTCGTCCACCCGTGGCGCTCGGCACCGCCTCGACGCGGAGCCACGGCCGACCGGCGGGGCCGAGGTCGAGCGTGCGCAGGTCGCTGCGGTGCCCCGTCTCCTGTGGGCGGGCGTACCCGGCCGACAGGTCGTCGATGCCCGACTCGTAGCGTCCGACGAACGCCGAGTGACGGCTGTCGGGGTAGGACTCGCGCGGACCGGTGCCGAACCACGAGGCGTGGTCGACGTCGCCCGGCAGGTCGAAGCGCACGCCGACTCGGGGCCAGACCATGTCCCACCACCCCGTCGGGACGATGTCGACCGACAGCCAGAGGTCGTCACCGACGAGCTGCCACTGCTCGTCGGTCGTCACCGCGTTGCGCGTGTCGGCCGCGGCGTAGCGCGTCCGCACCCGGACCGAGTCCGGCGCGACGCTCACCGACTCGACGCGCGCGGTGATCCGGTCGAGCCCGGCGAGCAGCCAGGTGTCCTGCGAGCTGGGCAGCACGCCGACCTCGTACAGGTCGACGCGGTGGCGGTTGCGCATCACGTCGCGGTCGCGGTCCTTCGGCGTCAGCCACTCGCCGCGGTCGTTGTCGGTCGGCGCGCGCCACAGCTCGAGGCGGGCGCCGTCGACCGGGCGCCCGGCCAGCGAGACCAGTCGCCCGTCGTCGAAGACGGCCGGACCGAGCTCGACGCGCCCCGAGGAGGCGCGGGCCACGCGGTCGCGTACGTCACCCACGACTGCGGGGCGCGGTGTCGCGACCGGCACCGGTGCCGGCGTGAGGTCGAGCTGCTGGGTCGAGAGCACGTGACCCGCGTCCGCCCACACGGTGGCGTCGGCCAGCTCGGCGGTGACCGTGAACCACGTCTCGCCGGTGCCCGACACGGGCACCTCGGGCAGCGGGACGACGACCGTCTCGTGGGCGGCCAGGGCGCCGCCGTCGAGGCCGACCACGTCGAGCGTGCCCGAGCGCACCTCCTCGCCGTCGTGTGACGCGACCCAGCGGAAGACCACGTCGGAGGCGCTCGCCGAATGCCGCAGGTTCGACACGACGAGCCCCGGTCGACCGTCGACGGTGGGCGTCTCGAAGCGCAGGCGGATCGGGGCCACGACCTGGGCCCACTCGTAGAGGCCCGGTGACGGGGTGTCGTCGCTCAGCACCATGCCGTCCATGACGAAGTTGCCGTCGTGGACGACCTCGCCGAAGTCGCCGCCGTAGCCGAAGTACTCGACGCCGTCGGCCGTGTGCGTGCGCAGGCCGTGGTCGCGCCACTCCCAGACGAAGCCGCCGTGCAGGCGCGGGTACGCGTCGACCAGGTCCTCGTACTCGTCGATCGCGCCGGGGCCGTTGCCCATCGCGTGGACGTACTCGCAGAGCAGGAACGGCTTGGAGCGCTGGCGCGCGGCCTCGGCCGGCGTGCAGCCCAGCAGCGGGACGGACTCGTCGCCCGACCCGATGGCGCGCGTCTCGTCGATCCACGAGTACATGCGCGAGTAGACGTCGGTGTAGGCGCCCGTGTAGTCGCCCTCGTAGTGCACGGGACGGCCCCCGTCACGGGCGTGGGTCCACGCCGCCATCGCCGCGAGGTTGTGACCCGTTCCCGCCTCGTTGCCGAGCGACCAGAGGACGATGCTCGGGTGGTTCTTGTCGCGCTCGACGGTGCGCACCATGCGGTCGACGTAGGCGTCGTGCCAGTCCGGGTCGTCGCTGGGGTTGCCGATCCACTCCTGGCGTTCGAAGGCGTGCGTCTCGAGGTCGCACTCGAGGACGACCCAGAAGCCCAGCTCGTCGGCGAGGTCGAGGAGGCGCGGGTGCGGCGGGTAGTGCGACGTGCGGATCGCGTTCACGTTGAACCGCTTCATCTGGGCGAGGTCGCGGCGCGACCACTCCTCGTCGAAGACGCGGCCACGGTCGGGGTGGGTCTCGTGGCGGTTGACGCCGTGGAACACGACGCGGCGGCCGTTGACCTCGAACTGGTCGCCCACGATGCGGACCGTGCGGAAGCCGAGGCGCAGCGAGACGGTCTCGGCGCCGCCCGCGCTCGAGACGGTCGCGTCGTAGAGGCGCGGGGTCTCGGCGGACCACGGCTCGACCGCGTCGAGCGCGACGGGCGCGACGTCGGCCGGGGTGGCCCAGGTCACCTCGACGCCGAGCTGGGGCACCGAGAGGGTGACCGGGTAGGCGGCCTCGCCGGCGGTGATCTCGGGGACGATCGCCGCGCCTCCTTCGCCCTGACCGGCCGTGCCGTGGAACGGCGTCTGCAGCCAGACGTCGTCGAGGCCGCCGACCGGGCGGGCCTGCAGCGTGACGCTGCGGAAGATGCCGGGCAGCCACCACTGGTCCTGATCTTCGACGTAGCTCGACGCCGACCACTGGTGCACGCGCACCGCGATCACGTTCTCGCCCGGGTGCAGGGCGTCGGTGACGTCGAACTCCTGGGCGAGGCGGCTGCCGACGCCCATGCCGATCTCGACGCCGTTCAGCCACACCACGTAGCGCGACTCGACGCCGTCGAACCGCAGCAGCACGCGCTCGGCGCCGTCGAAGGACGACGGCAGCTCGAACGTCCGGCGGTGGTCGCCGGTCGGGTTCGCGTCGGGCACGAAGGGCGGCTCGGTCGGGAACGGGAACTGCACGTTGGTGTAGATCGGGGCGCCGCGCGAACCGTCGCCGCCGAGCACCCAGTGCGACGGCACCTCGATCTCGCCCCAGGACGACTCGTCGAGGTCGACCGCGCCGACGCCGTCGACGGGCTCGCCCTCGGGCAGCACGCCGCGGCCGCCCAGCGTGCCGGGGGCGCCGGGCAGCAGGCGGAACGACCAGGTGCCGTCGAGGGAGAGCGTCGGGGCGTCGGTGTGCAGCCACGACCGCGCCGGGGTGCGGCCACCCTGACCCGGGCCGGTGTCGGTGAGGTAGTCGGCGGAGACGGTGGACGGTGTGGTGCTGGGGGTCACTTGACGCTTCCTTCGGTGAGGCCGCCGCGCCAGAAGCGCTGGAGGACGACCATGGCGATGACCAGCGGGATGATCGACAGCAGCACGCCGCCGGTCGTCAGCTGGTAGAACTCGGGCAGGCGGTCGGTCTGGCTGAGCCAGTTGTTGAGGCCGAGCGTGACGGGGAACTTGTCCACGTCGCTCAGCATGACCAGGGGCAGGAAGTAGTTGTTCCAGATGCCCACGAGCTGGAACAGGAACACCGTGACGAGCGCCGGGGTGAGGATGCGCAGTCCCAGGGTGTGGAAGATGCGCAGCTCGCTGGCGCCGTCGAGGCGGGCGGCCTCCATGAGCGACGTGTCGACCGTGGCCTGCGCGTAGATGCGGCAGAGGAACAGGCCGAACGGCGACACGAGCGACGGCAGCAGCACGCTCCAGTAGGTGTTGGCGATGCCCATCTGGCTGAACAGCAGGAAGAGGGGCAGGGCCGTGGCGGTGCCGGGCACGAGCACGCCACCGAGGATGGTGCCGAAGACGACGTTGCGTCCGCGGAACTCGTACTTGGCGAGCGCGTAGCCGCCGGCCGCGGCGAAGTACGTCGCGATCAGGGCTCCGACGCCGGCGTAGAGCACCGAGTTGAGCACCCACCGCACGAAGATGCCGTCGCCGTAGGTCAGCACCTGGCCGAGGTTGTCCCAGAGCGAGAAGGTCGGGGCGAACCAGAAGCCGAACGTGCCGAACAGGTCGGGCGTGGTCTTGGTCGCCGCGACGACGACCCAGTAGACCGGCACCAGGAAGTACAGCGCCACCACGACCAGGACGGCCGTGACGATGATGGTGGACGCCTTCGAGCGTCCGGCCGTGCGGTCGGGGCCGGCGCTCCGGGCGCGGCGGCGGGCGGGCTTCTCGGCGCCGCGGCCGCGACCCTGGGCCGTCACGATGGACTCGGTCTCGGTGGCGTGCTCGGCGCCCTTCGTCGAGAGGCTCATTTCTGCTTCCTGTTCGTGATGCTGAGGAACGTGATCGACAGCGCGAACGCGACGAGGGCGATCAGCACGGACTGGGCGGCCGCGACGTTGTAGTCGTTGTAGGCGAAGGCCGTGGTGTACGCGCTGAGGTTGGGCGTGTACTGGCTGTCGATCGCCGGCGAGACGCGTTGCAGCACCTGGGCCTCGGCGAACAGCTGCAGGGTGCCGATGATGGAGAAGACGGCGGTGAGCAGCAGGGCCGGTCGGATCAGCGGCAGCTGGATGCTGAACGCGACGCGCAACGACGACGCACCGTCGACCTTGGCGGCCTCGTACAGCTCGACCGGGATCGACTTGAGCTGGGCGATGATGATCAGCATGTTGTAGCCGGTGTAGCTCCAGGTCACGATGTTCGCGATCGACCACAGCACGGTGTTCGCCCCGAGGAAGTCGGGGGTGACGCCGAAGACCTCGCCGATGTCGATGATCGGGCTGAGACCGGGCACGTACAGGAACGACCAGAGGATGGTCGCGATGACGCCGGGCACGCCGTACGGCAGGAAGTACGCGGCGCGGAACACGCCCGGCCACTTCGCCGACGCCGACTCGAGCAGCAGCGCGAGCACCGTGCAGAGGATCAGCATGACCGGCACCTGGACGATGCCGAACAGGAACATGCGGCCGATCGAGGCGACGAAGTTGGGGTCGCCGATGACCTGGGCGTAGTTGTCGAAGCCGGCGAAGCCGCTGGTCACGCCGCCCTCGCCGAACAGGCCGCTGCGGGTGACCTTCGTGAAGCTCGAGAAGAGGGCGATGACGATCGGGATCACGAAGGTCAGGGCGAAGAGCGCCAGGAACGGCGCGAGCAGCACCCAGGGCGCCCGCTTGACGGCGCCCTTCGAGCTGCTGCGGCGGGGCCCCGAGGAGGCGCGGGTCGAGTCGGTCGCCGCGTCGGGCCTGGTGTCGGTCGCGGCGCTCATGCGTTCGCCTTCCGGATGGTGAGGCCCTTGTTCTGGAAGACCGCCATGATGTCCTTCTCGGCCTGGGCCACGGCGTCGACGAGCGTGCCGCCCGACGCCTTGCCCCGGAACCCGTCGCTCAGGATGTTGAAGGACTGCTGGGTGATGGGCCACCAGCTCCAGTCCTGGTTCTGCGAGGACTCCTTCGTGGCAGGCACGAAGACCTCCTGGTTGTAGTTCTGACCGCTGAAGAACGGGCTGGGCTGCTCGCGCAGCGAGCCGACGACGTCGCGGGCCGGCGACCAACCGATGCCGCAGAACTCGATGAGGGCGTTGATGCCCTCGGGGGTCGTGGTCATCCAGACGGCGAAGTCCAGCGCCTCCTGGGGGTGCTGGCTGTTCGCGAGGATCGCGGCGGTCGAGCCGCCGAGGAAGCTCGACGCGTAGCCGGTCTGCCAGGTGGGCAGCGGGGCGCACTTCCACTTGCCCTCGGCGCCGCTGACGCCCTCGATCAGGGCGTCACCCCACGAGCCGGTCGCGACGGAGGCGATCGTGCCCGCGCTGGCGGCCGAGAACCAGGCCGGCGTGTAGGCGCCGTAGGCGGTCGTGACGATGCCGTCGTCGATCGCCTTGTCGAAGAACCGGGCGACGGTCAGGGTCGCCTCGTCGGTCATGTCGATGACCCAGCCGTCGTCCTCGGCGCGCAGCCACGAGGCACCGGCCTGGGTGGCGTAGGCGGCGAACAGCGAGGCGTCGGCGAGCGGGAAGGAGTCCATCAGCACGCCGGCCCCCTTGAGCTCGGTGCCGACCGCGGCCCATTCGTCCCACGTGGCGGGGACGCCGGCGCCGACGGTGTCGAAGACGGCGGGCTGGTAGAACATGCCCATCGGACCGCTGTCCTGCGGGATCGCGTAGACGCCGTCGGTGTAGCTGACCTGGTTCCACAGCGTGGGGTCGTAGAGGTCGGCGTACTGGTCGGCGCCGTAGCGCTTCAGGTCGACGACGCCGTTGGCGAGGAGGAACTCGGGCAGCGAGCGCAGCTCGACCTGGGCGATGTCGGGCCCGGCCCCCGCGGCGAGCGCCGAGTACAGCTTCTGGTAGCCGCCCGCGTTGCCGCCGGGGATGAAGACGGTCTCGACCTGGACGCGCGACTGGCTCTTGTTGTACAAGGCGGTGACCTGGTCGAGGCCCTTGAGCCAGGCCCAGTACTGGAGCTTGACCGGGCCGTCGGCCGCGGGGATGGTCGGCAGGGAGTTCACGGAGGTCGTCCCGGGCGTGGCGCAGCCGGCGAGCATGGCAGTGGCGCCGGCGGTCACCCCCAGGCCGAGCAACTGCCGTCGGGAAATCGGGCTCATGTTCATCTCACTTCGTCGTGGGGCCGTGGCGTCAGCGACGCTAACACAAATTCGAGTGGTCGCTCGAATTTCACGGGCGAGGTGTCCGGGAGGTCGTAGAGTGGCCGATCATGACGACGACCGGCTCGACGACGAGCGACCCAGGAGGCGCGCCCGCGGGTGGTGCCGACGGTTCTCGTCCCACGCGTCGCGGCCCGTACGCGAAGTCGGCCGAACGCCGGCTCGCGATCGTCGAGGCGGCCTTCGAGGTGTTCTCCACCAAGGGCTACGTCGGCGGGTCGCTCCGTGACGTGGCGGACGTCGTCGGCATGAGTCAGACGAGCCTGCTGCACTACTTCCCGTCGAAGAGCGCGCTGCTGCTCGCGGTGCTCGAACGTCGCGACACGGTCTCAGACCGTTCGGCCGAGCCTCCCGACCGGGGTGACCTGATCGGGACCGTCCTCGGGCAGGCGCGACACAACGAGACGGTGCCCGGACTCATCGCGCTCTACGCGGTGCTGGCGGGCGAGGCGGTCACGACCGGCAACCCCGGCAGCGACTACGTGCGTGAGCGCTTCGAGCGTCTGCGTGACGAGTACGGCGACGCCCTGCGAGCGCTGGAGGCGCGGGGTCGGTTGCGCCCCGGGGTCGACCCCGACCGGGCGGCGTCCGGGCTCGTGGCCCTGTGGGACGGCATCCAGGTGCAGTGGCTGCTCGACCCCGACCGCATCGACGTGGTGCAGCAGCTGCAGGACTACCTCGAGCTGGTGATCGTGCCCGAGTGATCGACGCCACCACTGGTCTGGACGGACGCCGCCCGGGGGTCCGTCACTCGGGCAGGGCTGCTTGTCCCTCGCGCTCGTCACCGGCGACGCCGGCTCGCAGCCCCTCGCCACGGAAGAACGCCGGCCGCAGACGGGCGTTGACGAGCATGAGGACGACGCCCACCACCAGGATGAGCACGCCGAGCACGAAGACGAGGCCGACGCCGCCGATGTTGGAGCCGCTGCCGTAGTCGGGGTCCATGCTGTCGACCAGGGTCGTGACGAAGAGCACCGCCAAGATGATCCCGCCGACGAGCGGTGCCGCGATCTGGAAGAACAGGTTGCGGAGGCCGGAGCGCCACTGCCGGCGGAAGTACCAGACACAGGCGAACGCGGTCAGGCCGTAGTAGAAGCAGATCATCATGCCGAGCGTGGTGATGGTGTCCCACAGGACGTCCTCGCTGATGAAGCGCATCACGGCGTAGAAGCCACTGGCGACGACGGCCGACGCGAGGGTGGCGTACCCGGGGGTGAAGAACCGGGGCGAGATGCGGGCGAACTTCGGCGAGAGGGCACCGTAGTGCCCCATGGCCAGCAGGGTGCGGGCCGGTGACACGAAGGTCGACTGGAGCGAGGCGGCCGAACTGCTGAGCACCGCCAGCGACATGAGGATCGCGAGGGGGCCGAGCACGGGGCCGGCGAGGGCCGAGAACGCGTTGCCCTGGATGTCGGGGTTGCCAAGGCCGACGCCCGTGCTGCCGAGACCGGCGAAGGTCATCGACGCGAGGGAGACGAGCAGGTAGACGAGCACGATGATGACGACGGTGAGGGTGGCCGCGCGCCCGGGGGTCGTCCGCGAACCGCTGGTCTCTTCGGACATCGTCAGGGTGACGTCCCAGCCCCAGAAGATGAAGATCGACAGCGACAGCCCGGCGGCGAAGGCCGAGAAGGTCGGGACGGTCAGCGGGTTGAACCAGTCGAGCGACACGGCGGTGGCGTCGAACGCCGAACCGCCGCCCACCCGGACGAACGCCACGATCGCGAACCCGACCAGCACGACCAGCTGGAACCCGACGAGCCAGTACTGCACCTTCTGCGTGGTCTGCATGTCGCGGTACGAGATGATCGTCGCCCCGGCCATGAAGGCCAGGCAGGTGACCACGTTCACGAACGGGTTGGTGGCCAGGTCGGCTATCGCCGGGTTCGAGAAGAGCTGACCGAGCAGCAGGTAGAAGAAGTCGACCGCGATGCCCGCCAGGTTGCTCAGGACCACGATCGTGGCGACGACCAGCCCCCAGCCCGCCATCCAGCCGACCCACGGGCCGAAGGCACGGACGCCCCAGGTGAACGACGTCCCGCTGTCGGGCATGGCACTGTTCAGTTCGCGGTAGCCGAAGGCGACGAGCAGCATCGGGATGAAGCCGACCAGGAAGATCGCGGGCAGGTGGGTGCCGACCTGGGCGATCGTCGGCCCGAGCGCACCGGTCAACGTGTAGGCGGGCGCGATGCACGAGATGCCGATGACGACGGCCCCGATCAGGCCGACGCTGCCGGCGCTGAGCCCCTTCGACGAGAGCGTCTGGTCGGCGGTGACTCCGGACTTCTTGAGGATGCTCACGGGGTGGTCCCTTCGTCGCCGGTGCCGTCGAGGACGGCATCGTGTCGGGTCGTGCGGGGATCGTGGTCACGGGGAACCACCACGAGGGGGACGGGGACGCCGCGGACGATCTTCGCGGCGACGCTGCCCAGGAACAGCCGGTGGGGCTGGGCGAGGCGGCTCGAGCCGACGAAGACGATCTCGTCGGCGTGCCATGCCAGGGCCCGGATCGCGTCGCCGATCCGCGGCCCGGGAGCGATCTCGACCGACACGTCGACCGAGTCGGGGACGGACTCGAGGGCGATGTCACGCATGCGCTCCGCGTGTTGTCGGGCCTCTTCGCGGAGTGCCCGCGACCGTTCGTCGCGGCCTCCCTCGCCGACGTCGTCGAGGGGCACGAGTGAGACCAGGCGGACCGGCAGGTGCGCCGAGGACGCGACGGCCACCGCGGTGTCGACGACCGCGCGCGCCCCGGGCCGGGTGCCCACGGCCGCCGTCACGTGTCCGAACGACGCGATGCCCCGCCCGGCGAAACCCGCCGGGGCGATGGCGACCCCCACGGAGGCGGTGTGCACGAGGACTCCTCCGACGCTGCCGAGGTAAGGTCGCCCGAACGCGCCCTCTTTGCCCGCTCCGATGACGACGGCCTCGGCACCGAGGTCGTCGGCTGCACTCAGCAGCCCCTCGGCGAACGTCTCGGCGCGGACGAGGTGCGTCGACGCGGTGACGCCGGCGGGCAGCCCGGCTCGCGCCTCCTCGAGCCATCCCGCGGCGAGGTCGTCGAGGTGACGCTCGTAGCTCGGCCCCACCGGGACGAGCGAGGGTCGACCCTGGTCGTGCAGGACGAGGACGAGGTCGAGGCGAAGGTCGAGGGTGCCCGCCAGCGCCACGCCGAGGGCCAGGGCGTCGTGCCCGGCGGGAGTGTCGAGGTAGCCGACGACGACGGACCTCACGGCCGGTCACCGACCGCCTGGCCGGCGGGCTCGACCGGCGCCGCGTCGTCGGCGAGGTCGGCGACGATCTCGGCGGCGACCTCGTGGCCGACGCGGATCGCCCCGTCGACGTGCTGGAACCCCTCGGCGGCGATGTCGCTGGACGAGAACCGGATCGGGCCGACCGGAACGCGCTGGTCGTGGCCCCAGCGCGACAGACCGCCGAGGTCGAAGCTGGTCGCGTAGGCTCCGCCGGTCCATTCTTCGCTGACCCAGTCGCTCTCGAAGTAGACCGCGGGCTGCAACGCCTGGTCGCCGTAGTACGAGGCCAGGGACTCCAGGATCACGCGCTGCCGCTCGTCGGTGGGCAACGCGAGCAGGCGGTCGGCCTTCTCGTCGCTGACGAAGCCGACGAGGGTGCCGCGGGGGTCGTCGTGGTTCGAGTTGTCGTAGGCCTCGTGCACGACCTGGTAGGGGCTGAAGGCCGTCCCCGACAGGCCCGCGTCACGCCAGAACGGGGTCTCGTAGACGGCGTGGACCTTGATGACGAGACCGAGCGAGACGTGCTGGTGCCAGTGCAGACGACGGGCCGGCAGGGCCGGGACGTAGTCGATGCGCGAGTAGAGGTTGGGCGGCACGGCGACGACCGCGTGCCGGGCCTCGACCCGCAGGTCGGAGGTCGTGGCGACGACACCCGCATCGGACCATTCGAGGGTCTCGACCGGCTGGCCGAGGTGCACCGCGTCGCCGAGCCCAGCCGCGAGGGCGAGCGGCACGCTCTGGAGGCCCCCGACGACGCGTTTGTCCAGGATGAAGTCGGCGTCGACGAGGTTGCTGAAGCTGCCGGCGCTCGAGGCCATCTGCAGGGCCTGCAGCAACGAGAAGGCGTGGGCGGGCTTGGTGAGCATGGCGTCGGCGATGAACAAAGCGATGTTGTCGCGTGCCTCGACGTCGTCCGTCTGCTGCTCGAGCCACGCGGCGAACGACACGTGGTCGTACTCGCGGGCGCGCGGGTGCGCCCACGGCGCGGTGACGTCGACCTCGGCGACCAGCTCGTCCATGACGGCGATGAGCCGCTCGATCTCGGACTTGGTCTCGTCCGATGCGGGAAAGATGTCGCCGGTGAAACGCGAGGCCGTGCCGTCGGGCGAGACGTAGACGCTCTCGCCGTCGCGCCATCGCGAGTAGGTCTCGAGCCCGAGCTCGCCGAGGGTCTCGATGAGCGCGGTCTGGTCGGGCGAGACCCACTGGCCGCCGAGCTCGAGCATCGCCCCGTCGACGGTTTCGGTGCGCAGTCGCCCGCCGACGCGGTCGCGCGCCTCGAGCACGGTGACCGTCAGGCCGGCCGCCCGCAGGTCGGTGGCGGCGGTGAGCCCGGAGGCCCCGGCGCCGATCACGACGACGTCGCTGGTGAGGGTCTCGGTCATGGTGTGTTCTCCGTCGTGGTCGTGGTCGTTATTGCGGGTGGGGGTGTCGTCGATCAGGAGGCGCGGGGCGAGGAGTGCGCGCTCATCACGTGCTTGACGCGGGTGTAGTCCTCGAGGCCGTAGGCGCTCAGGTCTTTTCCGTAGCCGGAGCGCTTGAACCCGCCGTGGGGCATCTCGGCGGCCAGCGGGATGTGGGTGTTGATCCACACACAGCCGAAGTCGAGGTCGCGGGCGAAGCGTTCGGCCGTGGTGTGGCTGTCGGTCCAGACGCTCGAGGCCAGGGCGTAGGGCACTCCGTTCGCCAGTTCGAGGGCCTCGTCGGCCGTCCGGAACGATTGGACGGTGAGCACGGGGCCGAACACCTCGTCCTGCACGACGGCGTCGTCCTGTCGGACGCCCGTGACGACCGTCGGCGCGTAATGGAAACCGGTGTCGCCCACGCGGAACCCACCGGTCGCGATCGTGGCGTGTTCGGGCAGGGCCTCGACGACGGCGCTGACCGCAGCGAAGTGACGCGCGTTGTTGAGGGGGCCGTACGAGGCACCGTCGCCTGCCGCCACGCCGGTCGTCGTCGCCTCGGCCGCCCGGACGAGAGCGTCGACGAGGTCGTCGTGGAGCGACTCGTGCACGATGACGCGCGTCACGGCCGTGCAGTCCTGCCCGGCGTTGAAGAAGGCGGCCTCGGCGAGCTGCGGTGCCACGACGTCGACGTCGACGTCGTCGAAGACCACGGCAGGGGCCTTGCCACCCAGTTCGAGGTGGACGCGGGCGACCCGCTGCGCCGCCGAACTCGCCACGGCGACGCCGGCCCGGACCGAGCCGGTGATGGCGACGAGCCCGGGCACGGGGTGCTCGGCCAGGGCCTGGCCCGTCGAGGCATCACCCAGAACGACGTTCAGGACCCCGTCGGGCAGGATGCCCCGGGTCAGCGAGGCGAGGACGAGCGTGGACTCCGGGGTGGTGTCACTCGGCTTGAGCACGACGGTGTTGCCTGCGGCGAGCGCAGGGCCCAGTTTCCAGACGGCCATCATGAGCGGGTAGTTCCAGGGGGTGACCTGGGCGACGACGCCGATGGGTTCGCGTCGGACCGACGACGTCAACCCGTCGAGGTACTCGCCGCTGGCGATGCCGTCGAGCCGCCGTGCGGCGCCGGCGAAGAACCGCAGCTGGTCGGCCCCGACCGCGACCTCTTCGGCCGCGATGATCGCCTTCGGCTGGCCGGTGTCGCGGTGCTGGGCCTCGACGAGTGCGTCGCTGTGCGCGTCGAGGGCGTCGGCCAAGGCGAGCAAGGCCGTCTGACGAACCGACGGGGTGGCTCGACTCCAGCCGGGGAAGGCCCGGGCCGCGGCTGCGACGGCGAGGTCGACGTCGACGTCGTCCGACACCGGGGAGGTCGCGACGACTTCTTCGGTGACGGGCGAGACCACGTCGATGGTCTCGGTGCCGTGGGCGTCGACGAACTCGCCGTCGACGAAGTTCTGCAGGGTCGCCATGGTGTCCTCTCGGTGGTGCGGATCGTGCGGTCGATGATGGCGGTGGGCGACGTCGGGCGGCAAGGGCGGACGCCGGGCCGGGCGGCGGGGTCTCAGCCGTTCGGCACGAGCGCGTACGTGGTGTCGAGGTACTCGTGGATGCCCTCGCGCCCGCCTTCGCGACCGATGCCGGACTGGCCCACTCCGCCGAACGGCGCGGCGGCGTTCGACACGAGGCCGGTGTTGACGCCGAGCATCCCGACGCGGAGGCGGCCGAGCAGTCGGTGCCCGCGGGCGAGGTCGGTCGTGTAGAGGTAGGCGACGAGGCCGTAGGGCGTGTCGTTCGCGAGCCGCACGGCGTCGTCCTCGTCGACGAAGGTCGTCACGGGGGCCACCGGACCGAAGATCTCGTCGTGCATCAGGGCGGCGTCGCGGGGCACGTCGGAGAGCACCGTCGGGGCGAAAAACGAACCGGGACCGCCGAGGGGCCCACCGCCGACCACCACGCGGGCACCTCGGGCGACGGCGTCGTCGACGAAGGCCGCGCACGACTCGACGGCACGGTCGTCGATCAGGGGGCCGATGGTGACCCCGTCGTCGGTCCCGGCGCCGACGACGAGCGCCCGGACGCGGTCGGCGAGCCGCCGCACGAACTCGTCTGCGACGGACTCGTGCACGAGCAGCCGGTTGGCTGCCGTGCAGGCCTGACCGGTGTTGCGGAACTTCGCGAGCATCGCACCGTCGACGGCGGCGTCGAGGTCGGCGTCGGCCATGACGACGAAGGGTGCGTTGCCACCGAGCTCCATCGAGGTCCGCAGGACGTTCTCGGCCGACTGGGCCATGAGCGCCTTGCCCACGGCCGTCGACCCGGTGAACGAGAGCTTCCGGAGGCGCGGGTCGGCCAACAGGGGGCCGGTCACCCCGCGAGCGTCGGTCGTGGTGAGCACCGTGACGACGCCGTCGGGCAGTCCGGCCTCGCGCAGCAGCTCGACGAAGGCGATCGTCGTGAGCGGCGTGAGCTCGGCGGGCTTGACGACCACGGTGCAGCCGGCGGCCAGGGCCGGAGCGATCTTGCGCGTGGCCATCGCGAGCGGGAAGTTCCAGGGAGTGACGAGGTAGCACGGGCCCACCGGGCGGTGCGTGACGATCATCGTGCCGGTGCCTTCGGGGTTCGGGCCGTAGCGCCCGTCGATGCGGACGGCCTCTTCGGCGAACCACCGGAGGAACTCCCCGCCGTAGGCGACCTCGCCCCGGGCCTCGGCCAGGGGCTTGCCCATCTCCCGAGTCATGAGGAGGGCGAACTCTTCTCGCCGCTGCACGAGCAGGTCGAAGGCCCGGCGCAGGATCTCACCGCGGGCACGAGACGGCGTGGCAGCCCAGGCGTCGGCAGCGGCCACGGCCGTGTCGAGTGCGCGCACGGCGTCGGCGGGCGACTGGTCGACCACATGTGCCAGCACTTCGCCGGTGGCAGGGTCGTGGACCGGGAACGTCGTCGTGCCACGCTCGAACGATGCGCGGTGGTCGCCCTCGACGAACACGGCGGTCTCACGGGGCAGCACCGGGAGCCGCCCCGGCGGGGGGCTGGGCAGGAGGCGCGTGTTCGGGTTGCGCACCTCCTGCCGCTCGGGGGTGACGGACCGGCCGTGCACGGACACCGTGCCCGTCACGAGCTCGCCAGGGCCGCGGCGACGACGTCGAGGCCGTCGTGGAGCAGGTCGTCGCCGATGGCGAGCGGGGGCAGGAACCGGATGACGTTGCCGAAGGTGCCGCAGGTGAGCACGATGACCCCCTGAGCGTGGCACGCGGCCGCGACCCGACCGGTGAGCTGGGCGTCGGGCTCGCCGGTCGACGGGTCGACCAGTTCGACGGCGATCATGGCTCCGCGACCGCGGACGTCGCCGATGCGTGGGTCGTCTGCCTGGAGGCCACGCAACCGCTCGAGCAGCAGGTCACCGATCTGGGCGGCACGCTCGACGAGTCCGTCGTGCTCGTACGCCTCGATCGCGGCGAGTGCCGCGGCGCACGCGACGGGGTTTCCGCCGTAGGTGCCGCCGAGCCCACCGACGTGCGGGGCGTCCATGATGTCGGCACGGCCCGTGACGGCCGACAGCGGCAGGCCGCCCGCGATTCCCTTGGCCGTGACGACCAGGTCGGGGACGATGCCCTCGTGCTCGCTGGCGAACATCCGACCGGTGCGGGCGAAGCCCGTCTGCACTTCGTCGGCGATGAAGACGACGTCGTGGAGCCGACACCACTCGACCAGGGCCGCCAGGAAGCCGGGGGCGGGCACGATGAAGCCGCCCTCGCCCTGGATGGGCTCGATGACCACGGCGGCGAGGTTCGCGGCACCCACCTGTTTCTCGATCTGCTGGATGGCGCGAGCGGCGGCCTCTCGACCCGTGACCCCTCCGTCACGGTACGGATACGACAGGGGTGCCCGGTAGATCTCGGGGGCGAACGGGCCGAAACCGCTCTTGTACGGCATCGCCTTGGCCGTCAGCGCCATCGTCAGGTTGGTGCGTCCGTGGTACGCGTGGTCGAACGCGACGACCGCCGAGCGCCCGGTGTACGACCGCGCGATCTTGACGGCGTTCTCGACGGCCTCGGCACCGGTGTTGAAGAGGGCGGAGCGCTTCTCGTGATCGCCGGGGGTCAGCCGGTTGAGGGCCTCGCAGACGGCGACGTAGCCGTCGTAGGCGGTGATCATGAAGCACGAGTGGGTGAAGCGCTGCACCTGCTCGACGACCGCGTCCACGACACCGGGCGCCGAGTTGCCCACACCGGTGACGGCGATGCCCGAACCGAGGTCGATCAACGAGTTGCCGTCCACGTCGGTGAGGACCCCACCGCCCGCTGCCTCGGTGAAGACGGGCAGGCTGACCCCGACGCCCGCGGCGACCGCGATCCGTTTGCGATCCATGAGCTCGCGACTGCGGGGGCCGGGGATCTCGGTGACGAGTCGTCGGCGCTGTTCGAGGCCGGGGCCCCCGCGCGGGATCGAGACGGTGGTGGTGGTCATGCACTGCTCCTTCGACGTTGCGGCGACTCTAGGGACGGGTGCCGCGCCTCCTGAAGTGCCTGAATGTCCCGATCCGTCCCGTCGTCTGCCGATCTGGCACTCGACGGGTATCGTCATCCCATGAGACCCACGGTCCGAGCCCTCGTCCGCCACGAGCCGCTGGGCCTCCGGCTGCTCGACCCGACCACCCGGCTCGACGAGCCGTTGTCGTGGGTGCATTCCTCCGACCTCGACGACCCCTCGCCGTTCCTCGACGACGCCACCATGCTGCTCACCACGGGCACCCAGTTCGACGAGGACGCGGGACCGGTCGACTACGACGCCTACGTCGACCGTCTCGTGGCCCGAGGCGTCGTCGCCCTCGGCTTCGGCACGGGCGTTCGGCACCCGTCCACCCCCGTCGCGCTCGTGGTGGCCGCGTCGGCCCGCGGAGTCCCCGTCGTCGAGGTGCCCTATGGGACGCCGTTCATCGCCGTCGTCCGCTGGGCCGCCGACCGACTGGCCGAGGAGGCGCGGGCGCGGGACCGGTGGACGCTGCGGGCCCAGCGCGCCGTCTCGGTCGCCGCCATCGGCGAGGGGGGTCTCACTTCGGTCCTGCAGGTGCTCGCGGACCAGTTGGGCGGGTCGGTCGTGCTGTACGGGGACGAGGGCCTGCCACGGATCGTCGCCAAGGTCGACGGTGCCGCCGCACGACGCGCGGACGATGCGGCGCTCGCCGACGACGAGGTGGGTCGGCTGCTGCGTCGAGGCGCTCGCGCGGGCAGCACGCTCACCTCGCCCATCGCGGTCACGACGCTGCAGACCCTCGGCCGCCGCGAGGACCTCCGCGGCGTGCTGACGGTGACCACGACGCACGATCTCGACCTGGCCGCGCGCGCCGTCGTCACGAGCGTGGTCGCGCTCGCCGAGACGACCCTCGAACGCGACGCCGCACGCATCCGTGGCCAGCGCGAACTGTGGCGTCAGGTCTGGTCGCTGCTCGTCTCGGGCGAGGTCGACACCGCGCGAGCCATCACCCGTGCCGTCGGGGTCGGCCTCGTCGAGGGAGCCGTCCTCGTGGCGCTGATCCGACCCTCGACCGCGAGCTCGACCCGGGCCACGGAGGCGTTCGAACGGCTCGCGGCCGGCCGTTCGGACGTCTTCGTCGCCCCCCTCGACGACCGTCTGGTCGTGATGGCGACCCCGGGCGCCCTCGACCTCGTCGCACTCGCAGCCGCCCACGACGTGCGGATCGGCGTCTCGGACCCCACCCACCACGACCGACTCGCCGGGGCCCTGGCCCAGGCCGAACGCGCCCTGGCTGCGGCCGTCTCGTCCAGCGCCGCGGACACGGAGGCGGTGGTCACCTGGGCCCGCATCGCCGCGTCGGGCCTCGTCGCCGCGCTCTGGACCGACGAAGCCGCGGCGATCGCATCGGTCCGGCTGGCCGCGGTCGTCGACCTGTCCGACGGCGACGACCTGCTGACCTGCTGCCGGACCTGGCTGGAGCACAACGGTGCCTGGGACCCCGCGGCACGCGTGCTCGGACTCCACCGACACAGCCTGCGGGCCCGCATCGCGAAGGTCGAGCACGCCCTCGGCGTCTCGCTCGACGACTTCGCCGAGCGGGCCGAACTCTGGGCCCTGCTCGAAGCCGCAGGGGCACGCGGGTCCAGCTCGTGACGACGGCGCCGCTCGTCTCCTCGGCGAGCGCGGACGCCCCCGCCGTGCCCGTCCGGTGGTACGAGCCCTGGCCGGGGTCGGCCGTGGAGCCCGGCCCGACCCGGCGGTCACAGCCCCTCGGGCTTTCCCCAGGCCCTCGTGATGAACGCCGAGCGCGACAACATGCGTGCTTCGGGCGACCTCTTCGCCGCAGAGCTCGCCGAGGCAGGGGCCGACGTGCAGCACCACGTGCTGCCGGACACCCGCCACGCATTCTTGAACCGGCCCGGCCTCGCCGAGTTCGCCCACACCGTCCAACTCGTCGCGGAGTGGACCCGCGGCAGCGAGCCTGCCCTGCCGACGGCTGCTCAGCGGGACCGGCTTGACTGGTTGCCGTGAACACGCTCATCGTCACCGCCCACCCTGATCGCGATTCTCTGACCGCCGGCCTCGCCCGGCGACTGCAGGAGGCCCTGCCAGCGGACTCTGTCGAGCTGGCCGATCTGGCGGCGGAGGGTTTCGACCCGCGCTTCGGTCCGGCGGACCGTGAGGCCTACCGTGGTCACGGGGAAGCTCCCTCCGACGTCGTGCGCGAACAGGAGAAGATCGACCGAGCCGACCACCTCGTCCTGGTGTTCCCCGTCTACTGGTGGTCGATGCCCGCCCTGATGAAGGGCTGGATCGACCGGGTCTTCGTCAACGGGTGGGCGTTCGCGACCGACCCCGAGGGTGGCACGCGCCGCATGCTCGGACGGTTGACCGTCCATCTGCTCGGCGTGGCCGGCGACTCGGCCGGCACGTACGAACGACATGGCTACGAGACCGCCATGCGGACGCAGATCGAGCACGGGATCGTGGACTACGTCGGCGCCCGACGCGGCGCGACGATCGTCCTGCACGAGTCCGAGGGAGCCGACGCCGCAGCTCGGAACGCACTCGTCGACGAGGCCGTCGACACGGTGGCCCGTGCCGTCCTCGGGAACGCGCCCCGCGCCTCCTCGGCGTCGTAGTCAGCGGAAGTCGCCGACCTGACGGTCGACGGGCACGGTGCGCTCGACGACGACGTCACCCGTGTGGGCCGTCGTCGTGGTCTCGATCAGGACGATCTCGACCTCGTCGTCGGCGACGGGGTTGTGCTGCACGCCCCGGGGCACGACGTGGAACTGGCCCGGGGTCAGCACCACCTCGACGTCGTCGGGCAGCTGGATGCGCAGGGTGCCCGAGACGACGAGGAACATCTCGTCCTCGGCGTCGTGCGCGTGCCAGACGAGTTCGCCGAGCAGCTTCGCCACCTTGACGTACTGGTCGTTGACCCGTCCGACGACCCGAGGCGTCCAGTGCTGGGTCACCTGGCGGAGTTCGGCCGCGACGTCGATTCCCTGGAGTGCAGTCATGGGGCCATCCTCCCGTGCCGGGCCCCTCGCGGACGCCGGGGAGGGATGACAGCATGGAGCATGACGTCGAATCCCCCGCCCCCGACGGGCCGCACCACGTGGCGCATCCTCCTCGCCGTCGCCGTGACGATCGCGGCGGCCTCGATGGTCCTGATCGTCCTCGATCCGGGGAAGTCGGGGTCGTACTTCACGCTGATCGGCATGCTCTGCCTGATCTGGCTGAGCGTCACCAACCTTCGACGACTGCGGTAGATCGGGTCAGAACACGGCCACCGTCATGCCGGCGGAGGTCGCCGGTCGGTCCATGGCGGCCACGGCGTCGGGCAGGTCGTCGAAGGCGATGATCCGACCGATGGACTCCTGCGGACGCAGTCGGCCCGCGACGACGTCGTCGAGCATCGCGGCGTACTCGCCCACCGAGATGCCGTGACTGCCCAACAGTTCGAGTTCGTCGGCGATCACCCGCCCCATCGGGATCACCGGGGCGGCCTCGTCGTCGAGCAGCAGGCCCACCTGGACGTGTCGACCCCGCGGACGGAGGGACGCGACGGACGCCGCGGACGTCACCCGGCTGCCGAACGCGTCGAGGGCGACGTCGGCGCCTCCGCCGGTGAGGGTTCGGACCCGGTCGACGGCGAGGTCGTCCATGGGGACGGTCTCGGCACCCAGGTCGGCGGCCCGTTCGAGGGCGGCGGGCGAGATGTCCGACGCGACGACGTGAGCACCGGCGGCCACCGCCACGGCGACCGCCGAGAGGCCCACTCCGCCGCAGCCGAAGACGGCGACCCACTCACCCGCCCGGACGCGGGCCCGGGCGTGCAGGGCGTGGTACGCCGTGCCGAAGCGGCAGCCGAGCGCCGCCGCCTCGACGAAGCCGACCTCGTCCGGCAGGGCGATGACGTTCACGTCGGCGTGCGGGACGACCAACGACTCGGCGTACGAGCCGGGAAGGGTGAAGCCGGGCTGCTGCTGACGCGAGCACACCTGGGTGGCACCGGCACGGCACTCGTCGCACGTGCCGCAGGCGAAGACGAACGGGGCGGTCACGCGGGTGCCGACGGCGACCCGGAAGACGTCGGCACCCACCGCCGTCACCACGCCCGCGAACTCGTGGCCCGGCACGTGGGGAAGGCGCACCGTGTCGTCGTGACCCCTCCAGGCGTGCCAGTCGCTCCGGCACACCCCCGTGGCCGCGACGCGGACCACGACGCCGTGGGCGGGCGGCACGGGTGCCGGGAGGTCGACGATGGTCGGGATCGACCCGAACTGGTCGTACTGGACGGCGCGCATCCCCCGATCCTGACACGAGCGGGCGGACCGGAGGCTCCCCGCCGCGGACGGCGACGGCCCACACCGGGTAGGAACGGTGCATGAGCCTCGCATCCACCCTCCTCCGCCTGACCGTCGGCGGCTTCTTCGTCGGCCACGGACTCCAGAAGCTGACCGGCGCCTTCGACGGTCCCGGACTCGCCGGCACCGAGCAGATGATGGCCGGCACGGGGATGCACCCCGCCGCCCGCAACGCCCGTCTGGTCGCGGTCACCGAGACCGCCGGCGGTGCCGCCCTCGCCCTCGGCGCGGCGACCCCGCTCGCCGCCGCCGGCATCGTCGGCACGATGGTCACCGCCGTCCGCAAGGTGCACCTCTCCAAGGGCCCGTGGGTGACCGAGGGCGGCTACGAGTACAACGCCGTCCTGATCGCCGCCGCCGCCGCCCTGGCCTCGGGCCCCGGCGGGCCGTCGGTCGACCAGCTCTTCGGCAAGAAGTCGTGGGGTGCCGGCGGAACGGTCTTCGCGCTCGTCGCCGGCGTCGTCGCCTCGTTCGTGGCGGTCGAGCTCGGCAAGCGGGCCACTCCCCCGGCCGAGCCGGGCTCGGACTCCTCGGCGGGCTGACCCGCCTCCCTCGTCTCGTCCCCAGGGCGCGACCCCCGACGTCGGGTGGTCGCGCCCTCCGTCCGTCCGGCGGGTGACGGTGGCCTCTGCGAGCATGGGGCCATGACACCGACGAGCACCGCGACCGACATCGACGCCGAGGCACTCGACCTGCTGCGGGCGCTCACCGGGCGCGACGACGCCGTCTTCCACGACGGCCAGCTCGAGGCCATCCGGGCGCTCGTCGCCGATCGTCGTCGAGCCCTCGTCGTCCAGCGCACCGGCTGGGGCAAGTCGGCGGTGTACTTCATCGCCACCCTGCTGCTGCGTCGACGGGGCACCGGCCCGACGCTGCTCGTCTCCCCCCTGCTCGCCCTGATGCGCGACCAGGTCGCCGCAGCCGCCCGGGCCGGGGTCCGGGCCGTCGCGGTCAACTCGGCGAACGCCCACGAGTGGTCCGACGTCCAGCAGCAGCTCGTCGACGACGAGATCGACGTGCTGCTCGTCTCCCCCGAACGACTCAACAACCCGCGGTTCCGCGACGAGCAGCTGCCCGTCCTCATCGCCCGGCTCGGCATGCTCGTCGTCGACGAGGCGCACTGCATCTCCGACTGGGGCCACGACTTCCGGCCCGACTACCGTCGCCTCGCCGACCTCATCCGCACCCTGCCCTCGGGCGTGCCCGTCCTGGCCACGACGGCCACGGCCAACGCCCGCGTCGTGGCCGACGTCGCCGAGCAACTCGCCGTGGGGCCGGGCGACGAGGTGCTGACGATCCGGGGGTCGCTGGCGCGCGCCTCCCTGCGGCTCGGGGTGCTGCAGCTGCCGACCTCGCGCGACCGACTCGGCTGGCTGCTCAGCCACCTCGCCGACCTGCCCGGCAGCGGCATCATCTACACGCTCACGATCTCGGCCGCCGACGACACCGCCCGCCTGCTGCGCGAGGCCGGGCACGACGTGCGGTCGTACTCGGGCCGCACCGACCCCGAAGAACGCGAACAGCTCGAACAGCGCCTCAAGGGCAACGACCTCAAGGCACTGGTCGCCACGAGCGCCCTCGGCATGGGCTTCGACAAACCCGACCTCGGCTTCGTGATCCACCTCGGCGCGCCGTCGTCGCCCGTCGCGTACTACCAGCAGATCGGCCGTGCGGGTCGCGCCACCGACAACGCCGACGTGCTGCTGCTGCCCGGCACCGAGGACGCCGAGATCTGGCAGTACTTCGCCACGGCCTCGATGCCCTCCGAGGCGCGGGCGGCGGCCGTGCTGGCCGAGCTGGGCGAGACGCCGCTGTCGACGCCAGCCCTCGAGGCGCGGGTCGACGTCAAGCGCACCCCGCTCGAACTGATGCTCAAGGTGCTCGACGTCGACGGTGCCGTCCGTCGGGTCCAGGGCGGCTGGGTGAGCACGGGCGAACCCTGGGTCTACGACGCCGAACGCTACGACCGCATCGCCGCGGCCCGGGTCGCCGAGCAAGAGTCGATGCTCGCGTTCGAGCGCGGCGAGTCCTGCCGCATGCAGATGTTGCAGGTCGACCTCGACGATCCGGCCGCCGAGCCCTGCGGGCGGTGCGACGTCTGCGCGGGCACCTGGTACCCGACCGACATCGCCGGCGAGGCGGCGACCTCGGCCGCGAGCACCCTCGACCGGGTCGGCGTCGAGATCGACCCCCGGGCCCAGTGGCCCACGGGCGCCGACCGGGCCGGGGTCGCCGTCAAGGGCAAGATCCCCGAGGGCGAACGGGTCGAACCGGGTCGGGCGCTCGCCCGACTGACCGACCTCGGGTGGGGCAACACCCTCCGCGAGGTCTTCGCGGCGACGGCCCCCGACGCTCCCCTGTCGAAGCACCTGCTCGACGGGGTCGTGCGCGTCCTGAAGGAGTGGCCGTGGGCCGAACGCCCGGTGGGGGTCGTCGCGATGCCGTCGACGTCACGGCCGCAACTCGTCGGGTCGCTCGCCGAGGCGATCAGCACCGTCGGGCGGTTGCCGCTGCTCGGCACGCTCGGCAGCGCCCGCCCCTCGGCGGGCCGCGGCCAGGGCGGCAACAGCGTCTACCGTCTGGCCGACGTCTGGCAGTCCTTCGAGGTCGGCCCCGAGTTGGCCGCGGCCCTCGCCGACGTGTCCGGGCCGGTGCTGCTCGTCGACGACCTGGTCGACAGCCGCTGGACGCTCACGGTGGCCGGACGCGACCTGCGCCGCGCCGGTGCCCCCGCCGTGCTGCCCTTCGCCCTCGCGGTGGTCGGCTGAGTCGTCCGCGGCGGGCCACCGCATCGTCCCCGGCGGGCCACCGCGTCGTCCGACGCGAGACCGCCGAGGCCCGCTCAGCGCTCGAACCGCATGCCGTCCCGGGTCAGGGTGCTGTGCCGCATCAACCAGACGTCGCGAGGGTAGTTCTGGTGCATCCGCCAGGGTGACCGCGATCCCTGCCGGGGCATCAGGTGCACCCCGCGCGACACGTACCCGCTCGTCAGGTCGATCAGGGGGCTCGTCGGTCCGGGCCGCTCCGGCGCGATCGGCACGGCCGACCGGTACCCGTGACGATCGGCGTGACGCAGCAGCCGGGCGACGTAGTGCACGACGAGGTCGATCTTCAGCGTCCACGACGCGTTCGTGTACCCGATGGCGAACGCCAGGTTCGGCACCCCTGAGAGCATGAACCCCTTGTAGGTCAGCCGGGTCGCCGGGTCGACCTCCACCCCGTCGACCGACAACCGCATGCCGCCGAACAGCAACAGGTTGAGCCCAGTCGCCGTGACGACGACGTCCGCGGGCAACTCGTGTGCCCGCTGGCCGTCGCGACCCGCGACCCGGATGCCGTCGGCCGTGAACGAGTCGATCTCGTCGGTCACGATCGACGCCGATCCCGAGCGCAACGCCCGGAACAGGGCGCCGTCCGGGGTGATGCAGAGACGCTGGTCCCACGGGTCGTAGCTCGGCTGGAAGTGCCGGTCGACGTCGAAGTCGTCCGGCAGGCGCCGGGCCACCTGCGCCCGGAGGAACGCCTTCATCTTCTCGGGAGAGCGCCTGCTCGTCTGGAAGCTGAGCAACGCCATGCCGATGCTGCGCCACCGGATCAGCCGGTCGTCGACGGCCTGCGGCAGCAGCCGACGCCAGGCGCGGGGCTCCTTCCGGCGCGAGGGAAGGGACAACACGTAGGTCGGCGAACGTTGCAGCATGGTGACCTGCTCGGCGCTCTCGGCGAGGGCGGGCACCAGGGTCACCGCCGTCGCCCCCGATCCGATCACGACGACGCGCTTGCCGCTCACGTCGAGGTCCTCCGGCCAGTGCTGGGGGTGCACGACGCGTCCGGCGAACGAGTCCTGCCCCGGGAACGCGGGCGACCAGCCCTCGTCGTAGCGGTAGTACCCCGAGCAGACGAACAAGAACGAGCACGTGATCGTGACGCGACGAGCCGCCGGGGCGGCACCCGCGCCTCCTGCGCTCGGCTCCTCGCCGGCGGCGGACGACGCGGCCGCTGCCACCGCGCTCGCGACCTCGATCATGACGGTCCACCGGGCCTCGGCGGAGGACCAGTCGGCCGCGACAACGCGGTGCCCGAACCGGATCAGCCCGGCGACGCCCGTCTCGTCGGCCGTGTCCCGGACGTACTCCCTGATCGCCTCGCCCGGGGCGATCGCCCGCGCGTCGCGCCAGGGTCGGAACCCGTAGCCGAGGGTGAACATGTCGCTGTCCGACCGGACCCCCGGGTAGCGGAAGAGGTCCCAGGTGCCGCCGATCGCCGCGCGGGCCTCGACGACGGCCAGGCTGCGACCGGGGAAGTCCCGGCGGAGCTGCGCCGCCACGCCGACTCCGGACAGGCCGGCGCCGACGACGAGCAGGTCGACGTGCTCGACGCCTCCCCAGGCGGGGCGGTCGTCACCACCGGCGGGGCGGTCGTCGCCTTCGCCCGGGACCGAGGAGGCGCGGGTCGCGTCGCTCACGGGACCAGCACGATCCGGATCGGGTCGCCTTCCTTGCGTTCGAGCATCTGCACCGCCCGTTCGGCCTCGGCCAGGGGCACGGTCGCGCTCACCGACCGGGAGAACTCGAGCCTCCCCCGGGCCGTCAGCGCGACGAGCGTCGTGACGTCGGCGGGCTCGGAGCCGTAGTGGCCGAGGACCTGCTGCTGCAGGAAGCTGAACTTCGTGCCGTCGGTGATCGTGATTGGCTGGTCCGACAGGCCGACGAGCGTCAACCGTCCCCGGTAGCCGAGGCAGGCGATGGCCTGCTCGCGCACGGCGGGCACCCCCGCGAAGTCGAAGGCCCGGGCGAGTCCGCGGCCACCGGTCGCCCGGCCGAGCGCCACGGCGAAGTCCGGGTCGGCGGGATCGAGCGCGAGGTCCGCACCGAACTCGAGCGCCCGGGCCCGGGCACCGGGCAGGGGGTCGACCGCGACGATCGGCGCGGCGCCGAGCAGGGAGAGCAGCTGGACGGCGTGGGCGCCGAGGCCGCCGACGCCCCAGACGCCGACCGCCGTGCCGGGCCGGGTGTCGGCGGTCGTGGTGAGCGCAGCCCAGGGAGTCGACACGGCGTCGGGGATGAAGCAGGCCTGCTCGAACGGCAGGGAGTCCGGGATCTTCACGACCGTGTCGGCGCGGGCCACGGCGAACTCGGCCCACCCGCCGTCGTAGTCGACGCCACGGGTGAAGACCTGGCCGTCGCGCTCCTCGCCGGCCTGCAGCAGCACGCGGTCGCCGACGGCGACGTGCGTGACGCCGTCGCCCACCTGGTCGACCGTGCCGGCCACCTCGTGGCCGAGGGTGACGGTGTCGCCCGGCAGGTGCAGCGGCGTGAGCGACCCCTGGATCAGGTGCACGTCGCTCAGGCAGACGCCGGCCGCGGCCACGGCGATGCGCACCTGCCCCGGGCCGGCGTCGGGGGTGGGCACCTCGGTGACCGAGAAGTGGCGGGTGCTGACGTCGAGGCGTCCGGCGAGCATGGTGGCTCCGTCCTGCGGGGCCCGGTCGGTCGGCTCTGACCGCGGGGCGTGACCGCACATCGGGTGCGACGGTACGCCTCCGACACGGATGTTGCACGCTGCACCCGCCGCGGGTCGGCGGGCCGACGGCGAGACCCCGGGACGTCGCCGAGACCCCCGCGCACGCACGGGGGTCTCGGCGACGATCCGGGGTCCGAGGCGGGTCCTACGCGCGACGGGGCTCGTCGTCCGCGGCGGCGTCGGCGAGGTGCTCGTCGGCCCGCCGACCGTCGGTGCCGACCATGGCGTGCAGCGAGCCGGTCGAGATGCGGTCGGGCGAGGTGCCCTCGAGCGAGCCCAGCCCACCCGCGCGACCGTCGAGCAGGCGCGCGGCGGCCGGGCCGGCCGAAGCGGAGCCCGAGCCCGAGTCCGAGTCCGACCCCGAGGAGGCGCCGTGACCGTCCGCGTTCATGGTCGCCTCGTCGAAGGGCGCACGACCCGACAGCACGGTCTCGACGCGGTCCTTGTCGATCTGCTTGGTCCAGGTGCCGACGAGGATCGTCGCGACGGCGTTGCCCGTGAAGTTGGTCAGGGCGCGCGCCTCGGACATGAACCGGTCGATGCCGACGATGACGCCGACGCCGTCGACCAGGTCGGGGCGGTGTGCCTGCAGGCCTCCCGCCAGGGTGGCGATGCCGGCACCCGTGACCCCGGCGGCACCCTTCGAGGCGATCATCATGAACAGCAGCAGCGAGACCTGCTCGCCGACGTTGAGCGGCGTGCCCATGGCGTTGGCGATGAAGAGCGACGCCATGGTCAGGTAGATCGCCGTGCCGTCGAGGTTGAACGAGTAGCCGGTGGGCACCGTGATGCCGACGACGGGCTTCGAGACGCCGAGGTGCTCCATCTTGGCGATGAGGCGGGGCAGCGCGACCTCGCTCGACGAGGTCGAGACGATCAGCAGGTACTCGCGTCCGAGGTACTTCATCACCCGGAAGATGTTGACGCCCGTGACGAGCTTGAGGATCGTGCCGAGCACGACGGCGACGAAGAGGATGCACGTGATGTAGAAGGCGACCATCAGGGTGCCGAGCGCCACGATGGCGGCGACGCCGGTCTCGCCGACCACCGCGGCGATCGCACCGAACGCGCCGATCGGGGCGACCCACATGATCATCGCGAGGATGCGGAACACCAGCACCTGCAGGTTGCGGACGCCCTCGAGGATCGTCGCGCCCCGATCGCCCATGCGCTGCAGGGCGAAGCCGACGAGCAGGGCCACGAACAGCGTCTGCAGGATGGAGCCGCTGGTCAGCGACGACACCAGCGTCTCGGGGATGATGCCGAGCAGGAAGCCCGCCGTGCCACCGGCCTCCTCGGCGGCGGGCGCCTCGTATCCGGTCGAGCCGATCATCAGGCCCTCGCCCGGGTGGATCAGGTTGCCGACCACGAGGCCGATGGCCAGGGCGAAGGTCGACATCGCGATGAAGTAGCCGAGCGCGAGCCCGCCCACCTTGCCGACGGTCGCGGCCTTGGCGATGGAGCCGACGCCGAGCACGATCGTGCAGAAGATCACCGGCGCGATCATCATCGAGATGAGCGACACGAAGGCCGTGCCGATCGGTTTCAGCTGCACGGCGACCTCGGGTGCCGTGAGGCCGACGACGATGCCGGCCGCGACGGCCACGATCACCGCGATGTAGAGCCAGTGCGAGCGGTCGATCCGGCGCCGGGGGCGGACGCCGCCCGTCGTCGTTCCGCCGGGTGTGGGGGTCTGCGGGCCCTTGTGCGTCTTTGCCATGGGGGTCTTCCTCGAGCTCGTGACCGGCGGCGTCGTCGTCGACGGTCGTGCGGGGTTCGTCGCCGCGACTCTCGTCGGTCGCCGGGTGGACGTCGACGTTGTGGTCATACTGGTCGCGCCGGTGGTGCGTCATGATGGACGCCGGCCGCAGCGCAGCGAGGAGCCCGCCCGAGATGACCGTCGACCCCACCCGGTGGAGCATCGCCACCCGGCTGTTCGCCCTGCTCGTGGTCTTCGTCGTCGCCGTGACCCTGCTGGCGACGGCCTGGACGATCCGGTCGGCCCGCGACGACGCCGATCGCTCGGCGGCACGGGCATGCCTGGCGCTCGCCACCTCGATCGCCGACAACCCCTACGTCGTCGACGCGCTGGGGACGTCCGATCCGAGCGCCCGTCTGCAGCCCTACGCCGTGGCCCTGATGAGCGACACGTCGACCGACTTCGTCACGATCATGCGGCCCGACCGCACGCGCCTGACGCACCCCGACCCCGACGAGATCGGCCGCCCGTTCGTCGGCACGATCGCCCCGGCCCTCCGCGGGGAGTCGTTCACCGAGATTTACGCCGGCACCCTCGGCCCGTCGGTGCGCGCGGTCGTGCCGATCGAGGGCGACGGCGAGGTCGTCGCCCTCGTGTCGGCCGGGGTCACGGTCGACACCATCACGCAGTCGGTCGGTGAGCGGCTGCCGCTCGTGTTCGCGGCCGCCGGGGCGACCGTGGTGCTCGGCGGCGTCGTCTCGTGGCTGCTCAGCCGGTACCTGCGGCGGGTGACCTGGGGCCGCGGTCCGGAGGAACTCGCCCGGATGTTCGCGTACTACGAGGGCGTGCTGCACTCCGTGCGCGAGGGTCTCGTGCTCGTCGACGACCGCGGCCGACTGACGCTCTACAACGACCAGGCGGCCGAGCTGCTCGACCTGCCGCCCGGGGGCATCGCCGCTCCCGTCCCGCTGACCGACCTGCAGCTGCCCGACTCGCTGCGCGAGCTGCTCGCCTCCGGACGCCGCGCCTCCGACGAGGTGCACGTGACCGACGACCGCGTGCTGGTCGTGAACCAGGAGGTCACCGAACCCACCGAGGGCCCGACCCACCCGACGCCCTCGACCGGACGAGGAGGCGCGACACCGTCAGGAGGCGCGACACCGTCAGGAGGCGCGACACCGTCAGGAGGCGCGACACCGTCAGGAGGCGCGACACCGTCAGGAGGCGCGGCACCGGTCACCGGCACCGCCCGCCCACGCTCCCGCCGCACGCTCGGGACCGTGACGACCCTGCGCGACCACACCGAGCTCACCCACCTCACCGGCGAGGTCGAGACCATGCGCACCCTCTCGGACGCGCTGCGCTCGCAGACCCACGAGTTCTCGAACCGGTTGCACACGATCGTGTCGCTGATCGAGCTCGGGCGTGGCGACGAGGCCCTCCGGTTCGCGGCCGACGAGCTCGACCTCGGCCAGCGGCTCGCCGACCGGGTCGTGGCCGCGATCGACGAGCCGACGCTCGCCGCCCTGCTGCTCGGCAAGGCGGCACAGGCCCGCGAACGGTCGATCGACCTGCGCGTCGACGTCGAGCCCGACCTGGGGACGATCGACGTCGAGCCCGGGGACCTCGTCACGATCCTGGGCAACCTCGTCGACAACGCCTTCGACGCGGTCGCCCCGACCCTCGACGCCCCGACCCCCTCCCCCGATCCCACCGGCCGCCCGGCCCGCCCGCCCCGGGTCGAGGTGACCGTCGCCCGGGTCGAGGGCGGCGTCCAGCTCGACGTCGAGGACGACGGCCCGGGGCTCGGCGACGTCGAGCTCGCCTTCCGGCGGGGGTTCAGCACCAAGCCGACGTCGGCGGGCGGACGCGGCATCGGCCTCGCGCTCGTCCGTCAGGCCGTGGGTCGGGTCGGAGGTCGGCTCGACGTCGCCACGGGACCCGACGGGACCACCTTCTCGGTGCTGCTGCCCGACCGGCGGCCGGACGACGTCGACACCACCGCCCGACGTCGGGGTGGGGTGCGGTCGTGACCGGCGCCTCCTCGTCCGTCGACCGGGTCCGCGTGCTCGTCGTCGAGGACGAGCCCCTGACCGCGGAGGCGCACGTCGCGTACCTCGACCGGCTGGACGGCTTCGAGGTGGTCGGCCGGGCGCGGGACGGACGCGAGACCCTCGACGCGGTCCGCGCTCTCGGCGGTCCCCATGGGCGCGGTCTCGACCTCGTGCTGCTCGACATGAACCTGCCCGACACGCACGGTCTGCAGCTCTGCCGGGCCCTGCGGGCGGCGGGCTCGAGCGTGGACGTCATCGCGATCACGGCCGTACGGGACGCCTCCGTCGTGCGGACCGCGGTGTCGCTCGGCATCGTCCAGTACCTGATCAAGCCGTTCACCTTCGCGACGTTCGCCGACCGGCTCGGGGCCTACCGGGCGTTCCGCGAGTCGCTGGCGACCGGGCAGGGACAGGTGACCCAGTCGGACGTCGACTCGGGGTTCGCCACCCTGCGCCGGGCACCGGCACCGACGCTGGCCAAGGGCCTCGCGCCGGCCACGCTCGAGCAGGTCGTGGCGGTGCTGCGTCGCGGCGGGTCACCGTCCGCGGGCGAGGTGGCGGACGCCGCCGGGGTGTCGAGGGTGACCGCCCGCCGGTACCTCGAGCACCTCGCCGACACGGGGGCGGCGACCCGCGAGCCCCGGTACGGCAGCCCGGGCCGACCCGAGCACGGCTACCGCTGGAACTGAGCGGACGGCCTGTCCTGCGGGTCAGCGCCGGACGAGCCGTGCGATCTCGGGCAGCGCCGCGAGGGTGCCGGATGCCCCGTGCTGGTCGGGGTCGAGGGCGAGACGCCGTAACCCGGCACGCGTGTAGGTGCCGACGTCGGCCACGAAGTCGGCGGGCGCGCGCCAGACCAGCCGGTCGGCCGACGACGCGTCGAGGCCGCGGGCGAGGGCGGCGTCCCGAGCGCGCTCGGGCGAGGTGAAGGCGAGCAGGGTCGGGGTGCCCTCGTCCACGACGGCGAAGGGCCTCGAGGCCCCGGCCGTGCCGCGGTCCACGAACCACCAGGCCTCGAGTCGGAACGCCGAGCGCCACAGGGCGACCGGGTCGTCGACCACGACGGCCGTGGTCCGCACCGGCGTCGCGTCGACCACAGGGGGCGGCACGACGACCGGTGCCGCGCTGCCGGGAGCCACCCGAGGAGGCGCGGGCCGCGTCACCGGCGTCGGTCCCGCCGGCGGGGCGGCCCGGTCGACGACCTTCTCGAGCCGGGCTCGACGGCGCTGTCCCAGACCGATCCTCACGAGCACGATGCCGCCGGCGACGAGGACGGCGACCACGGCGAGGGCGACCACGACGTCGACGGACGACTGCCGACCGGGCGCCACGAGCCCGACGAGCAGCACCGACGCGCCGATGGGCGACCCGACGACGGCGATGGCGAGCAGCACGACTCCCCAGGTGAGTGCTGCGGTGCCCGACGGGCCGCGACGGCTCGACGGACGGCGGGGGTCGGAGGGGTCGGGGCTCGGCATCGGTCCAGCGTAGGGCGGCCGGCCGGGTGAGGCCCGGGTGCGGCGGCGGTGCCCGCTGCGACCCCGACGCGGCTCCTCAGCGGCAGCGACGGCGTCGCACGCCCGGGGTGATCGACGGAGCCGTCCGTCGGCACTACGCTCCGACCATGGCCGACACGCGTGGACCCCAGATCGTCCGAGGCGACCCCGAGGTGACCCGAGCGACGCTCGACCTGAAGCTGCCGGTGGCGATGCTGCCCGGCCTCGTGCGTCGAGCACTGCAGGCGAGCCCCACGTTCTCGTTGCGCGACGCCGACGAGACGGGGGCCACGCTTCTGCGTCGGTCGGCGTCGGCCAGCGGCACGGACACCGTGAGGCTCGACTTCGCCGCGTCCGACAAGGGCAGCCGAGTCTCGGCCGAGGTCCACTCCCCCGGCGGCACGATCGGCACGTCGGTCAAGCGCCGCGACGACGACACGACCGCCCTGTTCGAGGCGATCGCGAAGGCCGCCGGGCCCTTCTGACCGGTGACGGGGCACGGGCCGACACCGCGCCTCCCTCGGGCACGCCGACGGGTCAGACGCCCACGATCCAGGTGTCCTTCGCGCCCCCGCCCTGGGACGAGTTGACGATCATGCTGCCCTCGGGCGCCACGCGGGTCAGCGCCAGGTCGGCGAGCACGCTCTCGCCCGCCCCGGTGCCGGTGAGGTACACGAAGCAGCGGAGGTCGACGTGCCGGGGCTGCAGCCCGGTCGGGGTCAGGGTCGGGTGCGACGACAACGTCACCACCTCCTGCGCGACCCAGCCGGACGGGTCCCGGGCGATCTCGGCCCGACGCTCGGCCACGACCGCCGCGCTGGCCGAGGGGCCGATCAGGACGCCGCGACCCCCCTCGCCGTCGACCGGCTTCGTGACGAGCTCGCCCACCCGGTCGAGCACCGCGAGCCGCTCGGCCGGGTCGCCCGTCCGGTAGGTCGGCACCGACTCGAGCAGCGGACGCTCGCCCAGGTAGTACCAGATGAGGTCGGGTACCGCGCAGTACATCGCCTTGTCGTCGACCAGCCCGTTGCCGGGGGCGTTGGCGAGCACGACGCCGCCCGCCGCCGCCACGTCCATCAGGTGCTCGCCGAGCAACGGGTCGTGCGGCGCGTGCACGTCGACCAGCTCGCGGTCGAGCCGCAGGTAGAGCGCGTCGACGACGGCGCCGGTCCTGCGGTCGACGACCCGCGCCTCCCGGACCTCGACGTCGTCGGCCTGCAGCAGCAGCAGCCCCGCGCCCTCGGCGAGGGTACGGTGCTCGTACCAGGCCGGGCTCGCGGGGCCCTCGCTGAGGAGCGCGCCGACCGGCTCGCCCCCGCCCCGAGGAGGCGCGGTGTGTGCCAGCAGCGTCGCCCTCAGCACCGAGAACACGCTCGTCGGGTCGAGCAGCCCCGCCGGCCGCGGAGCGTCCGGCACCACCTCGTCGAGCAGCCGTCGCACCGCGATCGAGAACGCGGCCCCGCTCGGTGCCCGGACGTTGTCCTCGAGCACGCGCCAGCCACCGAGCTCGTCGCGCACGAGGTCGAAACCCTGCACCGCCGCGCGCACGGCATCCGCGGGCAGCCGGGTGGCCTCGGTCCGCCACCCCGCCGCGCCGACGACCTGCTCGTGGGTCAGCACGCCGTCCGCGACGACCCGGCGCTCACCGTAGGCGTCGCGGAGGAACGCCTCGATCGCCCGGGCGCGCTGGGTCAGGCCGGCCTCGAGGCGGCTCCACTCGTGCCGCGTGACGATGCGGGGCACGAGGTCGCAGTGGAACGCCCGGTGGTCGCCGCCGACGCCGAACCCGAGACCGGCCCGCTCGCACCAGGCGTCCCGCGCGACGGCGCGGGCGCGGGCCTCGGTCGCGCCGAGCTGCTGGAAGAAGCCGGCGACGTCCCGGTAGGCCGGGCGGGGGTGGAGTCCCGGGCCGATCGCCTCGTCGCCGGCACGGAACCGGTACCCCACGAGGGTCGGCGCCGGGTCGTCGAGCCCGGCGGCGGGGCCGTGCGTCTCGCGGACGACCAGGTCGACCACGTCGTCGAGCCGTCCCCTCTCGGCGAAGGCGGCGCGCTGCCGGTCGGCCGAGTTGCCCCGGGCGAGCGTGGCCTCGGCGAGGTCGGACACGGTCTGCCAGTCGCCGAACTCCTCGAGTTGTGGCCGCAGCCGGGTCACGAGCTGCCGAACGGCCTCGGCCGCGGGCAACCGCGAGGGGTGCTGCTCGAGGTCGAGCAGCTCGCCGGCGAGCCCGCTGCGCGCCGCCTGCCACATCGCGGCCCGGTGCAGCGGCGCCGCCCGGTGCCGGGCGGGGCGGCCGGCCTCGACGTCCGTCTCGGCCCGGCGCACCGCGGCGCGGTAGAGGCCGGCGATCAGCACCGCGTCGTCGACCAGCGGGCAGGCGTCGCAGGTGCGCAGCTCGAGGGTGGGCGCGTGGCTCGAGGGCCGGACGTCGAAGTAGGCCATGCCGCTGTCGGCGATCACGCCCGACCCGATGAGGTCGGCGAGCAGCTGGTCGTACTCGGCGGCGTCGGCCATCGGGCCGGTCGCCCCGGCGCTCGGCCACCGTTGCCAGATGAGCGAGCGGATGCTCGCGTAACCGGTGTCCTGGCCGTTGAGGTAGGGCGAGCTGGCGCTCAGGGCGAGCAGGGCGGGCAGCACCGGGGCGATCCGCCCGGCGACGTCCACGGCGAGGTCGCGGTCGGCGACGCCCACGTGGATCTGCAGGCCGCAGATCAGCTGCTCGTCCACGAGCAGGCGGTACTGCTCGTGCATGCGCCCGTAGCGCCCGGTCGTGGTCAGTTCGAAGTCGGCGACCTCGCTGCGCGGGGCCGTGCCGACGGCGCCGATGGCGAGCCCCTCGGCGGTCGTCACCTCGACGAGGTCCCGACGAAGGGTCAGGATCTCGCGCCGCAGGTCGTCGAGCGTGGTCACGACCGGGACGTTGGTCTCGATCGTGGTGCGCTGCAGTTCGGCCCCGTAGCGGTCGGCAGGCAACCGGGCGAGGAGGTGCGGCGCCCTGGCCGACAGACGCCCCGTCTCGAGGTCGATCAGGTGCAGTTCTTCTTCCGCCCCCAGCGTCAGCTCAGCGCTCATGCCTGCACAGTACGGGCGTGGCCCGGTTCTGCCCGCCTCTTCATGAGGATTTCACATGAACGGGTCACGAGGAGGCGCGGCCCCGTCGGCCTCGGAGTCAGACCCGAGCGGTCTGGCGCACCCCCGCGGCGGGCAGCAGCACGCCGTCGATGAGCCCGACGAGGTAGTCACGGTCGACGGGCTTGCGGAGGACGAGCACCCGGTACGACACCATCGACGGGGTGACGAGGGCGAGTGCCTCGATGTCGGTGTCGGCCGCGATCTCGCCTCGCTCGAGGGCGCGGCGCAGCAGCAGGCGGTTGGCCTCGGCACGGGGTTGGACGATCGCGGCGTCGACGGCCTCGGCCAGCTCGGGCGTGGTCGAGAGCATCGTCACGACGCCCGCCATGACCCGCATCTTCTTCTCGGCGTCGTCGATGCTGTGCGGCTTGATCATCGCCAGGAGGTCTCCGCGCAGCGTGCCGGTGTCGGGCAGGCCGTCGAGGTCGACGGCCCCCTGCTTGAGGCAGGCCACCGCGTCGACGACGAGTTCGCCCTTCGAGGCCCAGCGGCGGTAGAGCGTGGCCTTGCCGGCCTTGGCGCGAGCGGCCACCATCTCGATGGTCATGCCCTCGAAACCGGTCTCGGCGAGCACGTCGATGGTGCACCGGAGGATCTCGGGGTCGCGGCTGTGGTCGCGCTTGCGACCCGGTCGCGAGGGGGTCGCGGGGTCGGTCTCGGCGGGCGTCGTCGCCACGCCTTCCCTGTCGGTCATGGGGGCGACTCTACCTCGGATGTTTACGAAACTGCCTGTATCCGAAACTCGCGAGACTCGTATATGCTCGCGCTCATGTCTCAGGCCTCCACCTCCCCTGACGGCGCGACCCGCGTCTCCTCGTCCTCTGCCACCCCGCCGCCGTCCCGGCGCTGGTGGACCCTCACCACCGTCGCCCTCGCCCAACTGATGGTCGTCCTCGACTCGACCGTCGTGAACATCGCGCTGCCCGCCGCCCAGACCGACCTCGGCTTCTCGGACGGCGACCGGCAGTGGATCATCACCGCCTACTCGCTCGCCTTCGGCAGCCTGCTGCTCGTCGGCGGCCGCGTCAGCGACCTGATCGGCCGCAAGCGCACGTTCATCATCGGCCTGATCGGCTTCGCCCTCGCCTCGGCCCTCGGCGGTGCGGCCGGCACCTTCGGGCTGCTCGTCTTCGCCCGCGCCCTGCAGGGCGCGTTCGGCGCCCTGCTCGCCCCCACCGCCCTCGCCGTCTTGACCACCACCTTCACGATCCCGAAGGAGCGCGCCCGCGCGTTCGGCGTCTTCGGGGCGATCGCCGGTGCCGGCGGAGCCATCGGCCTGCTGCTCGGCGGGTTCCTGACCCAGTACGCCTCGTGGCGCTGGAACCTCTACATCAACGTCGTCATCGCCGCCGTCGCGATCGTCGGGGCCGCGATCTTCGTGTCGCACGTCACCCGCACCGGACCGCGACCCAAGCTCGACGTGCCTGGCACGCTGCTCGTCTCCGGCGCGCTCTTCTCGCTCGTCTACGGCTTCTCGAACGCCGAGACGCAGGGCTGGGACTCGCCGCTGACCTGGGGCTTCCTGGCGGCGGCCGTCGTGCTGCTCACCTCGTTCGTCGCGTGGCAGCGCCAGGCCGAGCACCCCCTGCTGCCCCTGTCGATCGTGCTCGACCGCAACCGGGGTGCCGCCTACGCGTCGGTGACCATCGCGGGTGCGGGCATGTTCGGCATCTTCCTGTTCGTGACGTACTACCTGCAGACCTCGCTCGGGTACACGCCGACCAAGACCGGCCTGGCCTTCCTGCCCATGATCGCGATGCTCGTCCTCGCGGCCCAGCTGTCGACGAACATCTTCGTACCGCGCTTCGGGCCCAAGATCATGGTGCCGTTCGGCATGACCCTCGGCGTGGTCGGCATGCTGCTGCTCACCCGGCTCGACCTCGAGAGCATGTACGCCGCCAACGTGCTGCCGGCCCTGATGGTGTTGGGCTTCGGCATGGGCTCGATCATGCCCGCGTCGATCCAGACCGCCACGCTCGGCGTCGACCGCGGACACGCGGGCGTCGCCTCGGCCATGGTCAACACGAGCCAGCAGGTCGGCGGGTCGATCGGCACGGCACTGCTCAACACCCTGGCGGCGACCGCGGCCGCGAACTACGTGGCCGACCACCTGCCCGCGACCGGGGCCGTCGCGGCCGAGGCCGCCGTGACCGGCTACGCCACGGCGTACTGGTGGGGAGCAGGGTTCTTCGCGGTCGGCGCGGTCATCGCGGCCCTGCTGTTCCGACGCCGCGTCCCGCAGTCGGACGACGTGGACGCGTCGGCCTCGCCCGCCGTGGACGCACCGGTCCCGGTGCACTGACGCGACCCCCTCGCCCGGACGACCCGCGCCTCCTCAGCCCTCGGGGGCCGGGGAGGCGCGGGGCGTCCGGGCGACGGACGTCGCGTCGGTCAGGACGCGGCTTCGTCCTCGTCGTAGCGGTCGACGCTGATCGTCGGGATCGACGCCGTGATGACGGAACCGTCGGCGCGCATCAGCCCGCGGAGGTCGCTCGTCGTGGGGACGCGCGTCGTGATGCGCGGCCCCTGACCCTCGAGGGCCACCCGCACCGGAGCCTCGGGTGTGACCCGGAACTCGTCGCCGCGGACGGACAACGTCACGGCGTCGCCCGTCTCGACGGTGAAGACGATCTCGTGCTGGGCGAGGTCGACGCGCACGCGGCTGCCCTTGATCGCGACGCGGAACGAGAGCTCGTCCCAGTCGGCCGGCAGGCGCGGGTCGAAGGTGATCGAGCCGAGCCAGTCGCGCATGCCGCCGTATCCGTTGACCAGCGCGCTCCAGATGCCGCCGGTCGACGCCACGTGGACGCCGTCGGACGTGTTCTTGTGCAGGTCGGCCAGGTCGACGTACAGGGACGACAGGAAGTACTGCTGCGACAGCTGGTGGTGGCCCACCTCGGCCGCGATGATCGACTGCACGACGCCGGACAGGGTCGAGTCGCCCGTCGTCAGCGCGTCGTAGTACTCGAAGTTGCGCAGCTTCTGCTCGGGCGTGAACTCGTCGCCCTGCAGGTAGAGCGCGAGCACGACGTCCGCCTGCTTGAGCACCTGGAAGCGGTAGATGACCAGCGGGTGGTAGTGCAACAGCAGCGGTCGCTTGTTCGCCGGGGTGGCCTCGAGGTCCCAGAGCTCCTTGTCGAGGAACTGGGCGTCCTGCGGGTGGATGCCCCGGTGGTCGTCGTACGGGATGTGCATCGCCTCGGCGGCGAGCTGCCACCCCGTGATCTCGTGCTCCTCGAGGCCGAGGCGGTCGACCATCCGGTCGAACGCGACGGGAGAGTCGTCCTTCAGGCGGGTGACCGCCCGGACGGCCGCCCGCAGGTTCGCGCGCGCCATGACGTTCGTGTAGAGGTTGTCGTCGACGACGGTCGTGTACTCGTCGGGCCCGGTGACGCCGTCGATGTGGAACCGCTGGTCGCCGTTCGAGCGCCAGAAGCCGAGGTCGGCCCACAGTCGCGCCGTCTCGACGAGGATGTCGACGGCACCTCTCTGCAGGAAGTCCTCGTCGCCGGTCGCCTGGACGTACTGGCTGAGGGCGTGGCTGATGTCGGCGTCGATGTGGTACTGGGCCGTGCCGGCGGCGTAGTACGCGCTCGACTCGAGCCCGTTGATGGTGCGCCACGGGAACAGCGCGCCGCGCTGGTTCAACTCGACGGCCCGGTCACGGGCGGCGTCGAGCATGCCGAGACGGAACCGCAGGGCGTTGCGGGCCACGTTGGGCGAGGTGTACGTCAGGAACGGCAGGACGTAGATCTCGGTGTCCCAGAAGTAGTGTCCGCCGTAGCCCGACCCCGTCACGCCCTTGGCCGCGACCCCCTGACCGTCGGTCCGGGCCGTCGCCTGCGCGAGCTGGAAGAGGTTCCAGCGGACGGCCTGCTGGATCTCGGGTTGGCCGGCGACCTGGACGTCGCTGCGCTGCCAGAAGTCGTCGAGCCAGGCGCGCTGGTGCTCGAAGATCTCGGCCGTGGGCGTCTCGGCGGCCCGGTCGAGGGTGCGGTCGCACCGGTCGGCCAGTTCGCGAGGCGGCACGCCGCGACTCGTGTGGTAGGTGATCGTCTTGGTAAGGCGGACCTTCTGGCCGGCCTGCGCCTTCACGCGGTAGACGTGCTTGGCGATGTCGTCGTCGATCTGCGAGGACTGGTCCCACTCGGCGTCGGTCTCGATGCGGTGCTCGGCGCCGACCGCGATCGTCATGCCCGAGTTCGTCGTGCGGTAGCCGAGCACGGCCCGCGTGCCGCCGTTGCGGTTGAGCACGGGCTGCAGCACCCGGTCGTCGAACGACTCGGCCTTGCGCGGGTCGAACGCCTCGGCCGCGGCCCGCATGCCGGCGTGGTACTGGTCGCCCATGTCCTGACGGTTGAGGATCTGGCTCGAGATCAGCAGCGACGCCGACGAGTCGAGCATCGTGACCTCGTACTCGATGACGACCAGGTGACGGTCCTCGAAGCTGACCAGGCGGCGGCTGGTCACCAGGACGCGCTTGCCCGAGGGCGTGCGCCAGTCGATCTCGCGGGTGAGGACGCCGTCGCGGAAGTCGAGGCGTCGCGTGTGGCGGAGGATGTCGGCCTCGAAGAGCACGAACGGTTCGTCGTCGACGTAGAGGCGGATGACCTTCGCGTCGGGCACGTTGACGATCGTCTGGCCGACCCGGGCGAACCCGAAGGCCTCTTCGGCGTGCCGGATGGGCCAGGTCTCGTGGAATCCGTTGACGAAGGTGCCGAACGAGTGACCGCCGCGCCCCTCGTCGGGGTTGCCGCGGAGGCCGAGGTACCCGTTGCCGACCGCGAAGACGGTCTCGGTGAGGCCCTCGTCGCCCTGGATGTACTCGTCCTCGACGAATGCCCACTCGTCGACGGGGAACCGCGAGCGGTCGAGCGGGTCGGACGTGATGTGGTTCACGACTGTGCCTCCGTGGTGCCGGTGGTGCTGCTGCTGGTCGAGGGGGTGCCCGGTGTCGCCTGGTCGGGATTCGGAGCCGAGGAGGCGCGGGTTCGGTCGAGCGCCTCGACCAGCTCGCCGAGGTCGTCGACCACCAGGTCGGCCCCGAAGTCGAGCAGGGTCTGCGCGCCCGTGCCGCGGTCGACCCCGAGCACGAGGCCGAAGGAACCCCGGCGACCGGCCTCGACGCCGGACTGCGCGTCCTCGACGACGACGCAGTCGTCGGCGGTGAGGCCGAGGCGGCGGGCGCCCTCGAGGTACGTGTCGGGGGCGGGCTTGCCGGCGATGCCCTCGGCCGCGGCCACGACGCCGTCGACGATCACGTCGAAGCGGTCGCGGAGGCCCGCGGCCTCGAGCACCGGCACGGCGTTGCGCGAGCTGGAGACCACGGCGACCCGGACGCCCTCGGCGAGGGCCCGGTCGAGGAAGGCCACCGACCCCGGGTACGGCGTGACGCCGTTCTCGGCGAGCTCGGCGGCGAAGGCCGCGTTCTTGCGGTTGCCGAGACCGCACACCGTCTCGGCCTCGGGGTCGTCGTCGGGTGACCCCTCGGGCAGGACGACGTCGCGGGCCGCGAGCATCGCCCGGACGCCGTCGTAACGGGGCCGACCGTCGACGTGCTCGAAGTAGTCGGCCTCGGTGTAGGGCGCGAGGTCGTGCGCGGCGAAGTAGTCGCCGAAGAGGCGGGCCCACGCGCGCATGTGGACCTCGGCGGTCGGCGTCAGGACGCCGTCCAGGTCGAAGAGCAGGGCGCGGAGGTGCGAGAGGCGCGAGGCGTCGCGGGGCGTGGCGATGGACACGGGGTGCCGATCCCTTCGAGCGTGCGGGCAGGGTGAGAGGCACCGGGGCGACGACGGCTCGGTGCCGGTGAGGCGGGAACGTTTCGGGCAGGACGATGACGCGGGGCGACGGGACGAGCGGGTGGTGCGGGCCAGCTGCTGTGCCGACGGGGTGGTGCGGGGTGGGCCCCACGGGTCAAGTGTGGCACCGCTGCGCCCCGACACCTAGCCACGCGTCCGGGGGTGTGGACGACGCACGCCCTGGGGGCGGGACGACGGGGGCCGGCGGACGATCCCGGGGAGGACCACGACACCTGGGGAGGGAGCCGGAGGTGTCGGCGGCGGCTGACATCATGGGCGGCATGGACCTGGGCGACGAGTTCGACGTGCACGACGGCTTCCCGGCCGGTGACGGCGACGCCGACGGCCCCGTCCACTCGACGGCCGTGCCGATGGTCGACGCCGTCGACGTCATCCGGCTCGTCGGGCCGCGTGCCTTCAACCGGGCGAAAGAATACGTCCGCGACGGAGCCGTGCTCGACATCGCCTGGCACCCCGCGGACGAGCGCCTCGAGGGCACCGTCCGAGGGGCCGAGTCGACGCCCTACCAGGTCGTCGTCGACCTGATGGCGACCCGCGGCGAGTACAGCCGCCCGGTCCGCAGCCGCTGCACCTGCCCGATCGGCGGCGACTGCAAGCACGTCGCGGCGACGCTGTTGCAGAGCAACTCCCGGGCCGTGGCCGATCGCAGCGCCCCGGCCCCCACCGTCGACGAACTGACGACCGGGGGCGTGACCGCGCTCGGGGCGGCCCGGTCCGGCACGGGAGCGAGCGACTGGCGGTCGACGGTGGGGGCGATCGGGCAGCCGACCCGCGCCTCCTCGGTCCGGACGACGCGCATGGGTCTGCTCTTCGAACTGCGCGACCGGGCGCACTCGACCCGGGGGCGCGCGGTCGCCCCCTCGGCCCGGCGGCAGGGCGGACCGACGGTGCAGCGACTCGGCGTGCGGCCGGTCACCCTGAGCGGCACGGGCAACTGGGTGCGCGGCAACCTGACCTGGACGTCGCTGCCGTACCAGCTCAACCGGCTGGCCATCGAGCCCGATCAGCACGCCTGGTTCGGCCAGTTCGCGGCGCTCCACCGGTCGGCGGTCTCGACCTACACGCCGGGCGACGCCGACTGGTTGTTCGTCGACGACTTCGCCAGCCCGTTGCTGTGGCCGCTGCTGGCCGAGGCCGGTCGCCTGGGCATCTCGCTCGTGACGGGCAAGCGCGCGACCGACGTCGTCGTCGGCGACGAGGCCCGCGTCACGGTCGACGCGGTGCGGGGCGACGACGGCTCGATGCTGCTGACCGCCGGGGTCACCGTCGACGGCGTGGCCCGTCGCGCGGAGTCGACCGGCGTCATCGCCGACCACGGGGTGTGGTGCGTCGCCCACGAACCCGCACCGACCTTCACGCTCGCGCCGACCGCGGGGCCGCTCGACGACGAGCAACGGCGGTTGCTGACCATCACGCCCGAGGTCGTGGTCCCGGCCGCCGACTCCGACGAGTTCCTCCGCGACTACTACCCCACCCTCCGCCGGCGCGTCGACGTCGTCAGCTCGGACGCGTCGATCGAGTTCCCGACGATCGTGCCGCCCGTGCTGACGCTCACCGTCGGGTTCGAGAAGGGGCAGACGATCCGCCTGACCTGGCGGTGGACGATCGACGGGGCACCCCGACCGCTGACGGCCCACTCCCCCGTCCCCGACCTGGCCGAGCTCGACGTCGTCCCCCGCGACCAGGTGCTGAAGGGGGTGACCGCAGCCGAGTTCGCGACCGGCACGCTGCCGGCACTCGAGGCGCGACCCGACGTGCAGGTCGACCTCGTCGGCACGCGGCCCGACTACCACGAGCTGACCGACGAGCCCCGACTGACCATCACCACGATGCCGACCGACAAGCGCGACTGGTTCGACCTCGGCGTGCTGGTCACCGTCGAGGGACGGACCGTGCCCTTCACGCCGCTCATCACCGCCCTCGCGAAGGGGCGCAAGAAGCTGCTGCTGGTCGACCACTCGTACCTGTCCCTCGACCACCCGGCCTTCGACGAGCTCAAGAGGCTCATCGACGAGGCGTCGGCACTCGACGAATGGGAGGTCGCGCCACGCATCAACCGCTACCAGGCCAGCCTCTGGTCCGAGCTCGACGAACTCGCCGACGAGACGGTGCCCGCCGCCGAGTGGCAGCGGTCGGTCGGCGGGCTGTTGGCCCTGGCCGACGCCGGCGGCCTCGCGGCCGCCACGGCGACCCCCGTGCCGGCCACGGTCGACGCGACCCTGCGCCCGTACCAGCACGAGGGGTTCGCCTGGCTCGCCTTCCTCCACGAGCAGGGGCTCGGCGGGGTGCTGGCCGACGACATGGGCCTCGGCAAGACCCTGCAGACGCTCGCCCTCGTCGCGCACGTGCGCGAGACCGAACGGGTGCGGGCAGGCGGCCCGGCAGCCGCCGCGGACCCGGCACCGGCCACGGCCACAGCAGAGGCGGCCCCGGCCGCGGCCGACGGTCCCGGCGCTCCTCCCGCGCCCTTCCTCGTCGTGGCCCCGACGTCGGTCGTGTCGAACTGGGTGGCCGAGGCCGCCCGCTTCACACCAGGGCTGACCGTCCGCGCCGTGACCGCCACGCAGGCCAAGGGCGGACGCGGTTCGGTGCACGACCTCGCCCGGGGTGCCGACGTCGTCGTCACCTCGTACGCCCTGTTCCGCCTCGACTTCGCCGCCTACCAGGCCGAAGGGTGGGCGGGGCTGATCCTCGACGAGGCACAGTTCGTCAAGAACCGTGCCTCGCAGGCCCACCGGTGCGCGGTCGACCTCGACGTGCCGTTCAAGCTCGCCATCACCGGCACGCCGCTCGAGAACAGCCTGACCGACCTGTGGTCCTTGCTGCACGTGGTGGCGCCCGGACTGCTCGGCAGCAGCGTCCGCTTCGCCGACGACTACGTCAAGCCCATCGCCACGGGCGAGGCGCCCGACCTGCTCCAGAAGCTCCGCCGGCGCATCCGACCGCTGATGATGCGCCGGACGAAAGAACAGGTCGCGTCCGACCTGCCCGCCAAGCAGGAGCAGGTCCTCCGCGTCGACCTCGACCCCGCGCACCGCGACCTCTACGACGCCTTCCTGCAGCGTGAACGACAGAAGCTGCTCGGCCTGATGGACGACCTCGACCGCAACCGGTTCATCGTCTTCCGGTCGCTCACCCTGCTGCGCCTGCTCTCGCTCGACGCCTCACTCGTGGACGAGGCCTACGCCGACATCCCCTCGGCGAAGCTCGACCAGTTGCTCGACGAACTCGAGGACGTGGTCGCCGAGGGGCACCGCGCCTTGATCTTCAGCCAGTTCACGACGTTCTTGCACAAGGTCGCCGCCCGGCTCGACCAGCGTGGCGTCGCGTTCGAGTACCTCGACGGGTCGACCCGACGTCGGGCCGAGGTGATCGACCGGTTCAAGACCGGCGACGCACCCGCGTTCCTCATCAGCCTGAAGGCGGGCGGGTTCGGGCTCAACCTGACCGAGGCGGACTACGTGTTCATCCTCGACCCGTGGTGGAACCCGGCCACCGAGGCCCAGGCGGTCGACCGCACGCACCGCATCGGGCAGACCGACAACGTGATGGTCTACCGGATGATCGCGAACGACACCATCGAGGAGAAGGTCCTGGCCCTCCAGGCCCAGAAGTCGCAGCTCTTCGACGCCGTGATGGACGACGACGCCGTGTTCAGCGCGGTGCTCACCGCCGACGACATCCGCGGCCTGCTCGACGCCTGACCCGAGCCGGGCCGGGCCGAGGCGGGCGTCAGGCCAGCGACACCGTCTCGGCGAAGGTCCGCGTGGTCGGCGGCGCGAGCAAGACCTCGGGCAGGCGGTTGGCCCCCTCGGGCGTGGCGCGCCAGGCGACGTAGGCGTCGTGGTCGGCCGACGAGGCCCACGTCTCGACGACGATCATGACCGACGGGTCGGCGTCGTCGATCAGCACCTCGAGCCCCTGGCAGCCGGGCCAGGCGCGCGTGGCGACGAGGGTCTCGCGGGCGATCTCGTGGGCGAGGTCGAGCCGGGCGGGGTCGACGTGCAGTTCGAGGTGGACGGTGGTGGACATGGTGGTCCCTTCGATCGGGCGGCGGCCCCGGGAGCGGGCCGCGCGGCGGACGGGCCGCGACCTCCCACCCTGGCACCCGCGCCTCCTCGTCCGCCGGGTCAGGCGACCTCGACGGTCACGCGGTGCCAGCCCTCGGCCCCGTTCGGAGCCGGCTGGACGTACTGCTCGCGCTGCCAGGTGCCGTCCGCGCCCTGCGCCCGCACGTCGATCGTGTGCGACCCCGAGCCCGCGGCCCCGGCGTCCCAGCGATGGACCCACTGGCGCCAGGTGTCGGCCGAGACCGAGTCGGCCAGGGTCGCGTCGAGCCACGAGCCGCCGTCGATCCGCACCTGGACCGCCTCGACGCCCGTGTGCGGCTGCCAGGCCACCCCCGCGATCGAGACCGTGCCGGCGTCGACGGATGCCCCGTCGCGGGGTACGTCGATGCGCGACTCGAGCTTGACCGGCCCCAGGGCGTCCCAGCCGCGAGGCGTCCAGTAGCCCTGGGCGTCGGAGAACCGCGTGACCTCCATCTCGACGACCCACTTGGTCGCCGACACGTAGCCGAACAGGCCGGGCACGACCATCCGCACCGGGAAGCCGTGCTCGATCGGCAGCGGCTGGCCGTTCATGCCGACCGCGAGCAGGGCGTCCGTGCCGTCGTCCTGCAGCACGTCGAGCGGCGTACCGGCCGAGAAGCCGTCGATGCTGCGCGACAGCACCATGTCGGCGCCACCGTTCGGCCCCGCGCGCTCGAGCAGCGAGCGGATCGGGTAGCCGAGCCAGAGCGCGTTGCCGATCAGGTCGCCACCGACGTCGTTCGAGACGCAGCTGAGGGTCGCCATGTGCTCCTCGAGCGGCAGGGCGAGCAGCTCGTCGAACGAGATCGTCACCTCGCGATCGACCAGGCCGTGGATGCGCAGACTCCAGTCGGCCGGGTCGATCGACGGCACCTGCAGGGCCGTGTCGATGCGGTAGAAGTCGGCGGCGGGCGTGACGTAGGGCGTGATGCCCTCGACGTCCAAGGAGGCGCCGGCCGGGACCGCGGCCTCGGTCACGCTCGCGCGGGGCAGCGTCAGGGCACGCCGCAGGGCCGCGGCGTTCGCCCGGCCGGCGTTCACGACGCGGGCCCCCGTGCCGACGACGACGGCGGCCACGCCGGCCACGACCGTGTACGTGAGGAACGACCGGCGTTCGAGCCCTGGCCCGCGCAGCGGCGGGACGGGCTGGGTCTGCTCCGCCCACCCGGCCGACGTCGAACGGACCCACCGACGGAGGCGCGAGGCCAGTTTGTCGACCAGCAGCACGGCGGCGAAGGTGCCGACGAGGCTCGGGATGGCGTCGACCTGGCCGGCGTCCGCGCGGGTCAGGACCGCGATCACGGCGAGCGCCCCGCCCGCCACGAAGGCGATCTTGCCGATCGGCTGGCGGCGGTACTCGCCGTAGCCGGCCGCGCCGGTGATGACGACGAGCAGCACGCCCATCAGCACGAAGAGGGCGGCCTTGTCGCCGGTGCCGAACAGGGACACCATGGCGTCCTTCACGCCGGCGGGGGCGAGGTCGACGACGGCCGAGCCGACGGCGAAGAGCGGGCTGCCGGTGGGCCCGGTGACGAGGGCGACGACCTCGGCGGCGGCGAGGAACGCGGCCATCGACACGATGCCGGCGAGGGTGGCCCACAGCCCGGCGGCGCGGGGGGTCATCGGGTCGGTGGGGCCGGGCGTCGGTGCGGGGCCGGACGTCGACGACTCGGGTGGGGACAGGCGGACCGACATGGGCTCAGGGTACGACGCGTGGCTCGGGAACCGCCTGCGTCCCGGCGACCGGGGACGCGCCTCCTGGTGTCGGGCGGACGCCGCCTCTGTGTCGGGGGTGTGACGATGTCCGGCCGCCTCTTCCGCTGCCGCTCCGGCGGGAGCAGGATGACCGGAACGCCCGAGACACACCGATGCGCCCCGGAGGTCAGCATGTCGACGACGAACCAGCAGCCCCCGAACCCCCGGTCCGCGAACCAGGCGCAGCCGCCCACGACCGACACGGGCGAGAGCCCCACCGAGCTGAAGCGGGCGATCGGCCCGAAGCTGCTGTTGTTGTTCATCGTCGGCGACATCCTCGGCACGGGCGTCTACGCCCTGACCGGGCAGGTCGCGGCCGAGGTCGGCGGTGCGGCGTGGTTGCCGTTCCTGATCGCGTTCGCCGTGGCCCTCGTGACGGCGTTCTCGTACCTCGAGCTCGTGACGAAGTACCCGCAGACCGCCGGCGCGGCCCTCTACGTGCACAAGGCGTTCGGCATCCACTTCGTGACGTTCATCGTGTGCTTCGTGGTGATGTGTTCGGGCATCACGAGCGCGTCGACGGCGTCACGGGCGTTCGCGGCCAACCTGGCGGCGGGCATCGGCGTCGACCTGTCGAACTCGGCGGTGATGCTGATCGCGATGGCGTTCATGCTGCTCGTGATGGCCGTGAACTTCCGCGGGGTCAGCGAGAGCGTCAAGGCGAACGTCGTCCTCACCCTGATCGAGCTGTCTGGCCTCGTCATGGTGATCCTGATCGGGTTCTGGTTCATCGCCGGCGGCAACGCGGACTGGGGCCAGGTGGTGCTCTTCGAGACGCCGGGCGACAAGTCGCTGCTGCTGAGCGTCAGCACCGCGACGTCGCTCGCCTTCTTCGCCATGGTCGGCTTCGAGGACTCGGTCAACATGGCGGAGGAGACCAAGGACCCGAGCCGCGTCTTCCCCAGGGTCATGCTGACCGGCCTCGGCATCACCGCCGTGATCTACGTGCTCGTCTCGATCTGCGCCGTGGCGATCGTGCCGATCGGCGACCTGGCCGACAACGAGACCCCCCTGGTCACCGTGGTGAACACCGCCGCCCCGGACTTCCCGATCGGCGGGCTGCTGCCGTACATCTCGATGTTCGCCGTCGCCAACAGCGCCCTGATCAACATGATGATGGCGAGCCGGTTGCTCTACGGCATGAGCAAGCAGGGCGTGCTGCCGGGCTTCCTCGGCAGGGTGCACCGGAAGCGGCAGACCCCGTGGGCGTCGATCGTCTTCACGACGGCGCTCAGCCTGGTGCTGATCGGCTACGTCTCGCTCTCGCCCGAGTCCCCGATCGTGGCCGTGCTCGGCGGCACGACGTCCCTGCTGCTGCTGACGGTGTTCGCCCTGGTCAACGTCGTCGTCCTCGTGTTGCGTCGCGACACGGTGTCGCACGGACACTTCCGCGCGGGCACGGTCCTGCCGATCGTCGGCGTCGTGGCCTGCCTCTGGCTGGTGCTGCCGGTGTCCTCCGGTCGCGGCGCCGAGCAGTACACGATCGCCGGCGGCCTGCTCGCGATCGGCGTCGTCCTCTGGCTCGTGACCTTCGTGTCGCGGCGGGGGAAGCCGGTGCCGATCGACGCGATCGCCGACGCCGAGCGCGCCGACCCCGGGGCGTAGACGGCAGGAGGCGCGGCGCCGGTCTCGCCACCGGCACCGCGCCTCCTCGGCGGATCGGGGCCTACGGGATCAGGCGGGCGGCGCGGTAGCGCTCGAACAGGTCGACGAACGCCTGCTCGGTGCGGCGGTACCGGGTGAACCCGGCGTCGCGGGCCTTGCCCATGTCGGTGACGACCTCGATGTCGCGACCGAGGTCGCCGTCGGTGTGCCACCACGAGGCGACGCGCGACAGGTCGGGCTCGGCGAGGTCGTGCTCGGCGACGAGGTCGCGCCACTCCTGCTCGAGGCCGACCATCTGCTGCTCGAGCGGACGCGGCTCGCCCTCGAAGCCCTCGACGAGCGCGGGGTCGATGCCGAGGTGGCCGGCCAGGCGGGGCCACAGCCAGCGCCAGCGGAACACGTCGCCGTTGACGACGTTGAACGGCTCGTCCGCACCGGCGGGGTCGGTCGCGGCCCAGATCATCTGCTCGGCGAGGACGCCCGCGTCGGTGACGTCGACGAGCGAGTTCCACTGCGTCTCGCTGCCCGGGAACGTGAACGGGCGGCCGAGGCGCTTGCTCAGCGCGGCCTGCACGGCGATGGTCAGCCCCATGTTCATGGCGTTGCCGACGGCGAACCCGATGACGGTGTGCGAGCGGTGCACCGACCAGGTGAACCCCTGGCGCTCGGCGGCGGCGAAGAGCTCGTCCTCCTGCGCGTAGTAGAAGTTCGGGTAGGGCAGGCGCTCCTCGTCCTCGTGGAACGGCGTGTCGGGCATGTCGCCCGTGCCGTAGGCCTCGAACGGGCCGAGGTAGTGCTTCAGCCCGGTGACGAGCGACACGTGTCGCACGGGGGCGTGGTCGAGGGCGGCCAGCAGGTCGCGGACCATGGCGCCGTTCACCGCGATGTTCTCCGCCTCGGTGTCGCGCTTCTGCCAGGCGGCGAAGAACACGTGGGTCGGCTTCGCGTCCGCCAGCGCCGTGCGCAGGCTCTCGGCACTCGTCAGGTCGGCGGCGATGCCCGTCACCCCGTCGGACGAGGAGGCGCGGCGCGAGAGGGCCAGGACGTCCCACCCCTCGCGCGTCAACTGCTCGACGAGGGCGGTGCCGGTGATGCCGCTGGCGCCCACCACGAGGGCGGTGCCCGGAACCGTCGGGGCGGCGGGCCGGGTGCTGTCGGTCTGGGGGGTCTCGGTGGTGCTCATCCGTGGTCCAAGCCGATCGCGCCTCCCGGCATTCCCGGCCGGCGCGTCCACACCGACGTACCCCGCCCATCCCGCCTGACAGGCCTCAAGAGGCCCGGGCGTACGGTCGCCCCATGGATCAGGACACGAACGAGCCCACCGGTCGCACGCCCGAAGACGAGGCGGCCGCCCTCGCGCTCGCCATCGTGTCCCAGGCCGCGGCCATCACGCAGGGCGACCCCGAGGCCGTCGAGGCCAGCGACGAGAACCTCCGCGAGGTCGTCGCCGAGCTGACCGACGAACCGCTGACGCCTCGACAGGAGGACGTCATGGCGACCCTCGGCACCGCTGGCGGCAGCCTCGCGGCCGGCCTCACCGCCGCCCTCGCCCACGAGAAGGGTGTCGACCCGGGAGTGATCCTCGGCTCGACCTCGCAGGCCATCGTGGCCCAGACGCAGTCGCCGTTCGCCGGCGGGCAGGACGACATGGACGACGACCCCGAGCTCGTCGCACAGGCCGAACGCGACGCCCGAGCGCACGCCGCCGAGCGGGACGGCGACGACGCCCCCACGCGTGCGGACCACGGTCGCCGCGACATGGCCGACGCCGGACGTGAGCGGGGCGACGCGGGCGAGGCGCGGGCCGAGCGCGGCGACGACGACGACGCCGACCACGCGTCCTAGGGGCGACGACCTGCTCGACGGGACGGGATCGGACGTCCGGCACCGCGCCTCCTAGACTCGACGGACGGGTCCGCGGGGACCGCCTCGGCGGTGCTCCGGCCCGCCGGTCGTGAGCGAGGAAGAGGTCAGCGTGTCGGACACCAGGCGCCCTGAGCGGCCCACCCCGGTCAAGCCCCGACCGCCGCGGGTGCCCAAGGCCCCGAAGGGCAGGCCGAAGGGGCCCGCCCAGTCACGACTGGTCAACCAGCACGAACTGCGCGACGTCCGGGCGCGACTGCGCGGCACCATCTACGAGGGCACGACGCCCGAGCACGGCATCGGGGGCGACCTCTACTCGCCTCGTCAGATCGTCGACTTCTGCCTCGACCTGGGCGACGTCATGCTGTCGTCGGGTGCCGACGTCCGCAGCACCGAGGTCGCGATCGTGGCCGTGAGCACCAAGTGGAACCTGGCCCCGCTCGAACTCGACATCACGGGCACGGCGATCACCATCCAGTACGCCCCGGCCGGCGTCAACCCGTTGGTCAAGACCCGGGTCATCTACGCCGAGGGCTCGAACCTGCACCGGCTGTCGAGGGTCTACCAGATCGTCGACGACCTGCTGCACGACGACCGCGACATGACCGAGGCGGTGGCCGGCCTCGTCGAGGTCTTGAAGTCCCCGCCCCGGTGGCCGTCGTGGCTGACCGACCTGGCGATGGGTCTGCTGGGCGTCTCCGTGACGCTGCAGGCCGGCGGCACGTGGCAGGCCGCCGTCGGCGCGTTCGTGGTGATGATCGGCATCATGACGTCCGGCCGGGGGCTGACTGCCCGCGGCATCCCCCAGTTCTTCGTCATCGGCCTGCAGGCCGCGTCCACCGCCGCACTCGGCACGCTCGGCATCTGGGCGGGGCTGCTGACCCCGGGAGGCGCGGCGGCGTTGGTCGCGGCCGTGGTCGTCCTCGTCCTGCCGCACCCCACGATCGTCACCTGGGCCCAGGACGCGATCTCGGGCTTCCGGTCGATGGCGGTCGGGCGCGCCCTGGTGATCGGGCTGATCGTCGCCGGGGTCGTGTGCGGCATCCCGGCCGGACTCGCCGTGACCGCACGGTTCGCGGACATCGAGGTCGACCCGACGAACATCACCCTGCAGGCCCTGCCGCTCTGGCTCTCGCTCATCTCGAGCTTCGCCGCCGCGTCGGCCAACTCGATCGCGCAGGGGTCGACCGCCCGCATGATCCCGATCACGATCGGCGTCGCCCTGATCGGCAACCTCTCGCTCTTCACCCTGCGCCAGCTCGGCCTGCCGCTCATGGGGGCCACGTTCGTCGCGGCCACCCTGCTCGGAGCGCTCTCGACCGTGGCTGCGGCTCGTCTGCGGACGGCGGCGACGGTCATCGCCGTGCCGGCGTTCTGCGGATCGCTGCTGCCGTCGCTCGCCGTCGCGTCGTCGCTGCTCAACTTCATGGCCGGCAACGACGGCGCCGAGGTCGACTTCGTGTTCTCGATGCTGACGACCCTCGCGATCGGCGCGGGACTCGTGCTCGGCAGCCTGCTCGCGACCCCGGGCGCGCGCCGGTGGTTGCGCCGGGCCAAGCGCGTGCGGGTGCAGTCGGTCCACACGGACACGACGCCGATCAGCATCATCGTCCCGACGGTCGCCGCGGAGGCACCCGTCGCGGAGCCGTCGGTCGCGTCGCCCGCGCCCACGCCCACCGCACCGATCCCCGTGGTGCCGTCGGCCACCGAGACGGTCTCGAAGCCGAGCCCCACCCCTGAACGCCCGCGCCTCGCGGACCCCACGGCACCCCGCCTGCCCGGGGTCGCTCTCTCGACTCCGGTCCGATCCGCAGAGCCCCCGGCAGACGCGGCGACCTCGAACGGCTAGCGCTCGGCCCCGGCGGTCACCCCGCGCCCGGCGTCGCCACGGCCCGTGTCGCCGCGTCCTGTATCGCCGCGCCCCGGCAGCTCGACCTGGGCGTCCTCGCCCTCGAGGCGGCGGATGATCGGCTGGACATCGCCGATCTCGGCGCCGATCCAGTGTCGGTGCATCTTCTCGGCCACGGCGTAGGTGGTGCCCGACCCGCCGAAGGGGTCGAGGACGAGGTCGCCGGGCTCGGAACTGATGGTCAACACGCGCTCGAGCAGCTTCTCGCTGAGCTCGTTCGCCCCGCGGGTCTTCGTCGCCCGGTGTCGCACGGGCGGGATGTCGAGCCAGACGTCGGTCAGGTTGATCCCGTCCGGGTGCAGCTTGCTGCGGTGGCCGCCGTAGTCCTTGATGTCCCGGCCGCAGTGCCGGCAGACCTGGATCGGCAGGCGGGGACGGACGAAGCGCGACGGCTTGCCCTTGCTGTAGTAGAGCAGCGAGTAGTGCGACGGGTAGAGCTTGTTGGGGATCGGCAGACCGTACTTGATGTCGACAGCGACCCAGTGACGGAAGGTCATGCCCTCGCCGTTCAGCACGTGGCCCAGCTCGATGTTCCAGCGAGGGAGGTTGAACAGGTAGAAGGAACCGCCCGGCCGGAGCACGCGGACGCATTCGGCGATCCACCGACCGCACCAGGCCAGGTAGGCGTCTTCGTCGAGCGAGTCGTCGATGCCCGCCCCGTAGACCTTGCCCAGGTTGAACGGCGGATCGGCGAACACGAGGTCGACGGACTCGTCGTCGAGCTCGGCGAGGACCTCGAGGCAGTCGGCCTGGAAGAGTCGACCGCTGGCGGTGCGGTACGTCGGTTGCACATCGTCCTTCGGGGTGTCGCGGGGCGGGATCGGTCGTCGAGAAGACTACTTCGGGCCGCCGACACGGAGGCCCGTCCGTTCGACTGACGACCGGTAGGCTAACGACCGTGTCACCCCCTGCGAAGGAGCAGAAGCCGGACTCGCGGCAACCCCGTCCGGTCGACGAGGTGATCGTGCTCCGCCGTCGGGGCCGACTCCTGCTCGACGACACCCTCGACCCCGGCGACCCGATCCTCCGCCCCCGGCGTCCCCCTCGACGAGGCCCGCCGAGCGTCTCCGTCCACCGCGAGCCGATCCCCCACCAGCCCGCACTCGCGCTGGCCCTGTCGGCGGTCGCCGCCGCCGGGTACGTCGCGTGGGGCTGGGGCGAGCTGGACGAGGGAGCCACCGGGTTCCCGTTCGGCCTCGCTCGAGGTCGCCGGGCGTCGACGCCCGTGGTCGGCCTGACCTCGGCGGCCTTCGCCGTGACGGCCCTCGCGTCGGCCACGGTCGGACGACGGCCGGGCCGGTCCCGGGCCCTGCGCCGACTCGCCGTCGCGACCTCCGCGCTGACCACGGTGGTCGTCGTGACCACGCTCGTCGCGACGGTGCTGCCCCTCGCACCGACCTGACTCGGCCCGCCTCGCGGGCGGGAGCAACAGCAGAGGGCCCGGACAAGCTACCGTTGCACCATGAGTGACACCACCGAGCAAGCCCCGAGCGACGCCACAGAGCAAGCCGACACGACGCCGACGTTCGCCGATCTGGGCTTGAGCGACCAGGTCCTGAAGGCCATCCGCGAGATCGGCTACGAGACCCCTTCGGCCATCCAGGCCGCCACGATCCCCACCCTGCTCGACGGCCGCGACGTCGTCGGGCTCGCGCAGACCGGCACCGGCAAGACCGCGGCCTTCGCCCTGCCCATCCTCTCGCGCCTCGACGTGTCGGCCAAGAAGCCGCAGGCCCTCGTGCTGTCGCCGACGCGCGAACTCGCGTTGCAGGTCTGCGAGGCGTTCGAGCAGTTCGCCTCCGGCATGCGCGGGGTCCACGTCCTGCCCGTCTACGGCGGCCAGGCGTACGGCGTCCAGTTGAGCGCGCTCCGCCGCGGCGTCCACGTCGTCGTCGGCACGCCCGGTCGCATCATGGACCACCTCGCCAAGGGCACCCTCGACCTCAGCGAACTCAAGTACCTGGTGCTCGACGAGGCCGACGAGATGCTGAAGATGGGCTTCGCGGAGGACGTCGAGACGATCCTCGCCGACACCCCCGACGACAAGCAGGTGGCCCTGTTCTCGGCCACCATGCCGCCGCAGATCCGTCGCATCTCGAAGCAGTACCTGAACGACGCCGAAGAGATCACGGTCAAGGCCAAGACCACGACCTCGGTCAACACGACCCAGCGCTACCTGATGGTGTCGTACCCGCAGAAGGTCGACGCGCTCACGCGCATCCTCGAGGTCGAGAACTTCGAGGGCATGATCATCTTCGTCCGCACGAAGAGCGAGACCGAGACCCTCGCCGAGAAGCTGCGCGCCCGCGGCTACTCGGCCGCAGCGATCAGCGGTGACGTCGCCCAGGCCCAGCGCGAGCGCACGGTCAACCAGCTGAAGAGCGGCAAGCTCGACATCCTCGTGGCGACCGACGTCGCGGCCCGCGGTCTCGACGTCGACCGCATCAGCCACGTCGTCAACTACGACATCCCGATCGACACCGAGTCGTACGTGCACCGCATCGGCCGCACCGGGCGTGCCGGTCGGAGCGGCGCCGCGATCAGCTTCGTCACGCCGCGCGAGCGTCGTCTGCTGGGTGCGATCGAGAAGGCCACCCGCCAGCCGCTCACGCAGATGCAGCTGCCGACCGTCGAGGACGTCAACAGCACGCGCCTCACCCGCTTCGACGACGCGATCACCGAGGCCCTGTCGCAGGACAGCCGCATCTCGGCGTTCCGCGACATCATCAGCCACTACGTCGAGCACCACGACGTGCCCGAGGCCGACGTCGCCGCCGCACTCGCGGTGGTCGCCCAGGGCGAGACGCCCCTGCTGCTCGACCCGAAGGACGAGCGCCCGCAGCGCGACGAGCGTCCGCTGCGCGAGCGCGACGACCGCGCCCCGCGCGCTGGTCGCGACGACGACCGGGGCGAGCGCCGTGAGCGTGGCCCGCGGACGTCGAAGCCGATGACCGCCTACCGCATCGAGGTCGGTCGCCGTCACCGTGTCGAGCCGCGTCAGATCGTGGGTGCCCTGGCGAACGAGGGCGGTCTGAGCCGCGACGACTTCGGGGCGATCCAGATCCGCCCCGACTTCTCGGTCGTCGAGCTCGCCTCGGACGTCTCGAGCGACATGCTCGACCGCCTGAGCGACACCCGCATCAGCGGCAAGCTCATCGAGATCAAGCCCGACCGCCGAGGAGGCGCGCCCCGCCGCGACGACCGCCCCGACCGGTCGCAGGGTGGCGAGCGGCCCGCCCGCAAGCCCCGCTACTAGACACCCGGCCGCACGGCCCACGACGCCGACCCGGCTCCCGCCTGGTCGGCGTCGTCGTGTCCGGGCGGTTCGTCGGCGACCAGCGGTCGCGCACGGGCGAGTTCGTCGTCCCCGGTCCGCTGAGTCGCCCGTCCACCACGAACTCGCCCGTGAACCCACCGTCCCCGCTGAACGGAGTCCGATGAGCACCCCGCCCTCCCCCGGTGGCACCGACGCGCTGTTCGGCGTCGTGCAGACCGCCCTCACGATCGGCAGTGCCATTCCGTTGCTGCTGTCGGTCGTCGCGCTCGTGCTCTTCGGCCAGATGAGACGTCGGCTCTCGGCCGGCCTGCCGGGAACGCCGGGCACGCGCCGCCTCGCCGACGACTCCCGCCGACTGCACGACCTGGCCCGGGTGAGCCTGCTGGGTGCCGCGTTCGGCCTCGTGCTGCTGGTGATCGGCCATCTCGTCGTCGGCCTCGGCACGACGCAGGGCCTCGCGGCGGCGTTCGCCGGGCCGCTCGCACCCGTGACGATCGGTGCGGTCGTGCTGACCGGCCTCGCGGCCGTGGCGCTGGTGACGTCGCCGGCGCCGCCCGCGCCTCCTGGACGTCTCTGACCCCGTTCGACGTCGGCTCGGGCCGTGCTCGTCGAGTGGGCAGAAACGGTCCTTCCCGGCCCAACGAAGGACCATTTCTGCCCACTCGATCGGTGCTCACCCCGGGCGGGCACCAGGGACGGCTCACCCACGGCCCGGGGTGACGCGCGGCCCCGGGTCGGTACCGTGGCTGGATGACGTCGTCGACGGAGCCCGGCGGTGTCGACGTGACCGGCGCTAGGCCGGGGTCGCGGCGTACTCCGCCGCCAACACCTCGCCCAGCCACGCGGCGAGCGTCGCGGCGGCCGGCACCGACGACGACCGCTCGACGTCCGGGTTGTAGTTGGTGTTCGTGTTGACGTCGTAGGGCACGGAGCGGCCGTCGACGGTCTCGATGAACTCGATGCCGGCGACCTCGATGCCGTGCTCGGCGACGAAAGCCTCGAGACGCCGTACGAGCGGGTGCTCCGCGGTGACCGACGGGCGCACCGCGAACGGCGCGAACGTGGCCGGGTCGGCACCGTCGGGCACGACGCACGCGTCGGCGGGGCACAACTCGAAGCTGCCGGCCGAGGTGTCGACGCGCACCGCGTAGACGAAGCGCCCGCCGACGAACTCGACGCGTGTGTTGAAGGGCTCCGCGGCCTGCAGGAACTCCTGCAGCAGGGTGATCCCGTCGACCGGCACCTCGAAGTCGGGCCCGTCGACGTACGCGTCGAACGAGTCGAGGTCGTCGAAGCGCCGCACACCGAGGCCCTTGCCGCCCTGGTTGTGCTTCGTGATGAACGGCAGCGTCTGCTCGCGTGCCCGGGCCTTGAGGTCGGCGGTGCCGAACACGGCGGTCGTCGCGGGGACGTCGAACCCGGCGGACGCCAGCGCCAGGTACTGCGCCACCTTGCTCACCTCGAGTTCGACGACACCGCTGCCGTTGATGGTCCGGCGCCCGTGCCGTTCGGCCCAGCGCAGGGTCGCTCGCGCGACCTCCTTGGCCGTCCCCCGGCCGCGCGTGTGGGCCGAGCCGCTCAGCCGCGACCAGAACACCCCTTCAGGAGGCGCGGCCGCGAGGTCGAAGGACGTCCCGTCGAGCAGGTGCTCGCGGTGGGGCACCCCCGCGGCGTCGAGCGCGGCGACGAGCGGCGGCAGCCACTCGGCGTTGTCGTGCAGCACGTGCACGACGGGTGTCGGGTCGGCGTGGTCGATCGGCGAGGTCATCGTTCGATCGTGCACCCTTCGGGCCCGGGGTGCCAGCACCGACCATCACGCGCCCCATGCGGACCGGACGATCGCGCACAGTGCTGCATCGTCGTCGGCGAGCGTCGAGCACTCGCCCGTCGCGGCCTGGCCGACCGTCTCGGTGGCGAGGTCGGCCGCCCCGCGCACGTCTCGCCGGAACGTCACGACGGTCCCGGCCGGTGCCGTCCGAACCGCGCCGACGACGTCCGCCAGGGCGGCGTCGGTGGCGGCGTCGGTGGCGGCGGCGTCGTCGTCGAGCTCGATGCTGATGCGGCCTTCCGTGGCGGTCACGGCCACGCCTTCGATCCGGGGTGCGGCCACGATGGCGCCCGTGACGGTGGCGAGCACGACGAGTGCCTCGGGCCGACCCGAGAACGAGAGACCCCTGCGGTCGGCTGCACCGGACGAGACGCGGATCTCGTCCATCCCGGACACGGCCGCGGAACCACCGATGGCCTGCATCGCGGGCACGACGCCCTCGAGCCCCGACGTCCATACCTCGACCGACCGGGCGCTGATCGCCGAGTAGGTGACCGTGTCGGACGCGACGACGTCCACCAGCGACTCGGCGGCGGACAGGTCGCCGTCGAGCTCTCGCCGTTCGTCCGGTGACGAGACGAAGCCGATCGAGGTGCCGGGCACCTCGGACATCCGGACGAGGACGCCGGCGATCCGTGCCGCTCGCGGGGACGCCTCCGCCACCTCGTCGCGCGAGTGGTGACCCGTGACGCTCGGTGTGTCGAGGTCGACCCGGATGCCCTCCGGCAGGACCTCTACCCGCCCGGCCCCGAGATCTGCAGCCCCCACGGCGTCGAGCAGACGGGCCTGGTCGGCGGCGTCGAGGACGACGTCGGACGTCGCGGGATCGTCGAGGACCGAGGGGAACCCGGAGACGTTCTCGGTCACGAACCGGCGGGTGTCCGGGCTCCACGCCGTCACGTCGACGTCGGCCAGCTGGGCCGCGGCGTCCCGAAGGGAGCGTGCCCGCTGCCAGGCCGAGACGACGTCCGACGAGTCCGAGGGGACCACCGTGATCCCGAACCCCTGCCGAGGCGAGTCGTCCCCGGTCGCCCCGTCCTCGCCGAACGCGTGCGTGGCGAGGGACACCTCGGCGAAGACCGCGTCGTCCGCGACGCGACGCGCGAGGTCGAGCTGGGCCGCCGTGTCGCCCTCGTCGGCGAGCACCTCGAACGAGACGGTGCCTCGCCGGACGTCGACGAACCGCCAGCCGGAGGAGTCGCCGACGTTGCGGGCCACGAACGGCCTGATGCGCTCGGCGACGGCTTCGAGGTCGTCGTCGGAGAGGTCGTCCTCGACCACGACCGTGGCCTGGGCCTCCGCGACGCCGAGGGGAGAGTCGCTCCCGGCCGACTCGATCTCGACCACGCCGCCGACACCGTCCATGAGCGACTCGAACCGTTGGAGCAGGTCACTCGAGCTGGCGCATCCGGCGGCGAGGGCGAGGACGGCCACGACGACGGTCGCCACGACGCCCCGCCTCGACCTGATGCCCATCCCCATGCCCATCCCCATCCCCCCATCCTGGCCGCTGCGGACGAGGAGCGACACCGTCGCCGAGCGGAGCGTCACCAGTTGGTATCGTCGTCCGACGACTGCCGGAGGTCTTGCTTGGTGAACCACCCGTCGGGGCACGACGACGCCCTGAGCCGCGACGACGTGCGCGCGGCGTACGAAGACGACCCCACCTGGGCCCTGCTCCGCGGCTACAACGCCCGCTGGATGCTGCCGCTCTTCTCCCGCCACCTCGAACACGCCGAGGGTCCGGTGTCGGCCGACTGGTTCCACCGACAGGTCGCCGACGCCCTCGAGCAGAACACGGCCGAGCAGGCGGCGTCCGAGCAGGCCGCGCTCGAGCAGGCGGCGTCCGAGCAGGCCGCCCCCGAGCACCCGGCGTCCGAGCGGGCGACGACCGAGCGGGACTCCGAGGAGGCGCGGCCCGCGTCCCCGACGCCCGTCGCCACGCCGGCCCCCACCGAGCAGAAGACCACCCCGGCCGAGTACTGCCGCAGCTGGGTCGAGAGCCGTTGGCTCGTCCGCACCCGCGCCTCCGGACCGGACGCCCGTGCCGAGTACCGCCTGTCGCCGCATGCGCTCAAGGCGCTGCGCCTCGTGCGCGACCTCGTCGAGCGCGACAACGCCGTCAGCGAGGCCCGCCTCGGCAGCATCGCCCACGCCGTCGGGCAGCTCGCGGGCCTCGCCGACCCCAGCCGCGAGTCGCAGCTCTCCCGGCTCGACGAGCAGATCGCCGAGCTCGAGCGCCGCAAGGCCGAGATCGAGCGGCACGGCACCGAACCCAGCGCTCCCGACGTGCTGCGCCGTCAGGTCCGCGAGGTGGTGCGTCTGACCGCGTCGCTGCCCGAGGACTTCCGCCAGCTCGGCGCCATGGTCGAGCAGCGGCACCGCGAGGTCGCGCGCCGGGCCTCGTCCGAACACGTCGGCAAGGGCGCGCTCGTCGACCAGTACCTGCGCGACAACGACCTGCTCGAGCAGACCCCCGAGGGACGCGCCTACCGCGGCTTCGCCCAGATGCTGTCGTCGCGCGGGATCGACGTCATGCGCGCCGACATCGAGAAGGTCCTCGCGCAGCCCGACGCGGCCGCACAGCTCACCGAGCGGCAGCGCACGCAGCTCGAGTCGCTCATCTCGTCGCTGCTCGCCGAAGAGCAGAGCGTGCAAGAGACGTACGGCCGGTGGACGTCCTCGCTGCGGCGCTTCCTCAGCCGGTCGGGCTCCGACCAGCAGCAGCGCCTGCTCACCCTCGCCGACCGGGCGCTTCACGCGGGCGGCGTCTGGGCCGAGCGCCGGCCGGGCCACGCCATGCTGCCCGTCGAGCACGGCGACGGGCTCGGCCTCGGGGCGCTCGACGTCCGTGACGTCAGCCAGGTGCAGCTGCACACCGACCGTGCGCGGCCGACGGTCGACGTGCAGGTGACCATCGGCGACGCGTCCCTGCCGGAGGCCGACCGGGCCGCCCTCCGCCTCACCTCGGGCACGAGCACGGCGGCCGTGTCGGCGACGATCGACCGGCTGCTCGTCGACCGCGACGAGGTCACGAGCGTCGACGTCTACCAGGCGACCGAGCCCGGGTTCCGCCGCCTCGCGCTCGTCCTCAGCATGCTCGACCTCGCGCTCGAGCGCGGCGTCGTCGGCGACGACACCGAGACCGTCGAGCTCGTCGGCGATCCCGCCGACCCCACGACGTCAGGAGGCGCGGGTCGGCAGGTCACGCTGCCCCGCCTCGTGTTCCGGCGTGACCCCGCGGGGCCGCCCGGGGCCGAGCCGGGCGTCGAGCCCCACGCCCCCGACCGCACGACCGGCACGACCAGCACGAAGGACCTCGCATGAGCCCCGCAGCCCCCTCGGACGAGACCGGCGTCGACGAGGCGACCCGCGCCTCCTCGGCCGAGGCGACCGCCACCTCCGCCGACGACTCGGCGCGCGCCTCCCGCGATGCCTTCGACGACGGCGACGCCGACGACGCGGCGGCCGGTGGCGTGCCGGACGCGCTGCCGCTGGCCGGACGCAAGGCACTCGTCACGCTGCTGACCCACCGGTTCGTGTCCCGCGCCCGGCAGCAGGAGGCCTGGGCCGGCCTGCTCGCCCACGAGCCCGAGATCCGGGCCCGGCTCGAGGAGCTGTTCCTGGTGCTGGTCGTCGACCACGACCACGAGGTCGCCTTCAAGCGACAGGGCGGCGAGGACGACGTGCCCGTGCTGCTGCGCCGCGAGAAGCCGCTGTCGCGGGACGCCTCGCTGCTGATGGTCTTCGCCCGCCGGGAGCACGCCTTCACGGACGGGCTCGACGAGGCGATCGTGATCTCGAAGGACGCCGTGGCCGAGTTCCTCGGTCGGTACCACGACGACTCGGGCTCCGACGAGGTGCGCGCCCGCCGCCGGGTCGACGCCGCCATCGCCGCGCTCGTCGCCCGAGACCTGCTGACGGCCGAGCCCGACGACCCCGAGCTGTTCGTGGTCTCGCCCGCGATCGTGCCGCTGATGACCGCCGACCGACTCGCGCACCTCGAGCGGGTGTACCTCGAGGCGGCGGGCGTCGAGGGCGACCCGACCGACGAGGACGAGGTCGGTACCCCCGCCGACGCGGACGCGGCCGAAGCGGAGGTCGACGCCGATGCCGGCGCCGACGCCGACGAGCCCGCCGTCGAGGTCGAACCCGATCCCGATCCCGCCGACGACGACCCCGCCGACACGGTGGAGGACACCCCCGACGCCGAACCCGACCCGACCGCCGTCCCGCTCGACCTCGACCTCGACCTCGACCTCGACCTCGAGCCCGAGCCGGCGCACGACGCCGGCACCGACACCGACCCGGAAGCACCCCAGGCATGAGCATCGCCGACACCCCGCCCGACCTCGGCATGTTCCACTCGGGCCAGTACCGCATCGAGCAGGTGCAGCTGCTCAACTGGGGCAGCTACGCCGGCCTGCACCGCATGCCCGTGGGTCGCGGCGGCATCGCCATCCTCGGCCCGACCGGCCGCGGCAAGTCGACCGTGCTCGACGCGATGGCCGCGGTCATCATGCCCAACCCGCAGGAGTTCAACCGCGCCGCCCGCGACGACAGCCGGCAGCGGTCCGAGCGCACCGTCTACAGCTACGCGCGCGGCAAGACCGACGAGGTCCGCGACGCCGCCTCCGACCGCACGACGACGCGGTTCCTGCGTCCGCTCGGCCAGGCGTTCCCGAGCGGTGCGGCCATCACCTGGTCCACCGAGCTCGGCCAGACGGTCACGGCCGTCCGCGTCGCCTGGATCGGCGAGGACACCGCCAGCCAGGACGACGTCACCCAGGCGAGCGTCTACCTCCTCGTGCAGGGTCGCTTCGACCTCAGCCGCCTGGCCGAGGTGACGCGCGAGGGCACGAGCCAGAACCCCCTGACCCGTGGCTCCCTCGCCCGCCTGCTCGACCCCGCCCACGACCTCGCGACCTCGTCGCAGCCCGAGCTGCGGGTGCGGTTGTGCGGTCAGCTCGGCATCGGCGGCAGCGACGAGTCGCAGCTCAAGGCCCTGACCCTGCTGCGTCGGGCGCAGGCGTCCAAGGGCGTGTTCTCGATCGACGACCTGTTCAAGCAGTTCGTTCTCGTGCAGCCGCAGGCGCTCAGCCGCTGGGAGACCACGCTCGCCACCTACCGCGAGGCCTCGGCGCTCTACGACGTGTTCGAGACGACCCGCAAGAAGCTCGACGTGCTTGAGGCCGTGCCGACGCTCGCCGACCGGTACGAGCTCGCCGGACGCGACGGCTCGGCCAAGCGCCGCCTGCTGGTCGACGACGACGGGCCCAGCCGCCTCCGCGTCTGGTTGGCCGAACGCGTCGGCAGCTGGGTCAGCGGCGAGGTCGACCGCGTCACGACCGAGAAGCGCGAGCAGGGCGAACGCCGGAGGCGCGCCCAGGCGGACGAGCAGCTCGCGTTCCGGTCCCGTGAACAGGCCCTGGCGCGGATCAGCGAGCTCGGGGGCGACCCCACGCAGTCGCTCCGCGAGCACGTGGCCGCCGCCGAGGCCGAGCTCGCCGCCGTCGAGCGCACCCGCGGCCGGCTCGCCACCGCGCTCGACGGGACCGGCGCGTCCCTCCCCCGCGACGACGAACAACTCGCCGCGCTCGGGCAACGTGCCGACCGCCTCGCGGCCGACGACGCGGCCGCCCGGGCCGCGACCGCCGACGCCCGCAGCGACCTCGCCGCCCGCATCGGCGAGACGAAGCGCTCGCTGGCCGCCCTCGAGAAGCAGAAGCGGTCGTTCGAACAGCGCCGCAGCAACGTGCCCGACGACGCGATCGAGCGACGCCGGCGCATCGCCGAGGGGGCGGGCGTGCCGGTGTCGGAGCTGCCCTACGCCGGCGAGCTGTTCGAGGTCGCGCCCGAGCACGCCGGGTGGGCCGTCGCGATCGAGCGCGTGCTCGGCGACCTCGCCACGCACCTCCTCGTGGACCGCGCGCACTTCGACGCCGTGCGCCGCTGGGTGGACGAGAACGACGTGCGGGGACGCGTCACGCTCGTGCCGGCGACCACCGGGGCCGATCCGACGCTCACCCCGGTCGACCGCACCGTGCCCGCCATGGTGCGGCTCGACCCGGCCAGCCCGTTCCGTGGCTGGCTGCACGACGAGCTCGTCGCCGACCGCAGCGTGCTCTGCGTCGAGGGTCCCGACGACCTCGGCGGCCCGCGCCCGTCCGGCACCCGCGGTGCCGTGACCCGGCGCGGCCTCCGCACCGGCTCGCGCGACCGCGTGATCAAGGACGACCGGTCGACCCGTTCGTGGATCGGGCTCGACAACGCGGCCCGGATCGCCGAGCTCGGCGACGAGATCGTCGACCTCGAGGCCGTGCTGGCCCGGGTCCGCGGCGAGTACGACGCGATCGAGGCCGAGGCGGTCGAACGCCGCCGCGTCGCCGACGCCGTCGCCCGCGCGAAGGAGTTCACCTGGGACGAGCTCGACACCGCCCCCGCGCAGGCGAGGCTCGACGACCTGCGCGCCCAGCTGGACCGCATCGCCGTCGAGCGTCCCGAACTGGCCACGTTGCAGGCCGAGGCCGCGCAGCACGACGACGACCGCTCGGCCGCGACGCGCCGCCTGGCCGAGATCGACCAGGTGCTCGCGCAGCTCGACGAGAAGCACGCGACGCTCGTCGACATCGAGGACGAGTTCGCGGACGCCGCCGACGCCGACCCCCTGACCGACGACGAGCGGGCACTCCTCGCCCCGCTGCCGTTCGCGGCACCGCGTGAGGCGACCGACGTCGTGCGGCTGTACCGGGACGCGGCGTCCCAGCTGCGGGCCCAGGTCGACGCGCACGACCGCGACCGGGCGAACGCCGAGTCGACGCTCGTCGTCGTCTTCGAGCGGTACCTCGAACTCGACCGCACCGCGGGCATCGACGCCACGATCGAGAGCCTGCCGGCGGTCCGGGCGATCCACCGGCAGCTCGTCGAGGACGACCTGCCGCACGCGAGACAGCGCTGGCTCGAGAGGGCCGGCAGCGACGTCGGCGACAGCCTGCGGGCGCTGCTCGTCCAGATCGAGGAGGACGGCCACGTCATCCGCCGCGGCGTCCGCCCCATCTCGCAGGCCCTGCGGTCGATCGAGTTCCGGCAGGGCTCGACGCTCGACATCGAGCCGCGGCCGGTGTCGAACGGCGACCTGCTCGAGTTCAAGCGGACGCTGCGCGAGCACACGGGCGGGGCCGGGAGCGGGGGCACGTCCGAGGGACGCGCCTCGGACGTGCGGGCCCCGGAGGCGCGGGACGCGTCCGAGGTCGAGCGCCGGTTCCTGAGGCTCCGCCGCGACCTCGCCCACCTCGAGGAGAAGTCGAAGGTCGGTGACGCCTGGCGCCGCCGGGTGCTGGACGCACGGGAGCACTACCAGTTCCGGGCGATCGAGACCCGCGCCGACGGGACGCAGATCGTGCACGAGGGCGTGGCCGGCAAGTCCGGCGGCGAGGGGCAGGAGCTCATCGCGTTCGTGCTGGGGGCCGCCCTGCGGTTCCGGCTGGGAGACGGCACCGACCGGGTGCCGACCTACGCGCCGATCGTCCTCGACGAGGGCTTCGTCAAGGCCGACGCCGAGTACACCGGTCGGGCCCTGGCGGCGCTGACTTCCCTGGGCTTCCAGCTCGTGGTGGGCGCGCCGCGCGACAAGGTCAACGCCTTCGAGCAGCACGTCGAGAGCGTGGCGTACATCTCGAGCGATCCGTCGAACCCCGAGCTGTCGCGCATCTACCCGCTGACCATCCGGCAGGCGATCCAGGTCGAGCAGCACGGTCTCGACCCCGCCGCGCTCGCCTGACCCGCGCCTCCTCGTCCCCCTCCGTCCGAGTGGGCAGAAGATGTCCTCCGCACGCCCGGGAAGGACATGTTCGGCCCACTCGGACGCAGGGAAGGCCGCTACGCGGCGCCCGGCGCGAGGAAGCCCGTCTCGTAGGCCAGGATCACCAGCTGCGCCCGGTCGTGGGCGTCGAGCTTGGTCATGATGCGGTTGACGTGGGTCTTCGCGGTGTGCGGCGAGATGACCAGGTCGCCGGCGATCTCGGCGTTGGCGCGACCCCGGGCGACGAGCAGCAGCACCTCGCGCTCACGGTCGGTGAGGTGCGCGAGCCCGGCCGGCACGGCCGGCGACGACGCCCCCGACGACGACTCCCCTGACGACGTCGTCCCCGGGACCGATCCCGCCCCGCCGCCATTCGGCAGCACGTACTTCTCGATGAGGCTGCGGGTCGCGACGGGCGACAGCAGCGACTCCCCCGCGTGGACGGCCCGCACCGCCCGGACGATCTCGTCGGGCTCCGCGCCCTTGCCGATGAACCCGCTCGCCCCGGCGCGCAGGGCGGCGACGAGGTACTCGTCCTCCTCGAACGTGGTGAGGATGAGCACCTTCGTCCCGGCGAGCAGCGGGTCGGCGCAGATCTCGGCCGTCGCGCCGATGCCGTCGAGCTCGGGCATGCGGATGTCCATCACGACCACGTCCGGACGCAGGGCCGACGCCCGCATCACCGCCTCCCGGCCGTTCACGGCGTCGCCCACGACCTCGACCCCGTCCTCGCCGTCGAGGATGTCGGTCACGGCCTGACGGATCAGCGGCTGGTCGTCGACGACGAGCACGGTCGTCACGAGGCTCCCCCGCTCCCACCGGACGAGGCGGACGAGCCGGCCGAGCCGGACGAACCGGCCACGTCGACCCCACGGGTCACCGGCAGCACGGCCGCCAGCCGGAAGCCGCCCGGCGTCGGCCCGGTCTCGACGACGCCCCGCACCGAGGCGACGCGTTCGCGCAGACCGAGCAGCCCGTACCCGCCACGGACGTCCACCGCTTCGGGCGCGTCCTTCGACGCCGGCACGGGGTTCGTCACCACGACCGACACCTCGTGCTCGTCGACAGCGACGAGCACGTGCGCACGGTGTTCGGCACCGTGCTTGCCGGCGTTCGTCAGCCCCTCCTGCACGACCCGGTACGCGACGAGGTCGACCGCGCCCGTGACCGCGGCGAGCGGGCCCTCGACCCGCGTGCTCACGACGAGGCCCGCGTCGGCGAACCCTGCCACGAGCTCGTCGAGTCGTGCGAGGCCCGGCTGCGGCGACGCGACCCGCTCGGAGTCCCCGGCGCGCAGCACCTCGAGCAGGTCGCCGATCTCGCCGAGGACGGTCCGGGAGGCGCGGCGGATGGTCGCGAGGGCCGTCACCGCCTTCTCGGGTCGCGTCTCGATCGCCGACGACGCGACGCCCGCGTTGAGGCTGATCACCGAGATCTGGTGGGCGACGGCGTCGTGCAGGTCGCGAGCGATGCGCAACCGCTCCTCGGCCACCCGGCGCGAGGCCTCGGCCTCACGGGTGCGTTCGGCTCGCTCGGCGCGTTCGGTGACGGCCTCGATGTACTCCCGTCGGGAGCGGCTGGCGTCGCCCGCCGCGGCGGCGAAGGCGACCAGGAGCGTGAACTGGACCACGGGCAGGTCGACGACGCGTCCCCCCACCCCCAGCAGGCCGAGCAGGGCGACGGCCAGGACCGTGACGACCGTCACGACGATGGTGCGGCGGCGCGGGGTCCGCGCGGCCACGGCGAAGACGGCGATGCCGGTGGCGAGGACGACGCCCGGTGCGAGCGTGCCGAGCAGGGCGGCGATGCCGAACAGGCCGACGATCGCGGCGAGCACCGGGACGGGGCGTCGACGACGGAACGGCAGCAGGACGACGGGGGCGAGGACGACCGCGACGGCCAGCCCGCCGGTCGGCCGGAACCCCGCGACGGGGAAGGGGGCGAACGCCGCACCGACGACGAGCACCGCGGCGAGCGTGTCGCCCAGCCACCAGGGGACGCGAGGTCGCGGGTAGGCGGGCTCGCGCCTCCTGCCGTCCGTCGTCGTCATGACCCCATCGTGCCCTGGAACGGCGGTGGCCGAGTCCCCCTCTGGCCCGACGTCGCGTACCGCAGGTGCGGTACTCGACGGCCGGCAGGTGTCCGCGGTGGGGGGACGACCCGGTCGGCGCGGCCCGCGAGGGTGGGTCTCGGCCCCGGAGACACCGGGGCCGTCAGCGACAGGAGCACCATGGCGCCGATCATCTCGGTCCGAGACGTCCACCGTTCGTACGGGCGCGGCCCGAACCGGTTCGAGGCCCTGAAGGGGGTGAGCTTCGACATCGCCGAGGGCGAGAGCGTCGCGATCGTCGGCAAGAGCGGCTCGGGCAAGTCGACCCTGATGCACGTGCTCGCCCTGCTCGACGCCCCGACGACCGGCACCGTCGAGCTCGAGGGCGTCGACACGAGCACGCTCAAGGGAGGGCGCCTCAACCGGACGCGCAACAAGACGTTCGGCTTCGTGTTCCAGCAGTTCTTCCTCACGTCGAGCTCGTCGGTGCTCGAGAACGTCGTGCTGCCCATGAAGATCGCGGGCGTGCCCCGCGGCGAACGCCGTCGCCGCGGCCTGGCGGCCCTCGAGCAGCTCGAGCTCGCCGACAAGGCGAAGAACAAGGGCCTGAACCTGTCGGGTGGTCAGAAGCAGCGCACGGTGATCGCGCGCGCGCTGGTCAACGACCCGCGCATCATCTTCGCCGACGAGCCCACCGGCAACCTCGACACGGCGACCGGGGCGGTCGTCGAGGACATCCTGTTCTCGCTGAACCGCGAGAGCGGCATCACGCTGATCGTGGTGACCCACGACGAGGAGCTCGCGGCGCGCTGTGACCGGCGCATCGTGATCCGCGACGGGTTGATCGTCGACGACGAGACCGAGGTGGCGGCATGACGACCCTCGACCTGCTGCTGACCGCCGTCTCGAACACGTTCCGGTCGAAGACGCGGACGATCCTGACCGTCCTGGCGATCTTCGTCGGCGCCTTCACGCTGACGCTGACGAGCGGGCTGGGCACCGGCATCAACGCCTACATCGACGACACGGTCTCGGCCGTGGGCTCGTCCGACACGATGACGGTCACGAAGGCCTCCGACGACGCGCAGGGTCTCGGCGGGGCGAACTCGGGCCCGACCGAGTACGACCCCGACACCGTCGCCGCGGGCGGGTTCGGTGCCCCCGGGGCGACCGTCGTCGCCCTGACCCCGGACGACGTGACGACCCTCGAGGGCGTCGACGGCGTGCTGGCCGTGCAGCCGACCGAGTCGCTCGCGACCGACTACGTCGAGGGCGAGAGCGGGACGAAGTACGTCGTCTCGGCGAGCGCCCTCGCGCCGGGACAGCAGCTCACCCTGACGGCGGGCGCCCAGCCCGACGACGACGCGACCGACCTGCAGGTGGTCGTCCCGACGTCGTACGTCGGCCCCCTGGGGTTCGCGGACGACGAGGCGGCCGTCGGTCGGTCCGTGACGCTCGCCGTGACCGACGCCACGCGCACGCAGCACACCGTCACCGCGACCGTCGTCGGCGTCGCCGAGGAGAGCATCGCCTCGCCCGCCGGGGCGGCGGTCACCCCGAACGCGGCGCTCGGCACGGCCCTGTTCGACGCGCAGAACGTCGGGCTGCCCGCCGACCAGGTCGACCGCTACGCGCAGGCCACGGTGCGGTTCGCCGCGGACGCGTCCGACGGGCAGGTGAGCGACCTCGAGGACCGTCTCGCCTCCGCGGGCTACACCGGCACCACCGTCGCCGACCAGCTGGGCACCTTCACGACGGTGATCGACGGCATCGTGCTCGTGCTCAACGCCTTCGCGATCATCGCCCTGCTCGCGGCGAGCTTCGGCATCGTCAACACGCTGCTGATGAGCGTGCAGGAGCGCACCCGCGAGATCGGCCTGATGAAGGCGATGGGCATGGGCAGCGGCAAGGTGTTCGGCCTGTTCAGCCTCGAGGCGGCGTTCATCGGGTTCCTCGGCAGTGCGATCGGCGTCGGCGTCGCGATGATCGCCGGCACCCTGGTCAGCGCTGCCCTGGCCGGGTCGTTGCTGTCGAACCTGCCCGGGCTGACGCTGATCGCGTTCGACCCCGTGTCGATCGCGCTGATCATCGTCGTGGTGATGGTGATCGCGTTCCTGGCCGGCACGCTGCCCGCCGCGCGCGCCGCGAAGGCCGACCCGGTGGAGTCGCTGCGCTACGAGTGAGGCCGAGGAGGCGCGGGTCAGCCCCGGAAGGACGCCCCGGTCTCGTGCTCCAGCAGCGTCCACATCCAGTCGAGCGCGAGGCCGGGCGTGAGGCCGGGGGCCTTCTGGGCGAGCTGGGTCGCGAGGCCGTCGCTGTAGGCCGCGAGCTTGAGGGCGAGCGCCGACGGGTCGGCCGTCGCGAACCGGCCCTGCTCGATCCCGCGGCGGAGCGTGCGGGTCAGGCAGGCCTCCCACACGCGGATGCGCTCGACGTACTCGGCGGCGACGGCGGGCTTGCGCGCCACGGCCGTCCAGTAGTCGGACCAGAGCCGCCAGTGCTCGTCGGTCGCGTCGGTGTCGGCGAACAGGGGCTCGACGAGCATCCGCACCCCGACGACCGGGTCGGGCTCGACGTCGACCGCCTCGATGATCGACGAGTAGAACCGGGCGGTCTCGAGCACGACGACCTCGTTGAGGATCTCGGCGACGCCGTCGAAGTGGTAGGTCACGGTGCCGACCGAGACCCCGGCCGCGGCGGCGATGTCGCGAAGCCGGGTCGCGCCCATGCCCTCGCGGACGATCACCTCACGGGCGGCCTCGACGATCGACGCCCGCCGGACGACCGGCTTCTGCCGCACGCCCGCGCCGCCGGTGGCCACGCCGCTCACGCCGCCGTCGCCCGCGCCGCTCACGCCGACGTCCGGGGCACGAGCTCGTCGAAGGTCCGGTCGGCGACGAGCACCGTCTCGGCCCCGGGCCCGCCGTCCCGGGCCCAGGCGCGAACGGTGTTCTCGACCCGGAACGCCTCGGCCGTGGCCGTGACGCGCGACGTGGTCTCGAGCCACGCCTTCCAGGTCGGCTTCTCGAGTCCGATCGCCCAGCGCGACTCGGCCGACGCCGACAGCGGGTCGCCGTCGACGATGCGGTAGGTCTCGCGGCTGTCCTCGGTGAAGACCAGGCCGTCGGGGTACTCGCGTCCGCCGCCGTAGCCGGGGTCGACGTCGAGCACCCACTCGCCCGTGCCGACGTCGTGCGAGACGCTGCGCTGCGGCAGGTCCGTGGCCGGCGGCAGGGCGCGGACGGCCAGGGGCTCGGCCCGCTCGGGCGCCTCGAACGCGACGCCGTCGTCGACCGGGTGCTCCGCCGACCCGTCGCCGGGCCCGCGCGTCCACACGGGCAGCGTCACGCTGCTGCGCGTCGGGTCGAGCGTGAGGGTCGCCTCGACCGGGTGCGGCCAGACCCACGGCCAGTAGGCGCTCGACACGGCGATGCGGAGGCGGTGGCCGGCCGGGAAGGAGTGCCCCGTCGAGACCAGGGCGACGCGCACGATCTGCTCGACCCGCGCCTCCATCGGGTCGTCGGCGCGCTCGCGTCCGTTCCGCTTGTTGAGGTTGAGCACGCCGCGGGTGACGAGGGTCGACGAACCGTCGGGGGCGACGTCACACAAGCGCACGATCACGGTGCCGTCGGGCACGTCGCTCGTCAGGGCGAGGTCGGCCACGACGCTGCCCAGCACGTCGAGCGTGGCGACGACCGGCAGGTCGAAGCAGACCGAGCGGCCGTCCTCGGCGCGCTGGTCGGGCGGCAGGTCGGTCGCGTTGCCGAACGGGAAGAACCGCCCCGCGTCGAGCCCGGTGCTCTGCGGCGAGCGCACGACGACGGGGCCGTCCGCCCCGCCACGCAGAGAGTCCAGCGGCACGACCCGGTCCTCGGACTCGCGAGCGGGCCAGGTCGAGGCGGCGACCCACCGCCCGGTCCGCTCGGCGTAGTACGTCGCCGGCGGCTCGGAGTCGTTGATCCAGGCCCGCAGCGCGGGCTCCGCGTCGACGCCGTTGGGGCAGTCGAGCAGCCAGCGGTCCCACCAGCGCAGGGTCTCCTGCAGGAACCCGATGCCCGGGCCGGGCGCCAGCCCGCGGTCCGGGTACTGGTGCGACCACGGCCCGATGATGCCCTTGACCGGTGCGTCGACGTTCTCGACCAGCCGCAGCACGGCGTCGCGGTACGGGTCGGCCCAGCCGCCCACGGCGAGGACAGCGGCCGTGATCGCCGAGTAGTCCTCGCAGACGCTGCCGTGCCGCCAGTAGTCGTCGCGTTCCTGGTGCGAGAGCCACGTGGTCGTCATCGGGCGGTTGTGTTCGAGGCGTTCGCGCCACCGGGCGACCCAGTCGGCGCCGACGACCTCGGGCCTCGGCGGGCGCGAGTTGAACGCGAACATCGTGCCGCCCCACGACGCCATGTCGATGCCGAGCACGGCGCCGCCCATGTAGTGCACGTCGTTGTCGTAGCGGTCGTCGGTCGAGCAGACGGTGACGATCGCCTTGAGGGCCGCCGGAGCCCGCCCGGCGAGCTGCAGCGCGTTGAACCCGCCCCACGAGATGCCGAACGCGCCGACCGCTCCGGTCGACCAGGGCCGGGCGGCGAGCCACTCGATCAGGGCGATGCCGTCGTCGAGCTCCTGCACCGAGTACTCGTCGTCGAAGAGGCCGTCGCTCGACCCCGTGCCGCGGATGTCGACCCGCACCGACGCGTAGCCGTGCGCGGCGTACCAGGGGTGCCGCTCGCTGTCGCGCGGAGCCGTCCAGTCGTCGAGCCGGTAGGGCAGGTACTCGAGCAGCACCGGCACGGGCTCGTCGACCACGGGGGCCCAGATGCGGGCGTGCAGTCGCGTCCCGTCGGGCATCGGCACCCACTCGTCGCGCACCTCGACCTCGAGCGGGCCGCTGCCGTGCGGGCGGTCGGAATCCTGCCGCCCGGGGGCGTCGGCGAGGTCGGCGCGCGGGGCTCCGAGGGTGCGGACTCCCCCGGCCCACGCGGGCTCCTGCAGGAGGCGCGGGTCGCCCAGGAGGCGCGGGTCGCGTGCGCCGTCCCCCCGCTCGTCGCGTCGGGGGCCCGGGTCGGGTCGGCCGCTCGTGCTCACATCGCCTCCCAGCGCTTCACGTGGTGTCCGCGGCCGTGGTCGTCCCAGCCGTCGGCGTCCCGCCAGCGGGGCCGTGCGTCGCCGACGTCGGGGAGCTCGGTCGTGCCCGGGTCGAGCGTGGCGTCGAGCAGGGTGCGCGTGTACGGGTGGTTCGGCCCCTGGAAGACGCGTTCGGTCGGGCCGACCTCGACGATGCGGCCGCCGGTCATGACGGCGACCCGGTCGGCGACGCCGCGGACGACCGCGAGGTCGTGGCTGATGAAGAGGCAGCTGAGCCCCTTCTCGTCGCGGAGCCCCGCGAGCAGGTCGAGCACCCCGGCCTGCACGCGGACGTCGAGCGCCGTCGTGATCTCGTCGGCGATGATCAGCTCGGGGCCGGCGGCGAGCGCCCGGGCGATGCCGACGCGCTGGCGCTGGCCGCCCGAGAGCTGCGCGGGCAGGCGCGAGGCGAACTCGGGCGGCAGGCCGACCTCGACGAGCAGCTCGGCGACGCGCTCGGGGCTCGACTCGCCCGTGAAGAGCTTCAACGGTCGGGCGATCGCGGCGCCGACCGTGCGGCGGGGGTTGAGCGAGGTGTCGGCGTTCTGGAAGATCAGCTGGATCGACCGGCGCAGCGTCGCCGTGCGCCCGGCGACGGGCCGGGTGAGGTCGCTCTCGACCCCGTCGGCCCCGTGGAAGGCGAACCGGCCCGACTCGGCGGGGATCAGCCCGGCGAGGGCCGTGGCGAGCGTGGACTTGCCGCTGCCGGACTCCCCCCCGACGGCGAGGGTCTCGCGGCGGCCGATGGTGAACGAGACGCCGTCGACCGCGGCGGGCAGGCCACGCCCGTACCGGACGACGAGGTCGCTCGCCGTGACGACCGGCCCCGTGGCGGGTGCGGTCCTCGGGTCCTGCGCCGCGCCTCCTGCGGGTGCGTCGTCCGCTTCGCGCCGCGTTTCGTGCTGCACACCCCGACTAGTCGCGGTGCCGTGCACGGAACGCGGTGCGCTGGCGTCGGCCACCACCTCGCCGAGCGCGGTGCCGGATGCCGTCTCCGGGTCCTGCGCCGCGCCTCCTGCGGGTGCGGCGTCCGCGTCGCGCCGCGTTTCGTGCTGCACACCCCGACTAGTCGCGGTGTCGTGCACGGAACGCGGTGCGGCGGGTGCGTCAGGTGCCGCGGGTGCTGCACGCTCGTCGCGCCGCGTTTCGTGCTGCACACCCCGACTAGTCGCGGTGCCGTGCACGGAACGCGGTGCGGCGGCGTCGGCGTGCACGCGCGGGATGCTCGCGAGCAGCTCGCGGGTGTACTCGTGCTGCGGGTCCGCGAAGAGCGACGCGGTCGGCGCGTGCTCGACGATCCTGCCCTCGTGCATGACGGCGATCTCGTCGGCCATGGTCGACACGACGCCGAGGTCGTGGCTGACCAGCACGATCGCCATGCCGAGTTCGACGGCCAGGTCGCGGATCAGCTCGAGGACGGCCGACTGCGTCACGACGTCGAGGGCGGTCGTCGGCTCGTCGAGCACCAGCAGCTTCGGCCGGGCCGCGATGGCCATGGCGATCGCGACGCGCTGCTGCTGCCCGCCTGACAGCTGGTGCGGGTAGCGCCGCACGATCGTCTCGGGATCGGGCAGCCGGACGTGACGCACGAGTTCGAGCACGCGGTCGTCGCCGCCGGGCAGGCCGTGGCTCTCCAGCGCCTCCCGCAGCTGACGTCCGACGCGCATCGACGGGGTCAGCGCCTGGCCGGCGTTCTGGGCGACCAGGGCCGCCGTGCCACCGCGCAGGGCCCGGCGCGCCCGCTCGTCGAGGGCGAAGACGTCGTCCCCGGCGACGCGGACGCTGCCCGACACGACCCGCGACCCACGCCGCAGGTGCGCGAGCAGGGTGCGGGCCACGGTGGACTTGCCGCTGCCGCTCTCGCCGACCAGGCCGAGCGCGCGTCCGGCGGCGACAGCGAAGCTCACGCCCCGCACGACCGGCACCTCGCGGCGACCGGCGGCGTACGAGATGGAGAGGTCGTCGACGCGGACGACGGGATCGGGGGCGACGTCGACGGGGCGACCCGCGCCTCCTGCGGTGGTACCGGCGGTGGTGAGGGGCTCGTTCACGAGACCGCCCCCTTCTGTGCGCGGTCGACGCCCAGCGACTTGCTGAGCCCGTCCGCGCTGAGGTTGAGCCCGATGACGAGCGTGGCGAGGGCGACGACGGGAGCGAGCGTGCCCCACGGGACGACGGTGAGGGCTGTGCGGTTCTCCTGCACCATGAGGCCCCAGTCGGGCGTCGGCGGATTGGCGCCGAACCCGAGGAACGACAGGGTCGAGATGAGCAGCACGATCCAGGAGGCGCGCATCGCGTACTCGACGAGCACCACGTCGGTGACGTTGGGCACGATCTCGCGGAACACGATGCTCAGCGGCTTCTCGCCGCGGGCGCGGGCGGCGGTCACGTAGTCCTGCGTGATCACGGTGCGGGCGGCGCCGCGGACGACGCGGGTCACGGCCGGCGCGTAGATGACGGTGACGGCGAGCACGATCACCCAAAGGCCCGAGTCGAACACGGTCACGACGACGAGCAGCGCCAGGATCGACGGCACGCTGAGCAGCGCGTCGACGATGCGCATGACGACCTCGTCGAACCAGTTGTCGGCGTAGGCGGTGACGCAACCGAGCACGGTGCCGATCCCGACCGCGATCGTCGTGGCGAGGAAGGTGACGACGAGTGCGTACCGGCCGCCGTTCAGCGTGCGAGACAAGATGTCGCGGCCGTACTGGTCGGTGCCGAGCCAGTGCGACCAGCTGGTGCCGGTCAGGGCGGCTCCCGAGTCGGTGGCGACCGGGTCGTGGCCGGTCAGCACCGGGGCGAGCAGCGCCAGGAGGACGTGCAGGGCGATCAGGCCGAGCCCGATGCTCAAGGCCGAGGAGGCGCTGAGGCTGCTGGTCAGGGACGTCGCGCTCGCGCGCAGTCGCCTCGGCCAGCCGCCCGCGGCCTGCGGCCCGGCCGATGCCGGGCCGCCGACCTGCGCGCCCGGGGTCGCGGGGTCCGCGGTCGTGGCGACCCGCGCCTCCTCGGCGGTGTGGTGCCCGATGTCGCCCTGGCCGCTGTCGGCGGGCGGGGTCCGGTCGCGTGCGGGGCTCATGAGCGGGCCTTCCGTCGGGTGCGCAGCCTCGGGTCGAGGGCGAGCGCGATGAGGTCGGCGGCGAGGTTGCACACCACGTAGACGAGGGCGCTGACGACCGCGATCGCCTGGATCGTCGGCAGGTCGCGGTTGAACACGGACTCGAGCATGAGCTTGCCCATGCCCGGGTAGTTGAAGACGTTCTCGACGACCACGACGCCGCCGAGCAGCCAGGCGACGTTCAGCGCGACGACGTTGAGCGTCGGCAGCAGGGCGCTCGGCACGGCGTGACGCCAGACCACCTGACGCGTCGACAGGCCCTTGAGCTCGGCCGTCGTGACGAACTCGCTCGCCATCACGTCGATCGTCGACGAGCGGGCGGTCCGCACGATGTAGGCGGCCATGGCGAGGGTCAGCACGATGACGGGCAGCCAGATGCTGGGCAGCAGTTCGGCGACCGTCGCGTCCTGGCCGCGCAGCACGACCGCCGGGAAGATCGGCAGTGCTATGGCGAACAGCAGCACGAGCACGGTGGCGACCATGAACTCGGGCACGCTCATGACGACCAGGCTGATCAGCGAGATCGCGTGGTCGCTCGGACGGCCGCGGCGCACCCCCGCGATGACGCCGAGGGTCAGCGACAGGGTGACGCCGACGATCATGGCGGGCAGCGCGATCAGCATGCTGTTGCGGAAAGCGATCAGCAGGTCGGGGCCGACCGGCAGGCCGCTGACCAGTGAGACGCCGAAGTCGCCGTGCGCCGCACCGAGCAGCCACTGGCCGTAGCGGACCCAGACGTTCTGGTCGAGGCCGAGCGTCTCGCGCAGGGCGGCGACGGCGTCGGGGGTGGCGTCCTGACCGAGCAGTTGCTGCGCGACGTCGCCGGGCAGGGCCTGCACCGCGAAGAACACGAAGAACGAGGCGAGCAGCACGGTGAGGAGGGCCGTGCCGACGCGGCGGGCGACGACGATCAGGGTCGCGGCGAGCGGGGACGTGGGGTGCGGGCCGCCGGCGCCCGGGCGGCTGGCGGTCGTGCCGCCGGCGGCCGAGCCGCTGGTGCTCGGGCGGCTGGCGGTCGGTGTGGGGCTCATGCGCGGAGTCCGATCTGCAGGTAGTCGAACTCGAAGCCGAACTCGCGGTAGTTCAGGACGTTCCGGGACAGGCCGACGAGGCGGTCGCCGAACATGGGGGTCATGTCGGCGGAGTCCTCGACGACGATGCGCTGCGCGTCCTGGTAGAGCGTCATGCGGCGGGTGTCGTCCATCTCGGCGCGGGCGTCGTCGAGCAGGCCGTCGAAGGTCGGGTTCGACCAGGCACTCTCGTTGTACGACGAGCCGGTGCGGAAGATCTGGTTGAGCAGCTGGTCGATCGGGCGACCGGTGAACCAGTAGCTGACCATGAGCGGCTTCTGCATCCAGATCTGCGTGTAGTACGAGTCCGACGAGGCATTGCGCACGGTCAGGTCGATGCCCGCGTCGCGGACGGCGTCGCGGTAGGCGACCGCCATCGGGGTGAAGACGGATTCGTAGCTGGAGGTGTAGATCTCGGTCTTCAGCCCCTCGCGTCCGGCCTGCTTGAGCAGGGCGCGGGCCTGGTCGGGGTCGTAGGCGCGTTGGTCGTCGAGCCAGACGGCCTGCGAGGGAGGCACGGGGTTGTCCCAGCCGGGCGAACCGGTGCCCTGCAGGGCGGTGGCGACGATCGCCTGCGGGTCGTAGGCGAGCTTCATCGCCTGGCGCACGAGCGGGTCGCTGAACTCGGCGCTCGTGGCGAGCATCGGGATCGTGTACCACTGGGCGTCGGGGGCGCGGGCGACGGTGGCGCCCGCCGAGGCGCTGACGACCTGGGCGGTGGCGAAGTCGAGGTTGGTCTGGCTGATCAGGTCGATCTGGCCGGCGAGCAGGGCGTTGACGCGGGCGGTGGTGTCCTGGATCGAGAAGAAGTCGATGCCGTCGAGCACCGGCCGGCCGGCGAAGTGGTCCTCGAACGCCTCGACGCTGCCGGTGCCCGCGGGCTCGAAGCTCGACAGGCGGAACGGCCCGGTGCCGATGCCGGTGCGTCCGATGCCGCCGCCCTGGCTGGGGTCGGCGCTGCCCTCGGGCACGATGTAGCACTGGTACGCGGTGAGCAGCGAGGGGAACTCGGCGTTCGGCGTCAGCAGGTCGAAGCGCAGGGTGAGCGGGTCGACGGCGGTCATGCCGCCGGGGCCGATCATGGCGGCGAGCACCTCACCCTGGGGTGAGGCGGTGTCGGGATCGAGGATGTGCTCGATCGAGTAGATCGCGTCGGCGGCGGTGAAGCGGCGGCCGTCGTGGAAGCGGACGCCCTCGCGCAGGCGGAAGGTCCAGCTCGTGCCGTCGGCGTTGGCGGACCAGTCGTCGGCGAGGTCGGGCACGGTGACGCCGGCGTCATCGAGCTTGACGAGTCGGTTGTAGAGGGCGCCGAGGTACTCGTAGGCCGAGAGCGAGCTGGCGGAGTCGAGGGTCTCGGCGGCGGAGGCGGCCGGGCGCGCGATGCGCAGGCGTCCGCCGCGGGCGGGGGTGCCGGTGGCGGCGGCCTCGGGGATGGTCGGGGTGCTGCGGGCGGGCGTGCAGCCGGCCAGGGTGAGCAGGCCGAGGCCGGCGAGCCCTGCGGCGCCGGCGAGGACGGTGCGGCGGCTCGGGCCCGTGCTGCGGTCTGCGCTGCTCGGGCGTGCGCCGCGGTCTGCGCTGCTCGGGCCCGCGCTGCCGTCGGCGGCTCGCGCCGGGCGGAGCGCGTGTCGGTGTTCGGGGACGATCGGTGTCATGCGGGGATGGCCTTCCGTTTATCGTTCGGGTGAACGATAAGGGAGGTTCGCGGCGGCGGCCAGCTCGCCGGAGCCCCGGAGGCGCGGCTCGGGACTCCCCCGCAGCCCCCGTTCTCCGCGCCCCGTCGCGGATGCGGGCGTGCCCGTGCGGCAGCGTGCACGGGCTGCAGTCTTCACCCACTCGTTACACGAGCGCGCCTCGCCGACGCGACCCGCGCCTCCTCGGCTTCGCCCTCTCGTCTCGGTCGAGTGGTCCCCACTCGTCCCTCCCCGCCCCACGAAGAACGTTGTCGGACCACTCGATCGACTCGCAGGGCGACGTCCGAGCAGGAGGCGCGGGTCGGCCCGCCCGCGCCCGTCACCCTCGCGACGGCTCGAGTGGGCAGAACCTGCTCGTCGAGGACCGCCGGGCAGCATCTTCTGCCCACTCGCCCGGCTCGATCGGCCCCGGAGGACCGGCGTGCCCCTCGAAGCGGGACTCGGTCCGGAGCCGGACCGCGCCCTAGTCTCAGCTCATGGCCACCCCGACCACGCCCCGCCTCGCGCTGGGGCGACCCGCTCTCGCCTTCGGGCTTGTCGGGGTGTTCGCCTTCCTCTCGGACACGGCCTTCACGTGGTGGACGTTCACCCGTCCGTCCGCGCCGGTCAGGTACGTCGCGGTCTCGTCGACAGACGGCTTCGACGGGTTCGACGGGGTGCAGACGGTCGGCGGCCCGTTGCTGCTCATCGCGGTCCTCTCGATCGGGTTCGCGGTCGCGCTGCTGGTGGTGATGCTCGTGCACCGGCTGGTGAGCGCGCGTCCCGATCGCGGTGGTCGCGCCTCATGATCGTCCGGGCCGGCATCGCTGCGGCAAGGTGACTGCGCGACCACGTCGCGATGACACCCCCGGTCGGTAACCTCACTCCAGGACCATTGTCCACAGACGAATCGGGGGCACGATGACTGAACCACGCATGCCGGAGAGAGCCAAAGACAACCTGTTCAGGACGGTCGGCGAGATCGGCAAGTTCGCTCGCGACGCGTCGGCCAAGGTCGTCGAGCAGGCAGACGATCTCAGAGAAGTCGCGGTCGACACCGTCGAGAGGATCGGGGCCAAGAAGAACGATCCCTATGAGGACGCCATCGCCGAGTACAACGACGCTTTCACGCTCATGAACGACAAGGGCCTCGCTCTCCTGGGACAACGTGAACGATCGACGGACCTAATCGACTTCGTCGAACTGCTCGTCAACAGCGTCGCCAACACCCCGAAGACGTTCGAGGCCGATTTCGAGCAGATCGACGTGGACAAGAAGGAGTTCCTCGCAGCCGAGGACTTCGCCCGGAAAGACCTTGACGCCGCTCGGATGTCGGCGATGGGCGCCGGAGCAGGCTTCGCCACAGGCGCCGCTGTCGCGAGCCTCGCCCCCACAGCAGCACTGTGGGTGGCCACAACGTTCGGCACGGCGTCCACCGGAACGGCGATCTCCACTCTTTCCGGGGTCGCCGCGACCAACGCAGCCCTCGCCTGGCTCGGTGGAGGAACCTTGGCCGCAGGAGGGGGCGGCGCGGCAGCCGGAGGTGCGCTGCTCGCACTCGCCGGACCTGTCGGTTGGACCATCGCCGGAGCAGGGCTCCTCGCATCCATCGCCCTGCTGACCAAAAAGAAACTGGAGAATCGAGAGGCGCGAGAAGAGGCCTTGACCGCGGTCAAGAGGAACACCACGATCGTGAGACGCATGGACGCGGAGATCGCCGATCTCCTTGAGAAGACGACGTCCATCCGACTGTCGTTGGCGCGGTTGTACGGCGAAGCCTTGGCCGCATTCGACACCGACTACCTGGCGCTTCCTCCTTCGAGGCAAGACCAATTGGCTGCGCTGGTCAACAACACGAAGGCTTGCGCAGCCCTGCTCGGGAAGCGACTCGAGCAAGGCCCGGACGGTGACTGACGCCCGCCGTCTGGCGAAGAGCAACCAAGAACAGGCGGTCGCCGCATGGATCGGCCATCTGAACCAACTGCGACTCGACACCCTGCTGAGCGGTCTGGCCCGACAAGGCGAGAACCTCCGCGACGCCCTCTCGATCATCGACCAGGCCGTCAAGAAGATCGATCTCGAGGTCGTCACCACCAACCGTGGCGGAACGAAGGGGATGCACGGGTTCATCGCCGAGGTCGCCGAGGTCGGCATCGGCAATGCGCAGCGCCGGATCGTCGGTGCCGAGCCCGTCTATCAGTGGGTCAACGACAACGGTCCTGTGGACCTGCTGCGTGAAGGCGTGGCGATCCAGCAGAAATTCGTGGCTGCAGGTGGGCGCCTCGGACTCGGCGCCATCACCGAACATCTCCAGAGATACCCCGACTACGTCAAGAACGGGGGGCGCTACCAGATTCCTCGGGATCACTTCGATGTGATCCGAGACCTGCACGCCATGACCCCCGAGACTGCCGCAACCACCCTCTCACGCAGCGGAGACGGCCCGTCTCTCTCGGATTGGAAACGGGTCCAGACGTTCTTCGGCTCCGGCGCGGTCGACATCGATTCTCTCGAGCCGTCCCACCTGGACTACCGCGAGGCGCAGCGAGGCGCCTACGAGGAGACTCTGCAGTCCGAGAAGGATTCCCTGAAGCAGACCGACGAGGGCAGACGCCGTGATCTCCACGACGACAGTCGACCGGGCCTGCAAGAAGGCATCCAGGCGACGCTGCTAAGCGCCGCCGTGGAGGGTGGGACCGCCCTGGTCCTGGCCGTCGTCCAGAAACGGCGCGACGGCAAGAAGCTGCGGGCTTTCACGGCCGACGACTGGGTGGACATCGCGGGGGTATCCGGCCTCGGTGCCGCCAAGGGGAGCGTCCGAGGACTGACGATCTACTCGCTCACGAACTTCACCGCGACGTCCTCGGCAGTCGCCAGCTCGATCGTCACCAGCGCCGTCGGCATGGCGGAGCTGGCGAATGAGCTCCGCCGAGGTGAGATCGACGAGCTGCAGTTCATCGAGAACTGCGAACTCTTCTGTCTCGACACGGCCGTCAGCGCACTGTCGTCCCTCATCGGTCAGACGCTCATCCCCGTACCGGTTCTCGGCGCCGTCATCGGGAACACGATCGGCACGGTCATGTACCAGGCCGCACGCACCTCATTGTCCGCGCGCGAGATGGCGTTGATCGCTGGCTACGCCCGCGCTCAGCGCGAGCTGGACGAGTCGCTGAGTGCCGACTACGCACAGCTCATCGACGAGCTGACCGCGAGCCTGTCGGACTACTTCGAGGTTCTCGAGCGTGCCTTCTCGCCCGACGTGCTGACCGCGGTTCAGGGCTCGATCGAGCTCGCATCGACAGTCGGCGTGAAGCCCGAGGATCTCTTGGACAGCCGAGCGAAAGCACGTCGTTTCTTCCTGGACTGACGTGCACCAGTCCCCACAACTGGGTGACGTCGATGCCCTCCCAGGCCTCCAACACATGTGAGCATGGTTCATGGACCTGTCGCCAGGGGGCAGATCGTGATCAGGGGAACGAACATGGCACACAACGGCTACGCCGTCATCGACTTCGAGACGACCGGGCTCTCGCCCCAGTACCACCACAGGGTGATCGAGATCGGCATCGTCAACGTCGCACCTGACGGCACGATCGAGGACTCGTTCGAGACCGTCGTCAACCCGGGACGCGACCTCGGCCCCACCCACATCCACCAGCTGCGCGGGGCCGACGTCAAGGAGGCGCCGACGTTCGCGGACGTCGCCGACGACTTCGTCGACCACCTGCGCGGACGCGTTCTCGTCGCCCACAACTCCCGGTTCGAGACGACCTTCCTCCGGGCGGAGTTGTCCCGTCTGGGCATGACGTCGCCCGTCGCCGACGAGGGAGCGCTCTGCACGATGAAGCTCGCCACGACCTACCTGCCCGGCTCCGGGCGGAAGCTCGCGGACTGCTGCGCGGCCTTCGACATCCCCCTGGTCGATGCCCACGAGGCGCTCGCCGACGCTCGGGCGACCGCGCAGCTCCTCGCCGCCTACCTCGAGCTCGGGCGCGACCAGTCGTCCTGGTGGGGCCAGTGGGGTGACTACGCGGCGAGCGCCGCCTGGCCGGCGCGTCGTCCAGGGGTGTCGTCCTCTGCGTGGGTCTCCCGCCGAAGAAGCGCGACCGACCTTGCCGACGGGACGCGCGCCTCCCTCGCGCCCGACTGGGCCGGCACGACCAGCCGCGCCGTGGCGGACACAGTCATCGCGGCGTCACCCAGGGCCACGAGAGCGACGTCGTTCCTCGACCTCACGACCGACCGGTTGCCACCTGTCGCCGGAACGGGTCGCGAACTCGACTACCTCGCGGTCGTCGACCGTGCCCTCTCGGACGGGTTCCTCTCCGTCTCGGAGACCGACGAACTCCGTAGCCTCGGCGAGGCCATCGGCGTCAGCCCGGCGCGCCGCTCCGAGCTCCACCACGAGTACTTCGACGGTCTCGTGGACGCGGCCTGGGCCGACGGCGTCCTCAACGAGGACGAGCGAGCAGACATCACGGCGGTGGCCATCATGCTCGACATCGCGCCCGACATCCGAGACGCCGCTCTGAGCGCGAGTGCTGCGCAGGCCGCCGTGGCCGACCAAGCCGCCCCTGCCGACGCCGCGGAGTCGGGTACCGCTGCGATGCGTCTCGGACCAGGCGACCTCGTCGTCCTGACCGGCGAGATGAACGAACCGCGCGAGAGCGTCGAGCAGACGCTCACCTCGATGGGCATCGTCGTCAAGCCAGGCATCACGAAGAAGACGACGCTCCTGGTCGCCGCCGACCCGGACAGCCTGTCGGGCAAGGCGCAGAAGGCACGTCAATACGGCATCCCCATCGTCGGCGAGGACGCCCTGCGGGCCCTCCTCCAGTCGGCGTAGGTGGGGTCGTGGCAGCAGCAGGCAGGTCGGCCACCGACGAAGCACACCGCCAACAGGCGCTCGCCGCAGCGCACGAACGGGAGGCGGCCCGCGCGCGAGACGCCGCTGCTCGATTCGGCCTCGCCGGCGTCACCGAGAAGCGTGTCGCCACGGAACTCGCCCGACTCGGCGCGTTCGGCTACCACCTGCTGCCCGACCGCGCCTGGCCCGGAAGCCGGAGCGCCCAGGTCGACCTGATCGTGGTGGGTCCGTCGGGTGTCCACATCGTCGACACCAAGGCGTGGCGGGAGGTGTCGATCCAAGACGGTCGCATCTTCCGGGGACAGGCCGACGTCACCGACGATCTCGCATCACTCGCCGACCTCGCTTACAACACTGAGGGAATACTGGCGGAGGTCGGTCTGGCGCCGACCGAGGTGCACGCCGTCGCGGTGCTCGCCGGGCAGAAGGGCATCCGGGAGTCCGTGGGGCCTGTGACGGTCGTCGGCGAGCGCGACGCTCTCGCCCACCTCGCGTCGCCCGGCAACCGGCTCACCTCGCAGCAGGTCGACACCGTCCTCCGCCGCGTGCTCGACCACTTCCCCGTTCTCACTTCGACGACGGTCGTCGACGTCACGGTGCCCGAGCCGATCCTCCCGCACCGAGACGAACAGCTCGTGCCGACCGAGGCCTCGACCGTCGACACTCAGGACGACCGGGACGTCAAGATCGATGCTGCACTACTGGAGAGCATCCTTGCGGCACCGATCGAAGAATGGATGTCGTTCCTCGATCCGGCCCAGGCCAAGCTCGTCCGTCGCAGTTTCAACGGTCCTGCCCGCATCCGCGGGTCGGCCGGGACGGGCAAGACCGTCGTCGGCCTCCACCGTGCCGCTTACCTGGCCCGGAGCGGTAGCACCCGCGTGCTCTTCACGACGTTCGTGCGGACACTGCCGGCCGTCCTCGGGAACCTGCTCGTCCGCCTCGCGCCCGACACGTCCGACTCGGTGGATTTCCGCGGCATCTACGGCTTCGCTCTCGACCTCTTGGCCGAGCGGGGCTGCACCGTGCGACTCGACGCGAAGGCGGCCGATTCTGCCTTCGCCGAGGCGTGGGCCGCCGGGGGCCGGGGCGGTGCGCTCGACTCGTCGGCGACCACGTCACGCTACTGGCGTGACGAGATCGACCATGTCATCAAGGGACGCGGCATCCGCACGTTCGAGCAGTACGCCGACCTTGCGCGGGTCGGGCGACGCCACCGTCTGACGATCGAGCAGCGCCGTGACGTCTGGTCTCTGTTCGAGCGCTACGACCGCGGACTCCGCCGACGGAACGCTCACGACTTCGCCGACGTCATCCTGATGGCTCGAGACAGCCTTCGCGCCCAGCCCCTCGAACGATACGGGGCGGTCATCGTCGACGAGGCACAAGATCTCACGTGCGCGATGGTGTCGCTACTGCACTCCCTGGTAGGCGACCGGCCCGACGGGCTCACCTTGATCGGCGACGGTCAGCAGACGATCTACCCCGGTGGCTACACACTGTCCGAGATCGGCATCTCTCTCAGCGGCCGCGGTGTCGTGCTCGACGTCAACCACCGAAACACGGCCGAGATCCTCGCCTTCGCGAACACCGTCGTCGCCGGCGACGAGTACAACGACATCGAGGGGACGGGTCAGCGCATCGACGGCGTCGAGACGGTGACGCGGTCGGGACCACGGCCCGTGCTCGACCGCCATCGTTCCTGGGCGTCCCACGACACCGCGCTCGTCGAGCGCGTACGGGAGGTCACCCGGCTCGTCGGCACGTCGTGGGGCGACGTGGGCGTCCTGGCGACGACGCACTGGCAGGTGACCAAAGCCAAGGAGGCGCTGGTCACGGCAGGCATCCCCGTCCTCATGCTCGAGCGCTACGACGGCCGCCCCGTCGACGCCGTCAAGGTCGGTACCGTCAAGCGCGCCAAGGGTCTCGAGTTCAAGCAGGTGCTGCTCGCTCGGGTCGACAGCACGCTGCTGGGGAGCAGTCCGGTACCTGCCTCGGACACCGACCGCGAGCGCCGCGACCTCGACCGGCGCGAGTTGTACGTGGCGATGACGCGAGCGCGTGACGGCCTGTGGGTCGGTACGCGCGCGATGCCGGGCGAGCCGACCGGCGCCGACTCTTCCGTCCGCCGATGACGGCACCGCATGGCACGATGACTGCAGCACCAGGGGGAACGAGGGTGGATCGTCGAACGAGACGATCGACGAGGTCTTCCGCACACCGCACCGGGAGGCGCACGTGAGCACCATGAACCACGAACTCGTCGGACGAGCAGTCACCGAGCTCGCTCGCGCCCTCGAACCGTTCGTGTCGAGAACGCTCTCGCCCCATCTGTTGCCAGGGATGGGCTGGACGACACTGCTCGAACGACGTGACGAGGCGGCCGGACGCGTCGGGGGGACCTACGCCGCAACCGACCTCCAGGTCGTCCTCCGAACCATGACCGAGCCGCTCGGTGCTCTGGGGCGCCCGTTCGAGACCGTTCTGGGCCGTGCCGGCACGCGTCTCGCCGGGGAACTGCGTGAGGTCCGCAACGCGTGGGCCCACAACGGCTCCTTCAGCGACGACGACGCCTACCGCGCCGTCGACTCGGCCCAGCGCCTGCTCGTCATCTGCGGTGCGGTCGAGGCCGGCGAGACCCTTGCCGGCTTGCGCCGTGACCTCCAGGTGCGCATGGCTGCCCCGGCTCCCGCGGCAGAATCCCTACCGGTCGACGCACCGGCTCCGGCCCCCGATGTCGTCGCCCCCCTGGCGTTCAGCCCTCCTCCGCAGACACCGCCTCGGGTCCCCACCCCGCAACCCGTCATCGCTCCGCGGTCGACCGGCGCGACACCGCCCCCCGGCGCTCCGGACGCCTCTCCCACCGAGGACACCCGCTCGACCACGCCGTCCTCGGTGACGGTGACCATTTCATGTGCCCCCGTCATCAGCTATGCGATGGCACACAACGGTTTGACGGTCATCTCCGACATCACCCTGACGAGCCCGACGACGACCGCTCGTGGTGCCCGTCTGACCGTGGGCATCGAGTCCGCGCTGGGACCGATCGGGGCACCGACCGAGTACTTCGTGGATCTCGTCGCAGGGTCGGAGACGTTGGTCCCGCAGCTCGACATCAAGGTCGACCCGTCGGTCATGCTCGGCGTCGAAGAGGCACGGCCCGCTCGTGTGGTCGTCACCGTGGCCCACGATGACGTCGAGCTCGGTCGAGGAACGGTCGAGGTGCTCCTGCTGGCCGCGAACCAGTGGCTCGCGCGCCCGACGCTGATGTCTCTCGAGATGCTCGCTGCCCACGTCCAACCGAACCACCCTGCTCTCGAGTCCCTGGTGTCCGAGGCCGCCGACGAACTCGCCCGGACCACCGGCAGCGGCGCACTCGTCGGCTACCAACAGGGCCCCGAACGAGTGGACGTGACCGTCGACGCATTGATGACCGCCATGCGCGGTCGGTCCATCCGGTACAGCACGCCTCCGGCCAGTTGGTCGGACGACGGCCAGAAGGTCCGAACGCCGCACGAAGTGCTCGTCGGACGCCTGGGCACCTGCCTCGACACGACGGTGACCCTGGCCGCGGCACTCGAGCGCGTCGGCATCCGCCCCCTGCTCGTGGTCGTCGAGGGTCACGCCTTCCTGGGTTACTGGCGCGAAGAGACATCGTTGGCGAGCCCGGCGACCACGAGTGCCTTCGCACTGCCGAACTTGATCCGAACGGACTACGCGCGGGTCGTCGAGACGACCTTGCTCACCGAGGACTCGGCCGACGTCGGCTTCCACGACGTCCGACGTGCGCCTCTCGAACAACATCTGTCGGGCGACCTCGACGGTGTCGTCGGCATCACCGACGTCTACCAGGCTCGCAGCAGCCGCATCTATCCCCTTCCCGCTCGAGTCGCAGCGGAAGACGGCACCGTGGTCGTCGTCGACTACCAGGCCGTGCACTCCCGGCCCGTGGCGTACGTGCCCGAACAGCGTCCTGACGATTCCGGCCCCGCAGACACCACCCCCGTGCCTGCCCGCGTCCAGCGCTGGAAGAACGCCCTCCTCGACCTCAGCCTCCGCAACCGGTTGATCAACTTCGCCGACCGTGCCCGGTTCCCCCTCCACGTGGCCGAAGAAGGTCTGGCCGAGTTCGAGGACTACCTGAACGGGGGCAAAGCCTTCGAGCTCCTGCCGTCGGATGCCCTCCCCGCGGTCGAGACCCAGCGAGGCGTCCGGTGGGGACGTGACCTGCCGTCGGACAGCCGAGCCGATCTGTTCCACACCAAGCACCAGCTGTACACGGACGCCTCGACCGAGGCGTACCCGCGACTGCTCAGAGCACTCGCGTACAAGGCCAAGACCGTCCTCGACGAGACCGGCGCCAACAACCTTTACGTGTCCATCGGCTCGCTCGTCTGGAAGGTCAAGGACAAGACCGTCCGGTCCCCGCTGATCCTCGTCCCCGTCACGCTTCGTGCCAAGGGAAAGTCCGGTGGCTACCAGGTCGTCCTCGACGACGCGGGGGCCTCGACGCCCAACTACTGCCTGCTCGAGAAGCTCCGGGCGGAGCACGGCCTCCGCATCCCGGCCCTCGCCGACCCCGCTACCGACGCGTCGGGCATCGACATCCAGCGGGTGCTGACCGAGACCCGGCTCGCCGTCCTCGAGTCGGGCATCGAGGCGAACGTCGAACCGACCGTGGACCTCGCGCTCCTCCAATTCGCGAAGTTCCGACTCTGGAAAGACTTGGACGACAACTGGGAGGCGCTGGCCGGCAACGACCTCGTACGTCACCTCATCGAGTCCCCCACCGAGCCGTTCGTCGACGCGTCGGTGTCGACCGACGGTGATCCTCACGCGCCGGTGGCGGTCGACCTCGACGCGCTTCTCGCGAAGCTCCCCGTGTCCGCCGACTCGTCACAGGCGGAGGCCGTCGCGGCCGCATCGGCCGGGCGGACATTCGTGCTCGAGGGCCCTCCGGGAACGGGCAAGTCACAGACCATCACCAACCTCCTCGCTCGGGCCATCGCGGACGGCAAGAAGGTCCTGTTCGTCGCCGAGAAGCGGGCAGCCCTCGAGGTCGTACAGCGGCGACTCGCGAGCGTCGGCCTCGGGCCGTTCACCCTCGACCTCCATGACAAGGGCAGCAAGCCTGCTCCCCTGAGGGAGCACCTCCGCACGTCCTTGGCGCAGCGTGCGTCGGCAGATGCCGAGGGACTCGCGCGGTCGACCGACACGATGGAGTCGGCCCGTCGCCGGCTGGCGCGTTATGCCGCCCAGGTGCACGACGTCAACGCCTCGGGCCACAGCCTCTACACCGCCCATGTGGCCGAACTCGTGCAGGCGCACACTCCCTTCGAGCTGCCCGTTCCGGAGCACTTCGCCGCCACGGCGTCCGTCGCCGACCTCCACGTCGTGCGCACGGCCTTGCGCGAGCTGGCCGACCACGCGGGGAGGGCGCGGCCGACAGCCGAGCACTCCTGGGCCTTCGTGGACGTCGGCTCGGACGACGCCCTCGACGAAGTGGCATTGCTCTCCCTCGTGACCCGGTTCGACGAGGCGCTCGGTGCCGCAACAGCCGACGACACTCTCACCGAGGCGCTCGGCACCGTGTCGACGTCTGACGAGCTCCGTACCCTGGCGGCGACCCTCGGCAGCGCTGGGGTCGATCACGCGGTGCTCGCCGAGGCGCGGACATCCACGTGGCAGGGTGAGACCCGCCGGCTGCTCGGTGAACTCGACGGGGTCGGTCCAGCCTTCGGTGACGTGCTCACCGTCGTCCAGCCCCATGTCCTGGCACTCGACCTCGACCGGATCGCGCACGAGGCGACCGTCGCTCATTCCTCCGGCTTCTTCGGGCGGAAGAAGAGGCGCCGCGCCGTGGCGGAGTCCTTCGCTCACGTGACCCGACCCGGCGTCACCGTCGACCTCGCGACCCTGCCCGCGTTGACCGCCCGCTTCGTCGTCCTCCGGGAGTCCGTCCGCCACCTCGCCGCCCAGATCGACGTCGTCCCCGGGCTCTCGGTGTGGCCGGGCTGGAATCCCCTCATCGAGGCCGATCGCTCACATGTCGCTTCACAGATCTCCTGGCTCGAGTGGCTGTCGACGGTGACCGATGCCGACACCGGCGAGTCCTCGGGGCGCGTCTTCCGCGTCGCCCTCGAGCGGATCACGGTCGGCCGGCAGGCGCCGGTTCCGGAAGCAGCCTCCCGAGCGACCCGCCTCGCGGACGCGACGGAGTCACTGATGAACGCTTCGGGTACGACGCCGGTGTCCTGGGCTGCTTGGACGGGCACGCAGCCGTTCCTGAAACGATGGATGTCGACGCGCACAGGGCGCGACCCCCTCCAGCCCACCGGCGTGAGCCTGCCGAACTGGGTGCGATGGCGGCGAGCCGTCGCCCCCCTCAGGGACTTCGGGCTGCTCGACGCGTACTCGACGGTGATCTCGGGCGCTCTGCCCGCAGACGAAGCGAGTGACGCTTTCGAACGCGGGTTCGCGACGGCCAGCAGGCACGAACGTGCCCGCGCCACCGGACTGGACGATTTCGATGCTGCCGGACAAGGAAGGTCGATCGAGCGCTACACCTCGGCTGCTCGTGACATCAGGGCGGAGCTTCCCCGGGCCATACCGGCCCAGCTGATCGGTAGACGAGAGTTCGACCAGCAGACGGCCCAAGGTCGGGCCGGAAAGTTCGTGGCCGAGGTGGCCAAGATGCGTGGGCGCATGAGCGTTCGCGACATCATGACCACGTACGGCGATCTGGTCGCCGAGATCACCCCCTGCGTCCTGGTCAGCCCGGACTCCGTCGCACGGTTCTTCCCGGCGAAGGCAGGACTCTTCGACATCGTCGTCTTCGACGAGGCCTCACAGGTCCGAGTCGCGGATGCCGTCGGCGCCATGGGCCGAGCGACCTCCGTGGTCGTCGTCGGCGACAGCAAGCAGATGCCACCGACGTCGTTCGCCGAGGCGACCATCGATGACGAAGACGCCGAGGCCCAGATCGAGGACGTCCTCGCGCGGGACGAGGAGTCGATCCTGGCGGAGTGCAAGCAGGCACGCATCGAGAGCCGGTGGCTCTCCTGGCATTACCGCAGCCAGGACGAGTCCCTCATCGCGTTCAGCAACCGCAACTATTACGAGGACCGACTGACGTCGTTCCCGGCTCCCGCACACGGCTCCGTCGACGACGGCGTCGGGGGTCACGGCATCACGCTCCGGCGCGTCCAGGGGACGTTCCTCCGGTCGGGCCCCAGCAAGACCCTGCGGACGAACCAGGTCGAGGCCGAGGCGATCGTCGCCGAGATCCGTCACCGCTTTGCGGCGGACCCGACCGGCACGCCCTCGATCGGCGTCGTGACGTTCAACGCCCAGCAACGGACCCTCATCGAGTCGATGCTGCGCGATGCCGGTGACGACCGGATCATGGACGCTCTCGACGCGTCGACCGACGGACTGTTCGTGAAGAACCTCGAGAACGTCCAGGGGGACGAGCGTGACACCATCCTGTTCTCGACGGCGTTCAGCGCGAACGACAAGGGCGTCCTGCCCCTGAACTTCGGGCCTTTGACCAACTTCGGCGGGGAGCGTCGACTGAACGTCGCGATCACCCGAGCTCGTCGTCAGGTGATCCTGTTCTCGAGCTTCGATCCTGGTGACCTGCGTGCAGAGGAGACGACCTCGCGGGGCATCCGAGATCTCCGGGCCTACCTCGAGCTGGCGCTGCGTGGAGCCGAGAACGTCCTCGCGACCGCTCGTGCGGCCACCAGCACGGATCTGCACCGCGAGGACCTCGCCGAGGCTCTCCGAGCTCGAGGTCTCGAGGTCCGGACGAACGTCGGGCTGTCCGACTTCAAGGTCGACCTCGCGGTCTCCCCCGCCGGTCAGCCGGGCGGGGCGACCACGGCCGTCCTCCTCGACGGCCCTGGCTGGGCCCAGCGCGGTACGGTCGCCGATCGTGATGCCCTCCCCGTGGAGGTGCTCGGCGGGCTCATGCACTGGCCCGCCGTCGAGCGTGTGTGGTTGCCCGAGTGGCTCGCTGATCGGGAGGGTGTCCTCGACAGGCTCGTCACGTCCGTTCCGGCGCGGTGACGACGGCGCCCCGGCTCGGCTTGCCCGTCTTCACCGCTCCGGACGGCCTGGTCTACGTGGATCGGGACGGCGTCACGGATCAGACGCTGCCCCGCTGGCGTCGCCTCTACGATCCTCTGGCCGTCCGGCGACGCTCTCGTCTGCGACTCATCACGCATCTCGGTCTCGGCATGGCGATCGTCGCGACGGCGGGGGCCCTCGGCTTCGTCGTCGTACGGTCCCTATGGGGATCGGTCGACGGCGGCGCCAACTTGGTGGTCGGGCTGCTGGGTGGATGTGTCATCGGCCTGTGGGGCACGCTGTTCCGCGTGCTGTTCGTCCGACCTCGCACGACACCTCCGCCGATCGTCCCGGTTCCCGCACAAGTCCTTCTCACGCAATTCCCGACCCCAGGCAGCGTGGACATCTGGCGGTGGTCGATGGCAGTCTCCGCCGAGGAGGACGAGCGTCGGACCATCGGATACGAGACGTACGTCGAGAGGCCGTCGGACGTCGCATCCGCGCGCGCAGCACGTAACCGTTACGCCGAGACGTACCGCGCCTACGCGTCGGCTGCTGCGGAGATGGGAGTGCCGAGACGCGATCCTGCCGTCACGCTCGACGTCGTGCCGTGACCAGCGCCTCGGGTCACACGATCACGACGAACCGAGCACGTCCCCGGCCGCTCGATTCGCCACCCCTGCGCTGACGAGCGCTCCGATGAGCAGGACGACCGTGCTGCCGATGACCCAGGCCCCCTGGGCGCCCTCGGTCAGCCCTCCCACGACGACGGGCACGAACGCCGCCCCCGCCGTGAGCGCACAGGTGACCGTGATGGGGACGAGTGCCGCCCGGTGCCCGGCCTGCCATGCCTCGGGTGACGCCATCACGTGCTGTAACCGGATGCCAGCGAGGTGGTTCACCCCGAGCCGGCCGCGGGCGGCGGCGAGCGTCGTGCCGAAGACGACGGCGCACGCGGCCAACATGATGAAGGGGACGACTATCGGCATCTCTCCACGCTAGGTCGGCGACGGCTCACGCGACTCCCCCGCGCGGCCCGTTCTGATCCGCCGTGGCCCACCCCCGCCGCGTCGACCGGGCAGAAGACGTCCTTCCGTCGCCCTCGAAGGACATCTTCCGCCCACTCGATCCCGACAAGTCCCCTGAGCCCCGGAAGAATGGCGACCATGCCCCTCGTCCCCATCGCCCCGACCGATGACGACGCCCGAGCCGACCTCCGCGCCTTCCTCGCCGCCGCCGACCTCACCCTCGCCGGTCTCGACTCCCCCACGCCGCGCCTCCGGCTCTGGGTCGACCGTGACGCCACCGGCACGGTGGTCGGCAGCACCGGCTACGAGCTGAGCGCCGACGGCCGGCACGCCCTGATCCGCAGCGTCGCCGTCGCTCCCACCGCCCGCACGCGCGGCGCGGGCTCCCGTCTCGCCCGCCACGCCCTCACCGACGCCGCCGCGCACGGAGCCCGCCACGCCTGGCTCTTCTCCCGCCGCTCCGGACCGTTCTGGCAGCAGCTCGGCTTCACCCCCGCCGACCGCGACACCCTCGCCGCGGCCCTCCCCGACACACACCAGGTGCAGCTCTTCCGCGCCACCGGCCAGCTCGCCCGCGAGGTCGCCTGGTCGCGCGCCCTCGCCGACCTCCGCCCGACGACCCCCTAGGAGGCGCGGGTCGGTCCACGCCCGCCCCACCGGTCATCGAGGGGTCCCAAATCTTCCTTCCTCTTTGCGCGAACGACGATCCGCGACCACTCGACCCCGCGCCGCCGAGAGTGACACCCCGTACGATCGCCCCGATGGTCGATCTGCAGCCGCACTCCCCCACCTGGGCCGACGACTACCGCCGCGAGGCCGAGCGTCTCGCGATCGCCCTCGGCACCCGGGTCGACGCCGTCGAGCACATCGGCAGCACGGCCGTCCCCGGCCTCCTCGCGAAGCCGATCATCGACGTCGCCGCCCGCTCGTCTCCCGGCACCGACCCGTTCGCCCTCGGTGCCGCTTTGATCGACCTCGGCTACGAACGACACGCAGCGGGCCCGAAGACCCACGCGGTCTACGTCCGGTTGGACGGAGCGCGCCGCACGCACATCCTCCACGTCTTCCGCCCCGACCAATGGGACGCCTGCAACCAGCGACTGTTCCGCGACCGCCTGCTGCGCGACCCGGTCGCGCGACGGCACTACGCGACCCTGAAGGAGGCGCTTGCCGGCCTGGACGACGGACGCGCCTACACAGCCGCCAAGACCGCGCTGATCACCGACCTCGTCACCGATGAGCGAGCGGCTCGTGGTCACCCTGCGGTGACGGTGTGGGACAAATGAGCCGCCCCCGTTCGACCACCCCAGCCCACCGCGCCCGTTACCGTTGATCCGATGAGCACCCGCACACGGATCGAGCTGGGCCGACGCGCCGACCTCGGAGCCGACTGCGCCAACTGCTTCGGCCTGTGCTGCGTGGCCCTGGCGTTCACGAAGAGCGCCGACTTCCCGTTCGACAAGCCGGCCGGCGACCCCTGCACGAACCTGGACGAGCACGACGGGTGCCGCATCCACCCGCAGTTGCGCGAGCGCGGGTTCAAGGGCTGCACGGTGTTCGACTGCTTCGGGGCGGGCCAGAAGGTCAGCCGGCAGACGTTCGCCGGGCGCTCGTGGCGTGACGACACCGCGACCCGTGAGGCGATGTTCTCGACGTTCCCGCTCGTGCGGAGGCTGCACGAGCTGCTCTGGTACCTCGACGAGGCGATCACGCTGGTCGAACGCGAACGCGAACGCGATCTCGCACGCGAAGGCGAGCAGGCACACGCCGCCGCGCGCGGCCGCCCCCGCACCGCCGCCACCCCTGACCCGGCCCCGTGGCTCGCCGCCTTCGAGCACGTCCGGCGCCTCACCGACGGCACACCCGACGAGCTGGCCGCCCTCGACGTCGACGCCGAGTACGACGCGGCGCGCCCGCTGTTGCCAGGTGTAGAAAAAGTCGCCAGATCGCCACAGGTCAAGCTCATGTTTACGCCATATGGCTTTAGCCAGGCGGACATAATGCGCCCAGCCGTCAGCCCCGTGCGGAGCATCGACCAACCACGTTTCCAGATCCGGCTTGTCAGCCATGCAGTCATACCGTCACCGTTGAGACATAGTCCCGATCTCCCCCATGGGGTACGAGAGCGATGGGCACGTCTCACTCGAGGGGTCGCGCTCCCGAAGACATGGGCGGCATGAGTGGAGGGCGATAGTTCGGAGACAAGCGATCGCCATCGCGGCCTAGACCTGGCCTTACCGACGGTCGCTGATCACACGGCCTAATGGTGGGCTGTCTTAAGAACCTGTAGATCCTGGGGGTGGCGCGGCGGACGGAGGCGTCGGACGAGCCCGTATCGTCTAACGACCCCGATCGTATCCTCTGGCTCGGGCAGCGCAACCGAGAACGACTCTCTGACCGAGCATTTTGCGGAGCAGTGTGGAAGCGCCAGGCTGCCGTGACGTCGATCCGGACGCATCGAAGGAGCCTCAATCGTGAGCGATCGCGCCCGCTCTGCATCAGTCGGGGTCTTCGAACCACACCAGCCGGGGACTTGTCGTCGCGTGACCAGTGTCTGCGCAATACGGGCAGCACCCGACCCACGCCACCGATGCGATCCCGGTCCCCATGATCATCGACGAGATGTCGGGACTGCTGAGGGGTCTGCTGCACGGATAGGTGACATCTGATCTGGCTTGCCCGGGACGGTGGGCCCGGAAGGTTGCGATCGTGCCCAAGCCCTATCCGAAGGAGTTCCGCGATGACGTGGTGCGTGTCGCGGAGAACCGCGAGCCCGGCGTGTCGATCAAGCGCATTGCTGGCGACTTCGGGGTCCACCCGAGGACACTCACGAAGTGGCTCGCCTGCTCGGGCGCCGAGAAGACAGCCGTTGACACCGGTGCGCCGCTGCTGGGTGGTCGAGATGCTGAGATCCGCGAGTTGCGTCAGCGCTACCGTCTCCTCGAGCAGGAGTTCGAGGTGCGACGTCGTGCAGCGGCGTATCTGTAGCAAGCGCACCATCCGGGAATCAGGGCGGACCTCCCGCTACATGAATATCAACAGGCTCACGCCGCCTTGCCTTCGTTCAGCTTCTTGAGCTCCTGAAGCTCGACCCAGTGTTGTTCGAGTCCGGCGAGAGTAGGGCTGACGCCCTGAGTGATGAGGGCTTGGGAGTGGGCGTCGATGTACCGACAGGCTTCCTCGAAGATCTCGCTGACCTTGGGGATGATCTCGCCGAGCTTGTCGACGTTGATGTTGCCGAGCGTCGTCATCTGGACGTTGGCCTGATACCGGCGGGTCACGCCCTTGAGCAGCTCGTCCTCCGTGAAGACCTCGCACCAGGAACGAAGATGGCTGTAGCCGGTGTGGACTAGCGCATCCCGGGCTTCGCCGTCCAACTGCTTGGCGGCTTGGATGGTGCTGTTAATCCGACCCTTGATCGCGTTCAAAGAGTCGATGCGCGGTCCTGTGGCGCGGGACACCTTGCCCTTGCCGCTCTCGTCAGTGATCTGGAAGTAGGCGCACCGCTTGGACTTCTCGAACAGGGCGAGGAGCGTCGTGGCGAACAGGATGTCGTGGGTAAAGACGATGACCTGGTTGTCGTCGGCCAGGCGGGCGATGCGCTGGGCAACTTCCTTGATCCGACGGTGGTCGAGGCTGGATACCGGGTCGTCGAAGATGACAGGCGCCGTGATGCCTGCGAGGCGAGCCTCGGCGAGGAAATCTGCGAGCGCTAAGACTTTCTGTTCGCCCTCGGACAGCACCTTGGACGGCTTGTGCTTACCGCTCAGCACCTTGCGGCGCTGCGCCTTGCCCTCTCGCCCGACGAACTGGACCTTTAGGGACGGGGTACGGAGGGCTTCGCACTCCTCGAGGAACAGCGCATCAAAGCTCTGGTTGATCAGCTGGTCGCTGGCGGTCTTGGCGAGCGCGGTCACGGAGCGGCCGAGGCCAGGCAGCGGGCGCTTGAGCGTTTTGAGGCGATCGGCCTCCTTGGCGCTTTTGACCTGCGTCTCGATCACCGCCCAGGACTTACCCAACTCGATGGCGTCGCTGAGTTCGAGCAGCTCTGCTTGCCTCTCAGCCAGCGCCTCGGTTCGGCCCTTCTGCAAGGTCTCCAGATCCGTGATGCTGTTGCCCACGGTGGTCAGCGCAGTGTCGACCTCGGCGCGAGGCTTGGCCACGAGATCGGCGATCTCGATGCTGGCTGTTTGGCTGGCGGCCACTGCCGTGGCGGCGGTGCTTCGTGCGCCTTCGATTGCTTCAACCTGAGTGAAGTAGGTCGGGCGCTCGCCTGGATCGGCGTCCTTGTATTGCTGGATGAACGACGCCATCTCGTTGCCTTGGAGCGCGGCAGCTTGCCGCCTGTAGCCATCGAGCGTGGTGTCGGTGATACGGATGTCGGCTGAGATCCTGTCCTCAAGGTACGTCGAGTAGCGAGTGAGCAGATCACGCGCCGGATCGAGCAGAGGCTGGCGGCAATAGAGGCAGCGGTCTGCATCGTGCGCCTCAACCTCGACGAGATGCTGGCGGTACGTCTCGCCGGCCTCGATGAAGTCGTTCCAGGTGTCGTCGGGCTCAGCAGGCAGGTCCGCGGCGGCGAAAAGCTCGCGGCGGAACGTCTCGAGATCGGTCGTGAGCTGCGCGCGCGTTGCCAGTGCGTCGTTGTACTTGGCCTGCTCGAAGCCCAGCAGAGCTTCAGCCGCGGTCGCTGCCTCTGACAGGACTCGCTGCTCGCTCTTGAGGCCGGTTATCTGGGCACCCATGGTGTTGGCGCGCAGGGCCGCAACGCCCTGGGTCAAAGCATCGAGCTCTCGATCGACGTCATCCCCGCTCTTGGCCTTGGCCTTGAGGTCGGCAAGCTCGGTGGAAGCACCGAGGGTCTCGATCAGCGGATAGATGGTCGATCCGCGCTGGAATCTGGAGAGCAGCGCCGAGCCGCTCGAACCAAGCTCAGAGATCGCCGCATCGATCTGAGCTGCTACTGCCTGGATCGCAGTCGTGACGTCTTTGAACAGGGCCAGCGAGGCCGGGGTGTAGACGTAGTCAAGGTCCTCGTCGACGTGGGTGCGCACGGCGGGGCTGTCGAAGATCGACATGCGCGTGAAAGGCGACACCCCCAGTTCGCCCGTCCAGATCAGAGTCTGAGCGTCGTCGCCGAGCTTGAATTCAAGTTTGGCGGACTGTGCTTCCGAGGTGCCGGCATCGATGTTGCCGAGGATCGTGTCGGCGGTACGGCTGTTGGCCAGAGCCTTGAAGATGCGGGAGTAGCCCGTCTTGCCGGTTCCGTTCTCCCCGTAGAGGATCGTCAGGCCCTCGTGGGGCTCGATCGCTACACCCGCCACCAGCGCGTTGACACCACGTACCTCGGAGAGCCGGGTCAACAACAGGGGCGGTGCCGACTCGTCCTGGCGAGCCTCGATGTTGAGCAGTGGAACGGCTGGAAGCTCCCGCTTGTCGAGCGCTTTCTCCTGTCGGAACAGCAGGTAGGCCTTGTCGACCACGGAGGTTCCGACCGGGCGTCCGGTGGCGATCACTTCGGCGACAAGCAGGCGCACCCACTCGTCGTTGGCGTTCGCCCACTCGGCGAGTTGTGCCCGCGGATCAATGAGCTCGGCTGGCTCAGTCGACTCTGCCACTTCGGCTTCAGTCGGTGTAGTCATAACGCGCAGCCCTCCCGCGGCGCATCAGCAGTGATCGGTCTTGACGGCCCGCGCCGATGGTGTCCCTCATGACCTCCTCGCGATCTACTCTGCGCCGCAGCGGGCGCTCATCCGTTGTCCCAATGCTAGCCATGTGGTCCGACACGGTCGACGATGCCGCGCCCAATGCGGTTGCACACCAGACTCCGGCCGCACGATCAGGTGCGCCTCGGCGGCGACGCTGTAGCTCAGTGGCCGGCGGCGACGTCCTCGAATGGATCGCGCTGGCTGGAGATCTCACCGGAGGCAGGTCGAGCCGGCGCCGCCAATCCCGAGCTCTCAGCGGGCAGCTCGTCTTCGTCCTCGTCGCTGAACGCACGGTTGTTGATGTGTTCTTCTGCGCGGTCGCAAAGTGCGAGAACATCCGGGCTCTCGGGGAAGGCGCTTCGAATGGCGGCGACATAGTCGCGTGGAGTTTGGTATAGCTGCTCCTTGGTCATGTCGCTGATGATCGAGTCGACATGGGTGTCGATGCGCTGCTCCAGCTCTGGCAGCACGTCTTCTTCAACTCGTCTGTGCAGGTCTGCGCGTTCTTGTGCGGTGAGGAGACCGGCGAGGGATGAGTCTGCCCAAGCCGGGTCGAGGTCGTCGATGCTGTACTCGACGATCCGCTCGACCGCTTTGCGGCGCACCTCTTCGGGCAAGGCCGCAGCTTCGTTGAGTCGGCTCAGGACAGCGGGCTCCCACATTGCGTCCACCATCATCCCGAACTCGGCCATGCCGGGTAGCGCGTCCTGGTGCGCATCCGCCCACATGCGCAGAAATTCGTCGGAACACCGTGTTTGTAGGAACCACGCTCGGGGGCCTCTCGACCATTCCCGCCGTTCGGGGACAGGGACGCGCGGGACAATCAGCCGATACATGGCGGGTGGGACCTGGACCAGCGTCCCCCGCTGGTTCGGGCCACCGCAGTCGAGTTGGGAGACAAGCTCATCGACCGTCATGCCTTCGAGATAGACCGACAGCGTGGAGATGTCACGGGCAACGGAAGCAGCGAAGCCTTCTCTGATCGTCGGGTGGTGGAAGCGCCAGACAGTGTTTCCGTCCGCTCTCACGTTTTGGGACAGGAAGGTGCCTTCTATGGCCGAGAAGGCGCGGGCTGTCTCGGCGACTGTTGCGCCCAGAGACGTCACCGCTGCTATCAGCCGTTCGTCTGGCGCGAACGGCGCTAGGAGTTCTCCGCCCGAGAGGTAGACCGCTGCGAGTGCCGCGCGCTGCGCAGGATCGAGGCCGTCGAGCACGTCGACCAAAAACTCATTCGGATGCTCGAAGTATGACACCAGCGCGGCCTCGCCCTTCAGCCCGGAGGCGGGCACGAAGTCTTGTAAGGACAGACGTCGCGCCACCTCCGGCTGGAATCGAGTTGCGGCCGCGACCGTGAGCAGGTGTGGTCGCCACTCGTCCAATACCCCGGCCGCCTGATCGCCTGCCTTCAAGTGGTTGTAGAGCATCTGCTCCTTCTCGGAGAGGCTCAGGGCGGTGATGTCGATGACAACCTGATGCTCTTTCAGCCGAGGGAAGGCGTACTCCTTCATCCTCGGGCGCGCTTCGCGGTAGATGTAGTCGCGGCTTGTCATCAGCACGCGAGCGCCGTGATCGACTGCCGCCATGACCTCGGGCATCCGTCGTACCCAGGCGTCGGTTAGGTGCGGTTCGTGTCGGATACTGCCGAAAGCGTCGTCGACCCAAAACATCTGCCGGGGGTCGTCGGGGTTCCAGTGCACAAGGAGCTCATCCGGGCCATCGACGCGCATCACATCGCATTGCCAGTTGTCGAGCGCAGTCATGCAGAGCATCGCGGCGATGGTCGACTTCCCGCTGGCAGGTTCGCCAAGTAGCAATACGAACCCGTGCTCGGTGATGGCGTCACTTGCGCCTCGGTACGCGCCGGTAGGGACGAAGGTTTCCAGTTCTCGGGTCAAGCTTGTGAGAAGTGCGCGAGCCTGGCGCATCCTGCGCTCGTCCAGGATGCTCGTGAGGTCGCCGAGCCCATAGACACGCGGTACGTACCGACGCAGGTTCCAGTTCATCTCAATCTGCGTGCAGATCCAGCCGCCGGGAAGAATCGCCGCAACTTTGGGGCCACGTTTGCGCACTTCCTCCGCGAACCAAGCCTGTGTCCGGCCGGTGACGCGCAGGTTCGTCAACACCATGTAGCCGTCGCAGAGCCCACGAGCGTGCAACGCTTCGATCTTGGCAAATTCGTCTGCGAGGTCTCCCGGCGATAGCGTGCCTGACGGCTCGACGCTGAACTTGCATTGCACGACGACGGGCATCGCGGTCGTGGCAAAGTCTTCGAGTTCCGTGACCACCTGGTCTCCAGGCGCTGCCCATAGGCCATGAAAGGCACCATCTTGACCGGCGTCGTTCGTGTCAGCGAACGCGGTGAAGGTCTGCCCCAGGGTCTCCTGGAGAACGACAGCGCAGAGGTCTTGGAAGGCTCGCCAGCCGAGCTTGTGGAGTTCGTAGTCAGGCCCGGGCATCGAGGTTGATTCAACCAGAGTCGCAGCACCCGCGAGGGGAGGTTCACGACGACACGGGGTGCTAGGTGAGCCCGGGAAGCGGAGTTGGAAGGGCCATCACGACTCGCAGAAGACTCTCGACGCTCTCATGCAGATCCGCATCCGACAGCACGTTATTGGGGTTCTCCGGGTGATGGATCATGTTGCGGACCGCGGTGGGAAGGGTCGTCACCTCTGGTGTCACGGTGCCGTCCGGGTTGACCTTCACGTACGGCGTAGCCCTGGGCAACCCGTAGCCTGCGAGCCAGGAGTCGAACCCCTTCACGGTCGGTTTGTCGGCGTGGTCTTGCAGGCGCCCGTAGAGCATGGTGTGGTCGATGACGAACGCTTGCCGGTCGATGTCGGTCAGGTCATCGAGCGATACCCAGCCGCTCTCGACCAAGTCTTGATGGTGCCACCGGAGCGCGAGCGAGCCGTTTGCTGGGCGGTCTGCGAGCGTTCGGAGGGTGATCGCGAAGTCGAGGCTTGCGATGAAGTCTTCGAGCCCTGCCTCATTCGTATCCCAAGCCGAGAGCAGGCTCCTAACGTACGCGCGGAAGTCCCAGATTAATGGCGCCAGGTCCGCTGAGGTGAGCGTGCCGAAGTCGATGCTGGTGAGAGCAGTACGGAAGTCCTCGAAGGTGAGCTGGAGGTCAGCTGTCCGATTCCACCGGCTTACCGCGGCGTCGAACTTGGTCTTCGTCTCTTGAAGGGAGTAACCCAGGTGGCGGAGTCGGAAGCCGGCCTCGTTCAGGGTGGTCTGAAAGCCGGGCTGCGTCTCAACCTCGTCGTTCGCGTAGCGATACTCGATGTCGGTGAGACTCCCCGGCGGGAAGAGCCAATGATGGCTCTTCCAGTAGCGGTTCTTGCCATAGTCAATTTCGACGCCGTTCAGCGACAACGTGATCTCCGTGCCCACGAGCAGATCCTCGCATCGTTTCTCGACCCATCTGCGGCAGCGGACCATTCGTCAGAGCCCGAGGTTGGCCCGCTTCGTCGGCTTGCCGCGGCTACGCCCCTCCACGACGACTCACGCCGCCAGGTCCCAGGCTTCGCGGCCGCCCAGATCTTCATGACGTTCCTGCTCGCTGCAATGAACATCCGCAGGATCTGCGACTTCGTCCGCAAACGCGAGCGAGAGGAAACACCTACACGGGGACCCTCCCCGGCGGTGCACCGGACCTCGAACTCAGACAGCAAAAAGCCGCAGAGAAGGCGGCTCGCGCGGCGCAACCCGCCAGCCGACGGTCAAGAAGCGGACGTAGGCAAGATCTACCTAGCGTTCTTGCACCCTGCTGCGAGGTACGCCCATCCGATCGGCGATATCCACCGCTCGCCAACGTCGAACACACGGCTGATCGCTGAACTGCCTACGCTGGCCCCTTCCGCAGGAGCTGGTGCCGTCGTGACGGCATACGAGACGCATCGGCTAGGGCGACAGCGTCGCCATAGCCGACGCCATACTGATGTGGCGGTACTTGTCGCGCCTGGGACCGAGCGCGCGCGCCTCGCGCGTTTCGCAAAAGCAACGACAAGTGCCGCGCATCCCAGCACGAGCCCGATGACAACAAAGAAGCCCACCGAGATTCTCGGTGGGCTTCTTTGTTGTGAACAGTTCTCAAGACGATTACTAACTCGCCCCAATGGTCGGGCTGACAGGATTTGAACCTGCGACCCCTTGACCCCCAGTCAAGTGCGCTACCAAGCTGCGCCACAGCCCGAGATCCGGGTTCGAATTTCAACCCAGGTCTTGGTGTTGCCCCGACCGAGGCAACCCCACAACTATAGCCGATGAATCGGTGTGCCTGAGACCGAGCCGGGCGCAGGGCGGACCGAACGGAGTGTTTCGCCCCGTTACACCCCACGGGACGGCAGGCACCCCGCCCACCTACCGTCGTGACATGCCCACCTCGACGACCCGCGCCTCCTCGGCTCTGCCGATCCGTCTGCGCGGCGTCGGAAGGCACTTCGGCGAGCGCCCCGTCCTCAACGACCTCGACCTCGACGTCGAGGCCGGCGAGATCATCGCCATCGTCGGACCCTCCGGCTGCGGCAAGTCGACGCTGCTGCGCCAGGTGGGCGGCCTCGACCAGCCCGACTCCGGCACCGTCGACATCGACGACTCCCCCACCCGGCCCACCGACCAACGCTGCGCCATCGCGTTCCAGGAGCCGCGCCTCCTGCCCTGGCGCACCCTCCGCCAGAACGTCGAACTCGGCCTGCCGAAGGCCCGTAGGCGCAGCGAGCGCGCCGAGGCCGGCAGGCGCAGCACGGGCAGCAAACCCGACAAGGCCGCTGGCCGCGCCCGCATCACCGAGCTGCTCGACCTCGTCGGGCTCGGCAGCTCGGCCGGCCTCCGCCCCCGCCAGGTGTCCGGAGGCATGGCCCAACGCACCTCCCTCGCCCGCGCCCTCGCCCGGGCCCCCAAGGTGCTGCTGCTCGACGAACCGTTCGGAGCCCTCGACGCCCTCACCCGCCTCCGCATGCACGACCTGCTGCTCGACATCCACCGCGCCGAACCCACCACCGTCCTGCTCGTCACCCACGACGTCGACGAAGCCCTCTACCTCGCCGACCGCATCGTCGTCCTCGCCGACCTCTCGCAGCAGCAGCAGCCGCAGCTCGTCGGCGCCACGGGCGCGGCCGACACCACCGCAGGAGGCGCGGCGCACGCCGACACCGCAGGAGGCGCCCCCAGCATCCGACGCATCGTCACCGTGCCCGGGGACCGACCCCGCGACCGCGACGACCCCGCCCTGGCCGAACTGCGCCTCCAGCTGCTCGCCGACCTCGGCGTCCACCGCGTGCACGCCGGCAACTCGACCACCAGCACGCTGACCGCGACGGCCACCGCCGGACGCGCCCGTACCGAGACCGCACCCGCACCGACCCCCGCAGACCACCGCACCGCCCCCGACAGCACGGAGACGAACCGATGACCTTCCGCACCTCCCCCACCACCCGCACCCGCGCCTCCTGGGCCGGCGGTCTCGCCCTCGCCGCGGCGAGCGCCCTCCTCCTCACCGGCTGCGTCGCGGGTGAGGACGCCGGCACCGGCGCGGCCGACGCGGCAGGCGGCTCCGGGGCGAGCGACGGCGAGTGGTCGACCGACACCCTCGACATCGACTTCGCGACCTACAACCCGCTCAGCCTCGTCGTGAAGGACCAGGGCTACCTCGAGGACGCCCTCGGCGACGGAGTCACCGTCAACTGGACCCAGTCGGCCGGCTCGAACAAGGCCAACGAGCTGCTGCGCGCCGGAGCGGTCGACGTCGGCTCGACCGCCGGCTCGGCCGCGCTGCTCGCCCGCTCGAACGGCTCCCCCATCAAGACGATCGACGTGTACTCGCAGCCCGAGTGGTCGGCGCTCGTCGTCCCGGGCGACTCGACCATCACCGACGTGGCGGACCTCCGCGGCAAGACGATCGCGGCGACCACCGGCACCGACCCGTACTTCTTCCTGCTGCAGGCGCTCGACCAGGCCGGCCTCAGCGCCTCCGACGTGACGATCCAGAACCTGCAGCACGCCGACGGACGTGCCGCCCTCGAGAACGGCAGCGTCGACGCCTGGTCCGGGCTCGACCCGATCATGGCCGCGAGCGAGGCCGAGTCGGGCACGAAGCTGCTCTACCGCAACGTGGACTTCCTCAGCTACGGGTTCCTCAACGCGACCGAGTCGTTCCTCGAGGCGTCGCCCGACGTCGCGCAGGTCGTCGTCGACTCGTACGAGAAGGCCCGCGCCTGGGCACTCGACAACCCGGACGAAACCGCCGCGATCCTCGCGAAGGCCGCAGCGATCGACCCCGCCGTCGCCACCACGGTGATCGACCGCACCCACCTCGACATCGACCCCGCCCCCGGAGCCGACCAGCGCGCCGTCCTCGAGACCGTCGGCCCGATCCTGGTCGAGTCGGGCGACGTCCCCTCGCAGGACGACGTCGACGCCGCCCTCGACTCGCTCTTCGACGACAGCTACGCCAAGGCCGCGTCCACCTCGTGAGTGACAACCTCAGTAGCCGCGAGGCGGACGCCCGCCAGGTCGTCCGCTCCGGAGCGACGCGCGGCTCGGGCACCGTCGTCGCCGGAGCCCGGCGCGGCGACGTCACGCACGCCGTGACCGGCACCCCCCTCGAGGAGGCGCGGGTCGCGTCCGACGCCCACCGCGCCTCCTCGTCCCGGCCGCAGGAGGCGCGGGCCGCCGAGAACGGACGCCGCGCCTCCTCGTCCGGGTCGCCCGCGCCGCGACGCCCGGGCACCCCGGGCGCGACCCCTCCCCGCCGCCTGGCACTGCTCGGGGTGCTCCTGCCGGCCGCCGTGCTCGCCGCCTGGGTGCTCGCCACCACCGTCGGCGGAGTGCCCTCGTACCGCCTGCCGTCCCCCGCGGACGTGGCGCGGGCAGGAGTCGACCTCGCCGCCACGGGTCAGCTCGGCCTCTACGTCGCCATCTCGGTGCAGCGGGTGCTGATCGGGTTCGTGGTCGGGTCCGTGATCGGGCTGGTCGTCGGCGCCGTCGTCGGGTTGTCGCGGGTGGGCGAGGCGTTGCTCGCGCCGTCGATCGCGGCCGTGCGCGCGGTGCCGTCGCTGGCCTGGGTGCCGTTGCTGATCCTGTACCTCGGCATCGGCGAGGACTCCAAGGTGACGTTGATCGCGATCGGTGCGGCGTTCCCCGTCTTCACCACGGTCGCGGGGTCGCTGCGGCACGTCGACCCGCAGCTCGTCGAGGCGGGGCGCGCCTACGGCCTGCGGCGGGTGTCGCTCTTCACCCGGGTGCAGCTGCCGGCCGTGCTGCCCTCGCTCGTGTCGGGGCTGCGGCTGGCGCTGGCGCAGGCGTGGCTGTTCCTGGTCGCGGCCGAGCTGATCGCGTCGTCGATGGGCCTCGGCTTCCTGCTGACCGAGTCGCAGTCGAACGGACGCGTCGACCGGATCTTCCTCGCCATCGTCCTGCTGGCGCTGCTCGGGACGCTGAGCGACACCGTGCTGAACGTCGTGCAGCGCGTAGCGCTGCGGCGCTGGCGGTAGGCCGCGGGCGGCAGGCGGCGGGCGGCGGGCGACCGCCTGCCGCGCCGCCCGGGCATGACGCCACGAAGTGGTCACTGCGCCAGGACTAAGCCTGGCGCTGTGACCACTTCCTGGCGTCGTGGCCCGCCCCACCCCGCCACGAAGTACACACGCCGCCACGACATCGCGTGGCGGCATGTGTACCTCGTGGCGTGAGGCAAGCCGAGCACCTGCCGTCCGCACGCCGCGCACCCCGCCCGGCCCGCGCCTCCTACCTTCGCCCCGTCCGGACGCCGCGCACCCTGCCCGGCCCGCGCCTCCTGCGCTCCGCTCCCTGCCGTCCTATAGCGGGACCTACGCGGGCAGGCTGTGCCGACCACCGCAAGCTGTGCTGAACGCCGACCGCCGACCGCCGACCGCGGCCCGCGGCCCGCGGCCCACGGGCTGTGGGCTGTGCTGCCGGCTGCAAACTGTGCCGCCCCGCGACCGACGCCCGCCGCCCGCTGCCCGCCGCCGGCCGCCGCTGGCCGCACGTCGCCCCCTACGCCGCCACCCGCCGCCGCTCCCGCCCGCGCATCACCATCACGACCGCGACCATCGCCGCGAGCGCCAGCCCCACGATCGCCGGGGCCCCGACGTCGACGGCGCTCTCGAGCCCTCCGCGGGTCGCCTGCGCCCCGAGCCACAAGGCAGTCGCCCCCTGCACCAGGTAGGCGACGAGGTACACGGCCGACAGTGTCCCCGCCCGGTGGTGCTCCGGAGCGAACCGCGACACGATCCCCAGCCCCGACGCGAAGAAGAGGCTGTAGCCGACTCCCGACAGCACGCAGAACGCCAGGAACAGCCCCAACGACTGCTGCGCCGCGGCCAGCACCAGTGCCGTGAAGCTGAGCGCCGTCGCCCCCGCGGCCACGACGACGGCGACGACCACCGGGACGCGTCGTGACGCCAGCGCCACGACCGCGATGACCACCATCGACAGGGCGATCACCGCGCCGGTGACGAACGCGTTGTCGCTGCCGATCAGCGTCACGCCGATCTCGGCACCGAGCGAGAGCACCACGGCCCCGAGAGCGTAGGAGGCGCTGACACAGACGGCTGCGGCGCCCACCGCCCCGAGGAGCGCGCGCGGCACGCTCGGCCACCGTGGCCTCCAGCGCCCGGCCAGCGCGTCCCGGTCCCGCGGCAGCCGCCAGACGAGGACGAGCACGCCCACCTCGACGACGAGCAGAACCCAGTAGGTGAGGTGCAGCGGTTCGGGCGCGTACTGGACGAGCGCTCCGCCGAGCAGCGTCGCGAAGACGAGGCCCACGGCGGTGGAGGCGGTGCTGATGGCTCCGGTGCGCGCCGAGTTGACGGGACCGGCGATGTCGATCATCGCGGCGGTCGCGGGGCTGAGCGACAGGCCGACGCCGAGGCCCATGAACGCGCGGCCGATCAGCACCCAGCCGACGTCCGGTGCCAGCGCGAACAGCAGCACGCCGACGATCGACGCGCTCACGCCGAGCAGGATGCTCGCCCGCCGACCGATCGTGTCGCTGAGGCTGCCGAAGACGAGCAGCACGACGACGAGGACGAGCGGGTAGACGGCGAAGATCGCGGTCGTGACGAACGGCGTCAGCTGCCAGTCGGTCGCGTAGAGCGGGTAGACAGGCGTCGCGGCGCCGCTCGTCCACAAGGCGAGGGCGAGGACGGAGGCGCAGGTCCAGAACGCGAGCCGGTCCGGCCCGTCGGGACGGACGGAGGCAGCGAAGTCACGGGGCATGACGGCGACGCTAGCACCCTGGATACGAAAAGCCTATCGAGGTAGACTGTCGGCATGGCTTCTCGTGGACCCCTGGACCCGCGCTGCGGCATCGCGCGCAGCCTCGACCTGCTCGGCGAGCGCTGGGCCCTGCTCGTGGTGCGGGAGGCACTGCTCGGGCACACCCGGTTCTCGCAGTTCCGGGCGCGGCTCGGCCTGTCGCCCGACGTGCTGACGGCCCGGCTCGAGTCGCTCGTCGCCGCCGGCGTGCTCGAGCGCTCGACCTACCGGGAGGACGGGGCCCGAGAGCGCGTCGAGTACCTGCTGACCGACGCCGGCCGCGACCTCTCCCCCGTGCTGGCCGCCCTCGCCGTCTGGGGCGACGAGCACGATCCGCACCCCGACGGCGCCGCACGGCGGTTCAGCGTCGCCGGCTCGGGCGAGCCCGTGCGGGTCGCGTTCGTCACGGGCGACGGCCGCGAGGTCGAACCCGCCGACGTCGAGATGGTACCGCGCGCGGGCGCCTGACCCGCGCCTCCTCGGGTCGGCGACCGCCCCGCCTGTCAGCGCGGCAGCCCGCCCGTCCGACAGCCAGCCCTCCCGGCAGCGCGCCGGTCACCCGTCGGGCAGCCAGCCCTCCACACACCTCCGAACCCGCCACCCGGCAGCGAGCCCTCCGCCCCGCCTGCCCGCCCGTCAGCGCACCGGCAGCCCGTCCGTCAGCGCGCCGGTCGCCCGTCCGGCAGCCAGCCCTCCGCCCCGTCTCCGAGCCCGCCGCCCGGCCGCGAGCCCTCCGCCCCGCCAGCCCACCACGAAATAAACACCCCGCCATGGAATCGAATGGCGGGGTGTTTATCTCGTGGTGTGGCGAGAGGAGTCCGGACTCTCAGCCCGTGCTGTCGACCGCGCCGGGCTTGGCCGGTCGCGGGAAGGCCGCGCGCATGTGGTCGCTCGTGAGGAGGTCACCGATGCCGATCATCAGCAGCGAGAAGACGATCTGTTCGACGACCATCCACCCGGGGTAGAGCCCGGGGATGGTCGCGATGATCAGCGTCACGATCGGGAAGATGCGGCTGAACAGGCGGAGGCGCGAGTAGGCCCAGTAGTAGCCGAGCTGGGCGCGCCACGCGAAGACGTACAGCGAGGCGGTGATGAAGAGGACGACCGTGGAGCGGAACCACACGGCCCACGGCACGTGTTCGCCTCGGCTGGTGAGGACGGCGGCGATGAAGATGGCGGTGAGCCCGACGACGGTCTCGCCGAACAGGAGCCACCGGATGCCGACGAAGCTACGGACCGTGCGCGGGTGCCGCTGCATGTCCTCGTGGATGACGTAGCCCGAGTGACGCCCCCCGGCCAGCCGGTCGAGCTGCAGCCGCTGCCACACCCGGTCGGCCGCGGCCGACAACCCCGCCCCCGAGGAGGCGCGGTGCCACAGCCCAGCGCCCGTCACCCTCGCACCCCGTCCGCTCGTCTCACGAACACCAATGGTGCCCTACTCCGCCCTCAGAACTGACCACCCTCTGCCTGCCCGGGCTGCAGCGTGAAGCACCACGAACTCGACGACACCTGGACCTTCGAGCGGCCCGTGTAGACCGTGATGGAGTAGCGAGTTCCATCTGTGCTCCACACTACGAGCCATTCGTCCCTGCCATCAGGCGTAAAGACCCGCTCGGTCCGGAAGTCCGCAGAGTCAGCCAGTTCTGATTCCACGAGGGAGAAGTACGCCTCTTGTTCTGGGGCTTCGGCGTACTCGATAGTCGTCGACCCGGTCCATTGGTGTCGACCCTCGGAACACGACATCAGGACCCCGTCGGCTGGCTCCAGGATGCCCACGATGCCCTCCGCGCCGCCCATGGACGCCAGGTCTCGTTGAGTCACCATGATGTCGCGTTTCAAGGCCGCGAGATCCACTCGATCGGTCTGTTCGTCTATGTACTTCATCTGCTCAAGCCCCTCCGGGGTCTCTTGGGCGCAACCCGCGACCAAGCTGGACAACACTGCAATCACGGCTGCACACCGAATCGCGATAAATCTCGCCTTGGTTTTAGCCATCAGGGAACAGCTCCCGCCTCAAGGCATCGCGCACCGGTGCATTGTCGTCACTCGATCGAGCGACGAGCGCATGGTTGTCGTCCAGCTTCCAGACCGGGGTGTAGCTTGCCCCGGTCTGCTCGAGTTCCACGTCATGCGGACTCTGGTAGTACCCACGCGAGTCGAAGTCGTCGGACCGGTTCGGGTTCCGCCCGCCCCAGACACCACCGGTTGACTGGGCCTCCATCAGGAAGTCCCAGTAGCTGTAGTCGGTGTAGGTCGTGCCCGCTCGCGGCTCCCACTCCGGCGGCATCCCGGCCCCCGCGAGGGAGATCACCTTGTTGTACGTAGCCCCATGGACCTCGGCGGACGTGATGTTCGCCAACCCCCAACTGTGCCCGATGGCCACGTCGCGGTATCCGGGTTCCGTTCTGATCGGATCCACGGCCAGCCCCCGCTGGAAGTCGTACAGCGCCTTGCTCGTCTCGCGCGCGAATTCGGGGTCGTTGGCTTGCGCGAAAGCCCCGACGAATTCGGCCGGGTTCTTGCTGCCTTCGGCGCCACCCGGGAAGACCCCGTCCTTGAAGACGAACGCCACGGACGTTCCATCCGGATCATTCGCCTCCAGCCACTTCGCCATCTGCTGCAGACTTCCGTTCTTCCCGTAGAACGAGTCCATGTTCGTCAACGTCCCCGGCACGTAGGCCAGCACCGTCCTCGTCTGGTCGTTCCACTCGCCGATCATCTCGATGATTCGGCTCTTCGAGGGGTCGATGAGATAAAGCTGCACGTGCGGTGGTTTCGCCACAGCGTCGGCGAGGTACGCGCGTTCGCGCGCCAGTGCGGCCAGCAGCTCATCGTCGCCTTGCAGCCCCCGCCGCCCGATCGGCCCCACCATCTCGTCGATCTCGGCCATCCGCCGCTTCGCGTTGAACACGTTCGCCGCGACCCGCACCGACGGCGGCAGACCGTCGAGGGCCCCGATGATCGCCGGAGCCCCTCGCACCAGTGCCACCTGCACCGCGGTCAGCCCATCAGCGTTTCGCGCACCCTGCTGGCCGAGCTCGTCCCACCAGGCCCGCACCCGCTCGGGATCGGCCAGGAACGCCTCGTCGACCAGTTCGGGGTGCTGCTCGAGCAACATCGTCAGCTCGGTGGCCGAGAGCCCTGCCAGCAGCGCCAGCAATTCTTCGGACGACCCCGCGGCCAGGGCCTCCCCGGTGACCTGCGGCAGGGACCCCATCGCCTCGGGGCTCTGCAGCGCGGCGACGCACCGACGATCGGCCGCAGCCCGCTCTTCGACCAGGTCGGCCCACAAGCCCGCGACGACCTCGAGCTCGCGTTGCTCGTCGTCGATGCGACGCTGCAAGGTCGACCGTTCACCCGAGCGGTACTCGGACTCCACGACGAGGCCGAACAGGTCGCCCTGTGCCGCCTCCTGCGCCTCGCGCATGACCGTCTTCAGCGCGACCCCCGTCGAGAGGATGTTCTGCTCGGCCATCGCACGCCGCGCCTCCAGGGTCTGCTGAGACCCCTGGATCAACGACACGTCGACCGCGTACGCCTCGAGCGCCGCCGCGTGGTGCTCGAGGCCCCGAGCCACAGCAGTCACCTCGGCGGACACCTCCGTCATGGACGCGACGAACTGCTCGCCCGAGCGTCCCCGCCAGCACTCGGCACCCCAGCTCGCCGCCTCGGCCAACCGGTAGGCCGCCACCTCGAGATCGTCGACCTCGGTCCGCCTCGTCGTCGCGAGCTGCCGGATGCCCTCGACCGACCCGACCCCCGGGTCGGCGTCGGCAGTCATTTGGACCCCACCCCGGCCAGGTCGCCCACCGGCAAGCCGGCGGCGAGCCGCGACTCCACCTGCTGGAACTCGCGCACGAACGTCGTCGTGAAGTCGCCCACCGCCTGGATCGCCTCGACGGCCAACCCCGCCCGTCTCACCAGCTGTCCCGTCGCCTCGTCGAGGACCCCCGCCACGCTCGGTGAGCCGACGTCGGCCGCCGACCCGAGCGTCAGCGTCGCCGACACCTCGGCGTCGACGGCCGCCGTCGACACCCGCCAAGCAACCGACGTCAACGTCTTCTCGTTCACCACCAGGTCTGCCATGCACCCTCGCCCTCCATCATGCGACATTCACATATCGCTGCCGATGGGAGCCACCCTAGCAATGCAGAACGCCCGGTGTGGAAACGATCCACAACCGGGCGTTCAGTCCACAGGCGAGCCTGCGGGCGGTGCCGTTCCGTCGACGGGACGGGCACGGGAGAAGGACTACGGGCGCTTGCGCTTCTCGCGGACGCGCATGTTGACCGTGATGGGCGTCCCCTCGAAGCCGAAGATCTCGCGCAGGCGTCGCGTGATGAAGCGACGGTACTGCGGGTCGAGGAACCCGGTCGTGAAGAGCACGAAGGTCGGCGGGCGGTTCGCGGCCTGGGTCCCGAACAGGATGCGCGGCTGCTTGCCGGACCGCAGCGGGTGCGGGTGCTCGGCGACGAGCTCGGCGAGCAGGGCGTTGAACTTGCCGGTCGGGATGCGGGTGTCCCACGACTCGAGCGCGAGCTCGAGGGCGGGCACGAGCTTCTCGAGGTGACGACCCGTGCGGGCCGAGATGTTCACGCGCGGGGCCCACGACACGTGGTCGAGGTCCTGCTCGATCTCGCGTTCGAGGTAGCGACGACGGTCGTCGTCCAGGAGGTCCCACTTGTTGAAGGCGAGCACGAGCGCGCGACCCGACTCGAGCACGAGGTCGATGATGCGCAGGTCCTGCGTCGAGATCTGCTCGGTGACGTCGATCACGACGACCGCGACCTCGGCCTTCTCGAGCGCGGCCGAGGTGCGCAGCGACGCGTAAAAGTCGGCGCCCTGCTGCAGGTGGACGCGCTTGCGGATGCCGGCGGTGTCGACGAAGGTCCACACGCGACCGGCGATCTCGACCTGCTCGTCGACGGGGTCACGGGTCGTGCCGGCGAGCTCGTTGACGACGACGCGCTCTTCGCCCGCGGCCTTGTTCAGCAGCGAGCTCTTGCCGACGTTCGGTCGACCGAGGATCGCGACGCGACGAGGGCCGCCGATCTCTTGCTTGGCCACGGTCGAGACCGCGGGCAGCTTGGTCATGCACAGGTCGAGCAGGTCGGCGACGTTGCGACCGTGCAGCGCCGACGCGGGGAAGGGCTCGCCCAGCCCCAGCGACCACAGTGACGCGGCTTCGAGGTCTTTCCGGGCGTCGTCGCTCTTGTTGGCGACGAGGATGACCGGCTTGTGCGAGGCACGGAGCATCCGCACGACGGCCTCGTCGGTGGCGGTCGCCCCGACGTTGACGTCGACGACGAACAGCACGGCGTCGGCCAGGTCGACCGCGATCTCGGCCTGCATCGCGACCGAGCGGTCGATGCCGATCGCGTCGGGCTCCCATCCGCCGGTGTCGACGAGCGTGAAGCGGCGTCCGCCCCATTCGGCCTTGTACGAGACGCGGTCGCGCGTGACGCCGGGCTTGTCCTCGACGACGGCCTCGCGCCTCCCGAGGATGCGGTTGACCATGGCGCTCTTGCCGACGTTCGGTCGGCCGACGATCGCCAGCACCGGCAGGGCCGGGGCGTAGGTGAGTGCGTCGGGGTCCCAGTCGGCCCCCTCGAGGACGTCGATGTCGCCCTCGTCGAGGTCGTAGTCGGTCAGGCCGGCGCGGAGGGCTCGGGCGCGCTGGTCGGCGTCCTCGTCGGGCATCGTCTGGATGCGGTCAACCATCTGCTCGTCGAGCTCGGGGTACTTGTCGTCGTCTGCCATGGGGCTTCCTTAAGAAATGGGGGTGCTCGCTCGCACGAGCTCGACCACGGCCTGCACGGTCTGGTCGAAGTCGAGTTGGGTGGAGTCGACGGTGGAGACGCCGGGTGCGGCGGTCATGAAGTCGACGACCTTGCTGTCGAGCCGGTCGCGGGTCGAGAGCTGCCGAGCTGTCTCTTCGGCACTCTGCCCGGTCACCTCGGCCGAACGCCTGGCCATTCTAGCGGCTTCGCTCGCGGTCAACAGGATTCTGACCTGGGCATCCGGTGCGACGACGGTCGTGATGTCGCGCCCCTCGGTGACGATGCCCGGCTTGTCGGTCGACGCGATGATGCGGCGGAACAGGTCGACCATGAAGCGGCGGACCTCGGGCAGCTTGGCCACGTGGCTGACGGCGGTCGTCACGCGTGGCGTGCGGATCTCGTCGGTGACGTCGCGACCACCGATCGTCACCGAGGAGGCGCGGGCCGGGTCGATCCCGATCGCGTAGTGGAACGTCGGCAGCGTCGCGATGACGGCCTCGGCGTCGTCGAGGTCGACGCCGCTGTCGAGCGCGTGCAAGGCGAAGGCCCGGTAGGCCGCCCCGGTGTCCTGGTAGTCGAAGCCGAGGGAAGCTGCGGAGGCGCGGCTGACGCTCGACTTGCCGCTTCCGGCCGGCCCGTCGACGGCCACGACCACGTGGCGGTGCACGGCCTCGGCGGTCTCGGCCCGCAACTCTTCGACGTGGGCCTCGCCGGCGGGACCTCCGACGCCGTGCTCACCCGGCGAGCGCTCGGGGTCGACGTCCGACGAGCCGACGGGGCTCGTGCCGCCCTGGTCGCCGCTCACGCGAACGCCCCCACGACGGTCCAACCCCGGGTCTCGAGTTCGGTGACGAGTCGGTCTTCTTGTTCGGGCACGATCGATACCTCCGCGAGTCCTACCTGCGCGCCCGGCGAGTGCTCGAGCCGCAGATCTTCCAGGTTGACGCCGATCTCACCGATCTCGGTGAGCAGGCGGGCCAGTTGCCCGGGAGTGTCGTCGACCATGACGATCACCGAGCTGAACTGGGTCTGTTGCCCGTGCTTGCCGGGCAGACGGGCGACGCCGACGTTGCCGGCGCCGATGCTCTCGGCGACGGCGCGGCGACTGCCCGGCGCGTCGGGTGCCTCGAGGGCCTCGACGACGCGGTCGAGGTCGGCGCGCAGGTCGCGCAACACGACGGCCACGCGGGAGGCGTTCGCCCCCAGGATCTGCGTCCAGAGCGCCGGGTCGCTGCTCGCGACCCGCGTGACGTCCCGGACGCCCTGACCGGCGAGGCCGAGCGAGGCGTCGGGTGCGTCGCGCAGACGCGTCGCCATGAGGGAGGCGACGACCTGCGGCGCGTGGCTGACGAGGGCGACGCCGGCGTCGTGTTCCTCCGGCGTCATCTCGATCGGGGTCGCTCCGAGGTCGAGCGCCAGGTCTTCGACGGCGGCCGCCCGACGGTACGTGATGTCGTCGTGCCCCGCGATGACCCACGGGCGGCCGACGAAGAGGTCGGCGCGAGCCGAGACGGCTCCCCCGCGTTCGCGGCCGGCCATGGGATGCGATCCGATGTACCGCGACACGTCGGCGCCGCGCGCACGCAACTCGGCGAGCGGGGCGACCTTGACCGATGCGACGTCGGTCACGAGCGCCTCGGGCCAGGCGTCGAGTTCGCGCGCGACGATGTCGCTGGTGACGTCGGGCGGCACGGCGACGACGACGAGCCCGGGGGCGTCGCCGTCGGCCGGGGGCCGCCCGGCGCCGTAGTCGACGGCGAGGCTGCGCGCCGCCGGTGACACGTCGTCGAGGATCACGTCGACGCCGTGCTGGCGCAGACGCAGACCGATGCTGGCACCGAGCAGACCCGAACCGACGATGCGCACCTGGCCTGCCAGCCGGCGGCTGCCCGCCGTCAGCACGCCGACCGTCGAAGGGTCGGCCGACGGTGCGTGAGCGAGGAGCGCGTCAGACCCGAAGGCGTCGTCGGACGAGGAGGCGCGGTGCGCGTCGGTCACGACCGTCCGCCCCCTCGGGGACCACGTCCCCCGGCGTCGGGTCGGCCACGGTACGGACGGTCGCCGCCGCGGTCGTCGCGACCGCCACGGTCGTCGCGGCCTCCGCGGTCGTCGCGGCCTCCGCGGTCGTCGCGCGGGCCACGGGCGGGTCCGCCGCGCGAACCCCCGCGGTCGTCGCGTTGCTCACGGCCCTGGTAGCCGCCGCTGCGCGCCCCGTCGCGGCCTCCACGGTCGTCGCGACCCTGGTAGCCACCGCGCGAGTCTCCGCGGTCGTCACGACCTTGGTAGCCGGCACCGCGCGAGCCACCGCGGTCGTCACGACCCTGGTAGCCACCGCGCGAGTCTCCGCGGTCGTCACGCTGTTCTCGTCCCTGGTAGCCGCCACGCGACGCACCACGGTCGTCGCGACCCTGGTACCCACCGCGCGAACCACCACGGTCGTCACGACCGGCACGACCGGCACGATCGTCACGTCCACTCCGGTCGTCGCGGCCCTGGTACCCGCCACGCGAGCCCCCACGGTCGTCGCGCGAATCGCGCCCACCCGTGTAGCCACCGGCACCGGCACCGGCACCGGCACCGGCACGACGGTCGTCACGCGCGCCACGGTCGTCTTCGCCCCGCTCCGCTGCGCCGCGGTCGACCCATCCGCGGTTGGTCGCCTTGCCGCCGGCACGGATGCCCGAGGGGCGTCCGGTGCGCGGGTCGCGGTTGGCGTCACGGTTCGGGTACCCCGCCGCGCGCTCTTCACCAGGGCTCAGCGGACGGTCTCCGCCACCTCGCGGCGCACGGTCGTCGCGCGAGACGAACCCGCCGCGCGAGCCGCGATCGTCGCGTGACACGAACCCACCGCGATCGTCACGACCGCGGCCGTCGTCGTTGCGGCCCTGGTACCCCGGTCGTGCTCCACCGCGGTCGTCACGTCCCTGGTACCCGCCACGGGCCGGACGCTCGTCGCGCCCGCGGCCGTCGTCGTTCCGCCCCTGGTAGCCACCACGAGACTCGCCGCGGCCGTCGTCGTTGCGGCCCTGGTAGCCACCACGAGATCCAGCGCGGTCGTCGCGTCCCTGGTACCCGCCGCGAGCGGGACGCTCGTCACTGCCGTGGTAACCGGTGCGAGCCGGTCGTCCCTCGCGTCCGCGACCGTCGTCGTTGTTGCCCTGGTAGCCGCGCACGGGACGCTCATCGCCCGAGCGTCCGTCGTGCCGGTTGCCCTGGTACCCACCTCGGGTCGGGCTCTCGTCGCGTTGACCGCGGCGCGCCTCCTGCTCTCGCCGGACCTGCGCCCGGCGCGAGGTCGACTCGGCCTGGTCACGGGCCGCGGCACGGCGACGCTCGGCACGGGCATCGGTCGCGGGGTCGTACTCTTCGTCGTCCTCGTCGTAGTAGTCCTTCTCGACCTCGTCGTCGGCGAGGGCCAGCTCGACGACGTCGGCCTCGTCGACGGGGGCGTCGGGGCTCTCGGTGATCGGGGCGGCGTCGACCGTCGAGTCGGCCGTGGCGTCGCGCGAGATGGTGAGGATGGCCCCGAGCTCGACCTTGGTCAGCGAGCGCATGTGGCCGACCTTGAGCGTGCCGAGGTGCAGCGGGCCGAACGACCGGCGCACGAGGTCGATGACCGGGTGGCCGACGGCCTCGAGCATGCGACGGACGATGCGGTTGCGCCCGGAGTGCAGGGTGATCTCGATCAGCGACGAGTCGGACGAACGCGAGAGACCCGCGCCACCGGCGACGAGCGTCGCCTTGTCCGCCGCGATCGGGCCGTCGTCGAGTTCGACGCCGGTCATCAGCTCGTTCAGCACGGCGGGCGTGACGACGCCCTTGACCTTCGCGATGTACGTCTTGGTGACGCCGAACGACGGGTGCGCGAGAACGTGCGCGAGCTCGCCGTCGTTGGTCAACACGAGGAGGCCGCTCGTCTCGACGTCGAGGCGGCCGACGTTGAAGAGGCGCTCTTCGTACTGCTCGGTGAACTGACGCAGGTCGGGCCGGCCGTTCTCGTCGCTCAGGGTGCTGACGATGCCGACCGGCTTGTTGAGCATGACGTAACGACGCGTGGCGTCGAGCTGCACGGCGCTGCCGTCGACGACGATCTTGTCTTTGGTCGGGTCGATGCGGCGGCCGGGTTCGGTGACGACCTTGCCGTTCACCGTCACCCGCCCGGCGGCGATCATGTCTTCGCTGACCCGGCGCGAGGCCACGCCCGCGGCCGCCATGACCTTCTGCAGGCGCTCGCCCGAGGCCAGCTCGGAGTCGTCGGAGGAGAACTGACTACGCGACATCGTCGAACCCCCCCTGGCCGTCCGAGAGCAGGGGCGAGATGAGCGGCAGCTCATCGAGCGAGTTGATGCCGAGATGGGTCAAGAGGAGGCCTGTCGTTTCGTAGTTGATGGCGCCTGTCTCGGGGTCGGTGGACGACTCCGTGATCAGACCGCGACCCAACAGCGTACGGACGACCGAGTCGACGTTGACCGCCCGGATCTGGGCGATGCTGCTGCGGGTGATGGGTTGCTTGTAGGCGATGACCGCCAGCGTCTCGAGAGCCGCTGAGGACAGTTTCGTCGGGTTCTGCGTCAGCACGAAATCGCGCACGACCGGATCGTGCTCGTCACGGACGTAGAATCGCCAGCCGCCACCGACTTCACGCAGCTCGAAACCCCGTCGGATCGTGCCGTCGACACCGTCGAAATCGGCCACGAGCGTCGTGATCGCCTGCCGCACCGCGGCGACGGGGGCGCCGACGGCGGTCGCCAGGTCGACGAGCGACTGCGGCTCGTCGGCCACCATCAACAACGCCTCGAGACGACGTGCGACGGCATCGGGTGACGACGGCGACTCGTCGACGTCCTGGACGACGTCGTCGTCGGCCGTGTCGACGGCCGAGGAGGCGCGGGTCGCGTCAGCCCTCATAGTCGGCCCCCAGCGCCGCGAGGTTCTCTTCGGTCCAGGTCTCGGCCACCCAGCGCACGCTGAGTTCACCGAGCGGCTCGACCTGCTCGAACGAGATGGACGCGTGGCGGTACAACTCGAGCAGCGCGAGGAACCGGGCGACGACGACGCCCTTCTCGTCGATTCCCGCGACGAGCTGGCGGAAGGTGAGGACCGTCCCACGACGGAGCAGCGCCACGACGACGGCCGCCTGCTCGCGGATGCTGACCAGGGGGGCGTGGAGGTGGTCCAGGCCGACCGTGGGTGTCTCGCGCGGCGTCAGTGCGAGGGTGGCGAGCGCCGCGAAGTCGTCGGGCGAGAGCGTCCAGACGAGCTCGGGGGTCGTGACGCGGTACTTCTGTTCGAGCCGCACCGAGCGGGCGTGACGCGCCGCTTCGGCAGCGCCGTGCTGCGCGAACCACTCGGCGGCCTGCTTGAAGGCCCGGTACTGCAGCAACCGGGCGAAGAGCAGGTCGCGCGCCTCGAGCAGGGCGACGTCCTCGGCGTCGACGAGCTCGCCCTGGGGCAGCAGCCCCGCCACCTTGAGGTCGAGCAGCGTGGCCGCGACGACGATGAACTCGCTGGCCTGGTCGAGGTTCTCGTCGGTGTCGATGCGACGGAGGAACGACAGGAACTCGTCGGTCACGGCGCTGAGGGCGACCTCGGTGATGTCCATCTCACGCCTGCTGATCAGCGAGAGCAGCAGGTCGAACGGCCCGCTGAAGTTCTCGAGCCGCACCTCGAAGCCCGGCGAGACCTCCGGGCCCGCGAGGGCGGTCTCGTCGGCGCCGGCCTCGGCGGTCGCCGACTCAGGCCGCGGCACCACGCGCGATCAGCTCTCGGGCCAGCTGGCGGTAGGCCTGCGCCGCCGGGTGCTCGGGGGCGAACTTGGTGATCGGGGTGCCGGCGACCGAGGCGTCGGGGAACTTAACGGTGCGGCCGATGACGGTCTCGAGCACCTGGTCGTCGAACGCCTCGACGACGCGTTCGAGCACCTCGCGGCTGTGCAGCGTGCGCGAGTCGAACATGGTCGGCAGGATACCGTCGAGGGTGATCGCGGGGTTGAGCCGGTCGCGCACCTTCTCGATGGTCTCGACGAGCAGGGCGACGCCGCGGAGGGCGAAGAACTCGCACTCGAGCGGGATGAGCACGCCGTGCGCCGCGGTGAGGGCGTTGACGGTCAACAGGCCGAGCGAGGGCTGGCAGTCGATCAGGACGACGTCGTACTCGTCGCTGACCTGGCGCAGGATGCGCGCGAGGATCTGCTCGCGGGCGACCTCGTTGACGAGGTGCACCTCGGCGGCGGAGAGGTCGATGTTGGCCGGCATGACGTCGAGGTTGTCGACGCGGGTGGGCACGATGACGTCGTGCGCGTCCTTCACGGCACCGATCATCAGGTCGTAGATCGTGGCCTGGTCGTGCGACTGCACGCCGAGGCCGGCCGTCAGCGCACCCTGCGGGTCGAAGTCGATGGCCAGCACGCGACGGCCGTACTCGGCGAACGCGGCACCGAGGTTGATCGTCGTGGTGGTCTTGCCGACGCCGCCCTTCTGGTTGCAGAGGGTGATGATGCGGGCCGGGCCGTGGCTCGACAGGGGCGCGGGAGTCGGGAACTCGGTGCGCGGGCGCCCGGTGGGGCCGTTCGCGGGGACGGTCGCCGGAGCGCTCTCGAAGAGGGCGGGGGTGCTCGAGGTCGGCTTGGTGCTCACGGGTACGAGAGTACCGGCGCCCCCCGACGCCGACGGGCTGCCGCGCCCGGCCCGTCACCAGGAAGCCTCATGCCTTGCTTGAGGGTTTTGCCTGGTCAGCGCCAGGTCGGGGCCGGATCGGGGCCGGGTCGGCCTCGGGTCCCCGCCTGGTGGGCGCCGGGTCGTCGCCGGGTCGTCGCCGGGTCGTCGCCAGGTCGTCACGCGGGTGACGACGCCCACCGGGCGCGCGGGTGCGCCGTCGAGTAGACGTCCCGCAGCGCGTCCGCCGTCACCAGCGTGTAGATCTGCGTCGTCGCGACCGACGAGTGCCCGAGCAACTCCTGCACGACCCGGACGTCGGCCCCGCCCTCGAGCAGATGCGTCGCGAACGAGTGCCGCAACGTGTGCGGCGACACCTCGACGCCGAGCTGCGCCCGGTCGGCCGCCGCCTGGATGATCAGCCACGCGTTCTGCCGGGACACCCGGGCCCCGCGCGTGCCGAGGAACAGCGCGGGCGTCGGGTCTCCCCGCGGCGAGAACACCGGTCGGGCCCTCACCAGGTAGGCGTCGAGAGCCCGGCGCGCGTAGCTGCCGAGCGGGACGACGCGCTGCTTGTTGCCCTTGCCGAACAGGCGCACGACGTCGCCCTCGATCACGTCGTCGACGTTGAGCGACACGGCCTCGCTCACGCGTGCCCCCGTCGCGTAGAGCAGCTCGAGCAGGGCCTTGTCGCGCAGCCGGGTCGGTTCGTCACCGTCCGTCGCGGCGAGCAGCGCCTCGACCTGACCCACCGAGATCGCCTTGGGCAAGCGACTCGGCAGCTTGGGCGGCCGGGTGGTGGCTGCCACGTCCACCGCGACCAGCCCCTCCTCGAGCGCGAAGCGGTGGAAACCGCGCACCGACGACAACACCCGGGCCACCGAGGAGGCGCCGAGCGGCTTCTCGGCGCGGGTCGCGAGAGCCGCGGGGAACGTCGCGACGTCCGCGGCCTCGACCTCGTCCAGGGTGCGCCGTCCGGCCTCCGCCAGGTGCGCTCGCCAGAGGACGAGGTCGCGGCGGTACGCGGCGGTCGTGTTCGGGCTGAGGCCACGCTCGACCGAGACGTGTCTCAGGTACCTGTCCAGCGCCTCCTCGATCGTCACGAGGTCAGGCTACGGCCGGGACCGCCGTGCCACCTCGGCGACGCACGCCTCAGCGGGACGCGACCGCGGCGAGCGCCGCGATGCTGAGGATCGAGTTGTGCAGCCGGCCGGCCAGCACTCCGTCGACGATCTCGTCGAGCGAGACCCAGCGCTTCTCGATGTCGGCCTCTTCGTCGCTCCGCTCGAACGCGTCCGCCGTGGCGCCGACGCCGGTCGCCCGGAAGACCGTGACCATCTCGTCGTTGCCGCCGGGTGTGGTGTGGAACGAGACGAGCTCGTCCCAGTTCGTCGCCTGCAGGTCGGCCTCTTCGGCGAGCTCGCGCTTCGCGGCGTCGAGCTTGCTCTCACCCTCGGCGTCGAGCAGGCCGGCGGGCAGTTCCCAGTCGCGGGAGCGGATCGGGTGCCGGTACTGCTTGATCACGAGCACGCGCTGCTGGTCGTCGATGGCCAGCACCGCCACGGCACCGGTGTGCGCGACGTACTCGCGCACCATCGGCGAGCCGTTGTAGTCGACGGTGTCGCGCTTGACGTTCCAGACCGCGCCTTCGAAGACGACCTCGGACTTCGTGATTGTCGGCGATGCCGGTTCGTCGGCGAGCGGCTCACCGGTCGTGTCGGTCACGCCACGACCTCGGCGGCGTCGGCTTCGTCGGCGAACAGCTTGCTCGCATCGTGGCGCTCGAGCGACGCCGCCACGAGCCCGGCGAACAGCGGGTGCGCGTCGTTGGGGCGGGACCGCAGTTCGGGGTGGGCCTGCGTCCCGATGTAGAACGGGTGGACGTCGCGGTCGAGTTCGACGTACTCGACGAGCGTGCCGTCGGGTGAGGTGCCCGAGAAGCGCAGGCCCGCGTCGGCGATCTGCTGACGGTACTGGTTCGAGACCTCGTAGCGGTGGCGGTGACGCTCGGACACCAGCTCGGACCCGTAGAGGTCGGCGGCGAGCGAGCCCGGCGTCAACGCGGCCGGGTAGAGGCCGAGGCGCATGGTGCCGCCCAGGTCACCGTCGGCGATGATGTCGACCTGCTCGGCCATGGTCGCGACCACCGCGTACTCGGTGTCGGGGTCGAACTCGGACGAGGAGGCGCCGGTCAGGCCGGCCTCGTTGCGCGCGTACTCGATGACCATGCACTGCAGGCCGAGGCACAGGCCGAGCGCCGGCAGGCTGTTCTCGCGCGCGAAGCGCAGCGCGCCGAGCTTGCCCTCGATGCCGCGGATGCCGAAGCCACCGGGCACGCAGATGCCGTCGACCTTGCTGAGGGCCTTCGCGGCGCCCTCGGCGGTCTCGCAGTCGTCGGAGGGTATCCAGGTCAGCGACACCTTGGTCTGGTGTGCGAACCCGCCGGCCTTGAGGGCCTCGGTGACCGAGAGGTAGGCGTCGGGCAGGTCGATGTACTTGCCGACCAGGCCGATCGTGACCTCGTGCTTCGGCTCGTGGACGGCGGTCAAGACGGGCTGCCAGCCCGACCAGTCGACCTCGCCGGCCTTCTCGCCGAGGCCCAGGTGGTCGATGATGTACGCGTCGAGCCCCTGGTCGTTCAGCATGGCCGGGATGTCGTAGATGCTCGCGACGTCCTTCGCGTTGACCACGGCGTCCTCGTCGACGTCGCACATCAGGGCGATCTTCTTCTTGTTGCTCTCGCTGACCGGACGGTCGCTGCGCAGCACGAGGGCGTCGGGCTGGATGCCGATCGAGCGCAGGGCCGCGACGCTGTGCTGGGTCGGCTTGGTCTTCTGCTCGCCCGACGCGCCCATGTAGGGCACGAGGGAGACGTGCACGAAGAAGACGTTCTTGCGACCGAGCTCGTGGCGCACCTGACGAGCGGCCTCGATGAACGGCTGGCTCTCGATGTCGCCGACCGTGCCGCCGACCTCGGTGATGATCACGTCGGGCTTGGGGTCGTCGTCGGCCTGCTGACGCATGCGCCGCTTGATCTCGTCGGTGATGTGCGGGATGACCTGCACGGTGTCACCGAGGTACTCACCGCGGCGTTCCTTCGCGATGACGGTCGAGTAGATCTGCCCCGTCGTGACGTTCGCCGACTGGCCGAGGTCGATGTCGAGGAACCGCTCGTAGTGCCCGATGTCGAGGTCGGTCTCGGCGCCGTCGTCGGTGACGAAGACCTCACCGTGCTGGAACGGGTTCATGGTGCCCGGATCGACGTTCAGGTACGGATCGAGCTTCTGCATGACGACCCGCAACCCGCGGGCCGTGAGCAGATTGCCCAGGCTGGCGGCCGTCAGGCCTTTTCCGAGGGAGGAGACGACGCCTCCGGTGACGAAGATGTGCTTCGTCGTGCTGGCATCTGGACCCGAGTTCTCAACGTTCACCACGGGATTCCATCCTATGTCACACCGAGCCGTTCCGACAGACCACGCCTGTTACGAACGTGTGTCGGCCGTGGCCGGTCGTCGGGCCGACGAGGCGAGTTCGAGCAGTTCACGGGCATGCTCGAGACCGCTGGAACTGTCGGGCAGTCCCGAGAGCAGCCGGGCCATCTCGGCGACGCGCTCGTCGCCCTCGAGCTGGTGCACGCTGCTCGCCGTCACCTCGCCCGAGGCGTCCTTGACGACGCGGAGGTGGTTGGTGGCGAACGCGGCGACCTGGGCCAGGTGCGTCACCACGATGACCTGTGCCCGCTCGGCGAGCGCCGCCAGGCGTCGGCCGATCTCGATCGCGGCCGAACCGCCGACGCCAGCGTCGACCTCGTCGAAGACGAAGGTGGGCACGTCGCTCGACCCGGCCATGACGACCTCGAGCGCGAGCATGACGCGCGAGAGTTCGCCGCCGGACGCGCCCTTGCCGAGGGGGCGGGGCTCGCTGCCGGGGTGCGGCCTCAGCAGGAGCGACACGACGTCGCCGCCGCTCGTCCCGAGCTCGTCCCGAGGCGAGACCTCGACGACGATCTCGGCACCGGTCATGGCGAGGGCGCTCAGCTCGGCGCTGACCCGCGTCGAGAGGTCGGCCCCGGAGGCGCGGCGCAGGTCCCCGAGGACGCCCGCCCGTCGTTCGGCCTCGGCCCGCAGCTCGGCGACCTCGTCGTCGAGGTGCGCGAGGCGGTCGTCGTCGCCGTCGAGCTCGACCAGGCGTCGGCTGCCGTCGTCGAGGAGGCGGATGACGTCGTCGAGGGTGGGGCCGTACTTGCGGACGAGCCCGGCGAGGTCCGCGCGCCGGGTCTGCACCGACTCGAGTTCGACGGCCACGTCGGCGTCGAGGGTGCCGAGGTAGCTCGACAGGCGGGAGGCGGATTCGCCGACCTGCACGCTGACCTCGGCCAGCAGGTCGGCGATGGGCTCGAGCGCCGGGTCGTGCGGGGCGACGCGTTCGATCTGACGGCGTGCCTCCTCCACGAGGGAGACGACGTCGCGGGTCCCGTCGACCGCGTCGGTCGAGAGCACCTCGTGGGCGAGGCCGGCTGCCAGCCTGAGGTCTTCGGCGTTGCTGAGTCGCTCGGCCGCGGCATCGAGCTCGTCGAGTTCGCCGGCCACGGGGGCGAGGCCTTCGATCTCGTCGATCGCGGCCCGCAGGGTGTCGGCCTCGTCACGTCGGGCGTCGCGGTCGCGGGTGATCTCGTCGAGTTCTGCTCGGGCGGCCAGCCAGGCGTCGTACGCGCCACGGTAGTGTGCGGCGGCCTCGGCGAGGGCGGCCCCGCCGTGCGCGTCGACGGCCGCGCGTTGGGCGGCAGCGGACTTCAGTCGGATCTGCTCGGACTGGCCGTGGACCACCACGAGGTGGTCGGCGAGGTCGCCGAGCACGCCGATCGGGGCCGTGCGTCCGCCGACCACCGCACGGCTACGTCCCTCGGCCGAGACCACACGACTGAGGAAGAGCTCGCCGTCGTCGACGTCGCCGCCCGCGTCCCGGACGCGCTCGACGATGGCCCCCTCGGCAGGGACCAGCCAGCGGCCGTCCACGACGGCCTGGGGGCTGCCCGAGCGGACGACGCCGCTCTCGGCACGCTGACCGAGCAGCAGGCCGAGCGCCGAGACGACCATGGTCTTGCCCGCCCCCGTCTCGCCGGTGACGGCCGTGAATCCGGGGCCGAGCGGCAGGGTCGCGCGACCGATCACGCCGAGGTCGCGGATCGAGATCTCTTCGATCATCGGTCGCCCTCGCGGGCCGGATCGGACGTGGTCGGGGTGATGGAGGCCCCGACGGCGACGTCCTCGACGGTGGCCGGTCCGCGCCAGCCCGTGACGGGGAGCTGGAACTTGGCCACGAGGCGATCGGTGAACGGGCCCGTCCGCAGGCGGGCCAGTCGCACGGGCTGGTCGGAGCGGCTGCACTCGACCCGGGCCCCCGGGGGCAGGTCGTGCTCGCGGCGACCGTCACACCACAGGATGCCGCGAGCGTCCGTGCGGCTCAGCACCTCGACGGCGAGCACCGAGTCGGGCCCGACGACGAGTGGTCGGGCGAAGAGAGCGTGGGCGCTGAGCGGCACGAGCAGCAAGGCCTGCACGGCAGGCCACACCACCGGGCCGCCGGCCGAGAACGAGTAGGCCGTCGAGCCGGTCGGCGTGGACATGACCACGCCGTCGCAGCCAAACGACGACAGGGGACGACCGTCGACCTCGATGACGACCTCGAGCATGCGCTCGCGTGAGGCCTTCTCGACCGTGGCCTCGTTCATGGCCCAGGTCTCGTAGACGACCTCGTCACCGTTGGTGACCTTGACGTCGAGCGCGAACCGCTCTTCGACCTCGTAGTCGGCCGCAAGGACGCGGGCGACGGTGTCGGCCATCTCGTCGCGCTCGCTCTCGGCCAGGAACCCGACGTGGCCGAGGTTGACGCCGACGATGGGAGCGCGGGTACCGCGGATCAACTCGGCGGCACGGAGGATCGTGCCGTCGCCACCCAGGACGATGACGCATTCGAGGTCGTCACAGGCCACGCCGTCGAACAGGATCTCGACGTCGTCGATGGCGGCCGTGGGCTGTGCCCGACGGATGTCGTCCCACTCGTCGCGGGGAAGGACGGGAACCACACCGGCGTCGCCCAACAGCCCGCAGACCTCGAGGGCGGCGTCGATGGAGTCGGGACGCCCCGTGTGCGAGACGACCAGGATGTGTCGGGTCGAAGAGATGTCGTTCACCCTCTCGTCAAGCTGTCGGCCGTGCTGAGCCATTCTGTCGGATTCGTCCCGACCGAGGCCGAGAAGTGCACACAGTACTCGCGGTTGCCCGAGCCGCCGACGATCGGGGACGAGATGAGCCCGGCCGTGCCGAGCCCCAGGTCGTGGGCGGCCCACAACACCGTGGTGACGGCCTCGTTCCGCAGCACGGGGTCGAGCACGAGGCCTTCACGGACGCCCTGTCGGCCGACCTCGAACTGCGGCTTGATCAGCAGGACGAAGTCGTTGTCCACACCCACGCTCGCCACGAGTGCGGGGAGCACCATCGTCAGCGAGATGAACGACACGTCGGCCACCACGAGCGACACCGAGGAGGCACGGGTCGTCAACGCCGCGAACCGCTCGGCCGTCAGGTACCGCGCGTTCTCGCCCTCGACGATCGTGACCCGCGGGTCGAAACGAACCGGGTTGGCCAACTGACCGTGGCCGACGTCGAGGGCGACCACGTGCTCGGCCCCGCGCTCGAGGAGGACCTGCGTGAACCCGCCCGTGGACGCTCCGACGTCGAGGGCCGTCCGGCCCGTGGGGTCGACCCCGAACGCGTCCAGCGCGCCAAGGAGCTTGTGTGCCGCACGACTCACGTAGTGGTCGAGGCCGGCGACGGCGACGTCGTCCGACTCGCCCACCCGAGCGGACGCCTTGACCACTCCCACGCCGTTGACGGTCACCAATCCGTCCGACAACAAGCGGGCGGCATGCGTCCGTGACCGGGCGAGACCACGCCGGGCGAGAACCGAGTCGAGTCGATCCCCCGGCGCTTCGGCGGCCGTCATCGACCGCCCTGACCGATGTCGTCGGTGGTGCCCTCGAGCACGGCGCGGAGCTCGTCGTGGATCGCGGCGAAGGCCTCGGCCCGCGAGGACAAGGGGAGGGACTCGATGCCCGACAGCTGCTCGGCGGACGCCACCTGCGCCTCCTGACGGTCTCCGGCGTCCACGACGTCGAGGTCGGTGTCGCCGCGGACGGTCGCGTCGGGATGGTCGCTCATGGTGCCGTCCAGACTAGCCGCCGCCCCTGACGGTCGGGTCGGGAGCGATCAGCCGTCGGCGTGCAGCTTCGGGTCGACGTCGAGCCCGTAGATGGCCTTGCCTGTCCCCCACACCGCGGCGGCCCCCGCGCGCAGCAGGTCGACGGGGTCGCCTCCGTCGGACAACACCCGCACCACGTGACCGCGGACGGCGACGCTCGCCCCACGGACCGTGACGACGTGCACGTCCTCTTCGTCGTGTTCGACGGTGTCGGGGTACGGCTGGTCCAACTCACGGAGGTCGCCGACGATGAAGTCCGGCCGGGACTTCGCGTCGGCGGCGAGCACCTGCTTCGCGCCGTCGATGCCGGTCAGCACCAGGATCGAGACGAGTCCCGCGGCGTTCGCGCCGACGATGTCGGTGTCGAGCCGGTCCCCGATGAACGCGGCCTTCGTCGCCCCGAACCTCTCGACGGCCGCGGTGAAGATCGGGGTCTCGGGCTTGCCGGCGGTCACGGGCAGGCGCCCGACGGCCGTGTGGACCGCGGACACCAGCGTTCCGTTGCCGGGCGCGACACCACGCTCCTGCGGGATCGTCCAGTCCGTGTTCGTCGCGATCCACGGGATGCCCGTGTGCAAGGCGAAGGACGCCTCGGCGAGCTGCGCCCATCCGACGTCGGGGCTGAAACCCTGCACGACCGCCGCGGGCGCGTCGTCGGCCGAACGGGTGACGACGAAGCCCTCGGCCTCGAGCACCGACGTCAGGCCCTCGCCGCCGACGACCAGCACCGTCGAGCCGGCGGGCACGGCATCGACGAGGAGGCGCACAGCGGCCTGCGGGGACGTCACCACGTCGTCCGCGCCCACCTCGAGTCCGTAACCGGCCAGTTGACCGGCCACCGTCTCGGCGGTCCGCGACGCGTTGTTCGTGACGTACCCGACCCGACGGGTGCGAGCCAGGTCCGTCAGGCTCTCGACCGCGTGCTCGATGGCGTGCCGCCCCCGGTAGACGACCCCGTCGAGGTCGGCGAGGACGGTGTCGACGCCGTCGAGGGGCGTGATCGCGTCAGGCACGGTCGTCGTCGGCGTGGTCCGTGCCCTGCGGGGCCGTCTCGGGATCGGCAGTCTCATCGTGCTGGCCCTGCTCTTCATCGTGCTGCTCGTCCGTCTGGTCGTCCGGACGCTGCTCGGGTCCGTCCAGGTCGTCGGTGCCGCCCTGAGGCTCCGCTGACACCTCGCCGGGCTCGCCGAGTGCCGGCTCACCGGACTCGTCAGACGTGGGTTCATCGGACTCTTCGGTGGTCAGCTCAGCGGGCTCGTCGAGGACGACGGGTCGTTCGTCCGAGAATTCGACGTCCTCCTCGACGATCTCCACGGTCTCGCCGTCGGCGCCACCGTGTTCGAGAGCCGCGAGAGCGTCCTCGGCCCGGTCGGCGAGTTCGAGCCACTTCTCGCCCTCGTCGGGGCGACCAAGATCCTCGAGGACCGTGCCGTAGGCGGCGAAGAGGGCCGGGCTGTAGCTGAACGCCTTCGTCCGGTCGAGTTGGGGGATCTCGAGCTCGCCCAGAGCAGCTTGGGGTTGGCCGAGGTCGAGACGTGCACCCGACATCGCGATGGCCAGTGAGACGCGCACCTGGACGTCGAGTGTCGACACGTCGACGGACCGCCCGAGCTCGAGCGCCCGCTCGGGACGACCCAGACCCCGTTCACTGTCGACCATGAGAGGCAACTGGTCATCACGGCCCGAGATGCGACGGTAGGTGCGTAGTTCGCGGAGGGTGAGGGCGTAGTCCCCCACCTGGTAGGCCGTGATGGCGATCGTCTCGCGGACGACGGAGATGCGCCCGGCCCGACGTCCTGCCGACAGGGCGTGCTTGTGGGCCTCCTCCGGGTCCTCGTCGATCAAACGACCAGCCATGACCAGGTGCTTGGCCACCCAGTCCGCGTTCTCCTTGCTGAGCGTCTTGAGCTCACCACGGGCGACCTTGTCGAGATCACGGGGCTCGACGTCATCCGGGACGTGCGCGACCTCTTGCGCCGGACGGACCGACTTGATGCCGAACGGGTCACGGTCTTCCGGGGTCTCGCGGGGCGTCCAGCCCTCTCGACGATCGCCACGTCCCGTCGAACCGGCACGAGGCCCTGCTCCGCGACGATCGTCGCCACCCGGGCGACCACCGCGCTGCGGACGGTCGCCGGACGACGGACGATCTCCCCGCTGAGGCCGGTCACCATGCGAGGGACGATCCCCGCGCTGCGGCCGATCACCGTAGGACGGACGATCCCCGCGCTGTGGGCCGCCGCTCGAGGGTCGTCCCCCGCTGGGACGTCCGTTGGTGGGTCGTCCCTCGGAAGGACGGTCGCCGCGCGGGGGACGCCCGCCAGCCGGGCGATCGCTCGAGGATCGACTCCGGTCACCGAACGAGGGCCGGCCTGTGCCCCCACCGCGGTTCGCTCCCCCGCTGCCAGAGCCCGAGGAGGGACGGCGTGGGCCGTCCTTGCGGTCGTCGTCGTCGCGATCAGTCACCGAAGTGCTCCTCTGTTGTTCTCTGCCAGCTGTCGAGTTGTGAAGGGTCGACTCTACCAAAGCGACCACGACTGCAGGAGGCGCGGTTCGGCTGGGCGAGATTCGTCCCGTAACGCAGAAAAGCCGCCCCAACTGGGGCGGCTCTTCTGGTGTTTCGTGTGCTGTTCGCACTAAAAGGAGTCCGGCGGTGTCCTACTCTCCCACAAGGTCCCCCTTGCAGTACCATCGGCGCTGAGAGTCTTAGCTTCCGGGTTCGGAATGTGACCGGGCGTTTCCCTCTCGCTATGGCCGCCGAAACATTTACCACACACCATCACTGGTGGTGAAGTCTGTTTCAGACCATGCACCCCATCCGTTACAGATGTGGCGACTTGTCTGTTGAGTTGTTCCCGACCGTATTTCGGGAACCACATAGTGGACGCAAGCAGCTTTCCCCCACCTCTACAGGGA